>CAIZNI010000055.1 GCA_903934295.1 uncultured beta proteobacterium
ATCAACACCAACCTGCTGTCGCTCAACGCCCAGCGCAACCTCAACGTCAATCAGTCGGTGCTGTCGCAATCGATCCAGCGACTGTCCTCGGGCGTTCGGGTCAACAGCGCCAAGGACGACGCCGCCGGTCTGGCGATCGCCGAACGCATGAACACCCAGGTGCGCGGCATGAACGTCGCCATGCGCAACGCCAACGACGGCATCTCGCTCGCCCAGACCGCCGAGGGCGCGCTGGGCAAGGTCGGCGACATGCTCCAGCGCATGCGTGAGCTCGCGGTGCAGTCCAGCAACGCCACCAACGCCACCAGCGACCGCGACGCCCTGCAAAACGAGTTCGCACAGCTGCAGTCCGAGATCTCGCGGACCACCGCCGTCACGCGCTTCAACGGCAACGCCATCCTGACCCAGACCGCCTCGTTCGACTTCCAGATCGGCGCCAACGCCACCGCCAACGACCAGGTCTCGATCTCGGCGATCAACCTCACCACCACCACCACCGCCACCGGCAGCAACGATGGCGCGATCGCGAAATCGATCGGCACCACCATCAGCATCGCCACCGTGGGCGTGCGCGGCGGCGCCAGCGCGGCCGGCGACTATCAGGCCTATGCTGCCGGCACCGCCGGCTCGGGGGCGCTGGCCGCCATCGAGACGCTGGACTTCGCGATCTCGCAGGTCAACACCGCCCGCTCGGTGTTCGGCGGCGCCCAAGGACGATTCGAGAACATCATCGCCACCCTGCAGGTCGCCCAGGAGAATCAGATCGCTGCCCGCAGCCGCATCGTGGATGCCGACTTCGCCGCCGAGACGGCCACCCTGTCGCGTGCGCAGGTCCTGCAGCAGGCGGGCGTCGCGATGCTCTCGCAGGCCAACTCCTCGCCCAACGGCGTGCTGTCGCTGCTGCGCTGAACACGACCGCGCGGGTATCGGGGGCGTTGCCGGTCTGACCGGCAACGCCCAGCGTCACCCCGAAGCGCCTGGATCGAGCCGGACATCGGCCTGATCCAGGCGCTTTTGCTTTCGGGGTCGCTTATTCAAGTGTCAAGGAATCCCCACGCGCCAAACCGCCCTGGAGGGCCTCCCAATGATCAAGGGGAAAGAACGGGGGTCGATAACCTGAATAACACCACACAAACCGATGCGCGCCGGAACCCCGGCCCGCTCAATGCGCCAAGGAGATCCTCATGCCCCAAGTGATCAACACCAACCTGATGTCGCTGAATGCGCAGCGCAATCTCAACATCAACCAATCGGTGCTGTCGCAGTCGATCCAGCGACTGTCCTCCGGCGTTCGGGTCAACAGCGCCAAGGACGACGCCGCCGGTCTGGCGATCGCCGAACGGATGAACACCCAGGTGCGCGGCATGAACGTCGCCATGCGCAATGCCAACGATGCCATCTCGCTGGCCCAGACGGCCGAGGGCGCCCTGGGCAAGGTCGGCGACATGCTCCAGCGCATGCGTGAACTCGCGGTGCAGTCGAGCAACGCCACCAACGCCACCAGCGACCGCGCCGCCCTGCAAAGCGAATTCGCGCAGCTGCAGGCCGAGATTTCACGGACCACCTCAGTGACGCGTTTCAATGGCAACGCGATCCTGAC
>CAIZNI010000056.1 GCA_903934295.1 uncultured beta proteobacterium
AAACCGGCGCAGGCTGGCGCGTCTTTCCCGTCATCCTCACCCCAGGGGCCGCGAACGATGAAATTCAAACGCCTTTCCGATCTCGATCTGCGCGGCAAACGCGTGTTCATCCGCGCCGACCTCAACGTCCCGCAGGACGATTCGCTGGCCATCACCGACGACACCCGCATTTGCGCGTCTGCTGCAGGCCGCGCGCGCCGCCTTGCAGGGCGGCGTGTCGGTGATCGTCGATGCGACCTTCAGTCGTCGTCCCGAACGCGAGGCCATGCGTGCGCTGTTGCAGGCCTGGGGCGTCGTGCCGATTCCCGGGGGTCTGATCCGCCGCGATGACCGGTGCCGTGTCGAGATGCGGCCAGGTGGCGCCCGGGTCCGAACGCTGCGTGATACAAACAAGGCCATCAGGCAGCACACAACGACAAGACAGGGAGATGACCATGGACGGTGCGCGCAGGCAGGTGCTCAAAGGGGTCGGTTCATTGGCGGCAGTCGGCGTGATGCCGGGCGTGGGCGCACAGGAGGCGCCGTGGCCGAACCGGGCCATGACCTACATCATTCCGTTCACGCCAGGCGGCATCACCGACCAGTCCGGGCGTCTGCTGGCCAAGTTGCTCAGCCCGCGGCTCGGTCAGTCGGTGGTGGTCGAGAACCGTCCTGGTGCCGGGGGTTCGGTGGGTGTCGAATACGGGGCCCGGCGGCCACCGGATGGTTACACCATGATCTACGGGACCTCGGGCACCCATGCCGCGAACCTGGCGCTCTACAAGAATCTCAAGTACGACCCGCTCAAGGACTTCGAGGCGGTGATCGGCATGAGCGTCACGCCGCTGCTGCTGGTCATCAATCCGAATCGCCCTTTCGGCACCGTGCCCGAGCTCATCGCCTACGCGAAGGCCAACCCTGGCAAGCTGAATTTCGCGACCTCCGGTGCCGGCACGGGCGTTCATCTCACGGCTGAAGTGTTCCAGGTGGCCACGGGCACGAAGATGGTGCACGTCCCCTACAAGGGCAGTGCACCGGCGCTCACCGACCTGGTGGCCGGACAGGTCGACCTGATGTTCGACTATGCCTCGGTGGTGCTGCCCATGGTGCAGTCGGGCAAGCTCAAGGCGCTCGCAACCACTGCGAAGAAGCGCCTCGAGGTCTTCCCCAACGTGCCGACAGTGGCCGAACTCGGCTTTCCCAACGCCGAATCAAGCGCCTGGAGCGGCGTGTTCATGCCGGCGAGGACCCCGCCGGATATCGTCAGGCGCCTGGGTGACCTGTGCGCCGAGGCCATGGCCGAGCCCGAGTTCAAGCAATTGATTGCCCGCTCGGGGGGCGTGCCGCTGGAACTGCGTGAGGCGAAGCTCGCCGCCTTCGTGAAGTCGGAATTCGACCGCTGGAGCGAAGTGATCCGTGTCTCGGGTGCGAAGCTGGACTGAGGCGTCGGGCGGCGTCGTGGCGCTCGCGCGCCACGGCTTGCCCGACGCGCGGCGCGACCCGCAGACGCGCCAGCGAGAGCACCTTGAGGAGGTCGATGACACCCTTCGGATTCGTGACCATCACATCGTGCCCGCCATCGACCTCGACAGAGCGCCAGTCCGCCCGCTTGCGGGCCGCCTCGCGCGATGAGGCGGTGGGCCCGCAGTCGGGCTTGCAGGCCACGTAGGTCGCGGCCAGGCCGTTGCCGACCGGGTGCGTGAACACCTGGCTGCTTTCATAGGCCGACAGGGGATGCGGGGTGCACCGGGCCCGGGCGGGTTGCGCCGCTTCCCGCCGCTACAATGGGGTTTGCGCTGTCAGCCGTCAGCAAACCGGCGCAGGCTGGCGCGTCTTTCCCGTCATCCTCACCCCAGGGGCCGCGAACGATGAAATTCAAACGCCTTTCCGATCTCGATCTGCGCGGCAAACGCGTGTTCATCCGCGCCGATCTCAACGTCCCGCAGGACGATTCGCTGGCCATCACTGACGACACCCGCATTCGCGCGTCGCTGCCGGCGATCCGCCACGCCCTGCAGGCGGGCGCCGCGGTCATGGTCACCTCGCACCTGGGCCGGCCCACCGAGGGCACGGTGAGGCCGGCCGATTCTCTCGCGCCGGTCGCGCACCGGCTGGCCGAACTGCTGGGCTGCGCGGTGCCGCTGGTGAGCGATTGGGTCGGTGGCGGCTTCAGCGTCGCGCCGGGCGAGGTGGTGCTGCTGGAAAACTGCCGCTGCAATCCGGGCGAGAAGGCCAATGACGATGCACTGGCCCGCCGCATGGCCGCGCTGTGCGATGTGTATGTGAACGATGCCTTTGGCACCGCACACCGGGCCGAGGCCACCACCCATGGCATCGCGGCCCACGCGCCAGTGGCCTGCGCCGGTCCGCTGATGGCCGCCGAACTCGACGCACTGGGCCGCGCGCTGCTGCAGCCGCGCCGTCCCCTGCTGGCGATCGTGGCGGGCTCCAAGGTCTCGACCAAGCTGTCGATCCTGAAGACGCTGGCCGCCCGGGTCGACCAGCTCATCGTCGGCGGGGGCATCGCCAACACCTTCCTGCTGGCGGCGGGTCATCCGATCGGCCAATCGCTGGCCGAGGCCGACCTGGTCGCCGAGGCCCGCGCCATCATCGATCTGATGGCCGCGCGCGGCGCCAGCGTGCCCCTGCCGCTCGATGTGGTGGTCGCCACCGAGTTCTCGGCCAGCGCCCCGGCGCGCACCGTGCCGGTGGATCAGGTCGGGCCCGCCGACCGGATCCTGGACGTCGGTCCGGCGAGCGCCGCCCGCTTCGCTGAACTGATTGCCGCGGCCGGTACCATCGTCTGGAACGGGCCGGTCGGGGTGTTCGAGTTTCCCGCCTTCGAGGGCGGCACCCGGGCGCTGGCGCAGGCAATCGCCGCCTCGTCGGCGTTTTCGATTGCCGGCGGCGGTGACACGCTGGCCGCGATCGCCAAGTACGGCATCACCGACCAGGTCGGCTACATCTCGACCGGTGGCGGCGCCTTCCTCGAATTCCTCGAGGGCCGCACACTGCCGGCGGTGGCCGCTCTAGAGGCCCGCGCCTAGGCGCGTTCGACGGCCGCTCCCTTCACCCAGGAAAGTTCCCATGATTCGCGCCACCAAGATCGTCGCCACCCTCGGACCCGCCTCCAGCAGTCCCGAGACCCTGGAGCGCATGCTGGCCGCCGGCACCAATGTCGTCAGGGTGAACTTCTCGCATGGCAGCGCCGCCGAGCACACCGCCACCGTGCGCCTGGTCCGGGAAATCGCCCAGCGCCTGGGGCGCGACATCGGCGTCCTCGCCGACCTGCAAGGGCCCAAAATCCGGGTCGGCAAGTTCGCCGATGGTCGCATCACGCTGGCGGTCGGCGACCGCTTCACCTTCGACATCGAGTGCGAACTCGGCGACCAGCAGCGCGTCGGCCTCGACTACAAGGAACTGGTCGACGATGTCCGGGTCGGCGACACGCTGCTGCTCAACGACGGCCGGCTCATCATGCGGGTCGACCGCGTCGGCCGCACCACCATCGAGTGCACCGTCACCCAGGGCGGGGTGCTCTCCGACCGCAAGGGCATCAACCGCCAGGGCGGCGGTCTCACCGCGCCGGCGCTCACCGCCAAGGACATGGACGACCTGAAGACCGCGGTCGCCTTCGAGGCCGACTTCATCGCGGTGTCGTTTCCCAAGAACGCGCCGGACATGTACATGGCGCGTGAACTGATGCGCGCGGCCGGCGGCCATTGCCTGATGATCGCCAAGATCGAGCGCTTCGAGGCGATCGGCAATCTCGAGGAGATCCTGAAGGCCTCCGACGGCATCATGGTGGCGCGCGGCGACCTCGCGGTCGAGGTCGGCGATGCGGCGGTGCCGGCGCTCCAGAAGCGCATGATCCGCATGGCGCGCGAGTTCAACAAGTTCGCGATCACCGCCACCCAGATGATGGAGTCGATGATCGAGTCGCCGGTGCCCACCCGTGCCGAGGTCTCCGACGTGGCCAACGCGGTGCTCGACGGAACCGACGCGGTGATGCTCTCGGCCGAGACCGCCGCCGGTAAGTACCCGGTCGAGACCATCGAGTCGATGGCGCGGATCTGCACCGAAGCCGACCGGTCCCAGTCGGTGAAGCTCGATTCCGAGTTCCTCAACCGAACCTTCTCGCGCATCGACCAGTCGATCGCGATGAGTGCGCTGTTCGTTGCCCACCACCTGTCGATCAAGGCGATCGTCGCGCTCACCCAGTCGGGCTCGACCGCGTTGTGGATGTCGCGGTTCGACTCCGGCGTGCCGATCTATGCGCTGACCCCCGAGGAGCGCAGCCGCCGGCGCATGACCCTGTATCGCGAGGTGCATCCGGTGCTGCTGCAGTACAAGTCGGTTGAGGGAGCAGCCCTGCTGATCGAGGCCGAGGAGCGGCTGGTGGCCGCCGGCCTGGTGAGCAAGGGCGATCGAATCATCATCACCATCGGCGAGCCGATCGGCAAGTCGGGCGGCACCAACACGATGAAGATCGTGACCGTCGGCGAGCACTGCTGACGCCCGTCAATCCCCTGCCTGCGAGATCGACACGATGTCCCGTTCTCTGTCACGTTTTCTGTCCCGTCTGACGGCCCTGGCGCTGGCGTTCGCGCCCTTTGCCGTCACCGCCCAGTCCGCCGATGCCTATCCCAGCCGGCCGGTGCGCATCGTGGTGCCGTTCGCGCCGGGCGGCGCCACCGACGTGGTGGCGCGCATGGTGGCGCAGAAGCTGGCGGAACGGCTGGGCCAGCCGGTCACCGTCGAGAACAAGCCCGGCGCGGCCAATGTCATCGCCAACGACATGGTCGCCAAGGCTGCGCCCGATGGGTACACGCTGCTGTTCGCCGCCGCCCCGATCGCGCTGAACACCGCGCTGGGCATGAAGCTGCCTTACCACCCGCAGACCGATCTGGCGCCGGTCTCGCTGGTCGCCTCCATCCCGGTCCTGGTGATGGTCAATGCATCGACGCCTTACCGATCGCTGGGCGACATCGTCGCGGGCGCCCGTACCGCCAACCTGAATTACGCCACCGCCGGGGTCGGGTCGATGCCGCACCTGATCGGCGAAGCGCTGCGCACCCGCAGTGGCGCGCAGCTCACCCACATCGGCTACAAGGGCGCCGTGCCGGCCTTGCAGGACGCGATGGCCGGCACCGTGCCGATCCTGATCGATGCCTACATTCCCGCCGGCACCCAGGTGCTGGCCGGCAAGCTGCGCGGCATCGCGATCGCTGCCGAGCGGCGATCACCGGTCCTGCCGGAGGTGCCGACCACCGCCGAGCAGGGATTCCCGGAACTCGTCGGCTCGGGTTTCTACGGGCTGCTGGCGCCGGCAAAGACGCCGGCCGCCATCATCGACCGGCTGCACGCCGCGGTCGTCGACTCGGTGAACCGGACCGATGTCCGCGAAAAGCTGATCAAGCAGGGCTACGATGTCCACGCCTCGACGCCGGCCGAATATGCGGCCTTCATCCGGCGTGAGATCGAACGCTGGACGCCGGTGGTCAAGGCGGCCGGCATCCGGCCTGAGTAGGCTCGTCGCCGCCGGTTGCCGCTCGCGGCATAATGGCCGGCGCCGCGGCGGCCGTTACCCGTGCCCCTTCGTTCTCACCGGATGCCGGTCCGACCCGATTCTTCATTCAGGAGTCCTTCATGCCCCTCGTCTCGATGCGCCAGCTGCTCGATCACGCCGCCGAAAACGGCTACGGCATCCCGGCGTTCAACGTCAACAATCTGGAACAGGTCCAGGCGATCATGTCGGCCGCTGCCGAGATCGATGCGCCGGTGATCATGCAGGCGTCGGCCGGCGCCCGGAAATATGCCGGCGAGCATTTCCTCAAGCATCTGATCCAGGCGGCGGTCGAGTCGTACCCGAAGGTCCCGGTGGTGATGCACCAGGACCACGGCCAGTCGCCGGCGGTGTGCAGCGGCGCGATCGGCCTGGGATTCTCCTCGGTGATGATGGACGGCTCGCTGCAGGAAGACGGCAAGACCATCGCCAGCTACGACTACAACGTCGCGGTCACCCGAAAGGTGGTCGACATGGCCCATGCGCTGGGCGTCACCGTCGAAGGCGAGCTCGGCTGCCTGGGCTCGCTCGAGACCATGATGGGCGACAAGGAGGACGGTCATGGCGCCGACGGTGCGATGACCCGCGAGCAGCTGCTGACCGATCCGGAACAGGCCGCCGACTTCGTGCGCAGCACGCAGGTCGATGCGCTGGCGATTGCCATCGGCACCAGTCATGGCGCCTACAAGTTCACCCGCAAGCCGACCGGCGACATCCTGGCCATCTCGCGCATCAAGGAGATCAACGCCCGGCTGCCCAACACCCACCTGGTGATGCACGGCTCCTCGTCGGTGCCGCAGGAACTGCTGGCCGAGATCCGTGAGTTCGGCGGCGAGATGAAGGAAACCTACGGCGTGCCGGTGGAAGAGATTCAGCACGCCATCCGCTACGGCGTGCGCAAGATCAACATCGACACCGACATCCGGCTGGCGATGACCGCCGCGGTGCGCCGCTATCTGGCGCAAAACCCCGACAAGTTCGATCCGCGCGACTACCTCAAGCCCGCCCGCGAGGCCGCCAAGGCCATCTGCCTGCAGCGCTACCAGCAGTTCGGCTGCGCCGGGCAGGGCAGCCGGGTCAAGGCGGTCGATCTGTCGGTGATGGTCGCGCGCTATCGGTCGGGCGAACTGGCGCAGTTGGTCAAGTGAGCCGCGCGGCGCGATGAGCGTGGACACGACCGGAGAACTGGCCGAGGCCCTCGGGGCGCTGGTGCGTCGCCGCCTGCCCGGCTTCGACCGGATCGCCGGGCTGACCCGTCTGTCCGGCGGCGCCAGCCAGCAGACCTGGGCGTTCGAGGCGTCGGGTGATGCCGGCACGATTCCACTGATCCTGCGGCGCTTGCCGCCCGAGTCGGGCCAGACCGAGACGGCGATCGGGCTGGAGATCGAGGCCGAACTGATCCGCCGGGCTGCCCGGGCCGGTGTGCCGGTGCCGGAGGTCATGGCGGTGGCCGAGCCCGACGATGACATCGGGCGCGGGTTCCTGATGCGCCGGGTCGAGGGAGAGACCCTGGGCAAGCGCATCCTGCGCGATCCGATGTTCGACGCCGTCCGGACGCAGCTGCCGGCCCAGGCGGGGGTGATTGCCGCCGCGATCCATGAAGTCGATGCCGCGGGCGTGCCCCTGAAGTCGCGCACCCCGGCAGAGGATGTCGAGCAGTTGCATCGCCGCTACCTCGCCACCGGTTCGGCGCTGCCGGTGTTCGAGCTCGCCTTCGCCTGGCTGCGCGCGAACTGCCCGCCGCCGGGGCGGGTGACGCTGGTGCACGGTGATTACCGTCACGGCAATCTGATGATCGGGCCCGACGGCATCCGGGCGGTCCTCGACTGGGAGCTGGCCCACCTGGGCGACCCGATGGAGGACCTCGGCTGGATCTGCGTGGCCGCCTGGCGCTTCGGCGCCATCGACAAGCCGGTCGGTGGCTGGGGCAGCCGCGAGGCGCTGTACGAGGCCTATGGCGAGCGCGCTGGCGTGCGGGTCGACCCGCAGCGCGTGCTGTTCTGGGAAGTGATCGGCACCCTGCGCTGGGGGGTGATCTGTCTGGACCTCGCCCGGTCCTATCCGGTGTTTCGCATGACCGATCCGGGCCGCGCGGTCGAGCGCGCCCAGATCGGTCGCCGGGTGTCGGAAACCGACATCGACCTGCTGCGCCTGCTGGCGCCACGCTGACTGCCCGCCATGCACAACACACCCACGCCCGATGAATTGCTCGAGGTCGTCGCCCGTTACCTGACGGAGGTGGCGATGCCCCTGCTGCCGCCCGCGGCGGCGTTCCATGCGCGAGTGGCGGCCAATGCGCTCCAGGTGGTGCGGCGCCAGATCGCGCTGGCGCCGGCGCAGGAGGCGGCCGAGCGCGAGCGGCTGGCCGCGCTGCCCGCTGGCCTGGGTACCGACGATCCCGATCTGGCGCGCGCCAACCTGGCGCTTGCAGCCGCGATTGCCGACGGCCGGCTGGGCCCGGCCGATCCGGCGCTGCTGGCGCACCTGTGGCAGACCACGCTCGACCGGCTGGCGGTGGATCAGCCGGGTTACGCGTCGTATGTCGCCGAGACCCGGCACAGCGCCGGCTGATCGGCCCCGGTCAGTCGGGCTGTCTCACCCACGCCAGCTCACCCGCCCTGGCGGACCGCGTCGTACACCGCCGTCTCGAAGGCATAGTAGAGCGGCAGCGATCGCCGGTCGGCGAACGGCAGGACCTGGGTCAGGTAGACCCCGCCCAGCCCGCTGTCCCGATCGATCCATTGGTAGCAGTTGGTCAGGCCGGCCCACATGAGGCCGCCGGCCGGCCGCCCGGTCGGCGTGGCGGTCAGGTTGATCTGAAAGCTCAGTCCCCAGCCCTTGGGAACGCCGGGAAAGAATTCGGCGTCGAGCGAGCGCGCCGGCATCGATGAGCGCATCGGATTCACCCGCAGCTCGCCCATGCGGTTGCCGGCCATCTGCGCCACCGTCGCGGGCTGCAGCACCCGGTTGCCGTTGCCGAGCCCGTCGTCGAGGATCATCCGCACGAACTTCAGGTAGTCGGCGACGCTGGAGTACAGCCCGCCGCCGCCGCCCTCGAACTCGGGCTGCTGGGTCACTTCCATGTCCATCAGCGGCGCCAGCCGGCCTTCCTCGTCACGCTGATGAACCTTGGCCAGCCGTTCGCGCATCGCGGGGCTGATCCGGAACCGGGTGCTGTCCATGCCCAGCGGATCGAACAGGTGGCGCGTCAGGTATTCGCCCAGGCGCAGGCCGCTTGCCGCCTCGATCATGCGCCCGGCCCAGTCGATGCCGATGCTGTAGTTCCATCGCTCGCCCGGGTCGAACAGCAGCGGCGTGTGCAGCGCGGCGGTGCGACCGGTCTGCATCAGCGGCAGCCCCTGCGCGCGCTGGTAGCGTCCGACCTCCGGATTCCAGGTGTCGTAGCCGAAGCCCGCGGTGTGGGTGAGCAGGTGGCGCAGCGTGATCGGGCGCTGCGCCGGTCGTGTCTGCGCCCGGCCGTCGGCATCGAAACCGGTCAGCACGCCGATCGTGGCGATCTCGGGAACCACTCGCGCGGCCGGCGCGTCCAGGTCGAGGCGGCCCTGCTCGACGAGCTGCATCGCGCCGGCGGCAGTGATCGCCTTGGTCATCGAGGCGATCCAGCCGACCGTGTCGGTGGTCATCGGCGCCGGCTGGCCCAGCACACGGACCCCGAAGGCGCCTTCGTAGCGGCAGCCGCTGCGGTCGGTGACCATGGCGGCCACGCCAGGCACGTCGCCGGCCTGCACTGCGGCGCTGAGAAGGGCATCGATCCGCTGGGTCATCGTCATCGGCAGGCTCCTGGGTTGCGCGGGGCCCCGGCTCGAGCGGGGCCAACGCGGGCCAGTGTATCGCCCGGCGCTTGAGGCATCATTCCGGGTTCCAGTTCACCAGCAAGGGGTCGACGATGACGCAGGACGCGGGGCACGGTGTTTTCGAGGCGGGCGATGTGGTGCTTCAGTCGGGTCGAACCTTCCCGTCGATGCGCATCGTCTATCGGACCTTCGGTGCGCTCAATGCCGACCGCTCCAATGCGATCGTCTACCCGACCTCGTTCAGCGCCCAGCACACCGACACCCAGTGGCTGGTGCGCGAGGGGGGCATTCTCGACCCGACCCGTTACTTCATCATCATCCCGGACCTGTTCGGCAACGGCTTGTCGTCGTCGCCCTCGAACACCGCCTGGCCGCTGACCGGTGACCGTTATCCGCAAGTCACCTACCACGACGCGGTGCGGGTCCAGCAGCGCCTGCTGGCCGAGGTCTTCGGCATCGAGACGGTCCGGCTCGTCTACGGCTGGTCGATGGGCGGCATGCAGGCCTATCACTGGGGCAGCGTGTTCGGCGATCGGGTCGAGCGGATCGCGGTGGTCTGCGGCTCGGCGCGCTGCGCGCCGCACAACTCGGTGTTCCTCGATGCGGTGCGCGCCGCGCTGACCGCCGATCCGGCGTGGCGCGACGGCGTGTTCCATGAGCGCCCGGTGCGTGGGTTCCGCGCGATGGCCAGGCTCTACGCGACGATGGCGATGTCGCAGGACTTCTACCGCGACGAAGGCTGGCGCGGCATCGGCTTCAGTTCCCTGGAGGATTTCCTGGTGCGCAGCTGGGAGGCCAATTTCTCGCGCCGCGACCCCTCGGATCTGCTGGCGCAGGTCTGGACCTGGCAGCACGGCGACATCAGCGACTGTCCGCGTTTCCAGGGCGACCTGCCGGCGGCGCTGCAGTCGATTTCGGCGCGGGTGCTGCTGATGCCGGGTGATCATGACCTCTATTTCACCGTCGAGGACAACCGGCGCGAGATGGCACACCTGCGCCGCGCGGAGCTGCGGCCGATTCCCTCGGTGTGGGGGCACCGCGCCGGCAACCCCGTGCAGAGTCCGGCCGATGCCGCGTTCATCCGCGAGGCGGTGCGGGAACTGCTGGGGGACTGAGCAGGCCGGCTCGCATAGACCGTGCGGTCAATGGCGCTGACGGGCCGTTCCAGGGACGATCAGTCGGTCGCAAACGCTGGCTGTTCGTCATGCAACTCCTCGATCCCAAGAACGATTTCGTCTTCAAGAAGCTGTTTGCCCAGGCCCCGGCGCTGCTCGCTGAACTGATCAACGCGGTCCGCAGCACCGCGCCGCCTGTGCAGGTGATCGAGGTGCTCAATCCCACCGTGACCCCGGAGGAACTCACCGGCAAGTTCATCGTGCTCGATGTGCTGGCTCAAGACGACACCGGCCGGCGCTACAACATCGAGATGCAGGCCCGGCGTGACATCGACTGGAGCGCGCGCAGTGTCTACTACCTGGCGCGAACGCTGACGCAGCAACTGGACGGGGGTGACGATTACACCCGGCTGCGGGCGGCCATCGGCATCCACCTGCTGGACTTCGATCTTTACACCGATCCGCTCGACCAGGATCAGGCTGCGTGGTGTTTCGAACTGCGGGATCGCTTGCGCTCGGCGGTACGACTCGGAGAGGAACTAGAATTGAATCTGATCGAATTGCGCAAGGCCGACCGGCTGGCAGGTGAGCGCGCGCCAAGCGGCGGGAGTGCGGCCCTCGCCGCCTGGGTGACGTTCATGGAACATTGGCAGGAGGAAGCTCTCATGGCCCAGATCGACTATCCGCCGGTGAAGCTGGCACTGGCTCGTGTGCGTGAGCTGAGTGCGGACGAAGAAACCCGGCGGCTCGCCCTGGTGCGCGAGCGAGCAGTACGCGACGAGCGCAGCGCGTTGCGCACCGCGCGCGAGGAGGGGCGAATCGAGGGAGTGCTCGAGGGAAAGCTCGAGGGAAAGCTCGAAGGTCAAGCGGCGCTGCTCGTGCGCCTGCTCACCCGTCGCTTTGGACGCCTGAGCGAATCGGCGCACGCACGCCTGAGCATGGCCGACGCACAGGAACTGGCCAGGTGGGCCGATCGCCTCCTGGATGCGGCGTCTCTCGAGGATGTCTTTTCCGCCGAGTGAGCGTCGACCGGGGCCGGTGCGGGGCGCCGTCCCCGGTGGTGTGGCGCCCCGACGCACCGCCCTGCTCGCTGATCATCCTGAAGCAGGCTGCCGGCGACTTGACGATCGTGCCCAGTGCCCACGCCCGCCCGCCGCACAGAGGGGCTGCCCGATGGGCGAACCGGCGCCTTCGCTGTCCGATCAGCGCTTCGCCCGGCTGGCCAGGGTCGCCGATTCCAGCAGGCTTGCGGTGTAGGCGTTCTGCGGGTCACGGAATACCGATTCGGTGTCGCCCGCCTCGACGATGCGCCCGTGGCGCAGCACGATCACTCGGGGGGCCACTCGCGACACCACCGCCAGGTCGTGAGTGATCACCAGCATCGCCGCCGCGCTGCGCTGCTGCAGTGCGAGCAGTTGGGCCAGCACCTGCGACTGGATCGAGGCGTCCAGTGCCGAAGTGATCTCGTCGCAGATCAGCAGGTCGGGTTCGGCGGCGAAGGCGCGGGCGATCGCGACCCGCTGCTGCTGGCCGCCCGAGAGCTGGCGCGCGAACCGTCCCAGGAACTCCGGCCCCATGCCCAGCTGGGCCAGCAGGGTGGTGGCGCGCGCACGGGCGGCATCGCGGTCCAGGCCGAAGAACAGCCGCAGCGGCCGGATCAGGGCGCTGCCCACCGTGTGGCGCGGATTCAGCGACGACAGCGGGTCCTGGAAGATCACCTGGATGCGCCGTCGCTGTTCTCGGCTGCGGGCAGCGACGCGTGCGGCCATTGGCCCGCCTTCGAAGCGCAGACGCCCCTCATCGGCAGCCATCAGACCGGCGATGATCAGGCCCAGCGTGGTTTTGCCCGAACCGGACTCGCCGATCACGCCCAGCACCTCGCCGCGTCCGATCCGCAGGTCCACTGCGGCCAGGGTCGGCGCGGCCTCGGTACGCTGGCGCGCGAGCCAGCGCGGCATCAGGCGCGGCGGGCGGGTGTAGGAGAACCCGAGTCCATCGATCTCGAGCACGGGCGCCGAGGGTTCGCCGGTGGGGGTAGCGGGAGTGGCGGGAGCGGCGGGAGCGGCGGCCGGACGCGGGCCGTGATCGGCCATCCGAGCAGCCTCGAGCAGCTCGCGGGAGTAGGCGCTGGCCGGCGAGCTGAACACCTGGCGCACCGGGCCCTGCTCGATCAGCCGGCCGTCCTTCATCACCAGGACGCGGTCGCACACGCGCGCCACCACATTGAGGTCGTGCGTGACCAGCACCAGCGCGGCGCCGCTGTCGCGGCGCAGTTCAGCGATCAGCGCGAGCACCTGCGCTTCGGTGGTCTTGTCCAGCGCGGTGGTCGGCTCATCGAGCACCAGCAGCGCCGGGTCGCAGGCCAGCGCGGCCGCGATCACCACCCGCTGGCGCTGGCCGCCCGAGAGCTGGTGCGGATAGCGGCTGGCGATCGTGACCGGATCGGGCAGACCGGTGCGCGTCAGCAGCTCGATCATCCGTTGCCGAGCGTCCGCCCGGTCCAGGCCGGCACGGGTGCGCAGCACTTCGGTCACCTGCCGCCCGACCGTCATGTGATGGGTCAGCGACGACAGCGGGTTCTGCGGCACCATCGCCACTGAGCGACCGCGCAGGCCGGCGATGGTGGCTGCGTCGGCGGCCACCAGGTCGGTGCCGCGAAACACCAGGCTGCCGGCCAGGAAAGTGCTGCCGGCCCGGCGATAGGCGAGCAGGGCGCGCGCCAGCGTCGACTTGCCCGAGCCCGACTCGCCGACGATGCCCAGCGCCTCGCCCGGTGCGACGGTGAACGACACGTCGGTGACCACCGCGGTGTGCTCGCCGGCGGCGTTCGCGTAGCCGATCGACAGGCCGGCGCAGCGCACCAGCGGTTCCGGCAGCGCTTCAGTGTCCGGATGCGTTTCAGTGTCCGGATGCGCCACGCGAGGCCTCCAGTCCGAGGGCTTCGCTGGCGCCCTCGGTGGCGAAGTTGATGCCGATCACCAGCGTCGAGATGCACAGGGCCGGCGCCAGGATCAGCCAGGGCTCGGAGCTGATCGACGACAGTCCGTCGTGGATCATCAGCCCCCAGTCGGGTGCCGGTGGCGAGATGCCCAGGCCCAGGAAAGACAGCGATGACACCAGCAGCAGTGCGCTCGATGAGCGCAGCGCGAATTCGACCGCCAGCAGTTCGGCGACGTTGGGCAGCATTTCGCGCACGATGATCGCCGCGCCGCTCTCGCCGCGCAGCATCGCCGACTTGATGTAGCCCTGCTCCATCAGCACCAGCCCCTGCGCGCGCGCGGTCCGGATCACGCCCATCATCTTGATGATCGCGATCACGATCACCAGGACCGTCACCGACTGGCCGAAGCCGGTCACGAACAGCGACACGAACAGGATCGCCGGAATCGCCAGCTTCATCTCGACGAAGCGCGAGATCAGGTCATCGATCAGGCCGCGGTGATAGGCCGCCGTCAGCCCGATCAGCCCGCCACCAAAGGCGGCGGCGAAGCCGGCCGCGAAGGCAACCACGATCGCGGTGCGCCCGCCCATCACCAGCCGCGAGAGGAAGTCGCGGCCCAGCGAGTCGGTGCCCAGCCAGTACTCGCCGCCGGGCGGTTCGAGCGGCGCATCGAGCAGCTTGAAAGGGTCGAAGGGCGCCAGGTACGGCGCGGCCAGGGCGACGATCAGGTGGATGAGCACGATCGCGATGCCCAGCAACGACAGCGGGCGGCGCAGCAGGCGGGAAAGGGCGTCGTTCATCGGGTCCTCGTGCGCGGGTCGATCGCCAGGATCGCCAGGTCGGCCGTCAGGTTGCAGGCCACCACGGTGGCCGCGCCCAGCAGCGCGATTGCCTGGATCACCGGGACTTCGCGGCGGGTGACCGCCCGCACCAGTTCCTGGCCCAGGCCCGGGTAGGCGAAGACCAGCTCGACCACCACGATGCCCGACACCAGCGAAGCGGCGTACAAGGCCATCGCGGTCAGACCCGGGACGACCGCCGCTGGCAACGCGTGCAGCAGCACGATCCGCCAGGCGGGAATGCCGGTCAGGCGCAGCCGCTCGACGAAGTCGCTGGCCAGCGCCTCGATCATGCCGGCCCGCAGTACCCGGCCGAGGTAGGCGACCGACCCGATGACGACGGTGAGCACCGGCAGTGGCGATGCCGCGAGCAGGGTCAGTGCCGAGGCGTCGGTGTTCGCGGTGATGGTGGCGGGAAACAGCGGCCAGGCCACTGCGAACAGCAGCACCAGCACCGTGCCGATGACGAATTCCGGGATCGAGTAACCGATGATCGCAGCCGTCGAGATCACGGTGTCGCTGGTCCGGCGGTGGCGGCAGGCCGACACCACGCCGATGAACAGCGCCAGGGGCAGGGCGATCGCCAGCACCGCGCCGGCCAGCACCCAGGAGTTGCGCAGCGGGTGCCAGACGATGGCGCTCACCGGCGCGCGCGACAGCAGGGTGCGGCCGAAGTCGAAGCGCACCGCGCCGGCCAGGAATTCACCGAAGCGCACGGTGGCCGGGCGGTCCAGCCCGAGCTCGTGCTTCATCTGCGCGAGCCGCTGCGGGGGCATCGTCGAGATTTCATCGGCCGACAGCACCACATCGAGCGCATCGCCCGGCAGCACTTCGGTGGCGACGAACACGAACACGCTGAGCAGCAGCAGCGTGAGCAGCGACAGCGCCACGCGGCGCAGCGCCGCCTTCAGCATGACGCGCGCCGAGCCGGTGGTGTGCCAGTCACGCCTTCCACACGCCTTCCCAGCGGATCGACCAGTGTTGCGGGTGGTTCTTCAGACCCATCACATTGGGCCGTTTCACCAGCATGTTGTTGCGTCCGACCGGCAGGATCGCCGGCACCTCCTCGTGCAGGATCGCCTGCATCTGCGCATAGATCGCCTTTCGCGCCGGCGCGTCGGCGGTCAGCATCGCCTTGCGGTACAGGCCCATGTAGCGCTCGGCGGCCGGCCCCGACCAGTAGCCGCTCTCGTTGTTCTCGGGGCGCATGCGGGCCAGGCTGATCCCCGGGTTGCGCGGGCCGACCGCGGTGTAGGCGAACTTGTGGAACGAGCCCTTGGTGACGTCGGCATCGCCCTGGCGGAATTTGATGTATCCGTCGGACGGGCGCTCCTCGATCGGCAGGGTGATGCCGGCCTCCTTCACCGACTGCTGGATCGTCTGGAACACCCGTGCCATCTCCGGCCACTGCGGGGCGTAATACAGCGTGGGCAGCGTGATGCCGTTGGGATGACCGGCCTCGGCGAGCAGTTGCCGGGCGCGCGCCAGGTCGCGCGGTCCGCGCGCCACGAAGTTGGCGTCGGCGGCCACCAGGTGGCTGTCGTTGCCGGCCCAGCCGGCGGTGCGACCGTACACCACCCGCACGAGCGCCTCGCGGTCGACCGCAAGGGCCAGCGCCTGGCGGATGCGCTTGTCCACGAACGGCGAGCCGGGGTGCTTGGGCAGCAGGATCACCGAGTGATCGCCGCTGGTGGCGCCGACGAGTTCGGTCGCAGCCTCCTTCGAGAGCTGGCGCACCAGCAGCGGATCGATGTTGAGCACCGCGTCGAACTGGCGCGCGCGAAAGCCGTTGATCGCGCTCTCCATCTGGCCTTCGCGGTTCACCACTTCGAGCCGGTCGAGGTAGGGGAAGCCCTTGCGCCAGTAGCCGGGGTGGCGCTCGAGGACCATCCGGCGCTGCGGGTCGACCGAGACGATCCGGAACGGGCCGCTGCCGATGCCGGTCAGGCCGATGCGTTCGGGTTCGTCGGCCGGCATGATCATGGTGTCGTACTCGGCGAGCACGAAGGGGAACTCGGCGTTGCCCTCTTTCAGGGTGAAGCGGATCTTGTACTTGCCCTGCGCGGTGACGGTCTTGATCTGCTGCGAGGCCCAGTGCTTGACCCGGTGCAGGTTGAACGAGGCCACCACATCGGCCGAGGTCAGCTCGCGCCCGTCGTGGAATTGAACACCTTCGTGGATGTCGATGTCCCAGACGGCCAGCGTGTCGTCGGTGGGCGCCCAGGCGCGGGCCAGTTCCGGCACCACATTCAGATTCTCGTCGACCCAGGCCAGTGCGTTGTACGCGCAGCGGGTGACCAGGTCGATCATGTAGTAGGGATGCTTCGAGTTGGTCGCGTCGCCGATCCGCCGGTTGCCCGAGCAGTTGGCGTAGACCAGCGTGCCGCCGGTTTTCGGGGCGGCACTCTGGGCCGCGGCACTGGCGGTCAGCGCGCCACCGAACAGGGCTTCGATGGCGAGGCTGCCAGGGGCTGCGGCAACGCCGAGAAGGGCGGCTCGAAGGGCGTCGCGGCGAACGGTGTTGGTCATTGTGCAGCCTATTTAAAAAACATATAATTGTTTGTCTGTATCAGAACTATTACATATAACCGATTGCGGGAAGATGACGACCGAGGCCGATTCCGAACCACGCCGCCGCGACGGCTCTCCCAGCCTCACCGCGCTGCGGGTTTTCGTCGCCGTCGTCGAGACCGGATCGTTCTCGAAGGCGGCCGCGGCCATCGGCATGAGTCAGCCGAATGTCTCGTTCCAGATCGGCAATCTCGAGCAGTCGTGCGGGCTGCGCCTGCTGCAGCGGCGCCAGCCGGTGCAGCTGACCGACGGCGGGCGCGAGCTCTTCGTTCGCGCGCGGCTGGTGCTCAGCCGGGTCGAGGAATTCGACAATCAGGTGCGTGACCTGCGCGATCTGCAGCACGGCCGCCTGTCGGTCGGGCTGAGCACGCCGCCGTTCGCCATGGCGCTGATCGCCGCTTTCGCCGCCGAGCACCCGACCATCGAGCTCGCCACCCGGCTGGGCAACTCCGGCTCGCTGCTGGCGGACCTGGCCGCGTGCTCCATCGATGTCGGCGTGATGACCCTGCTCGAGCCCAATCCGCAGTTCGCCTGCACGCTGGTGGCCAAGCAGCGCCTGGTGGCCTGCCTGCCGCGCGCGCATCGGCTGGCGCGCCAGGCGTCGATCACGCTGCGCGATCTGGGTGCCGAGCCGCTGATCAGCCGCGAGTCCGGATCGATGACCCGCGAGATCCTGGACCGCGCGTTCGCCGCCCGGCGCATCGAGCCGCGCATCCGGCTCGAGGTCGGCAGCCGCGAGGCGATGAAGGAGGCGGTGGCGGCCGGGCTCGGCGTGGGCACGGTGCTCGACGGCGAGGCGGGCGCCGACAGCCGCCTGCGTTTTGCGCCGATCGCCGGGGTGACCATCGCTGCCGGCGTGTTCGCGGTGTGCCTGAAGGAGTCACTCGACATCCCGACGGTGGCCGCGTTTGTCGCGCTGGCTGCAGCCGTGCCAGGGCCGGCATAGCGCAGTCAGGCCTTGCGCAGTCAGGCCCTGCGCAGTCAGCCCCGGCGCAGTCAGGCCCTGCGCAGTCAGCCCCGGCGCAGGCAGGCTTGCACCAGCGGCAGGAAATGGTCGAATGCAGGGGTGATCGCCGCGGGATCCTTGGCGGCTTCGTCAAAGCGGCGCAGCCGCCGGGCATCGTCGGCGAAGGGCAGGCGGTCGAAGTCCGCGATCTCGGCCGGCGACATCGGCCCACCTTGCAGCGCCAGGCTGCGCACCGAGTCCGACGACAGCGCCTGGGCGTAGCCCGGCTCCGTGGCGACCAGATAGCGCTTGGCCGGCACGTGCAGGCGTACCGGCTCGCTCACCGCGGCGCCGAAGTGCTGCGCGAGCCAGTCCGCGCCGGCCACCTCGTGCCGGTCATCGACGCCCTCGGCTGCCGGGTTCTCGCCCAGCCCGTGGATCATGTGGCCGATGTCGTGCAGCAGCGTGGCGATGACCATTGCCGGCGTTTCGCCGGCGCGCTGGGCGAGCGTGGCCGCCTGCAGCGCGTGCTGCAGCTGGTTCACCGCCGACAGGCCATAGCGGCGTGTCGCACGCAACGTGTAGATTTCCAGCAGCTGTCCGGTCAGGGGCGTGGTGTTCGGGGGCACGGCGTCAAGGGTCATGGGCTCGTCATCACGCTATAAAGAAATTCGACCAATATATGATGTCACATCCACATAACGGATTCATGTCATGACGGAAGATCCCATCCGGAGCGTGCTGTTCATCATCGTCGACCAGTGGCGCGGCGACAGCCTGGGCGTGCTGGGCCATCGGGCGGCGATCACGCCCAACCTCGACCGGCTGGCGCGTGCCGGTGTGGTCTTCCGGCGTCATTTCGCTCAGGGTGCCCCCTGCTCGCCGGCGCGCGCGTCGATGCTCACCGGCCTGTATGTGATGAACCACCGGGTGGTCACCAACGGCGTGCCGCTGGACGACCGTCACGCCACGCTGCCGCGCGAGCTGCGTCGCGCCGGCATCGAGCCGGCGCTGATCGGTTACACCACCACCACGCACGATCCGCGCCGCGTCTCGCCCGGTGATCCGCGCTATCGCCAGATCGGCGAGATCATGGATGGCTGGCGGGTGATCGCCCATTTCGATGAAGTGCGGATGAGCAACTATTTCCGCTGGGTGGCCGCGCAGGGCCACCCGCTGCCGGCCGACCCTCAGGATCTGTGGCTGCCGGCCGACGGCGTGCCCGGTCCGACCGCGCTGCCGGCGCAACTGCCGGCCTCGGCCAGCGACACCGCGTGGTCGGCTGCGCATGCGCTGGCCTACCTGAAAGGCGGCGCGCTGGCGGCCCGTTCAGTGCTGCACCTGGGCTTCTACCGGCCGCATCCGCCGTTCGTGGTGCCGGCGCCGTTCCATGATCGCGTGCCCGAGGAGGCGATCGCCGAACCGGTGCGGGCAGCCTCGGTGCAGGCCGAAGCGGCCCAGCACCCGATGGTCGCCGAGGCGCTGGGCCGGATCGCCCGCCGGCACTTCTTCCGCGGCGCGCCAGGCCTGGTGGCCGACATGAGCGCGGCCGAGGTCCGCACCGCGCGCCGCACCTATTACGGCCTGATCGCCGAGACCGACCACGCGATCGGTCAGGTGCTCGACGAGATGGAACGCAGCGGGGCGATTCGTGACACGCTGATCGTGTTCACCAGCGACCATGGCGAGCAACTCGGTGACCACCACCTGTTCGGCAAGCTCGGCTATTTCGACGAGAGCTATCACGTGCCGCTGATCATCCACGATCCGCGCGCCTCTGCCGACGCGTCGCGCGGGACGGTGATCGATGCGTTCACCGAGGGCGTGGACCTGATGCCCACCCTTCTCGATTGCCTGGGGCTCGAGGTGCCGCACACCTGCGACGGGCACTCGCTGCAGCCCTTCCTGCGTGGCGATGCGCCGGCCGGCTGGCGCGATGCCGCGCATTTCGAGTTCGATCTGCGATCGGGCTATCCGTCGCCCGCGCCGTCAGCGCTGGGACTGGGTCATGAGGAAGGCAAGCTGGCGGTGTGGCGAGATGACCGCTTCAAGTACGTTCACTTCCAGGAACTCGAGCCGGTGCTGTTCGACCTGGCGCGCGACCCGCAGCAGCTGACCAATGTGGCCGCCGACCCGGCCTACGGTTCGGTGGTGGCCGAGTATGCGCAGAAGATGCTGTCGTGGCGCATGCGTCACCTGGACCGCACGCTGACCCACCTGAACGCCAGCAGCGCGGGCCTGGTCGACCGGCTGCGCGCCTGAGCAGCGGGGCCGGTTCACCGGCCCCGCCGCGAACCCTCAGACCGGCAGTGCGGTCTCGGCCAGGCGGACCCAGTACGCCGCGCCGGTGGGCAGGATCGCGTCGTTGAAGTCGTAGCCCGGGTTGTGCACCATGCAGCCGCCCTGGCTGCCGGTGCCGTTGCCGATCCACACATAGCAGCCCGGTCGGGCCAGCAGCATCCAGGCGAAGTCTTCCGAGCCCATTGCCGGCTTCGGGTTGCGGTTGACGTTCTGGGCGCCGACCAGTGACTCGGCCACCCGCGCGCACAGGGCTGCCTGTTCGGGGTGGTTGACGGTGGGCGGGTAGCGGCGCTCGTAGCGCACCGCGATCTGCGCGCCGTGCGAGGCGGCGGTGCCCTCGCACAGTTCGCGGATCCGTCGCTCCACCAGGTCCTGCACTCGGGTGTCGAAGGCGCGGACCGTGCCGCCCAGCACCGCCTCGTTGGGGATGATGTTCCAGGCCGAGCCGGAGTGGAACTTGGTCACCGACAGCACCGCCGGGTCGAGCGGGTCGATGTTGCGGCTGACGATGGTCTGCAGTTTCTGGGTGAGCTCGGCACCGATCACGATCGGATCGACGCTCTTGTGCGGCATCGCGCCGTGCGAACCGCAGCCGGTGATGGTGATCTCGAACATGTCGTAGGACGCCATCATCGGTCCCGACTTCACCGCCATCTGGCCCGCTTCCATGCCCGGGATGTTGTGCATGCCGAACACCGACTGCATCGGAAAGCGGTCGAACAGGCCTTCCTCGACCATCACGCGGGCGCCGCCCTCGTTTTCCTCGGCGGGCTGGAAGATGACGTGCACGGTGCCGGCGAACTGGCGTGTGCTCGCGAGGTGGCGTGCCGCGCCCAGCAGCATCGCGGTGTGGCCATCATGCCCGCAGGCGTGGTGCTTGCCGCCGCGCTGCGACTGCCAGGGCAGGCCGGTGCCCTCCTGCATGTCGAGCGCATCCATGTCGGCGCGCAGCCCGATCGAGCCGGGGCCGGGTTTGCCGCGGATGATGCCGACCACGCCGGTGCGGGCGATGCCCTCATGCACCTCGTCGACCCCGAAGGCGCGCAGGCGATCGGCGACATAGCGGGCGGTGTCGACCTCCTCGAAGGCGGTCTCGGGATTGGCGTGGATGTGCCTGCGCCATTCGGTCATCTGGGGAAGGTACTGGCCGAGGTCCTCGATGACTCCCAATGCGTCGTTGGCGCCCATGCTGTTTTTCCTTTGGTGGCGGTTTCCGTTGGTGACCCGGCACTCTAGCGCAAGGCGGCCGTTCGGGCGCGCCCCGCGTTGGGCGTGGCCGGTTCGCCGGGGGCCGCCGGGCGGGTGGCCGGTGCGGATTCCGGTGGATCGAGACTGCGCAGGAACGCGAGCAGATCGCTTCGTTCCTGCGCGCTCAGTCGCAGCGGGCGCAGCAGCGCCTCGCCGTCGGCGTGCAGCCGGTTCTCGTCGAGCGTGTCGTAGTGCGAGATCACCGCTTCCAGGCTCGCGAGCCGGCCGTCGTGCATGTAGGGCGCGGTGGCCGAAAGACCCCGCAGGCCGGGCGTGCGCCACTCGCCGAAGTGACGGTGCAGGCGGGTGGCGGTGCTGGTCTTCAGGGCGGCGGGGTCGTCGCCCGGGGGGCTGCCCGGTGTCGGATCGGCGAAACGGCCGAGCAGGTTGTAGGGGTCGGCGCGGACCCGCGCCACGCCGCCATGGCGACCGGGGTCGACCCGGCCCGGCGCGGGCATGAACGGTATCCCGATGTCGTGGAACTCGCCGTTCGAGAAGCCGGGGCCGAAGTGGCACAGGCCGCAGTTGCCGCGTCCGACGAACAGTTTCAGCCCGCGGCGGGCGCTCGCCGGATAGCGCTCGGCGCCGGCGCGGTCGTCGCGGTCCAGCGCGTCGCGGAAGTCGTCGAAGGCGGTGCGCGGCGACACCAGGGTGCCGAGGTAGGCGGCGATCGCGCGCGCCGCATCGACCAGGATCGAGTCGTCGTCGTTCGCCGGCCCGCGTCCGGTCTGGTGTCCGGTCTGGTGTCCGGTCGGGTGTCTGGATGCGGCCGGACGGGCCGCGCGAGCCCGCGCCAGCGCGTCGGCCAGCGCCGGGTCCGTTCGAAGGACCCGGGCGACCCGCGCGGCGTCCGAGCCCATCTCGTCGGCCGCCAGCAGGGGCCGCAGGCTGGCGGCCCACAGGCTGTCGGCCCCGCCATCCCAGCCGAACCAGCGCTGCAGGCCGACGTCGAGCAGGCCCTGGGTGTTGCGGTCCAGATCGGCCAGTCCGCGCGCCCGCGCCCGGCCATCGGTGAACCCGCGCGCGGGGTCGTGGCAGCTCAGGCACGCCACCGTCTCGTTGCCCGACAGCCGGGCGTCGCGGAACAGGCGCTCGCCCAGGGCAATCGCGTCGGCCTGACCCCAGAAGCGGTTGCCGGGATCGGGGGCCGCGGCGGCCGGCCAGGGGCCGTGCGAGAGGATGCGGGCGCGCTCATCGGCGGTGAAGTCGGGTGCGGACCCGGCATCGGCCGCCACGGCCTGGCCGCTGCCCGGCAGCGCCGCCGGCGCGAGCAGACCCGCCATGACGAGCAGGGCCGCCGAGAGAAGCAGGGCCGCCGAGACGAGCAGGGCGCCCGGCAGGCGGCGCGGCAGCGGCCGCGTGATCATCCGGCGAGCCATCGCGCGGGCCACCCGGCGCGGCTAGCGCAGCACCAGTTCGTGCAGCAGCGGCTCGGGCCGACCGTCGATGCGCGGCTCGAAGCGCAGCTGCCAGCGCCCCGGCATGTGCATCAGCAGCCCGTCGGCACGAAAATCGCCGCTGCCCTGGCGCACGATCCGCGGGGCGTAGTTCATGCCGTGCTGGTGTTCGGGCATCGTGGCGTCGATGTGCAGGTCCTCCAGGACCGCCCCGGCCTGGCGGGGGCAGACGGTGCCGAGCACCGAAAAGCGCTGGCCGACCGCGATGCGCGCGGGCGTGGTGCGAAAGACCAGCTCCGCGCGTGCCGACGTCAGGCGCTGGCCACCCGCACCGGGGTCCGCGCAGCCGATGGCCGACGCGCGGGCGCTCGCAGCCCCGGCCGACACGGTTGCGCCACTCGCCACGGTTGCGCCAGCCTTCGCGTCTGCGGACCCCGCCGGCGGCTGCGTCTCCTGCGCCTGGGCCCGGTTGGCCTGCCACACCGGCATCACCAGTGCCTGCGCATTGCGCCAGGCAATCCGTTCGGCCAGGTCGATCGGCAGGTCGGTCAGCCAGGCGCGTGCCCACGCGGCGTGTTCCGGGATGTAGTACAGGCGCTCCGGCGTGAAGGTGTCGGTGCCGACCATGAAGCGATCCGGGAACTCGACGAAGGCTTCGCGCCAGGACGCGTCGACCTTGCCGCCGCTGCCGTGCTCGCTGCGAAACGCCAGATCGGCCCACAGCCGCGGATGGCGCCGCAGCATTGCGCGAACCGCTTCCGGTCGCTCGAAGCCGGCGTGCGCCCACAGGATGCGCGCCTGCGGCCACTGCGCGAACAGCCGCTCGACCGCGTCGGCGTCCGAGTGCGCGTGCAGGATCAGGTTGTGCTGGCGCGCCAGTTGCACCAGCCGGCGCGGCACCGGCAGGTCGGCGTCGGCGCCGTAGAGATGGAATTCGCCGATCGCGGCGTACCGGTAGCGGGCGAGCCGTTCTTCCAGGTGCCGCACCACCGTCTCGTCGCGCGCCCAGGTCGAGATCTCGCCGCGGCTGCGGTAGGGGCGCAGGCTCGGCACGATCAGCGCCGGGGCCGCCTGGTACAGGCGCTGCGTGCCCTCGTCGTCCGAACTCGAGACCAGCGCCAGTCGCAGTCCGGCCTTGCGCATCAGGCCGATCACCTCCGCGGTGGGCACGACATCCCAGGCGTCGTGGCTGTAGTGAATGTGCGCATCGGCGATCGGCAGGGGGTCGGCCGCTTGCGCTGGCGCGGTAACGCTGGTGCCCAGGACGACTGCTGCGAGGGTCAATGCGAGGCGACGCAGACACGCGGCGGCCCGGCTGGGGGCCCGTGCGCGACAGCACATCGATCGGCTGGCCGGCAGGGCAGGGGCAGGAGCAGGAGCAGGGGTGGGCCTGGCGTCGGTCATGGCGGCTTCTCCACAGGGTGTGCAGCCCGGACGATAGCCGATCGGCGCCGCCGAATCCTGCGCCAACCGGGTGCCGGGGACGCCGGCGTTCTCGATTGGCCGGGCGTCGGCGGTTCCGCCCCCTTAAACTAGCGGGCTTGCGCGCCGGCCGGCGTGCGTCGCGGCTCCCTTGGGTCGCGGTCGCGCCGCCAGCGCCCTCACCGCCATCCGGAGCCCCGCCATGCCGCGCTTTGCCGCCAACCTGTCGATGATGTACACCGAGGTGCCTTTCCTGGCGCGCTTCGAGGCCTGCGCGCGCGACGGGTTCCAGGCGGTCGAGTTCCTGTTTCCCTATGCCCATCCCGCCGCCGAGATCGCCGCGGCGCTGCGCGCCAACGGCCTGCAGCAGGTGCTGTTCAACGCGCCGCCGGGCGATTTCGAGCGGGGCGAACGCGGCACCGCGAGCCTGGCGGGCCGGGAAGACGAGTTCCGTCGCGGCATCGACACCGCGATTGCGTACGCCGGCGTGCTGGCCTGCCCCCGGGTGCATGTGATGGCCGGTCTGCTCGCCGACCCCGCCCGGCGCGACGAGCAGTGGGCCCGCTACGAGCGCAACCTGGAATGGGCGGCACGCCGGCTGGGCGATGCCGGACTCGATACCCTGATCGAGCCGATCAACACCCGCGACATCCCGGGCTATCTCCTCAACACCCAGGCGCAGGCGCATGGCCTGCGCGAACGGCTGGGCGTGCCCGGCCTGAAGGTGCAGATGGACCTGTATCACTGCCAGATCGTCGAGGGCGATGTCGCGACCCGGATCCGCCAGTACATCGGCGGCGTTGGTCATGTGCAGATCGCCGGCGTGCCGCAGCGCCATGAACCGGATCTGGGCGAAGTGAACTACCCGTATCTGTTCGAGGTGCTCGACGAGGTCGGGTTCGACGGCTGGATCGGCTGCGAGTACCGCCCGCGCGCCGGCACCCAGGCCGGCCTGGGCTGGATCCGTCCCTGGCTGCCGTTGGTGTCAAAATAGCCGGCTGGCCGTCTCGCCACTTTCCCCCTTTTCCCCAGGCACCGCCCGTGAGCGCGCATCCCGACACCGTTTATGAATCCTCGCTGCATTCGCTGCCCCTGCTTGGCCGGGGCAAGGTGCGCGACAACTACGCGGTGGGCGACGATCGCCTGCTGATCGTCACCACCGATCGCCTGTCGGCCTTCGATGTGGTCCTGGCCGAGCCGATTCCCGACAAGGGCAAGGTCCTGAACCAGATGGCGCTGTTCTGGTTCGAGCAGCTGGCCGATGTGGTGCCCAATCACCTCACCGGGGTCGATCCCGAATCGATCGTGGCCCCCGACGAGCGGGCCCAGGTGCGCGGCCGATCGATGGTGGTCAAGCGCCTGCGGCCCATCCTGGTCGAGGCGGTGGTCCGCGGCTATGTGATCGGGTCGGGCTGGAAGGACTATCAGGCCACCGGCAGCATCTGCGGCATCCGTTTGCCCGCCGGGCTGGTGCAGGCGCAGCAGCTGGCCGAGCCGATCTTCACGCCGGCGGCCAAGGCCGATCTGGGCGAGCACGACGAGAACATTCCTTTCGACGACATGGTGGCGCGCATCGGCGGCGAGCTGGCCGAGCGCATCCGCGAGATCAGCCTGCAGCTGTACCGGCGCGCCGCGCAGTTCGCGGCCACCCGCGGCATCATCATCGCCGACACCAAGTTCGAATTCGGCCTCGATTCGCGCGACCGGCTGCACCTGATGGACGAGGTGCTGACCGCCGACTCCTCGCGGTTCTGGCCGGTCGACCAGTACCGTCCCGGCCTGTCGCCGCCGTCGTTCGACAAGCAGTTCGTGCGCGACTACCTCGAGAGCATCGACTGGGACAAGCGCCCGCCCGCGCCGACGCTGCCGCCCGAGGTGGTCCGGCGCACCGCCGACAAGTACCGCGAGGCGCTGACCCGCATCACCGGCCGCGCGCTGGTCGACTGAACCGAGGACGATCCGATGGACACGAGAGCTCCGCTGGTGGGTGTGGTGATGGGCAGCAGCAGCGACTGGGACGTGATGCAGCACGCGGTGGCGGTGCTGCGCGAGTTCGACATCGCCCATGAGGCGCGGGTGGTGTCGGCCCACCGGATGCCCGACGAGTTGTTCGCCTATGCCGAGCAGGCCCTGGCGCGCGGGCTGCGCACCATCATCGCCGGGGCCGGCGGCGCGGCCCACCTGCCGGGCATGCTGGCGGCCAAGACCATCGTACCGGTGCACGGCGTGCCGGTGCCGTCGAAGTACCTGCGCGGCGAGGATTCGCTGCTGTCGATCGTCCAGATGCCGCGCGGCATTCCGGTGGCCACCTTTGCGATCGGCGAGGCGGGTGCCGCCAATGCGGCGCTGCAGGCGGTGGCGATGCTGGCCACCACCGATCCGGTCCTCGCGCAGCGCCTGATGCAGTTCCGGGCCCGCCAGACCGAGGCGGCGCGCGCGATGACGCTGCCCGGGTTCTGAGGCTGTGACCCACCGACCGCAACCGGCGCTGGTGCCGGGCAGCTGGCTGGGCGTGCTGGGCGGCGGCCAGCTCGGCCGGATGTTCTGCGCCGCCGCGCAGTCCATGGGCTACCGCGTCTGCGTGCTCGACCCGGATGAAGCCAGCCCCGCCGGCGCGGTGGCCGACCGGCACATCCGGGCGGGCTATCTCGATGAAGCCGCGCTCGACGAGCTCGCGGCCTTGTGTGCGGCGATCACCACCGAATTCGAGAATGTGCCGGCAGCGGCCCTCGACCGGCTGGCCGCCACGCGCGTGGTCGCGCCAGCCGGGCGCTGCGTGGCCATCGCCCAGGACCGGATGGTCGAGAAGTCCTTCATCGGCGACTGCGGCCTGGCGGTGGCGCCTTACCTGGCGGTGCACCAGGCCGATGATCTGGCGCGTGCCGATGTCACGCTGTTTCCCGGCATCCTGAAGGCGGCCCGTCTGGGCTACGACGGCAAGGGGCAGGTGCGGGTCGCCGATGCCGCCGCCGCGCGCGCCGCGTTCCAGCAGCTGGGCGGCGTGCCCTGCGTGCTTGAAAAGCGGATGAACCTGGCGTTGGAACTGTCGGCCGTGGTGGCGCGCGGTTTCGATGGTCACTGGGTGGCCTTTCCGATCGCCGAGAACGAACACCGCGCCGGCATCCTGGCGCGCAGCCTGATCCCGGCCCGGGTGTCGCAGGACATCGCCTGGCAGGCTGCCGACGCGGCGCGGCGCATCGCCGAGACGATGGATTACGTCGGCGTGCTCTGCGTCGAGTTCTTCCTGCTCGACGACGGCCGCCTGCTGGTCAATGAGCTGGCGCCGCGCCCGCACAACTCGGGGCACTGGTCGATCGATGCCTGCGTCACCAGCCAGTTCGAGCAGCAGGTGCGGGTGCTGGCCGGCCTGCCGCTGGGCTCGGTGCGCCCGCTCGGCGCGGCGGTCATGCTCAACCTGATGGGCGACCTGTGGTTCACCGCCTCGGACACGGCGCCGCGCGAGCCCGACTGGCCGCGGGCGCTCGCCCATCCGCAGGCCAAGCTGCACCTGTATGGCAAGGCGCAGCCGCGACCGGCGCGCAAGATGGGCCACCTGACCCTGCTGGGCGACAGCGTCGACCAGGCGCTGCACGAGGCGGTGGCGATCGAGCGCGAGCTGGGTATCGACGGCCCGGCTCACTGAGCGATGCGCCTGCCTGCCGACGCCCGGTCCATCGACCACGCCGCCCGTCTTCTGCGCGAGGGCTCGACCGTCGCGTTTCCGACCGAAACCGTCTATGGGCTGGGTGCCGATGCCGCCAGCCAGGCCGGGGTGGCGGCGATTTACCGGATCAAGGGCCGCCCGGCGGGCCATCCGCTGATCGTCCATGTGCTCGATGCGGCGCAGGCGGCGTGGTGGGCCGAGCTGGACGACCGGGCGCAGCGCCTGGCCGCGGCGTTCTGGCCTGGCCCGCTCACCCTGATCCTGCCGCGCCGCGCCGGTGCGCCGGCCTGGGCCTGCGGCCGCGAGACCACCATCGGGGTGCGCGCGCCCGCGCACCCGGTGGCGCGCGCGCTGCTGGCCGCCTTCACCGCATTGGGCGGCCAGGGCATCGCCGGCCCATCGGCCAACCGTTTCGGCAAAGTGAGCCCGACGCGGGCCGCGCATGTCGTCGACGATCTGGGCGACAGCGTGCCGCTGGTGCTCGACGGTGGCGAGTGCGAGGTCGGCCTGGAGTCGACCATCGTCGACCTGTCGCGCCCGGTGGCGGTGCTGCTGCGCCCGGGGGGGGCCGACGCCGCCGCGATCGAGCGGGTGCTCGGTGTCGCGCTGGCCGTGCACGAGGCCGGCGACACGCAGGCACCGCGGGCCTCCGGCACGCTGGCGGCGCACTACGCCCCGCGCACCCCGCTGGAACTGGTCGAGCCGGGCGACCTGGCGGCGCGCGCACGCGAGTGGCTGGCCGGGGGACGCACGGTCGCGGTCTGGTCGGTTCGCGCGCCCCTGGCGGAACCGGCGCCCGGTTTGCGGTGGCTGGCGGCGCCGGCCGAGCCGGTGGCCTTCGGCCATGCGCTCTACGACACGCTGCGCTCACTGGATGCCCTGCAGGCCGACCGCATACTGGTCGAGCGACCGCCCGCCGGCCGCCCGTGGGAGGCGGTGCGTGACCGGCTCGGGCGCGCCGCCGCCACCTTCACCGAAAGCGCGCCATGATCGATCTCTTCAGCGACACCAAGACCAAGCCCACCCAGGCGATGCGCCAGGCGATCGCCCAGGCCGAGGTGGGCGACGAGCAGAAGTTCGAGGACCCCACCACCAACCGCCTGCGTGAGCGCATCTGCGAACTGCTGGGCAAGGAGGACGCGGTCTTCCTGCCCTCGGGCACGATGTGCAACGAGATCGCGATCGCGGTGCATTGCCGCCCGGGCGACGAGGTGATCGCCGAGGCGACCTCGCACATCATCAATTTCGAGGGAGGTGGTCCGGCGGCGCTGGCCGGCGTGATGCTGCGTCCGGTGGTCGCGCCGCACGGCGGGATTCCCGGCACCTTCGACGGCGCGGCGCTGCGCGCGGCGGTGCGCCCGGAGAACCGCTATTTCCCGCGCAGCCGGTTGGTCACCGTCGAGCAGACGGCCAACACCGCGGGCGGGCGCGTCTGGCCGCTGGCGCAGCTGCGCGAGATTGTCGCCAGCGCACACGGCCAGGGACTGGCCACCCACATGGACGGCGCGCGCCTGATGAATGCGGTGGTGGCCAGCGGCGTGCCGGCCCGGCTGCAGTCGGTCGGCTTCGACTCGGTCTGGATCGATTTCTCGAAAGGCCTTGGCTGCCCGGTGGGCGCGGCGCTGGCCGGCAGCCGCGAGTTCATCGCGCAGGCCTGGCGTCTGAAGCAGCGCTGGGGCGGGGCGATGCGCCAGTCGGGCATGCTGGCGGCCGCGGCCCTGCATGCGCTCGATCACCATGTCGACCGGCTGGCCGATGACCACGCGAATGCCCGTCTGCTGGCAGTTTCGTTGGCTGAAATACCGGGGATTCATCTCGACCCCGGGGCGATCGAGACCAACATCGTTTTCTTCGATGTCGCGGCCACCGGTGCGAGCGCTGACCGGATCGTCGCCGAGCTGCAGGCGCGCGGGGTGCAGATGGGGGCCTTCAACGACACCCTGATCCGCGCGGTGACGCATCTGGACGTGAGCCGCGAGGATGTCCTGCGGGCGGTCGACACGATGCGCGAGGTGGTTGCACACCTTGAACCTTGATTGTCGGGCGCTTGTGCGAAAATCGCCGCAGGAGACCCGACCATGCCCCCGACTTCAGCCCTGACTTCCGCCACCGCGCCGTTCGCCTACCAGACCCTGCTGACCGAACAGGTCGGCGAGCATGTGCTCGTCGTCACCCTGAACCGGCCGCAGGTGCGCAACGCGCTCAACACGCAGATGTGGCACGAACTGCTCGACCTGTGGACCCGCCTGGGCGCCGAGCCCGGCGAGGTGCGCTGCGTGGTGCTGACCGGCGCCGGCGAGCAGGCCTTCTGTGCCGGCGGCGACCTCAAGGAGCGCGACGGCATGACCGCCGCCGTCTGGCGCCACCAGCACGCCCTGATCGAGCGCGAATACCGCGCCATGCTCGACTTCCCGCTGCCGGTCCTGGCCGCGGTCAACGGCCACGCGTTTGCCGGCGGTTTCGAGATCATGCTGGCCTGCGATTTCGCCTATGCGGTCCCGGGCGCGCGCTTTGCGCTCACCGAAGTCACTCTGGGCATCATGCCGGGCGCCGGCGGTACGCAGCTGCTGCCGCGCGCGGTGGGTGAGCGGCGCGCCCGCGAGATCCTGCTCACCGGCAAGCCCTTCAGCGCGGCGCAGGCCTTCGAATGGGGCGCGCTGAACGCCCTGTGCGAGCCCGCCGAGCTGCTGCCGCGGGTGCTCGAGGTGGCCCAGACGATCGCCGGCAATGCGCCGCTGTCGGTGCGCCAGGCCAAGAAATCGGTGCGCTTCGGCATGCAGATGGAACTGCAGACCGCGCTGCGCTTCGAGGCCGAGGCCTACGACCACCTGGTCGACACCGACGATCGCCTCGAGGGGGTGCGCGCCTTCAATGAAAAACGCAAGCCCCGCTTCTTGGGCCGCTGACCGAATCAACCACTGAACGGAGACAACAGGATGGGAATGCTCGAAGGCAAATCGGTGATCGTGACCGGCGCGGGCCGTGGGATCGGCCGTGATTTCGCGCTGATGATGGCTGCCAACGGCGCCAGCGTCGTCGTCAATGACCTCGGCGGCAGCGCCACCGGCGAAGGCGCCGACGCCACGCCGGCCCAGCAGGTCGTCGATGAAATCCGGGCCGCTGGCGGCAAGGCGGTCGCCAACGGCGACAGCGTCGCCACCTGGGAGGGCGCCAATCGCATCATCCAGTGCGCGGTCGACCATTTCGGCACGCTGCACACGGTGGTCAACAACGCCGGCATCCTGCGCGACCGCATCTTCCACCAGATGTCGGTCGACGAGTGGCGCGCGGTGATCGACGTCCACCTGAACGGCACCTTCTACATGTCGCGCGCGGCCGCGCCGATCTACCGCAGCGAAGGCCGCGGGCGCTACATCCACATGACCTCCACCTCGGGTCTGGTGGGCAATTTCGGGCAGGCCAACTACGCCGCCGCCAAGCTGGGTATCGTCGGGCTGTCCAAGTCGATCGCCCTCGACATGCAGCGCTATGGCGTCACCTCGAACTGCATCTCGCCGTTCGCCTGGAGCCGCCTGATCGGCACCATCCCGACCGACACGCCCGAGCAGGCTGCCCGCGTCGAGCGCATGAAGACGATGGAAACCGGCAAGATCGCGCCGCTGGCGGTCTTTCTGGCCAGCGAGGAAGCCGCCGACGTCAGCGGCCAGATCTTCGGCGTGCGCGCCAACGAGATCTTCCTGATGGGCCAGAGCCGGCCGATCCGCTCGGTGCACCGCGGCGAGGGCTGGACCCCGCAGACGGTCGCCGAACACGCGATGCCGGCCCTGCGCGGCTCGTTCTACAAGCTCGAGCGCTCGGCCGAAGTGTTCAGCTGGGACCCCATCTGATCAACGCGTCGGCGGCGCCCCTCAGCGCCGCTCGCGGCAGTCCCCGGCCTGCGAGCCGGGGCGCTCCCCCTCCTTGCAAGGAAGACCGAATGTCGCGACCGCAGGCAGTGCCCACCGTCCAGGTGTCCAATCACCGGGTGATCGTCACCGAATGGCGCTTCGCGCCCGGCGCCGAAACCGGCTGGCATCGCCACGGCCACGACTATGTGGTGGTACCGCAGACCGACGGCCTGCTGCTGCTGCTGGAGTCGCGTGACGGCGAGCGCCGTGCGCCGCTGGTCGCCGGTCAGAGCTATTACCGCGATGCCGGCGTCGAGCACAACGTGGTCAACGACACCGACCACGAGGTGGTCTTCATCGAGACCGAGATCCGCTGACCGCCGTCTGCCCGGCCGCCTGGTGGATGGCGGCCCGGATCCGCGGATAGGTGCCGCAGCGGCACAGGTTGCCGGCCATCGCGGCGTCGATCTGGGCATCGCTCGGCGCCGGGTGGCGACGCAGCAGCGCGCAGGCCGACATCAGCTGCCCGCTCTGGCAGTAGCCGCACTGGGCCACATCGAGATCGGTCCAGGCCGCCCGCAGGGCCTTCGCCTGCGCACCGTCCAGTCCTTCAATGGTGGTCACCGCCTTGCCCGCGGCGGCCGCCAGCGGTGTCACGCAGGCACGCACCGGCTCGCCGTCCAGGTGCACGGTGCAGGCGCCGCACAGGGCCATCCCGCAGCCGTAATGGGTGCCGGTCAGGCCGAGCTCGGCGCGCAGCACCCACAGCAGCGCGGTGTCGTCATCGCCGGTGACCGGGGTGTCCCGGCCGTTGATCCGCAGGGTCTTCATCAGGTGTCTCCGGTGCTCAGGCGAGCGTGAAGGGCAGGGCGCGCAGCCGCTGACCGGTGAGGGCGAACAGCGCATTGCCCACGGCGGGCGCGATCGGCGGCGTGCCCGGTTCGCCAACCCCCTCGGGGGGTTCGGCGCTGGCCATGATGCGGGTCTCGATCGCCGGGCACTGGTCGATCCGCAGGATCGGCTGGTCATGGAAGTTGCGCTGGCGGACCTGACCGCGTTCGATGGTGATGCCCCCGTGCAGGGCGGCCGACAGGCCGAACACGATCGCGCCCTCGACCTGCTGACGGATCAGATTGGGGTTGACCGCCAGGCCGCAGTCGATCACGCAGAACACCCGGTGCACCCGGATCGACTGGTCCGGTCCCACCGAGACTTCGGCGACCTGGGCCACCACCGACCCGAAGCTGTGGTGCAGGGCGACCCCGCGTGCTGCCGGTGCGCCATCGGGCGCGGGCGGCACCGGCCGGCCCCAGCCGGCCAGTTCGGCGACCTGGCGCAGCACCGCCAGATGACGCGGGTGGCGGGCCAGCAGCACCGCCCGGAAAGCCACCGGATCCTGACCGGCGGCATGGGCCATCTCGTCGAGAAACGATTCCTTGAAGAACGCGTGGTGCGAGTGACCGACCGAGCGCCAGAAGCCCACCGGCACCGGCGCCGTCACCGTCTGGTGCGCGATCCGGGCCGCCGGCCATTCATAGGGCTGATCGAAGCCGCCCTCGGCGCTGGTCTTGTCAGGCCCCCCGCCGGGCAGCCCGAACAGCCGCTCCAGCGCCTGCGGCAGGATCGCCTGGCCGGCCGAAGTGCCCTGCCAGGCGGTCAGGCGGCCGGCGGCGTCCAGTCCGCCCTTGAACCGGGCCACGCAGGCCGGCCTGTAGAAATCGTGGGTGGTGTCCTGCTCGCGCGACCACAGCGTCTGCACCGGTGTGCCGGGAAAATGCCGCGCGATCGCCGCCGCCTGGCCGATGAAGTCGACATCCAGACGACGCCCGAAGCCACCGCCCAGCAAGGGCACCTGCACCTGCACCTGCTCGCTGTCCAGGCCGAGCGCCCGGGCCGCAGCGCGGCGCGCGACATCCGGGATCTGGGTCGGCGCCCAGACGGTGGCCTTGCCCGGCTCGAACAGCACGGTGCAGTTCATCGGCTCCATCGTCATGTGCGCCAGATAGGGCGCGCGGTATTCGGCCTGCACCACCCGGGCCGATGCCTGAAGCGCCTGACCGACGTCACCGGTGCGGTAGAACGCGAAGCCCTCCTCGCGGTCCAGGGTGGCGGCCAGTTCGGCCATGAAGGGCTCGCTCGAGAAGGTGGCGGCCGCTCCGTGGTCCCACTGCACCACCACCCGGTCGAGCGCGCGCATCGCGCGCTGCGGCGCGTCGGCGATCACCGCCACGCCGGCGGTGCCGCCGTTGAATCCCTCGACCGCGACCACCTTTCGCACGCCGGGCAGGGCCATGGCGGCGACCCCGTCGAAACTGGCCACGCGGCCGCCCAGCGTCGGACACATCAGCACGCTGGCGTGCAGCATGCCGGGCAGCCGGATGTCGCTCGCATAGCGCGCCGAGCCATCGAGCCGGGCCGCTGCGTCGGCATGGCGGATCGGCTTGCCGATCAGCCGGAACGCCGCGGGCGTCTTCAGCGTGACCGAGGCCGGCAGCGCCCGCGTGCCGGCCTGCGCCGCGAGTTCGCCGAAGCGCGCCGAGCGTCCCGACGGGTGGGTGATCCGCCCCTCGGCGGCGAGGCACTGCTCGGGGGGCACCTGCCAGAGGTCGGCAGCGGCGCCGATCAGCAGGGCGCGGGCCGAGGCGCCGGCCTCGCGCATCGGCAGCCACAGGTCCTTCACGCTGGAGGACCCGCCGGTGGCCATCACGCCGATCTCGCGCATGGTCTTGGCGGTCAGCCACTCGACGACGTGGCGCAGCCGCCCCTGGTTGTCGGGATGAAAGGGCAGCCCGTCGACCACCGTCGCCAGGTTGTTGTAGATCGCGTCGATCGGTGGATGCTCGGTGCGCACCTGATCCCAGCGCGCGTCGAGCTCCTCGGCCAGCACCATGGCCAGCGCGGTGTTCACGCCCTGACCCATTTCCGACTTCGCGATCATGACCGTGACCGTGTCGTCGGCGCCGATGCGCACCCAGCCGTTCAGCGCCGACTGCCCCGGGACGGCCGGCAGCGGGCGCGAGGGGGTGAGGCGCTGGCGCGGCGGCATCACGCCCCAGCCGATCACCAGTGCGCCGGTGGCGGCGAGCGTGCCCAGAATGATCTTTCGTCGTGTTGGCAAGCGAGGCCTCCGGGTGGTCTTCGGTGTGTGCGCGGGCGGCGGGCCCCGGGTGCCTCGCGCTCAGGCATGATCGCCGGTGACCGCTGCCGCCGGATTGACCGGCGGCAGCGGGCTCGAAATGCGCGCCGACGGCGCCGATGCCGGTTGGCGGGAGATGATCACATGAAACCGACGCAGCCCTGGGAAACGCGGCTGTTCGACACGCCGGTGGGCCGGTGCGCGATCGCGTGGGGCGCGCACGGGGTGCTGGCGGTGCAACTGCCCGACGCGGATGACGCCGCCACGTTGCGTCGGCTGGTGCGCGGTCTGCCCGGCCGGGTCGGTCTGCCCGAGCCGCCTGACCCCGCCGCTGCCCACTCCGCCGCTGCCCACCCCGCCGAGGCTCCTCCCGCCGCTGCGCATCTCGCGGCCGTGGATGCTGCGATCGCCGCGATCACCGATCTGTTGCACGGCGAGCCGCGCGATCTGCTCGAGATCGTGCTGGACCTGCGGCGCATCCCGCCCTTTCACCAGCGCGTCTACGAGATCGCCCGAACCATCGCGCCCGGGACCACGCTCACCTACGGCGCGATCGCGCAGCGCCTGGGCATGCCGGGGGCGGCCCGCGCGGTCGGGCAGGCACTGGGCAGCAATCCGTTCGTGATCGTGGTGCCCTGCCACCGGGTGCTGGCCGCCGACGGACGCGCCGGCGGTTTTTCGGCACCCGGCGGCACGCTGACCAAGCTGCGGCTTCTCACGATCGAGGGTGCGTTCGCGCAGCCGGCGCAGCCGGGCGATACCATGACCCTCTTCTGATCCGACGGGCAACAGCCAACATGACAAGCTCCGCATCCATCCCCACCGCGGCCGTGATCTGGGATTTCGGTGGTGTCCTCTCCAGCAGCCCCTTCCAGGCGTTCGGGCGCTTCGAGCGCGAGCGCGGCCTGCCGGCCGACTTCCTGCGTTCGGTCAACGCGACCAATCCGCTGGACAATGCCTGGGCCCGGCTCGAGCGCGACGACTGCACCCTGGCGCAGTTCGACACGCTGTTCGCCGACGAGAGCCAGGCGCTCGGTCATCGGGTGGGGGGCGCCGAGGTGCTGGCCCTGCTCGAGGGCACGCTGCGCCCCGAGATGGTCGAGGCGCTGCGCCGCATCGGCGAGCGCATGAAGGTGGGCTGCATCACCAACAACATCCGGGTCAGCGATCCGGCCCGGGCCGGCGCCGGCGGCAAGGCCGAGGTGATGGCGCTCTTTCATCATGTGATCGAAAGTGCGAAGGTGGGTCTGCGCAAGCCCGACCCGCGCATCTACCGGATGATGACCGACGCCCTTGGCGTCGACCCCGCCCATTGCGTCTACCTCGATGACCTCGGCATCAACCTGAAGCCGGCGCGCGACATGGGCATGCGCACCATCAAGGTGGGCGAGCCCGGTCCGGCACTCGACGCGCTGGAGCCGATGGTGGGCTTCGCGCTGCGCTGATCCGATCCACCCTGTCAGGAGATCCGCCATGGCCCGCAAGACCGTATCCCGACGCTGCTGGGTGAGCGTGGACGCCACCACTTCCCTGAACGACATCGATGCCGGTTCCACCCCCGGCTTCAGCGGCGAGGAGGCCAGCGCGCGCGAACAGACCGAGGTGCTGCGCACCGAACTGGTCGAGCTGCAGGCCCGCCTGTATGCCGAATCGCGTCAGCGGCTGCTGGTGGTGCTGCAGGCGATGGACACCGGCGGCAAGGACGGCGTGATCCGAAAGGTCTTCTCGGGCGTCAATCCGCTCGGGGTGAAGGTGGCGCGATTCGAGCGCCCGACCGAGGGCGAAATGGCCCGCGACTACCTGTGGCGGGTGCATCCGCATGTGCCCGCCAACGGCGAGATCACCATTTTCAACCGCTCGCACTACGAGGATGTGCTGGTCGTGCGAGTCAACTCGCTGGTGCCCAGGGCGCGCTGGAAACTGCGCTACGAGCACATCCGCAGCTTCGAGCGGCTGCTGGCCGACGAGGGCACCCGCATCATCAAGATCTTCCTGCACATCGACCGCGACGAGCAGGCCCGCCGGCTGCAGGCCCGCCTGGACGACCCGTCGCGCCAGTGGAAGTTTGACCCGCACGATCTCGAGCAGCGCAAGCACTGGAGCGCCTACATGACCGCGTTTCGCGACGCGATCGCCGAGACCGACCGCAAGCGCGCGCCCTGGCATGTGATCCCGGCCAATCACAAGTGGTACCGTGATTGGGCGGTGATGAACATCCTGGTGCGCACGCTGCGCGACATGAACCCGCGCTTTCCGCCGCCGGCCTTCGACCCGGCTCAATTCGGCGTCATCGCCTGACCCTGTCCGACCCTGGGAGATCCCGCATGGCTGTTCGTGAATTCGACAATCTGGCACAACTGAAGGCCTGCGTCGGCGAGGAGGTCGCGGTCAGCGACTGGGAGACCATCACCCAGGATCGCATCGACAAGTTCGCCGATGCGACCGGCGACCATCAGTGGATCCATGTCGATCCCGCGCGCGCCAGCCAGGGGCCGTTCGGCGCCACCATTGCCCACGGTTTTCTCACCCTGTCGCTGCTGCCGATGTTCATGGGCCGCACGATCGCGATCCGGGACGCCCGGATGAGCGTGAACTACGGGCTGAACAAGGTTCGCTTCACCTCGCCGGTGCTGGTGGGCAGCGAGGTCCGGGTGCGCCTGCGGCTGCTGGCCTGTGATGAGGTCGCGGGCAATGGCACGCAGGTGGTCTGGGAGGTGACCTTCGAGCGCAAGGGTGCCGATCGGCCGGTTTGTGTGGCCGAGTCGATCTCGCGCCGCTACTCCTAGGCGCGACGGGCGGCGCGGCTGCTGGAACGCCCGGCCGCGCTTGCCCGCTTGCTCAGCCGGCCGGGAATTTCGCCCGGATCGCGGCGACCTGTTCCGGGGTCAGGCAGCGGCAGGCCCGGCCGTGCAGGCTCAGGTGCAGGCGCGCGGTGGCTTCGAGTTCCTCGATCGCGTCGCAGGCACCCGCCAGGCTGGTGCCGGCCACCACCGGCCCGTGATTGGCCAGCAGCAGCGCATGGTGCCGCCCGGCCCGCTCGCGGACCGCGTCGGCCAGCGCCAGGTCGCCCGGCGCGTGATAAGGCACCAGCGGCAGCGTGCCCACCCGCATCACATAGTAGGCGGTGAGCGGGGGCAGCACATCCTGCGGGTCGACATCGGCCAGCACCGACACCGCGGTCGCGTGGTGCGAGTGCAGGTGCGCCACCGCGCGGGCGCCGGGGCGTTCGTCGTACATCGCGAGGTGCAGAAAGCTTTCCTTGGTCGGGGCATCGCCGTCGACCCAGCGCCCGCCGGCATCCAGGCGCGACAACCGGGCCGGATCCAGATCGCCCAGGCTCGCGCCGGTCGGCGTCATCAGGTAGCCGTCGTCGGTTCGAACGCTCAGGTTGCCGGTCGAGCCGTGGGTGAGCGCGCGCTCGAACAGGGAACGGGCCGCGCGGCACAGCGCCTCGCGCTCGCGCGTCAGGGCCCGGCCGGCGAGGGGTGTCGCCGACCCGGCGCTCGCCGTCCCCGTACTGGTCGTCCCTGCACTGGCCATCCCCGCACCGGCCGCCAGTTTGCTCCCCGCTTCCCGGTCCGGGCGCTCACCGCTCATCGCGGCCCGCTCCCGGCCAGTGCGAGCGCCTTGGCGAAAAAGTCCTCGCTGCCGAAGTTGCCCGACTTGAGCGCGATCGCCAGCGGTGCGCCCGCGCGGGCGCCGGTGTCGGCGACCATCCACGGCACGCCGGGGTCGATCTGCGGGCCCACGCGCAGTTGGTCGATCCCCAGCGCCCGGACCACCGCACCCGAGGTCTCGCCCCCGGCCACCACCAGCCGGCGCACGCCCAGGTCCACCAGTCCGCGCGCGATGTCGGCCAGGGCCTGCTCGATCAGGTCGCCGGCGGCCTGCACGCCGAGCCGGGACTGGACCTGCGCCACCGCCTCGGGCGGGCTGGTCGCCGAGATCAGGACCGCCTGTCCGGGCAGGTGTTCACGCGCCCAGGCCAGTGCCTGCTCGACCACCGGTTGCCCGTCGGCCAGGGCCAGCGGATCGACCTGGAAACGGGGCCGCGCGGCGGCCCAGTGCGCGACCTGCGCGTTGGTGGCCCGCGAGCAGCTGCCCGAAACGATGGCGGCGGCCCCTTCCACGGCCGGCAGCCGGGCGGCCTGCGCCGCGTCGCCCAGCAGGCCCTGCGTGGCGAAGTTGGCGGGCAGCCCGAGCGCCACGCCCGAGCCGCCGGTGATCAGTGGCAGGGTGTCGCAGGCGGCGCCGATCGTCATCAGGTCGGCGTTGCTCACCGCGTCGACGATCGCGATGCCCGTGCCTTCGGCGCGCAGCGCCTGCAGCCGTGCGCGCAGCGCGGCCGGGCCCTGCGCCACCGTGTCGAAGCGTGCCAGGCCGACGCGGCAGCTGCTCTGGCGCTGCAGGACCCGAACCAGGTTCGGATCGGTCATCGGGGTGAGCGGGTGGTTTTCCATGCCCGATTCATTGAGCAGGCCGTCGCCCACGAACAGGTGGCCACGGTAGACGCTGCGTCCGTTCTCGGGAAACGCCGGGCAGGCGATGGTGAAGTCCGCGCCCAGCGCGGCCATCAGTGCCTGGGCGACCGGGCCGATGTTGCCGGCATCGGTCGAGTCGAAGGTGGAGCAGTACTTGAAGAAGATCTGACGCGCGCCCGCGGCCTGCAGCCAGCGCAGCGCCGCCAGCGATTCGCTCACCGCCTGCGCGGCCGGCACGGTGCGCGATTTCAGCGAGACCACCACCGCGTCGGCGTCGGGCGGGGCGCCCTCGGGCACGCCGATGGTCTGGACGGTGCGCATGCCCCCGCGCACCAGCATGCCGGCCAGATCGGTGGCGCCGGTGAAGTCGTCCGCGATGCAGCCCAGCAGCATGGGTCAGTCCTTCGCGGACGGCAGCTCGATGCCGGTGAGTTTCTGGAACATCTTGATCACCGCTGAGTCGTCCTCGGCACCCAGGCCGGCGGCGCTGGTGGCGAGATACATCTGGTGCGCCGCCGAGGTGAGGGGCAGCGGAAAGGTCATCTGGCGCGCCGAATCGAGCACGATGCCCAGGTCCTTCACGAAGATGTTGACCGCCGACAGCGGCTTGTAGTCTCCCGCCAGGATGTGCGGCACGCGGTTCTGGAACATCCAGCTCGCCCCGGCGCTGTTGGAGATGACCTCGTAGAGCGCATTGGGTTCGATGCCGGCGCGGATGCCCAGCGCCATGGCCTCGGTGGCCGCTGCGATGTGCACTCCGGCCAGCAGCTGGTTGATCATCTTGACCTTCGAGCCCATGCCGGGCGTGTCGCCGAGCCGGTAGATCTTCGCTGCGATGGCGCCCAGGACATCCTCGACCGCAGCGAAGGTCTCGGGTGCGCCGGAAGCCATGATGGTCATCTCGCCGCTGGCCGCCCGCGCCGCGCCGCCCGAGACCGGCGCGTCGAGTGCGCGCAGCTGCAGTGCTGCCAACCGTTTGCCCAGGCTGTCGGCGAACTCGGGGGCCACCGTGCTCGAGGCGATCACCGTCGCGCCGGCCCGCAGCGCCGGCGCCGCACCGTGCTCGCCGAACAGCACCGCCTCGGTCTGCGCCGCGTTGACCACCAGGACGATCAGTGCATCGACGTGCACAGCCAGGGCGGCGGGGGTCTCATGGGCGATCGCACCCTCGCCGGCGATCGTCTGGCGGGCCGCCTCGCGCACATCGCAGGCGTGAACCGCGAAGCCCTTGCGCAGCAGCGTGCGGGCCACGCCCATGCCCATCGCGCCCAGGCCGATGACCCCGACCGGGCGGCGGGTGGGCGGAGTCTGCGGCGGTTCGACGACGACTGGGGTCATGAGAATTTCCGAAGGAATGGGATGAAAAAGGACGCGAAGCTCAGGTGGCGGGCCGCGAACCCAGCCCGCCGGGCAGCTGCGAGCCCAGGACGGCGGCGGTCAGGGACATCAGCGAGGCGGTGGCGAAGGCGAATTGAAAGCCGCGGATCAGATCGGGCGAGACCGTCCCGCCGCGCGCGCCCTCGGCCAGCAGTACCGACAGCGGTGCGCTGGCGCCGGCGGCACTGGCGGCGCCGACCACCGCGAACAGGATCGAACTCAGGACCGCGATGCCGACTGCGCCGCCCAGCGTTCGGCACAGCGCCACCGTCGCGGTGACCACGCCGACCTCGTGCTGGGCCACCGCGGTCTGGGCTGCGACCAGGCAGGGCGCCATGCTCAGGCCCAATCCCAGGCCCAGCGTGAGCATGGCCAGGAACTGCGGCAGACCGGTCAGCGCGGGCACGATCGCGAACACCGCCGCGCCGGTGGCGGCGAGCAGTCCGGCGGCCAGCACCGGCGGCCGGATGCTGCCGGCAGCATGCAGCCAGCGTCCGCCGGTGAAGGCGCCGAAGGGAATGCCCAGCGTGAGCGGCAGCATCCGCAGCGCCACCGCATCGGGTCCGGCGCCGGTCAGGCTCTGCATGGCCATCGGCATCATCACCGTGCTGCCGATCAGCACGAAGAACTGCAGCGCGAGGATCGCGCAGCACAGCACCACGGTGCGATTGCGCAGCAGCGCCGGCGGCAGCAGCGGCTCGGCCGCGCGCCTTTCCTGGCGCGCGGTCAGCGCCAGCAGCGCGCCTGCCGCGCCGAACAGCATCAGCGTGCCGCCCTCGGCAAGGCCGTGTCCCTGACCCAGGCGGGTGAGCGCGATCATCAGGGCCGACAGCCCGCCGGCCAGCAGGGTCGCGCCCAGGTAGTCGATCCGGTGCTCGCGCCGCGCCGCGCCGCGGCCCGGCAGCACCCGGCGCGCGGTGATCAGCGCCAGCACGCCCAGCGGCAGGTTCAGCCAGAACACCGCCCGCCAGGACAGGTAGAAGGTGAGGTAGCCGCCCAGCATCGGTCCGGCCACCGCGGCGAACGCGTAGACCCCCGACAGATAGCCCTGGAAGCGGCCGCGCTCGGCCCCGGGCGCGATGTCGGCGACCACCGACTGCACCAGCACCAGCAGGCCGCCGCTGCCCAGGCCCTGGAGCACCCGCGCGGCGATCAGCTGCGGCATGCTTTGGGCGAATGCGCACAGCACCGAGGCGGCGCAGCTCATCACGATCGCGATGGTCAGCAGACGCCGCCGGCCGTAGACATCAGAGAGCTTGCCGTAGATGGGCGTGGCCACGGTGGAGGCGACCAGGAAGCCCGAGACCACCCACGGCGTGAGCGAGAAGCCGTCGAGCTCGCGCCCGATCGACACCAGCGCCACCGACACCAGGGTCTGGTCGAGCGCGCCCAGCAGCATCGCCAGCAGCAGCCCCAGCACGACGCGCAGGGCTTCGGGCCGGGACAGGCGCAGAACGGGTGGGGGCAGCGGGGTGGGGGTGGCCAAGCGGGCGATTATAGGGGCCCGCGGCGAGTCGTTCATCGCGGGCCGCGCGCCCGCCTTAGCCCAGGTGCCGCCCGAAGAACGCGAAGGTCCGGTCCCAGGCGATCTGCGACCAGGCGGCGTCGTACTGGGTGATCGGCAGCCGGTGCGGCCCGACCGCGGTTTCGTTGGCAAAGCCGTGCTGCGCCAGGTAGCGGTGACCGGTGTACGCCACGCCCGCCGCGGCGAGCTTTTCCTCCAGCGTGTCGACGGTGGCGATCGGGAAGGCCGCGTCCTGGGTGGCCCAGTGCGCCATCAGCGGTGCCTTGATCGCGCTGGCGTCGACGAATTCCAGCGGCGGATAGCCGTACCAGGCCACGCCGGCATCGGCTTCGGGCGCCATGGTGAGCGACAGGACGGTGAGGGCGCCGCCCATGCAATAGCCGGTCACCCCGACTCGGGCGGTGCGCGTCTTCAGATACTGCACCGCGCCGCGGATGTCCTGCGAGGCGGCCACCCCGAAGTCGAGCGCCGACATCAGGTGATGCGCTTCCTCGGCCTCGACCGTCGATTTGCCGCGGTACAGGTCGGGCACCAGCGCGTTGTAGCCGGCCTGGGCCAGACGGTCGGCGACGCCGCGGATCTGGTCGTTCAGTCCCCACCATTCCTGGATGACGACCACCGAGGCGGTCGCGCCGGCGGCTTCGGCCAGATAGCCGGAGACGGATTGCCCGTCCGGACGGGTGAAGAGGATGGTGCTGCCCATGGTGTGTCTCCTGTTTGATTCCTGGCCGCCGATCGGCCGGATGAAGTAGAGACCAGCGGGTCGATCGGCGTCAAGCCGGCGCTGGCGCATCTGATACTCTCGCAGACCACGCAGCCGCAGGTCCGGCCGGGCCTGCGATGTTCAACCGATACAACAGGACAGAAGGCGGCTCGAGCGTCTCGCGCACCGCGCGGGGAGCCGGGTGCCCCGTCGATTCAATGAAAAAAGCGCTCGTCTGGCTGAACCTCTGGGTCTTCGCGCTGCTGTCGGCGTGCGGTCAATCGGTGCCTTCGGAGGCGCCCAAGAACATCGCGGTGACCGCGGGCGACGGGCAGGTCACGCTCACCTGGACCCAGGAGTCCGGGCTGGCCTACTGGGTGTTCTATGCGCCCGGCTCCTCGGTGTCGTTTCCCGGGTCCACCGCCACCACCGGCTACCGCTCGTTCTTCGGGATCAGTTCCCCGCGCATCATCCTGAACCTGACCAACGACACCCAGTACGCCTTCGCCATGGCGATGTCGCAGGACGGCTCCAAGGTCGGACCCGTTTCCGACTCCCTGACCGCCACTCCCCGGCCGGCGGGCGCCACCTGGACCGTCGGGCCGGCGCTGTCGGCGGCCAACCTGAACGGCATCGCCTACGACGGCACCGGTTTCGCGGCGGTGGGCAGCGGCGGCGCCCTGTTCACCAGCCTCGACGCGGTCACCTGGACGGCGCTGGCCTCGGGCACCACCAACGACCTGAACAGCATCGTCCACGCCAACGGACGATTCGTGGCGGTGGGCACTGCCGGCACCGTGCTGACCAGTACCGACCGCCTCACCTGGACGCTGGCGAGCAGCGGCGTCACCGACCGGCTGAATTCGGTGCGCCAGAACGGCGGCTCCTACCTGGCGACGGGCGAGAACGGCACGCTCCTCACCAGTACCGATGGTGTTCTCTGGACACGCCGCACGTCCGGTTCGAGCGCCAACCTCACTGCATCGGCCACCTTCAGCGGGCGCACCGTGGTGACCGGTGCGGGGGGCACCCTTCTCGCCAGCACCGATCTGCTGAGCTGGCAGGCGGTGGGTTCTGGCGTCAGCGCCGACCTGCACTCGGTGGCGGCGGGCACGGCCGGCTTCGTCGCGGTCGGGGCGGGCGGCAACCTGGTGTCGAGCGCCGACGGCCTCACCTGGGCGCCGGTCGCCTCCGGCACCGCCAGTTCGCTCCATGCGATCGTCTTCGGCAGCCAGTTCGTCGCCGTCGGTGTCGGCGGCGCGATCCTGACCAGCCGCGACGGCATCACCTGGGCCTCGGTGGGGTCGGGCACGACCGCCTCGCTCACGGCGCTCGTGTTCGGGCAGGGCAAGTACACCGCGGTCGGTCAGTCGGGTGCGAATCTGGTTGCGCGGTAGGCGGCCGCGCTGATGGCGAGTCGCTGACGCTGGCCCTGCCGACCCCTCCAGCCCGGGTGCCAGGCCGGGATCCGATGTCTTTCTCCTTGAACCCGGAGTCGTTCGGTGGCGGAACGTTCATTCACCAGTGAAGTCGGCAAGCTGCGGCTGGGCGCGGGCGACACCTTCCACGGCGAAGGCATCCTGGCGGTCACCAAGGCGCTGCTGCAGGCCGGCGTCGCCTATGTGGCCGGCTATCAGGGCGCGCCGATCTCGCACCTGATGGATGTGCTGACCGACGCCAACGACATCCTCGAGGAACTCGGCGTCCATTTCGAACACAGCGCCAGCGAGGCGACTGCCGCGGCCACGCTCGCCGCCTCGGTGCACTACCCGCTGCGCGGCGCGGTCACCTTCAAGTCCACCGTCGGCACCAACGTCGCCAGCGATGCGCTGGCCAACCTCGCCTCGGGCGGCGTCACCGGCGGGGCGATGCTGATCGTGGGCGAGGACTATGGCGAGGGCTCCAGCATCATGCAGGAGCGCTCGCATGCCTTCGCGATGAAGTCGCAGGTCTGGTTGCTCGATCCGCGCCCGAACCTGCCCAGCATCGTCACGATGGTCGAGAAGGGCTTCGAGCTGAGCGAAGCCACCCGCACCCCGGTCATGCTCGAACTGCGCATCCGCGCCTGTCATGTGCACGGCAGCTTCGTCGCCGGCGCCAACCGGCGGCCGACCTTCACGCTCAAGGACGCGATCGAGAACCCGCGCCGCGACGTCGACCGCATCGTGCTGCCGCCGGCCAGCTTCGCCCATGAGCAGGAAAAGGTCACCCAGCGCTGGCCGGCCGCGCAGCGCTTCATCCGGGACCACCGGCTCAACGAGATCTTCGCCGGCGACGCCGCCGATTTCGGGATCGTGCTGCAGGGCGGGCTCTACAACTCGGTGGTGCGCGCGCTGCAGCTGCTCGGGCTGGCCGACGCCTGGGGCGAGAGCCTCGTGCCGCTCTATGTGCTCAATGTGACCTATCCGCTGGTCGATGAGGAGCTGCACGCGTTCTGCGAGGGCAAGCGCGGCGTGCTGCTGGTCGAGGAGGGGCAGCCGGCGTTCATCGAGCAGAACATCGACTCGATCCTGCGCAAGCGCGATTCGCCCACCCGGGTCCACGGCAAGGACATGCTCCCGATGGCGGGCGAGCTGACCGGTGCGGTGATGCTCAAGGGGGTGGTCAAGCTGCTGCGCCGCTACGCGCCGCAGTGGCTCGAGGGGCGCAGCCTGCCGGCTGCCGCGCACAGCACGATGCCGGCGCTGGTGGTGCAGGCGACCCGCGAGCGCGGCGGGGGCGGGTCGCTGGCCGCCGGGGCTGGCGCCGGCGAGGCTGCCGCCGCCGAGCGCGAGACCGTCCTGCGCGAGGCCGATCCCCACATCCATCCGCGTCCGCCGTCGTTTTGCACCGGCTGCCCCGAGCGTCCGATCTTCACCGCGCTCAAGCTGGCCGAGCGTGAACTGGGCCAGCACCACGTCAGCGCCGACATCGGCTGCCACCTGTTCTCGATCCTGCCGCCCTTCGACATCGGCGCCACCACGATGGGCTACGGCCTGGGCTGGGCCGGCGCCGCGGCCCTCAACACCCGCGCCACCCAGCGGCGAACCATCAGCTTCATGGGCGACGGCGGCTTCTGGCACAACGGCCTGACCAGCGGGGTGGGCAATGCGGTGTTCAATCGCAGCGACAACCTGCTGGTGGTGGTCGACAACAGCTACAGCGCGGCCACCGGCGGACAGGACCTGCCGTCCTCGCGCGCCGCGAATCCGTTGCGCTCGACACGCCACGGCATCGAGCAGGCGGTGCGCGGGGTCGGGGTCGACTGGGTGCGCAGCATCAGCCGCACCTACGATGTCGCGGCGATGCGCGACACGTTCCGCGAGGCGCTCACTACCCCGCAGACCGGGCCCAAGGTCATCGTGGCCAGCAGCGAGTGCATGCTCAATCGCCAGCGCCGCGAAAAGCCGCAGGTCGCGGCCCGGGTGAAGGCGGGCGAGCGCAGCGTGCGCGAGCGCTTCGGCGTCGATGCCGACACCTGCACCGGCGATCATTCCTGCATCCGGTTGTCGGGTTGTCCGTCGCTGTCGATCCGCGACAACCCCGATCCGCTGCGCCGCGATCCGGTGGCCACCGTGCTCGAGAGTTGCGTGGGCTGCGGTCTGTGCGGCGAGGTCTCGCACGCGGCGGTGCTGTGCCCGTCGTTTCATCGCGCCAGCATCGTGAGCAACCCGGCGCGCGGCGACCGCTGGCGCGCCCGCTTCGCCACCTGGGTGATCGGCTGGCTGTCGCGCCGGGGCGAGGCTCGCCTGAAGGCGGTGCACGGATGACCGGCCCGAGCGACTCGAGCGACTCGAGCGACTCGAGCGACTCGAGCGACTCGACTGGCCCGGGCAGCTCACCGGCCGTTCCCCCCGCGATCCCTGCGGCCGAGCGCCCGATCACCATCGCGATCGTCGCCATGGGCGGCGAGGGCGGTGGCGTGCTGGCCGACTGGCTGCTCGACCTGGCCGAGCAGGCGGGCTGGCATGCCCAGACCACCTCGGTGCCGGGCGTTGCCCAGCGGACCGGCACCACCCTGTACTACCTCGAGATCTTTCCCGGCGATGCGCCCGGCGCGAACGGTCGCGCCCCGGTGTTGGCATTGATGCCGACCGCCGGGGAGGTCGATCTGGCCGTGGCCTCGGAGCTGATGGAAGCCGGTCGCGCGGTGCAGCGCGGGCTGGTCACGCCCGAGCGCACCACGCTGGTGGCCTCGACCCACCGCGTGTATTCGATGACCGAGAAGATGGCGATGGGCGATGGCCGTGTCGACGCCGGCAAGCTCGTTGCCGCCTGCCGCAGCGCCGCGCGTGAGTGCGTGCTGGCCGATTTCGCTGCGTTGGCGCAGGCCAGCGGCAGCCTGATCAGCGCTGCGCTGTTCGGCGCCATCGCCGCCACCGGTCGCCTGCCTTTTGCGCGCGACGCCTTCACCGCGGCGATCACCCGCGGTGGCGTGGGCGTCGCCACCAGCCTGGCGGCCTTCGAGGCGGGGTATGGGAGAGCGGCGGCGCTGCGTCTGGACGAGGCGGTGTCGGCTGATCCGCCGGCGGGCGCCTCGCCGCCCGACCTGCTGCCCGACCCGCCGCCCGACCCGCTGCCGGGCGTCGGCCCGGCGCTGGGGGATCTCGTCGACGAAGCCCGTCGCCGGCTGCCCGCGGCGCTGCTGCCGACGGCGATCCATTCGCTGCGCCGGCTCGCCGACTACCAGGATGTCGCCTATGCGGCCGAGTACCTGGACCGCCTGCGGCCCTTCCTCGGGCCCTCGGCGCCGCCCATCGTTGCGCCCGCGAGCCCGGCGGGCGCCGATCCGGGCACCGGCAGGCCCGGGGACGGCGGCGATCAGCCCGACGGCTGGCTCGAGGATCTGATGCGTCACCTGGCGCTGTGGATGTCCTACGAGGACACCATCCGGGTGGCCGATCTGAAGACGCGCCCGTCGCGCCTGCGCCGGGTGGCCGATGAGGTCGGCCTGCAGGCCGGTCAGGTGCTTGAGATCGACGAGTTCCTGCACCCGCGGGTCGAGGAGATCGCCGATGTCCTGCCGGCGTCGCTGGGTCGCCGCCTGCTGGCCAGCGCGCCGGCGCGCGCGATGGTCGCGCGACTGGCCGGTTCGGGTCGGATCGTCCGAACCACCTCGCTGCGCGGCTATCTTCCCCTGTTCGCGGTGTCGCGCCTGCGGCCCTGGCGCCGGGCGAGCCTGCGGCATCAGCGCGAAACCGCCGCCATCGATCACTGGCTGCGAACCATTGCCGCATTGCGTGCCACCGACCCGGCGCTGGCCCTGGAAGTGATCCGCAACCAGCGTCTCGTCAAAGGCTATTCGGACACCCATGCGCGCGGACTGCGCCACTATCAGCGCCTGCTGCAGGCGCTGCCGGTGCTGCAGCAGCGGGCCGGCGCCGCTTCGATGATGCGCGCGCTGCGCGAGGCCGCGCTGGCCGATGAGTCCGGCGCGCAGCTCGCCGCGCTGCTGGCGCAGCTGCCCGCCGGGGCGCCGGGTCCCGCCCAGGCGTCTGCCTAGAACGTCACCACATAGCCGGGGCCGTCGATCGCCGGATAGCGCTCGAAGATGCCCTCGTCGATCGTCAGGCCGATCCCCGGTGCGTCGAGCGGTTCGACGCAGCCGTCGGCGCCGATCTCGAAGGTGACGCCGAACATGTCGCGCAGCGGATTGAACTTCGAGACGCAGGCCTCGAAGTAGCCGCCGTTGTCGATCGCCGCCAGGTAGTGGATCGAGACGGCGTGGTTCAGGCCGGTGGCCGAACTGTGCGGGTGGATCGGCAGGCCCCAGGCCGAGGCCAGCGCGGCGATGCGCATCGACTCGGTGATGCCCCCGGCTTTCGACAGGTCGGGTTGCAGGATCTGCACTGCGCGCTCTTCGATCAGGCGGGCGAATTCGAAGCGGGTGTAGTGGTTCTCGCCGGCGGCGATCGGCACCAGTGGCGAGATCGCCGCGCCGAGCCGATAGGCGCCATGGTCGTTGCAGCCGAAGGGTTCCTCCAGCCACGCGACCCGCGCCTCGGCCAGCGCCGGGATCACGCGGCGCGCATCGGCCAGCGTGTAGTTGGTGTTCGCGTCCGTCAGGATCTCGATCTCGTCGCCCAGTCCGGCCCTCACCGCCTGCACCCGGGCGATGTCGTCGCGCGGGTTGTCGCCCAGGCGCAGCTTGACCGCCCGGTAGCCGCGCGCCACGTATTCACGCGCCTCCTCGACCAAGCTCTCGGGCGGCTGGAAGCCCATCGAGATCCCGCCCGCATAGGCCGGGATGCGGCGCCGGCTGCCGCCCAGCAGGCGATACAAGGGCATGCCGGCGGCCTTGCCGCGGATGTCCCAGAGCGCCATGTCGATGCCCGAGACCGCGAGCGCGGCGCCCGCGCCCAGCCCGTGGCTGGAGAGCTGCATCCGGTTGACCCGGGCGAACACACCCACCACGTCGCAGGCATCCATGCCGGCGATCAGCGGGTGCAGCGTGTTGTTGATCAGGCTCACTACCGCCCCGGGACTGCGGCCGGGATGGGCCTCGCCGTAACCGGTGATTCCCTCGTCGGTCTCGACCTTGACGATGATGGTGTCGCGTTTGGTGGTGGCGCCGACGCCCAGTCGCACCGTCTTGCCTTCCGGCAGGCGGTACGACAGGGCGATCGCGGTGGTGCGGGTGATTTTCATCGGGCGCAATCCTGGAAAAGGGGCTTGGCCGCCGCTCGGGCGGCGGATGGGCGAAGATGCGGTCTGGCGCGAAGCTCGACCCGCCCGGCAAACCGCAGGCCGTCAGTATCCGTCGTCCGGCAAGACCAAGGAACCACCATGCGATCCGATCGGTTCACTCCACCCGCTGCACGCACCAGCCCCGACGCCGGCCCACCCGGTTCCGCCCCGGGCGCGGGATGGCTGACGCGCTTGCTGGGCGGTCTGGTCGCGCTGGTGATGGTCGCGGCGGCGATCATCTTCTCGGCGGTGGTGCTGGCGGTGGTGGCGGTCGTGGCCGCGGCGGCGCTCGGCTGGTTCTGGTGGAAGACCCGCGCAGTGCGCCGCCAGTTGCGCGAGGCGGCCGCGCGGGCGTCCGCGCAGGCGGGTGGATTCGCGGGGGGATCCGCCGATGACCCGACGATGTCTGGCGCCATGCCGGGTCCGATATCGGGCGACCCGGCGCGCTGGCGCCCCGGCCAGCCCGCTGCCCGCGCCGCGGTGGGCCCGCGCGGCGCAGGCCAGCGCGAGCCGGTCAGCGACGCGCGGATCATCCGCGAGATCGATCCCGGACAGTAGACCCGGACCGCCTTCGCGGGCGCCGCGTCAGGAAAACGCCTGGATGCCGGTCTGGGCGCGTCCGAGGATCAGCGCATGGATGTCGTGCGTGCCCTCGTAGGTGTTGACCACTTCCAGGTTGACCAGGTGGCGGGCCACGCCGAATTCATCGCTGATGCCGTTGCCACCCATCATGTCGCGGGCCAGGCGCGCGATGTCCAGGCTCTTGCCGCAGGAGTTGCGCTTCATGATCGAGGTGATCTCGACGGCGGCGCTGCCCTCGTCCTTCATGCGGCCCAGGCGCAGGCAGCCCTGCAGACCCAGCGTGATCTCGGTCTGCATGTCGGCCAGTTTCTTCTGGATCAGCTGGTTGGCCGCCAGCGGCCGGCCGAACTGCAGGCGGTCGAGCACGTACTGGCGCGAGCGGTGCCAGCAGTCCTCGGCCGCGCCCAGCGCGCCCCAGGCGATGCCGTAGCGCGCGCTGTTCAGGCAGGTGAACGGCCCCTTCAGGCCTTCGACGCCGGGCAGCAGCTGCGATTCGGGCACCGGCACCCGGTCCATGACGATCTCCCCGGTGATCGAGGCACGCAGCCCGACCTTGCCCGAGATCTTGGGCGCCGACAGACCTTTCATGCCCTTTTCCAGGATGAAGCCCTTGATGCGGCCGTCGAAGTCGCCGCCCTGGCACTTGGCCCAGACCACGAAGACATCGGCGATCGGGCTGTTGGAAATCCACATCTTGCTGCCGGTGAGCTCATAGCCGCCGGGCACGACCTTGGCGCGGGTCGCCATGCTGCCGGGGTCCGAGCCATGATCGGGCTCGGTCAGTCCGAAGCAGCCGATGAACTCGCCGGTGGCCAGGCGGGGCAGGTACTTCAGGCGCTGCTCCTCGGTGCCGAAGTCGTGGATCGGCAGCATCACCAGCGAGCTCTGCACGCTCATCATCGACCGATAGCCGGAGTCGACCCGCTCGACCTCGCGAGCGATCAGGCCGTAGCTGACGTAGTTCAGCCCCGGGCCGCCGTACTGCTCGGGGATGGTCGGGCCCAGCAGACCGAGTGCGCCCATCTCGCGAAAGATGCCGGCGTCGGTCTTCTCGTGGCGGAAGGCGTCGGTGACGCGCGGCAGCAACTTGTCCTGGCAGTAGGCGCGGGCCGCCTCGCGGACCATGCGCTCGTCTTCGGTGAGCTGGTCGTCGAGCAGCAGCGGGTCTTCCCACTTGAACACGGCCTTGGCGGACTGGTTGGAACTCATGGATGGGCTTTCAGTAGAGGGAGGCGAAAATCGGGATCGGGCCGCAGGGCGCCTGCCGGCAGGCACCGATCGAACCCATGATTTTACGCGGCTGCGGGTTCGGGCATCATCACAGCCTGAACATTCACAAGGACGTCGCATGCAAACCGAAGTCGCAGTGGTCGGTGGAGGCTGTTTCTGGTGCCTGGAAGCGGTCTACCTGGATGTCGAGGGCGTGCGTGCCGTCGAGTCCGGCTACGCCGGCGGTTCGGTGGTGAATCCCACCTACGAACAGGTCTGCAACGGCCAGACCGGTCATGCCGAGGTGGTTCGGATCAGCTTCGACCCGGGCGTGATCAGCTACCGCGAGATCCTGGGCATCTTCTTCGGCATCCACGATCCGACCACCCTGAACCGGCAGGGCGCCGATGTCGGCACCCAGTACCGCTCGGTCATCTTCCACCTCGACGAGACCCAGCGGACCCAGGCGCAGGCCCTGATCGACGAACTCGCACGCGGCGACATTTTCGATCGGCCGATCGTCACCCAACTTGCCCCGCTGCCCGATTACTACCCGGCCGAGGCCTATCACCAGCGCTATTTCGAGCGCAATCCCTACCAGGGCTACTGCATGGCGGTGGTGGCGCCCAAGGTGTCGAAGTTTCGCCAGCAGTTCGCCAGCAAGCTGCGCCGCGGCTGAGCGGCTGAGCGGCTGAGCCGCCGGGCCGCCGGGCCGAGGCCCGCGGGGGCTGCCAGGGCCACCGGGGCGCCCGATCGGTCTGCGCGTCAGGGGGCTTGACGTTTCGCCGGTCGCCCCCATGTCCCGGGAAGTCCGTTTTTTCACCGGGGTTTCCATGCTCAAGCGCTGGCTCGTCCGCCTGTCCTTCCTGTTCGCTGCCGTTTCGTCACTGTCGGCCTGCGGCTACAACGACATCCAGGAGGCCGACGAGGCCACCAAGTCCGGCTGGTCCGAGGTGCTCAGCCAGTACCAGCGTCGCGCCGACCTCATCCCCAACCTGGTCAATACCGTCAAGGGCTTCGCCGATCAGGAAAAAGACGTCCTCATCCGGGTGACCGAAGCGCGCTCGCGGGTCGGCCAGATCCAGGTCAACCCCTCCGATCCCGACTCGCTGAAAAAATTCGAGCAGGCGCAGGGCGAAATCGGCAGCGCGCTGTCGCGTCTTCTGGTGGTGTCCGAGAACTATCCGCAACTGAAGTCCGACGCCAATTTCCGGGACCTGCAGGCCCAGCTGGAAGGCACCGAGAACCGCATCACCGTGGCCCGCAAGCGCTACATCGACACCCTCCAGAAATACAACGTGCTGGTGCGCCAGTTCCCGGTCAACCTGACGGCGATGGCGTTCGGCTATTCGGTCAAGCCGCAGTTCACCGTCGAGAACGAGAAGGCGATCTCGGTGGCACCCAAGGTCGACTTCGGCGGTTCCGCGCCGAAGCCGGCGCCGGCGAACCGGTAACCCGCGCGCAACCGGGCTGCGCCGGCACATGCTGAAGCTCTTCGCCGCCTGGCTGATCGCGACGGCAGCGCTGCTGGGCGGCCTGGCGGGTGGCACCGGTGCGCAGGCCCAGGACCTTCAACCGATCCCGGCCCTGACCAGCCGGGTGATCGACACCACCGGTACGCTCGGCGCCGACCAGCGCGCGGCGATCGAGGCCACGCTGGCCGCGCTGGAAAAGCGCAAGGGCTCCCAGGTGGCGGTGCTGATGGTGCCCACCACCGGTCCGGAAGCGATCGAGGCCTATGCCCTGCGGGTGGCCGAGGCCTGGAAGCTCGGGCGCGCGCAGGCGGCGGGACAGGCGGTCGACGATGGCGTGCTGCTGCTGGTGGCCAAGAATGACCGCAAGCTGCGCATCGAGGTCGGTCGCGGCCTGGAGGGCGCGATTCCCGACGCGCTGGCCAAGCGGATCATCGCCGAGACGATCGCGCCGCGATTTCGGCAGGGCGATTTTGCCGGGGGCGTGGCGGCCGGTGTCGCCGACATTGCCCGCCTGATCGAGGGGGAGTCCCTGCCGGCGCCCTGGCAGGGTGCGCACGACGAACCGGACGGCCTCGATCAGTGGCTGTTCATGCTGGCGGTCGCGGTGGCGATCGGGCTGTTCGTCTCCAAACTGGTCGGACGCTTCCTGGGGGCGGTCGGCGCGGGGGCTGGTACCGGCGTCTGGAGCCTGACCCAGGGGTTGCCGCTGACATCGGGCGCCCTGCTGGGGATCGGTGCTTTTCTGGCGGTGCTGTTCATGTCGACGCTGTCGCGCGGCGGCGGGGGCCGGGGGGGCCGGGGCGGCGGGCGGCACGACTCCGGGCCGATCTGGGGCGGTGGCGGTCTGGGCGGCGGCGGTGGCTCGTCAGACTCCGGATTCTCGGGCGGGGGCGGCGGTTTCAGCGGCGGCGGCGCCTCGGGGGACTGGTGAGCATGCCCTCCCGCGTCAACCGTTACCGGCGTCTGTGGCGCCACCTGATCACCGATCACGCCGATCTGCGTCGCGTGATCGGCGACGCGGCGCTCGACGAGATCGAGGCGGCGGTGCAGGGCGGCGAGCGCCGGCATACCGGCGAGATCCGGGTTGCCTTCGAACCGGCGCTGGCGCCCGGTGCGGTGCTGCGCCGGATGACGGCGCGCGAACGCGCACTCGAGGTTTTCGGGGCCCTGCGGGTCTGGGACACCGAGGCCAACAACGGCGTGCTGCTCTACGTGCTGCTGGCCGACAAGGCGGTGGAAATCATTGCCGACCGGGGGGCGGCCCGGGCCATCGCCCAACCGGTCTGGGACGAGATCGCCCGGGACCTGAGCAAGGCGTTTGCCGGCGGCACGGCCCACCAGGGCTGCCTGGCGGCGGTCGCCCGCCTGGATGCGCTGCTGGCCGATGCCTTCGCGCTCGATCCGCGTGCTGGCGCCGGCAGGAACCCCGACGAGTTGCCCGATCGACCGGCCGTTCTCTGACGGACCGCCGGCGCTGCGCGCCCGCCTTGCGATCAGCCCTGCTCGATCCGAGGCTGCCCGGCGGCCACGGTGAAGGTGGCCAGCGTGCTCACCCGGGCCTCCCGCGACGTGGGATCGTCGATCACCCGCAGGGTGGTCGTCAGCCGCTGCGCCGTGAAGTGCGCGATGCCGTAGCCGCGCTGGCGGGTATCGGCAAACACGAAGTGCGGGTTCTCGGCCAGCCACTGCGCGCTCTGGCTGTCGGGCGCCGCGCGCGAGGTGATGCTGGTGCCGCAGAACTCGACGCCGATCGCGGGGCTCGTCGCGTCGGCGTAGTCCGCTTTCACATGCCCGACCCAGTTCTCGTGCAGGTCGCCGCCGAACAGCACAGCATTGGCCACCGAGTGCCGGCGCAGGCTGTCGGTGAAACGCCGCCGGGCCGCCGGATAGCCGTCCCATCCGTCATTCCAGAACGATTCGCCCGGTCCGGGCCGGAAGTCGCGGCGCCCGAAAAGCGTCTGCTGGCCGACGATGTTCCAGCCCGGGCCGGCGCGCGCGAACGCGTCGTCCAGCCAGGCCTCCTGGGCCCGACCCAGGAGGGTGCGCTGGGGATCTTCCCAGACGGTGCAGGCGGTCGGGTCGACACGGCTCGAGCCCGGCTTGCCGCCCCGAGTGCAGACCAGCGGATCGCGGTACTGGCGATCGTCGAGCAGGGTCAACGTGGCCAGGCGTCCGAAACGCGTCTGACCGTGGATGCGCGGCGCCTGCGCCCCGGCCGGGCCGGACAGTGCCCGCGCGAGCACCGACGCGCGCACCGGCATGTGCTCGTACCAGGCCTGGTAGGCTGCCGCGCGGCGCGCCCCGAAGTCGGCGACCGCCGGCCCGTTTTCCCCGGCCTGCAGGCCGGCGTAGTCGTTCTGCACTTCATGGTCGTCCCAGGTCACCAGCCACGGGCAGGCGGCATGAGCGGCCAGCAGGTCGGGGTCCGACTTGTGCAGCGCATAGCGCTGGCGGTAGTCGTCCAGCGTGGTGACCCACCCGCCGCTGGGCAGGCGAACCGCGTTGCCCGCGCCGGGGTATTCGTAGATGTAGTCGCCCAGGAAGAGCACCACATCCGGATTTTCTTCGCGCAGGTGCCGATAGGCGCTGTAGTAGCCGTGTTCCCAGCGCTGGCACGAGGCATACGCCAGCCGCAGGCTGCCCGGCGCCGCGTCCGGGGAGGGGAAAGTGCGCGTTCGCCCGATCGGGCTGACCGCATCGCCCGCCATGAACCGGTACCAGTACCAGCGGTCGGGGTCGAGGTTGGGCACTTCGACATGAACCGAATGACCGAGTTCGTGCAGCGCCTGCGCCTGACCGCTCTGGACGGGCCGGGTGAACCCCTCGTCGTGCGCGACTTCCCAGCGCACGGTGATCGGCGCCTGTCCCAGCCGCGACCCGAAGAACCCGGTCAGCGCCAGGCGGGTCCACAGCACCACCGAGTCATGGGTCGGCGATCCGCTGGCCACGCCCAGGGTGAAGGGGTTGGCGTCGAACCGGGTCTGCGCCCGCAGGCTGCGGGCGAGCCACAGGGAACTGGCACTGGCGCCGGCCAGCGCGATGAGTTGACGTCTGGTGATCTGGGTCATGTCGATGGCGAATGGCGGCAGGATTCGGCGTATCCCGGACACCCGCCCTGCGCGTTGACGGGATAATGCAATCCGGAAAGCGACGGGCGCCACTGATGATAGGGCATCGACATGACGCAAGCGGGTCCGGCTGGCGGTCGCGGCTGGGTCGTCTGCGGCTGGCGGGTGCGGTGGTGTTGCTGACGCTGCTGCTGCACGCGCTGGCGCTGATGGGGCTGGTGCGCGGTTTTGATTCGGGGTCGAGCCGTGCCGACACGCGGCGTGCGCCGGTCCAGGTCAGCCTGATTCCTGGCGACCCGGCTGACCCGGTTGACCCGGCGGCCGAGGTGCCGGCCGTGGCGCCAACGCGCCCGCCGGTGGCTCCCGTGCCACCCGCACCGCCGGTCAGGCCTGCCGATCCCGACGCGGCTCCGGCCGACGGGATGCCGCCCGCACAAGAGCCGTCGCCGGCCGATTCGGACGGCGCTGGCGTGCCGCTGGCAGCCCTCGATCCGATACCGGTCGGGGCGGCGAGCATCGGCACCCCGGGTGCTCCCCCTGAGCCGGCAGCGGTGACGGACCCGACCGGCATCGCCGACCGGGGCGGCACGGCGGGTCTGGGGGCGTCTGGCACCCGCGGTGGTCCGGATGCCGGGGCCACCCCTTCCGCCGCCGCGCCCCTGTACGGCGTCGCGCTCGCGCCCCTGCTGCCGGCGCGCTCGCGCTTCCAGGTCTACTACGGCGAGTACACCGACAACCATGTGGTGGCGCTGCTCGACTACACCGTCGAGTCCGATGGCGAGCGCTACTCGGTGCGCACCGAGGGACGCGCGCAGGGCCTCACCGCCTGGATCTATTCCGGCGTGCTGACCCAGTCGAGCACCGGGCGCATCGGTGCCGATGGCCTGATCCCCGAGCGTTACACCGAGCAGCGAGGCAAGCGTCCCGAGCGCTGGGCGGCCATCGACCATCGCAGCGGGCAGGCCAGTTTCTCGGGCGGTCAGCGAGTGGCGGTGACGCCGGGCACCCAGGATCGGCTGTCGATGCTGTTGCAGGTCGGGCTGATCGCCCAGTCCCTGCCACAGCGGCTGGCGGCCGGACAGGCACTGACGATTCCCGAGCTCGGGTCGCGCTCGGTCGAGCCGGCGATCTTTCTGAGCCAGGGTGACCAGCAGCTGGAGACCCGCTCGGGACCCTTGCGCACCCTGCACCTGTCGCGTCAGGATGGTGACCGGTCGCGCGACCCAAGAGTTGAAGTCTGGTTGGGCTACGATCACCGGCTGGCGCCGGTTCGCATCCGTCTGACCGATCCGAATGGTCGGGTGCTGGACCAGTTGCTGTTGCCATGATGTAGCGTTCCGATGTCCGATGTCGAAAGAGTGTTCCTGATGGATTCCGATTCCTCCCGTTCCCAAGTCGCCAGTCACGCGAGCGATGCGCCGGCCCTGCAACTGGCGGTCGTGCCGGTGACGCCTTTCGAGCAGAACTGCTCGCTGCTGGTCTGCACCCGCACCGGGCGGGCGGCGGCATTCGATCCGGGCGGCGACCTCGATCGCATCGACGAGGCGCTCGCCCAGATGGGTGCACGGCTGGAAAAGGTGTTCCTCACCCACGGCCACATCGACCACTGCGGTCAGTCGCCCGAGTACGCGCGCCGCCACGGGGTGCCCCTGGAAGGGCCGCACCATGACGACAAGTTCTGGATCGATCAGCTGCCGGCGCAGGGCCGCACCTTCGGCTTTCCGACGCTGGAAGCCTTCGAGCCCGACCGCTGGCTGGTCGACGGCGACGTCGTGCGCTTCGGAGAGCAGACGCTGCAGGTGATCCACACCCCCGGCCACACGCCCGGCCATGTGGTGTTCTTTCACCCGGGCGCGCGCCTGGCGATCGTGGGCGATGTGCTGTTCCAGGGGTCGATCGGACGGACCGATTTCCCGCGCGGCAATCACGCGGCGCTGATCGACTCCATCGTGCGCAAGCTCTGGCCGCTGGGCGACGACGTCGCCTTCGTGCCGGGCCATGGCCCGATGAGCACCTTCGGTGACGAGCGCCGCCACAACAGCTTCGTTGCCGACGAGGTGCTGGCCCGCTGAGGCCCGGCAGGCTGAGCGTCTGCGCTCAGCCGCGGCGTGCTTGCGCTCAGCCGCCGCGCGCCCGGGTGTCCTTGAGGGACACGCTGCGATTGAAGACCAGCCGGTCCGGCCGGCTGTCGCGTCGATCGGCGACGAAATAGCCGTGCCGCTCGAACTGCAGCGGCTGTTCCGACTCGATCGCGGTCACGCTCGGCTCGATCCAGGCCTGAATGACCCGGCGCGAGTCCGGGTCCAGACACGCCAGATAGTCGCGTCCGCCCGCATCCGGATGGGCTTCGGTGAACAGCCGCTCGTAGAGCCGGATCTCGGCGGGCAGCGCGTGCGCTGCCGACACCCAGTGCAGGTTGCCCTTCACCTTGTAGGCATCGGCACCCGGCGTGCCCGAGCGCGAGTCGGGCATCAGCTCGGCCAGCACTGCGGTCACCCGGCCCTCGGCATCCTGCTCATAGCCGGTGCAGCGGATCACGTGCGCGTAGCGCAGCCGGACCTGGTTGCCCGGGAACAGCCGGAAGAAGCCTTTGGGGGGCTCGATCGCGAAGTCCTCGCGCTCGATCCAGAGTTCCCGCGAGAACGCGAACTCGCGCCGGCCCAGTTCGGGGTGCTGCGGATGGAACGGTGCGCTGCAGGTCTCGCTCGCCCCTTCGGGGTAGTTGGTGATGACCAGCCGCAGCGGATCGAGCACCGCCACCGAGCGGGGTGCGCGTGACTCGAGGTCGTCGCGCAGCGCCTGTTCCAGCACGCCCACGTCGATCCAGGTGTCGGCCCGCGCGACGCCGATCCGGTCGCAGAACAGCTGGATCGCCTGTTGCGTGTAGCCGCGCCGGCGCAGACCGACGATGGTCGGCATCCGCGGGTCGTCCCAGCCGGTGACCTGACCGCCGGTGACCATCTCCTGGAGGCGCCGCTTGCTGGTGACGGTGTAGGTCAGGTTCAGGCGCGCGAACTCGATCTGCCGGGGCAGGGGGCGCTGGAAGAAGCCGCCCTCGGCCAGTCGCTCGAGCAGCCAGTCGTAGAGCGGACGGTGGTCTTCGAATTCGAGCGTGCAGATCGAGTGGGTGATGTTCTCGAGCGCATCGGAGATCGGGTGGGCGAAGTCGTACATCGGATAGATGCACCACTGGTTGCCGGTCCGGTGATGCTCGGCGAAGCGGATCCGGTAGAGGGCCGGATCGCGCAGGTTCATGTTCGGCGAGGCCATGTCGATGCGCGCCCGCAGCACATGGCTGCCTTCCGGGTGGCGACCGTCGCGCATCTCGCTCAGCAGCGTCAGGCTCTCGGTCGGGGGGCGGTCGCGCCAGGGCGAGTCGCGCCCGGGTTCGGTGAGCGTGCCGCGACCGGCCCGCATTTGCTCGGCATTCTGCGAATCGACATAGGCATGGCCGCTGCGCACCAGGTGCTCGGCCATGGCGAACAGGTGAGCGAAGTGGTCGCTGGCGTAGTACAGGTTCGACTCATGGCCGGCGGGGGTTTCATGCGCCCAGCCGAAGCCCAGCCAACGCACCGAATCGAGGATCGAGTCGACATACTCCTGGTCTTCCTTGACCGGGTTTGTGTCGTCGAAGCGCATGTGGCAATGACCGCCGAAGTCGCGCGCCAGCCCGAAGTTCAGGCAGATCGACTTGGCGTGGCCGATGTGCAGATAGCCGTTGGGCTCGGGCGGGAACCGGGTGCGGATGCGCGCGGGATCGAGCGCGCCCGCCAGGTGGCCGGCTGCGGTGTCGGGCTGACCCGCCCAGCGGCGTTGCGCGTGCACGCCCTGCGCCAGATCTGTCTCGATCTGGCTGCGGATGAAATTGCTGACTGGCGCGGGAACCTTCTCGGACATAGGGTCAGACGCCGAGCAGTTCGACCTCGAAGAGCAGGGTGGCGTTGGGGGGGATCACGCCGCCCGCGCCGCGCGCGCCGTAGCCCATTTCGGGCGGAATCAGCAGCTGGCGGGTACCGCCCACCTTCATCCCGGCGACGCCTTCGTCCCAGCCGCGGATGACATGGCCCGCGCCGAGCGGAAAGTCGAAGGGCTGGCCACGGTCCTTGCTGGAGTCGAACTTGCGCCCGGCGGCGCCGTCCTGCCAGAGCCAGCCGGTGTAGTGGACCTTGACGTGCGCGCCGGCCTTTGCCTGCTCGCCGGTGCCCGGGGTGGTGTCGTCGTATTGCAGCCCGGAGGGCAGGGTCTGGAAAGCCATCATGAAGCTCCTGGTTGAGAATTGAAGGTGGTGCGCAGGGCCTCGATACGGGCCCGGTTCACACCGAAATCCTTGCTGCCCAGCCGTGAGGCCGAGCGAACCTGCACGACGCCGGCAGCAGCGTCCAGCAGCAGTTCGAGGTCGTCGACGAAACGCAGCACCCGGCTTTCGCAGTGCGCGTAGAGATAGCCGTCGTTCTGCTCGACGATGTGCACGCCCGGGGTGCGGGCGACGATCTGGCGAAGGCGCGCGAAGGCGGCCACCGGCTCGCCGTTCAGGCGGATCGGCTCGATCCGATGCGGGTCCGAGAGGGTCTGGCTGGAGACCGAATTTTGCCGGTCGACCAGGATCGGCGCCAGCCGGGCGTCCCGCACGCCCGGCGGCGCCACCGGCTCACTGCGCAGCAGGCCGGCCAGGCCGGCGATCAGAAGCAGCACTGGCAGGGCGATCAGGGTGACGGAAAACAGCTTCATCCCGATCCTCATGACGCCGAACGGCGGCTCTGCCACAGGCTCAGGGTCATGCCGCCCAGGCCCACCAACGTGATCCAGGCCGAGATGATCCAACCCAGGAAGGGCACGATGCCCACCAGCAGCACGACCACCAGCGCCCCTGCCAGCCAGAGCAGCATCGCCGGACGGGAGCCCGTCGGCGTGCCGACCAGTGCCAGCCGTGCGCGCAGGGCCACCGACCAGACGCCGTTCAGATAGCCGACCAGCAGCAGGACCGGGTAGAGCGCGAGTGCGCTGGCACCCAGTGGAATACCCACGATCGTCATGATGGCGAGGCCGGCTGCCACCGGCGTACCCACCAGCAGGGCAAAGCCGAGCCCGAGCGACGCCAGCGGTTCGGCCGAGATGCGTTGCGCCGCTGCCGTGGTCGCGCCCGGAAAGACCGACATCATGGCGGCGGCGAAGAGGAAGAGTCCGACTGACCAGAGCAGGATGCCCAGCAGGTCCCAGCGCATCGAGCCCTCGGTCCGGCGCCGTTCATTGGCCTCGCGGTTGATCTTCTGCTCGCGTTCGGTGCGGGTGACCTCGCCTGCGATGACCGATGCCGGCGCCCGCTTGATCTCATTGGGGCTGGTGTATGACAGGGTGCCGCCGATCCGGGCCCCCTCGAGCAGCTCGATCTCTTCGGCCACCAGATGAACCTTGCCGCCGATCGGGCCGGCGATGACCACCTGCTGCGCATAGACGGTGAGGTCACCCCCCACTGACCCGGCGATCTCGACAGAGCGGCCGGCGATGAGGGCATCGCCCCCGACGCGCACCGCGCGTCCGAGCGAGATCTCGGACCCGGCGATCAGCGCATCGCCGCCGACGTTCGCGTCGAGCGACAGCTTGCCGGCGGCGGTGCGCAGATCACCACCGATCGGCGAGCGCAGTTCGACTGCACCCCCGAGGAGCGACGCGTCGCCCTGGATGCCGGCATCGATCACCACCCGCGAACCGGCGGCGTGAAAGTCGCCCTCGATCGTCGAGCCCACCCGCACGGTGCGACCGGCCCGGTACACGTTGCGCTTGCCATAGGAGGCCACCGCATCGCGCCGGCCGGCTGATTCGGCGGCCGACTCGGCCGCGGCGCTGCCGGCCGCCGAGAACTGGGCGTGCGCGGCCGGAGCGGCGCACAGGCAGGCCAGCGCCAGCAGCGGTGCGAGCAGGCGGGCACGGCGCAGTCCGGCCGACAGTCTCGACATCAGGGATGCCGAAGTCCGCTGCTGCAGTGTGGTCGATGGTGTCATGAGCGCCCTCAGGCGTCGGCTTTCCGCAGGCGCCGGATCAGGCTCGACGTGTCGTTGCGCCCGCCGTCCATGCGCTGCACATCGCCATAGAACTGGTCGATCAGGGCGGTCGCCGGCAGCGCCGCGCCGTTGCGCCGGGCTTCGTCCAGGCACAGGCCGAGATCCTTGCGCATCCAGTCGACCGCGAAGCCGAAGTCGAAGCGGTTCTCGACCATCGTCTTGCCGCGGTTGTCCATCTGCCAGCTCTGCGCGGCACCCTTGCCGATCACCTCGAGCACCAGCTTCATGTCGAGCCCGGCGGTCAGGCCGAAGTTGACGCCCTCCGACAGTCCCTGGAGCAGGCCGGCGATGCAGATCTGGTTGACCATCTTGGCGATCTGGCCGCTGCCGCTGGGTCCGATCAGGGTGAACGCCCGCGAGAACGCCATGCCCACCGGCTGGGCGCGCTCGAACACCGCCGGCTCGCCGCCCACCATGACGGTGAGCTGGCCGTTGACTGCGCCCGCCTGTCCACCCGACACCGGCGCGTCCAGGAAATGCAGGCCGTGATGACGGGCCGCCTGGTCGAGTTCGCGGGCCACTTCCGCCGAGGCGGTGGTGTGGTCGACGAAGACTGCGCCGGCCTTCATGCCGGCGAAGGCGCCGTGCTCGCCCAGCACCACCGAGCGCAGATCGTCGTCGTTGCCCACGCAGGCGAACACGAAGTCGGCGTCGTGCGCCGCCTGGCGCGGCGTGGGTGCCGAGCGACCGCCGTATTCGGCGGCCCACTGGTCGGCCTTGCTTGCCGTCCGGTTGTAGACGGTGACGTCGTGACCGGCCCGCTTGAGGTGGCCGGCCATCGGATAGCCCATGACGCCCAGGCCCAGGAAGGCGACCCGGGTGGGGGCGATGGCATCATAGGTTCGCTGGTTCATTCGCGGGCTCTCCTGGCGGGCGGTGGTCGATCGGCCCGCCACCTGGGGGCGGCGGGCGAAACCCGGATTCTAGACGCTTCGGTGGCGCCTGCCCGAGCCCGTGTCGTGAATCGGTGCGTGGGGTCAGGGCCAGGCGGCTGCAGCGCTGCGGGTTCCGGGCGGGCGCAGCCAGCGGGTCAGAAGCCGGCGGCGCAGCCGTCGCGGCGGGCGTCGCTGGCGGCGGCGTATCCGTCTTCCCGGTCATCGGTCAGGCGCCAGATGAACTGGCCGGAGCCGAAGTCCATGTAGGCGTCCTGGGTGGCCTCGATGTCGTGGCCGAGCGCCCGCAGCCCGGTCACCACATCGGCCGGCATCGTCGACTCCAGATCGACCTTCAGTCCGCGCTGCACCTTCCAGCGGGGCGCATCGCAGGCCGCCTGCGGATTCTGGTGGTGATCGAGCATCCGGGTCAGGGTCTGCATGTGGCCCTGCGGCTGCATGTTGCCGCCCATGACGCCGAAGCTCATCTGTGGGGCGCCGTCCTTCATCAGGAAGGCAGGGATGATGGTCTGGAAGGGCCGCTTGCCTGGTGCCACGCAGTTCGGGTGCGTCGGGTCCAGCGAGAATCCGTAGCCCCGGTTCTGCAGCGACACGCCGACCTGCGGCACCACCACGCCAGAGCCGAAGCCCATGTAGTTGGACTGGATGAACGAGATCATCATGCCGTTCGCGTCGGCGGCGGTCAGGTAGATCGTGCCGCCGGTGGGCGGCATCCCGTGGGCGAAATCGGTGGCGCGGTCCATCGAGATCCGGCGTGCGCGCTGCGCCAGGTAGGCGTCGTCGAGCAGGTGCGCGGGCGTCACCTCGGTCATGTGGCGGATGTCGGCGACGTGGCGGTACACATCGGCGAAGGCGAGCTTCATCGCCTCGATCTGGATGTGCCGGGTCTGCAGCGAATCGGGCGGGTACTGGCCCATGTCGAAGTTCGAGAGGATGCCCAGCGCCATCAGCGCCGCGATGCCCTGGCCGTTGGGCGGGATCTCGTGCAGCGTGAAGCCGCGATAGTCCTTGCTGATCGTGCCACACCAGTCGGGCCGGTAGCCGGCGAGGTCGGCCAGACTCAGCGAGCCGCCGTTGTCCCGGGCGTGCGCGACCAGGGCCTGTGCGGTCTCGCCTTCATAGAAATCGCGCCCGCGCGTCTTCGCGATGCGCGCCAGGGTGCGGGCGGCCTCGGCGAACACGAACCGTTCGCCCACCGCCGGCGCGCGGCCATGCGGCATGAAGGTCTGGGCGAAGCCCGGTTGCGACGCCAGCAGCGGCACCTGGGCGGCCCACTTTTGGTGGACGATGCCCGACACGCCGAAACCGCGCTCGGCCAGCTCGATCGCGGGCGCGAGCAGATCGGCGAACGGCAGCTTGCCGAACTTGGCGTGCAGCGCGTCCCACGCGCTGATCGCCCCCGGAACCGTCACCGAATCCCAGCCGCGCATCGGAAACTCGCTGCCATGGCGGCGCTCGAAGTAGGCCCGGTCCCAGGCCGCCGGCGCGGTGCCGGAAGCGTTCAGGCCGTGCAGTTCCTTGCCGTCCCAGACGATGGCGAAGGCGTCGCTGCCCAGCCCGTTGGACACCGGCTCGACGATGGTCAGCGCGGCGGCCGCGGCGATCGCGGCGTCGACCGCGCTGCCGCCGGCCGCCAGCATGCGCAGGCCGGCCTGAGCGGCCAGCGGCTGCGAGGTGGCCACCACATTGCGGGCGAACACCGGCGCCCGGTAGGTCGGGTAGCGGGCATTCCAGTCGAAGGGAAAAGGCGTGGCGGTCATGGCGGTCGGCTTTCAGCAGCCCAACTGGCTGGCGAGATCGGGAAGGTCGGTGGCGTGGAAATCGAAGGCGGGTTCGCGGCTGATGTCGACCGGGCGGCTGGCGCCGAACTCGAGTGCGCGGGTGATGAAGGCCGAGCGCAGGCCGCAGGCGGCCGCGGCGTGGAGATCTTCCTTGTGGGCGGCCACCAGCATGACCTGATCCGGTGGGAGATCAAAGATGCCGGCCACCCCGAGATAAGTCTCGGGGTCGGGCTTGTAGTGATGAAACACCTCGGCCGACAGGATCAGGTCCCAGGGCAGCCCGGCGCGCTTGGCCATGTTGGTCAGCAGGCCCAGATTGCCGTTGGACAGGGTGCAGATGGTGTAGCGGCTCTTGAGACGCCGCAGGCCTTCCAGGGTGTCGGGCCAGGGGTCGAGCCGATGCCAGACCTTGTTCAGGTGGTCGATCTCGCCGGCCGACAGGTGCGTGATGCCATATCGGGCCAGCACGCTGTCCAGGATCAGCCGGTGCAGGTCGTCGATGCGGGTCCAGCCGAGCTCGCCGCTGCGCACCCGTTCCATCGCCGGCAGGTAGCCGGCCCGCCAGGCGATCGCGAAGCGCTCGCCCGACACGCCCAGGCGCATCGCGTCGACCTCGCGCGCGATGGATCCGTGCCAGTCGACCACCGTGCCGAACACATCGAAGGCCAGCACTTTCACTTCATCGGGGGACACGCTCATCGTCGACTCATTCCGGTTTGATGCTGGCGCGCTTGATCACCGCCTTCCAGCTTTCATGCTCGTCGCGGTAGACGCGGGCGAACTGCTCGGGCGTACCGCCGGCGGCCTGGGCGCCGGCGCGCTCGAGCCGCTCGAGGACCTCGGGCGAGCGAGTGACGGCGTTCAACTCGCGATTCAGGCGTGCGATCAGTTCGGGCGGGGTGCCAGCCGGGGCAAACATGCCGAACCAGTTGCTGTATTCCATGCCGGAAATGCCCGCTTCGGTGAAGGTCGGCACGCCGGGCAGCGAGGTCGACCGGGCAGCGCCGCTGACCGCCAGTGGGCGCACCTTGCCATCGCGGATGTGGGGCTGCGCCGAGACGATGCTGTCCATCAGGAAGGCGATCTGACCGCTCACCAGATCGGTGATCACCAGACCGGTTCCGCGATACGGGATGTGCACCACGAACAGTCCGCCGGCGCGCCACTTGAACATTTCGGCGGACAGGTGCGGATAGGTGCCAATGCCGGAGGAGCCGAAGTTGTAGCGCCCCGGGTTGCTGCGCAGCAGCTTGACCAGTTCCTGGACGGTGCGCGCCGGAAAGCTGGCGCCCACCACCAGCACGCTGGGCGCATCGGCGATGTGCGTGATCGGCGCGAAGTCGCGGAAGGCGTCGTAGGGCATCTTCGGATTGAGCGCCGGTCCGATCGAGTGCGTCGAACTGGTGCCCATCAGCAGCGTGTAACCGTCGGGGGCTGCCTTGGCGACCGTGTCGGCACCGATCGTGCCGCCGGCGCCCGGCCGGTTTTCGATGACGACCTGCTGGCCCAGGCTGGTGCCCAGTTTCAGGGCGATGGTGCGTCCGATGATGTCGGTCGCGCCACCGGCCGGAAAGGGGATGACCAGACGGACCGGCCGGGTCGGCCACGACTGCGTGCGTCCCGGCAGGGCGGTGCCGGCGCCGGCGGCCAGCGCCAGGCTTTTCAGGACCCGGCGGCGGCCGGGCGAGTCCGCAGTGGCGGACGATTCGGGTCGGGGGCTGAGGGCGGTGTCGGCAGGCATGGCGGCGAGTCTAGCAAAGGAGCAAGGTTCGGATCGCCGCAAGCAAGCCTCAGCAGGCCAGGCCCACGGCAGCAGCCCCGCAAGCCGTCCTCAAAACAACAGACCCGCCGAAGCGGGTCTGTGGGTCGGACGGGCGCGCGAGCGTCGGCGCGCGGCCGGGATCAGTCGTCGCCGGTGAACGCCTCTTGGCGTTTTTTGGCGACCGCGGGCAGGAACACGATGATCAGCATGATCACCGCGACGGCCAGCAGCGAGGCCGACAGCGGACGGGTCAGGAAGACCATCCAGTCGCCGCGCGAAATCGTCATGGCGCGCCGCAGGTACTCCTCCATCAGCTTACCCAGCACGAAGCCCAGGAGCAGCGGTGCGGGTTCGCACTCCAGCTTCTTGAACACATAGCCCAGGATCGCGAACGGGATCGTCATGAACACGTCGAACACATTGTTGTTCAGCGAGTAGGCGCCGATGCAGCAGAACAGCAGGATCGCCGGGAACAGCACCCGGTAAGGCACGGTCAGCAGCTTGATCCAGATGCCGATCAGCGGCAGGTTCAGGATCACCAGCATGAAGTTGCCGATCCACATCGAGACGATCAGGCCCCAGAACAGATTGGGGTTGCTGGTCATCACCTGGGGGCCAGGCTGGATGTTGTGGATCATCATCGCCGCGACCATCAGTGCGAGCACCGGGGTGGTCGGGATGCCCAGGGTGAGCATCGGGATGAACGAGGTCTGCGCGCCGGCGTTGTTGGCGGCCTCGGGGCCCGCCACCCCTTCGATGGCACCTTTGCCAAATTCTTCAGGGTGCTTGGAGAGCTTCTTCTCCATCGCGTAGGTCGAGAACGACGCGAGCACCGCGCCGCCGCCGGGCAGGATGCCCAGGATCGAGCCCAGCGTGGTGCCGCGCAGGATCGGCAGGATCGAGCGCTTGAACTCGGGCATGGTGGGCAGCAGTCTGCCGACCTTGCTGGTGAAGACCTCGCGGTTTTCACGCTGCTCGAGGTTCAGGATGATCTCGGCAAAGCCGAACATGCCCATCGCGACCACCGCGAACTCGATGCCGTCGGACAACTCCGGCACATCGAACGAGAAGCGAGCCACGCCGGAGTTCACATCGGTGCCGATCATGCCCAGCAGCAGGCCCAGCACCACCATCGCGAGCGCTTTCCAGATCGAACCGTTGGCCAGCACCACCGCGGCGATCAGGCCCAGCACCATCAGCGAGAAATACTCGGCCGGGCCGAACTTGAAGGCGACTTCGGCCAGGGGCGGTGCGAAGGCGGCAATCAGGAAGGTGGCGACCGTGCCGGCGAAGAACGACCCGAGCGCGGCAATCGACAGGGCCGCGCCGGCCCTGCCACGTCGCGCCATCTGGTAGCCGTCAAGGGTGGTGACCACCGATGAGGACTCGCCCGGCAGGTTGACCAGGATGGCGGTGGTCGATCCGCCGTACTGGGCGCCGTAGTAGATGCCCGCCAGCATGATGAGCGCCGAGGTCGGGTCGGTCATCTTGTAGGTGGCCGGCAGCAGCATGGCGATCGTGGCCAGCGGGCCGATGCCCGGCAGCACGCCGATCAGGGTGCCCAGAAGGACCCCGACGAAGCAGTAGAAGAGGTTGTCGAGGGTCCCGGCGGTGGCGAAGCCGAGTGCAAGATTGGTGAAGAGTTGGTCCATGGCGTCAGGTGTCCGTTTCTTGCTTATTTCGTCATGAACTTGGGCAGGAGCGGGAATTGCAGCTCGAGGCCTTTGACAAACACCAGGTAGGACATGATCAGCAGCACCACCGATGAGATCAGCGCATCGCGGAAGCGGAACTCATGGCTGGCGGTGGAGGTGACCAGGATCAGCACGATCAGCGCGACGATGATGCCCAACTGCGGCAGCAGGGCGGCGAAGAGGGACACCCCCAGCAACACCACGATCAGTTCGCGCCAGCCGACCTTGGCGATGCGCGCCTGGGTGGCGCTCGATTTGAATGCGCCGGCGGCGATGACCAGACCAAGGATCAGGCACAGCGCACCCAGCATGGTTGGAAAATAGCCGGGGCCCATCTTGGCGGCCGAGCCAAGCTGATACTGGCGGGACAGCACGATGAACAGCAGCCCGAAGCTCCCGAACATGACGCCCGACCAGAGGTCGTGGTGATTGCGGACCTGCATTTGGATTGTCTCCTCGATGATCAGCTGCGCGGCGGTCTTGTGGGTTGCGCCTCAGGAGCGCGAAGAATAGCCCGATCCGCTCGGCAGGCCAACTCTGATGGGCTTGCGTCGGCGCGGGGTCTTTCGAAAACAGGCGGAAGGGAGTGGGAGTCGAACCCACCAGACACGCTTGGCGCATCTCGCCGGATTTGAAGTCCGGGCGCTCCACCGGGCGGCGATTCCCTTCCGTGGAAGATTGTTCGGGTGGCCGGATCTGGCTTGGACACCCACAACGAGCCTATCACGCGTCGCGAAGCCGACGCCGATTGCCAGCGAACACAGTGACCCCGCTGCGATCCAGGAATTCCAGAACCTCGATGGTGAGGTTGCGTCCGATCCCCGAGGCATCGCGATAGCCGGCTGCGTCGAAGCCCCCGTCGTCGGCGGACTGCGCGAGCCGGCGGGCGATGTCGGCGAGCGCCGGCAGTGTCTGCGGCAGGAAGTATCGGTTGGGTGCTACCGCAACCAGGTGTCCGAACGAACCCATCCGGCGCAGGTACTCCAGCAGCGTCGATCGTTCCAGGCCCAGCGCGGTCGCCAGTTCGCCCACGATGGGCGGGCGCAGTCCGGCGGCCAGCAGGATCGGCGTGATCCGTTCCAGCAGCGCCTGGTCGGCGGCCGACAGTCGTGCCCGATGCGCCGGCAGGCGCAGGCAGATGCCGTCGCGCACCACTTCGCCGCGTCCGACCAGCGCGCGGATCGCGGCGCTCGCGACCGCCTGCAGCGCGCGCGGCGACGGGCCGCCGCTGCCGGTCGCATCCGCCAGGTCGGCGACCAGCGTCTGGCAGGTCTGCTTCACCAGGACGACTTCGATCGGACCCACCTGGTCGGGATGCTGCGCATGCGCCTGCGCCAGCAGCGGCGGGATCAGGGCCAGCCAGTGCGCCCACCAGCGCGCGGCGAGCCCGCGCAGGCCGTCGGGCGAGGCCAGGGTGTGGACGCTCAGTCGCGCCCTCAGGGCGGCCGCCTCGTCGGGCGTGAGGTTGCAGCCTTGCTCGAACCGCGCCAGGCTCACGCCCTGGGGGGCGTTCTCGAGGAGGCGCCGCAGGCGCTGGTCGATGTCGCCGTCGGTCAGGGCGGAGAGTTCGCTCAGGCGGGCCGGGCGACTGCGACCGCGGGCGGGTGCGAAGGGGTCCAGCACCAGGCCCCCGCCCATCGTGCGCCGGGCGGCGGCGTCGCGGATCACGAAGCGGTCGCCGGCCAGAGCGGCGATGGGGTGTTCGAGCAGCAGTTGCACCGGGCCGCCGGTGCCCGGGTCGATCGAGCGCTGCCCCAGCGGCGCGATGCGCGCGTTCACCGCGGCCGCGCCGATGTGCAACTGCACCGGGGTGAAATGGGTCAGCGCGCGCGGCTCGTCGGCCAGCAGGTTCAGGGTGGCGTCGAGCCGGTCGGTCGGCGCATGCGCCGGCTCGGCAAGCAGCCAGCGGCCGCGCCCGATCGCGTCGCGATCCAGGTCGGGGCCGACGATGTTCAGCGCGCAGCGCTGCCCGGCGAGTGCCTCATCGGCCGGCTGGCTGTGGGCATGGATGCTGCGGATGCGCACCGTCTCGCCACTGGGCGACACGCGCACCGAATCGCCCACTCTGGCGCGACCGGACAGGACCACCCCGGTCACCACCAGGCCGGCGCCGGCCACCGAGAAACTGCGATCGATCGCGAGCCGGAAGTTGCCGGCGGGCGCCGAGCGCTCATGGTGCGCCTGGACCTGGACGAGGTGCTCGCGCAGCGCCGCGATGCCCTGGCGCTGCGGCGTGGCCACCGGAAAGACCGGCGCCCCGCGAAACCGGGTCGACGCCAGCAGCGCGCCGATCGCCTCGCTCGCGCGTGCCTGCTCCTCGGGCGTGACCCGGTCGATCTTGGTGAGCGCGACCACCGCGCGGGTCGCGCCCAGCAGATCGACGATCGCCAGATGCTCGAGCGTTTGCGGCATCGGACCGTCGTCGGCGGCGATCACCAGCAGCACCAGGTCGATCATGCTCACGCCGGTGACCATGTTGCGCACGAACCGGTCGTGGCCGGGCACGTCGACGAATCCCGCGAGCCGTGGACCGCCCAGGTCGAGGTAGGCGAAGCCGGGCTCGATGGTGAGCCCGCGCCGCTTCTCCTCGGCCAGGCGATCGGTGTCGACCCCGGTCAGCGCCTGCACCAGGCTGGTCTTGCCGTGGTCGACATGGCCGGCGGTGGCGATGATCATGGCGCGGGCGGCGGCTCGAACAGGGCGGTGAAGCCGGCCTCGTCCTCGAGGCAGCGCAGATCGAGCCACAGCGCGCCGTCGCCGACACGCCCGATCACCGGGGTCGGCAGCCGGCGCAATTGCGCCGCCAGCGCGTCGAGTGCGCGCCCGGCGCTGCGGCGGGCCCCGGTCGGCTCGATGCGCAGCCCGAAGCTGGGCAACCGGTCGACCGGCAGTGAGCCGCTGCCGATCTGGCTGAGCATCGGCGCCACCGACACCGTGGCGCGTTCGCCGAGCCAGCCGCCCAGCACCGGGGCGACCCGCCGGGCCAGCGCTTCGATCGGCTCGGGCGGGCGGGCCAGCTGGCGCAGGGCCGGCACCCGCTGCACCAGCCGGTCCGGGTCGCTGTACAGCCGCAGCACCGCCGCCAGCGCGGCCAGGGTGAGCTTGTCGCAGCGCATCGCCCGTTTGAGCGGATTGCGCCGCACCCGGTCGATCAGGTCGGCGCGTCCCACCAGCATGCCGGCCTGCGGTCCGCCCAGCAGCTTGTCGCCGCTGAAGGTGACCAGATCGGCGCCCTGGGCCAGCGCCTGGGCGGGCGTGGGTTCGGCGGGCAGCCCGAGCCGGGTCAGGTCGGTCAGGGTGCCGCTGCCCAGGTCGATCACGAACGGGATGCCGTGGGCGTGGGCGAGATCGGCCAGCTCGCGCTCGTCGGGCTGGGTGGTGAACCCGTCGATCCGGTAGTTGCTGGCGTGCACCTTCATGATGAGCGCGGTGCGCGGCCCGATCGCCTGGGCGAAATCGCTCAGGTGCGTGCGGTTGGTGGTGCCGACCTCGCGCAGCCGGCAGCCGGCGCGCGCCATGATGTCGGGCAGTCGGAACGAGCCGCCGAGCTCGATCAGCTCGCCGCGCGAGACGATCACTTCCTTGCGCAGGGCCAGCGCATTGAGCAGCAGCACCACCGCCGCTGCGTTGTTGTTCACCACCGCCGCGGCCGGCGCGCCGGTGAGCCGGCACAGCCACTGCGCGACCGGATCATCGCGCTCGCCACGCCGGCCGGTGTCCAGGTCGAATTCGACATTGGCCGCCCCGGCGGCGACCCGGCTGATCGCCTCGATCGCCTCCCGGGGCAGGGGCGCGCGACCCAGGTTGGTGTGCAGCACCGTGCCGGTGAGGTTGTGCACCGGGCGCAGCGTGTCGGTCATCAGCGAATCGACCCGGCGCACGACCGCCTGGGCGATGTCGGCGGCTTCATCGTCCGGTGTGCGGGGCGATTCGGGTGCGGTGGCCGCGAGCGATGCGGCGGGCGATGCGGCGGGCGCACGCCGCGCCGCGAGTTCGTCGCGAACCGACTGCAGCACGACCGGGCGACCGTGCTCGGCGATCAGCCCGGCCAGCGCCGGCCAGCCCAGGATGCGATCGACCGAGGGCGGACGAAACGCGGCGGCGGTGCCGCGTCCGCCGCTCATGCGCCGGCTCCGGGCCGACGGCGCAGGACCTCAGCCGGCGCTGATCGAGCGCAGGATCTGGTCGACTGCCGCGTCGGCGAGCGCGCGCAACTCGTCATTCGTGCGGTCCTGGATCGGATGGGGCACGAACACCATGGCCGGGTCGAAGCCCAGCGATTGCGACTGCGCAGCAGCCGCCTGAACGAACTCGGTTGACGCAACCCCGACTCCCGGAATGCCGCGACCTTCGAGACCCGCGATGTCATGCATACAGCACGACGTGCAGGAACCTCAGTCGGCCAGCCCTTCGATGACGAGCTGGCACTCGGCGGCGATCTGCTGGGCCAGCGCGGTCGGAGCCGGCCGGGTGAAGGTGGGCTTGCGATAGCGTTTGACGGCGATGCCGCGCGCGCTGAGCAGTTCATCGACACGGTCCAGGAACACGTTGCCGCGTGCCTTGGAGATGTCGAGAATGCCCACCGTCAGCCCGTCCAGGCTGGCCGGGCGGGCCAGGCGGGCTCGCGCCGCCGGGGCCCGCTCGGCCGTCGGGTCGAGGAGGAGGGAAGGATCGGTCATGCGGTGATCTCCTGGGTGACGGGGGTGGAGCCGACGGCGCCGGAGGCGGCCCAGCCGGCGACCACTGCCGAGAAAAGGCCGGCGGTGCCGCCGGCCCGGACGATGAGGATGCCGCCGGGGCGGAACTTGGGGACCCGGGTGCCGGCCACCGAGGCCGGCAGGCCTTCGGTGATGCCGCCGGCGCCGGTCACCAGCTCGTCGCCGGGCAGCTGCAACAGCTCGACCAGCTCGGCGAGCAGACGCGCCTTGGACCACCCGGCTTCCAGGAAGACGCGGGCGTGCTCCGGCGAGACGATGAGCAGCGCGTCGCCCGCCATCGCGAGCTTCGGGTGGTCGATCACCCGCATGCAGGCGGCGAAGCTGCGCGCCAGCGATTCCGGCGTGCGCGACTTCTGGTCGACGATGCCCTGGACGCCTTCGCCGGCGAACAGGGTGACGGTGGAGACGCCGGGCGCGAAGCCGCGCTCGACCGACAGGGGCGCCCAGTCGCTGTCCTCGGCCTCGGCGAAGCAGAAGGTGTACTTGCCCGGCGTGCCCAGCGCCGAGCGGTCGATCTCGCCCGGGCGTCCGCCGCCCACATTGCGGATCACCAGCTGCAGCGCGCGGCCGATGCTGGCGTTGGCCCGGTTGCCCTGGCCGAGGGCGTTGGTGCCCGAGTTCATCCCGATGGCACGGGTGACCGGACCGTTGGCGATGATGACCGGGCCGCAGAACATGGTGGTGCACAGGATGCCGTGCATGCCGAACTCGTCGATCAGGGCGGCCTCGACCGCGGCCAGCACCACCGGCATGTACTCGGGCTTGCAGCCCGCCATGACGGCATTGATCGCAACCTTCTCGACGGTGCACGGCGCCAGGTCGGGCGGGATCATGCCGATGATTTCATCGGGCGCACGCGGGGTGCCCGAGAGCATGCGCAGCACCCGCTCGCGGGTGGGCGGGGTGACCGGCAGACCGTCGGTCCAGCCGCGCTCGAAGCAGGCTTCCGCCGGGTCTTCGGCGCTGCCGATCTCGATCGTGCGCGACTGGAAGCGGGCCTTGCCGAAGCGCACCGCGAGGGTTTCGGCGACGCCCGGGTCGAGCGTCATCGAGCCGCATCCGGGCCGCACTTCCGGCAGACCGGCGCCCAGGCCGGCGATGCCGCTGATGCGCTGCCAGTCGGCGCGATGCCAGCCGTAGGTGCGCTCGACCTCGCGTCCGCCTTCCACCCGGATCAGGGTCGGGACGATCTCGACCGACATCCGGTACGAGTGCTCCAGGCTGGTGTCGTGCACGCTGCCGGGCAGCCCGGCGCCATAGCGCGGGTCATCCTGGCTGTAGACGGTGAGGGTGCCGGCTTCGCGGGCGATCTGCGCGAGCAGCGGTTCGACCAGCACGCAGGTCGGGCACTCCTGCTTGGCGATGACGATCAGGCCGTCGGGCAGGGGGCGATCGGTGGCTTGCATTCGGGGCGTCCGGGGTAACGGTCAGGCCAGTCTGGAGTGAAACGGCTCGGCAGGCTTGCGCGGCCGGCGGCATCGGGTCTGGCCGCATCGGGTCCGGTGGCGGTCGGCGCCGGTGCCACCGCGATCGACCGAGTCTAACCGCAATCGCCGCGCGCGTGCCGGGCCGACCCTGCGCCCGGTTCCGATCAGGCCGGGTCGGCGGTCGGTGCGTTCGCCCCGGTGTGCCCGCCGGCGGCGGCGATCTGCGCGGCCGAGTACCCGAGCAGCTCGCCGAGTACCGCGTCGGTGTGCTCGCCCAGGCGCGGCGGCGGCAGGCCGTAGCGCACCGGGGTGGCCGACATCCGGATCGGGCTGCCCACCAGCGGCACCGGTCCGCTGTCCTCGCGTTCCAGGTCGATGCGCAGCCCGCGCGCCTGCACCTGCGGATTTTGGAAGACCTGCGCCAGGTCGTTGATCGGCCCGCACGGCACGCCGGCGGCCTCGAGGTTCTCGATCCACTGCTGCTGGGTGCGCCCGGCCACCACCGTGGCCATCAGCGGAATCAGCTGGTCGCGGTTGCGGATCCGGTCCTGCACCCGCAGAAAGCGCGGATCGGTGAACAGTTCCAGGCACGCGCCCGCCTCGCAGAAACGGCGGAACTGGTCGTTGTTGCCGACCGCGATGATCACCCAGCCGTCGCTCGCCTTGAAGGTCTGGTACGGCACGAGGTTCGGATGCGCGTTGCCCCAGCGGCGCGGCGCCTTGCCGCTGATGAGGTAGTTGGTGTTCATGTTGGCCATCATCGCGACCTGGACATCGAGCAGCGCCATGTCGATGTACTGACCTTCGCCGCTGCGCTCGCGGTGGAACAGCGCCGCCAGCACCGCCTGCGTGGCGTACATGCCGGTCATCAGGTCGACCACCGCGACGCCGACTTTCTGGGGCCCGCCGCCGGGCTGGTCATCGGCTTCGCCGGTTACCGACATCATCCCGCCCATGCCCTGAATGATGAAGTCGTAGCCGGCGCGGTGCGCATAGGGCCCGGTCTGCCCGAATCCGGTGACCGAGCAGTAGACCAGCCGCGGGTTGACCGCCTTCAGGCTCTCGTAGTCGAGCCCGTATTTCTTCAGCTGGCCGACCTTGTAGTTCTCGAGCACCACGTCGCTGACCAGGGCCAGCTCCCGCACCGCCTGCTGGCCGGCCGGGGTGGCGATGTCGAGCAGGATCGACTTCTTGCCGCGGTTGGCGGCGAGGTAGTAGGCGGCGTCGGTGGTGTCGTGGCCCTCCCGGTCCTTCAGGAACGGCGGACCCCAGGTCCGGGTGTCATCGCCCGCGCCGGGGCGTTCGACCTTGATCACTTCGGCACCGAGGTCGGCAAGGTTCTGCGCGCACCAGGGGCCGGCCAGCACACGGGTCAGATCGAGGACCCGGATCGAATCGAGAGCGGTTGTCATGGACCGGACGTTACCCGATCCGACGCTGCGCTTCGAGGCCGGGCGTTCCGATGCAGGCGTTGCAGCGCGCTGGCCGGCGGCGTTTTTTTGGCCCTGCGGGCCGGCGTGGGGCAGGGTGTTTCGGTAGAATCGCATTCTCCTGATAAATCAATGAGTTCCACTCCAAATGACGTCGGCCGAGATCCGCGAGAAGTTCCTGAAGTTCTTCGAAGCCCGCGGCCACACGATTGTGGCCTCCAGCTCCCTGGTTCCCGCCAACGATCCGACCCTGCTGTTCACCAACAGCGGCATGGTCCAGTTCAAGGATGTTTTCCTCGGCAAGGAGCATCGCCCCTATCGTCGTGCCACCAGCGCGCAGCGCAGCGTGCGGGCCGGCGGCAAGCACAACGATCTCGAGAACGTGGGCTACACCGCCCGCCACCACACCTTCTTCGAGATGCTGGGCAACTTCTCGTTCGGCGACTATTTCAAGCGCGAGGCGATCCGCCACGCCTGGGACCTGCTCACCGGCGTCTACCAGCTGCCGCCCGAGCGGCTGTGGGTCACCGTCTACGCCGAGGACGACGAGGCCTGGCACCTCTGGGCTGACGAGATCGGCGTGCCCGCCGAGCGCATCGTGCGCATCGGCGACAACAAGGGCGCGCGCTACGCGTCGGACAACTTCTGGCAGATGGCCGACACCGGGCCCTGCGGGCCGTGCTCGGAAATCTTCTATGACCACGGTCCCGAGGTCGAGGGCGGCCCCCCGGGCAGCCCCGGCCAGGACGGTGACCGCTACATCGAGATCTGGAACCTGGTGTTCATGCAGTACGAGCGCGACGCTGCCGGCACCCTGACCCCGCTGCCCAAGCCCTGTGTGGACACCGGGATGGGACTGGAGCGGCTCGCCGCGGTGCTGCAGCACGTGCACAGCAACTATGAGATCGACCTGTTCCAGGCGCTCATCCGCGGCGCGGCCCGCGAGACCGGCAGCACCGACCTCACGCTGCCGTCGCTGCGCGTCATCGCCGATCACATCCGCGCCTGCGCTTTCCTGATCGTCGACGGCATCATCCCGGGCAACGAAGGGCGCGGCTATGTGCTGCGCCGGATCATCCGCCGGGCGCTGCGCCATGGTCACAAGCTCGGCCAGACCCGGCCCTTCTTCCACCGCCTGGTGGCCGATCTGGACCAGGCGATGGGCGATGCGTATCCCGAGCTGCGCGCGGTGCGCGACCGGGTCGCCGACGTGCTGCTCCAGGAAGAGCAGCGGTTCGGCGAGACCCTCGAGCACGGCATGGCGATCCTCGAGACCGCATTGGCCGGCGGCATCACGACGCTCGATGGCGAGACCGCCTTCAAGCTCTACGACACCTTCGGGTTCCCCCTCGACCTGACTGCCGATGTCTGCCGCGAGCGCCAGGTGGCGGTCGACGAGGCCGGCTTCGACGTCGCCATGCAGCGCCAGCGCGAGCAGGCCCGCGCCGCCGGCAAGTTCAAGGCGGGCGAGACGCTGTCGTACGAAGGCGTTGCGACCCGCTTCGTCGGCTACGACACCCTGGCCGACGAGGGCTGCATCACCGCCCTGTATGTCGGCGGCGCGTCGGTGCCGCGGGTCCAGGCCGGCCAGCCGGCGGTGGTGGTGCTGGACAACACGCCGTTCTATGCCGAGTCGGGCGGCCAGGTGGGCGATGCCGGTGAGCTGATGGCCGGGGCGACCCGCTTCGAGGTGCGCGACACCCAGAAAGTGCAGTCCGATGTCTTCGGTCATCACGGGGTCCTGACGGCCGGTGAGCTGAAGGTCGGTGATCGGGTGCAGGCCCGGGTCGATCTGGGGCGTCGCGCGGCCACCGTGCGCAACCACTCGGCCACCCACCTGATGCACAAGGCGCTGCGCGAGGTGCTCGGCCCCCATGTCCAGCAGAAGGGCTCGCTGGTCGATCCCGACAAGACCCGTTTCGACTTCAGCCACAACGCGGCAGTGAGTGCCGACGAGGTGCGACGCATCGAGGCGATCGTCAATCGTGAGGTACTGGCCAACGCATCGGCGCAGGCTCGCGTGATGAGTTTCGACGAGGCGGTCAAGGGCGGCGCGATGGCGCTGTTCGGCGAGAAATACGGTGACAGCGTCCGCGTGCTCGACATCGGTTTCTCGCGCGAGCTGTGCGGCGGTGTCCATGTGAACCGCACCGGCGACATCGGGCTCTTCAAGGTGGTGGCCGAGGGCGGCGTGGCCGCCGGCATCCGCCGCATCGAGGCGGTCACCGGCGAGAACGCGCTGGCCTGGGTGCAGCAGGTCGCGGGCACGCTGAACGAGGCCGCCGCCAGCCTGAAGGCCCCCCCGTCCGAGCTCACCTCGCGCATCGCCCAGGTGCTCGAGCAACTGCGCACCAGCGAGCGCGAGATGGCGCGGCTCAAATCCAAGCTGGCGTCGTCACAGGGCGATGACCTCGCCGAACAGGCGGTCGAGGTCGGTGGCATCCGGGTGCTGGCCGCGGCGCTCGAGGGCGCCGATGCCAAGACGCTTCGCGAGACCATGGACAAGCTCAAGGACAAGCTCAAGACCGCGGCAATCGTCCTGGCGGCGGTCGAGGGCGGCAAGGTCACCCTGATCGCCGGGGTGACCGCCGACGCCACCGCCCGAGTCAAGGCGGGCGAACTCGTCAATCATGTCGCCCAGCAGGTGGGCGGCAAGGGCGGCGGGCGGCCCGACATGGCGCAGGCCGGCGGCACCGATCCCGCGGCGCTGCCCGGGGCGCTGGCCGGCGTCCCGGCATGGGTGGCGCAGCGGCTGGGGTGAGCCAGCACCAGCCCTCGCTGTTTACCGTCATCTGCCTGGCGGTGATCGGCCACACCGCCTTCACCGCCAGCCGCCTGACGGTCTCGCTGGCGGCCATCCAGATGAAGGCGCCCACCCTCACGGTGGGCCTTCTGCTGTCGCTCTATGCCCTGCTGCCGATGCTGCTGTCGGTGCACGCCGGCCGCTGGCTCGATCGGGTCGGCACGCGGGTGCCGATGCTCACCGGCACCGCAGTGATCGGCGTGGGGTTCGCGGTGCCCACGGTGTGGCTGTCGATGCCGGCGCTGTTTTTCAACAGCCTGATGGTGGGCACCGGCTTCATGCTCTTTCACATGAGCATCCAGAAGCTCACCGGCGAGCTGGCCGACGGTCCTGAGCGGATGCGCAATTTCGGCTACCTGGCGGTGGGCTTCTCGATCTCGGCTTTCTTCGGTCCGATCATCGCCGGCCAGCTGATCGACCATGCGGGTGCGGGGGCCTCGTTCGGGGCCTCGTTCGGCGCGTCGGGGCTGCTGATCGTGCTGGCCTTCGCGCTGCTGCGCTGGCGCTGGACCTTCTCCGGCCAGACCCTGCTCGAGCAGGGCCAGCCCGCGCAGTCGGGCAAGGTGCTCGACCTGCTGGGCACGCCGCAGCTGCGCCGGCTCTACCTGTCGGTGGTGCTCACCTCCACCGCCTGGGACGTCCACATGTTCCTCACCCCGATCCAGGGCAGCAAGATCGGCCTGTCGGCCAGCCAGATCGGGGTGGTGCTGGGTGCGTTCGCGGCCGCGACCTTCCTGGTCCGCATGGCGCTGCCGCTGCTGGTGCGCCGCTTCAGTGAATGGCAGCTGATCGGCACCGTCCAGCTCGTCGCGTGCGGGGTCTACCTGGCCTTTCCGCTGGTCTCCACCCACTACGGGCTGATCGTGCTGTCGTTCGTGCTCGGACTCGGGCTGGGCGTCGGCCAGCCGGCGGTGATGTCGCTGCTGCATCAGGTCAGCCCGCCCGGGCGCGTCGGCGAGGCGGTCGGCTTGCGGATGACCCTGATCAACGGCACCCAGACCGTTCTGCCGACCGCGTTCGGTGGCATCGGCAGTCTGCTGGCAGTTTTCTTCTCCGGGGCGCTCGCCTATGCGCCCTTGTACTGGGCGGTGGCGCTCATGTCGGGCGCCGGTGCGCTGGGCTCGTTGCGCCAGAAGATCGGCGCGCCGCCGGCGGCGCCCGGGCCGCGCTAAACTCGCGGGTTCCCGCCGGGCAGTCCGCTGTCCGGCCCTACCCGCTGTGTCGAGGATTCCGATGAGTTCCAGTCCCGAGCTGCCGGCCGTCGACCGAGAGGTCGATGCGCGCGGCCTGAACTGCCCCCTGCCCATCCTGCGCGCCAAGAAGGCGCTGGCCGATCTGACCAGCGGCCAGGTGCTCAAGGTCATTTCCACCGACCCCGGCTCGCAGCGTGATTTCGCCGCCTTCGCCAAGCAGACCGGCAACCCGCTGGTCGCCGTCCAGGACGGCGGTCGCGAGTGGTCCTTCTACCTCCAACGTCGCTGAGGCCGCATGAATTTCTCCTACGATTTCTCGGGCCGCACCGCGCTGGTCACCGGCGGTGTGTCGGGCATCGGCGCAGCGGTCAGCGCCGCCTTTCTGAAGGCCGGCGCGCGCGTGATCGCCTGCGGTCTCACCGAGGCTGAGCTGGCCGCGGCGCGCACCGATGCGGCGTTGGCCGGGGCCGATGTCCGTGCGCTGGACGTCACCGACAACGCCGCGGTGGTGGCGCTGGTGGGCAGCCTGCCGGCGCTCGATTTCGTCGTCAACTGCGCTGGCGTCATCCGCCGCGATGCCGAGCACGATCCCGCGGTCTTCGACCAGGTGCTCGATGTCAACGTGTCGGGCGGCATGCGGGTCAGCACCGCGGCTCGCCCGCTGCTGGCGCGCAGCGGCGGCGCGATCGTGTTCATCGGCTCGGTGATGTCGTTCTTCGGCGGCCCCCGTCAGCCGGCCTACTCGGCCTCCAAGGGCGCGGTGCGCAACCTGACCATGTCGCTGGCGAGCGCCTATGCCGCCGACGGCATCCGGGTCAACGGGGTCGCGCCCGGCTGGGTGATCACCCAGCTGTCGCGCGGCGCCCGCGAAGACCCGGTGCGTAACGCGGGGATCCTGTCGCGGGTGCCGATGGGCCGCTGGGCCGATCCGGTGGAGATCGCCGACCCGGTCCTGTTCCTGTGCTCGGATGCGGCCCGGTACATGACCGGCACGCTGATGACGGTCGACGGCGGCTACACCAGCGTCGGCTGAGCCGGCGTACGCCCGCCCGCGCAGCCCTGCCCCGCGCAGCCCTGCCTCGCGCAGCGCTGCCGGGCGCGGGCAGCCACGCGCGGGCGGCCGGGCGCGGGCGGCAAGGCGCGCAACCCGGCGGCCGCCGGGCGTCTTCGCAAGCCTCAGCCCAGCGCGCGCAGTTGCTCGTTCAGCCGCACCAGGGTGGCTTCGAATCCGGCCACCCGATCGCGTTCCTGCGCGACCACCGCGGCGGGCGCCCGCTCGACGAAGCTCGCGTTGCCCAACTTGGCGGTGGCCCGGGTGACTTCACCCTGCACCCGCGCGATCTCCTTGCCGATCCGTTCGCGCTCGGCCGGGACATCGATCTCCACCTTCAGCATCAGCCGATTGGCGCCGACGATCTGGACCGGCGAGGGCGACTGCGGCAGTTCGGCCACGATCTGCACATCGTCCAGCCGCGCCAGGAACTTCAGGTAGGGCGCGCACGACTGCAGCAGCGCGGTCTCGCCGGCGGCCACCAGCGGCGGGCGCAGCGCGGGCGACAGGTTCATCTCGCCGCGCAGCGCCCGGCAGGCGTCGATCATCGCCTTGAGCGAGGCGGCCCAGGCTTCGGCCGATTCGTCGATGCGCGAGGGCTCGCTCACCGGATACGACTGCGCCAGCAGGTTGAAGCGCTGCTCGGCCATCGCTTCCAGCAGCGCCGGGCCTTTTAGCGTCTGGACACCGCGCTCGCCGTAACGCATCGCCAGCGGCGCGACCTTCTGCCACAGCTCCTCGGTGATGAAGGGAATGAACGGATGCGCCAGCCGCAGCACCGTCTCCAGCGTGCGCAGCAGGGTGCGTCGGGTCGCGCGCTGCACCGCCTCGTCGGGCCCCGAGAGCTGGACCTTGGCCAGTTCCAGGTACCAGTCGCAGTACTCGTTCCAGACGAACTCGTAGACCGCGCGCGCCGCCAGATCGAAGCGGTAGTCGGTGAAGTGCCGTTCGACCTCGGCTTCCAGGCGCTGCAGCGTCGAGGTGAGCCAGCGGTCGAGCTGCGTGAAGTGCAGATAGCCACCCGGCACGCACTGCTCGGCGGTGTGCGGCGCGAAGCCGTTGTCGCGGCCCTCGCAGTTCATCAGCACGAAGCGGGTCGCGTTCCAGAGCTTGTTGCAGAAGTTGCGGTAGCCCTCGCAGCGGCTCAGGTCGAAGTTGATGTTGCGCCCCGGCGTGGCCAGCGCGGCGAAAGTGAAGCGCAACGCGTCGGCGCCGAAGGCGGGGATGCCCTGCGGGTATTCCTTGCGGGTGCGGCGCGCGATGGTCTCGGCCTGCTTCGGGTTCATCAGTCCGGTCGTCCGCTTGGCCACCAGTGTGTCCAGGTCGACGCCGTCGATCAGGTCGATCGGGTCCAGCGTGTTGCCCTTGCTCTTGGACATCTTCTGGCCTTCGGCGTCGCGCACCAGCGCGTGCACATAGACCTGGCGAAACGGCACCTGGTCGGTGAAGGCGACGGTCATCATGACCATCCGGGCGACCCAGAAGAAGATGATGTCGAAGCCGGTGACCAGCACCGACGACGGCAGGAACTGACGCAGATGCGGCAGCAGATTGGGGCGGCCGTCACGAAAGACCTGCGCCGGATCGACCAGGGTCGAGAAGGGCACCAGCGCCGACGAGAACCAGGTGTCCAGCACATCGGGGTCGCGCACCAGCGGGCCGTGCCAGCCGAGCGCGGCCGCCTGCTCGCGCGCCGCTTCCTCGGTGCGGGCGACGAAGACGCTGCCGTCGTGCATCGGCTGGCCGTCGGGGCCCGCCTTGTACCAGGCCGGAATCTGGTGGCCCCACCAGAGCTGGCGCGAGATGCACCAGTCCTGGATGTTGTTGAGCCAGTGATCGTAGGTCGCGCGCCAGTTGTCGGGCACGAAGGTGATCGAGCCGTCGGCCACCACATCGAGCGAGCGCTGGGCGATGCTCTTACCGGCCAGCATCGAGTCCTGCGGCGAGGGCTTGCTCATCGCGACGAACCACTGGTCGGTGAGCATCGGTTCGATGATTGCGCCGGTGCGGTCGCCGCGACGCATCATCAGCTTGTGGGGACGGGTGGCGGCGAGCAGCCCGAGCTGTTCGAGGTCGGCCACCACTTGCCGACGCGCCTGCTCGCGATCCAGGCCCTGGTAGCGGGCCGGCCCATTTTCGTTGACCCGGGCATCGAGCGTGAAGACGCTGATCATCGGCAGCCCGTGGCGCTGACCGACCGCATAGTCGTTGAAGTCGTGGGCCGGCGTCACCTTGACCACGCCGGTGCCGAAGGCGCGGTCGACATAGTCGTCGGCGATGATCGGAATCTCGCGCCAGCCGTCGGTGAGGTCGCCGGCGCCGGTCAGCGGCAGGCGCACCATGCGCCCCACCAGGTGCGCGTAGCGCTCGTCTTCCGGGTGCACCATCAGTGCGGTGTCGCCCAGCATCGTCTCGGGTCGGGTGGTGGCCACGGTGAGGTCGCCGCTGCCGTCGGCCAGCGGATAGCGGATCTCCCAGAGAAAGCCGTTCTCTTCCTCGCTGACCACCTCCAGGTCGGACACCGCGGTCAGCAGCTTGGGATCCCAGTTCACCAGCCGCTTGCCGCGGTAGATCAGGCCCTGCTCGAACAGCCCGACGAACACTTCCTTGACCACCTCGGAGAGCGAGGGATCCATGGTGAAGTATTCCAGCGACCAGTCGGTCGAGGCGCCCATGCGGCGCATCTGGCGGGTGATGGTCGAGCCGGATTCCTGCTTCCATTCCCAGACCCGCTTCACGAACGATTCGCGACCCAGGTCGTGACGGGTGAGCTTTTGCGCATCGAGCTGGCGCTCGACCACGATCTGGGTGGCGATGCCGGCGTGATCGGTGCCCGGCAGCCACAACGTGTTGTCGCCTTTCATCCGGTGGTAGCGGGTGAGCGCGTCCATCAGCGTCTGGTTGAACGCGTGCCCCATGTGCAGCGTGCCGGTGACATTGGGCGGGGGCAGCTGGATGCTGAAGGCGGGTGCGCCCTCGCGCTGGCCGGCGGCGAACAGGCCGCGCGATTCCCAGACCGAATACCAGTGGGCTTCGATGTCGCGCGGTTCGAAGCTCTTGGCGAGCGAGCCGGCGTCGGCGGTGGGTGCGTTCATGGCAATCGATTCCAGGGGACGGGCGAGGGGGGCGGCCGCGGGGCCAGGGGGCGCGCCGGGTACGGGGTGGCGGAACAGGGCGCGCACATGGCGGGCGAACGACTCTCTGACCTGCGGTTCGGGCGTCAGTCCGGCCTGCGCCAGCAGGTTGGCGACCATGGGTTCGAGCCAGAGGTGGATCGGCTGGCCGGCGGCGGCCGCGGTGGCCGCGGCGGCTGCTGCCGCGGCCACCGCCGTTGAGGTGGCCGGCGTTGAGGTGGCCGAATTGGCGACCGGTGCGGCTGACGGAGCGGCTGACGGAGCGGCCGATGGTCCGGTTGACGGTGCGGTTGAAGGTGCGGTTGACGGTGCGGTTGACGCAGCGGCTGACGGTGCGGTTGACGCTGCGGCTGACGGTGGAAGGGGCGATGCCGCCGCCGAATCCCGCCCGCCTTCCCTGGCGCGATGCGCCCGATCAGCCGGCGCCGCCGGCATCACGTCGGTGAGCACCGGGATGCTGTTGTCGTGCGGGATCTCGTCGAGCGGATCGTCCGCGTCCGGGGGCAGGTCAGTCACGCGCCGGCGCCGCTGGCGGCGGCGAGGTCGAAGCTGGTCAGCGGATAGCCGCGTTCCTTGTAGAAGCGCCAGCGCTCGCGCGCCGCCGCCCGGTCCTGGTCATCCTGCCCGACCACTTCGATCAGTCGCTCGAAGCGGCTGAAGAAGGAGGGCGTCTGCGCGGCGAGGTTCACCAGCACGTCGCTGTGCGGTGTATCGGTCGGCTCGCTGCACAGCAGGATGGGGGTGGCACCGGCCAGCGGGTCGTGCGCCGCCACATGGGGGATGAAATCGGTCGGCGAGAAGGCCCACAGCTCGAGATCGAGCGCCGACAGCGCCACCGGGGGCGCATAGACCACCGCGCGCTGACCGGCGCGGTGGATCTTGCGCAGCAGCCGGCAGCTGTAGTGCAGCTTGTCCGGCGCGTTGAAGTGGAAGTCGATGCGGGTCATCCGAACGGTTGCATCAGCCCGGTGCTGCGCGGTCGATCAGGAACTGGGTGAGCAGCGGCACCGGCCGGGCGCTCGAGCCCTTCGCTGCACCTGAGCGCCAGGCGGTCCCGGCGATGTCCAGGTGCGCCCAGTCGAACTGGCGGGCGAACCGGGCCAGGAAGCAGGCGGCGGTGATCGAGCCGCCGGCGCGCCCGCCGACATTGGCGACATCGGCGAAGTTCGACTTCAGGCCCTCGCCGTATTCCTCATCGAGCGGCATGCGCCAGCACGGATCACCCGCCTCGCGGCCGGCGGCCAGCAGCGAGTCGGCCAGGCCGTCGTGGCTGCTGAACAGGCCGCTGCGGTGATTGCCCAGGGCGATCACGCAGGCCCCGGTCAGCGTGGCGATGTCGATCACCGCCTGCGGCTTGAAGCGCTCGGCATAGGTGAGGGCATCGGCCAGCACCAGCCGACCTTCGGCGTCGGTGTTCAGGATCTCGATGGTCTGCCCCGACATGCTGGTGACGATGTCGCCCGGCTTGGTCGCGCTGCCGCCCGGCATGTTCTCGGCGGCGGCGATGATGCCCACCACGTTGATCGGCAGCTTCATCTCGGCGATCGCGCGCAGCGTGCCCAGCACCGAGGCCGCGCCGCACATGTCGAACTTCATTTCATCCATCTCGGCGGCCGGCTTGATCGAGATCCCGCCGGTGTCGAAGGTGATGCCTTTGCCGATCAGCGCCACCGGTGCCTGCTTGGCCGGACCGCCGGCGTACTGCAGGACGATCAGCTTGGGCGGCTCTTCGGAGCCGCGCGCCACCGACAGCAGCGAGCCCATCTTCAGGGCCTCCATCTGCTTGCGCTCGAGCACCTGCACCTTGATCTTGAAGCTGGTGCCCAGTTCGCGGGCCGCGTCGGCCAGGTAGCCGGGGGTGCAGATGTTGCCGGGCAGGTTGCCCAGGTCGCGCGCCAGATCGCTGCCGTTGGCCAGCGCGGTGGCGCGCGCGACCGCCGCCTGGGCCGGCGCGAGACCGGCGCGCGCGACCAGCATCTGGACGCGGGCCGGACGCACCGGCTGGGATTCCTTGCGCGACTTCAGCCGCTCGAACCGGTAGGCCAGATCGCGGCCGGTGGCCACCTGCTGGCGCAGCTTCCACGCGGTGTCACGACCTTTGACGGCGGCCTCATGCAGCAGCGATGCGGCCTCGTCGCACGACATCGCGCCCGCCTGGCGCAGCCCGGCCCGCACCGCTTCGGTAAAGTTGCGTTCGCTGGCTTCGGCGTCATCGCCGGTCGCCACCAGCACCGCGCGCGCCACCTTTCGCGCATCGCCGTAGACCAGCAGCGTGGCTCCGGCCTTCGATTGCAGGTCGCCCCGCGCCAGCGCAGCCGACAGGGCGCCGCCCATGACCTCGTCGAGGGACTTGCCACCCGCGGTGAGCTGGCGGCCCGGGCCCACCGGCACGAGCACGCACTCGGCGCGCAAGGCTTCGATGGCTGAACTCTTTATACTGAACTGCATCACGTCCTCGTCCCTTCAGAAAGACCGCGCCGATTATATCGGTCAGTGCCCCGCGCCCCGCGATGCTCTTCAAGAAAACCTTGCGCCGTGACCTGGCCAATCTCGCCGGCGTGGTCTTTTCCACGCTGTTCGTGATCATGGTGACGACCACGCTCATCCGCACCCTCGGGCGCGCGGCGAGCGGCCGCGTGGACACCGCCGGCATCGTGCCGCTGATCGCGTTCGCCGCGATCAATTTCCTGCCAGTGCTGCTGGTGCTGACCCTCTACATCTCGATCCTGATGGCGCTCACCCGTGCCCATCGCGATTCCGAGATGGTCATCTGGTTCTCGAGCGGACGCAGCCTGCTCGACTTCATCAGCCCGGTGCTGGCGTTTGCCGCCCCGTTCGTGCTGCTGATTGCAGCGCTGAGCTTCACGCTGGCGCCCTGGGCCAACCGCCAGATCGCGGAATACCAGCAGCGCTTCGAGCAGCGCCAGGATGTCTCGAAGGTGTCGGCAGGCCAGTTCCGCGAGTCGGCCGCGGCCTCGCGGGTGTTCTTTGTCGAGTCGATCTCCGAAGACGAGCGAAGCGTGCGCAACGTCTTCGTCACCCAGCAGCGCGGCGAGAACCTGTCGATCGTGGTGTCGGCCGGTGGGCAGATCACCGGTGAGCCCGACGGCGAGCGCTTCCTGGTCCTCGAAAAAGGCCGGCGCTATGACGGGCGCACCGCCGCGGCCGAGTTCCGGGTGATGGAGTTCGAGCGCTACGGGCTGCGGATCGACCCGGCCATGCCGGTGGCCGACGACCAGTCGGCCAAGTCGCGCACGATGACGCAACTGCTCGCCGAGCCCAATGCGCGCCACCGCGGCGAACTGATCTGGCGGCTCGGGCTGCCGGTGTCTGCGGTCGCCCTGGCGTTGTTCGCCATCCCGCTGTCCTCGTTCAATCCGCGCGTCGGACGCTCCATCAATCTCATCGTCGCGCTGCTGGTCTATGTCGTCTACAGCAACCTGCTGTCCCTTTCGCAGGTTTGGGTGGCGCAGGGGCGCATTGCCTTCTCGCTGGGGGTCTGGCTGATTCACGCGGTGTTGCTGCTGATTGTCGCGGTGCTGTTCTGGCGCCGGGTGGCACTGGTGCGCCTGGGCTGGCGTTGGCCGTGGCGCCGGGCGGTCACATGAGCAGCGACTGCTCGGGCGCTGGCGCATGAGCCTGCTGCGGCGCTATGTGGCGCGTGAGATCGTCGGCTCGGTCAGCTTCGTGCTGGCCGGCTTTCTGGCCCTGTTCGCGTTCTTCGACTTCGTCAACGAGCTCGACGACATCGGCCAGGCCGGTTACCGCCTGCAGCACGCGGTGCTCTATGTGCTGCTCGGCCTGCCCAGCCGGGTCTACGAGCTCGCGCCGATCGCCACGCTGATCGGCACCATCTACGCGCTGTCGCAGTTCGCCGCCCACTCCGAGTTCACCGCGATGCGGGCGGCTGGCATGAGCCGGCGTCGGGCGCTCACCATCGTCGGCACCCTGGGCCTGTGGATGGCGCTGGTGACCGCGCTGACCGGCGAACTGCTGGCGCCGGTGGCCGATCGGCTGGCCAGCAACCTGCGGATGTCCACGCTGGCCAGCACGGTGGGCGCGCAGTTCCGCTCCGGCCTGTGGATCAAGGACACCCTGAAGGACGCCGACGGCGCGGTGATCAAGCTGCGCTTCGTCAACGTCGCCGAGATGCGACCGGACACCACGCTGCGGGCGGTCCGGGTCTTCGAGTTCGACAGCCAGTACCGGCTCGAGGCGCTGATCGAGGCGGCCAATGCGCGCTTCAATCCGTCAGGGGGCTGGGTCTTCCTCGATGCCGAGGTCGCGCGCTTCACTGCGCAGGCGGTCGCCGACACCACTACCGCGCTGCGTGCGGTGCGGACCCGGCAGGCCGAACTCGCCTGGCCGTCGGACCTGACCCCCGACATCCTGGGCGTGCTGGTGCTGGTGCCCGAGCGGATGTCGGCCTGGAGCCTGCTGCAGTATGTCCAGCACCTGCGCGACAACCGCCAGCGCACCGACCGGTACGAGATCGCGCTCTGGAAGAAGGCGGTCTATCCGCTGGCGGTGGTGGTCATGATGGCGCTGGCGCTGCCGTTCGGATACCTGCAGGTGCGCGCCGGGGGCATTGGCTACAAGGTCTTCGCCGGCATCATGCTGGGCGTCGGTTTTCACTTCCTGAACGGGCTTTTTTCGCACCTGGGTCTGCTCAACACCTGGCCGCCCTGGCTGGCCACCAGCATCCCCAGCCTGGCCGCACTGCTGCTGGCGATGGGCATGCTCGCCTGGGTCGATCGGGCGCGCTGATTTCACCTGGTGGAATTGCTTACCGTTTGATACAAATTCGTGGACGCCCATCGGCCCATTCGTTAGGATCGCGCCATTGCAGGTTTCGGCACTGTCCGAGATCCGGAGTTTGAGGAGGAGGAGAGGCAGCACGTCTGCCATTTGGGGCGCACAGCGATGTGCGCCTTTTCTTTTGGCGCCGGGTCTGGGCGGGGGGCGGCCAGACCGCCTGCCGATGCGCGAAGGCGCCATCCGGGCGTGCTATTTTCGGGTCCACTCCTGTCGTTGCGGCCCGTTTCCGATGCGTCTGTCGCGCTTGCATCCCCTCCCTCAGACTGCCCGCCGCGGGTTCGCGCTGATCGCCTGCGTGGCCGGGTTCATGGGGTCGGCGTCGGCGCAACCGGGTGAGGCGGCGCAGGGCCGGGTCGTGCTCTCGGCGGTCAGCTGGCTGGCACCGACGCATCCGCTGTCGACGGTCCAGACGCGCTGGTGCGCCGAGGTGCTCGCGGCCACCGGCGGGCGTGTCGCCTGCCGGCCGATTACCCGTCCGATGGCCAGCGCCACCACCGTCTTCGAGGCGGTGCGCGACGCCCGGATCGACCTGGCCTATTGGGTACATGGTTACCTGCCGCAACGGTTTGCGCTGACCCGCCTGGCGGAGTTGCCCTTCAGCGGCGACAGCGCCGAGGCGACCTCGGTGGCCTATCAGCGCATCCACGAGCGTCATCTGGCACGACTGGACGAACACCGGGGCCTGAAGGTGCTGGCTGTCTTCACCCATGGTCCGGGCTTGCTGTTCAGCACCCGGCGTCCGATGACCTCGATGGCCGATCTGACCGGACTGAGCGCGCGGGTGGGCGGGGGCATGACGAGTGATGTTGGCCGGATGCTGCGGCTCTCGACGCTCACCGCGCCGATCGAGCAGACGCGCGAACTGCTCGAAACGGGCGGCGCCGAGGCTTTGCTGCTGCCGGCCGAGGCCGTCGAGTCCTTCGGGCTGCAGCGGCTGGTGCGGCATGCAACCGCGCTGCCGGGCGGGTTCTACAACACCAGCTTCGCGCTGGTGATGAGCCCGGCCGCCTGGGCGCGCATCGGGCCGGCCGACCGGCAGGCGATCGAGGCGCTCTCGGGCGAAGTGACCGCGCGGGCGTTCGGGCGGGCCTTCGACCAGGCCGATCGGCGCGCGCTGGCGGGCCTGCAGGCGGCCGGGGTGCCCGCGACCCGGCCCGGCAAGGCCTTCGTTGACGAGGTCAGGACGCGGTCGCTGGCGCTGGAGCAGCGGTGGCTTCGCGATGCGCAGGCGCTGGGCCTGGACAATGCCGCGCAGGTCCTGCGCGAATTCCGTGCCGAAGCGGCGCAGCTGAAATAGACGGGTGACGCGTGATCGAGACCGATTTTCTCATCGTGGGCGCCGGCATCGCCGGTGCATCGGTGGCCTACTGGCTGGCGCCCCACGGGCGCACCGTGATCCTGGAGCGCGAGTCGCAGCCCGGCTATCACAGCACCGGCCGTTCGGCGGCGCTCTTTTCCGAAACCTACGGACCGCCGCAGGTGCGGGCGCTCTCGCGCGCCAGTCGGTCCTTCCTCGAGAGTCCACCCCCGGGTTTCGCCGAGCAGCCGATCCTGTCGCCGCGCGGCACCCTGGTCATCGGCGATCCGGCCGATCCGTCGGCGCTCGACGAGATGCAGCGCTCGCTGGGCAGCGGCGCGCCGGTGCAGCGCTGGTCGCGCGAACAGGCGCTGGCGGCCGTGCCGGTCCTGCGACCGCAGTGCGTCGGGGAGGCCGTCTACGAGCCGGGTGCCAGCGACATCGATGTACACACCCTGCACCAGGGCTATCTGCGCGGCGCCCGGCGCGCTGGGGCCGAACTGGTCTGCCAGGCCGAGGTCACCGGCCTGCGCCGTGACGGGGCCCACTGGCGGGTCCAGCTGGCTGACGGCCGTCAGTGGCGGGCGCGCTGTGTCCTGAACGCAGCCGGTGCCTGGGCGGACCGGCTCGCGCTGCTGGCGGGCGTTCCCCCGATCGGTCTGCAGCCGCGGCGCCGCTCGGCTTTCGTGTTCGCGCCACCGCCGGAGCTGGCCGTCGGGCACTGGCCGATGGTGGTCGATGTGGCCGAGCAGTGGTACTTCAAGCCCGATGCCGGGCGGCTGCTGGGCTCCCCCGCCAATGCCGATCCGGTGCCCCCGCAGGATGTCCAGGCCGAGGAGATGGACATCGCGCTGGCCATCCACCGCATCGGCGAGGCCACCACGCTCACCATCGGCCGGCCGGTCCGCGTCTGGGCCGGTCTGCGCTCGTTCGTGGCCGATGGCGAACTGGTCGGGGGCGAGCGTGCGGCGGCGCCGGGTTTTCTGTGGGTGGCGGGGCAGGGCGGCTATGGCATCCAGACCAGCGCCGCGATGGGCCGCGCCTGCGCCAGTCTGGCGCTCGGTCAGCCGCTGCCCGACGAGTTGCTCGCCCACGGGGTGAGCGCGGCCGCGTTGTCCCCTCAGCGGCCGGGGCTTGGCTGACCGCGTGAGCGGGTCAGCGCACGCGAGGATCGGCGGCTGACCCCGGGAGCGGGTCAGCTGGTGCGCGTCTGACCGCAGCCCGCGCTCAGCGCCCCAGGCACAGCGCGGCCGCCGCCTCGAACAGGGGGTGGCCCGGCTCGGCCAGCGCCTCGATCGCCGACAGGTGATGGCGTCCGGGCAGTGGCACGTCCTGGCGCAGGAAAGCACTCCAGCGTTCGCCCAGGAGCGCGTTCTGGCGCTTGAACTCGCTGCTTTCCTGTTCGCCCACCGCGGTGATCAGCGGGGCGCGGCAGGCCGGCGGGATCCACGCCGGCGAGAGCTGGTCGGCACCGTGCGCATCCAGTTTCAGGTCGACGTTCAGGAAGCTCGCCTGCACCAGCGGCGCCAGGTCATAGAGCCCGCTCACCAGGATGCCGCCCTTGACCAGGTCGACCGGCAGGTCTGGATCCCAGATCGGCCACAGCGCGGCCATCGCCATCGCGCCCAGGTGTCCGCCCGCCGAATGGCCCGCCACGAACAGGCGGCGCGGGTCGGCCCCGTGGGCGCCGGCGTTCCGGTAGAGCCACTCGACCGCGCGCAGCACCTTCAGGGTGATGGTCTGCAGGCTGGCCGCCGGCGCCAGATCGTAGTTGAGCACCGCGACACTGATGCCGCGCGCCACGAAGGGCGGGGCCACCCAGGAGAAATGGTCCTTGTCCAGGCTGCGCCAGTAGCCGCCGTGGATGAACACCAGCAGCGGCGCATCGGGTTCGGCCGCGGGAAAGAGGTCCAGGCGCTCGCGCGGGCCGCTTCCGTAGGCGAGGTCATACCGCCCGACCGCCGTTTCGCGGGCCGACTGCGCGCGGCTGCGCCAGCTCGCCAGGATGTCGGCGAATTCCGGAATCATCGCCCGGTTGTTGTACTCGCGATTGCAGAAGGTTTCGGTGAATATCGTCATTTCGCACCCTGGGACAGGAAGCGGGCCGCGCAAGTCGCGAGCCCCGGCAAGGGGTAGGATCGCAGCGCCGCCGTGCGGCGTCAAAGCCCGCCGGGCCGATCCATCTGCCATCGCCCCCACGGCCGCGCCGCCTGTTCCGTCCGATGACCCTCCGGAGACTTCCCGAACCATGTCCGACCACGCAACACCGACCCTGGCCCCCGTGGCCGCTCCCGCCACCGAACTCGATGCGCTGATCGTCGGCGCGGGTTTCTCCGGCCTGTATCAGCTGCTCAGCCTGCGCGACCGGCTCGGGTTGTCGGTGCAGGTGCTCGAGGCGGGCGACGGCGTCGGCGGCACCTGGTACTGGAACCGCTATCCCGGCGCGCGCTGCGACTCCGAGAGCCATTCCTACATGTTCTACTTCTCCGAGGAACTGCTCCAGGAGTGGGAGTGGTCCGAGCGCTATCCCGGTCAGGCGGAAATCATGCGCTACCTGAACCATGTGGCCGACCGCTTCGACCTGCGTCGCAGCATCCGGTTCGGTACCCGGGTCAGCGCGGCGCATTACGACGACGCGGCCAACCGCTGGCGGGTCACCACCGAGTCCGGACAGGTCTGGAGCGCGCGCTACCTGATCACCGCGGTGGGCTGCCTGTCGACCGCGAACGTGCCCGACATCGCCGGCCTGAACGACTTCAAGGGCGACTGGTACCACACCGGCCAGTGGCCGCACGAGGGCGTCGATTTCACCGGCAAGCGGGTGGGGCTGGTGGGCACCGGATCCACCGGCATCCAGGCCGCGCCGGTCATCGCCGAAACCGCCGCGCACCTGACGGTGTTCCAGCGCACCGCCAACTACAGCATGCCCGCCCACAACGCGCCGCTGACTGACGAGTTCAAGCGCTACATGAAGGCGCACACCGCCGAGATCCGCGGCGTGATGCACTCCTCGCCGAACGGGCACTCGTTCTCGATTCGTCCCCGGCTGGCGCTCGATTCCAGCCCCGAGGAGCGCCAGGCGCTTTACGAGGCGGCGTGGCGCAAGGGCGGCCTCGAATTCCGGGCCACTTTCCAGGACCTGCTGGTGAGCAAGGCGGCCAACGACACCGCCGCCGAATTCATTCGCGCCAAGATCCGCTCGATCGTCAAGGATCCGGCCACCGCCGCGGTACTGTCCGACATCGATCACCCGTTCGCCGCCAAGCGGCCGCCGATCGACACCCATTATTTCGAGACCTACAACCGCGACAATGTGACGCTGGTCGATGTCCGCGCCGCGCCCATCGTGTGCGCGACCCCCGAGGGCATCCGCACCACCGAGCGGGACTATCCACTGGACATTCTGGTGTTTGCCACCGGTTTCGATGCGATGACCGGCCCGCTGATGAAGATGAACATCCACGGCCGCGACGGGCTGGCGCTCAACGAGGCCTGGCACGCCGGGCCGCGCAGCTATCTCGGGCTGCAGGTGGCGGGCTTCCCGAACCTGTTTACCATCACCGGACCGGGCAGCCCGTCGGTGCTGTGCAACATGCCGGTGGCCATCGAGCAGCATGTCGACTGGATCACCGACTGCATTGCGCACCTGCGCGAAAACGGCATCGAGCGCATCGAGCCGCGCCCCGAGGCGGCGGACCAGTGGGTCGACAAGGTCAACGAGGCGGCCAACGCGACGCTGCTGCCGCAGGCCAGCCACTCGTGGTACCTGGGCGCCAATGTGCCGGGCAAGCCGCGGGTGTTCATGCCCTACGCCGGCGGGATGCCGCGCTATCGGGCGATCTGCAACGAGGTGGTGGCGAAGGGCTACGAGGGCTTCGTCCTCAGCCGCTGAGCCGGGGGGCGCCGCGCCGGTCCGCCCGGCCTGCGCCCGACCTGCGCCCGACCTGCGCCCCTCAGGCGGCCGGCAGCGCCGGCATCCGGGCGCCGTTGCGCTCGACCAGCAGCGGGCGCACCAGCCGCGCGAAGCGTTCGGCCTCCTCGTCGTGCAGATAGCCCGACAGGCAGAACGAGTCGCAGCCCAGGTCGATGTACTGCTGCAGCGTGTCGGCGCACTGGCGCGGGTTGCCCACGATCGCGATGCCCGCGCCCGGGCGCACCTTGGTGATCCCGGTCCACAGGTGCGGACCGATCAGCTCGCCGTGCTCGCGGGCCAGTTCCTGCACGCGGCGGTTGGCCGCCGAACTGGCGTAGTGGTTGCGCACGAAGGCGGTCTGCGATTCGGTCACGCCGGCCACCAGCGCGTGCGCCGCGTCCCAGGCCTCTTCCTCGGTTTCGCGGCAGACGATCTGCAGGCGCATGCCGAAGCCGACGGCGTGCTCGCGTCCGAGCCGGGCGGCGCGCGCGCGGATCTCCCGCATGTTGGCGGCAATCGTCTCGGTGGTGTCGCCCCAGAACAGGTGCACATCGGCATGGCGGGCCGAGATGTCCCAGGCCTCGGCCGACCCCCCGCCCAGGTAGAAGCGCGGATGCGGCTGCTGCAGCGGCCGGGGGATGACCCGCGTGCCCTTGATCTGATGGTGGCGACCGTCGAAGTGCACCGGCCCCGAGGTGGTCCACAGCGCCTTCAGGATGCTGACCTCCTCGTCCATCAGCGCATAGCGCTCTTCCTTGGGCATGCGGATGCCGTCCTGCGCCGCCTCGATCTCGCTCTGGCCGGCGATCAGGTTGACCGCGACCCGCCCGCCCGAGAGCTGGTCCATCGCCGCGATCATCCGCGCCAGCAGCACCGGGTTCATGTAGCCGGGGCGAGCCGCCACCAGCATGCGGATCGACTTCGAGCGCGCCAGCACCATCGCCGAGGCGATGTAGGCGTCCCAGCAGGTGGTGGCCACCGGCACCAGCAGATACTCGAAGCCGGCCTTTTCGGCGGCGGTCGCAACCCGGTCGAACATCGTCATCGAGGCCGGCACCGACGCGTCGCGGTCGGCATAGGCGGTGGTGTCGCCGGAGGTGGGCAGGAACCAGCCGAATTCGAGTTGTTTCATGGGTTTGCCTTGCCTGGCGGCCAGCACCTGCCGGCCGGTGGTTCGATGGGGCCGTCGACCGCTGGCTCCTGAAGCGGTCATTATCGCGCGGGCGGCCGCAGACGGCGGGTCGGCGCGTTCCGGTCGCGCTTCATGTTAGAATTTTGGTTGTTCGGGGGGGTAGCTCAGCTGGGAGAGCGCCGCGTTCGCAATGCGGAGGTCGGGAGTTCGATCCTCCTCCTCTCCACCAACATTCAACGCCCGACCGGTCCCGGTCGGGCGTTTTCGTTTCCAGGTGCTGCGACGCCACGCGGGGTTCGGCGCCGATCTGCATGTGCCACGCAGTGGCAGCCCGGCGTCCTGAAGTCGCCCGGTTCGACTCTCTTCTGCTCTCAGTTCTCTCAAAACCTGCGCCAACTTCTTCGCCGGAGCACACGCAGGCTGCCTTTCGTGGCCATGACTTGCGCGTGCGTCACTGCCATCGGTTGTCCATCGCGCTTGGATGACCAGCGCATCAGGCCGGAACGAAGCCCGGTGCCGCGCAGAGCCCCCAACGCGCAATCACCGTGAGGGACAACCGGCGAGCTTGCGCCGCTGCCTTCGAACAGGTACCGCGGCAGCGCGCCGAGGACCAGCGACCGAGTCAGTCCCGGCCCACCGCGGCATCGAGATCCCGCTGGCGCATTCGTTCGACGCGCAGGTTGATTCCCCCGATCCAGAGCCTGTACAGCGGCAGCTTCAGGAAGCCCGGGCGGTTCCTGTACAGCGCACTGGCGTAATAGTCGGCCGGGTCGTCCCAGACGCCGTGATCGTCGACCACAGCCTCCATCTGGACGAACTTCTCTTCGTCCAGAGCGAACGCCGCACTCGATTCGCCGCTGGAGCAGGCAACCGAGAATCCGATGTTCCAGCCACAGACCCGCAGTGCGCGCTTTCCGGCTTCGTAGAACGGCTCATCGTTGATGTAGGCATCCAGACGTCGCCAACGGCCATCCACCTCCACCTCAAGCCAGGAATGCGAGATCAGCGGGGGCATGAGACGGTAGGCCAGCCCGGTGAACAAGCCTCGCTGGATCTCCTTGCGGATGAGCGAAAAGTTCACGCGGGCCGGCACCCCCGCTGCCTTGCACAAGGCGAGGAACAGGGTCGTCTTGGTGTTGCACTGGCCGATCCTCGTGCGAATCGTCTCGGAGGCTGCCACAAGGTCCCCGGCTACCGGAAAGCCGAATGCGATCTCATCGCGCACGTAGTGGAAAAGCTTCTCGATGCGTCCACGAGCCGTTGTTTCGCCCGCGACCAGTCGCGCCGCCGTGGCTTGGACCAGGGGATTATCGTAGTTTGCTAGTCGTTCCGGCTTGAGCATACGAGCGCTCCTTGCTTCATCCTCTCGGATATCGTGTGGCCCTGTGTCCGAGCCGACCGACCTTCGCGAATCCTGCTGCGCGCCCCCCGTAAGTCGTTGGCGGGACGGGACCCCGCGAAGCTGACGCGAGCAGCCAAAGTTTACGCGCCAGATCGAGCTGAGAAGTCCATCAGCACGTAGAGCCGGCCTGTCAAGCACCGCCTGACGCGAGCCGGCCAAGGCGCTCCGCTTCGGCACGTGCTTCGGCCAGCAACTGGCCCCAGTCCGACGGCGGCCGGCCGCTGTCGAGCATCCTGCGGAACACGCGGTAGGCGTCGTCGGCGCTCTCGCAGGCGCGCTTCGTGTACTCGTCGTTGACCCAGGCGAACACGATCACCTTCGCTTGCGCGTGGAACCGAAAGAACAGCCGGTACTGCTGGAAGAACTTGGCCCGGAACCAGTGCTTATGCTCATCGCCGAGCGTGTTGCCCTGGCGGTACTCCGGCCGGGCGGGGTCCTGCGGAATCACCTCGAACGCCAGCTTGGCGATGGCAGCCATGCGCTTGGCGGCGTTCTTCTTTACGTAGCCGGCTGGGTCCTTGCGCTTGAGCGCCTCGACCTGCGCGGTCAGGGAGTCGAGTTGATCAAGGAAGATCGGGTGGGCGAAGAGGGTCCAGCCGTTGACGACCAGCGGCTTGCCGCCGCTCATTCATCGTCCGCCGACAGCGGTGCGTCCAGATCGACATCGACACCGCCGACCAGCGCCTGGATGCGATGAGCCAGACCGGCATCCACAGCTTGGAGCCGCTCGGGGTGCTCGGCCAAGTCGCGGGCCAGGAAGCCGAGAAACGGCGCCAGCGCAGGATCGTCGTTCTCGCCGGCGGCCGCGCGCGTGAGCACGACCTCGCCGTCTGGGCGGATCGTGTAGTTGATCCTGTCGCGCTTGCCCAGGCGCAGGGCCCGGCGCACCGTCTCGGGCACCGTGGTCTGATAGCGGTCGGTCAGTGTCGATTCGACTTGCATCGTGGCGGGCATGGCACTTCTCCGGTGAGGACGCTGTGCGCAGAAGGTAATGCATCTGCATTGCCAAGTCAATGCAGATGCATTGCCTGCCAGGGATCAGGCCGGCAACGATGCCAGAGCCTGCTGCAACGACCGGTACTGGCCTGCCGTGTCGGCCTTCGCGTCGATGCCTTGGTCTTTGGCATCCTGCAACCAGCGTCTGGCCCACGCCATCACCTCGTCGCGGTCGAACCGGATCAGCTTCTGAACCCTGCGATGCGGTACGCCGAGCGAGTCCCGCGTCTGCTTGTGGCTGAAGATGTACAGGGGCAACCCAGTCACGTGCGCGATCTCGCGCGGGTCCATGAGATTCGAGCCGTTCGGGCTGACGACGTCGCCGGCGTTCCCCCAGGTCGAGGCGCGCAGGGCTTGTGATTCGAAGTCGAGGACCTCGTCCATCGGGTAGACGACGCGCCTTGACATCTTCATGAACCGGGGTCCCCGGCCTTCGCTACGCCAACGCTGGAGCGTCTTCGGGCTGAGGTTCCACCGTTCGGCCCGCACGACTTCATTGATCATCATCTTCTGCATGGGTGACTCCTTGCGTGGTTTAGGGCAGCGCATTCAGGCGTATTCCCTGCCACCAAGCCAAGTCCTCACCACTGCGCCCACCCCCGTATCGCCGGCAGCCCGAAAGGCCTGTGGCGGCCCGGGGCGCGATGCGGGTGGATGCGGGTAGTCGCCTCGACGCCGCTGAAGCCCGCGAAGTACGCGGCATCACCGCGCATCTCCGAACCTGGGGGTAGTGCAGTTGCCATCGTGTTGGCCTTGCACCACCAACATTCAACGCCCGACCTCTATCGGTCGGGCGTTTTCGTTTCCAGGTGCCGCGACGCCACTCGGGGTTCCGGGCGGACTGGGTGACCAGGGCATCAGGCCGGCGCGAGGCTCGGTGGCGCCGCGCCGTATGAAAGCCTGTTTTGAAACTGGTCAATCACAGTAAAGAATGTTTTAATTTGATTCGATCAACCAAAGCATGCTTTCAATGCCCCGAACCACCGGCACCCACGCCATCACGACCACGCTGGGTGAGTCGGTCCGTGCCTTCGTGCCGCGACCGCTGCCCCCGGCTGACCCCCCGCTGGCGTCGGCCTGCTTCGTCGACCTGAACCGGCAGGCCGAACTGGCGCTGGCGCGCCTGGCCGGGGTGTCGGGCCTGGTCCCGTCGGTGGAATGGCTGCTCTACAGCGCCATCCGCAAGGAGGCGCTGCTCACCTCGCAGATCGAGGGCACCCAGGCCACGCTGACCGACCTGTTCGACGAGGAAGCCGGCCTGACGGTCAGCAACACCGACGATGTCGAGGAGGTCACCAACTACCTCCATGCCTTCCGCTGGGTGCAGGGGCAGTTGCGCGACCCGCAGGGCTTGCCGATCAGTGTTCGCCTGCTGTGCGAGGCGCATCGGCTGCTGCTCGGCGGGGTACGGGGTGCGGGCAAGCAGCCCGGCGAACTTCGCCGCTCGCAGAACTGGATCGGCGGCACGCGACCGGGCAACGCCGCCTTCGTGCCGCCGCCGCCGCAGGAAGTGGCCCCTCTGCTGACGGATCTGGAGCGCTTCATCCACGCCTGCGACGCCGACCTGCCACCGCTGGTCAGGGTCGCTCTGGTTCACGCCCAGTTCGAAACCATCCATCCTTTCCTGGATGGCAACGGGCGCATCGGGCGGCTGCTGATCGCAGCACTCATGGAGCACTGGGGCCTGCTGGCAGAGCCGCTGATGTACCTGAGCGGTTACCTCAAGCAGCACCAGGCCGAGTATTACCGGCGCCTGTCCGCCATCCGAGGCGACGGCGACTGGGAGGGCTGGGTGTCGTTCTTCCTGGAAGGCGTGGCCGCGGCGTCGGCGCAGGCCGAGCGCAGCATCATCGACGTGGCCAGCCTGATCACGGCCGACCGCAAGCGACTGCTGGCGTCCCCCAAAGCGGGGCCGATCAGCTATCGCCTGTTCGAACGGCTGCCGATGATGCCGCGCTTCAGCGTCGAGCATGTTCGCCAGCGGCTGCAGACGACGTTTCCCACGGCCAGCGCCGCTGTCAGGCTGCTGGAAGATCTCGGCATCCTGGCCGAACTCACCGGGCAGAAGAAGAACCGCGTCTACAGCTACCAGGCGTATGTGAACCTGCTTTCGCGCTGACGAGGCCACGCAAGCCCGCAGATGCCCTCGGCGTTGCTCGTCCGCTCGATGATGGCTGATCGACTGGCGGCAGACGCAAGCTCATCCGGTGAGCCCGACGCCGCGTAACCTGGGCACCTGCCATGAAGTTTCCGGGGCGAGTTCATCCAAATGGCGGGCCCCAGCCAATCGGCCAGGATCCCGAGCCCGCTGCGGGTGATGACCGGGACGGCTCATCGGAGGTCTGATGGAAACAATGGATTTGCTCGCCTATGCGTCGGACCCGGTTCCCGTGAGCGTCCGTGAAGCGGCCGGCGACGCCGCCGCGCAATGCGGCTACGACCGGTTCGAGGAGGTGTTGCTGGATCACGAGGTCGTCGGTGTCCGCCGGGTGTCGGCCCAGTCGGTCAGGGCGCATTACGCGGAGTGGCTGCAGCCGCCCTGTTCGTTCTCACCGGATGAGATCGTTCGCGTCGACTGGCATACCTGGGCCGTACCCCGTGGCTTCGATGGCACTTACGAACAGGCGGTGATCGCCCGCGCCGAATCCGTCATCGTCGCCTTGCCGACCCTGATGGCACGGGAGGTGTTCACCCACGGATTGGGTCCCGAATATAACTGGCTGGATTGGGCAGAAGGCAGTTCATCGCCCGGCGAGCCGACGGCCGCTGCGTTCGAGGCGCTGGGTGCACTGATCACCGGCGACTGGCGCGATTACGTTCGCGAGGATGCCGACGAGGACGCGAGTTACCTCGACGCCATCCACCCCGATCTTCGGGCGGCGGTGGCCGAGGCGATCGGCGACAGGGACGAGCGGCCATGAGCCCCCCGACCTATCCCCCCTGGGTGGTCCTGCACATTGCGCACGACTCGACCGTCATTCCCGATGCGGTGAGGCCCTCATTCCGGTTGTCCGACGCCGATCTGGCGCTCGAGCTCGAGCGCATGACCGATCACTTCACCCATGCGCTGTTTGCCGAGCCGCCCGGCGAGGCCGCCGTCGTTCGCGCACCCGTCAGTCGTCTGGTGGTCGATGTGGAGCGCTTTGCCGACGACGCGCAGGAGCCGATGGCAGCCAGGGGAATGGGGGCCGTCTACCAGGTCACGTCGCACCTGGCGCCGCTCCGAAGGCGGTTGTCGTCGCCGGAGCGCGAAGCGCTCCTGCGCGCCTGGTATCACCCTCACCATGAGCGGCTGGAGGCGGCGGTTGCCGATGCGCTCGAGCGGCATGGCCGTTGTCTGGTGATCGACGGGCACAGCTTTCCTGGCACCGCGCTGCCCTACGAAAACGCGGATCCCGCCGTTCGGCGACCGGACATCTGCATCGGGTCGGATCCGTTCCATACCCCGAAAGCGCTCGAGCAGGCCTTTGCCGAGGCCTTCGGTCGCGGTGGTTGGCGCGTGGCGGTGAATGAACCGTTTGCCGGGGCGCTGGTGCCCGCCAGCCGTTATCGCCGGGATCGCCGAGTGACCGCGGTGATGGTCGAGGTGAATCGCGACCTGTATCTGGAACCCGGGCGCCCGGCGCCCGGTCCGGACTTCACCCGGATCGCGACTGAACTGAAGCGCCGCTGCGCTGAGGCGCTGGCGAGTGTTCGGGACTGAGCGATTTCAGGCGCCGCACTTGCGCAAGCGCTGCCATAGACGGTCGCTCAGTTCAGTGTTGCTCCCGATACCTTCACAGCCCGCCCCCAGCGCTCAAGCTCGGACTGCATGAACGGTTTGAGCTGGACACGAGGACGCTCGGACAGCGAGATGCCTGCCGCGGCTAGCCGTTGCTGCACGACCGGGGCCTGGTTGATCTGCGCAAATTCGCTCGCGAGACGTTCAATGATCGCGCCCGGCGTCGCCGTCGGAACAGCCCACATACCCCAGGCAACCGCTTCATAACCCGGCACCGATTCGGCGATCGCGGGTACGCCAGGAAAATCTGGCAGGCGCTTTGCGGTAGACACCCCGAGCGCGCGCAGGCGCGCGGATTTCAGCAATGGCAGGACGGCGCTGATCGTATCCAGTGCCACCTGGGTCGAGCCGCCGATCAGATCGTTGAGCGCCGGTACCGAGCCCTTGTAGGCCACATGATTGAACTTCAACCCGGCCTCGGCTTTCAGCATCTCCATCACCAGATGACTGGTGCTGCCCTGCCCGGCCGAGCCGTAGTTGATCGTCGCGCCATTCGGCCCGCGCCCGGCAGCCAGCACATCCTCCAGGGACTTGAAGGGCGAGCTCGTGGGGACGACCAGGACAAAAGGCACGATGCCCGCCATCGCAACCGGCTCAAAGTCTTTGATCGGATCAAAGTTCAGCTTGGCGTACATGTTCGGTGCGATCGCGAGCGGTCCGCTGGAACCGTAGTAGATCGTGTAACCATCCGCTGGCGAACGCGCTGCCGCCTCGGCCGCGATCGTCGCGCCGGCACCGGGCCGGTTCTCGACGATCACGGGTTGGCCCAGGCGCTTGCCGAGTTCGTCGGCGTAGGCGCGCGCGATGATGTCGCTGGCCTGTCCCGGCGGAAAACCGACCAGGATCCGGATCGGCTTCACGGGCCAGGACCCGGTATCAGTCTGCGCGCGCAGCGAAAGGGGCAGCAGACCCAGTCCGGCAAGCAATGTGCGTCGTGTGTTTCTCATCGATCGTCTCCTGCGTTTGGCCGCTCCGCTCTGATTGGCGGAGCCTTCACTTCAAGGGAAAGCGGGCGGCCCGGCGCGCACCATCGAGCCGATGCCGAGGCTTCCGCGCAACGTGGGGCTTGCGTACTCCCGGTGGAACAGGCCGCGCCGCTGCAGCTCGGGTACGACCAGCCGCGCAAAGTCCTCGTAGGCACCAGGCACATGGGTTGCCGCGACCACAAAGCCGTCGCAGGCATCGGCGAACCATTCCTCGAGCTGGTCAGCAATTCGCTGCGGTGTGCCAACAAAAGCGGGGCACTCGCGAACCGTGCCCCGACCGCTGAACTTGACGAAGTCGGCAGGAGTCGGATTTCGCTTGCCGCTCAGCGTGACGACCTTGTCGCGCATCGCCTGAAGGCCGCTGATCGATGACATCTCGGCATCGGTAAACGGCTGGTCGACGGGCTTGGCGCCGAAGTCGAAGTTGAGGACTTCCGACAACAGCGCGAAGCTGTCTTCGGGCAGGGCGAGGCTGTCGATCAGTGCCATCTTGTCTTCGGCCATTGCCTGGCTTGGCGCCGCGACCACGTAAATCGCCGGCGCCACTTTCACATCGTCCGGGTTGCGCCCGATCGACGCCACCTGCGCCTTGAAGTCGCGATAGGTCTTTCGGCCAATTTCGAGCGTGGGATAAAGGGCGAAAACAAGTTCACCCCAGCGGGCTGCGAATTCACGGCCCCGTCCGCTCTGGCCTGCCTGCATCAGGATCGGCTGACCCTGCTGCGAACGCGGCACGGTGAACGGCCCCTTCGACTTGAAAAAGCGCCCCTCGTGGTGCAGCGCCCGCACTTTGTCCGGATGGGCAAAGAGGCCCGACGTTCGATCCATCACGATCGCATCGTCTGCCCAGGTCGCCCAGTGCCCGAGCACCACCTGCATGAACTCATCGGCCCGGTCATAACGCTCGTCGTGGCCAAGGTGCGACGACTGCCCGAAGTTCATCGCCTCGGAATCGTTCAGCGATGTGACCACGTTCCAGGCCGCGCGCCCCGACAGGAGCAGGTCGAGGGTCGCAAACACCCGCGCGACATGAAAGGGCTCGTAGTAGGTGGTCGAGTAGGTACAGCCGATACCCAGATGGGTGGTCGCCAGGCCCATCACCTGAGCGACGAGCACCGGGTCAAGCTTCACCGAACGGATGCCGTGCTTTACCGTGATCGCATGATCGTGGTGGTACATGTCCGGAATCGCCAGACGGTCATCGAAGAAGGCAAGATGAAATCTTGCGTCTTCAAGGACTCGGGCGATGCGCTGATAGTAGGCCGGCGACATGAAGTCGGAGGCCGCCTCCGGATGTCGCCACGATGCGGGATAGTTCGAGCAGTTCTGCGCCTGCAGGAACGCCACCAGGCACATCTGCCGCCGGTTTGCTTGGGTACTCATTCGCCGCAGACTCCGTGATCGTGGTTCAGATGACACCCTTGAGCCTGAGGTCGGCAATGCGATCGGGCGAAAGATCGAGCAGTTCTCCGAGGATCGCTTCGGTGTCCTCCCCCTTGTGCCGGCCCAGATGGTCGATTCGGCCTGGCGTGCGCGAAAGCCTTGGCAGCACCGACGGCACAACCACCTCGCCGGCACCATCGCTCGAGACCCGCGCGAGATTGCCGCGTGCCTTGAAATGCGCATCCTCGAAGATGTCGGCGATGCTGTTGATCGGCCCGCAGGGGACCTCGGTCGCAATGCAGGTCTGCATCAGTGCGTCGCGGGTCTGTCCTGCGATCCAGGCCGCCACAATGGCGTTGACCGCATCGCGATTGGCGATGCGACCCGGCATCGTCGCGTAAGCCGGATCGGTTGCCAGTTCGGGGCGACCCATCGCTCCCGCGAGCCGCGCGAACATCTTGTCGCTCGAGCAGGCCAGAGCCACCCAGTTGCCGTCCGAGCACTGGTAGTGGCTGTGCGGAACGATCGTGGCGGTGTCAGCTCCCATGCGCTCGCGCACCACGCCGAACATCGCGAACGAAGGCGCGAGTTCGTCGAGCAGGCGGAACGTCGACTCATAGAGCGCAATGTCCACCGACTGGCCTCGACCGGAGCGCTCGCGTTCGCGCAGGGCCACCATCACGCCGATCGTTGCGTACAGCCCGGAGATGTAGTCGCCAAGCGAGGTCGAGCCGGGAATGACCGGCCGCTCACCGGGCTCGCCCGCCAGGTAGGTGAGACCGCTGAAGGCATGGGCAATGCGCGCGAACCCCGGGCGATCCTTGTAGGGGCCGTCCTGGCCGTAGGCGCTGACCCGTGCCATCACTATCCCCGGGTTGACCTGCGCAAGCGCGTCATAGCCAAGACCCCAGCGCTCCATGGTGCCGGGCCGAAAGTTCTCGGTGACAACGTCGGCCTCCCGCACCAGCTGCAGGAACACTTCGGCACCGGCGGGCTTGCCCAGATCAAGCGTCATCGTCCGCTTGTTGCGGGCCTCGCTCAGCCAGGTCAGTGTCTCCCCATTGCTCGTTCGGCGCCCGAGATCGCGCAAGGGATCGCCGTGCACCGGATGCTCGATCTTGATGACCTCGGCACCGAACTCGGAGAGCGTGGTTGCGCAAAACGGTGCGGCAACAAAAGTCGCCACATCGAGCACCCGTATCCCGGCAAGCGGCAACGCGCCACTCATCGCGTGATCCGACGTGGCGCGTCGATCAGCGCCTGGCGGTCCAGGATAGTGCGCACCATCTTGAGGTGGGCGAGATCAGCCAGCTTGCCGTCGACAAGCACCGCGCCAGCGCCGTCTGCCTCCGCCTTCGCCATCGCGGCTGTCACCTGTTCGGCCCAGGCGAGTTCGGAGGGGTCGGGCGAAAACACTTCATTGGCCGGAAGGCATTGCGAAGGGTGAATCGCCCACTTGCCCTCGAACCCGAGGGCCGATGCGCGCATCGCACTTGCGCGATAGCCCGCCTCATCGCGCACGTCTCCAAAGGGGCCGTCGATGGCGCGCAGTCCATAGGCGCGGCAAGCCGTGACGATCCGCGCGAGTGCGAAATGCCAAGGGTCATTCCAGTGGCGTGCTCGCTGCATGCCGTCCTCAGCACCGGTGAGCACTGAATAGCGCGGATTGGGCCCACCCGTCAGCGGGTCGCGCGCCTGTACGCTCAGCGTGAAATCACCGACACCAAAGATCAGTGCTTCCAGACGGTCCGATGAACTGGCGATCGCCTCGACATTGCACAGGCCCTCGGCGGTCTCGATCAGCGCCTCGATCCCGATCGGATTGCGTCGCCCGATGGTGGCTTCGATGCCATTGAGCAGGGTCTCGACCACGTAGATGTCGGCAGCGACCGCGGGTTTGGGCAGCAGGATCATGTCGAGGCGCGGGCACTTCTCGGCGACCGCGATGATGTCCCGATACGCCCATGGCGTATCCAGGGCATTGACCCGCACCGCCATGGTCTTGTCGCCCCAGTCGATGTCGTTGAGCGCCTCGACCGCCAAGGTGCGCGCACGGTCCTTCTTGTCGTTCGACACCGCGTCCTCCAGATCGAGGAAGATCACATCCGCGTGTCCGCGGGCGGCCTTCTCGAAGAAGTGCGGCGAGGTGGCCGGCACGGCCAGTTCAGAACGTTGCAGGCGTTGCGGTCTGGCGGGAGGGTTGCGTCGGATCACCGGTCGGTCCTGTACGTGAGGGGGGCAACCGATTAGAGCAGCTTCATCTCTGATCCGGAATACGACTTAGAGATATCAATTGATGTTGAAATTTGATCAATAATGGGCCTTTTCGGTGCCGCTCTGGCTGCGCGCCTGAGCAGCGTCTTTGCGGACGGATTTGATGCTCAATGCGATCGCACCCGGCGACCTCGAGGCTTTTATCGCGGTTGCCGAATCGGGAGGGTTTCGGCGGGCCGCTGATCGGCTCGGACTGTCGCAGTCCTCGGTGACGCTGCGCGTGCAGCGTCTTGAGCAGCTGCTCGGGCATCAGCTGTTCAACCGCACGACTCGGCAGGTCTCGCTGACCGAGGCGGGCGCTCAGCTGCGCACCCGAGGCGGGCATGCGGTGTCCGAGTTGACGTCGATCGTCCGCGAACTGCGTGATCAGGCACAGCTGAAGTTCGGCCGGGTGGTGCTCGGTGCCTCGCCGACACTGGCATCGACTGTGCTGCCCCCGCTACTGGGTCACTTCATGAGTGCCTATCCCGGTGTGACGATGCGGCTGCATGACGATTTCACCGGGTCGATTCTCGAGCGCCTGGTGGCCGGATCGATCGACCTGGCGCTGGTGCCGTTCGATGGCCGCGACACGGACCTCGAGTGCGAGCACCTGTTCACCGATGAACTCGTTGTTGCCGCCCCTCGCAGCATGGCGTTGCCGGCCAACCGCGCGCTGCGTTTCGAAGAGTTTTCCCGGCTTCCCTTCGTCAGCATGCCGCTGCCGTCGGCGATTCGAACGACGCTCTCGGATCTGCACGCCCGCGAACAGCAGTCATTTCGACCGGTGTTCGAGGCGAACAACCTCAATACGCTGATCGCTCTGGTGAGGGCCGGCATGGGCGTATCGGTTCTGCCCGCGCCGATGCTCGATGCAATGACAGACCTCGTCAGAATTCGCGTGGAGGGACTCTCATTCATCAGACGCATCGGGCTGGTCACGGTCCGCGGGCGTGCGCTGTCACCGGCGGCAGCCCGCTTCGCAGCGATCGTCGTACAGGCGTTGAAGCAGCCGTGACCCTGAGCCGTCCGGACCACGGAGTCCACGGACTCCACTGACACCACAATTCCGAGGAACGGAATTCCCGTCTGGCCGCGCCGCGCCGCGCGGTCAAGAATCGGGCTACGCCTGGACACCGGAGCTTTCCTTGAACCCCACGCAGCTGCTGTACTCGGTCGAGGACCGGATCGCCACGATCACCCTGAACCGCCCGGACCGGATGAATGCCTGGACGCCGACGCTGGAGGCCGAGTTCCGGGCAGCGATCGAGGCCGCCAGCGCCGACGACGGTGTGCGCGTCATCCTGATCACCGGCGCGGGACGGGGCTTCTGCGCCGGCGCCGACATGCAGCGGCTGTCGGGCAGCGCCGCGGGTGCTGCGGTGTCGCAGCGGCCGCCCGACGGTACGGGCAACTTCGACCAGCGCTACAGCTACCTGCTGGCCTGCCCCAAGCCGCTGATCGCGGCCATCAACGGCGCGGTGGCCGGCGTCGGCCTGTGCATCACCCTCTATTGCGATCTGCGCTACATGGCCGAGGGCGCGAAGCTCGCGACCTCGTTCGCGCGCCGGGGGCTGATCGCCGAGCACGGCATCGCCTGGATGCTGCCGCGCCTGGTTGGCGCGATGAACGCGGCCGACCTGCTGCTGTCGGGGCGCACCGTCGAGGCGCGTGAGGCCGAGCGCATGGGGCTGGTCCGCGTGCTGTCGGCCGACGGCTTTCTGGCCGCGGTGCGCGCCGTCGCCGCCGATCTGGCGGTGAACGCCTCGCCACGCTCGATGCGCGTCATCAAGGCGCAGTTGCGCAGCGCACCTTTTCAGCAACTGGGCGAGGCCACCGTGATGGCCAACGCCGAGATGGCGCAGTGCCGCGACACCGAGGATTTCCGCGAGGGGGTGGCGAGCTTCGTCGAGAAGCGGGCCCCGCAATTCACCGGACGCTGACGATTCGGCGCACCTGAACAATGGCGAGAGGTAACAACATGGAAAGACGCAACCGCCCCCTGGACGGCATCGTGGTGATCGACCTCGGGCAGGTCTATCAAGGCCCCTATGCCACCTACCTGATGGCCAAGGCCGGCGCCTTCGTCATCAAGGTCGAGCCGCCGGGCGGCGAGCCGGTGCGCCAGCGCGAGGCGGTGAGCAAGGGATCGGGCGTGCCCTTTGCCTTGTTGAACGGCCACAAGAAGTGCATCACGCTCGATCTGAAGACCGAGCAGGGCAAGGCGGTCCTGCGCAAGCTCGCTGCCACCGCCGATGTGCTGCTGGAGAACTACGCGCCCGGGGTGATGGATCGCCTGGGCGTGGGCTGGTCGGTGCTGCACGCGCTCAACCCGCGGCTGGTCTACGCGTCCGGCTCCGGCTACGGGCTCTCGGGCCCGGACTGCAACCAGCTGGCGATGGACGTCACCGTGCAGGCGTCCTCGGGAATGATGAGCGTCACCGGTTTTCCGGACGGGCCGCCGGTCAAGGCGGGGCCGGCGGTCGTGGACTTCCTGAGCGGCATCCATCTCTATGCCGGTGTCATGACCGCCTTGTACGAGCGCCATTTCACCGGCATCGGCCGGCTGGTCGAGGTGGCGATGCAGGAGGTGGTCTACCCGTCGCTGGCGTCGAACCTGACCTTCTACTATGACCATGGGGAAGTGCCGCCGCGCACCGGCAACCAGCATGGCGGGCGCTCGGCCGCGCCGTACAACGTCTACAGCGCCAGCGACGGCTATGTCGCGATCATCGGCGTGAAGGATTCCCACTGGGCCGGCCTGATCGCCGCGATGGGCCGCACCGACCTCGCGAACGACGCCCGCTTTTCCACCAAGGTCGCGCGCGTGCGCCACATCGACGAGACCGACGAGATCGTGTCGGCCTGGATGCGTGAGCTGACGCGCGAGCAAGCCTGTCGGGCGCTGGAACAGCACAATGTGCCGCATGCGCCGGTGCGCGACGCGGTCGAGGTCACCCACGACCGGCACCTGCACGAACGGAAATTCCTGGAGTGGATCGACCACCCGCAGTACGGCCGGGTGGCGATCGCCGACAGCCCCCTGCGCCTGCACGGGGCGGATCGTCTGCCGGCGGTCGCCTCGGCGCGGCTGGGGGCGGACACCGAGGAGATCATGACCACCGTGCTGGGCGCGAGTCCGGAGGAGTTTCGCCAATGGACCCAGGACGGTGCCTTCGGCCCGGCTGCGCCGGGGTGAGGGGCGGTGCCGGCGCGCGCCCGGCGTCGGATCGCTGACGCGCTTCGGATCGCTAACGCGCTTCCGGCGCATCGCTGCCGCGGGTCTTTTCCTGCTCGATCAGCGCGTCGCGCAGACGCGCCACCGTCTCCACCAGCAGCGCGCCACGGCGGCGTTCCTGTCGGGCGGCGTCCTCGCCCAGGCTCGGAAAGCTGAAGTTCATCGCGTGGATCGCCTGACCCGGCACGACCAGGGGCGCGGCGATCGCCACCATGCCGGGCTTCCACGTCGCGCCGCACCAGCCATGGCGCTCGACCTGCGCGATCCCGCGCTCGACCTCGCGCTGCAGCGACGGCCAGCGCGGCCCGTAGGTTCGGGCAAACGCCTCGAACGCATCGGCGCGGACCTGCGGTCGAACCGCCGCGACCCAGGCCCGGCCAAGCGCGGTCTCGGCGATCGGCAGGCGCCCGCCCCAGGTGGCGCGTCGCAGCACGCCGAGCCGGCTTCGGCGAAACGAATCCAGGTAGATCATCTCGCCCGCGTCGGCGACCGCCAGCCCGACATTGATCGACAGTTCTTCGGCGATCTCGCGCATGAGTGGCCTGGCCAGTCGCAGCACGACCGATCCCCGCCGGGCCAGTTTCCCGAAGCTCAGGAACGGCGGACCGAGCCGGTAGCGCAGCGAGGCGATGTCGTATTCCAGGAAACCGGAATCGACCAGCGAGCGTGTGAGCCGGCTGACCGTGGTGCGTGCCAGCCCGGTGATCGCCGCGATCTCGGCGTTGGTGAGCGAGTGCGCGTCGAGCCGGAATGCCCGGATGATCGCGAGGCCCCGCTCGAGCGAGCGGCTGCCGGGCGTGTCGCGCACGAAGGTGCCGGTCTCGCGGGTGCGCCGGCGCGAGGAGGCGGGGGCGGCAGGGGCCGGGGTGGCCGGAGTGGCGGTGACCGCCGCAACGACAGGGGAGGGCGGGCGTTCGGGCATCTCGATCGAATTCCGCTGGACGGAATTTGAGTGTAGTGCCGCCGCGGTCCCGGTCGCAACATGGACCACGATCACACACCCACAGGAGACCCGGCATGCAGGAGCGCGTCGTCGACATCGCCACCCGCGATGGAAACATGAACACTTACCTCTTCCATCCGGACGGTCCCGGCCCGCACCCGGTCGTCATCCACTACATGGATTCCGTCGGGGTTCGCGAGGAACTGTCCGACATGTGCCGGCGCCTGGCCACCGTCGGCTACTGCGTGCTCATGCCGAACCTCTACTACCGCAAGGTCCGACACGTCGATCTCGACGCCAACCGGCTGCGCGATCCGGCCTATGCCGGGCAGCTCGAGCTGATGTGGACGCTGAACCGCAGCCTCACCAACACCATGATCGTCGAGGACACCGAGGCGCTGCTGTCCTTCATCGACCAGGAACCGGCGGCGCGCTCCGAGCGGATCGGCGTGGTCGGCTACTGCCTGAGCGGTCGGCTGGTGTATCGCGTGGCCGGGGCGTTTCCGGAGCGCATCGCCGCGGCGGCCTCGGTCTATGGCGCGCGCCTGGTCACCGACCTGCCCGACTCGGCCCACCTGCTGACCGAGAAGATCAAGGGCGAGATGTATTTCGCGTGCGCCGATCACGATGACTATGTGACCCGCGCCGACCTCGAGCTGATCGCCTCGCTGATGAAGCGCCACGGCATCCGCGGCGGCATCGAGTTTTATCCGGGCTCGCACCACGGCTTCGCGTTTCCCTGCCGGCGCCTGTACGACAAGGCGTCTTCCGAGCGGCACTGGGAGCGGGTGTTCGATCTGTTTCGCCGCAACGTGTGGTGACCCGCCACGGCGCGGCGCGGCGCGAGTCGGCGCCGGCCTCTGAAACCCACACTCGAAGGAGCGCCCATGAAACATCCCGATGAAGCCCGCCGGCGCGCGCTCGCCGCCGGTGCTGGCCTCGCTGCCGCCCTCGTGCCCGGTCTGCACGCGTCCTCGGCGCGCGCCCAGGCGTGGCCCACGAAACCGATGCGCATCCTCGTCGGCTTTCCGCCGGGCGGCACCGCCGACGCCTATGCACGGGCGATCGGCGAGCACATCGGCGAGCGGCTCGGCCAGCCGGTCGTGGTCGAGAACCGACCCGGCGCCGCCGCGATGATCGCGCTCGATGCGATGGCCAAGTCGCCGCCCGACGGATACACCATCGCACTCGCGCCCACCAGTTCGTACTGGCAGAGCCGCGTCGTGTTCAAGAAGATTCCGTTCGACCCGGATCGCGACATCGTCCCGGTCACGCTGCTGCCCGCCGGACCGCTGATCGTCGGCGTCACGCACAACCATCCGGCCAAGACGATGCGCGAATTCGTCCAGTGGGCCCGCTCCAATCCCGCGTCGATCGGGACCTTCGCGCCGGCGTCGACGGCGCACATGCTGATCGATGTGATCAACCGCAGCCAGGGTCTGTCGATCACCGCCGTCCACTACAAGGGCGAGGCGCCGATGTGGGTCGATGCGGCATCCGGTCAGGTCAACGCGGGCATCGGCACCTTCCAGTCCTTCTCGCCCCTGTTCGAGAAGGGGGTGATCCGCCCGATCGCGGTGAACACGTCCAATCGCTCGCCGAAGCTGCCGGCGGTGCCGACGCTGGTCGAGCAGGGCTTCACCGACCGCATCCTCGGGCTCGAGTCCTGGACCTCGCTGGTGGCGCCGGCAAAGACGCCGGAGGCGATCCTCACGCGCATCGCCGACCTGGCCGTCGAGTTCGCCGACACGCCGCGCGGGCTGCAGTTTCGCGAGCGCTATGGCATCGCCAAGAAGCCGACCACGCACCGCGAGGCGCGGCGGATCGCCGCCGAGGACGCGCCGCTGTGGATCGAACTGGCGCGCTCGCTGGGCATCACGCTGGACTGAGGAGCCATCCCATGACACCGATCCTGTTCTCTCCCGTCGATCTGCGCGAGATCCGCCTGCGCAATCGCATCGTGGTGCCGCCGCTGCACCAGTACTCGGCGCAGAACCACCTGCCCACCGACTGGCATCTGATGAACCTCGGTCGCTTTGCCGCCGGGGGCGCGGGGCTGGTGTTCGTTGAATCGACCAAGGTCGAGCGCCGCGGACACGGCACGCTCGGCGACCTGGCGCTCTGGGACGACGCGTTCATCGCCCCGATGGCGCGGCTGGCCGGCTTCATCCGCGAGCAGGGTGCGGTGCCGGGCCTGCAACTCGGCCACACCGGCCGCAAGGCGCGCACCTCGCGGCCCTGGGAGGGCGATGGTCCGATGCCGCGCACCGCCGAGAATGCCGGCGAGTGGGATGCCTGGGACATCGTCGGCCCCAGCGCCCAGTCCTATGGCGAGGGCTGGTCCGTCCCGCGCGCGCTGGCAACCGACGAGATCCCGGCGCTGGTCCAGGCCTGGGGCCAGGCCGCGCGGCGGGCCGATGCGGCCGGATTCGACGTGCTGGAGATCCACGGCGCGCACGGCTACCTCATCCACCAGTTCCTCTCGCCCGAGGCGAACCAGCGCACCGACGCCTATGGGGGGTCGCCGGCGAACCGCATGCGCCTGGCGATCGAGATCGTCGAGTGCGTGCGCGAGCACTGGCCGGCGCACAAGCCGCTGTTCATGCGCTTGTCGATCGAGGACGACGCGGGCTGGGGCCCGGAGCAGAACATCGCGCTCGTCCGTGTGCTGAAGACGAAAGGCGTCGACGTCATCGACTGCACCTCGGGCGGGGTGTCGAGCCGCGTGCCGACGATGTACCGGGCCTTGCAGTACGGCTACCAGGTCCCGTTCGCCGGCCAGATCAAGCGCGGTGCCGACATGACCACGATGGCCGTCGGACTCATCATCCACGGCGATCAGGCCGAACAGATCCTGCGCGACGGGCATGCGGACCTGATCGCCGTCGGCCGCGAGATCATGCACAACCCGAACTGGCCGATGGACGTCGCCCAGAAGATGGGACTGGCCACCGCGTTCGACCAGGTGCCCAAACAGGCCGGGTTCTGGCTGGCGTCGCGGGCACGGCGCGGTTTTGGGGGGGTGCCGTCCACCTGGCAGAACGGGATGAACGACACGCGGACTGCGCAAGGCGAGGGCAGCTGAACCGGCGCGGCGCAGGCCGGCAGCAGATCAGACCCGCAGCGGATCAGGCCAGCGCCTCCTGCGCCTGATCTGCGGTCTCGTACTGCGCATCGGAGAACTGCTGGGCGATCGAGCGGAACTCGCCTTCGGCGGCGATGAACGCCGCCACCACCGCCGGATCGAAGTGGCTGCCCGCGCCGTCGCGCACCGTCTGCGCGGCCCGCTCGTGCGGCCACGCCGGCTTGTAGACGCGTTTCGTGATCAGCGCGTCGTAGACGTCGGCCACCGCCATCAGGCGTCCGGAGATCGGGATCGCCTCGCCGGCAAGCCCGGCGGGATAGCCGCTGCCGTCCCATTTTTCATGATGGGTCAGGGCGATCTCGCGGGCATGGCGCAGAAAGGAACTGGTGCCGAGTTCGTCTTCGGCGGTCCGCAGGGCCGAGGCGCCGAGCTGGGGATGGGTTCGCATCACCGCCCATTCCTCGTCGGTGAGTTTGCCGGGCTTCAGGAGGATGGCGTCGGGGATGCCCACCTTGCCCACATCGTGCAGCGGTGCCGACTTGTAGATGAGCTCGATCGCCTCGTCGTCGAGTTCGGCGCAAAAGCGCGGGTGATCGCGCAGCTGCATCGCCAGCGCGCGAACATAGCGCTGGGTCCGCAGGATGTGCGCGCCGGTCTCGTTGTCACGGGTCTCGGCCAGCGAGGCGAGCGACAGGATCGTGACGTCCTGGGTCCGTTGCAGCAGCGCGGTGCGCTCGCCCAGGCTGGCGATCATCTGGTTGGTGTATTGCGCCATGACGCCGAAGTCGTCGTTGCTGCTGACCGGCACTCGGCCGTCGAGCCGCCCGCCAGTGGCCGCCGCCAGCACCCCGTTCTGGTTCTCGAAGAACCGTTGCAGGTTGCGGGTGTACGAGACGGTCGCATTGAGCAGGTGGCCCAGCATGACCAGCGCGACGAACAGGAATTCGATCAGGATCGCGCGCCGCGCCTGGTCGATCGCCAGGCGCTGGTCGGGATGGGTCAGCCAGTCGAGGTCCTTGTTCATCACCAGGAACAGCACCGCCAGGGTGAGCACCACCGTCACCGCTGTGAACAGGCCCAGCTTGGTGGACACCGGCAGGTGGTGCTTGGTCAGCGCCATCTGTTCGCCGGTGCGGCGGAAGCGGTCCATCAGCCGGCGTTCGCGTTCGAGCGACAGATCGACCGCGGCGAAGAAGCCCAGTCCGATCAGCCCGAGCGACAGTTTCAGGCCGCTGCCCAGCGGGAAACCATGCAGGGCGGCGTTGAAGACGGTGAGACCGAGGCCCGCGCCGGCGAACAGGCCCCAGTCGAGCGCGAACGCTGACCGGGATCGGTCGGCGGACGGTGCGTGGTCGACGAAGCGGGCGTGCAGGGGTTGGCGCAGCAGCCACGCGGCTGTCAGGGCCGCGGCGATCGGTGCGCCGAGCTGGATCGGCGAGAGGCTTTCCAGGAAGGGGCAGATCTGCACCCCGTAGATCGACAGGATGACGAAGGTGCTGAGGAAGTGCGCGGCGGCACGCAGGGACATGACGGGAGCGCCATCGAAGGGGTTCTTCAGACTAGCAGCGGGCGCCTGGCCTCGGGAGGCCGCCCGGCGGGCCGGGCGTACCGTCCTGCCGGTCTTGCCCGAGCGCCTCGGGCGGACCGCCCCTGCCCAGCGCTCCCCCTCTGGCACGGAAGCTGCATCTCCGGTCGGAGCATCGTGGGCACGCGTGTCTGTGGTGCGTTGCTTACCGCGACGGCGCCTGCCGGCGCGGTCACCGCGTCCCAACCCTGGAGGACCTCCGTGCATCACCACTGCCCGCTGCCTGCCAACACCGCGTTCGTCCGGACGACGCACCGCACATGATCCCGGTCCTCGACCTGCAGGGCGCCCTGGCGCCGGACGGCCCGCGAAGCGCCGAGGTGGCGCAGCAGCTGCGTGCCGCGGCCCTGGACAGCGGCTTCTTCTATGTGCGCGGCCACGGCATCGACGCCGGGCGTCAGCGCCAGCAGTTCGCGCTGGCGCGCCGGCTGCTGGAGCTGCCCGCCGAGCGTCGCGAGGCGTTGTCGATGCGGCGCTCACCGATCCTGCGCGGCTTCGAGAATCTGGGCGAGCAGACCCTGGATGCCGCCATGAAGCCCGATCTGAAGGAGAGTTTCTACTGCGGCATGGACTGGCCCGAGGACCATCCCTTTGTGCGCGCCGGCTACCAGACCTATGGTCCCAGCCAGTGGCCCGAGGAGGTCCCCGAGGCACGGGCACTTTGCCAGGACTGGATCGCGCGGATGAACGCGCTGTCGCTGCGGCTGATGCAGCTGATGGCCCTGTCGCTGGGCCTGCCGCAGCACCGTTTCGACGAGGCTTGCCACGAGCCGATGGTGAGCCTGCGGATGGTGCGCTATCCGCCGCACCCGGCCGATGCAGATGAGCGCACCTTTGGTGCGGGCGCACACACCGACTGGGGCGCGGTGACCGTGCTCGCGCAGGATGCGCACGGCGGCCTGGAGGTGCAGATGGGCGACGGGCGCTGGGTGGAGGCGCCACCGCTGCCCGATACCTTCGTGGTCAACCTCGGCGACATGGTGCCGCGCTGGACCAACGGGCTGTATCGCTCCAACCCGCATCGGGTGCGCAACCGCCATTCCGGCGGGGCGCCGCGATTCTCGCTGCCGTTCTTCTTCGAGCCCAACTACCTCGCGCGCATCGAGGCACTGCCCGGTACCGTGCCCGAGGGCAGCGTGCCCCGCTACCCGCCGTGCACCGCCGGCGATCATCTGCGCGAGATGTACGAGCGCACCTACGGGCTGCGCCGTCAGGGCGCTGGGCCCGTCGCCTGAGCCCCCCGCCATGCAGCTCTTCGTGAACCTGTTTTGCCGTGACATCGACCGGCAGCTGGACTTCTACCGCAGCCTGCTCGGACTGGCCGAGCTCGCGCACAGCCGCTCCCCGATCTATCGCGCCCTGGGCGCCGAGGGTTTTCAGTTCGGCTTTCACGCGGCTCCGGCCTACGGTCTGCTGGCGCTCGGAGATCGGGTCGCGCCAGCGGGCGGCCTGGCGCCGGTGAGCGCCTATCCCACCTTCATGCTGGCCGATGGCGCTGCGGTGGATCAGGCGAGTACCCGGGTGCCGGCGCTGGGCGGGCGGGTGATCAAGGGTCCCTTTGCCACCTACTATGGGCAGTGGCAGGCGGTGCTGGAGGACCCGGAAGGTCAGGTGTTCCGGGTGGCCACGGCGGTCCTGCCCGACGGTGTGGTCGCGGCCCGACCACCCTGGGCTGACTGAGCGGCCCCAAGGCGCGCCTCCAGCGACCGCATGAATCCGGCCGCGGTCCTGATCAGGCCTCAGCCCACGCCGGCGCCAGAATCGCGCCCTCGCGTTGCAGATTCGCCTGCAGCGCGTCGACATCGACCGCGCGTGTACCGCCCTCGAGCGCCAGGCTCGCCACCGCGCCGATCCCGGCGGCCTCGCCCATCGCCAGACAGGGTCCGGCCACCCGCACCGAGGCCTGTGCCGCATGCTCGGCCGAGAGGTTTCGGCCGGCCACCAGCAGGTTGTCGAAGCCCTCGACGACCAGGCAGCCCCAGGGGATGCCGTACCACTGGCCGTCGGGCAGGAATTCCCAGACGGTGCCACGGCCGCGGCCATGGTTCTCGAGCGGCCAGGACGAGCAGGCGATCCGGTCGGCGGGTTTCTCGCACGCCCGCACCTGTGCCTGCGACAGCGTCTGCTCGCCGCGGATCAGCCGGGTCTCGCGCACGCCCACCCGCGCCCCGATGTCGATCACCCGCGCGCGGGCGAACCCCGGCACGTATTGTCGAAACACCGTCTCGTACATCCGCACCTGCTCGCGTCCGACCTGTTCGGCCTCGGTCAGGTCGCCCGGATCCGTCAGGTTGAACGGCGAACCGTCGGCGCGTCCGAGTTTGGTGACGTTCAGGTGCACCACGCCTTCGATCGGGTTCACGTGCACGCCGGTGGCGGTGCGCGGCAGCGGGTAGCCATCGGCCACCGCGCGCTCGAGGCACTCGCGGATCTCGGGTCGCGACAGCTCGCCGGCCCGGGCGGTGTCGACGCCGCCCAGCCGGAACATGGTCGAGCCGTACTGCGTTTCATGACCGTCGCCCAGCGCGAAGCCCGCGCCCGCGCGCGCGGCCACATCGCCGTCACCGGAGCAGTCGATGACGACCCGCGGCACGATCGCCGCGCGCCCCGCCTTGCTTTCGGTGATCACCGCCGTCACGCGCCGGCCGTCGGTCTGAACCGCGGCGGCGCTGGTGTGCAGCATCACCTCGACGCCGTGCGCCCGCACCATCTCGTCGAGCACACCCTTGAGCCGGACCGAGTCATAGGGCACGCCGACGATCTTGCCGTGGCGCCGGGGCGGGGCGATCGCATCGACGGCGGCCAGTCGGTCTTCGAGCTCCAGGCACAGCCCGCCGATCACCCGCCCGAGCCGCTCGTCGTCGATGACCGCGTAGATGCCGCACAGGCCGCCCAGCGTGACGATGGTGAGCGTGCCGCCCAGGCAGCCGTGGCTCTCGATCAGCAGCGTCCGGGCGCCGGCGCGCGCCGCCGCGCAGGCCGCCGCCACGCCGGCCGGCCCGCCGCCGACCACCAGCACGTCGGGCTGCGCGATGACGGGCAGCTCGCGGGCCGGCTCGGTGAGGGTGCGGCTCATCGCGTGCCCTGCGTCAGCCACTTGCCCTGTTGTGCCCGCACCCTTGTCTGTTTCATCTCAGTCCTCGACGGTGAAGCGCAGTCCGGCATTGGCCTGAAGACGGGCCAGGAGTTTCTCCCGCATGGCGGCACCGGGTGTCCAGACGCCGCCGGCCAGTTCGGGCGCGTCTTTGATGAGGCACACCGCCGCTTCAGCCAGGATCTTCGCGGTCGAGCCGTAGCCCGGGTCGCGGTCGCCGGTGACGCCAACGCGCACCTGGCGGCCGTCGGCGGCGATGCCGATGAACAGGAGGTCGTAGGAGCCGGCTTCCCGTTCGGCCTGGGTGGGGCCCTCGCCCGGCTGGGGCGCGTTGGCGAGCATCAGGTTGAAGTCGGTGGGTATGCCGGGCAGCACGACCGACATCTCGTCGTATTGAAAATGCTCGCCCCAGGGATGGCCCATCAGAAAGTGGGAGCGGTGGATGTTCTTCGAATTGATCGCCGCCATCATGAAGGGCCGCACCTCGGCGTCGACGTCCGGATCGTGCATCGGCTTGCCGCTGGCAGGCTGCGCCGGCCCGGTAAAGCCCGGTGTGAGCGCAAAGGGGTTGGTCAGCAGGGCGAGCAGCGCAGGGTCCTTCTGCACCGCTGCCCGGGTGGCCGCACCGCTGGCCGCCGTGCCGCCGGAAAGCCCGCCGTGCACCGCCCGGACCCGGCCCTTGACCCGTGGCACGGGTGCACCGAGTCTGGCGCGCGCGGTCTCCTGGCAGAAGAACACACCGAGTTCGAAGGGGATGGAATCGAAGCCGCAGGAATGGACGATGCGCGCACCGCTTCGACGGGCGGCGGCGTCGTGGGTATTGATCACCCGGGCCATCCAGTTGGGCTCGCCGGTGAGGTCCAGGCAGTCGGTGCCGTTGGCCACGCAGGCGGCCACCAGCGGGTCGCCGTACAACTGGTAGGGGCCGACGGTGGTGACGATCGCGCGGGCTCGCCGGACCATCGCGTCGAGCTGCGCCGGGTCGTCGGCGTGCGCGACGATCAGCGGCGTGTCGGCCGGCGCGCCAATGCGGTCACGCACCTGCGCCAGTTTCTCGGCGCTGCGTCCCGCCATCGCCCAGCGCAGCTCGCCACCGTTGGGGTAGCGTTGCACCAGATATTCGGCCACCAGTCGGCCGGTGTAGCCGCTGGCGCCATAGACGATGAGATCGAATTCGGCGGTGGGGTTCATGGGTCGTTGCTCCTGGTGGGCCAGTCATTCCCCGCGCCCGGTCGGCCGGCGGCCCCGGCGCGACCCGCTCGGGAGGGTCAGTCGATCTTGACGCCCAGCTGCTCGGTGAGCCGGATCCAGATGGGGCTTTCATCGCGCCACTTTCGCCTGGCTTCCGCGATGGTGGTGGGCTTGTCTTCGATCGCGAACGCCTCGCGAAGGGCAACCGCCTTGGCCGAATCGGCTCCTTCGACGAAGGCCTGCGAGATCCGTTGCAAGATGGGTTCGGGAGTGGCGGCGGGGGCCAGCATCAGCAGGCCACCGGCCAGCCGGAACAGCTCACCGTCGAATCCCTGCGCGGCGAACGAAGTCACCTGCGGCAGCTTGGGCGAGCGTTCGCTGCCGATCGACGCAATCACCTTCACACCGCCGCGCTGGAGGTAAGGCGTCAGCGCGACATAGCTGCCGATGCCCGCCTGTGTCACGCCGGTGGACACATCGGACCACATCGGTCCTTCGCCCTTGTAGTGCGCGACGTTGACCTGGGTGCCATAGCGTTTGTTGAATTCCTCGATGGCCAGGTGCGGTACCGAGCCCGGGCCGTAGCTGGCCATGGTGACCGGGTTTCGGCGCGCGAGCTCGACCCATTCCCTGACGTTGTTGACCGGCATGGCGGCGGGCACGGCCATCAGCAGCGGCCCGACCGGAAACCAGCCCAGCGGCGTGAAGTCGCGATCCGGATCGAAAGGCAGCTTGCGATACAGCGTGCGCCCACCCCAGACGGAGGTGGAGGTGGTGATGCCGATGGTGTGGCCGTCGGCAGCTTCTCGGGCAAGGGCGCCGAGCGAAATGTTGCCGCCGGCACCCGGGCGGTTCTCGACCACCACCGGGACGCCGAATTTCTGGCTGAGGACTTCGCCATACACCCGCGCATACGGGTCGGTGGTGCCGCCGGGCGCGAAGCCCACGAAGATGCGAATCGGCTTCGAAGGCCAGGTCTGGGCGCGGGCGCCCGGCAGCCCAGCGGCGGCAAGGCCGGTGGCGGTGAGCGAGGACAGGACGCGTCGGCGATGGGAATCGGTGGGCATGGTTGTCTCCTGGGGCTGGGGTACCGATGTCGAATTCACGACACCGGACTCGATCACGCTTCGCCTCGGTACGGGGGTGCCGGACCTCAGTCGAGCGTGATGTTGTTGTCGCGGGCCACCTTGCCCCACTTGCTGATCTCGTCCTTCACATACTGGTCGAACTGCTCGGGCGTGCTGCCGACGATGATCGCGCCCAGCCCCTTGAGCTTGGCCGCGACGTCGGGCATCTGGAGGATCTTGTTGATCTCGGCGTTGAGCCGCGCCACGATCGGCTTGGGCGTGCCGGCCGGCACCATCACGCCGCCCCACGACACCGCCTCGAAGCCCGGCAGGGTTTCCGCCACCGTCGGCAGTGCCGGCATGTTCTCCAGCCGCTTGGAGCCGGTGACGGCAATCGCGCGCAGCTTGCCGCCGGTGACCATCGGCAGACCCGCCACGGTGGTCGGCAGCGCCACCTGGATCTGGCCGCTGATCAGGTCGGCCAGCGATGGCGCGTCGCCCTTGTAGGGCACATGCTGCATCTTGATCCCGGTCAGCGCGTTCAGCAGTTCGCCCGACAGGTGGTTCGAGGCGCCCTGGCCGGCCGAGCCGAAGCTCACCTTGCCCGGATTGGCTTTCGCGTAGGCGATGAGCTCGGGAACCGACTTCACCGGCAGGTTCGGGTTGACCAGGATGACCTGCGGCACGATGGTCGTCAGCGTGACGCCGTTGAAGTCCTTGATCGGGTCATAGGGCAGCTTCTTGTAGACCACCGGGTTGAGCGCGTTGGGGCCGAGATTGGCCATCAGCAGCGTGTAGCCGTCGGGCGCGCTTTTCGCCACGAATTCGGTGGCGATGATGCCGTTGGCGCCCGGCTTGTTCTCGACCACCACCGACTGGCCCAGCGACTCGGTGAGCTTGGTGGCCAGCAACCGCGCGGTGACGTCCGAAGCGCCACCCGGCGGGTAGACGACGATGAAGCGGATCGTCTGCTTGGCGGGCCAGTCCTGCGCTTGTGCCAGCAGCGGGGTGAACAGGGTGGTGGCGAGGGTCAGTGCGAGGCCGGCGAATCGTGCGGCGAGGTTCATGGCGGGCTTTCCGTGGGATTGGGTCTGTCAGGAGGGTCGCACAGTGACTCACGAGCGCAAAGTGTCATCGGGTTGATTCCGGGCCGGGCGGGACGCCGGCTTTCCGATTCCGTAATAGACCATTCCGCGTGCTTGCCGCTCCCGATGGTGCTTTGCATCGCTGCGTTCGGCGTCAGAATCCGGTCGTGCGCTTTCTTCCCCGCCGCCCGGTCGGCGCCGCGGCCGATCCCCCGAAGGACCTCCTCCGATGACCGCTTTCCCCCTTCCCAACGCATCCCACGACCTCGGCGGCCAGGTGGCGCTGGTGACCGGCGCATCCGCGGGCCTGGGCCGGCGCTTTGCGCGGGTGCTCGCCGCCAGCGGCGCGAAGGTCGCCATCGCGGCCCGCCGCCTGGACAAGCTCGAGGAGCTGGCCGACGAGATTCGCGCCGCCGGCGGGGTGGCCTTGCCCCTGCAGCTCGACGTGACCGACTCGGATGCGCTGCTGCGGGTGGTGGCGCAGGCCGAGGAAGCGCTCGGCACGGTGCAGATCCTCGTCAACAACGCCGGCATCCCCGACGCGCAGCGCGCCCACAAGATGTCGGTGGAACTGATCGACCGGGTGCTCGACATCAATGTGCGCGCGCCGTGGATCCTGTCGTGCGAAGTGGCGCGCCGGCTCATCGAGGCCGAGAAGCCGGGACGCATCGTGAACCTCGCCTCGCGCGCCGCCTATGCCTACGACGGCCGCGGCGCCGCGCTGTACGCCACCAGCAAGATGGCGGTGGTGCGCATGACCGAGACGCTCGCGGTCGAATGGGCGCGCTATTACATCAATGTGAATGCGATCGCCCCCGGCGCATTCTCGTCCGAGATGATGGACGGGATGATCACGCGAATGGGCGACATCACCCGCAACTTCCCGCGTCCGCGGCTGGGCGATCCGGCGCAACTCGACAGCACGCTGCTGTTCCTGGTGTCGCCGGCTTCCGAGTTCGTCACCGGCACCACGGTGCGGGTCGACGACGCCCAGGGCGGACGCTGATTCAACCGGAGCCAACCATGTACCGACGTCGTCTTCTTTCCGGCCTGCTCGCCGGGCTCGCCACCAGTGCCGCCCCTGCGGCGTTCGCCCAGTCCGCCTGGCCCAATCGGCCGCTGCGGCTGGTGCTGCCGTTCGGGCCTGGCTCAGCCTCCGATGTGCTGGCCCGCTCGTTCACCGAGCCGCTGTCGCAGGTCCTGAAGCAACCGATCGTGATCGAGTACCGGCCGGGGGCCAATTCCACCATCGGCACCACCCAGATCGCGCGCGCGACGCCCGATGGCTACACCTTCGGTCTGCTCACCAACTCCGGGCTGGCCGCCAGCCCGGGCGGGATGACCGACGGCCTCACCTACGACACCCTCAAGGACTTCAGCTACATCACGCTGGTGGCGTCGCTGTCCTATGTGTTCCTGGTCTCGGCCACGGTGCCGGTGCGAACGCTTCGCGAGGCGACCGATCACATCCGGGCCAATCCGGGCAAGCTCAGCTACGGCAGCGGCAACACGGGTGGCATCTCGTTCATGGGCCACTTCGTGAAGAGCAACGGACTGAACATCGCCCATGCCCAGTACAAGTCGGTTCCGCCCGCGGTGACCGACCTGGTGGCCGGCCATGTGCAGTACCTGGTGGCCGACATCAGTTCGGCGCAGGCCATGATCCAGGCCGGCCGCGTCCGGGCGCTGGCGGTGCCGACCGCGCAGCGTCACCCCCTGCTGCCCGATGTGCCCACCTATCAGGAAGCGGGCTTCCCGACGCCGCCCGACTTCTCGGGCTGGTGGGTGCTGACCGCCCCGTCCGGCGTGCCGGGCGAGATCCTCGACCGGATGAATCGCGAGGTGGTGGCCATCCTGAAAACCGCCGAGGTGCGCGAAGTGCTGCTGCGCCGGGGCATCACCGCCATCCCGTCCACCCGCGAGGAAGCCACCCGGTACCAGCGCGAGCAGCTGCAGGTCTGGACCCGGATGATCAGCGAGACCGGACTGAAGTCCGACTGAAACGGCTGGCCGGTCCGCTGCCGGCCGCCACCCGTCAACCCGAATCATCGGGTCCCTGGAAGAGCGGTTCCCGCAGGACGCGCTCATGGGCAGCGAGCCGCTGGCGCGGGCCAGCGACGCTGCGTTCCCGAGGTCAGGGCACCAGGGTCAGGAACAGGAACGCGGCGAAGATCACCAGGTGGATGGCGCCCTGCATCAGGTTCGTGCGTCCGGAGCCCAGCGTGATCGAGCCCACGATGAAGGTCAGCGCGATCAGGGCGATGTCCTTGTTGTCCACCCCGAGCGTGAGCGGCAGATCGAGCGCGACCGCCGCAACCACCACCACCGGGATCGTGAGTCCGATGCTGGCCAGTGCCGAGCCGATGGCCAGGTTCATGCTCGTCTGCAGCCGGTCGGCGCGCGCCGCCCGCAGCGCCGCCCAGGTCTCGGGCAGCAGCACGATCATCGCGATCAGGATCCCGACCACCGCCTTGGGGGCCTGCCACTGCACCACCAGGCGCTCGATGGCGGGCGACAGCAGCTTCGCCAGTCCCACCACCGCCAGCAGGGCCACCACCAGCGCACCGAAGCTGATCCACGCGGCGGTGGTGCCGGGCGGCGGGGCGTGCACCGACTCATCGGCGGGCGAGACGGCGGGCAGGAAGTAGTCGCGGTGGCGCACGGTCTGGATGAACACGAACACCGCCCACAGGGCGAGCGAGGACAGGGCGACGAAGACCAGCTGGGCGTTCGTGTAGGTCGCGCCGGGCGAGCTGGTGGTGAGCGCCGGCGTCACCAGCACCAGGGTGGACAGCGCCGCGAGCGCCGCCAGTCCCGATCCGGTCCCCTCGATCCGGAAGGTCTGCTCGCGATGGCGCAGCCCACCCACCAGAATGCACACGCCGACCACGCCGTTGCAGATGATCATCACCGCCGAGTACACGGTGTCGCGGGGTACCGACGCGCTGTTGGCGCCGCCGGCCAGCATGATCGAGAGCACCAGCGCGGTCTCGATGACGGTGACGGCGATTGCCAGCACCAGCGTGCCGAAGGGCTCGCCCACCTTGTGCGCGATGACTTCGGCGTGGTGCACCGCGGCGATGACGGCCGCCACCAGGGCCGGCACGCAGACGAGCAGCATCAGCCCCGTCGAGGGAAAGGCGAGGCCGGCGAGGAATACGCCGAGAGCGGCCAGCGGCAGGGCGATGAAGATCATCGGTCGATTATGCGGGGTCGGGCCGGCCCTGCCACTGTTCAGCCTTTCGCGACAGGGCGCTCGCGGGCCGCGTGCGTGAGCACCGCCAGAAAGCTGCGGGCCGCGTGCGACAGGTCGTGACTGCGGGCGGTGAGTACATCGATCGAGGCCCGCGAGAAGGCGGTCCCCTGCAGGGGCTGCGAGGTCACGGTGCCGGCGGCCAGTTCGCGGGTGAAGGTCATCGGCGGCATGAACGACACCAGGCTGGAGCTCGCCACCACTTTCAGGATGAGCTGCAGGGAGTCGGTCTCCAGTGCCAGGCGCAACCGGATGCCGGCCGCCGCCGCGGCATTGTCGATCAGTCGGCGGATCCCGAAGCTGCGGTCGGGCACCGCGGCGGCCACGCCGTCGAGCAGCTTCATCGACACCGGGCCGTCGCCGTGCAGCGGATGCCCGGGCGCGCAGATCAGGTGCATCGGCTGGGTCATCCGGGCGCGCAGCACCAGGTCGTCGCGCGACGGGGAGTTGAAGGCGAGCGCGATGTCGGCTGCATGCGACAGCAGCCGGTCCGGAATCTCGCCGGTGGCGCACACCGACACCCGGAACTCGATGCCGGGGTGGAGCCGGGAGAAGCGCTCCAGGATTCGCGGCAGGAAATCATGGGCGGTCGCCTCGACGACCGCCAGCCGGACCGTGCCGCGGCGCAGCGCGCTCAGGTCGTCGAGCCGCTGGCTGAGCGCGCCGACCCGTCGTTCGCCGTCGTCGACGAAGTCGAGCAGCACCTTGCCGGCCTCGGTGAGGGTCATGCCGCGGCTCGAGCGCTCGAACAGCGTCACCGCGAGCCGGGATTCGAGCAGCGCGATCTGCCGGCTGATCGCGCTGGGCGCGATCTCGAAGACCTCGGCGGCATGACGCAGCGAGCCGCTGCGCGCCACCGCGGCGAAGTACTTCAGGGAGGGCAACTGCATGGATCTCGCTCCGCGCGGGGGTGTGGCGTTCTGATCATTAGAACACTGGCATCTTGTTTTTGAGACACCACAAGGCGGGGCGCAGGGCTAGACTCACTCGATGGTGCCATGGTGCACCGCCCCGTCCGCCCATCGCATGGAGAACCGCATGCCCGGCTTCAACCCCCCCGTCACCCGTTCGACCCGATCCCTGCTGAAGCTGACGCTCTCGACGGTGCTGGCGGCCACGCTGCTGCCCACGACCGCGCTCGCCCAGGACACGATCCGCTTCGGCGCGCCGCTGCCGATCACCGGCCCGCTCGCCCCCGAGGCGGTCAAGCAGCAGCAGGGTTACGACCTGTGGGCCGAGACGGTCAACAGCGCCGGCGGCATCAAGGTCGGCGCGAAGAAGATGAAGGTCGAGATCGTCTACATCGACTATCAGTCGAACACGCCGCGCGCGGTGCAGGCGGCCGAGCGCCTGATCACCCAGGAGAACGTGCACTTCCTGTTCTCGCCCTTCGGCTCCGGCGCCGCCAAGGCGGCCAGCACCGTGTCCGAGAAATACGGCGTGCCCACGATCGCGGCCACCGCCTCGTCGGCGCAGGTCTACGACCAGGGCTACAAGAACCTGTTCGGCACCTTCACCCCGAACGGGACGCTCACCGAACCCCTGTCGGACATCGTCACCAAGAAGGCGCCGGGCGTGCAGCGCGTGGCGATCCTCGCGCGCAACGACCTGTTCCCGCTGGCGATCGCCCAGGAGATGGAAAAGTCCGCCAAGGCGCGCGGCCTGAATGTGGTGTTCTTCGAGAAGTACGCGATCAACACGCTGGACCACTCGTCGGCGATCGCGCAGTTGAAGTCGGTCAGCCCGCACTGGATCTTCGCCACCGGTTACATCAACGACCTGGTGCTGATCAAGAAGCAGATGGCCGACCAGCGCATCGAGGCGGCGGTCATCACCATGATCGCCGGCCCGGCCTACCAGGAGTTCATCGACGCGGTCGGCAAGGGCGCCGAGAACGTCAGCAGCGCCGCGTGGTGGCACCCGGCAGCGCGCTACAAGGGCACCGACATCTTCGGCACCACCGAGCGGTACACCAAGCTGTTTCGCGATCGCTACAAGGCCGATCCCGACTACGGCCACGCATCGGCCTCGGTCTCGGGCGTTCTGTTCCAGATGGCCATCGAGAAGGCGGGCACGCTTGACCGCGCGAAGGTCCGCGAGCAGCTCTCGGCGATGAACGTCCAGACCTTCTGGGGTCCGGTGAAGTTCGGACCCACCGGTCAGATCAACTCGCTCGAGCCGCCGGTCTTCCAGATCCAGGGCGGGCGCACGGTGGTGGTCCATCCGGCCGCCATCAAGCAGGGCGAGTTCAAGCTGACCGTGAAGTAAGCGGGCCGGCGGCGTGTTCACGTTCCAGATTCTGGCCAACGGGCTGGTGCTCGGCTGTTTGTACGCCTGCATCGCAGCCGGGTTCTCGCTGGTCTGGGGCGTGCTCAACGTCATCAACCTGATGCACGGTTCGTTCATCGTGCTCGGGTCCTATCTCGCCTGGGCCGCCTACAACGGGCTCGGGCTCAGCCCGTGGATCAGCGTGCTGATCGCCGCGCCGCTGTTCTACGGGCTGGGCTGGCTGATGCAGCGCGGCGTGCTCAACCGGGTGATCGCCGCGCCAGTGCTGGTCACCCTCACGCTCACCTTCGGCCTGGACCTGATGCTCAACAACGCGATGCTGCTCGCGTTCAAGGCCGACTACCGCAAGCTGATCCTGGAGCCGCCGCTGGGCACGCTCGAACTGGCCTCGGTGGTGGTGCCGGTCGACCGGCTGGTGGCGATGGCGCTGGCGCTGGTCCTGACCGGGGCGCTGTGGCTGATCCTGCGCCAGTCGCGGGTCGGCCGCGCGATCATCGCAGTCCGCCTGGACCGGGATGCGGCGCTGCTGATGGGGGTCAATGTCCCGTCGATCTACGCCTCGGCGTTCGGCTTCGGCGCGGCGATGGCCGGTTGCGCGGGCGTGCTGCTGGCGCTGATCTTTCCGATCTCGCCGCTGTCGTCCAGCGCCTACCTGGGCAAGGCCTTCGTGGTCTGCGTGCTCGGCGGACTGGGCAGTGTGCCGGGCGCGGTGCTCGGTGGTCTGGTGCTGGGCGTGGTCGAGAGCTTCGGCGCGATGGCCTTCGGGCCCGAGCACGCGGTGACGCTGTCGTTCGGGCTGCTGATCTTCTTCCTGATCGTGCGTCCGCAGGGCCTGATCGGCAAGCGGGGTTTCGAGTGATCCGGCGCCGCGAGGCACTGCTGCTGGGTGCGGTGCTGCTGCTGGCCGCGCTGCCCTGGCTGGGCAGCACCTATGCGCTGCGGCTGGGCACCTTCGCCTGCATGTACGCGGTGATGGCGGTGTCGTGGAACGTGATCGGCGGCCTGTCGGGCTATCCGTCGTTCGCCACCGGCGCCTTCTTCGGGCTGGGCGCCTACGCGGGTGGCGTGCTGCTGTCCAAGGGGGGAGGGCTGGTGGCCGCGCTGCTGCTGTCGGGCACGATGGCGTTTGCGGGCGCGATGCTGCTGGGCGCGGTGCTGCTGCGGTTGCGCGGCCACTATTTCGCGGTCGCCAGTCTGGCGGTGGCCGAGGTGTTGCGCGAACTGGCCAACACCTCGACCGATCTGACCGGCGGGGGCATGGGCCTGAACATCCCGCTGGCCACCGGCGGGGGTTCCGGTCCGCAGGCCGAAGCCTCGTTTTTCTTCCTGGCGATGTGGGCGCTGCTGATGGTCACGCTCGTCACCGTGCTGTGGATCGAGCGCTCCAAGCTGGGTTTCGGGCTGCAGTGCATCCGGCAAAACGAGTCGGCCGCCGACATGATCGGCGTCAATGCCACTCTCTATAAAAGCGCCGCCTTCGCATTCTCGGGCGTGTTCGTGGCCATGGCCGGCACGCTCTACGCGGCCTGGGTCCACTACATCGAGCCGGCCGACGTGTTCGACGTGCTGTTCGCGGTCAAGCCGATCGTGATGGCGCTGCTCGGCGGGCTGGGTTCCACCGCCGGCGCGGTGCTCGGCGCGTTCGCCTTCCTCGCGATCGAGGAGACGGTGTGGCGCAACTCGCTGTCGATCCACACCGGTCTGCTGGGCCTGCTGGTCGTGGTGCTCCTGCTGTTCCTGCCCCAGGGGCTGGTGTCGGTGGGCAAGCGGTTGCGCGACCTGGGAGCGCGCCGTGTCTGAGCTCCTTCGGCTCGAGTCGGTCTCGCGCCGCTTCGGCGGGCTGCAGGCGCTGCAGGACGTGTCGCTGTCGGTGGGCACCGGTGAGGTACTGGGCCTGATCGGTCCGAACGGCGCGGGCAAGACCACGCTGGTCAACGTGATCGCCGGCGTTCACCGCGCCAGTTCGGGGCGGGTGATCTTCGAGGGGCGTGACATCACCCGGCTGCGGCCCTATCAGACCGCGCGCTCGGGCCTGGCGCGCACCTTCCAGATCGTCCAGCCGTTTCCCGAGTTCACCGTGCTCGACAATGTCGCCGCCGCGGCGCTGTTTTCGCGCAGCGGTCTTGGCCTGCGCGAGGCGCGGCGCGCGGCCGAAGAGCAACTCGCCTTCGTCGGGCTGGTCGAGCTCGCCGCGCGGCCCGCCGCCAGCCTGACGCTGGCCATGCGCAAGCGGCTGGAACTGGCCAAGGCGCTGGCGATGAATCCGCGGCTGCTGTGCCTGGACGAGGTCAACGCCGGCCTGAACTCGGCCGAGGTCGAACAGGCGATGGGCCTCATCCGGCGCATCGCCCAGTCGGGGGTGACCATCGTGCTGATCGAGCACCTGATGAAGGTGGTGATGTCGGTGTGCTCGCGCATCGTCGTGCTGCAGCATGGCGCACTGATCGCCGAAGGCGCGCCGGCCGACATCGTGGCCGATCCGCGGGTGGTCGAAGCCTATCTCGGCAAGAAATACGCGCTGGCCGCCCGGAGCGCCGGATGAGCCCGCCAGCGATCGAAACGGTGAGCGAGCGCCCGGAACTGCTGCGCATCGAGGGGCTGCAGTCGGGCTACGGCGAGGTCACCGTGCTGTGGGGCATCGACCTCACGGTGCGCCAGGGCGACATCACCGCGCTGATCGGCTCCAACGGGGCCGGCAAGTCGACGCTGATGCGCACGATTTCCGCGCTGGTGCGCACCCGCGCCGGACGCCTGTGGTGGTGCGGTCAGCCGCTCGACGGGGAGGATCCGGCGCAGGTGCTGGCCCACGGCATCGCGCACGTTCCCGAGGGGCGCCGGCTGTTCGGCGCCATGTCGGTCGAGGACAACCTGATCATGGGCGCCTATCTGCGCCGCGCGTCGCGCGCTGAACTCCACCACGACCTCGAGCGCATCTACACCCTGTTCCCCAGGCTCAAGGAGCGCCGCACCCAGGCCGCGGGTACGATGTCGGGCGGCGAGCAGCAGATGTGCGCGATCGGGCGCGGGCTGATGAGCGCGCCCCGGCTGCTGATGATCGACGAGCTGTCGCTCGGCCTGTCGCCGCTGCTGGTCGAACAACTCGTCGAGGCGCTGGCGGTGCTCAACCGCGACGGGCTCACCCTGCTGGTCGTCGAGCAGGATGTGGTGACCGCGCTGGAGCTCTCGGGCAACGCCTATGTGATGGACACCGGACGCATCGTCCGCCAGGGGGCGAGCAGCGAACTGCTCCGCGACCCGGCGGTCAGGCAGGCCTATCTCGGCGCGCTGGCGCCATGACCCCCACTCCAAGGAAAGCACGATGAGCACCCGCACCCTGGCCGCTGGCGGCTACCGTTTCATCCCCGCCGTCTCTCAGTACTCGGGCGGTGTCGCCGCCGAGCCGGGCCTGCGCATCGAGCGCGCCCGCTTCTCGCGCGTGGTGCCGCTGCGCGAGGGCTTCGCGGCGATCGAGGCGCACCTGGCCGCGATCGGGCGGCCGAACGCCGCGTTCTGCGCCTGCGAGCTGCGCTCGCCGGCGCCGTTCACCGAGGACGGGTTCCGGGCGTTCAACGCGATCTACATCAAGACCCTGGAGCGCTGGGGCCTGATGGAGGGCGGCGTGAACCCGGTCGCGCGCAGCAACGTCTGTCCCGAGATCGCGCCGCCGGCCGATCCCGGGTTCTTTGCCTTCAGTTACACCGTGGTCGACGCCGGTGCCGCGCCGAGCTTCATCGTGGCCGGCAGCGCCGAGTCCGAAGAGGGCAAGGGTGACTATCGCGACAATCTGGTCGCGCGCGGCGACACCTCGCCGCAGGGCCTGCGCACCAAGGCGCGCTGGGTGCTGGGCGAGATGGAGCGGCGCATGGCCTCGCTCGGCTTCGACTGGTCGCACGCCAGCGCGACGCAGGTCTACACCGTCCACGATTTCCATCCCTTCGTGGGTGACGAACTCGTGCGCCGCGGCGCGATGCCGGGCGGGGTGACCTGGCACTTCAACCGGCCGCCGGTCCAGGAACTCGAGTTCGAGATGGACTGCCGCGGCCTGGCGCTGGAGCGCGTGCTGAGGGTTTGAGCCGTGCGCCCGCCGGTGCCCGGCGGGCGTTACCGCGCGCCGGGCCGGGTCAGGGCCGATCGAGAATCGCGCACGCGGTGGTCGCGAGATGCCTGACGTGGGAGTTGTCTGCCGAGGCGGGCGAGTTGCCGATGCCGATCAGGTTGCGCTTGAAGACGCCCTGGCCGATCGAGGCCAGGCGAAACATCGAGAAGGCCAGATAGACATTGAAACCCGGGATCGCGTCGCGGCCAGTGCGCCGGCAATAGGCCTCGACATAGGCTTGCTCGCCCGGTATGCCCGCCGCCTCGGGATCGATGCCGCTGAGCGTGCCCCAGCTCTCCGATGCCGAGTGATAGAGGATGCAGCCGTAGGCCACGTCGGCCAGCGGATGACCCAGGGTCGACAGTTCCCAGTCGAGCACCGCGATGATGCGCGGCTCGGTCGGATGGAACATCACGTTCTCCAGCCGATAGTCGCCGTGCGCGATGCTCACTTCGTCGCTGGGCGGGATGCGGTCGGGCAGTTCGGCGATCAGCCGCTCCATCTCGGGGATCGGCTCGGTCTGTGCACCGCGATATTGCTTGATCCAGCGGTCGATCTGGCGCTGGAAATAGTTCCCTGGCCGGCCGTAGTCAGCCAGCCCGATGGCGGCGTAGTCAACCTGGTGCAGGCGTGCCAGCGTGGCATTGAGGTTGTCGTAGATGGCGCGGCGTTCGGCCGGCGCCATCCCCGGCAGTCGCGCATTTCGAAAGATGCGGCCCTCCAGGAAGTCCATCACATAGAAGGCGGTGCCGATGACCGACTCGTCCTCGCACAGCGCGCGCATTCGCGGCACCGGAAACCCGATCGACCCCAGCGCCGCCATGACCCGGTATTCGCGGTCGACCTGATGGGCGCTCGGCAGCAACTGGCCCGGCGGCTTCTTGCGCAGCACCCAGCGGGTCTGGCCGGCGGTGATCAGGTAGGTGGGGTTCGACGCGCCCCGGTTGAACTGGCTGAGCACCAGCGGCTGCGCCGGGTCGGCGACATGGGCGCGGAACCAGGCGTTCAGGGCGGCTTCATCGAGCCGCTGATTCTCGCGCACTTCGCCGATCGAGGGCCGACCGGGGTCGGCGGTGACAGTATCCTGATTCATGGTCGGCTTTCCTACCGGGGCGCATGCGTCCTCCGGAACGGGTTCTGAACGGCCGCCTGAAATCATCGGCGGCGCCAAGCGCGTACTTTAAGGGGTTCGCGAGGCTTCGTTCAGGACACGCCCGGCGGCGCCGGGTCGGATTGCCGTCATTCAACACATCGGCCCGATCTCCGGGCCGTTGCGTTCGCCCTATTCGCCGGCGAACAGGCTGCCCGCGGTCAGGGGATACGCGGCCACATCATCGGTCACCCAGTTCGCCGCGTTCTTGACGCGATTGGCGAACGCCGTCAGGTCGCTGCGATCCAGCGACCCGTTGTACCTGACGTTGTCCTGGGCGAAGGACAGATAGGCGCCCGCCGTGACGAGTTCAGGCGGAATCGCGCCGGCGGCCGTGCCCAGGTTGAGCGCCGCGAGGAATCGGTCCACGGTGATGGCGCCGGCACTGTTGGGCGTCAGGTCGGTGATCGTGCCCTGGAAGGCGTAGATCGTCTCGGCCGACGTGCTGAGGCCACCGCCCTTGCCCTGGATGCTGCCCTTGCTGGCCACCGGGGTGAGCAGGTCGGTCTGGATGGTGATGATGGTGCCGGCCGGATAGGCCACGTCCGCCGTCCACACATAGGCCGCTTCGCCCGTCGCCGGCATGCCGGTGGCCGCGACGTAATCGCGGTCCGAGAAGCCGATCGCCGTCCCTGCGCCGATCGGCTTGAGCAGAACGAAGGCGATCGCGTCGACCGCGTCGGCGTTGGCCGCCAGGAACAGCAGGTCTCCCGCCGCCAGGGTGGACGGCGGTGCGGCCGCGGTGGTGAAGGCCAGCGTGGTCGCGTTGGTGATGCCGGCGAACGGATTGCCCGAGGCGTCCTTGATCACCCCGGCCGGAAACTGCAGGTTGTAGGTGAAGCCGCGCAGCAGATCGGCGCTGGGGTTGATGTTGGCGGTGTTGCCGCTGACGGTGACCTGGGTGGCGTCACCGATCGGAATGGTCCGGGTGTCCCCGGCTCCGTTGCTCAGGGTCAGGTTGCCGGTGCCGGCCGTGACCGGCTCGTTGAAGGTCAGCACGATGCGGCTGCTGGTGACGCCGGTGGTACCGGCCGCGGGCGCGGCGCTAACCAGGGTGGGGGCCGTGGTGTCGACCAGCCCGGCGGTCGTGAAGGCCAGTTCGCTGGTGCCGGTGATCGCCGGTGCGTTGGCGCCGCTGGCATCCTTGAAGACGCCGGCCGCCCAGGTAACGCTGTAGGGGCTGCCGGCGAACAGGTCGGTGCTCGGGTTGATCGTCACGGTGGTGCCGCTGATCTTCACCTGCGTGGTGTCGCTGACCGCGATGCTGCGGGTGTCGCCCGTGCCATTGCTCAGCACGATGACGCCGGTTCCCGCGCTGACCGTCTGGTTGAAGCTCAGATAGAGGTTGCTGCGCACGCCCACCGCAGTCTTGCTGGTGGTGGGCGAGTAGACCACCATCTCGGGCGAGCCGGGCCCGCCACCGATTTCGCTCACCACATAGATGTTGCCGCTGCCGTCCATCGTCAGGCCCTCGTTCTGGGCGATGCTGCTGACCGGCAGGGTGCTGTGGATGTTGCCGGCGCGGTCGATCTTGACGATCTTGCCGTCGGGCGCGCTCAGGATCAGCAGGTGGGCGTGATCCGGTGCGGTGCTGGGCACCGTGTTCGACAGGGCGTGGATGTCGTTGTGCGCAGTGAGGCCGGTGAGCGTCGGCGTGAACAGGTTGGTGGCGTTTTCCAGGGTCGGCGATCCGTTCGTCGCGGTGCCGGCGCCGAAGTTGATGCCGGTCTGGAACACGCCCGAGGGGCCCGACTCCTTGACCGCGACGAAGCCCCCGGTCAGCGGATCGAAGGACAGGCCCTCGATGCCGATGTTGCCGATGGTGGTGCCGAGCTTGACCGTCCGAACGCCGGCGCCGCCCAGCGTGGTGTTGGGCACGTAGGTGAACTCGTTGACCTGCCGCGAGCGCTCTTCGACCAGCGCGAACTTGCCCCCGCCCAGGTAGGCGATGCCTTCCGGGTCGTAGAAGTAGGTGCCCTGGGGCTTGGTGACGTCAGCCGCCAGCGTCATCGAGTCGATGAGCGCGCCGGTCTTGGAGACCTGCACGACGGCGGTGCCGCCGTCGCCGACCACGAACAGGGTGCCGGTGTCCTTGTTGAAGGTGACGCCGGAGGCCTCTTCGGCCAGCAGGTTCGCGCCCGTGCCCACCGGCAGGCGATAGCGGCCGCTCTGCGTGTAGTTCGCGAGGTCGTAGGTGCTTTGCGGGTCGGTGAAGCTCAGTGTCGGGGTGGCCAGGGCCAGCGGGGTGTCGCTGCTGCCGCCGCCGCAGGCGGCGAGGCCGGCCGAGATCAGGGCCGCGAGGGCAAGACGATGGGCAAGGGCGGGGGCGCGGAACATGGGATGCGGCTCTCGGTGAGGAAAGCAGCATCATTGCCCCGTCATGTGACGGGACGGTTACGCCGCGGCGGCTGCGGTCGGCACTTCCCCGAGCACCGAGGTCCGGTGCATCTCGCGCCGGTGGCCGTCGTAGTCGTTGACCGCGAGGTGCTGCACCACCCGGTTGTCCCAGATGGTCAGCATGTGCGGGCGCCAGGTCACGCGGATGATGAACTCCGGGCGCACCGAGTGCTCGCACAGGAAGCCGAGCAGGCCAGCGCTCTCCGGCTCGGTCATGTCCTCGAGGCGGATGGTGTAGACCTTGTTCACGTACAGCGCCCTGCGTCCGGTGTCCGGGTGACGGCGAACCATCGGGTGCACGAACTCTGCCAGTGCCTCGGGACCGGTCCGGATCTTCATCGAGCGCAGATGCGTGCCGCTGGCCAGATGGCTTTGAGGACCATAGGGCCGGCGCGCGCTGTGCACCGCGTTCGTCTGCTCCAGCAGCGCCTGCATCCCGGGCGACAGCGACTCGAAGGCCAGGTACTGGTTGGCGAACAGGGTGTCGCCGCCCACCGGCGGCAGTTGGCGGGCGTGCAGCAGCGTGTAGCTGGGCGGGGTCTCGAGAAAGCTCCAGTCGCTGTGCCAGTTGCCCCCGAAATTCAGGCGCCGGGTCTCGTCGGCCTCCTTGACCACCGCGATCACATTCGGGTGGGTGGTCTCGCCTTCGACGAAGGGTTCCAGTCCGAAGGGGCCCAGCCGCGCGGTGAAACGCGACAGTTCCCGGTCGTCCAGCGGCTGGTCGGGCAGGGTGACCACCAGATGCTCATGCAGCGCGCGCTGGATTTCGGCGATGGTGTCGTCGTCGGCGCGGGTCAGGTCGACGCCGGTGATCTCGGCGCCGCCGGCGCCACTGAGTTGCCTGACCTGGATTTTCCGGTAAGTCATCTGTTGGGTCCCTTCAGGATCGGCCGCGGCCGGTCTATTTCGCAGTGATGTTGGCGCTCTTGATCACCGCGCCCCATTTGGCGTGGTCGGTGCGGATCATCGCACCGAACTCCTGGGGAGAGGTCGGCTGCGGGGTCATGCCCTGCACCAGCAGCGCCTGTTGCAGGGGACCATCGGCCAGCGTGCGCCGCATCGCCAGGTTCAGGCGATCGACGATCTCGCGCGGGGTGCCGGCCGGGGCGGCCACGCCGAACCAGGTTGTCGCCTCGAAGCCGGCCAGGCCGGACTCCAGGAAGGTCGGCACCTGGGGCGCCAGCGGCGAGCGCATCTTCTGACCGAGGGCCAGCCCGACCACATCGCCGCTCTCCATGGTCTTGAGGTGGCTGGGCAGGATGTCCATCATCAGCGGCACGCGCCCGCCCATCACATCGACCATTGCCGGTGCCGAGCCGTTGTAGGGCACGTGGATGACGTCGATGCCGGCGCTGCTCTTGAGCAGTTCGATGGCCAGATGACTGGGTGTGCCGTGGCCATAGGAGGCGATCGCCATCTGGCCGGGCTTTTCCTTGGCCCGGCGGATGACGTCGGCGAAGCTGCGGATGTCGGACTTCTTCGCGGCCACCAGCATCAGCGGGTTGGCGCTGATCAGCGTGACCGGTTCGAGGTCCTTGAGCGGGTCATAGCCGATCGGGGTGGTGGCCAGCAGAGGGCCGGTCACCAGGTTGGCCACCACCGCGGTGAGCAGGGTGTAGCCGTCGGCGGGCGCGCGGGCCACGTACTGGGCGCCGATCATCGTGCCCGCGCCGGGCTTGTTGTTCACCACCACCTGCTGACCGAGTTCCTCCGACAGGCGCCGCGCGATCAGGCGCACCGCGATGTCGGTCGCTCCGCCGGCCGCATAGGGCACCACCCAGGTGATCGGGCGGTTGGGGTAGGCGGCCTGGGCACCGGCCAGCGCCGGGGCGGCGCCCAGGACAGCAGCCAGCAGGGCTGCTGCCGCGGTCTTCAGGTTCTTGAGCATGAACTTCTCGCAGGGGAGGGTGAGTGTCGGTACGGATCATCGCGGGGCGCGCGAATCGCCCACTTTCATTGCCGCGTCGAGCAGCGAGCGGGGCGCGATCAGGTCCTGCGGATTGGCCGGTGCCTGCTTGATGGCCTCGGCCTCGACCGCGATGCGGGCCTGCTGGCGCACCTGGGCGGCCAGGCCGTTGGGGCTGGTGAACGACACCGGCGAGTCGGCCGAGAGCAGTTCCTGCAGGGTGACGGGCGGCTGCTGCTTGAGCAGGTGCTCGGCGGCGGCCCGCGATATCCCGTTGGCGGTGCTGATCGCGGTGTAGACCGGCTCGGCGGCGGCGCCGCCCTTGGCCAGCGCGTCGCGCATCTCCAGGTTCGACGCATTGAGGGCGGCGACGAAGCGGGCGGCGACCTCGGGTTTCGAGGCGAGGAACTCGCGGGTCATGGTCCAGATCGAGCTCGAGGGGAATCCGACATCGACCGCCCGCTGCACCAGCTTCGCGCCGGACGCCTCCAGGCGCGCGCCCCAGACATCCCAGACGTAATAGCCGTCGATCTGGCCGCGCTGGTAGGCCGGCACCGCGACCGGCGGCGCCAGCACGATCATGTTGATGTCGGCGGTCGTCATCCCCGCCCTCTGGAGCGACCAGCGCAGCGCGTAGTCGGCCTGCGAGTTCTTGGCGATCCCGATGTTCTTGCCTTTCCAGGTCCGGGGGTCGGCGGTCATGCCCGAGGCGGGATTCGCGTAGAGGCCCAGCTTGGTGGTGCTTGCATCGGCATAGACCGCGCGCAGGTTGATGCCGATCGAGTTGGCCACGATCATCGCCGACGGCGCCATGGTGGCGGTCTGGATCTCGCCGCTGCCCAGGAAGGACAGCAGCGCAGCGCCGTTGGCGCCCTCGACCATGTCGATCTTCAGGCCGAAGCGGCGCCAGACGTCGACATGCTGGGCATAGGCGAAGTCCCAGGAAGCACCCGGACCCCAGGCGACCTTGACCACCTGCAGGGGGCCGGCCGGCGGGTCGGCCGCCAGCGCCGAGCCGCTCAGGCCAGCCGTGCCCAGTGCCAGGCAGGCCGCGGCGGCGGCGCCACGGACAAATGCGACGATTGCGTTGATCGGGTTCACTAGGCCGTCTCCTTGATGAGTGCCGGTGGCGAGCACCGGTGGTTGAGTGGTGCCGGGAAGCGTGGCGCGGGAAAGCGTGATGCCGGGAAGCGTGGTGCCGGGAAGCGTGGTGCGCGCGATCAGGCCGGAACGAGGCGTTCCAGCTGGTCGATGAGTTCGTGCTTCAGGTCGTTGAATTCGGGCCGCATCACGATGTCCCGGTAGTTCTCGTCGCCGCGAAAGGGGACGCTCACCTGGCGCAGCAGGCGACCCGGTGCCGCCGACATCAGAAAGACATGGTCGGAGATCAGCAGCGCTTCCTCGACGTCGTGGGTGATGAACAGCACGGTTCGCGTGCCGTCCGTCTTGACCACGCGCCGCAGCAGTTGCTGCATCGACAGGCGGGTCTGTGCGTCGAGCGCGGCGAAGGGTTCGTCCATCAGCAGGATGCTGCTGTCGGCGATCAGCAGCCGGGCGAGCGCGGCGCGCGACTGCATGCCGCCCGAAAGCTGGTGGGGGAAGAGTTTTTGCGCGTCGTGCAGACCGACGCTTTCCAGGTAATGCGCGGCGGCGTCGGCGATCTCGGCGCGCGATCGCGTGGCGCCGCCGATCCGGCCGTGGCGGCAGGGGAACGCGACGTTTTCGGCGATGGTGAGCCAGGGCAGCAGGTTGGGGCGCTGGAACATGAAGCCCCGATCCGGGCCCGGCGCCGACACCGGCAATCCGGCCGCGAGCACCTCGCCGGTGGTGGGCAGGGTGAAGCCGGCGACCAGGTTCAGGACGGTGGTCTTGCCGCAACCGGTCGGGCCGATCACGGTGGCCGTCTCGCCGGCAGCGACCCGCAGGCTGATGTCGTCCAGGGCCAGCCGGTCACCCGCGCGGGTCGGGAACGATTTCGACACCGATCGCAGTTCGATGCGCGCCGGTTGACCGGCCGGGTTTGCGAGTGCTTCGGTCATCGTCCAACCCAGTGCAGCAGCCGCCGCTCGATCATCAGGAACACCATGTCGATGCCCACCCCGACCAGCCCGATCAGGGCCACGCCGACGTAGACCTTGTTGATCGCATAGACCTGCGAGGCGCTCTGGATCAGGTAGCCGAGGCCGACCTGGGCGGCGATCAGCTCCGACGCCACCACCACCGCCCAGCTCAGCGCCATCGCGGTGCGCAGGCTCACGAAGATCTGCGGCAGCGCCGACGGGAGCACCACCCGGACCAGGGTCGAGAAGGTCGACAGCCGATAGTTGCGGGCCAGCCGGAAGTAGTCGGCCGGCACCGATCGCACGCCGCTCACCGATCCCAGCAGCACATAGAGGAAGGCGGTCATGAAGATCACGAAGACCTTCGCGAACTCGCCGATGCCGAACCAGATCACCACGATCGGCACGAAGGCGAGCGCCGGAATCGGACGCAGGAAGCCGAACAGGGGCAGCAGGAACGCGCCGGCCCGTTCGTTGTAGCCGAGCACGATGCCCAGCGGCACGCCCAGGCAGGCCGCGAGCAGAAAGCCGGCGGCGGTGCGCAGCACGCTGGCACGGACATGGTCGAAGAGCCCGTGTCCGCCGTATCCGCGCTGGAACAGTTCCAGCGCCGCGGCACCCACGCCCGACGGCGTGCCGAGGAACTCCGCCCGCACGCCGGGTACGATGCCCAGCGGAATCAGATACTCCCAGATCAGCAGGATCAGGACGAACACCGACAGCGGGGGCAGAATCCGGGCGCCGAGGCCGCGAAGTCCGGCGCGCCACGAGGCGCCGGTCGGTCTGCCCGCGGGCGGGCGTGGCGTCGCGGCAGGGCGTGGCGCCGCCGCGGTGGGGCGTGCTCGGGAGGGGGCGCCGGCTGGGTCTTCGATCGGCGGAGTCATCGGATTTATCGGAATTGTCATTGCACTGGCTCAACCAAACCAAACCTAATGTACCATGGTTAGAACGTTTGATTCACCGAATCCCGACTGGCCTTCGCTGTCTGCTCCCGCCGTGCGCACCCTGTTCGACAAGAGCCCCGTTCCGCTTTATTCCCAGCTGGCCGAACTGCTGCGCCAGCGGCTGGCGCGCGGTCAATGGAAGATCGGCGAGAAGCTGCCCTCGATCGAGGCGCTGATGCGCGAGTTCGGGGTGGCCCGGGTGACGGTGCGCCAGGCGGTGGAGCTGCTGGCGCGCGACGGGCTGCTCTCGCCGCAGGCCGGGCGCGGCACGCTGGTCACTGCCTTGCCCGAGCCCGAGCGCTGGCTGCGCCTGGAGACCTCGCTGCGCGAACTCGCCGATGTCTATCGCAACGACAAGCCCAAGCTCACCCTGATCGAGGAAGCCGCCAGCCTGCCCGCGCTGCAGCCGGCCGATGGCCGGGCCGCCGCGCGCTACCACTTTCTGCGCCGCGTGCATTCGCGCAACGGCGAGGCGTTCTGCGTGATCTCGCTGTACCTCGACGAGCGCGTGTTCGAGTTGGCGCCCGAGCGGTTTCGCCAGGAAACCGTCATTCCGGTGCTGCTCGATCTGCCCGAGGTCAGGATCGCCCGGGCCCGCCAGACGCTGGTGGTCACCACCGCCGATGTCGAGGTCGCCGGCCACCTGGGCATCGCACTCAATTCGCCGGTCGCCCAGGTGCGCCGCGTGTTCACCGCGGCCGACGAGACCGTTCTGTACCTGGGCGAGGTCACCTACCGGGGTGACTACATCCAGTTCGAGATGGACTTGCGGCTGTGACGCCGGCCACGCGCCCGACCGCTTCGACAACCCACCCCCACCGACCGAGGAGACTGCCTTGCTACCGCTGAATCCCGAGGAGATCGCGCGCTACCGGCGCGACGGCATCATCCAGCCGCGCCAGGGCCTGGGCCCCGAGGCGCTCGCCCGCCTGCGCGACAAGCTCGACCGATTCCTGATCGAGCAGAACATCACCGATGCCGACTATGTGCCGGACATCATCGAGCGCGATCCGAGCTGGCTGGAATACGGGGTGATGCCCGAGATCCTGGATGCGGTTGCGCAGCTGATCGGTGACGACATCATCATCTGGGGCTCGGCCCTGTTCTGCAAGGCGGGCAAGGGCGGTCGCGCCACGCCCTGGCACCAGGACGGCCACTACTGGCCGATCCGTCCGCTCGAGACCGTCACCGCCTGGATCGCGATCGACAACGTGAATGCCGAGAACAGCTGCCTGCGGGTGATCCCCGGCTCGCACCGGGATCGCGTCAGCTACCAGCACGATGTGGACAACAGCGACGCGATCATCCTGAATCAGGTGCTCAAGTCCGAGCATCTGCAAAGCGCGCCGCCGCGCGACATCGAGCTCGAGCCCGGGCGTTTCTCGATCCACGACGTGTACCTGATCCACGGCGCGAATCCGAACAATTCCGGCAAGCGGCGCGCCGGCATGGTGTTTCGCTACATGCCGGCCTCCTCGGTGTTCGACCGCGAACTGGCTGCCCGGCAGGTCCAGGAGATGGGCGTGCTGGACCTGTCACGGCGCCAGCTCCACCTGGTGCGCGGCGTCGATCGCAGCGGCCGCAACGACATCCGGCGCTGAGCGCGGGGAGCTCCGATGGCGAACATCGCTTTCTTCGGGCTGGGGGCCATGGGCCATCCGATCGCGACCAACCTGATCGCGGCGGGCAACCGGCTGGCAGTCTTCGACCGCTCGCCGCTCGCCTGTGAGCGGCTCGCCGGCGCCGGGGCGCGCGTCGGCAGCGATGCGGCCGACACGGTTCGCGAGGCCGAATTCATCATCACGCTGTTGCCGACCTCGGTCGAGGTGGGCGAAGTGCTCGACGGCCCGCGGGGGGCGTTGGCGGGTGCTGCGGCCGGGGCGATGTTCATCGACATGACCACCGGGGCGCTGGCCGATTTCATGGCCCGGCACCGCGACATCCGCGCGCGCGGCATGAGCCTGATCGATTCGCCGATCGCCCGCGGGCCCGACTACGCCGCGGCCCGCCAGAACCTGTTCCTGGTCGGTGGCGATGCGGCCGAGATCGCGCGCCTGCGTCCGGTGCTCGGGCCGGTCTGCGAGGAAGTCATCCATTGCGGACCTGCGGGCGCCGCGCTCAAGACCAAGATCATCAACAACTACCTGGCCGGCGTGAGTGTGGTGGCCAATGCCGAGGCGCTGGCGCTCGCGGCGGCGGCCGGTCTGGACCGGGATTTTCTGCGCGGCCTGTGGAAACGCACCGTCGCCGGGCGCGGCGCGCTCGAGACGGTGTTTCCGGGCAAGGCGCTGGCCGGGGACTTCACCCCGGGCTTCTCGGCGCGGCTGGCCACCAAGGACCTCGCGCTGGCGCAGTCGCTGGGCGAGCACTACGGGGTGCCCCTGGCCACCGGCGCTGCGGCGCGCGAGATGTTCGCGCTGCAGGACGCCCGGGGGCGACTCGATGAGGACTGGACCGCGCTGCTCGATGTGCTCGAGCGCGGGGCCACACCACCGGCCTGAGCCGGTCGGTCATCCCGCGGCGCCGCGGTGCGCCCGGGTTCAGGCGCCCGTGCTGGTCAGCAGGCGCCGGCAGAGCTCGGCAGCGCGATCGAAATTCAGGGCGTCGATCGCGCTGGCAAGGGCCTCGAGCCCATCGTCGCCCGCCGCCGCGCTCGGGCGAATGCGCTCGACGAGTTCCAGCGCGCGCATGTCCGAGGCCTGCAGCAGCGGCAGCAGGTCGCTCAGCAGCCGTTGCTGGTCGGCGGTCGGGATCGCCGTACCGGCGTCGGCTGGCGTCCCGCGACCGGTCACCGGCTCCGGGGTCTGGCCGAGCAGCCCGGTGACCAGCGGCCCGGCAGCGGCTTCCAGTTCAGCCGCTTCGCTGTGCAGGCGCGCCAGCAGCGCTTGCCGCTGATCGGCCGTCATCGGCTGGGCCAGCGCCCGTTCGGCCGATTGGGTGGCGGCATGGAAATCATGCGCGCCCACCACCGCCGCCAGACCCTTCAGGGTGTGCAGGATCATGGCGGCCTGCGGCCAGGATTCTTCCTGCCAGTGGCCGCTCAGGCGTTCGAGGCTTTCAGGCAGGTCGTTCAGGAAACCCCGGAGCATCCGGGCGTAGGCCGGCGCATTGCCGCCCAGCCGCGCGATCGCCGCCTTCATGCCGATGCCGTTTCGCTCGGCCAGTTCGAGCCACGACCGGGCGATCGGCGCGCCCGCCGGCGCGACCGGTGAGGCGCCCGCCGCGATCTCGGGGCGGCCGGTGTGACGCAGCAGCAGCGTCACCAGGTCGGACAGTTCGAAGGGTTTGCCGACATGGTCGTTCATGCCCGCCGCCAGGCAGGCTTCGCGGTCGGTGGCCATCACGTTGGCGGTCATCGCGATGATCGGCAGCGCCGAGAAGCCCGGTCGGGCGCGGATGTGCGCCGTCGCGGTGAAGCCGTCCATCACCGGCATCTGCAGGTCCATCAGCACCGCATCGAAGGGCGGATCGGCCTCGAACACTGCCGTCATGCCCTTGTGCCCGTTGTCGGCGAGTTCGACCTGCGCGCCCTCGGCCAGCAGCAGCTCCTGGGCCACCTGCCGGTTGTTCGGGTTGTCCTCGACCACCAGCAGGCGCAGCCCCTCGAGGCGGGCGACGGCCGGGGTGGCTGCGCGCACGCGCTCGCGGGCCGCGGGATCGCCCAGTCGGGCGTCGCGGATCGCCTCGGCCAGCATCGAGGCGGTCGCCGGTTTCACCAGGAAACCGTCGAGCAGCGCGTGTTCGCGCGTCTGGTCGCGGGCCAACTGTTCGCGACCGTGGGCGGTCACCATCATCACCATCGCGTCGGGGCCCCGGTTCTTGGGTTCGCGCAGCCGCTGGCTGGTCTGCCAGCCGTCCAGCCCGGGCATCTGCCAGTCAATCAGCGCCACGTCATGGGGGCGGCCGCGGGCGCTCTGCTCACGCGACAGTGCGATCGCCTCGGCGCCGCTGGCCACCGCGTCGACGGTGCCGCCCATCGATGTGACCAGCGCGCCCAGGAGATCGCGGGCAACCGCATTATCGTCGACCAGCAGCAGCCGCAGACCGCTCAGGGGGCGCCCGCTCGCGGGTAGGGGGCGCCCGCTCGCGGGCAGGGTGCGCCCGCCCGCGGGAAGGGTGCGCCCGCCCGCGGGCGACGCCGCCGTGCCGTCCGCGATCTCGTCGCCGATCGGCAGCCGGATGCGGAAGGCGAAAGTGCTGCCCCGGCCCGGGCTGCTGTCCAGCTGAATCTGCCCGCCCATCAGCTCGACCAGGCGCCGGCAGATCGCCAGGCCCAGGCCGGTGCCGCCGAAGCGCCGGGTGGTGGAGCTCTCGGCCTGCGAGAAGCCACTGAAGATGTGGGCGTGCTGGTCGAGCGGAATGCCGATGCCGGTGTCGCGCACCGAGAATTCGATCAGCACGTCGCCGGCACCGCGTTCGATCTGGCGCAGCCGCACCACCACCTCGCCGGTCTCGGTGAACTTGATCGCATTGCTGCCCAGATTGATCAGCACCTGCTGCAGGCGCATGTCGTCGGCCACCAGCACCGGGGGCAGCGCGGTGTCGATGTCGAACAGGACCTCGACCGGCTTGGGGCCCAGGCTGGCCGACAGGATCACCGAGAGGTCGCGCATCAGGCGGTCGATCGGAAACGCGCGCGGATCGAGCGACATCTTGTCGGCTTCGACCTTGGAGAAGTCCAGGATGTCGTTGAGCAGCAGCAGCAGCGATCGGGCCGCGCTCTCGGTCTTGGCCGCGTAGTCGCCCTGGCGCTGGGTCAGCGGGGTCGACTGCAGCAGCTTGAGCATGCCCAGGATCGCGTTCAGCGGGGTGCGAATCTCGTGGCTCATGTTGGCCAGGAACTGGCTCTTGGCGCGGTCTGCCTGCTCGGCGGCCTCCTTGGCATGACGGAAGTTGCGCAGGTTCTCCTCGCGTTCGCTGATCAGCTGGGTGATCAGGTCCGAGATCGCCCGCAGATCCTGTGCGTCCTCCTGGCCGGGGTCGCTGCTGTGAGGCCATTGTCCGGTGCGCATCTGCTCGGCGGTCTGGCGCAGCACCGCAAACGCGCTGGCCCGGTTCTGGTTGGCCAGTTGCAGGCTTTCGGACATCTGGTTGAAGCTGTCGACCAGCACCGTCACCTCGCCCGAGGATTTCACCTCGACCCGACGCGTGAGTTCGCCGCGCGCCAGCCGCGAGGCGGCATTGGCCAGCTCGATGATCGGTCGCGAGAAATTGCGCGCCACCACATAGGCCAGCATCAGCACCGCCACGGCGGAGACCGCCAGCAGCGCGATGAAGAAATACAGCGCCGACTCGAAGTCCTTGGACAGCAGCGCGTACGGAACCGCGTACGCAATCCGCACGAAGGGTGCGCCCGGCACGATCGCCAGATCGCGATAGGCGAGCAGTCCGGCTGCGTTCTTGCGGAAGGTGACCTCGCTCACCAGCCCCGGCTCGGGCAGGTCGGCCGCGCTCAGCTTGATGCGGGTGCGCGCCGGTCCCAGCAGGTTTTCGCCGGCCGGCGAGAACAGCCAGATCGGTTCCTCGTCGAACAGGGTGAAGGTCTTGAGTCGGCTGGCGAAGCCGTCGAGCCGGACCCGGATCACCACCACGCCGCTGAACGCGCCGTTGTCGAAGTCCAGCGAGGGCAGCCCCGCCAGCAGCGAGAGCCGGCCCTTCTCGTCACGGAAGGGCCCCTCGATCGCGACCTCGCGCGGTGGCATGAACCATTCCATGTTGCCCGACGAGAGCAGGGCCGGTGTCGTGCGGATCCGCTCGAACAGGCGGTCGAAGTGAACCCGGGTGGGGGCGCTGGCCGCGCGCTGGGCAGCCACCGACGCGGCCGACAGGCTGTCGGTGGAGGCGCTGCGCTTGCGGTCCTCCACGCTGGCCACCATCTGGCCGGCGGGGTCGGCGTAGTAGATGCCGGAATAGATGTCGTAGTCGGTCTGCAGCCGCAGGAAATGGGTCTCCAGACCCTTGGCATTGATGATCCGTTCGTCCTGCGAGGCCGACAGGTACATCGCCAGCGATTCCGACGAGGTGATCTGCTTGAGCGATCGGTTCAGCCCCAGCCCGAACTCCTGGTCGAAGCTGGCCGCGATGATGCCGATCTGCTGGCGCATCGTCTGCTCGGTTCGCAGGCGGGCCGAATCCTTGCTGAACTCGAAGGAGACGTAGATGAGCGGCACGCCGATCAGCAGACCGACCGCCAGGAAGGACAGCAGCAGACGATGAAAGATCGGCATCGATCAGCCCCGGCGCGCCGACCGACGGGTGCGCGCGCGGCCCGGCTCGCGGTGGCGCGCCGTCATCGGCGCAGGGCCAGCGATTGCTCGACGACCTCGTCGATCAGGTAAAGGGCGTCATCGAGCTTGATGCCCAGGGCCTTGGCGCGATTGCGGTTCACCAGATAGGGCCCGCGCTCGGGGGTGCGCACCGCCATGCGAGCCGGGCTCAGCCCCTGGTCGAGGATGCTGTGCGCCATCTCGAAGGCCATGTGGCCCTGGTTGAATCCCGAGTCGTTGGCGGTCAGCAGCATGCCCTCGAGCACGAACTGGTCCTCGTGCGAGGCTTCGGGAATCCGGATGTTGTTCAGGTACCAGCGCCCGACCTCCAGCATGTCGACATGGTTGCCCTTGGCGTCTCTCATGGTGTCGTGGTTCAGGACGACGAAAGCGTCGACCTGCTTGGACAGCTCCAGCGCGCGAGCCTTGAATTCCTCCAGCGAGTTCGTGATCACCTTGTCGACCAGCTTCAGCGGCAGGCTGCCGCGCTGGGCCAGCTGCTCGATCATCTTGACGTTGGGGCGCGAGGACTCCGAATCGCAGGCCAGGATGGCGAAGGTGCGGGCCTGCGGCACCAGGCGCTTGAGCAGGTCGAGGCTTTCCTTGTGATAGCCCGACTGCCAGACCCCGGTCACGTTGCGGCCCGGCGCATCGAGGCTGTCGACCAGCCCGTACTTCAGCGGCAGGCCGTTGATGCCCCAGAACACCACCGGCGTGCTCGAGTCGAGCAGCTGGGCGCCGATGTGCTTGGCCGCGTTGTCGTCGCCCAGCATCACCAGGTCGGGCTTGAACGCGCGAATCGCGGTCATGATGCGCGCCGTCGCACTGGCCATCTCGGCGCGGCTGTCCTTGCGCTTGGTGTCCATCCAGTCCTTGCGCACAACGACTTTCGCGGTCTCGATGAAATCGTTCTGTTCGAGCTGGCGGGCCTGCGCTTCGTCGAGATAGCCCAGCTTGACCATCGCCGCGCTGACCCCCTTCTGGGTCGACTTCGACCACAGATAGGCCTTGTGGTAGCTGCTGACGATGAAGATGCGCTTGGCCGGCTTGCCCGGCTTGGCCGCCGCGGCGACGCCGGCAAGCGCGAGCATCGGCAGCGCCAGCAGCCGGCGGCGCGACGACGCGGTGGTCTGTGTGGCCATGGGGGTCTAGACCTTTCGCCGGGCGCGCCACTTGCCGAAGATCTCGGTCACCTGTCCCGAGTAGAGGTCGAGCGCTTCCTGCGGCGTGCGCCGCCCCGAGGCCGCCTCGGCGAACATGCGCGGCAGCAGCCACTCCTTCCAGATCTCGTCGATCGCGCCGTTGGCGTAGCCCGGATAGCCCACGCCCACCGTCCACTTGTCGGCGTCCGAGAAGATGTTGTACTTGTCGGCCGGCGACGCCTTCGGGTCGTTGGCCACCAGTTGCTGCAGATCGGGCACCAGCTGCGGGAAGGTCGGGAAGTTGTAGAAGCCGCTGGCCAGGAAGGCATTGCGCGACTCGCCCGCCAGGTCGACCAGGAATTTCTTGGCCCCGCCGATGTTGCGCGCGAACTTCCAGATGACGTAGGCATTCATCAGGTGCATGACCCCGAGCTGTCCGGCGGGTCCGCGCGCCGGGCGCCCCAGCAGAATCTTGCTGGCCACCGGGATCTTCTCACTTTCGCCGGTGCGGGTGACCGAGATCGCGTTCAGTGTGAGCGATCCCTTGCCGGCGAGCATCAGCCGGTTGTTCGAGGACGCATCCCACGAGAAGATCTCGTCGGTCATCGTCTCGGTGTAGAGCGCTTTCGCGTATTTCAGGGCTTCCAGGCTGTTGCGCGAATTCAGGCATGGCCGGCCGTCGGCGTCCTGGACCGCACCGCCGAACGACAGCAGGATCGAGCGCAGCGCCATGCTGCTGTCGAGTTCGTTGGACATCCCGATGCCCACCGGGATGCCGTGCTTCTGCTTGATCCGGGCGCCGCCCTCGCGGATCGAGTCCCAGGTGTCGGGTTTGTAGCCGACGTCGTCCCACAGGTCCTTGCGGTAGTTGACCGGGTCGGGCACGTAGCTGTCCGAGAAACCGAAATACTTGCGGGTGACCGGGTTGAAGGTGCTCTTGACGGCGATTTCCAGCGGCTTGCCGTACTTGCGCTCGCACTCGGCGTAGATGTCCCGGTGATCGATGACATGGTCTTCGTAGGAGGCCGGCGGGCTCAGGAACATGCACAGGTCGTGGCCCTGCTTCTTGCCGATCTCGGCGGCCGCGCGACTCTCGATGCTGGTCATGCCGACATTGGTCACCACGACGTCGGTGTCGTTGCGCTCGCCCCATTCCTTGATGAACTTCTTGTTGAACCATTCGTCGAAGGCGGGCACGAAGTGGTTCCACTGCATGATCTTCAGGGAATGTTTCTTCGCGGCGCGGGCGCTGCCCAGCAGGGGCGGGGAAAGGCTGGCGGCCACGCCGACGGCGGCGCCGGTGCGGATGAAGCCACGGCGCGCCTCGGCGGGGTTCTCGTCTCGGGACGGTGGCAGGGAGGGCTCGGACATGGGTGGATCTCCGTTGTGATGCGCAGGCCGGGCGTTTTGCCTCTTGATGGGTCGGATGAGGGTAGCGTGATCGCCGCGCTGGCGCTCGGTTCAATTGCGCCGCCTTATCCGGTCTGCTTTGACGATCGGGAGGAAGACGAACCGGGGGCGGCGGCGCCGGCGGCCGGTTTCCGGGACAATCCGGTCCGTTGGCCGCGCCGCGGGCCGGATCCTGGATTGAGAGGCGATCAATGAATGAAGTTTCCCTGAAGCAGCGCATCCAGGCCGGGCATGTCGCGGCGGGCACCATGGTGTTCGAGTTCTTCGTGCCGGGCCTGCCGCAGATCGCGCGCTCGGCGGGCGCCGACTTCCTGCTCTACGACATGGAGCACAGCGGCGCCGACACCGAGACCATCAAGGCGCAGTGCGCTGCCTGCGCCGGCGTGGGCGTGGCGCCGCTGGTGCGGGTGCCCGGACACGAGTATTCGCAGGTGGCCCGGGCGCTCGATGCCGGTGCCCACGGCGTCATGGTGCCGATGGTGGCCGACGCGGCCCAGGCCGCCGAGATCGTCTCGTTCACCCGGTATCCGCCGCGCGGACGGCGTGGCGCGGCCTTCGGTCTGGCCCACGACGGCTACAGCGCCGGCACGCCGCGCGACAAGATGGCCGCCAGCGAAGCGCGCACCCTGGTGCTGGCGATGATCGAGACGGCCGAGGGGCTGGCCAATGTCGACGCGATCGCGGCGGTGCCGGGGGTCGATGTCCTGTTTCTGGGCCATTTCGACCTGACGAATTTCCTCGGGATTCCGGGCGAATTCACGCACCCGGCTTTCGAGTCGGCGATCCGTGCGATTGCGGCGGCGGCGCAGCGCCACGGCAAGGTCGCCGCGACGATGGCCGGTGACCAGGCCTGGGCCGAGCGCTTCCATGCGATCGGATACCGGATGTTCGCCTGTGGGCTCGATGTCCATCTGTTCCAGCACGCGCTGGCCGGTGGCATCCGGGCGGTGCGGGCGCTGGGCTGATGGCGCCGGTCCCGATGTCTTCCACGACGCCCGTGTCCGACGACGCTTCCTCGCACGGTGCGCTGCACGGCATCCGCGTGCTCGACCTGACCACCGTCCTGATGGGGCCCTCGGCCACCCAGATGCTGGGTGACCTGGGCGCCGATGTCATCAAGGTCGAGCCGCCGGCGGGCGACACTGGGCGCTATGTCGGCGCGGCGCGGCACCGCGGCATGGCGGGCGGCTTCCTGCAGAACAACCGCAACAAGCGCTCGATCGTGCTCGACCTGAAGAACCCCGACGGGCTCGCCGCCCTGCTGCGGCTGGCCGCCCGCGCCGATGTGCTCATCTACAACGTGCGGCCCCAGGCCATGAATCGCCTGGGCCTGTCCTACGACGACGTGCGCGCGGTGCGCCCCGACATCGTCTATGTCGGGATGTTCGGCTATGGCCAGACCGGGCCCTACGGCGGCCGCCCGGCCTACGACGACCTGATCCAGGCGGTCACCGGGATGCCCTCGCTGATGGCTGTGATCGGCGACGGCGTGCCCCGCTACCTGCCGGTGCTGATCGCCGATCGCGCCACCGGCCAGGCCGGCGTCAATGCGGTGCTGGCAGCCCTGCTGAGCCGCTCGCGCACCGGACGCGGGCAGGCGATCGAGATTCCGATGTTCGAGACCATGGTGCCCTTCGTGCTGGGCGAGCACATGGACGGACAGGTGTTCGATCCGCCGCTGGGCGAGGCCGGTTACCAGCGCGTGCTCAGCCGCCATCGGACGGCCTTCGCCACGCTCGACGGCCATGTGGCCGCGGTCCTCTACACCGATCGCCACTGGCAGGCGTTTCTGGCCTCGTGCGGCGAGCCCGATCGCTTTGCCACCGATCCGCGGCTGGTCGACCTGGCCACCCGGACCCGGCACATCGATGCGCTGTACGCGGAACTGGCCGAGCGCTTTCGCACCCGCTCCACCGCGCAGTGGATGGATCTGCTGCAGCAGGCCGACATTCCGGCCGCGCCGCTGAACACCCTGCCGTCGCTGCTCGCCGACCCGCACCTGGACGCGGTCGGTTTCTTCCGTCACGAGGACCATCCGAGCGAGGGCCGCATCCGCATGATGGCGCCGCTGGGTACCTGGTCCGGTACACCGCCCACCATCCGGCGGCTGGCGCCGCGCCTGGGCGAACACTCGCGTGAAGTGCTCGCCGAGGCGGGATATGACGCCGCCGAGATCGACCGGCTGATCGACACCGGCGCCTGTCGCGCCGCCCCCTAGCGCGCCGCTGAGCTGTCGTCGGTGCCTGCGGCGTCGCCGGTCGCGCCGATCACGCGGCTGATCACCGGGTGATAGCGCTCACCTTCGCCCTGGTCGACCGCCTGCCCGAACCAGGCATCGACCACGCGGGCCCCGCGGGCGTCCACCCCGGTCTGGCGGGCCAGCGCGAGCGCGTAGCGCAGGTCCTTGTGGGCATACCGCACTGAGAAAGCGCGCTCGGGAAAGTCGCCCGGCACGATTGCCTTCAGGCCGTGGTTGCGCAGCGCGAAGCTGTCGGCCGATCCCTTGGCCAGGGTCTCGAACAGCAGCGCCGCGTCCACGCCGGCCCGTTCGCCGATCGCGCGCGCTTCCGACAGCGCCACTACCGTCTCGAACAGCACCATGTTGTTCAGGATCTTGACCACCTGGCCGCAGCCGACCGGACCGCACAGCGAGATCTCGGTGGCGAAGGTGGCGATCAGCGGGCGCACCTGCTCGAAACCGGCAGCGTCCGCCCCGACCATGACCGAGAGCGTTCCGGCCTCGGCGGCGGCCCGGGTACGGGCCACCGGCGCGTCGATCAGCAGGGCGCCCGCCGCGGCGAAATCGGCGGCCAGCGCACGGGTCATGGCCACATCGGAGGTGCTCAGGTCGACGATCACCTGACCGGCCCGCGCGCCGGCCAGCAGCCCGCCGGGCTGGCGCGCCACCTGCTCGACCACCTCGCCCGAGGGCAGCGACAGAAAGACGATGTCGCAGGTCCGCGCGATGTCGGCGATGTCGGCGCCGGCCTGCACGCCGTCGGCGCCCAGCCGCGCCAGCGGCGCCGGGTCGGTGTCCAGCGCCTTCACCGGCAGCCCCGACTTGCGCGCCAGATTGCGGCAGATCGGCTCGCCCATCACGCCCAGGCCGATGAAACCGATGCGGGTGAATCCGGTGGCTGTCATGAACGGTTCCTCGAAGGCGATGAGTCTCGAAGTATCGCGCGCCGGCGGGCGGTGTCCGGCACCGCCGGCGACATTCCCGGGAGAAATGAACCGCCCGCCGCCTCGGCGCACCCCGGCCGATGACAGGGGGGGTACGATCGCCCGATGACGCCAACCCCTCTGCTGTCCAGCCTGCGCCCGGTCGCCCCCATCCTCATCGCCGCTTCGGTGATGCTCAGTCTGGTGATGGGACTGCGCCAGAGCATCGGCCTGTTCGTTCAGCCGGCGGTGCGCGACCTGTCGATGGCGGTGGCCGATTTCACGCTGGCGATCGCCGTCCAGAACCTGGCCTGGGGCGTGCTGCAGCCGATCGCTGGCGCCTGGGCGACCCGGTACGGCTTTCGTCCGGTGATGATCGGCGGGGCGATCGCCTATGTCCTGGGCCTGCTCGCGCTGGCCACCGCCACCGGATTCGCCGGCGTGCTGATCGGCGCCGGGCTGCTGATCGGGCTGGCGCTGGCCTGCTGCGGTTCCGGACTGGCGATGGCGGTGGTGGCGCGCCCGGTGCCGGCGGCGCTGCGCAGCAATGTGCTGGGCATGGTTTCGGCGGTGGGTTCGCTCGGCGCCATGATCTCGGCCCCGATCGGCCAGGCGCTGTCGCTTGATTTCGGCTGGCGTGCCGGGGTGTTCGGCTTCGTCGCGATCTCGCTGGTCATCCTGCCCTGCGCCTGGATGGCCGGGCGCGTCGACCGCATCCCGATTCCCCCCTCGCCGGGTGTCGCCGCCGATGCCGGCACCGCGCGCGAAGCGGCCCGTGCGGCGATGCGTTACGGCCCCTTCCTCATCATGACGCTGGCCTATTTCGTGTGCGGCCTGCAGCTGGTGTTTCTCACCACCCACCTGCCGTCCTACATCGCGTTCTGCGGGCTCGACCCGATGCTGGGCGCGCAGGCGCTGGCCATGATCGGCGGCTTCAACGTCCTGGGCAGCCTGTTCTTTGGCTGGGCCGGCGGGCGCTGGCCCAAGGCGGTGCTGCTGGGACTGCTCTACATCAGCCGCTCCCTGGTGCTGGCCGCCTATTTCGGCGAGCCGCCCTCGAGCGGCAGCACGCTGCTGTTCGCCGCCCTGATGGGCTTCCTGTGGATGGGCGTGGCGCCGCTGGTCTCGGGGCTGGTGATCGAGATGTTCGGTTTGCGCTGGCAGGCGATGATCCAGGGGTTGGCGTTCACCAGCCACCAGCTGGGCAGCTCGCTGGGCGCCTTCGGCGGCGGCTGGATGTTCGATGCCTTTGGCAACTACCAGCTGGCCTGGCAGATCGGGGTCGGCATGGGCATCGTCGGCGGCGTGCTGCAGGTGCTCTCGGGGCTGCGCAAACCGCCGCCCCCGCAACTGGCCACCGCCTAGCCCGGGCGGCCAGTCCCCGCTCGACTACCAGCACAATCCTTCCAGCGAGCAGGGCAGTGCCTGCAGCTGCGGCAGGCCGACCAGATCGATCACCTGCTGCTCCGGCCGGGCGCGTTGCTGCAGCGCCGCCAGTGCGGTCGGGTTGTTCATCGCGACGATCAGCACATCGCACTGATCGATCAGGTCCTCGATCCGGTCGTGCAGCAGTTCACCCACGTGCGGCAGGTGCGTCTCGATGAACCGGCGGTTCGCGCCGATCAGGCGCGACATGAACACCTCGGGGTCGTAGATCTGCAGCCGGATGCCCTTGCCCAGCAGGCGTTCGGCCAGCGTCACCATCGGACTTTCGCGCAGGTCGTCGGTGCCGGCCTTGAAGCTCAGGCCGATCAATCCGACCCGCCGCGCGCCGCTGGCCAGGACGCGCGAGACCGCCAGATCCAGATGGCGATCGTTCGAGCTGAGCACGCCCGCGAGCATCGGCATCTCGACATCGCGCATCTTCGCCAGGTGCGTCGTCGCCCGCAGGTCCTTGGGCAGGCAGGACCCGCCGAAGGCGAAACCCGGGCGCAGATAGGCCCGCGAGATGTTCAGCTGGGTGTCGCCGCACACCAGGTCCATGACCTCGAACGGGTTCACGCCCAGCGCATCGCACAGTCGGGCGGTCTCGTTGGCGAACGTGATCTTGAGCGCGTGAAAGTTGTTGCAGCAGACCTTCAGCATCTCGGCGGTGCGCAGGCTGGTGCGGTGCACGGCGCAGGGCAGGTGACCGAACAGTTCCCGGATCGCGGCCTCGGCGCCGTCATGGCGGCAGCCCACGATGGTGAAGGGCGGATGGTCGTAGTCGCGCACCGACGAGCCCTCGCGCAGGAACTCCGGCTGGAAGGCGACGAAGAAGTCGCGACCCTCCTGCTTGCCCGACTCGCGCTCCAGGATCGGCACCAGCACCTCTTCGACGGTGCCGGGCACCAGCGTCGAGCGGAACACGAAGACGTGCGAGCCGGGCTTGCCGCGCAGCGCGCGACCCAGGGCGGCCGCGCTGGCGGTGACCGCCGACAGATCCTGGCTGCCGTTGGCCGCTGATGGGGTGCCCACACAGATGAACGACAGGTCGGTGGCCAGGACCGCGCCGAGCGCGTCGTCGCTGGCCCGGGCGCGGCCGTCGGCGACGACCTGTTTCATCAGGTCGATCATGCCTTCCTCGACCACCGGGGTCTGGCCGGCGTTGATCTGCGCGATCTTGTGCGCGTCGATGTCCACCCCGATGACCTGATGGCCATCGCGCGCCAGGCAGGCGAGCGACACCGCGCCGACGTAGCCGAGACCGAAGATGCTGATGTTCACGCGGCAATCCGTTTCCAGTCGGCGCGGCCCGCGGGCGCCCTTGCGCCGGCTGCCGGCGCGCCGATCGTTCATGTGCGAGGATGGACGATGCAGGCGCTTCGGGCGGGGCACTACGTCACGATCGCCGGCGCTTGATGCGCGTCTTGTTGCATTGCACCAAAAGACGTCGATTGCCGTTCCAATACGAATGAATTAAGTTTCGCGGGGGTCGCGACGAGACGCTCGCCGACTTCCCTTCCATCGGACCGGTTGCACAAGAGGATTTCTGCAATGCCCAAGGTGATCTACATCGAACACAACGCCCGCCGCCACGAGATCGAGGTGCCGGTCGGTCACACCGTGATGCGCGGCGCCGTCGACAACGGCGTGCCCGGTATCGACGCCGACTGCGGCGGCGAGTGCGCCTGCGCCACCTGCCACGTCTATGTCGACGCCGACTGGCTGGCGCGCACCGGCGATCGAACCGAGATGGAGCAGAGCATGCTCAGCTTCGCCGCGGTCACCCAGGACAACTCGCGGCTGTCCTGCCAGATCGTGATGACCGATTCACTCGACGGGCTGGTGGTGACACTGCCCGACGGCCAGCACTGACCCTTCCGGAGGATCCATCCATGGACCAGGCAACCCTCGACGCCGCCCGCCAGGCCGCGTTTTCAATGCCGCTCGACCAGATCGATGTGAGCGAGCCCCGGCTGTTTCAGGACGACACGGTCGGCCACTACTTCGAGCGGCTGCGTCGCGATGACCCGGTGCATTACTGCGCCGACAGCCGCTTCGGTCCCTACTGGTCGGTGACCAAGTACAAGGACATCATGCAGGTGGAGGTCAACCACGGCATCTACTCGTCGGACGTGCACCTGGGCGGCATCACCATCCGCGACGTGCCCGAGGCGCACCGTCGGCCGATGTTCATCGCGATGGACCCGCCGCGCCATGACGAGCAGCGCCGCACCGTGAGCCCGATCGTGGCTCCGGGCAACCTGGCGATGATGGAAGCGACGATCCGCGAGCGCACCTGCAACGTGCTCGACGCCCTGCCGCGCAACGAGACCTTCAACTGGGTGGATCGGGTGTCGATCGAGCTCACCACCCAGATGCTCGCCACCATCTTCGACTTCCCCTTCGAAGACCGCAGCCTGCTCACTTACTGGTCCGACGTGGCCACCGCCGATCTGACCTCCGGCGGCCCGATCGACACCGACGAGAAGCGCACCGCCGAACTCATGAAGTGCCTGGGCTATTTCACCCGGCTCTGGAACGAGCGGGTGAATGCGCCGCCGCGCAACGACCTGATCTCGATGATGGCGCACTCCCCGGCCACCCGGAACATGGAGCCCCGCGAATTCCTGGGCAACCTGATCCTGCTGATCGTCGGCGGCAACGACACCACCCGAAATTCGATGTCGGGCGGCCTGAACGCGCTGCTGCGCAACCCGGCCGAGTACGCCAAGCTGCGCGCCAACCCGTCCCTGACCGCCAGCCTGGTGCCCGAGATCATCCGCTGGACGACCCCGCTGGCGCACATGCGCCGCACCGCGGTGGCCGATGCGGAACTCGGCGGCAAGCAGATCCGCAAGGGCGACCGCGTGGTGATGTGGTACCTCTCGGGTAACCGCGACGGCGAGTCGATCGAGAACGCCGACCAGTTCATCATCGATCGCGCCCGTCCGCGCCAGCACATCTCCTTCGGTTTCGGCATCCACCGCTGCGTGGGCAACCGCCTGGCGGAACTGCAACTGAAGATCCTGTGGGATGAGATCCTCAAGCGCTTCCCGGTGATCGAACTGGCCGGCGAACCCGAGCGCACCTTTTCCAATTTCGTTCACGGGTTCACATCCCTGCCGGTGCGCATCCCCGGCTGAGCCGGCGCACCGTTTCCTGGAGCAGCAAACTGATGTCGAGTGGAGTCCTGATCGTCGGAGCCGGGCACGCGGCGGGTGCCCTGGCGGCCGCCCTGCGCCAGAACGGCTATGCCGATCCCATCACGCTGGTGGGCGCCGAGCCCTTGCCCCCTTACCAGCGCCCGCCGCTGTCGAAGGCCTGGCTCAAGGGCGAGATCGAAGCCGATGCGCTGCTGCTGCGTCCGGCCGCGTTCTATGCGGACAAGGGCATTTCCCTGCGACTGTCGACCCGGGTGGTGTCGATCGATCGCGCCAGCGCCACGGTGCGCCTGGAGAGCGGTGAAACCTTGCCCTACGACCGCCTGGTGCTGGCCACCGGTTCACGTCTGCGCGCGCTCGACGTGCCCGGGGTGGGCAGCGCCGGTGTGCTCGAACTGCGCTCGGCCGAGGACGCGCAAAAGATCCGTGCTGCGCTGGCGCCGGGTCGCCGGCTGGTGGTCGTCGGTGGCGGCTATGTCGGTCTCGAGGTGGCGGCGTCGGCGCGCTCGCTCGGGGTCGACGTCACGGTGATCGAGCGCGAGCCGCGCCTGCTCGCCCGGGTGGCCAGTCCGACGCTCTCGCAGTTCTTTGCCCGCAGCCATGCCGAGCATGGCGTGACGCTGGTGACCGGTGCCAGCGTGGTGGCTTTCGAAGCGGCCGCCGGTGCGGTCACCGGCGTGCGCCTGCTCGATGGCCGGGTATTCGACTGCGATGTCGCGGTGGTGGGCATCGGTGCGCTGGCCAACGACGGGCTGGCGGCGGCTGCCGGTCTTGCCTGCCGCGACGGCGTGGTGGTCGACGAGCGCGCGCGTACCGACGACGAGGCCGTCTACGCGATCGGCGACTGCACCCAGCGCCCGGTTCCCCGCTACGGTCGCAGCCTGCGCCTGGAGAGCGTCCCGAACGCGCTCGAGCAGGCCAAGCAGGCCGCCGCCGACATCTGCGGCAAGCCGGTGCCCAAGCCCGATCTGCCCTGGTTCTGGTCGGACCAGTACGACATCCGCCTGCAGATCGCCGGCCTGTCGATCGACGTTGCCCAGCAGGTGGTGCGCGGCGATCCCGCCAGCGGCCGTTTCGCGGTGTTCCACCTGGACGGCACGGGTTGCCTGCAGGCGGTCGAGGCGGTCAATTCGGTGGCCGAATTCGCCGCCGCCCGGCAGTGGGCGGCGGTCGGTCAGCGTCTGGATCCGGCGCGCATCGCCGACACCGCGGTGCCGGTCAAGCAGATCCCGGACGCACCCGCGGCGGGCTGAGCGCCGCGGCCCAGCCGATCGCCTGCGCTCAGTCGACCTGCTCGAGCGTCGGCAGCGCTGCCGTGCCGTCGAGCAGCGCAGGGCGCGCCAGGTAGGCGCGAAGGGTCAGCCGGAACCGGCCGGTCGGGGCCGGCAGCCAGTTGGCCGCGCGCGGGTCGGCAGCGGCCGGCCGCTCGCGGGCGATCCACAGGTCCATGGTGCCGTCGTCGTTTCGCACCAGGCCGCGCGACCGGTCGCCCACCGCATAGCGTCCGATCGGGTTCTCGACGAAGAAGCACCGGCCGTCGGCCAGCACCTCGTACATCGACAGCGACCAGAACCCGTCATTGGGCAGCCCGCCGGCCGGCACCCGCATCCGGTAGCTGTGCGAGCCGTCCAGCGGCTGTCCGTCGGCCGCTTCATCCCTGCTCAGGTACAGGCACTCGACCGGTTCGAGCGCGGCCAGTCCGCCGAGCGCCACCGCGGCCCGCAGCCGGTAGTCCGTGCCGTAGTTGCCCAGCGCCGCCGGCGGGAATGCCCATCCGCCGATGCGTCGGGCGCCGCTCGACAGGCCCGCCTGCAGGGGCTGGTGAGCCGCCTCGATGCCGGCGATCCAGCGCGCCTGGATGTCCGGCGACAGGGTCTCCCAGGCATCGGTTGCGCCCGGGCGCACGCCCAGCGACGACCATTGCGCCAGCATCGGCGCCTCGGCGGCCGGCACCGGATTGCGGCCCAGCATTTCGTTGACCACTGCCAGGAAATTGGCTGGGTCGCTCGACAGGCCAACCGCGATCCGTTGCGGATGCGGCTCGCGATCGAGCGCCCGGATCTCGATGCGCATCGCGTTCTGCAATTCATGCACCGCCGGCGCGTCGTTCGCATCGTCGATCAGCCAGCGCCCGAGCAGCCAGACGTCGTTGGACGGCGCCCGGATGACGCGGGCGTCCGCGGGTTCGTTGCCCTGCCATGCCGGTCCGACCAGGAGCACCCGCAGGGGGCCTTCTTCGTCCAGACGGCAGCCCAGCATCGCGAAGTTGTTGGTGAAGACGTCGATCATCGCGACCGACCAGTAGCGGTCTTCGATCTCGGGGACGCTCAGCATCACGGTGGTGCACGACAGGTCGAGCCAGGTCGATGAGTACAGCGTGTCGTTGTTCGGGGTGGTCACCGCGCGGGAGCGGTGATCGGCCAGCAGGCGGCGGTGCTGGAAGCGACCGGGGGGCAGGCGTCCCGGGTTTCGCGGGCTTTCGATCAGGTTGTATCGCGTGCGGGCCATCTCGTAGAGCGGGAACAGGTATTCGAACGCTTGTTCCAGTGCGGGGTCGCTCGATGGCATCATCGGCTTTCGGTGGTTGCTGAGCGGGGGGAGTCTACATGGCCGGGTTCACGAAGGTGGTTCTGTCAACCGAGGCCGATGGCCGCGCGCGGTTTCGCGACGAGCCGTTGGCGCTCGATGAAGGCAGCCCGCAGTCGCGCCTGTCGCGGCTGTTTGCCAGCGGCGGATACCAGTTGCGCGAGAGCCCGGTCGGGTTTCGCAGCGATTTTCATTGCACCACCAGCCCGCAATGGGTGTTCATCCTCCAGGGCGCGATGGAGATCGGCCTGCAGGGCGGCGTGAGCCGGGTATTCGGTCCCGGCCAGCATTTCTTCTCGGCCGATCTGCTGCCCGCGGGCGCTGTCTTCGACCCCGGTGTGCACGGGCACTGGAGCCGTCAGGTCGGCGATCAGCCGCTGGTCACCCTGTTCGTGCGCGCCTGAATCGCCGGGGGCTGAGCCCGGATCGGGCGCCGACTGGCGTACAGTCTCGCCCATGCTCGCATACCGACACGGCTTTCACGCCGGCAATCACGGCGACGTGCTCAAGCACCTGGTGCTGATCCAGGTGATGGCGCACATGAGCGCCAAGGACAAGCCGTACCGCTACATCGACACCCATGCCGGTGCTGGCGCCTATCTGCTCGCCGATCGTTTCGCCCAGACCACCGGCGAGTACGAGCACGGCATCGCGCCGCTCTGGGCGCGTCAGGGCGAGGCGGCGATGCCGGCCGCGGTGGCGGAGTACCTGGCGCTGATCCGCCAGTTCAACCCGCAGGGCGATCTTGCCCAGTATCCCGGTTCGCCCGCGATCGCGCAGGCGATGCTGCGCCCGCAGGACCAGATGCGGCTGTTCGAACTCCACACCAGCGATCACCGGCTGCTGCAGGCGCATTTCGGCCGATCACCCAATACCCAGGTGATGCTGGCCGATGGCTTCGAAGCGCTCAAGAGCCAGGTGCCGCCGTCGACCCGGCGCGCGCTGGTGCTGATGGATCCGTCCTATGAGCTGGTGGGCGACTACGGCAAGGTGGTGGCCAGCGTGCGCGATGCGGTCACCCGGTTCGCCGAGGGCGTCTACCTGATCTGGTATCCGCTGGTGCGGCGTTCCGAGTCGACGCACCTGCCGCGCCGGCTCGAGCGCCTCGCTCCCAAGGGCTGGCTGCACGCCAGCCTGACGCTGGGCGAGCCGGACAAGGACGGCTTCGGGATGTATGGCAGCGGGGTGTTCGTGATCAATCCGCCCTTCACCCTGCACGCCACGCTGCTGCAAACGCTGCCGTGGCTGCGCGACGCGCTGGCCACCTCGGGGCGCGCGCGCTACCTGCTGGAACACCGCAGCGTCTAGGCGGGAGCCGCTTCCGGGTCGCCCGGGCGGTGCAGGTACAGGTCGCGCGACGGCACCAGATGCTCGCCGCACAGTCGCACCAGTTGCGCGCGGTCGCCGGCCGCCAGGGCGTCCAGCATCGCGTGGTGCTGGTCGCGCGACCGCTCCAGGTAACCGGGCCAGGCAAAGGCGCTTGAGCGGATCGGGTGGGTGCGGCGCGCGTATTCGCCGATCGCCTCGGTCAGGGCGGCGTTGCCGCACAGCGCGAACAGGCCCTCGTGAAAGCGCAGGTTGCTCTGGAAGGCCGCCCCGAGGTCGCCGCAGGCCACGGCCGCGTCATGCTCGTCCTGCAGTCGGCGCAGGGGCGCCAGCGCCGCCGTCGGCTGGGGCAGTGGCATCCGGGCCGCGGCACTGCACTCGAGCAGGGTGCGGATCTCGTAGAGCTCGGCCACCTGGGCGGGCAGGAAGGATTTCACCGAGGTGCCCACGTGCGGCGTGTGCTCGGCCAGACCGCGCGCCTGCAGTTGCGCCAACACCCGGCGGGCGACATGCCGCTTGAGTGCGAAGCGGGCGCACAGGTCGTCCTCGACCAGGCGCTCGCGCGGCTGCAGTCGGCCCAGCACGATGTCCTGTTCGAGCAGCCCGGCCACCACCTGCACCCGGTCGCCGACATGGCGGTCGCGCAGTTCACCGCTGGGGCGGTGTTCGTGCGCTGCCGGCGCGGATGCCGATGGGGAAGGGGCGGCGGCGAGGCGGCGGCGCGGGCGGGCTCGGGGTATCATCGGCTGGATTATCAATAATGTCGACCGGTCGGGTCGACGTTTTTTTTCAGGGGCAGGGCATGTTCAGCGGCCATCCGAGATGAGCGGCAAACCGGCGCGTGGTGGTCTTCGCAAGGGATTGACCAGCTACGGCGACGAGGGGTTCTCGCTGTTTCTGCGCAAGGCCTTCATCAAGGGCGCAGGCTACACCGACGACGCGCTGGAGCGCCCTATCGTGGGCGTGGTCAATACCGGCAGCGCCTACAACCCCTGCCACGGCAATGCGCCGCAGCTGATCGAGGCGGTCAAGCGCGGTGTCCTGCTGGCGGGTGGATTGCCGATGGAGTTTCCCACGATCTCGGTCCACGAGAGCTTCGCGCAGCCCACCAGCATGTACCTGCGCAACCTGATGTCGATCGATACCGAGGAAATGATCCGCGCCCAGCCGATGGACGCGGTGGTGCTGATCGGCGGCTGCGACAAGACGGTGCCGGCACAGCTGATGGGCGCGGCTTCCGCGGGTCTGCCGGCCATCGCGCTGGTGACCGGCGCGATGCTCACCGGCTCGCATCGCGGGACCCGGGTCGGCGCGTGCACCGACTGCCGGCGCTATTGGGCCGATTTCCGTGCCGACGCGATCGACGAGGCCGAAATCGCCGCGGTCAACAACCAGCTGGTGCCCACGGTGGGCACCTGCTCGGTGATGGGCACCGCAAGCACCATGGCCTGCATCGCCGAGGCGCTGGGCATCATGATGCCGGGTGGCGCCAGCGCGCCCGCCGTCAGCGCCGACCGGATCCGCATCGCCGAGCAGACCGGCGCCCAGGCGGTCGCGATGATCGCCGCCGATCTCACGCCGGCCCGGATCCTGACCCCTGACGCCTTCGAGAATGCGTTCCGGGTGCTGCTGGCGATCGGCGGGTCGACCAATGCGCTGATCCACCTCACCGCGGTGGCCGGGCGGCTGGGCATCGCGGTCGATCTCGACCGGCTCGACCGTTTCGGGCGCGAGACGCCGGTGCTGGTCGATCTCAAGCCGTCCGGGCAACACTACATGGAGGACCTGCACGCCGCCGGCGGCCTGGCCACCGTGCTGCGCGAACTGCGCCCGCTGCTGCACCTGGATGCCCTGACCGTCACCGGTCGCTCGCTGGGCGAGGAGCTCGAGCGCGCCCCCGCGCCTTTCGCCCAGTCGGTGGTGCGGCCCTTCGCCGATCCGATCTACGCCGAGGGCGGGCTCGCGGTGCTGCGCGGCAACCTGGCGCCGGGTGGGGCGATCATCAAGCAGTCGGCCGCGTCGGCGGCGCTGATGGAGCATGAGGGGCGGGCGGTGGTGTTCGACGACCTTCCCGACCTGGTCGCCCGTCTGGACAGCCCCGATCTCGATGTCGGGCCGCACGACATCCTGGTGCTCAAGCACATCGGGCCGGTTGGCGCGCCCGGCATGCCCGAGGCGGGCCTGATCCCGATTCCGCGCCAGCTCGCGCGACAGGGCGTCAAGGACATGGTCCGGATTTCCGACGGCCGCATGAGCGGCACCGCCGCCGGCACCATCGTGCTGCATGTCACGCCCGAGTCGGCGATCGGCGGGCCGCTCGCGCTGGTGCGCTCGGGCGACCGGATCCGACTGAGCGTGGCGGCCCGCCGCATCGACCTGCTGGTCGACGAGGCGACCCTCGCCGCCCGGCGCGCCGAGCTGCCGGCGCCACCCGATGCGTCGGCCGAACGCGGCTATCGCCGCCTGTTCCTGCAAACCGTCACCCAGGCCGATCAGGGGTGCGATTTCGATTTTCTGCGTGCCGGGCGCTTCGATCACCGCGTGCCGCGCGGCGACGAGGCGTGACCGCCAGCCATAGCCCAAGGATGCCCATGACCACCCCCCGCATGCTCGACGCCGAGGCGATCGCCACCCTGCGCGACGTCTCCACCGCCACCCTCACCACCGTCCTGCTCAAGAAGGGCCTGCGCAATGTCTGGCTGCGCGGCACCCGACCGCTCGCCCCCGGCCAGCCGCGGCTGGTGGGGCCGGCATTCACCCTGCGTTTCGTGCCGGCGCGCGAGGATCTGGCCACCCCCGAATCCTGGGCGTCGCCGGTCTCGACCCGCGCCGCGATCGAGGCGATGCCGCCCGGCTGCATCGCGGTGGTCGATGCGATGGGCGTGGCCGATGCCGGCATCTTCGGTGACATCCTGTGCGCCCGGATGCGCAAGCGCGGCGTGGCCGGTCTGGTCACCGACGGGGTGGTTCGCGACGTGGCCGGTGTGTTCGGAACCGGTCTGCCGGTCTGGTGCGCCGGGGTGGCCGCGCCGCCCTCGGTGGCCGGGCTCACCTTCGTCGGCTGGCAGCAACCGATCGCCTGCGGCGGCGTCGCGGTGTTCCCCGACGATGTGGTGGTGGTCGACCAGGACGGTGCGGTGCTGATCCCCGCGGCGCTGCTGGGCGAGGTGCTGGCGCACGCGCCCGAGCAGGAGCGCTTCGAGGCCTGGATCATGACCGAGATCGAGGCTGGCGTGCCTTTGCCTGGGCTCTACCCGCCCGATGCGCCGACCCGCGCGCGGTATGAGGCGAGCCGCAAGGCCTGAGCGGATGCAGCCGATTGCCTGCGCCGGGCCGGCCGGACCGGTGCGGCTTGTCACCGGCGAGGCGCGCCCCGGATCGCGCATCGTCTGGCGCTGCGCGGGCGCCGGTGCGCCGCTGCTGCTCCTTCATGGCGGCATGGGCAGCTGGAACCACTGGGTGCGCAATGTCGACGCGCTGGCGGCGAGCTACCGGGTGCTCGTGCCCGACATGCCCGGCTATGGTGAGTCCGATCTGCCGGACGGAGCCGACGACCCGCCCGCGCTTGCTCGGGCATTGCGCGACGGTCTCGATGAACTGCTCGCGCCCGATGAGCGCCTGCGCATCGCCGCCTTTTCATTCGGCGGCACGGTCGCCGGTCAACTGCTGCTGGCGATGCCGGATCGCATCGCCGGGCTGGCGCTGGTGGGCTCGGCCGGCCTGGGCGTGGTGCGTCCCGGCACCGTGCCGATGGAGCGCTGGAAGGGCGTCGACGACCCCGCGGCGCTGGCCGGCGTGCACCGGCGCAACCTGGCGCGCCTGATGATCTCGCGCGCCGACCGGGTCGACGAACAGGCGGTTCGGCTGCACGCGTCCAACCTGGCGCGCGGCCGGGTGCGCAGCGTCGCGCATTCGCTGGGCGACAGCCTGCGTCAGGCGCTGGCGGCCGTGCCGGTGCCGCTGGCCGGCATCTGGGGCGAACTCGACCCGACCACGCCGCGCGGACCGCAGGAGGTCGGTGAGATCTTCCAGGCGCTGCGCGGTGACCAGGCCCGCCTCACGGTGCTGCCCGACGCCGGCCACTGGGTGCAGTACGAGGCCAGCGACCGCTTCAATCCGCTGCTGCTCGAGGCGTTGCGCGCGTTCGCCTGACCCGGCGAATCCGCGCGGGCGCCTCGAAAAGGCTGCGCGAGAGCACCGCCAGCGCCTCGAATTCGGCGACCCGCGCGCTGGTCTCGCGGGCCACGATCGCGATCGTGCGGCGCGGCGCCGGGGCGGCCAGCGGCCGGGCGATGAGCGAACTGCCCTCCAGCAAACCGGCCTTCAGGGCCATCTCGGGCACCAGCGCGATCCCCAGGCCCTCCTCGACCATCTGCACCAGCGTGGGCAGGCTGGTGGCCTCCAGGCCGTTCGGGTTGGCGCGTTCGGCCAGCCGGCAGCCCTCGAGGGTATGGGTGCGCAGGCAGTGGCCCTCCTCGAGCAGCAGCAGGCGCTGCGAATCGAGCGCTTCGATCCGCAGGCTGGCGCGGCGCAGTGCCGGGTCGCCGGCCGGCGCCACCAGCCAGAGTTCATCGACCAGCACCTCTCGCACCTGCAGGCCGGCGGTGTCGCCGGGCAGCGCGATCAGCGCGAAATCGAGGCTGCCGTCGCGAACCCGGGCCAGCAGCGGCTCGGTCTGCTCCTCGCGCAGCGCCGCGCGCAGGCTGGCGTGCCGGTCGCGCAGCGCGCGCACCAGTCGCGGCAGCAGGTAGGGTGCGATGGTCGGGATGGCGCCCAGCCGGACCAGCCCGGTCATCGGGCGCGCCGCCTGCGCCACCTGATCGCACAGGTCGCGGGCCATCGCCAGCAGGTCGCGGGCGCGTCGCACCGCATCGGCGCCGATGTCGGTGAGCGCGACCCGCTGGCGCGTGCGCTCGACCAGTTGCGCGCCCAGCGTGCGCTCGAGCTCCTGGAGACCGCCCGAGAGGGTGGACTGGGTGACGAAGCAGGCCTGCGCCGCCTCGGTGAAGTTGCGCGTGTCGGCCAGCGCGACCAGATAGGTCAGCTGTCGAAGCGAGGGCAGTGCGGTCATCGGTTGGCTCGATTTGATATCGGAAAAATCGATTATAAACAACGGAATTATCTGTTGGACCGTTGGATGGCCTGCGCCCAGTATTCGTTCATCGCCACCCGCAACCTTCCAGGAGAAACACGATGAACCAGCCCCAGTCAGTCACCCTTCGCAACCTCGAGTCGGCATTCGCCGGCGAGTCGATGGCCCACATCAAGTACCGCTATTTCGCGCGGATCGCCCGCGAGCAGGGCGACGAGGAAACCGCCCGCGTGTTCGAGGCGACCGCCGACCAGGAGGTCGCGCATGCCTTCGGCCACCTCGACCTGCTGTTTCCGAAATCACAGATGAGCCCGGCACGGGCGCTCGAACTGGCGATCGAGGGCGAGACCCACGAGTACACCGAGATGTATCCGTCGTTCCGGCACCTCGCGATCGAGGAAGGCAACCAGGCGGCGGCGGCCGAGTTCGACGAGCAGATCGCCGAGTCGAAAGTGCATGCCGGTCAGTTCCGCGCCACGCTCGAGAAGGCCGCCAAGCGCTTCGCGGCGTTGGCAAAGGTGGAGGAGCGGCACGCCAATCATTATCGTGAGACGCTCGCCCGCGTGACGGCCGCCAGGCCCGCCTGAGCAGACGATCGAATCAGTCAGCCGGCGACGGCCATTCCCCGGGGCGACCGGCACGGCGCCCCTGTTCAACCAAGGAGCAAGACATGAAAAGCTGGATCTGTGTGGTGTGTGGTTTTGTCTATGATGAGGCCGCTGGCCTTCCCGACGACGGCATCGCGCCCGGCACCCGCTGGGATGACGTTCCCGCCGACTGGTCCTGCCCGGAGTGCGGTGTGGCCAAGAGCGATTTCGAGATGGTCGAAGCCTGACGCCTGAACCTCGCTCTGCCGGATGCCCATGGATGCCTTCCTGATTTCCACCGGTGTCGTCGCGCTCGCCGAAATCGGCGACAAGACGCAACTGCTTTCATTCATCCTGGCGGCGAAGTTCCGGCGACCCTGGCCGATCTGCCTGGGCATCCTGGTGGCGACGCTGCTCAACCACGGGGTGGCGGGGGCGCTGGGCGCGTGGATCACCACGCTGCTGGATCCGCAGATGCTGCGCTGGGGACTGGGCGTCTCGTTCCTGGCGATGGCTGCCTGGATCCTGGTGCCTGACCGGTTCGACGAGAGCGAGGCGAAATTCGCGCGCCTGGGCGTGTTCGGCACCACCGTGGTCGCGTTCTTCCTGGCCGAGATGGGCGACAAGACGCAGATCGCGACGGTCGCGCTGGCGGCGCAGTACCACGCCTTCGTGGCGGTGGTGCTGGGCACCACGCTGGGCATGATGCTGGCCAATGTGCCGGCGGTGGTGCTGGGCGACCGGATCGCGCACCGGATGCCGGTGCGTCTGGTGCATTCGATTGCCGCGGCCGTGTTCGCATTGCTGGGGGTGGCCACGCTGGCGGGGGCGGGCGAACGCTTCGGGTTCTGACCGATCGCCGGTCATGTCCCGGTCATGCGACTCGAAGCCGCCTTGGGCGCCCATTGCGGTGTCGACGACAGCACGCCGGTTGCTGTCGGACACGACTTCGACTACCAGACCACCGCCACCGAGTGTTTCGCGCTCGCGTGCAGACAGTGCGGGCTGGCGCGGCGCATGCGTATCCGCTGGGTCTGATGAAGTCGCCGCGGCTTGTCGCAAGCGCCTTCATGGTCCGATGCCGATCGCTGGGCGCGAAACCGGTGGTCACCGCGCAGGACCATGACCGGCGCGAGTCTGCCGCGCATGCCTCGACTGAATCGACGCCGTTCCGCGCAGCCGCCCGGGTTCAGTCGCCCAGCATCGCCAGGCAGCCCGCCTCGGTCAGCACCGCCTGCAGGTCCGGATCGGCGGGCTGGGCCCGGTATCGCGCCCGCAGCGCCGCCAGTGACTTGGCGTGGTACTTCTGCGGTTTCTGGGTGAACGGCCCGGCGGCCAGATCCACCGCGAAACTGTCCCGCGCATCGGCGACCGCTGCCTCGTTGGCCAGCGTCCAGGGGGCGAACAGTCCGCCCACCGATTCGCGCAGAAAAGGCATCAGCGTGGCCTGCAGGGCCGGCCAGTTTTCGAACGGACCCTCGGCGCGCGGCCAGAGCATCCGGTGGATCCAGTCCAGCAGGTGTGGCGCACGGCCCTCGATCAGTGCGCCCGGCGTGGGGTCGGTCCAGGCGCAGTACAACTGCCCCCACAGGCCGAAGTCGCCGAACGACGGGCGCCCGCCGAACAGGTAGGGCCGATCGCGCAGGTGCTCGTCCAGACGCGCGATCGCCTGCTCGAAGCTCGATTCGATCAGCGGGGCCGTCGCGGGGCTGGACCCGACGAACCAGACGCGCTCGACCATCCGCGCGCGCACCTGTTCGCGGATGGCCTCGAAGCCGCCGGCATCGGCCTGCGGATCGCGCATGCGCGCCAGCCGTCCGGCCGAGGCGATCTGGTCCACCTCACGGGCCCAGCGGTAATGAAACATCCACTTGTTGCCCCACTCGTCACCGAACTCCTCGAGCAGCGCCGACAGGAATCGGTTGACCGGGTCGTCGGGGTGCACCGAGGGCTCGGGATGCAAGGCCTCGAGCGCGTCGATGATGGGCGTGGAGTCCTGCAGCGACTGGCCCTCGGGCGTCACCACCAGCGGGATGATCGGCACCCGGGCGTACTTCTGGTATTCGGCCTGGCTGCTCCCGGTGCGCGGAATCCAGTCATGCGCGATGCCCTTGTAGCGAAGGTAGGCGCGCACCTTCACCGAGTAGGGGGACATCTCGGCGCCGAACAGGCGATGGTTCATGGGGTCCTTTCGTCGCGCCTGGCCGGCGTCTTCAATGCCCCTGGCGCAGCAGCTTGCCCGGCAGCGGCTGGTGAACCGCGCCGTTCTCGTCGGCGACCCGCTCGCCGTTGACCCACACGCCGAGCACGCCGCTGGACCGGGTGACCACCCGGGTCGCATTGGCCGGCAGGTCGTTGGCGCGCGAGCGCGCGCCGCGGCCCACGCGGGCCGGGTCGAACAGCAGCAGGTCGGCGGCCCAGCCTTCGCGCAGGCTGCCGCGCTCGCGAATGCCGAAGAAGTCGGCCTGGGCGCTGGTCAGGCGGCGCACCGCCTCGGGCATGCCCATGATGCCCTTGTCGCGCACCCAGTAGCCCATCAGATGCAGGCCGAAGCCCGAATCGTCCAGGAAGGACAGATGCGCCCCCGCGTCCGACAGCGAGATCAGGCTTTCGCTGTGGGTCAGCAGCTTCGCGACCGCCTGCTCGTCGTGATTGAGCGCGGTCAGCGAGAACAGCGTGCCCAGGTTCTCGGCGATGGCCAGGTCGAACAGGCAATCGAGCGGATCCACGCCGCGCTCGGCGGCGATGTCGGCGATGCTGCGGTCCTCGAGGGCGCTGTTTTCCGGATTGACGACCTGCAGCACCTGGATCAGTTGCCAGTTGCCGGAGAAGATCCGGCGGGCCGGGATCTTGAGTTCCTCGCGCAGGCCATTGCGCAGCACCGGGTCGCGCATGCGCTCGATCAGGGCATCGCCCTTCAGACCGAAGATCGGTTTCCAGGCCAGCAGCGGCTCGAGCGGGTAGGGAGACTCGAATGAAAAGTCGAAGACCAGCGGGGTGGCGGCGACCGCGCCGCGCATCCGGTTGCCGCGCCGGTTGGCCGCGGCGATCCCGTCCAGGTCGTCGAACACCCCGTTGGGCGCCAGGCTCGAGTGCAGCAGCGCCGCGACCAGAACCGGTCGTCCCGATGCCGCCGCGAACTCCTCCAGCTTGGCCACCGGGGTGGGGGGGCCCTTGGTGATCATGAACACGCCCTGGTCGCGATCGCGCATCGGCTTGGCCAGCGCCAGGAACTCCGACCAGTCGGCCAGCCGCGACGGCATGGGGCGGCCGTCGTAGGCGCTGTGCGATGTGGTGGTGGTCGAGGCCAGACCGATCGCACCCGCTGCCAGCGCTTCATCGACCAGCGCCTGCATGCGTGCCACCTCGTCGGGCGTCGCGGCGCGATCCGAGCCGTCGGAGCCCATCACATAGGTGCGCACCGTCGAATGACCGACGAAGGCGGCGAGGTTCATCGCGCAGCCGCCGGCTTCGATCTGGTCCATGTACTGGCTGAAGCTTTCGAAGTTCCAGCGGATGCCGGCCTGCAGGCTGGCCAGCGACATGCCCTCGACCTGGGTCAGGTTCTTGGTGACCAGGTCGCGCGATGCTGCGTCGGGGCGGCAAGGGGCGATGGTGAAGCCGCAGTTGCCGATGACAGCGGTGGTCACGCCCATGCCGACCGACTGGTCGAGATAGGGATCCCAGGTGATCTGGGCATCGTAGTGGGTGTGGTTGTCGATGATGCCGGGCATCAGCGACTGGCCGGCGGCATCGATGTTTTCGCGGGCCTGGCTGGAGTCGATCGGGGCATCGCGGCGGCGCACTGCGGCGATGCGGCCGTCCTTGACGGCCACCTGGCCCTCGAAGGGTTCGGAACCGAGACCGTCGTAGATTTTGGCGTTTGAAATCAGCAGATCGAACATGGTGTTCCTCCTGAGCCCAGTATAAAGGCCAGGGGTCCTGGTGGGTTCGATCGAAGCGCTGGGGACCGGTTTTACTGGTCGATCATGGTCGGTTGCGAGTGACCGGCCATGATCGAAACGGAATGACCGCCCGGGTCAGCGCCAGCCGTGATGCGGGTGCCCGCGGTGATGGCGGTGATGGCGATAGCCGTGGTAGCCGTAGGCGGGAATCACCACCACCGGTGCCGGGCGATAGTAGTGGGGCTGGGCCTGGTAGACCGGCACGACATGAACGGGTGCGGCGTAGGCGGTGCCCGCAGGGATCAGCGGCCGGTAGGCGACGGGCGGGTGCGGCGCGCGGGCGTGGTTCGGCGGGTAGTAGGCCGGCGGGTGGCCGTAGGTCTGCGGGTGGCCGTAGCTGTGCGGGTGGCCATAGCTCTGCGGGTGGCCGTAGGTATGCCGGTGGCCGTAGGTGGGCGGATGGCCGTAGGTGGGCGGATGGCCGTAGGCGGGCGCGTAGGTCTGCGAATGGCCGGTGACCAGACTGGCGCCGACGACGCCCTGCGGGCCGATGACGATGCTGGCGCCGAAGTCCTGCGCGAGGGCCGCGGACGCGGCCGTCGCGGTGACACCGGCCGCCAGCAGTGCGATGAGCCTTCTGTGCATGGTGAACCTCCGTGATAATGGTTGAACGCGATGGTTGAACGCGAGAGGAAATCGGGTCGGTGCTGCCTGGGCGATCAGTGCATCAACCCGCCTTGGACGGTCCGCGAAATCGCCCCGCCTCCTGTTTGAACGCAGCCGGTTCGTGCCGGCCGACCCGCGCGATCCTGGCTTACAAACCGTTACCGCCCATCGCCCCTTGAATCCCACCGAAACCCGAAACGCCGGCCTGCTGCCGGTGGCGATCGTTCTGCTGGCCGGCATGGTGGCGGCACTGAACATCGGCAAGTTGCCGCCCTCGATGCCGGCACTGCGCCAGAGCTTCTCCCTGACGCTGGTGCAGGCGAGCTACCTCGTCTCGATCTTCCAGCTCGCGGGGCTGTCGCTGGGTCTGTTCGGGGGCCTGCTCGCCGACCGGTTCGGGCCGCGCCGGGTGATGGGCTGCGGGCTGGCGCTGCTTGCGTTGAGCAGCGGTGCGGGCGCCTTCGCCGGCGATGCGCTCACCCTGCTGGTCTTGCGCGCCCTGGAAAGTGCCGGCTTCATCCTGACCGTGCTGCCGGGGCCTGCCCTGCTGCGCCGGGGCGTTGATCCGGCGCGCCTGTCCTGGGCACTGGGCTGCTGGGGCTGTTACATGCCGGCCGGCATGGCGACGATGATGCTGGCCACGCCCTGGCTGATCGGGCAGTGGGGCTGGACGAGTGCGTGGGCGGTGTGTGCGGGCCTCGCGGTGCTCACGCTGCTGGTGCTGCAGCGCGTGCCGCCCGATGCGCGCCGCGCCGACACCTCGGACGGCGTCGCGCGACTGGCCCGCGACACGCTGGGCAGCCCCGGCCCGTGGTGGCTGGCCCTGTGTTTCGGGCTGTATGCCGGCCAGTTCATCGCGATGTTCAGTTTCCTGCCGACGGTCTATCTGGCGGCAGGCATTTCCGCGGCGCTCGCCGGCTCGCTGTCGGCGCTGGGCGTGGCGGTCAATGTGCTCGGCAACCTCGCCGCGGGCGTGCTGCTGACGCGCGGTGTGCCCCGACACTGGCTGATTGCGGGAACCTCCCTGGTGATGGCCGCCGGTGCCGGCGCCGCTTTCGCCGAGGCGCTGCCCTTCGGGTGGCGGTTTTTCGCGGTCCTGTGTTTCTCGGCTGCCGGTGGGCTGATCCCGGGGACCCTGTTTGCGACCGCGCCGCGCTTCGCCCCCCATGCCGGCGCGGTATCGACCACCACCGGACTGATGCAGCAGGGGTCGGCGATCGGCCAGGCGCTGTCGCCGCCGCTGGTGGCGGCGGTGGCCAGCGGCCCGGGCGGCTGGCCACTGGCCAGCGCCTGCCTCGCGGCATTTGCGCTCGCCAACCTGGGCGCGGCCTGGGCGATCGGGCGGTTCGAGGCTCGCCAGGCAGTGAGCCGGGTGTCGGCGGGTCGTTGAGCCAGTGGCGTCTGGCCGGGGCGGCGACGTCTGGTCGGGAGGGCAGCCGCGTCCCGTCAGGGCGGTAGCGTCTCGTTAATGAGGCAAAATGCAGTTCCTGCTGCGCCGCAGCGAGGGGCATCGTCCCACTTCAAAGAGGCATCGACATGAAACGGGTCGTTTTCAACCAGAAGGGCGGGGTTGGCAAGTCGACGATCGCGGTGAATCTGGCGGCGATCGCCGCGTCGCGCGGGCGGCGCACGCTGCTGATCGACCTGGACACGCAGGGCAATTCCTCGCGTTACCTGCTGGGCGACGCCGCGATGGACATCAAGCCCACCACTGCCGATTTTTTCGAGCACAGCCTGTCGTTCCGGCTGTCGTCGATGTCGATCGGCGAGTATGTGCATCCGACGCCCTTCGAGAACCTGATGCTGATGCCGGCCAGCCCGGGTCTGGCCGACCTGCAGTCCAAGCTCGAGTCGCGATCGAAGATCCTGAAGCTGCGCAAGGCGCTGGAGGAACTGGAGGGCTTCGATGAAATGATCATCGACACGCCGCCGGCACTGAATTTCTATACCCGCTCGGCGCTGATTGCCGCCGATGCCTGCCTGATTCCCTTCGACTGCGACGACTTTTCCCGCCAGGCGCTCTATGGGCTGCTGGAGGCGGTCGAGGAGATCCGGGACGATCACAACGAAGGCCTGCGTGTCGAAGGCATCGTCGTGAACCAGTACCAGGCGCGGGCTGCCCAGCCGCAGCGCATCGTGCAGGAACTGATCGACGAGAAGCTGCCGGTGCTGGCGAGCCGGCTGTCGTCCTCGGTGAAGGTTCGCGAGTCCCATGACGCGGCCTCGCCGCTGATTTCGCTGGCGCCCTCGCACAAGCTCACCCTCGAGTTCATCGCCTTGTACGAGGAACTCGAACGCCGCCGCAAGGGCGCCCGCAAGCGCTAGAACGCGCTGTCGAGCATCTGCAGGTAGTCCTCGCGGGTGGCGGTGCGCGGGTTGGTGAGGTGGCAGTGGTCGAGCAGCGCCGCGTCGGCGATGCCGGCCAGGTGGGCGCGCTGCAGACCCATCGCGCCCAGGCCGGCGGGCAGGCCGAGCCGCTGATTCAGACCTTCGATGAACGCCGCCGGATCGCTGCCCGGGGCGATGCCGAGCGCATCGGTCAGGGTGCGCGCCTTGGCGGTGATCGCTGGCGCGTTGAAACGCAGCACCGCCGGAAGCAGCATCGCGTTGAGCGTTCCGTGGTGCAGCGCCAGCCCCGGCACCGCGCCCAGCGGGTGCGACAGCGCGTGCACCGCGCCCAGGCCTTTCTGGAAGGCCATCGCGCCTTCCATCGCCGCCATCATCATCTCCCAGCGCGCGGTGCGGTCCGAGCCGTCGCGGGTGGCGCGCTCGATGTGGCCGATCGCCCGGCGCAGGCCGTCGAGCGCGATCGCTTCGGCCGGCGGATTGATCGACGGTGCGATGAAGGTCTCGATGCAGTGCGCGATCGCGTCCATGCCGGTGGCGGCGGTGATGCCCGCCGGCAGGCCGAGCGTGAGTTCGGGGTCACACAGCGCCAGCCGGGGCAGCAGGTTCGGGCTCAGCAGGCCGAGCTTGCGGCCGTTGCGCATCACGATGACGCTGCCGCGGCCGACTTCGCTGCCGGTGCCGGCGGTGGTCGGGATGGCGATCAGGGGCGCCACCTTCGGCGTGATCCGCGCGACGCCGCCTTCGACCGCTGCGTATTGCAGCAGCTCGCCCGGGTGGGTGGTGATGAGGGCGACCGCCTTGGCCAGGTCGATCGACGACCCGCCGCCCACCGCCACCAGACCGTCGCACCCGCTGTCGCGATAGACCTGGGCCGCGGTCATCACCGCGTCCTCGGTGGGATTGGGCGGCGTGCCGTCCCACACGGTGGTGCGGGCGGCGCTGCCGATGGTCTCGAGCACGCGGGCGGCGATCCCGGCGGCGACCACCCCGCGATCGGTGACCAGCATCGGGTGGGCGATGCCCAGTTTCTTCAGCTCCGCGGGCAGCAGGCTCAGGGCGCCGAAGTCGAACTGGATGGTGGTGAGGTAGGTGATGGTGGCCATGGCGGTTCCGGCAGTGGAGGGCGGGGAATGCAGAGGAGACAGGAAAGACAGAGGGGACAGGAAAGACAGAGGGCGGATCGGGTGGAGGGCGACTGACGCCGTCGACGGTGCGCCGGTCAGTCGTCGAGCAGGCGGCGGGCCCGCTCCAGCTCGCTGGCCGGGGCGGTGACCGGGGCGGTGGCCGGAGCGACCGGTCGAGCCGTTTCAGGCGCGCGGGCCCGTGGCGCCGTCCGGCCTGCGTCGGATCCGGTGGCTTCGGCCGCCAGACGGCTGCGGCGCTGCACCAGCGTCCAGACCAGGGCGCCGCCGGCCAGCAGCGCGAAGGGGCCGCCCCAGAGCAGGGCGGTGTTGCGCTGCATCGGCGGCTTGTAGAGAACGAAGTCGCCGTAGCGCTCGACCAGATAGTCCTTGATCTGGGTGTCGGTGCGACCGGAGGCGATCAGTTCCTGCACCTGGTTGCGCAGGTCGATGGCGAGGTCGGCGTTCGAGTCGGCCAGGGTCTGGTTCTGGCAGACCAGACAGCGCAGTTCCTCGGAGAGCGCGCGCAGGCGCACCTGCCCGGCGGCGTCGAGCGGCGGCGGGGGCGGCGAGGTGGGGGTGGCGGGACGGCTCATTCGGCTTTGAGCTTTGCGATCAGCGGCGCGAGCCGGCGTTCGATGACGTCGGCGGTGAGCGGCCCGACGTGCTTGTCGCGCACGATGCCCGCCTTGTCGATGATGAAGGTTTCCGGCGCGCCGTAGACCCCCCAGTCAATGGCGGCCTTGCCGTTGCGGTCGCTGAGGTTGAGCGCGTACGGATTGCCGAGCCGCGCCAGCCACGCCTGTGATGCCTCGGGTTCGTCCTTCCAGGCCAGCCCGACGATCGGCGCCAGACCGCGCTTTGCCCAGTCATTGAGCAGCGGATGCTCGACCTGGCAGCCGGCGCACCACGAACCCCAGACGTTGAGCAGCCAGACCTGGCCGCGCATGCGTGCCGGCGACCAGTCAGGACCCGCGCCCCCTAGCAGCGGCACGCTCACCGCCGGCGCGGGTCGCCCGACCAGGGGCGACGGGATCTCGCGCGGGTCGCGGTCCAGTCCCTTGAGCAGGAACCAGGCGATGCCGGCGAACAGGGCCAGCGGGAGGAGGAACTTGAGCGCTCGCATTGGCGTGCAGTCGGCCAGGAAGGGGAGGGGAGGCGAAGGAGAAAGGAGGCGAAGGAGAAGGGCGGCGGTGCAGGGGACTCAGGCGGTGCCGGCGGTGACCGCCCCCGGCGCGCGCCGGGTGGCCACCCGGCGGTAGCGCGCATCCAGCACGGCCGACAGGCCGCCCAGCGCCATCAGCACGCAGCCCAGCCAGATCCAGTTCACGAAGGGCTTCACATGCACCCGGACCGCCCAGGCGCCGCTGGGCAGCGGTTCGCCCATCGCGACATAGACGTCGCGCAGCAGGCTGCGATCGATGGCGGCTTCGGTCATCGGCTGACGCGAGGCCCGGTAGATGCGCTTTTCCGGGTTGAGCACCGCCACGGTGTCGCCGCCGCGACTGAGCACGAAGCGCCCGCGCGTGGCATCGTAGTTGGGGCCGGCGACGGTTTCCAGTCGCTCGAAGCGCAGCGAATAGCCCGACAGCTCGAGGGTGGCGCCCGGTGCGAGGCTCTGTTCGCGCTCGGTCTCATAGCCTTTGACCATGGTGACCCCGATCACGAAGACCGCGATGCCCAGGTGAGCCAGATTCATGCCCCACTGGCTGGCCGACAGCAACCGCAGACGGCCCCACTGGAGGCGGCCGCCGGCACGCATGGTTTCAAGCAGTCCCGCGGCGGTGGCCGCGATGATCCAGAAGGCGAAAAGCAGGCCCAGACTGACCATCGGGCGCACACCGTCTCGGGTGAGGGGCGCCAGCAGCGCTGCCACGACCGCGACTGCCAGGGCCCAGCGCAGCCGGCGCGCCAGGTCCGGCAGATCGGCTTCGCGCCAGCGGGCCAGCGGTCCCACGCCCATCAGGAACAGGGCGGGTGCCATCAGCGGGTAGAACACCGTGTCGAAGTAGGGGGGGCCGACCGACAGCTTGCCCAGTCCCAGGGTGTCCAGGGCCAGCGGATAGAGCGTGCCCAGCAGCACCGCGGCCATCGCCACCACCAGCACGATGTTGTTGGCCAGCAGCATCGATTCGCGCGAGATCAGGGCGAAGCCCGAGCCCACGCCGATACCGGGCGCCCGCCAGGCGAACAGCACCAGCGAGCCGCCGATCACGATCGCCAGGAAGATCAGGATGAACACGCCGCGCGTGGGGTCGGTGGCGAAGGCATGCACCGAGGTGAGCACGCCCGAGCGGACCAGGAAGGTACCCAGCAGCGACAGGCTGAAGGCAAGGATCGCCAGCAGCACGGTCCAGCTGCGAAACGCGCCGCGCTTCTCGGTGACTGCCAGCGAGTGGATGAGGGCGGTGCCCACCAGCCAGGGCATGAACGAGGCGTTTTCCACCGGATCCCAGAACCACCAGCCGCCCCAGCCGAGCTCGTAGTAGGCCCAGAAGGAGCCCAGGCAGATGCCCAGCGTGAGAAAGCACCAGGCGATGGTGGTCCACGGACGCGCCCAGCGCGCCCAGGCGGCGTCGAACCGGCCCTCGAGCAGACCCGCCACTGCGAAGGCGAACGCCACCGCGAAGCCGACGTAGCCCATGTAGAGCAGCGGCGGATGAAACACCATGCCCGGGTCCTGCAGCAGCGGGTTGAGATCCCGCCCGTTGGCGGCTGCCGGGAGCAGCCGTTCGAAAGGGTTCGAGGTGAAGATCAGAAACAGCAGCAGCCCGCCCGAGATCAGGCCCAGCACGCCCAGCACCCGCGCGCGCAGGGTGGCCGGCAACGAGGCCGACAGCAGCGCGACCGCGGCGCTCCAGCCGGTGAGCATCAGCAGCCACAGCACCATCGAGCCTTCGTGGGAGCCCCACGAGGCGGCCACCCGGTAGGCCAGCGGCAGCGCGGAATTCGAGTGCTGGGCGACCAGCGCCACCGAGAAGTCGTTGGCCACGAACAGCGTCACCAGACAGGCGCCGGCGAACAGCACCAGCGCGAACGACGACAGTGCCGCCGGCGCTGCCACCGCCATCAGGCGCGAGTCACGCCGCCAGGCGCCGACGAGTGCCAGGATGTTCATCAGGAAGGTGATCGGCAGCGCCAGCGTCAGTGCGAACTGGCCGAGTTCAGCGGTCATGGGCGGGTGCTCCGGGTGGCCTGGTCGACGAACTGCTGGGGGGCGCCCACCGGGTGCCCGGCGCGCTTGAGCGCTTCGGCGGCCTCGGGGGGCATGTAGTTCTCATCATGCTTGGCCAGCACTTCGCTGGCGCGAAACGAGCCGTCGGGCTGGACCTGGCCCTGGGCGACCACACCACGCCCTTCCTTGAAGAGGTCCGGCAGGATGCCCTTGTACGCGACCTGGATGGTGCGCGCGTTGTCGGTGACCCGGAAGTTGATCTGGGTGCCGTCGGCTTCGCGGCGCAGGCTGCCGTTCTCGACCAGGCCGCCGATCCGGAAGGTCTTGCCCTGGGGCGCTTCGCCGGCGGCGATCTGGGTCGGGGTAAAGAAGAACACCAGGTTGCTCTGGAAGGCATTGAGCACCAGGCCGACGGCGACCGCCAGCGCCGACACGCCACCCAGGATCCAGATCATGCGTCGGTGGCGGGGCTTCATTGGTCATCCTCCTGCGAGTTCAGTTCGGCCTGTCGGATCGCGTGCCGGCGGCGCCGGCGCAGCAGCCACAGTTCCAGGGCGATCGCCGCGGCCATCATGCCGTAGGAGCCCCAGACAAAGAACCCGTAGCCGCCCATGTGGAAGAAGTCGCGCATGATCGGTTCAGCCCTGCCGGCCGAGCTGGCGGGCGATTGCGTCGCTGCCGCCCTCGCGCTCGATGATGATGCTGCGCACCCGGTGCAGCGCGACCGCGATCGAATAGAGCCAGGCCGCCAGCGCCATCACCAGCATGGCGGTGAGCATCATCCGGGCCATGCGGGGCGAGCCGGTGAGCGAGACGCTGGCGCCCTGGTGAAGCGTGTTCCACCATTTCACCGAAAAATAGATGATCGGGACATTGATCGCGCCGACCAGGGCCAGCAGCGCGCTGGCGCGGTCGGCCCGGCGCGGCTCGTCGATGGCCGCGCGCAGCGCCATGAACCCGAGATAGAGGAACAGCAGGATCAGCGTCGAGGTCAGGCGCGCGTCCCAGACCCAGTAGGCGCCCCAGGTCGGACGGCCCCACAGCGCGCCGGTCCACAGGGCGAGGAAGGCGAACAGGGCACCGGTGGGCGCCAGTGCCTGCGCCATCATCGCCGACAAACGGGTGTTCCAGATGAGCGAAGCGGCGCACCAGCCGGCCATCACCAGGTAGATGAACATCGCCATCCAGGCCGCCGGCACGTGGATGAAGATGATGCGGTAGGCCTCACCCTGCTGCCAGTCGGTGGGGGCGACCACGAGCCCGAGGTAGAGGCCGATCACGGTCAGCAGCGCCGCCGCGCCGCCGAACCACGGGATCAGCCGTCCGGCCAGCGGGAAAAAGGCCGCCGGCGAGGCGAACCGAAACCAGGGCTTGGTGTCTTTGCTCATTCGTAGGCGATTTTAACCGCGAGGGCGGTCGCGAAGGGGCCCAAGACCCAGCAGCCGATGAGGCCGGCCGCCAGCAGGGACAGGTGGGCCGCGGCGCCCAGGCCGCTGGCGGCGGCCTCGGCGGCACCGGCGCCGAAGATCAGGATCGGCACCGCCAGCGGCAGCACCAGCAGCGCCAGCAGCGCGCTGCCGGCGCGCGCGCCCAGGGTCAGCGCGGCGCAGATCGCGCCCAGCCACGACAGGCCGGGCGTGCCCAGCGCGAGACTCGCGGCCAGCGCCAGCATCGCGTCGGTGCTCATGCCGAACTGCAGCCCTGCCAGCGGCGCGAGCAGCACCAGCGGCAGTCCACTGGTCAGCCAGTGCGCCAGGACCTTGCCCGCCACCAGCGCCGGCAGGGGCGCCGGTGCCAGTACCAGCTGTTCCAGCGTGCCGTCGGCATGGTCGGCGGCGAACAGCCGCGGCAGCGACAGCAGCGAGGCGAGCAGGGCCGCGACCCAGGCGATCCCGGGTGCGATCTGGGCCAGCAGCGTCGGCTCGGGACTGACGCCGAGCGGGAACAGGGTCATGACCAGGACGAAGAACACCACGATCAGGGCCAGCTCGGCTTTCGATCGCATGGCCAGGCGCAGGTCGCGGGCGCAGGCGTGAGCCAGCGCGGCCAACGCGCCGGTGGTGGCGGTGGCGCGCAGGCGCGGCGATGCGGTGGCGGGGCTGCGCATGGGATCGGTGCCGCCTCAGGCGGCCGCGCGCACGCGCGCCGGGGCCTGCAGGCGGATCACCCGGGCATCGCGCTGGGAGGGGACTTCGAGGTGGGTGGCGACCACCGCGCAGCCGCCCGCGACCAGGTGCTGGTCGAGCAGGTGGGCGAACAGGACCTGACCGTCGGTGTCCAGTGCGGTGTTGGGTTCGTCGAGCAGCCACAGCGGCCGCCGGCCGAGCACCAGGCGCGCCAGCCCGACCCGCCGGCGCTGACCGGCTGACAGGCGCAGGAAGGGCAGGTGACGCTGGCGACCCAGTCCCACCCGGTCGAGCGCGGCATCGACCGCCGGCCCGTGATCGCCGGCGGCGCCCAGATCCAGCCAGGCCTGCTGGAGCAGGTTCTCGCGCGCGGTGAGGGTGTCCTTCCAGCCGCTGGCATGGCCCTGGTAGAGGATGACCGAATGCCAGTCGGGATCGCCGGCGCGGCGTGGCTGGTCGTGCCAGCGCACATCGCCGGCGCTGGGACGGATCAGGCCGGCGATGATGCGCAGCAGCGTCGATTTGCCGCTGCCGTTGTCGCCGGTCAGCATCAGCCACTGGCTGGCGGGCAGGTCCAGGTCGAGGTTGGTGAAGAGGGTGCGGTTGCCCATCGTGCAGGCGAGGCCCCGGCAGCTGAGCAACGCCGTCGGTTCGGGCGGGGTGTCCGTCACGGGACGACCTGATCGATCCGGATCGCGAGATCGCGCCGTCCGGGGGGGCCCGCCGCGCTGACGCCGAACAGGTCGCCGCTGGCGCGAATCGCGTTGCCACTGGCGCTCAGTCGCGCCTCGATGATCAGGGGGCCGGCCTGCGAGGGCTTGCTGGCCGGATTCATCGCGTCGGCATCGCTCAGCTCGAAGGTGATGGGCAGCTGTTGCGGCGTCAGGCGGCGAGCGGCCAGCGGCATGCGCGGGCCCTCGGCCAGTCGCGCCGACACGAAGAGCACCGTGCCCGGTGGCAGCCGGTTGGCCAGTGAGGGATCGATCTCGATCCGGCCGGCCGCCACGGGGCCCCCGGGGGCCGATGCAATGGGCGCGTTGGGCGCGTTGGGCGCGTTGGGTGCGGCGGGTGCGGCGGGTGCGGCAGATGCGGCAGATGCGGCAGATGCGGCAGATGCGGCAGATGCGGCAGGCGCGGCAGGCGCGGTGGGCCCCCCGGCGGCGCTGCCCGCACCCGTTGCGCCGCCTGGTGCCGCTGCGACGCCGAGCGTGGTTTCGATGCGGCCGATCGCCTCGCCGATCGCGCCGGCTTGTCCCGAATCGGGCGGCAGCAGGTCGCGCAAGGTTCGCAGCGTGGTCAGTGCGGACTTCAGGTCGCCGTTGCGGTACTGGGCCGCACCCATGAGGGCCAGCGACTTTGGATCGCGCGGGTCGATTGCCAGCGCGCGCGTCAGCAGCGCGACCGGTTCGGGGCCGAACTCGCCGCCCTTCAGGCTGACCAGTACATCGGCGTAGTCGGCGAGCAGGCGCGCGCTGGGCGGCGAAAAATGCTGGGCCGCCTTCGCGAACGCCTCAGCTGAACCGGCCAGATCGCCCTTCATGCGCAGCGCTTCGGCCAGCATGGCCCATGCCTCGCCGTCGGTTGCCGCGCGGGTGGCGCGTTCGCGCAGGTCGGCGATCGCGGCGTCGAGTCGTGCCGGATCCATCTCGCCACGCAGTTCGAAGGGGTCGAGCGCCACCACGCCGGGCGCACCGACGCGGTCATAGACCAGCGCGGCCACCAGCGGGATCGCGAGGGCGAGACCCGTGACGAGCAGCCAGGGCTTGCCGGCGCTGGCGGATCGGCCAACGGCGGTGACCGGTGCTGGGCCGTCCGCCGGAAAATGATCGGCGACTTCGGCCACCAGTTCGGCCTGGGCGCGCTGCGCTTCCTCCGGGCTCAGGCGACCGGCCTGTGCCTCGGTGTCGATTTCATGGCGGCGGTCGCGATAGACGGCGAGCCGCTTGGCGTCGTCGGCGGCGAGCGTCGATTCGCCCGCGTGGGGCGCGGCCGCAGGCCCGCCGCGCGGGGTGCGCAGCAAAGGCCAGATGACGGCGGCGGTGGCGGCGCAGGCAAGCACCGCGAGCGCTACCCAGAAAGCTGTCATGGAGATGGGCAACTCGTTGATTTTGCTGGATTGTCGCACACGCCCCGCACCGTCTCCCGCTGGGAGCGGCGCAGGCCGGGGCGGCGGGGCCGGCCGATCAGGCGGGCAGCAGGGGGCCGCGCGCCAGTCGGGCGGTCAGGGTATCGAGAAAGCTCAGGCACTGGACGAGTTGCGAGCCCTCGACGTATTCGTCGGGCTGATGGGCGACCCGGATCTCGCCCGGCCCGCAGACCACCGTCGGCACGCCGGCCTCCTGAAGCATCCCGGCCTCGGTGCCGAAGCTCACGCGACCGAATCCTTCGTGCGGACACAGGGGCGCCAGCGCCTGCGCCAGATAGCGGTTGCCGCGTTCATCCAGGCCCGGCGCATCGAGGATCTCGTCGATGACGATGTCGCACTCGGGCGAGACCTGGCGCATCGCCGGCACCAGCACGCGCGCGCAGTGATCGCGGATGCGCGCCACGATGTCGCCGGCCGCCACCCCGGGCAGCGTGCGGATCTCGAACATGAATTCGCAGTCGCGGGCGGTGATGTTGTGGGCGGTGCCGCCATTGATCACGCCGGCGTGCACGCTGGTGTGGGGGAATTCGAAGCCGTCGTGGCGCTCGGCCTGATTGAGTTCGCGCTGCAGCGCGCTCAGGAAGACGATGATTTCGGCCGCGGTCTCGACCGCCGAGACGCCCTGGTCGCGCAGCGAGGAGTGCACCGAGAAACCGCGCACCCGGCAGCGGAAGATGGCGGTTCCCTTGTTGGCGACCACCACCTGCATGCGGGTGGGCTCGCCGATGATGCAGGCCGACGGGCGCACCGGCGCCTGGGCGAGGTGGCGGGCCAGCAGCCGCATGCCGTGCATGTTGCTCTCCTCGTTGAAGGACAGCGCCAGGTGCACCGGCGAGGACAGTCGCGCGCTGACTAGCCGCGGTATCGCATCGACACAGCAGGCGATGAATCCCTTCATGTCGGCACTGCCGCGCCCGAGCCAGCGGCCATCGCGCTCGGTGAGCCGGAAGGGGTCGGTGCTCCAGTCCTGTCCGGCGACCGGCACGACATCGGAGTGGCCCGAGAGCATCACGCCGGGTCGATCGGCCGGGCCGATGGTGGCGAACAGATTGGCCTTGCCGGGCTCGTCGCCGGGCTGGATCAGGGCCTTGATGCCGTGATCGTCCAGCCGGTTGGCCACCCACTCGATCAGCTCGATGTTGCTGCGGCTGCTCACGGTGTCGAAGGCCACCAGGCGCTCGAGGATGGCAAGGGTGCTGTCGAGTTTCATGGACGGGCTGCCGGGAAAGGAGTCGTCGGAGTGTATCGGATGGCCTGTCGGCCTCTGCTAAGGTGGGGTCATTCCCCGGCCGGAGCCCCTGCATGAAACCGATCGTCGCCCTGGGCGAACCCCTTTATGAATTCAGCCGGCTTCCCGGCACGGTCGAGTTCCGCCAGGGGTTCGGTGGCGACACGTCCAATTTCGCGATCGCAGCTGCGCGTGTCGGGGCCCGGGTCGCCTACCTGTCACGGGTCGGCGACGACCCGTTCGGCGATGAACTGCTCGACCTCTGGCGCGCCGAAGGGGTCGATGCCCGCGCGGTCGAGCGGGTGGCGCAGGGGGCCACCGGCCTCTATTTCATTACCCACGGGCCGCAAGGCCACGTCTTTTCCTACCGACGTGCCGGTTCGGCGGCGTCGGCGATGACCTTCACGCCGGGCTTTGCGGCGGTGGTGGGCGAGGCTGCCTGGCTGCATGTGTCGGGCATTTCGCAGGCGATCAGCGAGACCGCCTGCGACACCGTGTTCGCGGCGATCGACCATGCCCGCACGCACGGCGTACCGGTGTCCTACGACCTGAACCACCGCGTGCGCCTGTGGCCGGCGGCGCGCGCGGCGGCGATCGCCCGGGCCACCATCGCGCAGTGCGACCTGTTCCTGCCGAGCCTGGACGAGGCCGCGGCGCTGTTCGGTATCGCATCGGCCGATGCGCTGATCGACTGGTCGCATGCACTGGGGGCGCGTCGGGTGGCGGTGAAGGCCGGCGCGGCGGGAGCAGTGGTCAGCGATGGGGTGAGCCGGGTCACGATACCGGGGCATCCGGTGACCGCGATCGATGCCACCGGCGCGGGCGACTGCTTCGGCGGGGTGCTGGTGGCCCGGCTGGTGGCCGGCGATCCGCTGGCGGACGCGGCGCGCGCGGCCTGTGTCGCGGCGGCACTGAGCACCACCGGCTACGGCGCGGTCGCGCCCTTGCCGGATTGGGCGCGGATCCGGGGCCTGCTGGGCTGATCGGGCCGCCAGGGGGCGGCTTCGCCGTCAGCCCCCGATCGTCAGCCCCCGATCGTCAGCCCCCGATTGTCGGTCCCCGACCGTCGCCCGCGATCCTCAGCCCCCGATCGTCCAGCGGACCGTCGGTGCCTCGAGGGTGCCGCCCCGCGTCGCCACCACTTCATGGATCGGTCCGTGTGCGCGCAGTGCGCCGACCCACAGCTGCTGCCAGCAGTCCCAGAGCAGGGTCTGCTCGGCCGGCGCCAGATCGCGCAGGATCCGCAGGCCGCTCTGCTCGACGGTGGCGGTGGTGACGCTGGCGGCGAGCACCGCGCAATCGTCACCCAGGCCGCGCAGCATCCGCGTCAGGTAGTCGGCCGCGCAGTCGGCGCCGCCGTCGGACGCGCCGACCAGCGCGGCGGTCTCGCGCCAGTACTGCATGCCGATCAGGCGCGCCGCCAGTCCCGCCAACTCGCGGGTGTCGTCTTCACCGATCACCTCGGCCAGGGTGACGATGCCGTTGCGGATGTATTCGAGTGCGTAGTTCCGGGCGGCCTTGCGCAGCCGCTCCGGATTCCACTGCGCCTGCGGCGCGCGCGGCTGGCGGGCCGGGTCGGCGGGCGGTGGACGCTCGCCGGGCGCAAAGCGCAGCCGCTCGGCGGGCGCCAGGTCGTGGTCATGCTCGAGGAAGTAGCCGCACAGGCCGAACTCGCCGCTCATGTCCTCGCTCACGCACACGAATCCCAGCCGCGGATTGCCCAGCGAGACGCCGTTGTGCGCATACCAGCCCTCGAGGAAGCCGCGGCTCGCCTCGATCGGCACGCCGCAGATGGTCGGGCCGTCGAACATCCAGCGCGGATAGCGGAAGCGCACCCAGGCCTTGCGGTCGCTTTCCTCGGCGTACTCGACCGCGACGCCGCCCATCTCGTTGGACAGCACGTGGTAGCGCGCGCAGGCCACCGCGTGCGGCAGTCCGGTCAGCCCGAGCTTGTCGAAGCTGGACAGGAATTTCGCCTCGTGCTGGCGGCGAAACAGCCGGAACATCCACTGGCCCACGACCGAGGGGCCGCGCCGGCTGGCGATCATCAGCTGCAGGCCGAGCAGGTAGGCGTGGTGCAGGCGGGCCTGGGCGTCGATCGCCGGGCCGGTGTTCGAGTCGGTCATGATGGGGGCGGCGCTCCGGAGGACGGGGCGCAGTTCGAAGGATCAGCCCCTTCCGGGGAGTTTGCCTGAGATATCGCTAGCACGGTTTCCGGAAACGGGCTATCATCGAAGGCTGCGCTGAACGTTTTCTCGTTGTTTCGCTGCCGATTCTCAGGCAGCGGCTCCAGGCTCTGATCAGCTCTTTCTCATCGTCCCCGACCTTTCGCCCTGCCGAGGCATTTTGCCCCGGTTCAGGCTGGCATTGCGGTCTTCGGTTGGCGTCGATGCTTTGACGTCCACCGTGTCCGCACGGTCAACTCACCCCGTCCGCAACGCCCGGGGTGCGCGAAAGGTTGTTCCTGATGAATTTTGCCGAACTCGGGCTCAAGTCCCCCCTGCTTGAAGCCATCACTGCCGCCGGTTACACCGAACCCACCGCTGTCCAGCTCGAGGCCATTCCGGCCGCGCTGGCGGGCTCCGACCTGCTCGTGTCCTCGCACACCGGCAGCGGCAAGACCGCCGCCTTCATGCTGCCGGCGCTGCAGCGCCTGGGCACCCAGCCCGGTGCCCGCGGCAAGGGCCCGCGCGTGCTGGTCCTGACCCCCACCCGTGAACTGGCGCTGCAGATCAACCGCGCCGCGCTCGACTATGGCAAGGGCGTGCGCAACCTGCGTACCGCCGCGCTGGTCGGCGGCAGCTCCTATGCGCACCAGCTGCGCTCGCTCGAGCGCCCGGTCGACATCGCGGTGGCCACGCCGGGCCGCCTGATCGACCACCTGGAACGGGGCCGCATCGACCTGTCGCGGGTCGAGATCCTGGTGCTCGACGAAGCCGACCGGATGCTCGACATGGGCTTCCTGGAAGATGTCGAGAACATCGTCGGGCGCACGCCCGAAACGCGTCAGACCATGATGTTCTCGGCCACGCTCGACGGCGTGGTGGGCAACCTGGCCCGCCGCCTGACGCGCGATGCCCGCCGCATCGAAGTCGTGACCAGCGAGCAGCAGCATGCCAATGTCGAGCAGATCGTTCTGTACGCCGACGACCTGTCGCACAAGAACAAGCTGCTCGATGCGCTGCTGCGCAATCCCGACATGCAGCAATGCGTGGTGTTCGCGGCCACCAAGATGGCGGCCGACCAGATCGCGGTGCAGCTCGAGGAAAGCGGCTTTCGCGCCGCCTCGCTGCATGGCGACATGCACCAGGGTCAACGCAATCGCACGCTGCAGGGCATGCGCGAGGGTCGCACCCAGGTGCTGGTCGCCACCGATGTGGCGGCTCGCGGCATCGACGTGGCGGGCATCTCGCACGTGATCAATTTCGACTCGCCGCGCCAGGCCGAGGACTATGTCCACCGGATCGGTCGTACTGGCCGCGCCGGACGCACCGGCACCGCGGTCACGCTGATGAACCACCACGAGCGTCATCGCACCCGCGACATCGAGCGCTACACCGGCCAGCCGCTGCGCATCGAGACCATTGCCGGTCTCGAGCCGCGCCGTCGTCCGACCAAGCCGTCGTTCGGCGCACCGAGCGGTCCGCGCGGTGCCGATCCGCGCCGCGGCGCACCGGGCGGTCCGCGTGGCGGGTATGCCGGGCGCGCAGCCCACGGCTCGCATGCCGGCGCTTCCGCCCATTCGGGTGCCCATGCCGGGGCAGGTCCCGCGCCGGCGGCCGACAGCCGCGGCCCGCGTTCGGGCCCGGGCCAGGGTTACACGGCGCGTCCGCGCAGCCGATGACCGGCCAACCCGCCGGAACCGCCCTGCCGCGTCGTGTCGCGGTGGTGGGTGGCGGGCCGGCGGGTCTGATGGCGGCCGAGCGACTGGCCGACGGGGGCTGCACGGTCGATCTCTTCGACGCGATGCCCTCGGTGGGACGCAAATTCCTGCTCGCCGGCAAGGGCGGGCTGAACATCACCCATTCCGAACCCGCCGAGCGCTTCGGCGACCGGTTCGGCGCGGCCGGCGACTGGCTCGCGCCGATGCTGGCCGGGTTCGGCCCGGCCGAACTGCGGGCCTGGGTCCATGGCCTGGGGATCGACACCTTTGTCGGCACCTCCGGTCGGGTCTTCCCTGAACACATGAAAGCGGCGCCGCTGCTGCGTGCGTGGCTGCACCGGCTGCGCGCGCAGGGCATTCGCTTTCACATGCGTGCGCGCTGGAGCGGATTCGCGCCGGCGCCCACCGGGGAGGTCGCGCTGTGCTTCGACGCCCGGTCGGGCGACGAGCCGCTGCGCCACGAGGCCGGGGTGGACGGTCATCCGCGCTCGTTCGATGCGGTGGTGTTGGCGCTGGGCGGGGCGAGCTGGCCGCAGCTGGGCTCCGATGGCCGTTGGTGGCCGGTGCTCCAGGACCAGGGCGTGGCGCTGGCACCGCTGGTGCCGGCGAACTGCGGATTCGATGCCGGCTGGTCCGAGCATTTTGCGACCCGGTTTGCCGGCGCCGCGGTGAAGTCGGTCGCTGCGGGTGTGCAGCCGGACGCGGCGCCCCGGCAGGGCGAGTTCGTGGTGACCGCCACCGGTGTCGAGGGCAGCCTGGTCTACACCCTTGCTCCCGAACTGCGCGACCGGATCGCGCGCGAAGGCATGGCCTTCCTGTTTCTGGATCTGTTGCCCGACCGTTCGCTGGCGCGGGTGTCCGATGAGTTGTCGCGCCCGCGTGGCGGGCGTTCGATGTCGAATCACCTGCGGGTGCGACTGGGGCTGACCGGCGTGAAGGCGGCGCTGCTGCGCGAATGCGCGGCGCCGACGGTGTTCGATGATCCGGCGCAACTGGCGGGCGCGGTGAAGGCCTTGCCGGTGCGGCTGTTCGCCGCGCGTCCGATCGCCGAGGCGATCAGCACCGCCGGTGGCGTGACACGCGAGGCAACCGATTCGCACCTGATGCTGCGCGGGCTGCCGGGGGTTTTCTGTGCGGGCGAGATGCTCGACTGGGAGGCGCCCACTGGCGGCTATCTGCTGACGGCCAGCCTGGCCAGCGGCCGGGCGGCGGCTGCGGGGGTGCTCGGCTGGCTGCAGGCGCAGGGACCGGCGGCGCAGGGGTCGGCGGCATAGGGGTCGGCGGCATAGGGACCGGCGGCATGGTGACCGGCGGCATGGTGACCGGCGGCATAATCGGGGTCTGCCAAACGGAGATCCCATGACTGCTTCCACCCGCACCCTGTTCGAGCCGCTGGACTCGGGGTCGCTGCACCTGCCCAACCGACTGGTCATGGCCCCGATGACGCGTTCATTCGCGCCCACCGGCGTGCCCACCGCCGAGACCGCCGCCTACTACGCGCGTCGCGCGGCCCAGGATGTGGGCCTGATCATCACCGAAGGCACCCTGATCGAGCGGCCCGCTGCCGGCAACGATCCGGCGGTGCCGCGTTTCTACGGCGCCGACGCGCTGGCCGGCTGGGCCGAGGTGGTCAAGGCGGTCAAGGCGGTGGGCGGGCGCATCTGGCCGCAGATCTGGCATGTGGGCGCGCTGCGCAGCGCCAGCCAGTCCTGGCGTCCCGACTCGCCCTTCGAGAGTCCGTCGGGTTTGAGCCGCCCCGAGCGGACGTCCGGCGTGGCGATGACCGAGGCCGACATCATCGCGACCATCGAGGCGTTCGCCCAGGCCGGCGCGCAGGCGATGCGCCTGGGCTTCGACGGTGTCGAACTGCACGGCGCCCATGGCTATCTGATCGATCAGTTTTTCTGGGCCGGCAGCAATCAGCGTACCGACCAGTGGGGCGGCGCGACGCTGGCGCAGCGCAGCCGCTTCGCCGCCGAAACGATTGCCGCGGTACGCCGGGCGACGCGCCCCGATTTTCCGATCGCGATCCGTCTGTCGCAATGGAAGCAGCAGGACTTCCCGGCGCGCATGGCGCTGACCCCGCAGGAGATGGAGCAGTGGCTGGCGACCCTGGTCGATGCTGGCGTCGATGTCCTGCATTGCTCGCAGCGCCGGTTCTGGGAGCCCGAGTTCGAGGGCAGCGACCTGAATTTCGCCGGCTGGGCGAAGAAGCTCACCGGGCTGCCCACCATCACCGTCGGTTCGGTGGGTCTGAGCGGTGAGTTCGTGGCGGCGTTCGGCGGCGAGGTCTCGCAGCCGGCCTCGCTCGATGAACTGATGCGCCGTCTGGATCGGGGGGATTTCGATCTGGTGGCGGTGGGGCGTGCGCTGATCTCGGACCCGGCCTGGGGCCGCAAGGTTCGGGAGGGTCGGCTGGACGAGCTCGGCACCTACGACCGGGCGGCGCTCACCACGCTTTACTGAGCCGCTTCGGCGCCGGGCCGTGGGGCCGTGGGGCGAGTGCGGTGCGATCAGCCCGCTCCCTCAGTCTGATTCCATCAGCCCGGTCCCTCAGTCTGATTCCATCAGCCCGCTCCCTCAGTCTGATTCCATCAGCCCGCTCGCCCGCAGCACCCGCGTGAGCACCGCCTCCTGCAGCACGCGGGGCGCGCCGGGGCGCACCAGGGTCAGGTGACTGCGGGCCCGGGTGATCCCGGTGTAGAGCAGTTCGCGGGTCAGGATGGGGCTGGGCGCGTCGGGCAGCAGCAGGGCGACGTGGTCGAACTCCGAGCCCTGGGACTTGTGGACGGTGAGCGCGTAGACGGTCTCGACCGCCTGCAGGCGCACCGGCAGCACCCAGCGCACGCCGCCCGGTTGCCCAACGTCACGAAAGGCGACGCGCAGCCCTGGTGCCTGGCCGTCGGTGCCGGTGCCGGTATCGAGCGGCAGCGTGATGCCGATGTCGCCGTTCATCAGGCCCAGCGCCGCATCGTTTCGGGTGACCAGTACCGGCCGGCCGGCGTACCAGTCGTCGGTGGCGCTGATCAGCCCGGCCTGGCGCAGCATCCGCGCGATCAGCAGGTTCAGCCCCTGAACGCCCCACGGCCCGCGGCGCAAGGCGCACAGCACCTGGAAGCGGCTGTGCGCGGTCAGCACCGCGCTGGCCCAGGCATCGGTCGTGGCCTGGTCGTCGGTCCGTCCGGGCGGTGACCGGTGGATGGCCTGGAGGTAATGCCGATAGCCGCCATCGATCACCAGATGCCGAAGGGCGTCCTCATCCGGGCTGGCCACCGGCAGCAGGGTCAGATCGGCATGACCGTCGGCCAGGATGCGCTGGGCGGCCGTCGCTTCACCGGCATTGACCGCCTCGGCCAGACGGCCGATGCCGCTGTCGGCGCTGAACCGGTGGCTGTGGCGCAGCATCGCGATGGCCTGATCGAGCGCGGTCCCGTCGGCATCGACCAGGTCGGTGCCGATCGATTCGCCGGTGGCCGAGTGCAGCCAGTCGCGGGTGGCCGGGGTGTAGTGCGCTTGCGCTGCGCGCCGGCACAGTTCGCCCAGCACCGCACCGGCTTCCACCGAGGCGAGCTGGTCGCGGTCGCCCAGCAGAATCAGGCGTGCCCGCTGCGGCAGGGCGGCCAGCACCGCTGCCATCATCTCGAGGTCGATCATCGAGGCCTCGTCGATGACCAGCACATCGAGCGCCAGCGGGTTGCCGGCGTGATGGCGCAGGCGCCGGGTGTCGGGGCGGCTGCCCAGCAGGCGGTGCAGGGTGGTGACCTTCGGCGGGATCGCCGCGCGGACCGCGGCGCCATTGGCCAGGCGATCGAAGGGCAGCCGGTCGAGCGCCTCGGCAATCGACCCGTTGAGCCGTGCGGCGGCCTTGCCAGTGGGGGCGGCCAGCCGGATGCGCAGCGGTCGGGCCGGTTCGCCCGGATCTGTGGGCCGATCCAGCGCCAGTGTCTGCAGCAGGGCCAGCAGCCGCACCACGGTGCTCGTCTTGCCGGTACCCGGGCCGCCGGTGAGGATGCTGACCGGGCTGCGGGCGGCCAGCGCACAGGCGATCTTCTGCCAGTCGGTCGCCATCTCCGCGCGGGCGCTGGCCGGAAACAGGATGTCGAGAACCGGCCGCAGGGTGGCGGCAGGGGCCCCGGATGCCGGCGCGCCCAGGCGTTCCTGGATGGCCTGGCGCACCGACTGCTCGTAGTGCCAGTAACGGCGCAGATACAGACGCACACCGACCCGCACCAGCGGGGTGTCGCCGGGGCCACTGCTCACCAGTTCAGGCCGCTCGAGCATCGCCTGCCAGTGGCTCAGTGTGATCCCCTGGAGCACCTGGGCGGGCAGTGGCACCGGGTCGAGCGCATCCGCCGCACGTGACCCTTCCGGGGGCAGCGACAGCGCGGTGCCCGGATCGTCCAGCGTGGCCGACAGGTCCAGACAGGCGTGTCCGCGCCCCAACTGATGACTGGCCAGTGCCGCGGCCAGGATCAGCAGCGGCGGCGCCTGGGGTACTTCCTCCCAGAGAAATTCGGCGAAGGCGGTGTCGAGCGGACGCAGCCATTCGCGGCGGGTCCAGTCGGCCAGCAGTCGCTGCATCGGTGCCTTTTCGACGAGGGCGTCGGCGAGGAAATCGGTGGCGCGGTTCATGAGCCGTGTCCGTCGAGTGCGGTGCTGCCCGCGAACAGCTCGTCGAGCGAGTCGATCAGCGCCCGGGGCGGGCGCTCGGCATGAACGCCCTGGCCGGGTGAATTCAGGCCGCGCAGGAACAGGTAGACCGCGCCGCCGACGTGGCGGTCGTAGTCGTAGTCGGGCAGGCGCGAGCGAAGCAGCCGGTGCAGCGCGAACAGGTAGAGCACGTACTGCAGTTCATAGCGGGCCTTCAGGACGGCGGCGCTCTGGGCCTGGGGTGTGTAGGCGCCGTCGTTCGGCCCCAGCCAGTTGGACTTGTAGTCGACGACGTAGAAGCGCCCCTGGTGCTCGAACACCAGGTCGATGAACCCCTTGAGCATCCCGTTGACCTGTGCCGGCAGCAGCGCCGGGCGTGGTGCGCCGTCCAGGGTCAGTGCGCAGACCCGCGCATCCAGGACCCGGGTGTCGACCGAGCGGGCAGACAGCCAGAACTCCATCTCGGCGATCGCACGCGGCAGCGTGGCCAGACTGAATTCGGTCGGCGGTTGCCCGTCCAGGGGGGGCAGCCGAAAGCGGGTGGTCAGCAGCTGGCTGACCCAGCCGGTGAGGGGCTCGATCCACTGGGTCCAGCCGCGCAGCCGGCAGCGCCGCGCGATCAGGTCGCGCAGCGGGCCGGGATCGGCCGCGACGGCGGCGAAGCCCTGGGCGGCAACCCATTCGAGGACGTCGTGCAGGAAGCTGCCGGCCTGCGCACCGCGTTCGAAGCGATGCCAGGCGTGGGCGTCGGGAGGCAGCGCGCTCGTGCCTTCGGCATATGGGGCACCGGCGGCGTGCGCAACGGCGGCGTGCGCAACGGTGGCCGCGGCGGCGAGCGGCTGAGCGGGCGCGGGCAGGGCTGCCTGCCGCACATCCGGCGTCAGCAGATCCGGCCTCACCGGCTCCGACTGCAGCACATCCGGGGCGAGCAACTCGGCCTGCCGGGCTTCCTGGAATTTCTCCTCGCTGGCGGTTTCCGCGACCTCGCGGCCGCTCGCGCCGGCGGTCCTGAGCGCGCTGTAGCTGGCGATCCACCAGTGCTCATGCGCGGGTCGCGACGGTTCGCGGGCCGGCCCCGGCAAGACGCGCGCGCCCGCCCCGGAGAGGCGCCGGTCGTCGGCCGCGGGTGCCGGGGCGATCCGGATCGCGTCGCAGTCTCCGCGCAGGGCCAGGAGCCGCGCTTCGAGGGCCTCGGGTGCGATCGGATCCTCGGCGCTCAACAGGTAGTTGATCGCGCTCTTTTCCTGCTTGTTCAGCGCGGCGACACCCACCCAGGTCGCATGCCGGGCGCGCGTGAGCGCGACATAGAGCTTGCGCAGGTCCTCGCCCAGGCGCTCGTGATCGGCGAGCCGGATCGCCTCGGGAGTGGCCTCGAGCGCCAGATGCGTGCGGCCGTCGGCGTGCCATCGCAGCGGCGCCTTCGTGACCGGGCGACAGCAACTGGCGAAGGGCAGGAACACCAGCGGGTACTCCAGCCCCTTGGATTTGTGCACGGTGACCACCTTCACCAGGTCGGCGTCGCTTTCGAGGCGCAGTTGCTGAGCCGCGTTGTCGGAGCCCTGCCCCGCCTGCGCGCGCTGTTCAGCCAGGTGCCGCATCAGCGCATGCTCGCCGTCGAACAGGACGCTGTCGCCTTGCAGCAGTTCTGCCAGGTGCAGCAGGTTGGTCAGAATCCGTTCCCCGCTGACCGGTCCGCCCGCGGCCGCGTCATCCGCGTCGCCATCGTGTTCGCCGTCGGCATCGCCGTCTGCGTCCCGACCCTCGCTGTCCGCCGGGCTGACGCGCAGATCGCCCGCCAGCAGTCGCCCGGGCACCGAGAAGTCGGTCAGCAGGCGCCGCACCATCGGCAGCACGCCCTGGCGCTGCCAGCAGTGCTGGTACTGGTGGAACTGGACCACCCGGCGGTCCCAGGCGTTGTCATCGTGGTTCAGCGCATCGAGTTCCGACAGCGACAGGCCCAGGGTAGGGGTGGCCAGGGCGGCGCGCAGCCGGCCGGCATCACCGGGCTCGGCGCAGGCGGCCAGCCAGTGCTGCAGTTCGGCGGCCTGCTCGCTGGCATAGACCGAGTGGCGGTCCGACAGATAGACGCTGCGCACGCCGCGCTGCTCGAGTGCCAGGCGGATCGCGGCGGCTTCGGTGCCGTTGTTGACCAGCACCGCGAGGTCGGCGGGTCGAAGCGCCTCGAGGCTGTCGCTCGCCCGAAAGCCGGCAGCGCCGGCCTGCCCGAGCGTCAGCAGCCGGACCATCTCGGTGGCGCAGGCCGCCGCCATCCGGGCCAGAAAGTCGGCCTTGCCCAGGGCCTTGCCGTCGGGTCCTGGGGGCAGCCACCAGAAGGTGAGGGCGGTGACCGCGTCGCCGTCGGCTTCGAAGGTTGCGGCGCGGCCCTTGGCGGAGGCGTTCACGAACGGCACCGGATTCTGCGGCCCCTGGCGGAACAGGAAGGCGCCGGCACCCTGGGGGCGTGTTTCGGCCACTTCGAAGCAGCGGTTCGTGGCGGCCACCATTTCGCCGGTGGCGCGGAAGTTTCGTTTGAGGGTGTGCAGCCGGCCGGCGCAGGCCGCCCGCGCCCGCAGATAGGCATGGATGTCGGCACCGCGGAAGCCGTAGATCGCCTGCTTGGGATCGCCGATCAGCACCAGCGCGGTCTCGGGGTCGTTGTCGCTCACCCGATAGACCGCATCGAAGATCCGGTACTGCAGCGGATCGGTGTCCTGAAATTCATCGATCATCGCCACCGGGAACTGCGCGCGGATCAGGCCGGCGAGCCGTTCGCCGTGGCTGCCCTGCAGCGCGGTGTCCAGGCGGCTGAGGAGGTCATCCAGACCCATCTGCGCGCGGCGGGCCTGTTCGAGCGCGAAGCGCTCGACGATCCAGCGGGTGGCGTGGCCCAGCAGGCCGCTGCGGGGCGTGGGCAGCGCGGCGAGCGCGTCCTTGAGCTCGCCGAGCGCCACCAGCGCGGGGTGCCCGGGTGGCGCGCCATCCTTCCAGACCTCGGTCATGCCGGTTGGCGAGAACCGTCTCAGGGCCGTGGGCGAGAGTTCCGGGTCGATGAGGGAGGGATCGTCCCGCCAGGTTGCCAGCTTGCCCAGCCAGCCATCGAGATTTTTTTGGGTGAGCTGTCGGCCATTGAGTTTTCCCGCCTCACGGGCCTGCGCGAACAGGTCTCTGAGTTGTTCGAGCCAGTCCCGCCAGGGCGCCTTGAGCCGCTCGAGTGCCTGCGTGTGATCGTTCTGCCAGTCGCGCAGCAGGGTCGCGGGTTCGGCGGCCGGGGGCAATTGGTCGAGGTCGCGGATGAGGGGCCGGATCTGCTCGGCCAGTTCCCGTGGCGACCGGAACGACCGGGTGACGACGGTGGCCAGCGGGAGGTCCAGTGGCGCCATGAACAAGCGCCAGTAATCGCGGACCGCTTCGTCGAAGAGCGCCTGCTGGTCGGTCTCCAGGGTCTGGGAGAACAGGGTTCCGCTGTCGAAGGCATGCTCGCGCAGCATGCGGTGGCACCAGCCGTGGATGGTGGAGATCGCGGCCTCGTCCATCCATTCGGCAGCCATCTGGAGCCGGCGCGCGAGGGCCGGCCGCTGCGCGGGCGGATAGTGCGCCCGCAGCGCGTGCAGCGGATTGTCGGCATCCGCCGGCGGCAGCGTCGCGTCGGGCGCTGCGTCGGGGTCTGTGCCGGCATCGGCGTCTGCGTCGCACTCCGCGTCACTCTCCGCGCCGATCCGAAACACCTGCGCCGCCTCGACCAGCCGAAGCCGGATCCGATCGCGCAGTTCCTGCGTGGCCGCTTCGGTGAAGGAAAGGACCAGGATCTCGGGCGGGGTCAGTGCGCGCGGATGCGCGTTCGTGTCGCCGTGGCCGAGCACCAGGCGCACATACAGGAGTGCGATGGTGAAGGTTTTTCCGGTGCCGGCGCTGGCCTCGATCAGGCGGCTGCCGTGCAGCGGAAAGCACAGCGGGTCGAGCGATTCCGGCGGCTCGGCGTGCGGTCGGCTGCTCATGGGGTATCCCCGGTGGGCGACGGCGCGGACGCAGACGCGGACTTTCGGGTGTCGCGAATGCTCAGGCGAAGCGGGCCGAGCAGGGCCTGCGCGAGGGGGGCGAATTCGCCGCTGGCCTGCAGGGACGGGTAGTCGGGGAAGCTGCGGCGCAGGCATTCGCATTGCCGGACCTCGCCGGATACCTGTCCCTTGCCCTGATAGCCGCCCTCGTAGGCCTTTCGGGCGGCCCGATGCGCCTTGGCGAGGAGCGTGGCTGGCGCGGCGGCGGGAGGGAGCCAGTCGTCGCCGTAGCGCAAGGCGGTGAGCCAGGCGAAGCCGGCCTGGACGGTCAGCGGCAAGGGGCGGCGCATGCCCTGCTGCCAGGCTTGCATGAGGGCGATGAGGTGCGCCCGCGCGGTCTGCGGCGGCAGTGGCGGCAGTTCGAGATTGCCTCGGCCGCTGAACAGGCAGGTGGTGACCGGTGTGCCGGTCAGCTGCGCGGCCAGGTGGTCGACCCAGCGGATTGCCAGCTGTTCGGCGCGATAGGGACCTGCGCGTTCGACCAGGCTGCTGCGACTGATCACGACCCGCGCGCGGGCACCCTGCGCGTCGCCACGCAGGTCGCCCACCCAGTCTTCCAGAACCAGCTGTCCTTCCCCCTCGCCAAGGGTCAGGCGCACCGGTTGCTCGCCCGGCAGGCGGTCCGGCCAGCGGTCCAGGCAAGCCTGGTACTCCTGAAAGAGCCGTTGCATCGGCTCCATCAACTGGTCGTCCATCAGCAGGCCGAAGCCGCCGGCCGCCAGCGCGCCGCGCCGGTGAAGGCTGGTCAGGTGCGCCTGGCGGACGGCGGCGGGGTCCTCCCCGCGCGCGACCGCCAGCAACTGCGCGCCGATCAATTCTTCCTGCATCTGCCAGCGGCTCAGGCCGTCGAGTTCGAAGGGCTCCTGGTCGTCGGCGGCCGGGTCGTCGCGCCCGAAGACGATGTTCAGCCGCTGTGCGAAGAAGGCCTTGACCGGGGATCTCAGGAACTCGCCCAGTTCGCGCAGGGACAGCGGTTCATCGCGGCGCAGCGGCGGGAGCAGGGCATCGCCGGCCGATGGCGCCGCGGCGGCGCGCTCGTCGCCCGGCTCGCCATGGCGCCCGTGGCGTGATTCCTCGCGCACTTCCCCGCGCACTTCCCCGCGTGATTCCCCGCGTGATTCCCCGCGCACTTCCCCGCGCCACTCCCGCGCATAAGTGAACAAGGCGCCCGTGCCCGGCTTCGCCGGGAAATAGTCGGTGCTGAAGGCCTGCAGCGGGTGCGAGACCGACAGGGCCTGGAGCAGGGCCTGACCGTCGGACGGTTCGGCGCCCGGCGGGTCGGCCAGTCGCCAGCCGCTGGCCAGGTGGTCGCGCAACTGGCCCACCAGCACCGACGGCGGGCGGGCGCTGTTGTCCTGGATGCTGCGGGCCACCCAGGAGACATGGAGGTGATCGCGCGCCGACAGCAGGGCCTCGAGGAACAGGTAGCGGTCGTCCTCGCGGCGTGACCGGTCGCCGGGCCGGTGCTCGTCGGCCATCAGGTCGAAATCCATCGGGATCCGGGCCCGCGGGTAGTCGCCGTCGTTCATGCCGAGCAGACAGACATGGCGAAACGGGATCGCCCGCATCGGCATCAGCGTGGCGAAGGTGACCGACCCGGCGAAGAATCGCTGCGACAGGCCGCCCGCGTCGAGCAGCCCCAGCCAGTGATCGCCCACCACCGACAGCGGCAGCGGCTCGTCCAGGCTCGCCTGCTCGCAGTTGTCCTGCCAGTCCTGCAGGCCCGTCCGCAGCCGGCCCACGGTGAACGCGTCGTTGCCGTCGGCGGCCTCGGTGGTGTCGAGGAAATCATCGAGCAGCGTGTTCAGCCGTTCGCACCAGAGGGTGACGGTGGCCGGTTCGCGCAGCGTCTGCCAGGTCTGTTCCAGGCGTTGCAGCAGCTGTGTGAGGGGACCCAGCACCGCCGCGTCGAGGCCGCCGATCTCGCCGTGGGGCTCGATGCCGTGCCAGGCTTGCGCATCGTCGCCCGCGGCATAGCCCAGCAGCAGACGGCGCATTCCGAACAGCCAGGTGTTCGGTGCCGCGGGCGACTCGTCGGCGGGCAGACCCAGGCTCGCGCGGTGGGCGGTGTGCAGGCCCCAGCGGATGTTGGCGCCACGGATCCAGCGCTGCAGGGTGGGCAGTTCGTCCTGGGCGATGCCGAAACGCCGGCGCAGCGCCGGGACCTCGAGCAGGTCAAGCACGTCGCCCACGGTGACGCGCGACTGGGGCAGCGCGATCAGGCGCTCGATCGCGCCCACCAGCGGGTCGACACCGCGCTGGCCCCGATCGGCGAGGCTGAACGGGATGTGGCGCCGGTCGCTCGGGTCGAGCAGGCCGAACACCGCCTGGATGTGGGGGACGTAGACATCGATGTCGGGGACCATGACGAGGATGTCGCGCGGCCGCAGGTCGGGGTCGGCATCGAAGGCGGCGAGCAGCTGGTCGTGCAGGATCTCGACTTCGCGCTGCGCGCTGTGGGCCAGATGAAAACGTATGGACCGATCGGTGCGCGCATCGACCGGGTCCCAGTGCTGGCGGGTTTCCGCCAGCGGACGCAGGGCGAGGATGTCGTCCTGCAGCTGCTGCAGCAGGTTGGCGCCGCCGGCGGCCTCGAACAGGTCGGTCTTGTGGCTGATGGCAGCCAGGTGCGCCCGCCAGCCGTCTCGTGACGCCTCGCTGTCGTGCTCGTCGAGCAGGCCGATGAAGTCGCGGCCCTGCTTGCCCCAGGCCGCCAGCAGCGGCTGCGCGTGCAGGTGCAGGCGTTCGTCGGGCACGCTGTCGGGGGTGCCCGGACGCGGGCGCTGGCGCGAGCGCGCGGCGCGCAGCAGGTCCTTGCCGGCCACGATGTCGGCCCAGTAGAACTCGCAGGGGTTGTGCACGCACATCAGCACCTGGGTCCAGCGTGAAAGCGCCGCGATCACTTCCAGCGACTGGCGCGGCAGGCTCGAGATGCCGAACACCATGACCCGGCGCGGCAGGCCTGGTGGCCGTTCGCCGGCCGGCCACTGCGCCGCGCGCTGCAGGAACTCGGCATGAACCGCCGCGCGTCCGGCCGGCGGCACCCGGCCCTGGCGGGAGGCCATCTGCCCGACGTCGGCGAGCAGCGCCCGCCACAGCGCGGCCTGCCAGCCCTGCCCGGACGGCAGCGCGCGGACCTGGCCGCGCGCGTCGATCAGGTGGTCATGGCCGCTGCCCCAGGCCTCGAGCCAGTCGGCCCGGTAGACCTGATACTGGTCGAACAGATCGGCCAGCCGGCTGGCGAGCTGAAAGCGCTTTCGGCGATCGGTGTCGCCGTCCAGAAAACGCAGCAGCGGGGCATATTCCGCCCGATCGGTCAGCGAGGGCAGCAGGCGCATCAGGCGCCACACCAGGCGGTCCTTGTCGAAGGGCGAGGCCTGCGGCACCGCCGCGGGCCCGAGCACCGCGCGATAGACCGTCCAGAGAAAGCGCGCGGGCAGCGAGAGTTCGAGCGCCGCGGCGATGCCGCAGCCGCCCGGTTCGTCCCCTCTGCCGACATCGCCGGCGAGCGCGAGCCGCAGCCACTGGGCGATGCCGTTGCTCTGCACCAGCAGGATCTCGTTTTCCAGTGGCGCGAGCGGGTAGCGCCGCATCCAGCCCACCAGCAGATCGCGCAGGCGCTCCGGGCGATTGCCGTGGATGAGGATCAGGCCGGGGGGCAGGTCGGTGCGCGCGAGGACGGCAGGCGGCGCGGCAGGCGGGGTGACCGGAGGGGTCACCGGGGGAGCGGAAAAAAGCGGCATGTCGACAGCATGACAGGCGTCAGGCTCAGCCGGTGAGCCTGACGCCGCGATCGGCGCGGGCCTCAGCAGCGGTAGGCGGTGCCCTTGGCGTCGATCACCCGCAGCAGCGCGTTCCACTCATGCTGGCCCCAGGTCGGCTCGGCGCGGACCTTCTTCATCCGCTGGCCGAGCTGCTCGACCACCGCCGGGGCGATCATCACCGGCGGCTCGTCGAGCGTGCGCGCGATCAGCTCCAGCTCGCAGGCCCGCTCGAGCATGTACAGGTTCATCAGCGTGCCCTGCACCGTGGTGCCCAGCGTGAGCAGGCCGTGATTGAGCAGCACCACGCAGTTGCCGGCCTGGCAGCTCACGCCCAGCGAATCGCATTCCTCCTGGGTCGCCGGCATGCCGTACTCGTGATAGACGACGTCGTCGAGCACGATCAGCGCATCCTGGCTGATCGGCCGCAGCCCGCGGCGCAGCATCGACACCCCGGCGCCGGCGCGCGTGTGGGTGTGCATCACGCAGTTGGCGTCCGGGCGGGCCTTGTAGACACCGCTGTGGATGGTGAAGCCGGCCTTGTTGAAGCGCCCCTGCTTGCCCAGCACATTGCCCTCGAGGTCCATCTTGATCAGGCTCGACGCGGTGATCTCGTTGAACATTTCCTCATAGTGGTTGATGAGGAAGGCGCCCGGCTCACCCGGCACCCGCACCGACATGTGGGTGGCCAGCAGGTCGGTCCACCCGAGGTGGTCGACGATGCGGTAAAGGGCGGCGAGATCGCAGCGGGCCTGCCATTCGCCTTCGGTCATCTGGTCGGTCTCGGATTTCAGGATGCTGGACATGATTGCCTTTCAGGGAGGATCGGGAGAACGGGGAGGGGGTAGCGCCGGGCTCAGCCGGGAATCGTACGGGCCGCCGCGACATAGCCGCGGTTCCAGGTCGGGCTGATGGTGACTTCGTTCAGGCACACATGCGCCGGCATGCGCGCCAGGAACAGCATCAGTTCGCCGCAGTCCTGCGGCTGCACCATGCGGGCCCGTTCTTCACCGGTGACCGGGATCGGGCGCTTGTCCAGGATCGGCGTGGCGACCTCGCCCGGACACACCGCGGTGGCGCGGATGCCGTGCAGACCCTGCTCGATGTTGATGGTCTCGGTCATCGCGTTCAGGCCGAACTTGGCGGCGTGATAGGCGGGGCCGGTGACCGCGCCCACGAAGCGGCCGGCCCACGACGACACATTGACGATCAGCCCGTCCTGTTGCTGGCGCATCTGCGGCAGCACCGCGTGACAGCAGTAGAAGACGCCGTCCAGATCGATCCGGATGACCTGGTCCCAGTCGGCGCGCGACAGCTTGTTCCAGTGGCGGTTTTTCACATTCAGGCCGGCGCTGTTGATCGACACATCGATCCGGCCTTCGCGCGCGACAATGCCGTCGACCACCGCCTGCACCGCGTCGGCGTCGGTGACGTCGAGCGGCGCGATGCGGGCGCTGCCGCCCTGCGCCTTGATGAGTCCGGCGACGCGCTCGAGGTCCTCGGTGCGCCGCCCCGAGAGCACCACCTGCATGCCGGCGCCGGCCAGCGCCAGTGCCGAGCCTTCGCCGATGCCGGTGCCGGCGCCGGTGATCCAGGCGACCATTCCCTTGAGATCCCGCATGACTTGCTCCTTGATTGGATGGTGATCGGTTGATCGTGAATGAACGGCCCTCAGGGCCGGAACTGCAGGGCCCGCGGCGCGAGCCGCGATGGCTGGGAGACGATCCGGTAGGCATTTTCCACCCATTCGCAGATCAGGCGGCGGGTATCGCGCGGATCGATCATCTCTTCGAGCTGGAAACGGTTCAGCGGACCGACCGGGCCGCGCGCGCTTTCGATGCGGGCGTTGATCTCGGCGCGCAGGGCGGCCGGATCGGCGGCCTCGGCGAGCTGGCGCTTGTAGGCCGCCTCGATCCCGCCCTCGGGCGGAATGCCGCCGACATCGGCCGCCGGCCAGGCGACGCGCACCGAGGCGGTGGCCCGCGGCGTGGCGTAGTTGTTGCCGGCCACGCCGAAACTGCGGCGCATCAGCACGGTGAAGATCGGCACGCTGACCTGCGCGAAGGCGACCATCCATTCGCCGCCCTTGCGGATCGTGCCCGCGATCTCGTGCTCGAGTCCGACCGCGAAGCCCGGGTTGTCGACCAGGTTGAGCACCGGCACATGGAACGAGTCGCACAGGTCGAGGTGGCGGCGCAGCTTGTCGCAGCCGTCGGCGGTCAGCGCGCCGCCGTTCACATGGCGGCTGTCCGAGGCGATGACGCCCAGCGGGTGGCCGTTGAAGCGCACGAAGCCGGTGACCTGGTCGGTGCCCCACAGCGGTCCCGTCTCGAAGAACGAGCCGCGGTCGGCCATCAGGCGGATCGCCTTGCGGACATCGAAGGTGGTGATGCGCTTGCGCGGGATCAGGGTGAAGAGTTCTTCCTCGCGCCGATCCGGCGGGTCGGCGGGGTCGGCGGCCTGCACCGGTGGCGCCTCGTAGGCGCTCAGGGGCAGATACGACAGGAAGCGCCGGGCCATCGCCATCGCCTCCTGTTCGGTCTCGGCCAGGTTGTCCACCGAGCCGTTGCGGCAGTGGATGTGCCAGCCGCCGAGGTCTTCCTTGGTGATCTCGTAGCCCATCGCGTGGCTCACCACCGGCGGGCCGGCCACGAACAGCTGGGCGATGTCGCGCACCATCACCGAGAAGTGCCCGAGCACCGCCTTGGCGGCGCCGATGCCCACCACGCTGCCCAGCAGCAGGTTGACCACCGGAACGGTGCGCAACTGCTCGGTGTACATCGTGCTGCCCAGATGGCCGGGCAGGAACGCGCCGCCGGCGCCGGTCACGCGCGGCCGGCCGGCCTTGATCGCGCCCATGCTCTCCTGGGCGCCGCCAGCCTCGGCCTTGTGCTGCTGGGGCACCATCGCCGCCACGCTGCCCCCGCCCGATGAACCGTCGAGCAGGCGCAGCGAGGGCACGCGCAGTTCGATCGACAGCCGGTCGAGGTAGCCGCTCTTGGCCCCGATGGCGCCGTCGGCATGGCCGCCGCGCGAGGTGAAGTCGTCGGCACAGACCACGCTGGTGCGCCCGTCGATCCGGCCCCAGCCGCCGACATGATTGGCCGGTGTGAAGTCGGCCACCGCGCCCTCGTCGTCGTAGGACGCAAATCCGGCCAGGCTGCCCACTTCCCGGAAACTGCCCTCGTCGAGCAGCAGTGCGATCCGCTCGCGGCAGTTGAGCTTGCCGCGATCGCGCTGGCGCACCACGCCGGGTTCGCGCGAGCCGGGTGCCAGGCGTTGGGCCGCCAGCGCCTGGAGCGCGGCGACCTCGCCCAGCACCGGGGCCCAGCCCGATTCGGCGGCGCCAGCGGGCGCGCCGGGCGCCTGGCCGTCGTGTGCAGGGTCGTCGTGTGCGGGGTCGTCGGCCTGCGGCCGGATCAACGCCACCACCTGGCCGTTCGACACGGTGTCGCCCACCTTCAGTTCGGTCAGGTCGGTAAGCAGTCCGGTGCAGGGCGCGGTCACCGCGGTCTCCATCTTCATCGCGGTGATGACCAGCAGGGTCTCGCCGGCGCGCACCCGCGTTCCGGCCTGCGCGTGCACCGCGAGCACCGAGCCGGCCATCGGGCATTCGACGCCCTGGTGTGCGTCGTCCACCGGCAGCGAGGCCTGATTCGCGGGCGGGGGTTCGGCGGCGCTGCGCCCCCGACCCAGCGCGGCTGCCTGCTGCTCGAGGAATCGCAGCGCGTTCTGGTCGGCGCCGGGGAAGCTGGCGCCGTCGGCGGGCGTGGCGGCCAGCGCCGGCGTGGCGCCCAGCAGGCTGGTGCGGGCGTCGCCGGCCCGCACATCCGGATGGCCGAGGATCGCGCGCAACTGCTCGCGGTTGGTCGGCACGCCAGCCAGGTGGAACTCATTGAGCGCGCGCAGCGTGCGATCCAGCGCCGAGGCGTAACTGGCCGATGAGTTCGACTGCCCGATCAGCTTGGCCAGCAGCGGATCGAACTGCGGCGGCGGGCTCAGTCCCAGATACCCGCAGGCATCGACGCGCACCCCCGGCCCGGACGGTTCGCGGTAGGCGGTGAGCGTGCCGGTGCCGGTGCACACCAGCCGGGCCTGCACCGCGAAGCCGCGCGGCGCCGGCACTGCGTGCTGGTCGGGCAGGCCGAGCGCCGCCAGCGAGGCACCGGCCGCCAGCCGGAACTGGGTCTCGACCAGGTCGATGCCGGTGACCTGCTCGGTGACGGTGTGCTCGACCTGGATGCGCGGATTGCACTCGATGAAGAAGTGCTCGCCGGTTTCGGGGAGCACCAGGAACTCGACCGTGCCGGCATTGCGATAGCCGGCTGCGGCGGCCAGGCGCACCGCGTCGGCCAGGATTCGCTGGCGCAGGCCGTCGTCCAGATTGGGCGCGGGCGCCACCTCGATGACCTTCTGGTTGCGCAACTGCACCGAGCAGTCGCGCTCGTGCAGGTGCACCACCTGGCCCAGGTGGTCGCCCAGCACCTGAACCTCGATGTGGCGCGGCCGTTCGATGCATTTCTCGAGGAACACCGACCCGTCGCCGAAGGCGGCCCGGGCCTCGCCCTGGCAGCGCTCGAACGCCGGCGCGAGGTCCTGCGCATCATCGACCCGGCGAATGCCGCGCCCGCCGCCGCCGGCGGCGGCCTTGATCATGACCGGGTACCCGATCGTCGCCGCCAAGTCGGCCGCCTGCGCCGCCGAGTCCAGCGCGCCGTCGCTGCCCGGCACCACCGGGATGCCCTGCGCGCGGGCGAAGGCGCGCGCCCGGACCTTGTCGCCGAACAGCGCCAGGGTGGCGGGCGAGGGCCCGATGAAGTGCAGCCCCGCCTGCGCGCAGCGCTCGGCGAAGGCGGCGTTCTCCGACAGGAATCCATAGCCGGGATGCACGCAGTCGCAGCCGCTCGCCTGGGCGATCGCGATCACCGCCTCGATGTCCAGGTAGGCGCGCACCGGATCGCCGGCGCCGGCCTCGCGGGACTGGATTTCGCGTGCCTCGGTGGTGATCCGGGTGTGCAGCGCCTGCGCATCGGCCGGCGCGAACAGCCCCACCGACTCGACGCCCAGCGCGCTGGCCGCGCGCGCGATCCGGATGGCGATTTCGCCGCGGTTGCTGATCAGGACTCGTTTGAACATGGGTGACTCCCGCTGGTCTGGAGAAAGGGTGAATGTCGTTCGGTCGCCGGCCGCATCAGCTGGCCGATGCGGCTGCCTGCCGGATCCGGCGCGATTCGCGCCGGGCGATCCACACCGTGGCGCCGATGATCACCAGCCCGCCGGCGAGGGTGGCGCTGCTGGGCTGGTCGCCGAAGATCAGGAAGCCCCAGGCGGTGGCCCAGATGAGATCGAGGAACTTGGCCGACTGGGTCGCCGACATGTCGGCGGCTTTCAGCGAATGGGTCAGGCAGAAATGTCCGGCGCTGCCCAGCACACCGGCCAGCGCGAAGGTGATCCACTGGGCGGTGGTGGGCCACGACCAGAACCACAGCGCCAGCGGCAGCGAGAGCGTCGACACCGCGATGCCCTGCCAGACCACGATCACTGCCGGACTGTCGTGGCGGGTCAGCAGCTTGGTGAGCAGGAAGGACAGCGAAAAGATCGGCGCCGAGGCGAGCATGATCAGCGAGTACCAGCCGCCACTGCCGGCCAGACGGGGCCCGACCACGATCATCACGCCGGCGAATCCGAGGGCGGCCGCCAGCCAGCGGTCCCAGCGCATGGTCTCGCCCAGCAGCCAGGCCGCCAGGATCATGGTGAAGATCGGGCCGGTGTAGCCGATCGCGGTGGTATCGGCGAGCGCCAGATGCGGCAGCGCGATGAACCACAGGCTGATGCCCACGGTGTGGACCGCGCCGCGGCTGAAGTGGCCGCGTGCGCTGACCGGCAGATAGGCGCGCCAGCCGGCGCGCAGAATCAGCGGCAGCATCACGATCAGGCCGAACAGGTGACGCAGGAACTGGGTCTGGAAGGGGTGCAGTTCCAGGGTCAGGCGGCGCACCATCATGTTCAGGGCCGAGAACAGCAGACCGGCTGAAATCGCCCAGATGATCGCGCGGGTCGGGCCGGGCGCCTGTTCGAATCGGGTGACCAGGGCGCGCAGTGTCGCGAAGGATTGGCGCGGCCCGGTGTTTCCATCATCCATCGGTCCGAGTATAGGAGGGGCGCGCGTGGCGCGCGATCGGCGGTCTTCCGGAATCGGTTGCCGATACCTGGAACGCCGGTCGGGCCGGGTTGCGGCCGGATGTCGTAATCTGGCTGTTGGCCAGTCACGCCGGCGCGGCCGGCGATGAATCGCTCCTCAGGACCCCTTTTCAGCGGAAGGCACGACCCCATGGAAGACCTCTTCGACCTCACCGGCAAAGTCGCGCTGGTCACCGGCGGCAGCCGCGGCCTGGGCCGCGCGATGGCCCTTGGCTTCGCGGCGCACGGCGCCGACGTCATCATCGCGTCGCGCAAGTTCGATGCCTGCGAGGCGGTCGCCGCCGAGGTGCGGGCGCTCGGGCGGCGAGCGCTGCCGGTGGCCGCCCATGTGGGCCGTTGGGACGATTGCGACGCGCTGATCCAGGCGGCCTACGCGGCCTTCGGCCGGGTCGACATCCTGGTGAACAATGCCGGGATGTCGCCGCTCTACGGCCGGCTTTCCGAGGTCACCGAGGACATGTTCGACAAGGTGATCGGGGTGAACCTGAAGGGGCCGTTCCGGCTGAGCGCCGTGATCGGCGAGCGCATGGCCGAGGGCGACGGCGGCAGCATCATCAACGTGTCGTCGGTCGCGGCGGTCAATCCGGCGCCGCGCTCGGAGCCCTACGGCGCGGCGAAGGCGGGCCTGAACAACCTGACCCGCTCGTTCGCCTTCGCCTTCGGGCCGAAGGTGCGGGTCAACAGCATCATGGCGGGGCCGTTCCTGACCGACATCTCCAAGGCCTGGGACATGGAGGTCTTCAAGAAACGGGCGGCCACCTCGATCGCCCTGCGGCGCGGCGGAGAGGCTGGCGAGGTGGTCGGGGCGGCGCTGTACTTCGCCAGCGCGGCGTCCTCGTTCACCACCGGGTCGGTGCTGCGGGTCGACGGCGGGACCTGAGACCCGGGCCAGCGTCGGGCAGAACAGGCCCGGCGTTCGGATCGCCGGGCCCGGATGTCAGGCCACCGCGTCTGACGCTCAGGCCACCGCGCCTGACGCCCGCAGCTCGCGCGCACCGGCAGCATCGATCCCGAACTCGGCCAGCAGTGCATCGGTGCAGGCGCCGGCCAGGCCGGTGCCGCGATAGGTCCCTGGCGTGCCCTGGAACACCACCTGCGCGCCGTGGCGCTGGTACTCGCCCCATTCCCCGTGCCGCGCCGGCAGCAGCAGCGCCTCGGCGCGGGCCTGCGGATCGTCGCGCAGGAAGGTCTCGGGCAGCGCGCCGTCGGCCTGCACGCAGCCCACCCCGTGGGGGGCGAGCCGCGTCTCCCAGGTCGCGGCATCGGCGCCGGCAAACAGCGCGGTCAGCGCATCGACCACCGCCGCGCCGCCGGCGCGGGCGCCATCGACGTCTTGCGGGGCCAGCGCCGACGCGCCGGCCAGTTCCCGGAAGCGGTTCCACTCCGCGGCGTTAGACACGCCGATGAACACCCAGCCGCGCGCGCACGGGTACAGGCGCCACAGCGGATCGAGCCCGAAGCCGTCGCGGTCGGGGGTGGCCCGTGGCGCCTTGCCCGGATAGCGCAGGGCGTCGTCGAAGTTGGCGTAGGCGTTGGCGCCGAACATGTCGACGAAGATCGCCTGGCCGACGCCGAAGCGGCGCTGCGCGGTGAGCCCGAGCAGCGCCGCCGAACAGATGACCAGTGAGGTGTTGGGGTCGGGATTGACGTCGTTGGCCCGCATCAGCCGCCGCGCGGTCTCGCGCAGCTGCGCCAGATTCATCAGGGCCGGGCCTGGCGCGCCGCCGATGTGGTGCAGCACCCCACCCATGGCCGCGCCGGGAATCGGGTGAGTGGATGGGCGCAGCGCACCCGGTCCGCGGGGCCCGTAGCCGTTGGCCGACAGGTAGACCAGCCGCGGGTTGCGGGCGGCCAGCTGTTCGTATCCCAGCCCGAGCCGCTCGGGCACGCCGGGGCGGTAGTTGTGCAGGAAGAGGTCGGCGCTGGCGACGATCGTCTGGGCGATCTCGCGGGCCCGCGGATTCTTCAGATCCAGCGCGATGCACTCCTTGCCGGTGTTCACCCGCGCCGCGCCCAGTCCGGGCGCCATGCTCCGGAACGGATCGCCCTCGAGCGGCTCGAACTTGATCACCCGCGCGCCCATGTCGGCCAGCAGCGCCGCGGCGAAGGGGGCGGCGATGATGGTCGCCGCCTCGACGATGGTGACGCCGGCGAGCGGCGCGTCCCGGGTGCGCCGGGGCGCGAATGCGGTGGGTGACGGGGTGAGCGACTGGGTAAGCGAAGAGGTGGACGACGAGGTGGGCGACGAGGTGACCGGTGAGGCGGCTGGCTCTGGCGCTGACCGCGCCGGGGTCGCGGCAGCGACCGCCTGCGCGATCTGCGCGCGCACCTGGGCGGTGTGTTCGCCGACCGCCGGGGCCGGCGCACCGGCCTGTCCGGGCGTCAGGGTCAGGTTGGCCAGCAGGCCGAGCTGGCGGCCATCGGCGCCCAGGGGCAGCGAATGACCGTTGGCCACCACATCCGGGTCGTCGAGCGCCTGCTGGGTGCTCTGGTAGGGATGCGAGGCGACGCCGCCGTCGGCGATGAACAGGCTTTGCCACTGGGCCAGCGTCTTTTCCTGCAGGCGCTGCAGGATCCGGTCGCGAAACGCCTCGCGCGGCCCGTCGGGCCACAGTTCGGTGGGCCCGGACACCCCGAGCGCGGCCAGCTCGTCGGCCAGGCCGATGGCGCGCACGAAGCTCATGAACAGGTGGGGCAGCAGGTTGCCCAGCTGCAGCCAGTGCCCGTCGGCGGTCTGCACCGGGTGGTAGTTCAGGGTCGGCATCGCGACCATCGGGTCGGGCGGGGCCGGCAGTTCGGCTTCGCCGCGGGCGCGCCGCTGCGCATTGACCTGCGCGGCCAGCACGTTGTTCATCTCATAGGGCAGCAAGCCGCGCAGCAGGGAGGTCTCGATCACCTGGCCCAGCCCGTCGCGGGCCTGCGCGCGCAGCGCAGCGAGCACGCCCGCCAGCAGCGACTGCGAGGCGGCATGGGTGGCCACCTGCAGGGCGGCATAGACCGGTCCCGGGCGCGACGCGCTGCCGCGAAACTGCAGCATCCGCCCGGCCTTGGCGGCCACCAGCGCCTCGCTGGCCGGATAGCCGGCATACGGTCCGGTGCGCCCGAAGGCGCTGACCCAGCCGATGATCAGCCGCGGATTGGCCCGCGCCAGGTCCTCGTCGGACAGCGCCGGATCGGCGGGAGCGGGTCCGCGCACCCAGACGTCGGTCTGACCTGCCAGCGCGAGCAGGGCGGCGCGGTCGGCCGCGGTCCCGGGCTGCAGCACCGCGCTTTGCTTGCCGCGCAGCCACAGGGGCGCCGAGGGCAGGGTCCGGAACGGGTCGCCGCCGGGCGGCTCCACCTTGATGACGGTGGCGCCGAAGTCGGCCAGCACGAGGGTTGCCAGGCCGGCGATCGGCCCCTGGCTCTCGTCGACCACCCGGATCCCTTCCAGCGGCAGGTGCGCGGTCATGCTCAGGCGCCTGCCAGCGCGAGAATCTCCAGCAGGTCGGCCTTGCCGGTCACCGGCCTGGGGTTGGTCGCGATCGGACCGGTGCCGTCGTACATCGCCGCCAGACGCTCATGCTGCTCGGGCCCGATGCCCACTTGCGGCAGGCGGGTGGCCAGCCCGACCGAGGCGAACAGCGCCTCGACATGGTCGGCCAGCGGGCGCGCCGGATCGAGGCCGACGCGCTCGCAGAAGGCCTGCTGGCGGGCCTCGTTGACCGGTCGGTTCCAGCGCAGCACCGCCGGCAGCATCACGCACGAGGTGAGCCCGTGGGGCACGTTGAAGCCCCCGCCCAGCAGGTAGCCGATGCCATGGCTGGCACCGTGATGGACGCCGCCCCCCCGGCCCTGGATCGACAGCCAGGCGGCGGCCTGCGCATCGGCGCGGGCGGGCAGGCTGGTGGCATCGGCGTGCATCCGGGGCAGCGCGCTCCACATCCGTCGCGCCGCCTCGATCGCGGTCGCGTCGCTGATCGGCGAGGCGTTGACCGAGCAGAATCCTTCGACCGAGTGATCCACCGAGCGCGCGCCGGTGGACAGCAGCAGGTCGGCCGGGGTGTCCAGCGTGCAGGCCGGATCCTGGATCACCACCACCGGCACCGACAGCGGGTGGCTCACCATCAGCTTGCGCCCGATGGCGGTGTCGGTGATGCCGCCGAATGACGTGAACTCGGCCGCCGACAGGGTGGTCGGGATCGCGATCATGCGCGGCCGGGCGAAATCGGTTCCCCAGGCGCTGGTGCCGCCGCCCGAGGCCTTGACCAGTGACTCGCCGGTGATGGCCTGCGCGGTCAGCCCGGCGCCCAGCGCCACCAGCAGGCCCTTGGTCGCGTCGATGACCGAGCCGCCGCCCAGCGCGACGACGCCGTCGGCGCGACCCTCGCGAAAGGCCGCGACCAGCCGGGCCACCGATTCGACCGGCGAATGCGCGGGGATGTCGGCAATCATGCCGGCGCAGCGCTCACCGAGCAGGGCCCGCACCCGGTCGGCCATGCCGCTGCGGATCAGCGAGTTGGTGGTGATGAGCAGCGGCCGCTGCCAGCCGAAGGCATCGAGTTCGCGCGGCAGCGCCTTGTCGAGCGCGCCGATGCCCGCGTGCACCCGCTGCTGTGCGGGCCAATGATGGGTCTGCATCCGGTGGTCTCCCTTGTCTGGATTCGATGAGGGGCGGGGCCGGTTGCGCGCCCGCGCCTTGCGGCATCCAGCATAGCGCTGCCCGGGCGCAACGTGCGCGCCGGCCCTGGCGGACCGGTGCCGGGCACGGCGCAAAACACGGAACTTCGGACTGACGGGGGGCGCATCCGCATCTCGGCCGATGAAATCCGGATTGGACAGCGGCCGCTGACCGGGGGGACTATCGCTGCTCTGGCCAGCCGCCATCGAGCAGGAGACAAGACTTGACCCGAGACGACGCCATCGGGGTGCTGACCGCGCCCGGCCAGCCCTACGAGCTGGAGGTGCTGACGATCCGCGGCCAGCGCCAGCGGGCGTTCCGGCACGCGCCGGCAACGCTGGGTGATCTGTACGCCGGCACCGTGAGCGACAGCCCCTTCCTCCTCTACGAGGACGAACTTCTGAGCTTCGCGCAGGCCCACCAGGACGCCGCCCGGCTGGCGCGGATCCTGGTCGATGGCTATGGCGTGCGCAAGGGCGATCGGGTTGCGATCTCGATGCGCAACTATCCGGAATGGGTGCTCGCCTTCACCGCTGCGACCTCGATCGGTGCGATCGCGGTGGCGATGAATGCGTGGTGGCAGCCCGAGGAAATGGCCTATGGCCTGGAGGACTGCGGCGCGCGCGTGCTGCTGGCCGACCCGGAGCGCCTCGAGCGGCTGGCGCGCTGCGCCCGGCGGCCCGCGGTGGCGGTGATCGCGGTGCGCCCGACCCGTCCGATGGCCGGGGTGGCCGACCTGAAGGATCTGATGGCCGCCCAGCCGGCGGTCGCAATGCCCGCCGCCGACGTTGTGCCCGATGACCCGGCGACCATCTTCTACACCTCCGGTTCAACCGGTCATCCGAAGGGCGTGGTCGCCTCGCACCGCAGCGTCATCTCGGCGCTGCTGTCCTGGGAACTCGATGCCCGGATCGGTGCGCTGCAGACCGGCATCGAGCCGGCGCCCCCGGCGCACCAGCCCGCCACCCTGCTGGCGGTGCCGCTGTTCCACGCCACCGGTTCGCACGCGGTCTACCTCAGTTCCTACCGGCTGCAGCGCAAGCTGGTGTGCATGTACAAGTGGGATCCGGCGCATGCCGCCGAGCTCATCGAGCGCGAACGGATCACCTCGGTCATCGCGCCCGCGGCCATGACCGGTGACCTGGTGCGCGAAGCCGCCCGCACCCAGCGCGATCTGAGCTCGCTGCTGGTGGTGGGCGGAGGCGGGGCCCCGCGCGCGCCCGAGCAGGTTCGCCAGATCGACGCGGTCTTCGCGCAGGCCGCGCCGGGCACCGGCTGGGGAATGACCGAGACCAACGCGATCGGCGCGGGCATTGGCGGGCCCGATTACCTGGCGCGCCCGGCCAGCTCGGGCCGCTGCTCGGCGGTACTGGAGCTGAAGGTGGTCGACGACAGCGGGGCGGCCCTGCCGGCCGGCGAGCGCGGCGAGCTGCTGGTGCGCGGCACCGCGCTGTTCAGCGGCTACTGGAACCGTCCCGAGCTCGACGCCACCCTGTTCGAGGACGGCTGGTTTCGCACCGGCGATGTCGCCTACCTGGACGACGAGGGCTATCTGTTCATCGTCGACCGCATCAAGGACCTGATCATTCGCGGCGGCGAGAACATCGGCTGCGGCCAGGTCGAGGCGGCGCTGGTGATGCATCCCGATGTCCACGAGGCGGCCGTCTACGCGGTGCCCGACGAGCGCCTGGGCGAGGAGGTCGGCGCCACCGTCTTCTGTTCGCCCGGGCTCGATCTGGACGCGCTGCGCGAGTTCCTGGCCGCTCATCTGGCCCGATTCGAGATTCCCCGCTACATCCGTCGCACCACCGAGCCCCTGCCGCGCATCGCCTCGGGCAAGATTCTCAAACGCCAGCTGCGCGAGGAGGCCCTGACCGGGCTTGCCGCGGACGCCGGCTCAAAGGCAGCCTGACCATGAACACCATCGAACCAACGCCCGGCTACAACGTGCCGGCCGTCGAAGCCTGGATCGCGTCCCGGGTGACCGGGCTGACGCCGCCGCTGACCTGGACCCGCCTGCAGGGCGGGCACTCGAACCTGACCTACCGGGTCGAGGATGCCCAGGGCCGCCAGGCGGTGATCCGCCGCCCGCCGCAGGGCGAACTGCTGCCCAAGGCACACGACATGGCCCGCGAGTGGGCGCTGATCCGCGCGCTGGCCGACACGCCGGTGCCGGTCCCGGCGGCGCTGGGCTTTTGCGAGGACGTGTCAGTGACCGGCGCGCCGTTCTACCTGATGGGCCTGATCGACGGCCAGCCGCTCTACACCGCCGACGAGGCGCGCGCGCGAGTCCCCGAGGCGCAGCGCGAAGGGCTGGCCCACTCCTTCATCGACGTGCTGGCCGATCTGCATTCGGTGGATCCGGACGCGGTCGGTCTGGGCGATCTGGGCAGCAAGGCCGGCTATGTCGCGCGCCAGCTCAAGACCTGGTACCGATCGTGGACCGCGTCGATCGAGGCGGCTCGCTACGACGATCCGCGCGCCCATGCGCTGCAGCGCTTCTTCCTGGACAACCTGCCCGAGCAGGGGCCGGCCCGGGTCGTCCACGGCGACTACGGCATGCACAACTGCCTGGTCGGCGCGCAGTCGACGGTGGTCGCGGTGGTCGACTGGGAGATCTCGACGCTGGGCGATCCGCTGGCCGACCTGGCCTATGCGCTCAACCATTGGCCCGATCCGGACGACATCCTGCCGATCAGCGACAGCGCGCCCACCTCGCTGCCCGGTTTTCCGCAGCGCGGCGCGCTGGCGCAGCGCTATGCGCAGCGCACCGGTCGTGACCTGTCGCAGCTCGACTTCTATCTCGGGTTCAATCGCTGGAAGACCGCCGCGATCCTCCACGGCGTCTACGCGCGCTACATGGCCGGCAACAAGAGCAGCGAGGGCGTGGATCTCGACTTGCTGCGCTCGCGGATCGGCGATGCGCTGATCCTGGCCGAGCAGGCGGTGGGACGGCTGCCGGTCCGCCGCGGCTGAGCCGGCTCCGGTCGCGCCCGCCGGGGCCAGCGCCCGGCGCGGGCGCCGTGTTCCGAACGGCGCTTCAGCCGATCAACCCCTGCACCCGCGCCGCCTGGCGGCGCAAGTACTCGGGCGAACCCAGCATCTGCCGGTTGAAACCGATCCGCTTGAACCAGTAGTGCAGTCCGACCAGGTCGGTGAACCCCATGCCGCCGTGCACCTCGGTGGCGGCCTTGGCGACCGAGCGGCCGACCTCGTCCAGGTGCGCCTTGAGGTGACAGACCGTCAGGCTGGCGACCTCGGGTGACTCGCCCATCTGGTGGCCGGCGTACCAGAGGAAGGCGCGCGCCGGCTCGAGGTCGGCCGCCATGCCTGCGCACAGGTGCTTGACCGCCTGGAACGAGGCGATCACGCGTCCGAACTGCTCGCGCTGCTTCGCGTAGGCGACCGCCTGGTCGATCATGTTCTGGGCCGCGCCCAGCGTGTCGGCGGCCAGTGCGCCGCGCCCGGCGTCGAGCACCCGGGCGCAGACCGCCGCGCTGGCGCCCGGCAGTCGGTCGGCGGGCACCGATTCGAAGACCAGCTCGCCGATCGGTCGGGTGCGGTCGACGGTCTCCAGCCGGATCCGGGTCAGCCCCGGCGCGTCGGCGGCGACCAGGTGCAGGCCGCTCGCGGTGTCGGCGACCAGGTACGCATCGGCCTCGAAGTCGAGCACGTGCAGCGCGCGCCCGCTGAGCCGGCCGTCGCTCGCGCTCACCCCGGCGCCGGCGCGCGCGCCCGAGCGCTCGGCCAGTGCGGCGCCCACCACCACCTGGCCGGCGGCGATCCGCGGCAGCCATTCCAGCTGCTGGGCCGGGCTGCCGGCCAGCAGCAGCGCGGTCGGCACCATCACTGCATTGGCGGCGAAGGGCACCGGTGCGACGTGATAGCCCAGCGTCTCGGCGGCCAGACAGGCATCGAGCATCGACAGCCCCACGCCGCCGTGCGCCTCGGGAATCAGCAGCCCCGGCAGGCCGAGCCCGGCCAGACCGGCGATCAGGTCGGCGGCGCGGCCCTCGTCGCGATCGGCAAAGCGGCGCACCCGGTCCAGCGGGGCCTGCTCGCGCAGGTAGGCGTTGAGGGTTTCCTGGAGCAGTGTCTGCTCGGTCGACAATCCGAATTCCATCAGGCTGCTCCCACCTGCGGCTCGCGCGGCATGCCCAGCCCGCGCTCGCTGATGATGTTTTTCTGGATCTGGTTGGTGCCCCCGCCGATGATCAGGCCGAGGAAGTACATGTAGGCGTACTGCCAGCTGCCGTTGTCGCGCAGCCGCGGATTGGCGCCATAGGCCAGTCCGCCTTCGCCCATCGCGTCGATCGCGAGCGCCTCGAGTTCGTGGCGCAGCTCGGTGCCCTGCAGCTTGACGATCATCCGCGCCAGGCTTGCGTCCTGGCCCGGGTTCAGCTTGCTCGAGAGCACGCGCAGCTCGTTGAACTGCATCGCCATCACCCGCGCCTGCAGGCGCATCAGCCGGTCGAGGAAGGACGGCTGGTCGATCAGGCGCTCGCCGTCGACGGTCTCGGACTTCATGATCTCGATCAGGCCGTTGAGCCGGGCCAGCGACTGGTTGGGGTCAGCCAGCGTGTCGCGCTCGTTGCCCAGGATCACGTTGGCGACCTTCCAGCCGTCGCCGCGGCGCCCGACGATCTGGTGGCTGGGCACCCGCACATCGGTGAAGAACACCTCGTTGAAGTTCGGGTTCATCGTCATGTCGACCAGCGGTCGGATCTCGATGCCGGGGGTGTCGACCCGCATCAGCAGGAAGCTGATGCCGCGGTGCTTGGGCGCCTCGGGTTCGGTGCGCACCAGGCAGAACATCCAGTGCGCCAGGTGCGCGGTGCTGGTCCAGATTTTCTGGCCGTTGACGACCCAGTCGTCGCCGTCGAGCACCGCCGAGGTCCGCAGGCTGGCCAGGTCGCTGCCGGCGCCGGGTTCGGAATAGCCCTGGCACCAGAGCATCTCGCCGCGCAGCGTGGGTTCGATGAACTGGCGCTTCTGTTCCTCAGTGCCCATCTCGAGCAGGGTGGGCACCAGCATCGAGATGCCCTGGCCGCCCAGTCCGCCGCTCACCCGGGCGCGGGCGAACTCCTCGGCGATGATCCGGCTCTTGAGGATGTCGGGTTCGAGCCCGGCGCCCCCGTATTCGCGCGGGATGCTGCGGGCGGTGTAGCCGTTGTCGATCAGCCGGCGCTGCCAGGCGCGTGCCCGGTCGTCGCGCGGGCTGCCGGCGACCGGTGCCTCGTGGGCGTGGGCGGCCAGGAAGGCGCGCACCTGCTCGCGAAAGGCTTCGTACTCGGGGCCGTAGGTCAGGTCCATGGGGGCGTGCTCCTCGAAACGGAAGGCAGGTTGGTCAGGCGGTCTGGAGCGTCGGCAGCAGCCGCTCGGCCAGCCGTTTCCGGTGGTGGGCCGCGTCGCCGAAGTGGTATTGCAGCCACAGCGCGCGCCGCAGGTAGAGCTGGGCGTCGCATTCCCAGGTGAAGCCGAATCCGCCGTGGAACTGCACCGCCCGGTCGCCGGCGAAGGCGAAGGTGTCGCCGGCCTCGACCTTGCCCATGCGCAGCGCGATCTCGGCGTCCTCGCCGGCGGCGATCAGCGAGGCGGCGTGGTACAGATGCGAGCGGGCGCGCTCCAGTCCGACCAGGATCTCGGCGCAGGCGTGCTTGAGCGACTGATAGCTGCCGATCTTGCGCCCGAAGGTGGTGCGCAGGTTCAGGTAATCAACCACCACCGCGAGCACGCCGGCGATGCCGCCGCAGGCCTCGGCACTGGCCAGCAGCAGCGCGGCGCTGCGGATCGCGGCCAGCGCGGCGAGCGCGGCCGCGCCGGTGATCAGGTCGGTGTCGGGAATCCCGATCCCGTCGAGCGTGAGCCGCGCGCTGCGCCGGGTCTCGTCGATGACGGTCTCCGGATGACGGCGCGCGTCGCCGAAGGCGGCCCCCGCGACGATCGCCAGCGCCGGTGCCCCGTCGAGTTCGACCGACACCAGCAGCACCTCGGCCACCGCGCTGTCGCACACCAGCGTCTTGGCGCCGCTCAGGCGCAGCTCGCTACCCGCGCGGATGGCGCGGCAGGCCGGTGTCTCGAGCGTCCAGTCGCCGTCCTGTTCGAACAACGCGACCGTGCCGATCGCGCCTTGCGCCAGACGCGGCAGCCAGGCCGCCTGCTGCGCGGCGTTGCCGCCGGCCAGCAGCCCCTGGATGCACACCTGGGTGCTGGTGAACGGGGTCGCCAGCAGGTGGCGCCCCATGGGTTCGGCGATGGTCGCGACCTCGGCCAGCGACAGTCCGCTGCCGCCCAGGCTTTCGGGGATCGCGATGCCCGACCAGCCGAGCGCGACCATCTCGTCCCAGACCGCGCGATCGAAGCCGGATTCGGTGCCCAGTTGCCGGCGCACCGCGGCGATCGGCGATTTTTCGCGACAGAAGCCGCTGGCCGTCTCCAGCAGCATCGCCTGCTCGTCGCTGAAGTCGATGCGGTTGCTCAAGGGGTGCATGGGTCAGTCCTTGGGCAGGCCGAGCACGCGCTCGCCCACGATGTTGGCCTGGATCTGGCTGGTGCCCCCGCCGATGGTCGAGGCAAAGGCATTGAAGTAGGCGCGCTGCCATTTGCCGCCCTCGACCGCATCGGCGTCGCCGACCCAGCGGGCGGCATTGGCCCCCTGCAGCGAGAGCGCGAACTGGAACAGGCGGCGCCGGTGCTCGGAAGTGCGCAGCTTGGCCGACAGCGGGATCGCATCGGGGCGCTCGCTGCACAGCGCGGGGATGCGCCCCCGCACCGCGGTCAGGCGGTCACCCTGGTCCTCGATCAGGAAGCGGATCATCTGGTCGCGCACGAACGGATCCTGCAGCGCCGGCGCGCCGTCGCGCCGTGACTGCTGCGCGATGTCGACCACATCGCCCACGCCCAGCGACATCCGGTTCAGCCCGCCGGCCTGGCCGCCGGTGGCGCCGCGCTCGAAGGTCAGCGTCATCATCGCAATCTTCCAGCCCTCGCCCTCGCGGCCCATCAGGCAGTCGGCCGGGATGCGCGCGTCGTTGAAGAAAGTCTGGTTGAAGCCGTATTCGCCGGTCAGCTTGCGGATCGGACGGGCCTCGATGCCGGGCACCGTCATCGGCGACAGGAAGAACGACAGACCGCCGTAGCGCCGCTCCTGCGGGTTGGTGCGGGCCAGCAGGATCATGTAGCGGGCGTAGCTGCCCAGGCTGGTCCAGATCTTGGAACCGTTGACCACGTACTCATCGCCCTCGCGCACCGCACGGGTCTGGCTGTTGGCCAGGTCCGACCCCTGGTCGGGCTCGGAGAAGCCCTGGCACCAGATGTCCTCGGCGCTCAGGATGTTGCGGATGTAGCGCTGCTTCTGGGCCTCGGTGCCGATCGCCAGAATCAGCGGGCCGGCCCAGTTCAGGCCGATGGTGTTCGGCATGAAGGGCACCTTCTGGCGCGCCATCTCGGCGTTCACGATGTCCTGGTAAGCCTGCGGCCGGCCGCCGCCGCCGTAGGCACTCGGCCAGGCCATGCCCAGGTAGCCGGCCTCGTAGACCTTGCGCTGCCAGTCGCGCAGGTACTCGAACTGCTGGTCGGTGCCGACCTCCATGAAGGATTCGGGCAGCAGGAAGTCGGGGGCGGGCGGTCGGTTCGCGCGGAACCAGGCCTCGACCTCGACGCGGAAATCATCCAGTTCAGTCATGTCGGGTTCTCCGGAATCGGGGCGGCGGTCATCGGGGCGGTGATCAGGTCAGCGGTGATCAGGTCAGCGGCCTCAGCCACCGGTCACCCACGCGGGTTTGCGTTTCTCGCGAAACGCGCTCATGCCCTCGGCGGCTTCCGCGGTGCCGAACATGCGCCGGCTCCAGACCGCCATTTCGGCGAAGCCCTCGTCGGTCGACAACTGCGGCACCCGCCGCACCAGCTTCTTGCATTCGGCCACCGCGATCGGCCCGCCCAGGCAGATCGCGTCGATCTCCTCCTGCACCGCGGCGTGCAGCTGCGCGCGCGGCACCGCGCGATGGGCAAAGCCCATCTGCACCGCCTGCGCGCCGGTGAATCGCTCGCCGGTCAGAAACAGCTTCATGCCGTGGTGGGTGCCCAGCTTGGGCAGGCAGACCACCGCGATCACCGCCGGGATGACGCCGATCCGCACTTCGGAAAAGCTGTAGGGCACGTCCTCGGCGGTGATCACGATGTCGGCGGCGCCCACCAGACCCAGCCCGCCGGCGAAGGCGGCGCCGTTGACCGCGGCGATCACCGGCTTGGGGCTGTCGAGCATTCGTTTGAGCACCTCGGGCAGGGACACCGCGCGCTCGCCGTCGCTCGATTGTCCCGGCGGGTTCTTCAGGTCGGCGCCGGCGCAGAAGGCCGGGTCGGTGCCGGTGATCACGATGCAGCGCACCGCCGGGTCTTCCAGCGCGCCGGCCAGGTGTGCATCGAGTTCGTTGACCAGCACCGCCGAGAGCGCGTTGCGGTTCTGCGGCCGGTTCAGGGTGATCCAGGCCGCGCCCTGGCGGACTTCATAGAGGGTTGCTTCGTTCATGGCGTCGCCTGTCGTGTCTGTTCGTCGAGTACCACCAGCATCGCGCCGTTGGCCACCTGTTCGCCCTCGGTCACCTGGATCGATCCGATGGTGCCATCGGCCGGTGCGGTGATGCGGTGCTCCATCTTCATCGCCTCGAGCACCAGCAGCAGCTGTCCGCGGGTGACGGTGTCGCCCGGTGCCACCGCGATCGACAGCACCCGGCCGGGCATCGGCGCCTTCAGGGCGCCGCTGAATTCGGCCGCACCGGCCAGCGGAAAGCGCGGCAGCTCGATCAGCTCGAGGTCGCCGAACGCGCCGTGCACCAGCCGCCGAGCGCCGACCGCGGTGATCGCGAGCGTGCTGCGCCGGCCGTCGAGTGCGAGTTCGATGTCGCGTTCACCGGATCGCACCACCACCACGTGGTGGGTCCGGTCGTTGACGCTCGCCGCGAGGCTGCCATCGCGCTGGCCGCGGTAGGTCACCGCCAGGCGGTGCTCGCCCGCCTGGTAGTCGACCCGCTCGGGCGGCATCACCGAATTGCGAAAGCCTGCGCCGATCGTCGCCAGTACCCGGGCGCCGGCGCGCCGCGCGGCGCGGCCATGCAGCGCCGCGCCGATCGCCGCCAGACCGAGCTCGTCGTCGCTGGCACGGCGCTCGCGGGCCGGCGCCACCCGTTCGATGAAATCGGTGGTGGTGTCGCCGCTCAGGAACTCGGGCGTGCGCAGCGCCGCCACCAGGAAGTCGCGGTTGTGGGTGATCCCCTGCAGCCGGGTCATCTCGAGCACCCGCGCCAGCCGGGCGGCCGCTTCGCGCCGGGTCGGCGCCTTGACGATGACCTTGGCGATCATCGGGTCGAACTCGATCGCGATCACGCTGCCCGACTCGACGCCGGAATCGAAGCGCACGCCCTCGCCGATGGCGGGTTCCCAGACGTCGACCGTGCCCGGGGTGGGCAGGAAGTCGTTGGCCGGGTTCTCGGCGCACAGCCGGGCCTCGATCGCGTGACCGTCGATCCGCAGATCCGACTGCGTGTAGCCGAGCGGCTCGCCCTCGGCGATGCGCAGCTGTTCGCGCACCAGGTCCAGCCCGGTGATCGCCTCGGTCACCGGATGCTCGACCTGCAGCCGGGTGTTGACCTCCAGGAAATAGAACTGGCGTCCGCTCAGCAGGAATTCGACGGTGCCCGCCGACTGGTAGCCGATCGCCCGCGCTGCGGTCAGCGCGGCCTGGCCCATCTGTTCGCGCAGCGCCGCGTCCATCACCGGCGAGGGCGCTTCCTCGATGACTTTCTGGTGGCGCCGCTGGATCGAGCATTCGCGCTCGAACAGGTGCACCAGGTTGCCGTGGGTGTCGCCCAGGATCTGGATCTCGACATGGCGCGAGCGGGTGATCCAGCGCTCCAGAAAGAGCGTGCCGTCGCCGAAGGCCGCGGTGGCCTCGCGGCGCGCGCCGGCGATCGCCTGCTCGAGATCGGCGGGCGATTCGACCACCCGCATGCCGCGCCCGCCGCCACCGGCGGCCGCCTTCACCAGCACCGGATAGCCGATCGCCAGCGCCGCGGCGCTCGCGTCCTCGCCCGGGGCCAGTTCATGGGCCTGCAGCGTGGGCACGTTCAGGGTCTGCATCAGCCGCTTGGCCGCCAGCTTGTCGCCGATGCCGCGGATCGCGGCCGGGGTCGGGCCGACCCAGGTGAGGCCCTGGTCGATCACCGCCTGGGCGAAGCCGGCGTTCTCGGACAGGAAGCCGTAACCGGGATGCACCGCATCGGCGCCGGTGCGCCGGCAGGCGTCCAGCAGCTTGCTCATGTCGAGGTAGGTCTCGGCTGAGGTGCGTCCACCGAGCGCGATCGCGGTGTCGGCCTCGCGCACATGCGGCGAGCCGGCGTCGCCGTCGGCGAACACCGCCACCGTGCCAATGCCCATGGTGTGGGCGGTGCGCAGGATGCGCCGTGCGATCTCGCCGCGATTGGCGACCAGCAGCCGACGAATCGGTCTGATTGCTACATCCGCCATGTGCCGTACTCCTTGGTTCCCGCAACCGCCTTGCTGTGGCAGGCCGACAGCGCGATGCCCAGCACGTCGCGCGTGTCGCGCGGATCGATGATGCCGTCGTCGGACACCCGCGAGGTGGCGAACAGACCCTTGGAACGCTCCTCGGCCCAGTGCTCGACCGACTCGACCCGCCGCGCGTTCGCCTCCTCGTCGAAGACCTCGCCGCGGCGCTCGGTGGCGCTGCGCTGCACGATCGTCATCACCCCGGCCATCTGCTTGGGCCCCATCACCGCGATCTTGGCGCTGGGCCAGGTGAAGGTGAACCGGGTGCCGAACGCGCGCCCGCTCATGCCGTAGTTGCCGGCGCCGTACGACGCGCCGACGATCACCGTCAGATGCGGCACGGTGGAGTTGGACACCGCGTTGATCATCTTCGAGCCGTTCTTGGTGATGCCGCCCTGCTCGAAGTCGGTGCCGACGATGAAGCCGGTGATGTTGTGCAGGAACAGCAGCGGCACATCGATCTGGTTGCACAGCTGGATGAACTGGGCCGCCTTCTCGGCGGCCGGCGAGAACAGTGCGCCGTTGTTGCCCAGGATGCCGATCGGAAAGCCGTGGATCGACGCCCAGCCGGTCACCAGCGTCGGACCATAGAGGGGTTTGAACTCCTCGAAGCGCGAGCCGTCGACGATCCGCCCGATCACTTCGCGGATGTCGAAGGGCTGGCGCAGGTCGCGCGAGACGAGTCCGAGCAGGTGCTCCGCGTCGTGGACCGGTGGGTCGGCGGGCCGGCTGGGGCCGGGTCCTTCCTTGCGCCAGTTCAGGTGCGCGACCACCTCGCGGCACAGGCGGATGCCGTCGCGCTCGTCCTCGGCCAGATAGTCGCCCAGGCCCGAGACCGCGCAGTGCATCTGCGCGCCGCCCAGGCTCTCCTCATCGGCGTCCTCGCCGGTGGCCATCTTGACCAGCGGCGGGCCGCCCAGGAAGACCTTGGACTGGCCGCGGATGAAGATGTTGTAGTCGCTCATGCCGGGCTGGTAGGCGCCGCCGGCGGTCGAGGCGCCGAACACCAGCGAGATCGTCGGGATGCGCAGTTTCGAGAGCTCGGTGATCTCGTAGAACAGCCGCCCGGACTCGGCGAAGTGCCCGACCTCGCGCCGGATCGCGGCCTCGGGGTTGCCGTCGCCGGCGTCGCCGCGCAGATCGGCGCCGGCCGATTCGACGAACTGCACATAGGGCATCCGGTTGGTGCGGGCGATTTCCAGGCCGCGCATCAGCTTCTTGGCGTTGAACGCGTTGAAGGCGCCGGCGCGCACCGAGGGGTCATGGCCGAGGATCACGCATTCGACCCCTTCGATCACCCCGATCCCGACCACGAACCCCGACCCCACGGTGAAGTTGGATCGCCAGGCGGCCAGGGGGCTGATCTCGAGGAAGGGCGAATCGGGGTCGAGAACCATCGCGATCCGCTCGCGCAGCGGCATCTTGCCGCGGGCGCGCAGCCGCGCCATCGTCTCCTCGCCGCCGCCGCGCGCGGCCTCCTGGTACAGGGCGTCGAGTTCGCCGAGGGTTTCGAGCATGTCGGCCCGGTTGCGGGCGAACTGCTCGGAGCGGACATCGAGCTTGGACTCGATCACGGGCATGGTGGCTCCTGGCTGGGCGAGAGGGTGAAGGCCTACAGGCTGAACGCCTTCTGGTAGGCCGGCCGCTGGGTGATGCCGTCCCAGTAGCGTTTCACGTTCGGGGTGAAGACTTCCTCGATGTCCAGCGACTGGGCCAGCACGATCGCGTAGGTGATGCAGATGTCGGCGATGGTGAACCGGTTGGCGCACAGGTACTGGCGATCGGCGGTCGCTTCCTCGACGCAGCGCATGCGCGCGAGGAACCACTTGCGGTAGTCGGATGCGACCTGGGGATTGCGCCGCTCCTCGGGTTCGAGCCGGGTGTAGCGCAGCACCAGGGTCTGGGGGAAGGTGAGCGTGGCGTCGCTGCGGTGCAGCCAGTTCAGGTAGGCGCCGTAGTCGGGCTCATCGGGGCGCACCGCCAGGTCGCTGGGGCCGTAGCGGTCGACCAGGTACTGGCAGATCGCGGCCGATTCGGTCATCACCACGGGGCCGTCGACCAGGCAGGGCACGGTGCCCAGCGGATTGATCTTGAGGAACTCGCGGTGCAGCACGCGGGGCGGGAAGGGCAGGGTGACCAGTTCATGGTCCAGGCCCATTTCCAGCAGGGTCCAGAGCGGTCGCATCGAGCGGGCGCGGGTGCAGTGATAGAGGGTGATGGTCATCGGTTATTCCCGGGGTGGGAGAGTGGGTCGGCGGGGGGCAGGAGTGAGCGGATCGGGGTGAGCGGATCGGGCCGGCGGTCGCCGATCAGCGCCGCAGCAGCGCGTCGTCGCCCTGCCAGGGCGAGAGCTGCCCTTCGTACACCTGGGGACCCTTGCGAAAGTGGGCGGCCTCTTCCAGGGTTTCGACAAACGGCATGTCGATCGGGTAGAGCGCCGCGCCGCGCGGGCGCGCACCCGATTTCGACACATGGCCGTACAGCGGATGCCCGACCACTTCCTCGGCGATGGCCACCGCCTCGATCAGCTTGTCCAGGTCATAGCCGGTCTGGATGCCCATCTCATGGCACAGGTCGACGAAGTCCTCGGTGGGCACATGGCCGGCGGAGCGGCCGTTGCCGCAGTAGGGGCAGCCGCCCATGCCGCCCAGGCAGGTGTCGAATTCGCGCGCGCCCAGCTGCAGCGCCTCGTAGTAGCTGGTCAGCGTCGCCCCGCGCTGGTTGTGCAGGTGCAGGTGGAAGTCGGTGATCGCCGGCCAGCGTTCGCGGATCTCGAGCAGCGTCTCGCGCACCAGGTGCGGCAGGTTCCAGCCCATCGCCTCCAGCAGCGACACCCGGGTGACGGTGATGCCGGCTGCCGCCCACTTGTCGATCATCAGCTCGAGCATCGCCATCCGCTGCTCGCGGCTGAACGCGCCCTCGAAGTTCGAGCCGAAGGGGTTGCCCAGCCCGACCGTGGCCTGCTGCGCGCCGGCGGCCCGCGCGGCGGCGATGGTCGCGTCCATCGCCGCGATCTGCTGGGCCTGGGTGCGGTTGTAGTTGCGCCGCGCGAACGAGTCGCACATCTCGACGTTGGTGCCTGGCAGCCGGCCCTTGCGGCGCACATCGAGCTTCGGGTAGAAGCGGTCGGCCCGGTCGTAGCCGGTCTTGTTGAACACCGCCGCGGTGTAGCGGATGCCGGGACGGGGCACGAAGCGCTCGGCGATCTCGTCGATGCAGGCCATCTGCGGGGTCCACTTCGGGTGCGCGAACGAGCCGATGGAGATCACCTTCGCGCCGGTCTCGCCGAGCGCGTCGAGCAGTCGCAGCTTGGCCTCGACCGGGATCGAGGCGCTCTCGATCTGCAGGCCCTCGCGCATGGTGTCGTCGGTGATGGTGACGGAGTCGGGCAGCAGGTTCATGGGGGTGATCCCGGTGTGGATTGAGGAGGCGGTGACCGGCTCTCAGCGGCGCTGGCGCCGCACCTCGCCGGTGTGTTCGCCGTTGATCGTCAGACCCCCCGAAACCGGTTCCCGGCGGCTGCCGTCGACGAGCCGTCCGCCGTGGAGGATGAGGTCGTGAGCCATCGGGAGTCTCCGGAAGGGATCTGGGAACGACTATAGCCGCAGGCCCCGCGGCGACCTTGTCCGGGATCGCCGATTCCGAACCCGTGGCAGCGATTTCCGCCGCCCGCCGCGCGGGTTGCGCTATGCTGGTCCGAGAGCATCGCGCGGGTTCGGCCGTGCCGCACCTTCCGGAGCACCAGTCCCATGAGCCTTGACCTGCAGCCCCCCGGCGACGAGCCGTTCGCCGGCGATGATTTTGAGCCGCTGTACGAGGTGGTCTACTGCAGTCGCGCCGTCGCGTCGGTGGACGACGCCACCGTCACCCGGATCATCGCCGCCTCGCAGCGGCACAACCCGGCCCGCGGCATCACCGGGCTGCTGGTCTTCGGCGCCGGCATCTTCTTTCAATGGATCGAGGGGCCGCGCCATCAGGTGCTGCAGCTGATGGCGATCATCCGCAACGATCCGCGCCACGACCACGTCGTTGCGCTGAGCGAATCCGAGGAAGTGCGCGAGCGCCTGTTCCCGACCTGGAACATGGAGCTCGTCTCGACCGACGACATCCGCGACGTGCTGCTCGACGCGATGGGCCTCACCACCGACCCGCGCAACGCGACGTCCCTGCGCCTGATGCTCGAGCGCCTGGATTCGGACGAACTGGCCGGCCTGGGCGCCGGCTCGGCCCGCGCCGTCAGGCGCGCGCCATGAAGGTCTGCAGCGCCTGACCGGTGAAGGTCAGCGCGCTGCTCGCGAGCTCGGCCGGCGGCCCGGCCGCCACGATCCGCCCGCCGCCCGCGCCGCCGGCCGGCCCGAGATCGATGATCCAGTCAGCCTCGGCCCAGATGTCCAGGTTGTGCTCGACCACCACCAGCGTGTTGCCGGCCTCCACCAGCCGGTGCAGCACCCGGATCAGCTTCTCGACATCGGCCATGTGCAGGCCGACGGTGGGTTCGTCCAGCACGTAGAGGGTGTGCGCCGCCGGCGGCAGCACGCGGCCCATCGCCACCGCCTTTTCGCGCGCCTTGATCACCCGCGGGTCGTCCTCGCCGCCTTCGCCGCGCAGACGCACCTTGGCCAGTTCGGTGACCAGCTTGATGCGCTGCGCCTCGCCGCCCGACAGCGTCGGACTCGGCTGGCCCAGCGTCAGATAGCCCAGGCCGACATCCTGCAGCAGGCGCAGCGGGTGGTGGATCGAGGGATGCGCCGCGAAAAAGGCGGTCGCGTCGTCCACGTTCATGCTCAGCACGTCGCCGATGCTCGAGCCGCGCAGCGCGATCTGCTCGGTCTCGCGATTGAAGCGCCGGCCGGCGCAGACATCGCACAGCACCTTCACATCCGGCAGGAAGTTCATCTCGATCGTCTGCACGCCCTGGCCGTCGCAGGCCTCGCAGCGCCCGCCGGCGGTGTTGAAGCTGAAGCGTCCCGGCCCGTAACCGCGCAGCCGCGCCTCGGCGGTGTCGGCGAACAGGCGCCGGATCGCGTCCCAGAAGCCGACGTAGGTGGCCGGACAGGAGCGCGGCGTCTTGCCGATCGGGGTCTGGTCGACCTCGAGGACGCGGGTGATGCCCTCCCAGCCCAGCATCGCGCCGGCACCGGCCAGTGCCGGGGCCGGACGGCGCCGGCCGCGCGCGCCGACCTGGGCGGCGACATTGGCCAGCAGCACGTCGCGCGCCAGGGTCGATTTCCCGGAGCCCGACACGCCGGTGATCACCGTCATTCGGCCCAGCGGGATCGCCGCGTCGATGCCGTGCAGGTTGTGCAGCCGCGTGTCCATCAGCCGCAGCCAGGGGTCGGCCGCACTGGCGGGCGCGCGCGGCGCCACCAGGGGGTGGGCCAGCGGGTGGGCGAGGAAGCGCCCGGTGATGCTGTCCGGGTGGCGTTCGAGTTCATCGGCGCGGCCGGTGGCGATGATCCGTCCGCCCAGGCGGCCGGCGCCGGGGCCGATGTCGATCACATGGTCGGCGCGCCGGATGGTGTCCTCGTCGTGCTCGACCACCAGCAGGGTGTTGCCCTTGTCGCGCAGGGCTTCCAGGGTGCCGAGCAGCACCTGGTTGTCGTGCGGATGCAGGCCGATCGTCGGCTCGTCCAGGACGTAGCACACGCCCTGCAGGTTCGAGCCCAGTTGTGCGGCCAGCCGGATGCGCTGTGCCTCGCCGCCCGACAGCGTGGGCGCGGCGCGGTCCAGCGACAGATAGCCCAGCCCGACCTCGTCCAGGAAGCGCAGCCGCGACGCGATCTCGGTCAGCAGGTCGCGGGCGATCTCGGCCTCGCGGCCGCTGAAGGCCAGTCCGGCCAGCCAGTCGCGGCAGTCGGCCACCGCGCGCGCGGTGAGCTGCGCGATCGATTCGCCGCGCAGGCGTACCGCCAGCGCCGTCGGGTTCAGGCGCTGGCCTGCGCAGGGCACGCAGGGCGTCTGGATCGGCGCATCGGGGTCGTCCGGGTCGGCGGCGGCGCTGTCGCGGGCCTGCGCGTCGGCCAGCCGTTCGGCGAGATAGCCGATCGACTCGCTGGTGCTGTCCTCGTCGGCGCGGTTCTTTTCGTCGATCCGGGGGATGAAGGGCAGCGTCACGCCGGTGCCGATGCAGTGCGGGCACCAGCCGAGCCGGGAATTGAACGAGAACAGCCGCGGGTCGAGTTCGGCAAAGCTGGTGCCGCACGACGAGCACGCCCGCTTGGTCGAGAACAGCCGCGTCTGCATCGCCGCGCTGGCCTGTTCGTAGGCAGCGGCATCACCGCTGTCGCTGGCCTGGCGCAAGGCATCCAGCGGCTCGGCCACCATCACCAGGCCCTTGCCCAGGTCGAGCGCGGCGCGCAGCGCCGCCCGCAGCCCGGCCTCGTCCTCGGCGCGCACCTCGATGCTCGCCACCGGCACCTCGATGTTGTGCTCGCTGAAGCGGTCGATGCGCGGGAACTTGTCGGTGCGCAGGAATCGGCCGTCGACCCGCAGATGCGAAAACCCGCGCGACCCGGCCCACTTGGCCAGGTCGGTGTAGACGCCCTTGCGCGCCACCACCAGTGGCGCGAGCAGGCCGATGTGCTGGCCCCGGTAGCGGGTCATCACCCGCGAGACGATCGCCTCGAAGCTCTGCGGCTCGATCGGCAGCTGGCAGGCCGGGCAGTGCTGGGTGCCCAGCTTCACATAGAGCAGCCGCAGGAAGTGGTAGATCTCGGTGAGCGTGGCCACCGTGCTCTTGCGACCGCCGCGGCTGGTGCGCTGCTCGATCGCCACCGTCGGCGGGATGCCGAAGATGCCGTCGACATCGGGGCGCGAGGCCGGCTGCACGAACTGGCGGGCATAGGCGTTGAGCGACTCGAGATAGCGGCGCTGGCCTTCGCCGAACACCACGTCGAAGGCCAGCGTCGACTTGCCCGAACCCGACACGCCGGTGATCACGGTGAAGCGCTCGCGCGGGATCTCGACGTCGATGTTCTTCAGATTGTGCTCGCGCGCGTTGTGCACGAAGATCGAGTGGCGACCGCGCTCGCGCAGCGCCGAGGCCAGCGGCAGGCCGGCGGGTTCGGGGTCCGGCGGGGGCAGGGCGGGTGCCGGTGCAGCGGCCACGGCACCCGCGGTGCCGGCGTTCACCGCATAGGCGCCGGCCGGCGAGCGCACCGCGCGGGCCGCCAGCTGCTGGCGGTACTCCTCCAGCGCCCGGCCGGTGTGCGAGGCCGGGGTGGCGATCAGGTCCTCGGGGGTGCCGGTGGCCACGATCTGCCCCCCGCGATCACCGCCCTCGGGCCCCAGGTCGATCACCCAGTCGGCGGCGCGGATGATGTCCAGGTTGTGCTCGACCACCAGCAGCGAGTGGCCGGCGGCCAGCAGCTTGCGCAGCGCGCGCAGCAGCCGTGCGACGTCATCGAAGTGCAGGCCGGTGGTCGGCTCGTCGAACAGGAACAGCGTGCCCTTGCGCCCGGCTCGCGCGAAGGCGCTGCCCGGCGCGCGGTCCCGGGTCAGCCCCAGGCTGGCCGCCTCGGCCAGGAAACCGGCCAGCTTCAGGCGCTGCGATTCGCCGCCCGACAGCGTGGGCACCGGCTGGCCCAGCTTCAGGTAGTCCAGCCCGACATCGGCCAGCGGCTGCAGCTTGACCCGCACCTCGGCATCCTGGGAGAAGCAATCGAGTGCCTGGTTCACCGTCAGGTCCAGCACGTCGGCCACCGACAGCGGTCGGCCCTGACGGTCGGGCAGCGTCACTTCGAGGGTTTCCGCCCGGAAGCGGCGCCCGTCGCAGTCGGGGCAGCGCAGGTACACATCCGAGAGGAACTGCATCTCGACATGCTCGAAGCCGTTGCCCCCGCAGCTGGCGCAGCGCCCGTCGCCGGAATTGAAACTGAAGGTGCCGGCGGTGTAGCCGCGCTCGCGCGACAGCGCCGCGCCGGCGAAGCGCTTGCGGATCGCGTCGAAGGCGCCGACGTAGCTCACCGGGTTCGAGCGCGCGGTCTTGCCGACCGGTGACTGGTCGACGAACACCACGTCGCCGATCCAGTCGTCGCCCAGCAGGCGGTCGAACGGGCCGGGCGCCTCGGTGGGCCGGCCCTTGGCCTTGAGCAGCGCCGGCAGCAGCACGTTCTGCACCAGCGTCGACTTGCCGCTGCCCGACACCCCGGTCACGCAGACCAGGCGGGTCAGTGGAATCTCGACCGACAGGTTCTTCAGGTTGTGCTCGCGCGCGCCCTCGAGCAGCAGCCGCGGCGTGGCCGGCAGCACCGGCTGTGGGCGGGTGGTGTCGACCTGGCGACGTCCCGAGAGGTAGTCGCCGGTCAGGGTGTCGGCGTCGCGCAGCCCGGCCGGGTCGCCGTAGTAGACGATCTCGCCGCCGCGCTCGCCGGGTCCGGGGCCGATGTCGAGCATGCGGTCGGCGGCGAACATCACCTGCGGGTCGTGCTCGACCACCACCAGCGAATTGCCGGCATCGCGCAGCCGCTGCATCACCCCGATCACCCGGCCCATGTCGCGCGGATGCAGGCCGATGCTGGGCTCGTCGAGGACGAACAGCGTGTTGACCAGCGAGGTGCCCAGGGCGGTGGTCAGGTTGATGCGCTGCACCTCGCCGCCCGACAGGGTTCGCGACTGGCGGTCCAGCGTCAGGTAGCCCAGCCCGACATCGCACAGGTAGCCCAGACGCCCGCGCATCTCGACCAGCAGCATCTCGAGCGCCTCCTGGCGCGCGCCGCCGCCGCCCGCGCCCGGGGCGGCCGCCACCGCCGCGAAGAAATCGCGCACCGTGTCGATCGGCATCAGCATCAGGTCGTGCAGCGAGCGTCCGGGCAGCGCCAGCCGCTGGGCCTCGCTCCACTGGACCCCGGCTGGGCGAAACGGCGCCGGCGCCATCGGTTCGGCGCCGACCCGCCACAGCAGCGCGTCCGGCTTGAGCCGGGCTCCCTGGCAGGTGCCGCAGGGCGAGTAGGCCCGGTATTTCGAGAGCAGCACCCGGATGTGCATCTTGTAGGCCTTGCTCTCCAGCCAGGTGAAGAAGCGGTGGATGCCGTACCACTGCGTCTTCCACTTGCCGGTCCAGTCCGCGCCGCCGTCGATCACCCACTGGCGCTGCGCCGCGCTCAGCTGCTTCCAGGGCACGTCCATCGGCACCCCGGCGCGCGCGGCGAACTGGCGCAGGTCGCGCTGGCATTCCTTGTAGCTCTCGGTCTGCCAGGGCTTGACCGCGCCTTCGGCGAGGGTCTTGTTCTCATCCGGGATCACCAGCCCGAGGTCGATGCCGATCACCCGGCCGAAGCCGCGGCACGCCTCGCAGGCGCCCAGCGGCGAATTGAAGGAGAACAGGCTGGGCAGCGGGTCGGCGTAGGCGATGTCGCATTCGGCGCAGTGCAGCCCGCGCGAGAACCGCCAGACCGCGGTGTCCACGCCTTCCGCGTCCAGGGCATGCACCGCCAGCCGGCCCTGTCCGCGCGCAAACGCGGTCTCGATCGCTTCGGCCAGGCGCTGGGGCTCGACGCTCCCCACCCGCAGCCGGTCCTGGACCACCGAGAGCACCGCCGGCGCGCCGTCGGGACCGGCGCTGCGGGCATGAATCCGGGTGTATCCCTGCGCCTGCAGGTGCTGTTCGATCTCGGTGTCGCTGAAATTGGCCGGCACCGGTACCGGGAAGGTGATGACCACCCGCGGATCGCCCGCGGCCTGCGCGCGCTGGTGCAGACCGGCCAGCACCGACGCGGTGTCGTCGCGGCGTACCGGCTGCGCGCAGCACCGGCAGTGCAGGGTGGCGGCGCGCGCGAACAGCAGTTTCAGGTGATCGTTAAGCTCGGTCATCGTGCCGACCGTGGACCGCGAGGTGCGCACCGGGTTGGTCTGGTCGATGGCGATCGCCGGCGGAACCCCCTCGATCCGGTCGACCTGCGGCTTGTCCATCCGGTCCAGGAACTGGCGCGCATAGGCCGAGAAGGTCTCGACATAGCGGCGCTGGCCTTCGGCATACAGGGTGTCGAAGACCAGCGAGCTCTTGCCCGAGCCCGAGACCCCGGTCACCACCACCAGCTGATGGGTGGGGATGTCGATGTCGAGGTTCTTCAGGTTGTTCTGGCGCGCCCCGCGGATGCGGATGCAGGAGGTGTCGGCCGGGCTGCGGTCGGGGCGGTCGGACATGGTGGGCGATGCGGTCGGGGCGGGGAAGCCGTCGAGTCTAGCAGCGCGGGGTCACGCCGGCGGGCTGTCCGGTCGGGGCGCTGCGCCGAACCGGCACGTCGGCCCCAGGGGGATCGATGCATATGCAACAATCCGCGTCCCGCAGAAAGAAGGAGGCAGAAATGGCAGGTCAGACGCTGCGCAGCCCGCAGGAGGCCGAGCAGATTCGCGCGCAATGGATCGCCCAGGCGCAGGCGGTCCGCGAACGCATGGCGATGCCCGGGCGCACCGACCCGGCCGAACTGGCCGCCGGGACCGGGCTGGCGTTTCTGGAGCGGATCATGCGCGGCGAGCTGCCGGGCATTCCGATGGGCGAGCACATGGGCCTGGTGCCGGTCGAGGCCGAACCGGGTCGTATCGTCTTCCAGGGCATCCCCGACAGCCGCTTCTACAACCCGATCGGCAGCGTTCACGGGGGCTATCTCGCCACCCTGCTCGATTCCGCCGTCGGCTGTGCGGTGCACACCACGCTGGCTCAGGGGATGGGTTACACCACACTGGAGCTGAAGGTGAACTACCTGCGTGGCCTGACCGACCAGGTCGGACCGGTGCGCGGCGAAGGCCGGGTGGTCAGCGTGTCGCGCCAGATCGGCGTCGCCGAGGGCAGCGTGGTCGATGCGGCCGGTCGGCTCTATGCCCATGCGACCACTACCTGCCTGATCTTTCCGCTGCCCGCCGGGCGAACCGGTTGACCCTGCCGCACCGGCAGCCCGCCGGCTTGGGCTAAGATGCCTCGACGTCAGTCCGGGCCCTGCGTTGCGGCGCTCCCGGCTTCTTTCATCCTCTGTGCGCGAGCGTTCCCGATGATCCGAGAAGTCATTTCCACCACCAGCGCGCCGGCCGCGATCGGCCCTTATTCCCAGGCAATCCGGGCGGGCGACACGGTCTATCTGTCGGGCCAGATCGCCCTGGACCCGGACAGCGGCCAACTCGTCGACGGACCCTTCGAGGCCCAGGTGCATCGGGCCTTTCGCAATCTGCGGGCAGTGGCGCAGGCGGCGGGCGGCGGACTGGAGCACTGCGTGAAGCTCACCCTGTTCCTCACCGATCTCACCCAGTTTCCGGTGGTCAACGCCATCCTGCAGGAATACATCGCCGCGCCGTTCCCGGCCCGTTCCACGGTCGGCGTGTCGAGTCTGCCGCGCGGTGCCCAGTTCGAAGTGGAAGCGGTGATGGTCCTGGGCTGATCGCCCCCGCTCGATGGCCGTCTCGCCCGCCCGCCGCGCCGCTGCGCCGCCGGCCCGCAGCGGTCCCGCATCCCGGCTGGCCCGGCTCGGGCTGCGCACCGACGACGATTTCGCCCTGCACTTGCCGCTGCGCTACCTGGACCTGACCCAGGTGGTGCCCATCGGCAGTGCCCGGCATGGCGATGATGTTCAGGTCGAGGGCGTGGTTCGCCACCAGGAGGTGTCCTCACGCGGGCGGCGCGTGCTCAGCGCCGACATCGAGGACGACAGCGGGCGCATCGGCCTGCGCCTGTTCAATTTCTATCCCTCGCAGATCCGTCAGCTGGCGGTCGGCCGGGTCGTCAGGGTCCACGGCGGCGTGCGTGCCGGCCTGTTCGGGCTCGAGATGGTTCATCCCACGGTACGCGCCGGGGGCGGCGCCGATCTGCCCGAGCGGCTGACGCCGGTCTATCCGACCACCGCCGGGATCAGCCAGCCCAGCCTGCGCACCGCGATCGCCGAAGCGCTCGAGCGGGTGCGTTGGCGCGATGCGCTGTCGCCCGCGCAGCGCGAGGCCCTGGGCGTGATGCCGATCCGCGAGGCGGTCGGCCTGCTTCACCACCCGCGGCCCGACGATTCGCTCGCCGCGCTCGAAGACCGCAGCCATCCGGCCTGGCGCACGGTGATCCTGGACGAGTTGCTTGCCCAGCAGGTCTCGCTGCGGGAAGCCCGGCGGCGGCGCAGCGTGCTGCGCGCCGCGCCGATGACCGAGCCGGCGCGCGCCCGGGCCCTGATCGAGCGCCTGCCGTTCCAGCTGACCGGCGCCCAGCAGCGGGTCTGGCGCGAGATCGCCGCCGATCTCGCGCGCGGCGAGCCGATGAACCGCCTGCTGCAAGGCGACGTGGGCAGCGGCAAGACGGTGATCGCCGCGCTGGCCGCGCTGCAGGCAGTGGGCAGCGGCTTTCAGGTGGCGCTGATGGCGCCCACCGAGATTCTGGCCGAGCAGCACCACCGCAAGCTGCGCCAGTGGATCGACGACCCGCTGGCGCGCATCGCGTGGCTGTCGGGCTCGATGAAGCCGGCCGACAAGAAGGCGGTGCGCGAGGCGGTGGCGCGTGGCGAGGTGGACCTGCTGATCGGCACCCACGCCCTGATCCAGGACAGCGTGGTCTTCCCGCGGCTGGGCCTGGCGATCGTCGATGAACAGCACCGGTTCGGCGTGGCCCAGCGCCTGGCGCTGCGCGGCGCGCAGGCCGACAGCGCGCGGCCGGCCCACCAGCTGATGATGAGCGCCACCCCGATCCCGCGCACGCTGGCAATGAGCTACTACGCCGATCTGGACGTCTCGGTGATCGACGAGGCCCCGCCGGGCCGCAAGCCGGTGCTGACCAAGCTGATCGACGCCCGCCGTCGCGATCAGGTGATCGAGGCGATCCGCGCGGCGCTGGGCGAAGGGCGCCAGGTCTACTGGGTCTGTCCGCTGATCGAGGAGAGCGAGGCGCTCGACCTGCAGACCGCCATCGACACCCACGCGCTGCTGGCCGCCGAGCTGCCCGAGTGGCCGGTCGGGCTGGTCCATGGCCGGCTCGCGCCCGGTGAGAAGGCCGCGACGATGAGCGCCTTCGCGGCCGGCGAACTGCGCCTGCTGGTGGCCACCACCGTGATCGAGGTCGGGGTCGATGTCCCCAATGCGTCGCTGATGGTGATCGAGCATGCGGAGCGCTTCGGGCTGTCGCAGCTGCACCAGTTGCGCGGCCGGGTCGGGCGCGGCACTGCCGACAGCGTCTGCGTGCTGCTGTTTCGCACCCCCCTGTCCGAGACCGCCCGCGAGCGGCTGCGCATCGTCTTCGAAAGCAGCGACGGCTTCGAGATCGCCCGCCGCGACCTGCTGCTGCGCGGGCCGGGCGAACTGCTGGGTGCCCGGCAGTCGGGGCTGGCGATGCTGCGCCATGCCGATCTGGAGCGCGACGCCGAACTGGTCGAACAGGCCCGGGAACTGGCGACGACGCTGCTGCGCGACGATCCCGCGGCGGCGCTCGCGCTCACCGCGCGCTGGCTGGCCGGGCGCGGCGACTTCGTGCAGGCCTGACGCTTTCCGGTCCGTCGCCGGCCGGGTTAAGCTTGATGCCCGACCCGCCTTCCCCGACAGGAGCCACCGCGCGTGACCGATCCGATTCTTTCTTCCGAGGACAGCGGCATCCTGTATGCGGTCGACGCGCATGTCGCGCAGATCACCTTCAATCGCCCCGACAAGCTCAACGCCCTGACGCCCGCGATGCTCGGCGCCTTCTTCCAGAAGGTCGACGCGGCCGCCGCCGACCCGCAGGTGCGGGTGATCGTCATCACCGGCGCGGGCCGGGGCTTTTCCGCCGGGCTGGACCTGAGCGTGATCGGCACCGCCAAACCCGGTCCGGGCGGCTCGGCGCGGGTCGACCCCACGCCCACCGACGGCCTGGTGCGGCAATGGGGCGATGACGTCGGCCCGGGTCTGCAACGATTCTTCAGCAACGGGTGGAACGGCCTGATCACCTCGCGCAAGCCGACGATCGCGGCGGTCAACGGCGCGGCCTTCGGCTGGGGCTTCATCCTGTCCCTGCATTGCGACATCCGTTTCGCGGCCCGCTCGGCGCTCTTCAACGCGACCTTCGCCCGACTCGGCGTGCCGGCGGAAAAAGGCATCGGCTGGCTGCTCACGCGGCTGATCGGCACGGCCCGGGCGGCCGACCTGCTCTACACCGCGCGCCGCTTCGACGGCGTCGAGGCCGAGCGGCTGGGGCTGGTGAACGCGGTGCTCGATGACGACCAGCTCCTGCCCCATGCGCTCGCCTATGCCCGCACGATCGCGACCCAGGCGGCGCCGCGCTCGCTGGCGGCGATGAAGGCGCAGATCTGGACGGCGATCGACGACAGCTACGATGAGGCCTTCGCCGCGGCGAACCTCGAGCAGGACCGGGCGGTCGCGACCCAGGACTTCCGCGAGGCCCTGAGCAGTTACAAGGAAAAGCGCCTCCCGGTGTTCAAGGGTGCCTAGACCGACCGCTCGCCGCCATCGCTGATCCTGCGATCCCGATGGCCTGATCTCGATTGCCCGATTTCCACACCCTGATCGTTGCCTGGAGCTACCGATAAATGACCGACGCGACCTACACGCCTGCCAAGATCTGGACCTGGAACAAGGAGAACGGCGGTCGTTTCGCCAACATCAATCGTCCGATCGCCGGACCGACCCATGAGAAGGAACTGCCGGTCGGCAAGCACCCGTTCCAGCTCTACTCGCTGGCCACGCCCAACGGGGTGAAGGTCACGGTGATGCTCGAGGAACTGCTGGCCCTGGGGCATCAGGGCGCCGAATACGACGCGTGGCTGATCCGCATCAACGAAGGCCAGCAGTTCGGCAGCGGCTTCGTCGATGCCAATCCCAACTCCAAGATCCCGGCGCTGATCGATCGCAGCGGACCGGTGCCGATCCGGGTGTTCGAGTCGGGGGCGATCCTGCTGCACCTGGCCGAGAAGTTCGGGGTCTTCCTGCCGACCGATCCGGCGGGTCGCGCCGAGTGCCTGTCGTGGCTGTTCTGGCAGATGGGCAGCGCGCCCTACCTGGGCGGCGGCTTCGGCCATTTCTACGCTTATGCGCCGACCAAGATCGAATACGCGATCGACCGCTTCGCGATGGAGGTCAAGCGCCAGCTCGATGTGCTCGATCGCCACCTGGCCGACCGCGAATACATGGCGGGCGCCGACTACACCATCGCCGACATGGCCATCTGGCCCTGGTATGGCGCACTCGCCAAGGGCCTGATCTACGGGGCGGGCGAGTTTCTCCAGGTCCAGGAATACCGCCATGTGCAGCGCTGGACCGACCTGATCGCCCAGCGCCCGGCGGTCAAGCGCGGGCGGATGGTCAACCGGGTCATGGGCGATCCGGCCAGCCAGCTGCACGAGCGCCATGATGCGGGCGACTTCGACACCAATACGCAGGACAAGATCGCGCCGGCTTGAACGTTTGTTCAACGCCCCGGCAAGCCGTCCCACTGTGCGATCTGCTGGTTGAAGCGCAAGCGCATCCGCTGCAGGCGCATGGCGCCGAACACATCGTCCAGTGCGATCGCCTGGCCCTCGCCGGGCAGCCCTGGAAGGCTTGCCCGTGCTTCTTCTGCGAATCGCGGTGGGCTCATCGGGTCAGTGGCGCTGTGATAAGCGTCGCGCCACCAGCCGTTGATCCGCTCGCGTGAGGCCAGCATCAGCCGGTCGGACGGTACCCGGTCTCGCTTGTGGTGACGGTTCACATCGCGGTGCGCCGGCATCAGATTCCACAGCGCATCGCAGGGCCAGGCAGCCCAGGGAAAGCAGTGGTCGATGTCCAGCGTGCCAGGGTTGAGCCGGCGACCGGTCCAGACGCAGTACAGCGGCGACTGATCGATCATCGCGAGCGCCCGCTCGCGGATCCTGCGGGCGTCTCGATCCGGATCGTTCCAGGTCATCGCACAGGCCATTGCGCCTTCTGCGAGCGCGCGGCCCTGGCTGCGCGCGTAGACCCGCATCAGCCGACCCCATTCGGCGATCAGCGCGGGCTCGATCCAGACGTCATGGCGCGACAGACATTGCCACAGGCTCGTCGGGACCCGGAGTTCACCGAATGACCACAGAGCGGCGTTGTCGAGCGTCCAGGCGCCAGCGGGACGGCGGCGCATCCCTGGCCGTGCTGCCTCGAAGATCGGCGCGCCGTCGGGAAAGGTGCTGTAACGGACCGGCATCCTTGTGATGGTGTCGCAGGCATCGCGCAAGGCCGCATGCAAATCGGCGGCTGTGTGGGCATCGAAGACCGATCCCACCCGCAGATCGAGCGGTGACAGATGACGTGTGCGCAGATAGCCTTCGCCCACGAAACCGAGCCGTTCCAGGCCGCGATTGTCTGGCGATTGCGGCAGGTCTGCATCCAGCAACGGGCGAAACAGCCGCAGCCAGTAAAGCCCCACCAGGCCCAGTGGCAGGGCCACCCGTTCATCGCCGGCGGGTACCGCAACCCCGGTAGCGCCGTCGGCGATGCGGCACAGCACTCGCAGCAGCGCGAGTTTGTAGGTCGACGATTTTGCGTCGTTGACGATCAGGTGCCGCAGTAACGGCATCGCACCCGTGCCGTCGTCCGGCAGTCGCACCAGCGCGCTGGCCCAGGTCACCTGACTGCGTCCCAGACTGTCTTCGCCGATGGCGTCGTGCTCCACCTGGGCGCCGTGCCGTAAGGCCAGGCGATCGATTTCCTGGACCGATACGTCGAACATTCCCCGGTCGTGTTCGTCGGGCCCCTGTCGCAGCGAGAGGGCCAGCAATCCGCCCGGTCGCAGCAGGGTGACGAGCTTTCGGAAGGCCCGCTCCCGATCGGCGGGCGGGACATGCATCCACACCGCGCTCACCAGGATCACATCAAAGCCGGTGCCCAGGCGGTGACAGGCGTCGAGACCGGGCAACCGATCGTCGATCCAGCGGATTCGAGGCGACGGGTGCAGGCGCATCGCCGTCTCCCGCATCGCGGCGGACGGCTCTACCGCTACCACCTCATCGCCACGCGCGGCGAACCAGGCTGCGTCGCGCCCGCTGCCTGCGCCCACGTCCAGCACGAGCGCCGGTGCGCGGGGGAGCCGTTCGGCCAGCCAGGCGTGAACCTGTTCGAATGCGATCGATTCATAGCGCGCCACCACGTCCGACGCATGTTGCTGGTACCAGGCGATCGCGCTGCTCAAGGAGGCCTCGTCATTGGCGCGATCGGTGCGGCAAGGCAACCGCCTAACCGATGATCGTCTGCCCGTAGCTGGCCGCCAGCGCGGTCAGCCCGGCGCGGTCGGGGCTCTCCCAGGTGATCCCCTGGTCGAAGTGGGTGAACATGGCCGACGCCTTGCCGGTGGAGGTGATCGCGAGGATCTCGCCGCCGCCCTTGCCGAAGCGGAACCAGTGGGTCGATCCGCCGGGCACGTGAATCAGGGTGCCGGGCAGCGCCACCGTCTCGACCTGGTCGATGCCGCAGTGCAGTTCGCCCTTGAGCACATAGAAGGTCTCGTCCCAGGGGTGGAAATGCGGTCCGGGGCCCTTGCCCTCTTCGCCGCTCTGGTGGAAGAACTCGGTGCCGCCGGTGTCGGCCTGCGACCCCAGCACGACGATCTGGAATCCGCCGACATGCAGCGGCGCGGCGTGGTCTTCGGGCGCGACGATCAGGGCTCGGGGCATGGCTTTTCCTTCTGGGGAATGGCGATCAGGACCAGACGATCTCATGCCGGATGACGAACGGGTCGAGCCGCTCGCGGATGGCGGCCGCCACCGCCTCGCGCGCCGCGGGCGCGACCTCGCGAACCGTCACCGTCGCCAGGCTGCCGTGCGTGCCGTGCGCGCCCACGTCGACCGCGACGCCCAGGCCCTGTTCGGCCAGCGCAGCCAGGGCCTGCGTGAAGACCCGGCGGGCCGCGTCCCAGCGCAACTGCGGCTTGAAGACCTTGCCCACGCCGGTCAGCGGCATCGGGTCGATGAGGACGATCGCGACCGGGACGGCGGCCCGCTCCGGCGTGCGTTCGCGCACCCACTGCTCGAGTTCGCCAGCCGCCACCGTCGCGCCCGGCTTGAGCTGCACATAGGCCAGCGGCAGTTCGCCGGCATAGGCGTCGGGCTGTCCGACCAGGGCGGCCAGTCCGACCGCCGGGTGCTGGAAGAACACGTCCTCGATCGGCGTCGGGTCGATGTTGTGCCCGCCTCGGATGATCAGGTCCTTGGCGCGACCGGTGATCCAGAGGTAGCCGTCCTCGTCGAGCCGGCCGAGGTCGCCCGAGTTCACCCAGCCGGGCTCCACGAAGGCGCCCCGGTTGTGGATCTCGTTGAGGTAGCCGTCGAAGACGCCGGGGCCGGCCATCGCGACCACCCCGATTTCGTTGACGGCGCAGTCGCCCAGATACCGGCCATCGGCATCGATGCGCACGATCCGCACCCGGCTGTACGGGACCGGGTGGCCGACCGAGCCCAGCCGTATCGGCCGCTCTGGATACGACAGGGTGTGCACGCTCGAGGTCTCGGTCATGCCGTAGACCTCGATCACCGGCGTGCCGAGTTCGCGCGCCAGGGCGCCGGCGACGGCCACCGGAATCGCCGATCCGCCGCCGGCGCAGTACTTCAGGCTCGACCGGTCGGCCGAACCGGCCGGCACGCTCAGCGAGGCGGCGAGGATGGTGGGCACGCTGCTGAGCATCTCGGGCCGGAAGCGATCGACCAGTTGCCAGAGGTTCTTCAGCGCGTTCGGGTTGCGCCAGCCGGCCGGTGACAGCACCACCAGGCAGTTGCCGCCGGCCAGCGCGCTCAGGGCCTGGCTGAGCGAGCCGCCGACATGAAACAGCGGCATGCCGTAGAGCAGGTGGCGGCCTGCGGCGGATTTCAGGACGAGGTTGCACGCCCAGGCCTGGTAGACCTGGTTGGCGTGGGTGTGGCGCACCAGCTTCGGGGTGCCGGTGGTGCCGCCGGTGTGGAAATAGGCGGCGACATCGCCGGCGCCGATCTGGCGCCCGCTCACCAGCCGGTCGGCGGGCTGGCGGTCGATGAGCGCCTCGTAGCGCAGGATGCCCGGGGTCTCGTCGGCCGGTCCGCCGATCCGGACGATGGCCTTCAGGTGCTTGAGCTCGCCGCGCACCTTCATCACCTTTTCCCAGATGTCGCTGCCCGGCGTCGGCCCGAGGGTGACCAGCACGCGGGTGCCTGCGGCTTCCAGGATTTCCGCGATCTGGTGCGGCTCGAGCAGCGGGTTCACCGGGTTCGCGATGCCGGTCGCTTCGGCGCCGAACAGCACGAAGAAACTCTGGGGCAGCAGCGGCAGCAGGAAGCTCACCACATCGCCCGGGCCGACGCCCAGCGAGTGGAACAGGTTGGCCGTCTGGGTGACCCGCGCGATGAACTGCCCATGGCTGATCTCGACCGGCGTGTCGGCGGGGTCGGCGTTCGGCAGGAAACGGATGGCGGGCGCGTCCGGATTGTTCGCGGCGCCCAGCCGGATCGCCTCGAAGGTGCTGGCGGCGGCGATGCGCTCGGCGTAGGGCACCGCTTCGAAGGCGTCGATGTCGGCCGCGCCGGCGAAGGTCGGGTATTGCTCCCCGATAAAGCGGTCCAGCAGGTGGGCTCGAGGCATGGTCGGTGTCTCCCGGGTCGGTTCGCGTCCGATACTAGGACAAATGAACCGGCGCGGCGACTGCGCAGCGCGACGAATGGCACGGGGCGCCCCTTGCCGGCGCTAGACTGAGAGCCAGCGATCCCGGCGCCGGCGGGACGCGATTTTTTCATGGGAGACCGCATGTCCGTACCCGAGGTGACCTTGCCCGCCGATGGCCTGATCGCGGTCGTCAAGCGCGATTGCCCCACCTGCGAGCTCACCGCGTCGGTGCTGGCCGAGCTGGCCGCGCGCGGTCCGCTCACCGTGTTCACCCAGGACGACCCCGCGTTTCCCGAATCGATCGCCTCGCGCATCGACGACACCGGCCTGGCCGCCTCGCATCGGCTGGGCATCGAGATCGTGCCGACCCTGATCCGCCGTTCGAACGGGCAGGAGACCGCGCGGACCTACGGCTGGGACCGCACCGAATGGGAGCGGGTGAGCGGTGTCACGTCGATCGGCGCGGGTCTGCCCGCCCTGCGGCCCGGTTGCGGCGCGCTCAATGTCGAGCCCGGCATCCTGGAAGACCTGCTGATCCGCTTCGATGAGACCGGCCTGAGCGCGCGCCGCGTCGAGTTCGGCGAGGACGAGGACGAGATCGAGGCCATCTACGAGCGGGGCTGGACCGACGGCCTGCCGGTGGTGCCGCCCACCCAGAAACGGGTGCTGCGCATGCTCGCCGGCACCACCCGCGATCCCAAGGAGGTGCTGGGCCTGTGCCCGCCGAACCTGGCTGAGCTGACGGTGGAAAAGGTCGCCATCAATGCGGTGATGGCCGGTTGCAAGCCCGACTACCTGCCGGTGGTGCTGGCCGCGGTCGAGGCCGCGCTCGACCCGGCCTTCTCCCTGCACGGCGTGCTGGCCACCACCATGTTTGTCGGCCCGGTGGTGATCGTGAACGGGCCGGTGCGCCGGCAGATTTCGATGAACGCCCGCGGCAATGCGCTGGGCCAGGGCAACCGGGCCAATGCCACCATCGGCCGCGCCCTGCAGCTGATCGTGCGCAACGTCGGCGGCGGTCGCCCCCAGGAGGTCGATCGCGCCACGCTGGGCAATCCGGGCAAGTACACCTACTGCTTCGCCGAGGACGAGGAGGGCTCGTCCTGGGAACCGCTGGCCAGCGATTTCGGCGTGGCGCGCGGCGTCTCGGCGGTCACGGTGTTCGCCGGCTTCGGTCTGCAGGGCGTCGTCGACCAGAAGTCGCGCACGCCGGAAAGCCTGGCGCACAGCATGGCCGAATCGCTCAAGGCGATCCACAATGTCAAGCTGGCGCCGTCGTGCGACGCGCTGCTGGTCGTCTGCCCCGAGCACGAGCGCACCTTCCGGGCGGCGGGCTGGAGCAAGGCGCGCCTGCTGGAGGAACTGTCCCGCCTGTGCGAGATTCCCGGCGAACAGCTCGTCCGGGGCGCCCGGGGAATCGACGAGGGCTACGGCCCCGCGGTGCTGGGCAGCACCCGCAACAAGTTTCGCCCGGGTGGACTGTTCATCGTCCGCGCGGGAGGCAGTGCCGGAATGTTCTCCGGCATCATCGCCGGCTGGTCGTCGGGAGGCGCCGCCGGATCTCTACCGGTTACCAGGGAGGTGAAATCATGAGTGTCGTCATGGATCCGACGTCGGAGCAGAGTCCGTCGTCGCGTGAGAGGCTGGTCCGTCCGGACCGGCTCGAGGGGCTGACCGTGGGCCTGCTCGACATTTCCAAACCGCGCGGGGATGTGTTCCTCGACCGGCTCGATGCGCTGCTCACCGGGCGTGGCATCGCGGTCAGGCGCTACATGAAGCCGACCGTCGCCAAGCCGGCGCCGCTGCCGCTGCGTCAGCAGATGATCGGCGAAGTCGATGTGGTGATCGAAGGCCTGGCTGACTGAGGCTCCTGCACGTCGTGCTGTACGCATGACCTCGCAGATCTCGAAGCCAATGGCATTGCCTCTGTCGGCGTGGCCACCACCGAATTCATCGATGCGGCGGCGGCCCAGTCACGGGCGCTGGGCACCGATCCGGCCTATGTGTTCGTCCCGCATCCGGTCCAGGACCGGACCGACGACGAACTGCGCCGGATGGCCGACGATCACTTCGAGGCGATCCTCGCCTTGCTGGTGAAGAAGGCCGGATGACGCGCGCCCTGAACGCCGGGGCCCGGTTGCCCGGCACGCCCACCCCGATGCACCGCTGGCCCGGTGCCGGCGGTGTGGGCATCGCGGGCGATTCCTGGGGCGACCCCCGGGGACCGCTCGTGCTGCTGCAGCACGGCGGCGGTCAGACTCGCCATGCCTGGAAGGGCGCCGGCGAAACCCTGGGCGCGGCCGGCTATTTCGCGGTCGCCTTCGATGCCCGCGGTCACGGCGACTCCGACTGGGCGCCCGACGGCGATTACGGCCAGGACTGGATGGTCCAGGACCTGGAATGCGTGATCGCCGCGCTCGGCGGGCGCCGCCCGGTGCTGGTTGGCGCCTCGATGGGCGGGGGCACCAGCCTGGTCGCGGCGGGCGAGGGCCGGGTCGATGCCAGCGCGCTGGTGCTGGTCGATGTCGGTCCCCACATCGAAGCCGAGGGCGTCCAGCGGATCCAGGCCTTCATGACCCGCAATCCCGACGGGTTCGGATCGCTGGACGAGGTGGCCGAAGCGATCGCGAGCTATCAGCCGCACCGCCAGCGCCCGCGCAGTCTGGACGGACTGGCCAAGAACGTCCGCCTGGGTGCTGACGGCCGCTACCACTGGCACTGGGACCCGGCCTACCGGGCCGGGCGTCAGACGATGGAGAACCGGCGCGACCGGATGGAAGCCAGTTCGCGGCGCCTGAGCCTGCCCACGCTGCTGGTGCGCGGCGGGCTGTCCGACCTGTTGAGCGAAGAGGGCGCACAGGCCTTCCTCGCGCTGTGTCCGCACAGCGAATACGTCAACGTCGGCGGGGCGGGGCACATGGTCGCGGGCGACCGCAACGATGTCTTTGCCCATGCCGTCATCGCGTTTCTCCAGCGGACGGTGCCGGTCAGGGCTGAGTGATCGCTGCCTGGGCATCGATCCTGGCCGCGCCTTCCCTGAGCATCGGGATCAGTTCGCGACCGAATTCGGTGGTGTCCTCCACCGGGTCGAAGCCGCGGATCAGGAACGACCCGACGCCCAGCCGGTAGTACTCGAGCATCGCCCGGGCCACCTGTTCCGGCGTGCCGACCAGGCACGAGGTGTTGCCCTTGGCGCCGGTCGCGCGCGCGATCGGCAACCAGAGCCGCTCGTCGTGCGTGTCGCCGCGCGCAGCGATCTCCAGCAGCCGCTTGGCCGACTGGTCCTGCGGGCCGCGCGACAGGTTGGCGCCCTCGAGGTCGCTCAGCACCCGGTGCGCCTTGTCCCAGGCCTGGCCCTCGGTGGCCGCGATGATCGGCCGAAACGAGATGTTGAAGCCCGGATGGCGGCCGAAGGGCGCGGCGCGCCGGCGGAAGTCGGCGATGCGCTCGGCGGTGTCTTTCAGCGGTTCGCCGAACAGCGCGAACACGTCGCAGTGTTCGGCGCCCATCGCCAGCGCGCCCTCGGACGAGCCACCGAAGAAGATCGGCGGGGCGGGCTGCTGCAGCGGCTTGACCGCGCTCCAGGCGCCGCGGAACTGGTAGTAGCGGCCCTCGTGATCGAAGGGCTTGTCCAGGGTCCAGACCCGGCGCAGCACGCTCAGGTACTCGGCGGCGCGCTCGTACCGGGCGTCCTTCTTCAGGAAGTCGCCCTCGCTCTCCTGCTCGCGGTCGCTGACCCCGGCGATGATGTGCAGCGCCAGGCGGCCGCCGGACAGGTGGTCGAAGGTCGCCGCGGCGCGCGCCGCCAGCGTCGGCGAGACGATCCCGGGCCGGTGCGCGATCAGGTAGGACAGCGTGGTGGTGTGGGCGGCGGCGTGCGAGGCCACGGTGAAGCCCTCGGCCGAGGACGAGTAGTAGCCCACCAGCACCTGGTCGAAGCCGGCGGCCTCGTGTGCCTGGGCGAAGGTCCGCAGGAACGGCGCGCTGACCCCGCCTCCGATCACATGCAGGGTGGTTCCTTGCGGCGGTTCGACACCGATCATGCCAATGATGCGGACAGACATGTTGTGCTTCCCTGGGTTATGTGCAACGGTGGGGACGGACCCGATCCGGCATGAATCGGTCGGGCCATTCAACGAACGAGGAGGAAGACATGGATACCAGGCGTCTGCTTCACCGATGGGGCCGTTTCAGCTGCGCGCTGGCCATTGCGCTCTCGACACTTTACCTGCCCACCGCAGGCGCCCAGACCGAAAAACCGAAGTACGGCGGCGCGCTGAGCATCGGCACCAATTCGCCGACACTGGCACCGCTGTCCTGGGATCCGGCCGACTGGAATTACAAGACCGCCCAGGACGCGGGCCTGTATTACGACCGGCTGTTCATTGCCGACTTCGCCAAGTCCAAGGCGCAGGGCGGGCCGTACCTGTTCAAGTCGGACTCCTACCTGCCGTCGGACGCCTACAAGGGCGATCTGGCCGAGACCTGGAAGTGGCTGGAGAACCCGCTGCGCCTGGAGGTCAAGCTGCGCAAGGGTGTGATGTTCCCGGAGAAACCCGGCGTGATGGCGGCGCGCGAGCTGACCGCGCAGGATGTGGTCTACAGCTACAACCGGCTGCTGGCCAGCGCCAAGCGGCTGCCGGACTTCATCGATCATGTCGAGAAGATCGAGGGCCCGGACAAGCACACCGTCGTCATCCACTTCCGCCATTACCACGAGGACTGGGGCTACCGGCTGGGCTGGGGCGTGTTCTCGTCGGTGTATCCGAAGGAAGTGGTCGACGCCGGCATCGCCGACTGGAAGAAGGCCAACGGCAGCGGTCCGTTCCAGCTCACCGAGTATGTGAACGGCAATTCGCAGAATTACGCGAAGAATCCGCTCTACTGGGGCAAGGAGAAGATCGGCGGCCAGGAGTACAAGCTGCCCTTCGTTGATCGCGTCAGCATCCGCATCATGAAGGACGAGGCGGCGCGGTACGCGGCGCTGCGCACCGGCAAGCTCGACGTGCTGCAGTCGATCACCTGGACCGCCGCAGAGGAACTGCGCAAGAGCGCACCGCAGCTGAAGTGGGCGCGCTGGCTGCAGCACGGGGCCAGCTACATCGCGATGCGCACCGACACCAAGCCCTTCGATGATGTACGGGTGCGGCGCGCGCTGAACATGGCGGTCAACAAGCAGGAGATCGCCGCCGCCTTCTACGGTGGCAACGCCGAGGTGTTCGCCTACCCGCAGCACCCCGACTTCGGCGCCTATTACGAGCCGCTGTCGGCGATGCCCGAGTCGATCCGCGAGCTCTATACCTACAGCCCCGACAAGGCGAAGAAGCTGCTGGCCGAGGCCGGCTATCCGAACGGATTCACCTTCAAGACCCACATCTGCGCCTGCGACCCGGTGATGATGGATCTGGGCCCGCTGGTGGCCGGCTACCTGCAGAAGATCGGGGTGAAGATGGAGTTCGAGCCGCTCGAGCAGGGCTCGTTCTTCTCGATCCTGCGGGCCGGCAAGAACAATCCGGGATTGGCCTACACCAACTCGCACGGCGGCCCCACCACCACGCTGCGCAAGAACTTCACCCAGGGCCAGTACACGAACAACTCGCAATGGAACGACCCGGTCTTCGAAAAGAAGATGCAGACGATGTACCGGGAGCGCGACGAGCCGACCCGCCAGAAGATGGTCCGCGAGATGACCCGCGACATCCTCGAGAAGTCGCCCTACATCTGGCTGCCGACCGCCTACACCTATGCCGCCTGGTGGCCCTGGGTGAAGAACTACGACGGCGAGATCTATGCCGGCGGGTTCTGGTGGGGTCCGGTTCACGCGCGCATGTGGATCGACCAGGACCTCAAGAAGAAGATGGGGTTCTAGGCGCCGGCCTCAGGCGCTGTCGAACAGCGCCTGCATCGCCGATCGGTCCACGCCGGCGGCCAGGGCCAGCATCAGCAGCACCCGTGCCTTTTGCGGCGGCAGCCGGCCCGCGGTCAGCGTGCCGGTGGCCTGGTCGTCGAACATCGGGCTGTCGCGGGTGATGGTGCCCTCCAGGCCGCGCGAGGCGCGCACCACCACCAGGCCCTCGGCGATCGCGCGCGTCAGTAGGCCGCGCAGCGCCGCCGGCACATTGCCGTTGCCGGTGCCGGCAAACACCAGCCCGGCCGGCCGGGTGGCCAGCACCGCGGCGAGGGTCTGGGCGTCGACGCCGGCGTGTCCGAGCAGGATCGGGACGCGCGGCAGGTCCGGGCCGTGGCCGGGGTCGAGAACCGGGCGGCGCGCCAGCGCCGGGTCGCTGGCGCGGTGGAACACCGGCAGCGCATCGGCCACGCTGCCCAGTTCGCCGAAGCTGCCGCTGTCGAAGGCCTGGACGCTGGAGAAGTGCCGCTTGCCGACCCAGGCCGCGCTGTGGATGCGCTCGTTCATCACCACCAGAACGCCGCGCTCGCGGGCCTGCGGGCTCAACGCCACCATCGCGGCGTTCAGGACATTGGCCGGTCCGTCGGCCGACAGCGCGGTGCCTGGGCGCATCGCGCCGGTCAGTACCACCGGTCGCGGATCAGCCAGGCTGTGGTGCAGCAGGAACGCGGTTTCTTCCAGCGTGTCGGTGCCGTGGGTGATCACCACCCCGGCCAGCGTCGGATCGGCCAGCGCCTGCCGGACCGTCTCGCGGATCGCCTGCCAGTCGGTCGAATCGATCTCGTAGCTGCCCTTCTGGACCGGCTGCGCGAACGACAGCTCGGCGCGTTCGGCCAGGCCCGGCACCGCGCCGGCCAGCGCCGCGATCGGCACCTTGGCGGCTTCGTAGCGGGTGCTGTCGGTGGGGCTGGCGCCAGCGCCGGCGATCGTGCCGCCGGTGCCCAGGATCAGCAGTCGGGGGAGAGGGGTCATCGGGATTGTCCTGTGGGTGAACGGGGGGAGTCGATCAGGCCGGCGGCCACCGCGAACGCGAACAGGCCTTCGGCGGCGCAGCCTTCGGCGGCCAGGCTGGCGGGCAGTCCGAGCCGTTCGAAGGCGCGCGCGTAGCGGGTGGTCAGTTCGCCGGCGCCCACCAGCACCGGCGCCGGGCCGTCGTCGCACCAGCGCCAGGCGTCGGCGATCTCGGTGCCGGTGAGCAGCCCCGACAGGTAGGCCGGCAACTGGGTCGGCGCGAAGCGGCCGAACAGGCCTTCGGTGCGGACCATGAACAGCTGGTGCAGCAGGGCGCCCGGCTCGGCATGGCCCTGGCGCACGCCGGTGTCGAAGGCGGCCAGCGCGAGCGCCTGTGCCGCCGGGTCGTCCTCGGGCGGGTCGGCGCACAGCCGCCCCAGGATCGAGTGCTGGCGCAGCACCGCCCAGGTCTCGCCGGTCAGGTAGGTGCGCAGCGCGACGATCCGGTGGCCGCGCACCTCGACCCATTTGCTGTGGGTGCCCGGCAGCACGAACAGCGCGTCGCGGTGCGCCGCGTCGGGCGTCTCGAGCAGCGCGCGGGCCGCCAGCGCGCCGAAGACCTCGGTCTCCTCGCCACGCATCACATCGGCGGCCCCCTGGCGACCGCTGGCCTGCACGCCGGGGACCAGCCGAAAAGGGCGGCCGGCCAGGTCATCGAGCGACGTCAGGCCGGCGGCGATCTCGGCAAAGCCGGCCGGCGCATGCACATAGGGCGCCTCGCGCCAGCCCTGGCGCGAGCCGATCATGCCGCTGGCGATCACCGGCAGGCCGGGATGGGTGTCCAGCCACGGCGCGCAGAGCGCCTCGAAGGCCTCGCGAAAACGGGCCTCGGCCACCGCCATGATGCCGGGCCCGCCCTGACGTCGCGCCAGCACGCTGCCACTGGCATCGAACAGGTAGGCGCGCAGCGAACTGGTGCCCCAGTCCAGGCCGATCAGCACCGGCGCGGGCGCTCGGTGGGGCGGGGCGATCGGGGGTTTGGGCATGACGGGTATCGATTTCGTGAGGGCTTTGCCCAGTATGCCCGAGGGGGCGTCGGCAGGCCCTGAGCGCGCTTGGTATCATCGCCGCGCAGTCATGACTCTCACCGAATTCAAGTACATCGTCGCCGTTGCCCGCGAACGCCATTTCGGGCGGGCGGCCGAGGCGTGTTTCGTCAGCCAGCCGACGCTGTCGGTGGCCATCCGCAAGCTCGAGGAAGAGCTCGGTGTGCAGCTGTTCGAGCGCAGCCACGCGGAGGTCTCGGTCACCCCGATCGGCGAGCGGGTGGTCGAACAGGCCCAGCGGGTGCTCGAGCAGACCAACATGCTGCGCGAGATCGCCCGCCAGGGCACCGATCCGCTCAGCGGTCCGCTGCGCGTGGGTCTCATCTACACCATCGGTCCCTACCTGCTGCCGCGCGTGATCGGGCGAACCATCCGCGACCTGCCCCAGATGCCGCTCATCCTGCAGGAGAACTTCACGGTGAAGCTGCTCGAGTTCCTGCGTCAGGGCGACATCGATGTCGCGATCCTGGCCGATCCCTACCCCGACCAGGGACTGATGACGCAGGCGCTCTACGACGAGCCTTTCGTCGTCGCGGTGCCGCGCCATCACGCCTGGGCGTCGCGCGCGGCGATCCCGTCTCATGAACTGAAGTCCGAGACGATGCTGCTGCTGGGCGCCGGTCACTGCTTTCGTGATCACGTGCTCGAGGTGTGCCCCGAGCTGTCGCGCTACTCGCAGGCCAGCGCCGGCATCCAGAAGACCTTCGAGGGCTCCTCGCTCGAGACGATCCGCCACATGGTCGCCTCGGGCATCGGCATCACCGTGCTGCCGGGCATGGCGCGCGGCGATAGCGGCGCCGATTCGCTGCTGCGCTGTCTGCCCTTCGAGGCGCCCGCGCCGATGCGACGGGTCTCGATGGCCTGGCGCAAGAGCTTTCCCCGGCTGGGGGCGATCCGGGCGCTGCGCGATGCGGTGCTCGGGGCCGAACTGCCCGGCGTCACGAAACTGCCCGACCTGGCCCCGACGGCCCACTGAGCGGGTGGCGGTTCGCGCCGCTGCCCTGTCCGACACGAATCGCGGCGCCCGAGTGCGTCCTCGCAGAGGCTTCGAATGAACCGACCCGACTATCCCACCATCGAGCAGACCATCGGCCGCACGCCGCTGGTGCGACTGCAGCGCCTGCCCGGTGCCGCGAATGCGCAGCGCGGCAACCTGATCCTGGGCAAGCTTGAAGGCAACAACCCGGCCGGCTCGGTCAAGGACCGCCCGGCGCTGGCGATGATCGCGCGCGCCGAGGCGCGCGGCGAGATCCGACCGGGCGACACCCTGATCGAAGCCACCTCCGGCAACACCGGCATCGCGCTGGCGATGGCGGCGGCGATCAAGGGTTACCGGATGGTCCTGATCATGCCCGACAACCTGTCGATCGAACGACGCCAGTCGATGAAGGCTTACGGCGCCGAACTGATCCTGGTCAGCCGCGACGAGGGCATGGAGGGGGCGCGCGATCTGGCCGACCGGATGCAGGCGCGCGGCGAGGGTCGGGTGCTCGACCAGTTCGCCAACGACGACAACTGGGCCGCCCATTTCGAGACCACCGGCCCGGAACTCTGGGAGGACACCCGCGGCGGCATCACCCATTTCATCTCGGCGATGGGCACCACCGGCACCATCACCGGCGTGTCGCGCTACCTGAAGGCGCGCAACCCGGCGATTGCGATCATCGGCGCCCAACCCGAGGAGGGCTCGTCGATTCCCGGGATCCGCAAGTGGCCGCAGGCCTACCTGCCGCGCATCTACCAGCACGCGATCGTCGACCGCATCGAGTACGTGTCGCAGGCCGATGCCGAGGCGATGGCGCGCCGCCTGGCCGCCGAGGAGGGCATCTTCTGCGGCCCGTCGGCCGCCGGCGCCTGCTGCATTGCGCTGCGGGTGGCCGAGGCTGTCGAGAACGCCACCATCGTGTTCATCGTCTGCGACCGCGGGGACCGTTACCTGTCGACCGGGGTGTTTCCGGCGTGAGCGGGGCGGGCCCGGCGCGCGAATCGCATCCGATCCGGGGGATCCTGCTGCTGATGGGGGCGGTGATGGCGTTCGCCACGATGGAGGCGATCGTCAAGTGGCTGGCGCTGCGCAATCCGGTGGCGATGATCGTCTGGGCGCGCTACTTCTTTCACACGCTGCTGATCCTGGTCTTCATGGCGCCGGCCATGGGCTGGGGTCTGGTGCGTTCGCGGCGTCCGGGGCTGCAGTGGCTGCGCGGCGCGATTCTGGGCGTGTCGTCGCTGCTGTTTTTCGCCGGGCTCAAGGTACTGCCGCTGGCCGAAGCGGCGTCGCTGACCGCGATCGCGCCGATCCTGGTCACCGTGCTCGGCGTGCGGCTGCTGGGCGAGCGGGCCCCGGCCGGCACCGCCTGGGCGCTGGCGCTCAGTTTCTCGGGGGTGCTGCTGATCGTTCGTCCAGGCAGCGCGATCTTCACCTGGGCGGCGCTGCTGCCGCTGGGCAGCGCGCTCTGCTACGCCGGCTACCAGCTGCTCACCCGCAAGCTCTCGACGATCGACGACGGCCGGGTCTCGCAGTTCATCGGTGCGCTGGTGGCCACGCTGCTGCTGTCGCTGCTGGTGCCCTTTCACTGGCAGATGCCCGAGCAGCCGCTCGACATCGCGCTGATGGTGGCCACCGGCGCGGTCGGCGGCTTCGGCCACCTGCTGCTGGTGCGGGCCTTCGCGGCGGCGCCGGTCTCGCTGCTGGCGCCGTTCACCTATGCCCACCTGGTGTTCGCGCTGCTGCTGGGCCTGCTGGTGTTCGGCAACCTGCCCGACTCCACCGCGCTGGTCGGCATGGCCCTGATCGTCTCGACCGGGGTGATGATGGGGGTGCGCCAGCGCCGGCCGGCCGAACCGGGCCGGGACTGAGCGGGTGCCGTCGGCCGGAGCGGCGCGGGTGCTGCGCGGCATCGCCCTGATGGTGGGCGCGGGCGCCTCGTTCGCGCTGCTCGACACCGTCGCCAAGACCCTGACCGCGACCTATCCCTCGACCCTGGTCGCCTGGGCCCGCTATTTTTTCCATGTGCTGGTGATGCTGCTGGTGCTCGCCCCGCGGATGGGCCGCCGCCTGGTGATCGTGCGCCGGCCCGGTCTGCAGGTGGTGCGCGGCGTCTGTCTGGGCACGTCCACGCTGTGCTTCTTCGGGGCACTGGCGCACATGCCGCTGGCCGAGGCCACCGCGATCGTGTCGATCGGCCCGATCCTGGTCGCGCTGGCGGCGGTGCGTTTTCTGGGCGAACGGGCGCCCCCGGGCACCGGGGTGGCGCTGCTGCTGTCGTTCGTCGGCGTGCTGCTGATCGTGCGGCCGGGCGGCGCGCTGTTCGGCTGGGCGGCAGCGCTGCCGCTGGTCACCGCGCTGGCCACCGCGGGCTACCAGCTGTCCACCCGGATGCTGAGCGGCCGCGACGACCCGGTGGCGACGCTGTTCATCGGGTCGGTGGTCGCGACTGCGCTGATGTCGGCGGCGGTGCCGCTGTACTGGCAGATGCCGGTGTCGTGGTCCGATCTGGCGCTGTTCGTGGCCACCGGCGCGATCGGCGCGTTCGGTCACTGGCTGCTGGTGCTGGCCTACGAGCGCGCACCCGCCACCGTGCTGGCGCCGTTTGGCTATGCCCACGCGGTGATGGCGCTGCCGATGGGCTGGCTGGTGTTCGGCAACTTTCCCGACCGCTGGGCGCTGACCGGGATGGCACTGATCGTGGCCACCGGCGTCGGGATGGCGATGCGCCGACGCCGGCCGCCAGCGTCTGGCCAGGATTGACGCGGGGCCGCCGGCCAGATCGCGCCGCGCGCCGGCCAGTGGCGCCGGTGTGGCTCAGTCGAGCAGGTCGGGCTGTTCTTTGAGGATCCGGGCGAACAGCGGCTGGAACTGGAACCAGCCGGCGTTCGGGGTGCCGACCAGGCTGTAGGCCTGTTCGGCCGCCTCCGGGCGGATCAGCCGCGGGCCCACGCCGGTGCGCGCGCTGGCGGCTTCGGCGTGGATCTGGACCTGGCACGAGCGTTCCATCGTGATGTACCACCACACCGCTTCATCGACCGTCTGGCCGACAGTGAGCAGGCCGTGGTTCTGCAGGATGGTGGCCTTGCAGCTGCCCAGCGCCTTGGCCACCCGCTCGCCCTCTGCGAGGTCGACGACGACGCCGCCGAAGTCCTCGTACACCGTGTGGTCCTGGTAGAACGCGCAGGCGTCCTGGGTGATCGGATCCAGCGGGCGCCCGAGCGCGGCCCAGGTGCGCCCCCAGGTCGAATGCGAATGGGCGGCGGCGACCGAGTCGGGCCGCGCCTTGTGGACGTTGGAGTGGATCGCGAAGGCCGCGCGGTTGACCGGGTGACGGCCTTCGACGACCTCGCCGTGGTGGTCGCAGCGGATCAGGTTCGAGACGTTGACCTGGCTGAAGTGGACGCCGAACGGGTTGACCCAGAAGGTGTCGGGAAACTCGGGGTCGCGGGCGGTGATGTGGCCGGCCACGCCTTCGTCGAAGCCGAGCTTGGAGAAGAGCCGGAACGACGCCGCCAGCCGTTGCTTGCGGTGCAGCCGCTCCTGCTCGACGGTCTCGAAGACCGGCGGCTGGATCAGGTTCTGGGTGTCGGGGGCGGCGCGGGCGTAGTCGAGGGCGGCGCGGTCGGGTGCGTTCATGGCGGGGATCCCGGGCGAAGTGAAAACGGCAGGATGCGCCGCGCCGCGCGTGTCGGCAAGCAGCCGGCTCGCACGCGGTGCAGAACCCGGAACCCGGAGGGCCGTCGGCTGACCGAATATTGCTATCGTCGGCGCTTGCGCGCGGCCGTCCGGCCGCCAGCCCCGCACAGGAGAAAACCCATGGATTCCACCGCCGCCACCGAACAGGCCCAGGCGTGGCTGGCCCGCTTCGAACCGGCGCTGGCCGCCGGCGATGTCGCGGCGGTGGTCGCGCTCTTCGGCGATGAATGCTTCTGGCGCGACCTGGTCGCCTTCACCTGGAACATCCGCACGCTCGACGGGCGCGACGAGATCGCGGCGATGCTGAGCTCGGTCCTGGCCGGCGTGCGACCGGCGGGCTGGCGACTCGAAGGGCCGGCCTCCGACAAGGACGGGGTGGTGGAAGCCTGGCTGGTCTTCGAGACCGCAGTCGGGCGCGGGCGCGGCCACCTGCGCCTGAAGGACGGTCTGGGCTGGACCCTGCTCACCACGCTGGCCGAGTTGCGCGGGCACGAGGAAAAGCACGGCCAGACCCGCCCGCGCGGCGTCGAGCATGGCGTGCACCCGGGGCGGCGCAGCTGGCTCGAGGAGCGCGAGGCGCATGCCGCCGGATTCGGCCGCACCGAGCAGCCCTGGTGCCTGATCGTGGGCGGCGGGCAGGGCGGGATCGGGCTGGCGGCGCGCCTGAAGCGCCTGGACGTGCCGGCCCTGGTGATCGACCGCATGCCGCGCGCCGGCGACGCCTGGCGGGCCCGCTACAAGTCGCTTTGCCTGCATGACCCGGTCTGGTATGACCACCTGCCCTATCTGCCGTTTCCCGATCACTGGCCGGTGTTCACGCCCAAGGACAAGATGGGCGACTGGCTCGAGATGTACACCCGCATCATGGAGCTCGACTACTGGAGCGGCACCGAGTGCGAGGGTGCGACCTACGACGAGCAGGCCGGGCACTGGACCGTCCAGGTGGTGCGCGACGGCGAGCCGATCACCCTGCGCCCGACCCAGCTGGTGCTGGCCACCGGGCTGTCGGGGATGCCGCAGGTGCCCGAGTTTCCGGGCGCCGACCGCTTCGCCGGCGAGCAGATGCACTCCAGCGCCTATCGCAGCGGCGAGGCCTGGCGCGACCGCCACTGCGTGGTGGTGGGCTCGAACAACTCGGCCCACGACATCTGCGCCGACCTGTGGGAGAACGGGGCGCGGGTCACGATGCTGCAGCGCTCCTCGACGCTGGTCGCCCGCTCCGAGACGCTGATGACGGTCGGCTGGTCGAAGCTGTTTTCCGAATCGGCGCTGCAGGCCGGCATCACCACCGAGCGCGCCGACCTGACGCTGGCTTCGGTGCCCTACCGGCTGATGACGCGGCTGCAGAAGCCGGTCTACGAACACATCGCGCAGCGCGACGCCGAGTTCTATGAACGCCTGAGCAAGGCCGGCTTCCTGCTCGACTTCGGCGAGGACGGCACCGGGCTGTCGCTGAAGTACCTGCGCCGCGGCTCGGGCTACTACATCGACGTCGGCGCCTCCGAACTGATCGCCAACGGCAGCGTCGCGCTGCGCAGTCCGGTCGGCGTCGAGTCGATCGGCGAGCGCTCGGTACGCCTGTCCGATGGCAGTGAACTGCCCGCCGACCTGATCGTCTACGCCACCGGCTATGGCCCGATGAGCGAGTGGGCAGCGCGGCTCATTTCGCCGGCGGTGGCCGAGCGGGTGGGGCTGTGCTGGGGTCTGGGGTCAGACACCGCCCGCGATCCCGGCCCCTGGGAGGGGGAACTGCGCAACCTGTGGAAGCCCACCGCCCAGCCCGGGCTGTGGTTCCACGGCGGCAACCTTCAGCAGTCACGCAGCTATTCGCTGTATCTGGCGCTGCAGCTCAAGGCCCGGCTGGTCGGGATGCCGACGCCGGTCTACGGCATGCCGCCGGTGCACCACGCCGGCTAACGGGCGCGCAGCCAGGTCAGCGCGCGTGCTGCCCGGTTGGCGCGCGTGCTGCCCGGTTGGCGCGCGCGTTGCCCGTTTAGCGCGCGCGTTGCCAGGAAGTCAGCCGGATGCTCAGCGCGGTCGACAGTCCGTAGATCACCATCGCGGTGGCGACCAGCGCGAAGTACTGCCAGGCCTGTGCCTCGTGGGCGACCAGCCAGGCGCCCGCGCCGGCCACCAGGACGAGCCGCAGGGTCGAGGCCAGCACCGGGCCCAGCACCTTGCCCGAGCCCTGCGAGGCGAAATAGAGCGTCAGGCCGAGCCCGAAGAACGGGAACGCGGGACCGGCCCAGCGCAGGTACTGGCGCGCGGTTTCCAGCACGCCGGCATCCTGGGTGAACAGGCCCGCCCACAGGTCGGGCGCCACCGCCACCACCGCGCCGACGATCGCCAGGTTGAAGGCCGACACCAGGCCGGCGGTCCAGGCGACCTTGCGCGCCCGTGCCACCTGGCCCGCGCCGATCGCCATGCCCACCATCGGCACCGCCGCCACGCCGATGCCGAAGGCGATCGGGATCAGCAGGAATTCCAGGCGCTGGCCGATCCCGTAGCCGGCCAGCGGCAGCACGCCCAGGCGCGCGACCAGGCCGGTGAACACCAGCACCGCGAGCACCGACTGCACCGGCGACAGGCAGGCCAGGGCGCCGACCTTGAGGATGTCGGCAAACATCGGCCACTGCAGGCGCAGGTCGCGCAGGACCAGCCGCAGCCGGCCCTGGCCGGTGGCCAGATACCAGTACAGGAAGGCCACCGCGGTCGCGGTCGCCAGGATGTGGCCCCAGGCGACCCCGATCATGCCCAGTCGCGGCACGGGGCCAGCGCCCAGCCCGAGCAGTCCGCCCAGCACGATCTGCAGCGCCGAGGTCGCCAGGATCACCACCGAAGGCACGCGCATGTTGCCCGAGCCGCGCAGGATCGACGCCAGGCAGTTGCTCAGCCACACCAGGATCGCGCCACAGAACAGCACGTTGGCATAGTCGATTGCCTGCGCCAGGACTTCCGCGCGGCCGCCCAGCAGGTGATAGAGCCAGGGCCCGGCCGCGATGATCAGCACGGTGTAGACGGCACCGGCCCCCGCGCCGATCACCGCCGCGTGCTGGGCCAGCGTGTTGGCGCGCGCAAGATCGCCGGCGCCCAGCGCGCGGCTGATCGCCGATGAGACACCGCCCCCCATCGCGCCGGCCGACATCATCCCGGTGAGCATCGCGAACGGAAACACCAGGGCCATCGCCGCCAGCGGTTCGGTGCCGAGCAGCCCGATGTACCAGGTCTCGGCGATGCCCACCAGCACGGCCATGGTCATCGACAGCACATTGGGCACGGCCAGGCGCAGCAGGGTCGGCAGGATCGGGCCAGTCAGCAGCGGGTTGGCGGCGGGCGGGGGCGCGGCGGGCGGCAGGGACGGCGCAACCGGCACGGTGGGGGCAGGAGAGGGCAAGGCGGCACCAGGTAATTGCATATGCAATCATTGTAGCTACAATCGCCTGATGGATGCCGACCCTCGCGATACCGATCCCCCGGATGCCAGCCCTCTTGTGCCGATCCGCGGCTGCACGAACTTCAAGCTGCGCCAGCTGGTGCGCGCCGTCTCGCGCCTGTACGACGCCGAAATCGGCAAGGCGGGACTCAAGGGAACCCAGTATTCGCTGCTGGCGCAGGTGGCCGGCATCGGACCGGTGCAGCCGATCGAACTGGCCCGCCGCCTGGGCATGGATGCCTCGACGCTGTCGCGCAACTTGCGCCCGCTGGTCGATCAGGGCTGGCTGGTCCAGCGCGCCGGCGCCGATGCCCGCTCGCGCCTGATCGAGATCACCGAGGCCGGGCAGGCCAAGCGCCGTCTGGCCCGCCACCACTGGAAGCTCGCGCAGGAAGCGCTCATCGGACGACTGGGCGCAGCGCAGGTGCAGGCGCTGCACGCCCTGATCGACGAGGGACTGGCCCGGCTGCCGTCCGCCGACGAGCATTGAGGAACGCCCGCAGGGCGCGCCCGTCTCCCGGACGGGGAACTCAGGGCTTGCGCGCGGCCTTCAGCGCGTCGGCCAGGTCGATCACCGCCATCGCATAGAAGCTCGAGCGGTTGTAGCGGGTGATCACATAGAAGTTCGACGCGCCCAGGAAATACACCGTCGGCGCATCGCCGTCGGGCAGGTCGATCAGCGCCAGCGGCAGGTCGGCGGCGATCGTGTCGGGACTGCCGACGCCGTACTCGAGCAGTTGGGCCAGCCGCCAGCGCGGTTCGATCCCGCCGTCGATCAGCGGCTGGACCGTGGCCCCCGGCTTGAGGTCGGCGCGGAAATGGGTCGTCTCGCCGCTGCGCCAGCCGTGCTCGGCCAGGAAGCGGGCGACGCTGCCGATCGCGTCGGCAGGGCTGGTTCGCAGATCGATCACCGAGTCGCCGTCGAAGTCGACCGCGAACCGCCGGATGCTGCCGGGCATGAATTGCGGGATCCCGATCGCGCCGGCAAAGGAGCCGCGCAGCGTCAGCGGGTCGATCCGGTTGTCCCGGGTGTGGAGCAGGTAGTCGGCGAGTTCGTCGCGGAAATAGTCGGCGCGCCGCGGATAGTCGAAGGCCAGCGTGCTGAGCGCGTCGATCACCCGGAACTCGCCCATCACCCGGCCATAGATGGTCTCGACCCCGATGATCGCGACGATGATCTCTGGCGGCACGCCGTACTGGGCGCTGGCGCGCGCGATGGTGGCCTGGTGCTCGCCCCAGAACCGCCCGCCTTCGCGAATCCGCAGCGGATCGAGGAAGCGGCTGCGATAGGTCGACCAGGACCGCTTGAAGCCCGGCGGCGCCGGTGCGATCAGTCGCAGCACGTCGGGCCGGGTGCGCACCTGGCTGAACAGCTCGCGCAGCGCGGCCTCCTCGAACAGGTGCCGCTCGGCCATGCCGCGCATGAATTCGCGAACCGCCGGGCGCTCGGCGATGCCCTCGGGCGAGGCGGTGGCGGTCGTGGCTGCGGCAGCGCTCGCCGCCGCGGCAGGCCGGGCGGCGGTCTTGCGGACGGTCTTGGCCGACAGGCTGGCCGACAGGCTCAGGCAGACGAGCAGGGCGAGGGTGCGGGAAAGGCGGATCGGCGAGGTCATTCGGGTGGTCAGGGTTTGAAGGCGGTGACGAGAGCCCTCAAGTCTGCCACGTCGCCGGCCGCCGGCGGCGCGCCGAAGCGAAGCCGGTTGTACAGATCGACGATCCCGCGGGCGCTGTCGATCCCCTCGGGCGCCAGCACGGGTTCGGCGCGGGCCAGCAACTGCAGCGCCGTCTCGTGCGATTCGCGCGCCACCCCGGCTTCGGCCAGCCGGCGGCAGAACTCCAGGTACCAGCGCTGCACCGGGTCGCGCGGGTGCCGTGGACGCAGGGTGATCAGCGCGGCCGCACCGATCAGCAGCGCGAGCCCGGCCGCCATCGCGCCCACCAGCGATTGCCAGTCGTCCAGTTGCAGGCCCAGCGAGGCCAGGAGCCGCTTCTGGCGGGTCTGGTCGTAGGACAGGAACCACTGGTTCCAGGCGTTGGACAGCGCATCGAGATTGAATCGCAGGTGCGACACCAGCGCCGGGTCGGCGTTGTCGGCGCGGGCGCGCACCGCGCGGCTGCCCCGCTCGATGCGCTGCGGCGCGATCGCCGAGGTCGGGTCGACCCGGACCCAGCCGCGCCCGGCCAGCCAGACCTCCGCCCAGGCATGGGCATCGGCCTGGCGAACCAGCCAGAAGTCATCGACCGGGTTGAGCTCGCCGCCCTGGTAGCCGGTCACGACGCGGGCGGGGATGTCGAGCGCGCGCATCAGCACGGTGAAGGCGCTCGCATAGTGCTCGCAGAATCCGGCCCGGGTGTCGAACAGGAATTCGTCGGCACTGTGGCGGCCCAGCAGCGGCGGGCTCATCGTGTAGCGGAAGGGGGCCTGCGCGAACAGGTCGAGCGCGCGCTGGACCAGCCGCGCATTGTCGGCCTCCTGGTTGCGCCAGATGCCCGCCAGCGCCAGCGTGCGCGGATTGAATCCGGGCGGCAGGTCGAGCCAGTTCTGCAGCGTGAGCGAGGTCTCGTTCAGGCCGAACCGGTAGTCCAGTCGCGATTCGACGCGGTAGCGGGTGCGCTCCTGGATCCGGTCGCGCGCGATCAGCTGCAGGTCCGGGCGCAGCAGCGGTGTCCCCGAGGCCAGCTGGTCGGCGGACACCGGCGCGTCCAGGGCGAACAGCCAGGTCCGCTGGTGCGGTTCGAGCGTGATCTGGTAGCCCAGCGGCGTGCCGGGCGCGACCTGCACGTTGGGCATCGGCAGCGGCGCGATCGGGTCCTGCAGCGGCCGCCATGCCTGGCCGTCGAAACTGCCGAACACCGGCCCGCGCCAGTACAGATCGCGCCCGGGCGGCGCCGGGCGATCGAAGCGGACCCGGAACGCGATCTCATCGGAGTTCGTGAGCGCGGCAATGCCGCCCGGCTTCATCGATTCGGACAGCCCGGTGCGCGCGCTCGGCAGGTCGTCCAGCGCGCCCCACAGCGGCCCCTGAATGCGCGGAAACAGCACGAAGAAGAGCGCCGCGATCGGCAGCGCCTGCAGCAGCAGCGAACCGGCGCTGCGAAAGCGCCGCCCGATCGGCAGTTCGCGCTGGCCGAACTGCATGGTGAGCATGGTGGTGACCAGTGCCAGCACCGCGATCAGCGCCATCACCGCCACCAGCAGCGACTGGGAATGGAAGAAGGCGGTGGTGAGCAGGAACAGGCACAGGAAGATCACCACGAAGAGGTCGCGGCGCGCGCGCATCTCCATCAGTTTCAGACCCAGGAACAGCACCAGCAGCGCGACCCCCGGTTCGCGCCCGAGCAGGGTGCGGTATTCGGCATACACCGCGGCGGTGCAGGCGATCGCCGCCACCCAGCGCACCGAGTCGCGCGGCAGCCAGCGGCCCGAGATGACCAGGCCGAAGCGCCACAGGAACAGCGTCGAGAAGCTCAGGGTCGTCCACCAGGGCAGGTGACCGGCGTGCGGCAGCACCGCCAGCACGATCGCGCCCATCAGAAACAGGGTGTCGCGCCGGTCGCGTTCCCACTGCTCGCCCAGCTGGCCGCCCAGCGCGCGCAGCGAATGGCGCAGCGCTGCAGTCGGGCGCGCCGTCGGGGTGGGACGGGGGGTGGACGCTGGCATGCGTCAGATCCGCGCCAGCGCGAGCGCTTCCAGGCAGCGGTCGCGGTGCGCGCCACCGCCGTCGACCGGCATCGCGAGCCCCGGCAGCCGCAGCGCCCAGCGCAGCCCGGCGGAATCGGCCTCGAGGACCCAGGCGGTCAGGCGCGACAGCCGCGACTCCCCGTCCATCGACGCCGGCATCGCCTGCCAGTCGAGCAGCAGTTCGCCACGGGCGGCGCCGTCGAACTGCTTGACCAGCAGGTCGTCCGACCCGGTGCGCGCCACCGCCTTCCAGGCCACGCGGCGCGGCGAATCACCCGGGGCGTAGGCCCGCAGCGAGGCCAGGTCTTCCTCGCCCGCGCCGCTGCCGTTGCCTTCGCTGGCCGCCAGGGTCGAGCCGGGCAGGGGCGCGCGCGGATGCTCGGGGTGCGGGTAGACCAGTACCTCACCGGCCGGCTGCCACCAGGCCCACGCCCGCCACAGCCCCAGCGGGTATTCGGTCGACAGGCGGATTCTCGGCAGTGGCATCAGTCCGCGGGTCGGCGCCGGCCAGACCACCCGCGCCGGCTGTTCGGCCAGCGCCAGGGTGTCGACCCATTCCGGCGCAGCCGCGCCCGGCACGCTGATGCGGATCGCGAAGCGTTCGTTGCCGCGGCGCTCCTTGAGCGTCACCTGCAGCTCGGCCAGGGCGCCGGCGAACACCGGCTCGCTGCGCCCGGCGCGCAATTCCAGGGCCGACAGGTTGCGAAAGGTGTGCAGCATCGAGACGATCGCGACCCCGGCCAGCAAAAAGGTGAGCAGGAAGCCCATCGACAGCGAGTAGTTGATCGAGGCAATCAGCATGCTGAGCAGCACCAGCGCGTAGAGCAGCCCGGCCCGACTGGGCAGGATGAAGACATTGCGCTGCGCGAGCACCAGCGAGGGGTGGTGCGGTCCGGCGCGCCCGGGCAGGCGCATCGCGATCCGCTCGATCCAGGACACGGCGGCGCGGCTCAAGACACCGACACGCCCTTGACCAGGCCCGAGACGATCTCGGCACGGGCGCGGTGCGAACCGGCGGCACCCTTGGCGGGTCGCAGCCGATGGCCCGCCACCGGGGTGATCACCGCCTGCACGTCGTCGGGCAGCACATGGTTGCGACCGTCGAGCATCGCCCAGGCACGGGCGGCCTGCATCAGGCCGAGTCCGGCCCGCGGGCTCAGGCCCTCGGCCAGCGCCGGCGAGCGGCGGCTGAAGGTGAGCAGGGTCTGGACATAGTCGAGCAGCGCCGGGCTGCAGCGGATCTCGCGCACCTGGCGCTGCAGCGCCAGCATGTCGTCGGGCGTCATGCAGGGCTTGAGCGCCGCCAGCATGTCGCGCCGGTCGGTGCCCTCGAGCAGCGCGCGCTCGGCCTTCGGGTCGGGGTAGCCGAGCTCGATGCACATCAGGAATCGGTCGAGCTGGGATTCCGGCAGCGCGAAGGTGCCGATCTGGTCGACCGGATTCTGGGTGGCGATCACGAAGAACGGCTCGGACAGCGGCTGCGCCTTGCCCTCGACCGACACCTGGCGCTCTTCCATCGCTTCGAGCAGTGCGCTCTGGGTCTTGGGCGACGCACGGTTGATCTCGTCGGCGAGCAGCACCTGGGTGAACACCGGTCCGGGGTGGAACACGAAGCCGGCGCGCTCGCGGTCGAACACGGTGGTGCCGGTGATGTCGGAGGGCAGCAGGTCGTTGGTGAACTGGACCCGCTTGAACTGAAGGCCCAGCGAGATCGAGAGTGCGTGCGCCAGTGTGGTCTTGCCCACGCCGGGCAGGTCCTCGATCAGCAGATGGCCGCGCGCCAGCAGACAGGCGAGCGCCAGCCGGATCTGCGGTTGCTTGCCGACCACGATTCGTCCCACCTGGGCCGCGGCTTCCTGGATTTTTTCGAGCATGCGGCAGTGTAATCCGCGGGGCCTGCCCCCCGGCGCCATCGGCCATCGGTCGCCGACAGCCGGCATCACCCGCCCGGGCGGGTGTGGTCATCGGGCATCGAATGCCCTTACCGGCGCGAGGGCCGGCGTTCGCTGCGCGGCGTCCCGCTGCGTTTGTCCTGCACCCGGCTGCCGGGATAGCATCGCGGATTAATCTACCGCCGGAGCAAGCGCCATGGCTGCCTCAATTCAGGAAAGCGGCGTGCAGGGAAACACCGACCCGATCCTGGTGACCACGATCGAGGCCGGCGTGGCCACCCTGACGATGAACCGTCCCGCCCAGTACAACGTGCTCTCGGCGGCGATGCTCGACGCCTTGCAGTCGCAGCTCGAAGCCCTGGCCACCGACGCGTCGGTCCGGGTGGTGGTGCTGGCCGCCGCCGGCAAGGCCTTTTGCGCCGGCCACGATCTGCGCGAGATGCGCGCCGAGCCGTCGCTGGCTTTCTATCAGGCGCTGTTCGCCCAATGCTCGCGCCTGATGGCCACGATCCAGGCCCTGCCTCAGCCGGTCATCGCCCGGGTTCAGGGAGTCGCCACCGCCGCCGGCTGCCAGCTGGTCGCGATGTGCGACCTCGCGGTCGCCGCCGACACCGCCCGGTTCGCCGTGTCTGGCGTCAATCTCGGGTTGTTCTGTGCCACGCCCTCGGTGGCGCTGTCGCGCAACGTGTCGCGCAAGGCCGCGTTCGAGATGCTGGTGACCGGGGACTTCATCGACGCCGCCCAGGCGCGCGAGCGCGGGCTGGTGAACCGGGTCGTGCCGTCCGACCGGCTGGATGCCGAAGTGCGCAGCCTCACCGATTCCATCGTCGCCAAGCCGGCGGTCGCGATCGCGGCGGGCAAGGGCCTGTTCTATCGTCAGCTCGAGATGGGCATCGACGCCGCCTACCAGCTCGCAGGCCAGACCATGGCCTGCAACATGATGGCGCCCGACACCCTCGAAGGCGTCCAGGCCTTCATCGACAAGCGCCCGCCGGCCTGGCCGGTCGCGGCGCCTGGCGGCCGATGAGCGAGCCAGCCGTGCGCCGCCTGCTCCACGGGCTGGCCAGCCATGACGCCGGCCTGCTCCTGTCGGTCTATCACCCGCAGGCGTCCTATGCCGATCCGGTCCATCCCGACATCCGCGGCGCCCGTCTGGGTTGGCTGATCCGCTACCGGCTGGCGCATTTCGAGCACCTGCAGGGCGAGCCGCTGTGGATCCGCGGCGATGAGCGCAAGGGTCAGATGCAGTGGCGCCTGAGCTGGCGGCGCCGCGGTGCGACCGGTCAGGGCCGCCTGACGCTGCTCACCACTTTTTCTTTCTGGGAGGACGCGATCGTGCGCCAGGTCGACGAGTTCCAGCCCTGGGCCTGTCTGCGCCAGACCCGTGGCCTCTCCGGGCTTGCCCTGGGCTGGTTGCCGGGACGACTGTCCACCGAGCAGCGGCGGGCCGCTGCCGGGCTCGACCGGTTCATTCAGCGTCAGGCACCGGTGGCCGCTGTTCAGCCGACCGCGGGAGTGACCCCTTGAGCCAGTTCACCGCCGCCAGCGCCTTTCGCCACGACCAGCCGCCGATCACCGCGGTGCTGGCGGTGCAGCTGGGCACCCCGCAGGCCCCCGAGGCCGGCCCGGTGCGAACCTATCTCGCCGAATTCCTGTCCGACCCGCGGGTGATCGAGATTCCGCGCTTCGTCTGGCTGCCGATCCTGCACGGCATCATCCTGCGCACCCGGCCGGCCCGCTCGGCGGCCAAGTACGCCTCGATCTGGACCGATGAGGGCTCGCCGCTGGCGGTGCACAGCCAGCGTCAGTCGAAAATGCTCGGCGGCTACCTCGGCGAGTCCGGGCAGGCGGTCGAGGTGGCGCTGGCGATGCGTTACGGCCAGCCGTCGATCGCGTCGGTCCTGCGCGAACTGCGCGAGCGCAACCTGACCCGGCTGCTGGTGTTGCCCCTGTATCCGCAGTACGCCGGCTCCAGCGTGGGCACCGCGCTGGACGCGGTCATGCGCGAACTGGCCACCTGGCGCAATCCGCCCGAGCTGCGCACCATCAAGCATTTCCATGACGATCCCGGCTACATCAACGCACTGGCGGAAAAAGTGCGCGAGCACTGGCGGCTCGAGGGCGAGCCCGACAAGCTGCTGATGAGCTTTCACGGCGTCCCCGAGAGCACCCTGCTGCAGGGCGATCCCTATCACTGCGAGTGTCTGGTGAGCGCCCGCCTGCTCGCCCAGGCGCTGGACCTGCCGCGCGAGCGCTGGCAGGTCAGTTTCCAGAGCCGCCTGGGCCGCGCCCGCTGGCTGCAGCCCTACACCGAGGCCACCTTGCGCAAGCTGGGCGCCGAGGGCACCGGGCGGCTGGATGTGATCTGTCCGGGCTTCGTCGCCGATTGCCTGGAAACCCTCGAGGAGATCGCGATCGAGGGGCGGCACACCTACGAAGAGGCGGGCGGCAAGGGGTTTCGCTACATCGATTGCCTCAACGAGAGCCCGGCCTTCATCCACGCGCTCACCGGGGTGGTGGCGCGCAACCTGCAGGGCTGGCCGACGGCGCGGCTCGACGCCGCCGGGCACCAGGCCGCCGATCAGGCGCTGGCCGAGCGCCAGGCGCGCGCGATCCAGGCGGGCGCGGCCCGCTGAAGCGCTCGGCGGGGCTTGAAACCGCCGATCTCGCCCCCAAGTCTAACGGTCGCGTTGCGGTTTTTTGCCGCAAGTCATTGATTCAACTCAATAAGGAGAGGCGGATGTCGGATCCGCAGGCAGAAAACCCCGCGTCTGGTGTTCCGGAATCCGCTGCGGCGGCCGGATCCTCAACCGAACCCGGCCTCGCGGAACGCCTGGCCCAGGCGGAGGCTCGCGCCAGCGAGAATTTCGATCAGTTCGTGCGGGCCCGGGCGGAACTCGAGAATGTGCGGCGTCGGGCCCAGGAAGACATCGCCAAGGCGCACAAGTTCGCGATCGAAGGCTTTGCCGAGAGCCTGCTGCCGGTGCGCGACAGCCTCGAGATGGCGCTCACCGTCGCCTCCCCCAGCCTCGATGTGTTGCGCGAGGGCGTCTCGGCCACCTTGCGCCAGCTCGCGAGTGCCTTCGAGAAGAATCGCGTGATCGAGATCAGTCCGGCGGGCGAGAAGTTCGATCCGAACCGCCACCAGGCGATCTCGACGGTCCCGGCCGCCAGTACCGAGCCGCCGGTGCCCGCGAACCATGTGGTCGCAGTGCTCCAGAAAGGCTACCTGATCAACGATCGCGTGCTGCGCCCGGCGCTGGTCACCGTCGCCCAGGGCTGAGATCGGCGCGTGTTGGCGCGCCCGCCGCTTGAAATCCAGCCCGCCACGCTCATCTGACGAACAGACAGACAACGTCTTCGCAAAAAAGGACAAGGAACATGGGAAAGATCATCGGTATTGACCTGGGCACGACCAACTCGTGCGTGGCGATCATGGAAGGCGGCCAGCCGAAAGTGATCGAGAACTCGGAAGGTGCGCGCACCACGCCGTCGATCATCGCCTACATGGAAGACGGCGAGATCCTGGTCGGCGCGCCCGCCAAGCGGCAGGCGGTCACCAACCCGCGCAACACGCTCTATGCGGTCAAGCGGCTGATCGGACGCAAGTTCGAGGAAAAGGAAGTCCAGAAGGACATCAACCTGATGCCCTACACCATCGCCCGTGCCGACAACGGCGACGCCTGGGTGGGTGTGCGCGACAAGCGCCTGGCGCCCCCGCAGGTGTCGGCCGAAGTCCTGCGCAAGATGAAAAAGACCGCTGAGGACTATCTCGGCGAGGAAGTGACCGAGGCGGTCATCACCGTGCCGGCTTACTTCAACGACAGCCAGCGCCAGGCCACCAAGGACGCCGGGCGCATCGCCGGTCTGGACGTCAAGCGCATCATCAACGAACCGACCGCCGCGGCGCTGGCGTTCGGTCTGGACAAGGCACCCGGCAAGGACCGCAAGATCGCCGTCTATGACTTGGGCGGGGGCACCTTCGACGTCTCGATCATCGAGATCGCCGATGTCGACGGCGAAAAGCAGTTCGAGGTCCTGTCGACCAACGGCGACACCTTCCTGGGCGGCGAGGATTTCGACCAGCGGATCATCGACTACGTGATCGGCGAGTTCAAGAAGGAGCAGGGTGTCGACCTGGCCAAGGATGTGCTGGCCCTGCAGCGCCTGAAGGAAGCGGCCGAGAAGGCCAAGATCGAGCTGTCGTCGAGCCAGGCGACCGACTTCAATCTGCCCTACATCACCGCCGACGCCTCGGGCCCGAAGCACCTGAACATGAAGCTCACCCGCGCCAAGCTCGAGGCGCTGGTCGAGGACCTGATCGCCAAGACGGTCGAGCCGTGCCGCCTGGCGCTCAAGGACGCGGGCGTGAAGGCCTCGGACATCGACGACGTGATCATGGTCGGCGGCATGACCCGCATGCCCAAGGTCCAGGACACGGTGAAGGAGTTCTTCGGCAAGGAGCCGCGCAAGGACGTCAACCCCGACGAGGCGGTCGCGGTGGGTGCGGCGGTCCAGGGGTCGGTGCTGTCGGGTGAACGCAAGGATCTGCTGCTGCTGGACGTGACCCCGCTGTCGCTGGGCATCGAGACGCTGGGCGGCGTGATGACCGCCATGATCAAGCGCAACACCACCATTCCGACCAAGCACGCGCAGGTGTTCTCCACCGCCGACGACAACCAGCCGGCGGTCACGATCAAGGTGTTCCAGGGCGAGCGCGAGCTGGCGGCCGGCAACAAGGGGCTGGGCGAGTTCAATCTGGAAGGGATTCCGCCGTCGCCGCGGGGCGCTCCCCAGATCGAGGTCACCTTCGACATCGACGCCAACGGCATCCTGCATGTCTCGGCCAAGGACAAGGCGACCGGCAAGGAGAACAAGATCACCATCAAGGCCAACTCCGGCCTGACCGAAGCCGAGATCCAGGCGATGGTGAAGGACGCCGAAGTCAACGCCGCCGAAGACCACAAGCGGGTCGAACTGGCCAATGCGCGCAACCAGGCCGAGGCCATGGTGCATTCGGTCAAGAAGTCGCTCACCGAGTACGGCGACCAGATCGATGCGGAAGAAAAAGGCCGCATCGACGACGCAGTCAAGGCGCTGGAAGAAGCCCTCAAGGGCGAGGACAAGGCCGAGATCGAGGCCAAGTCGACCGCGCTGGGCACCGTGTCGCAGAAGCTGGGCGAACTGATGTACGCGAAGATGCAGGCTGAGCAGGGTGCCGCCGGTGGCGCTGGTGCGTCGGCTGCGGGCGCCGCGCCCGGGGGCCCCGCGGGCGATGCCAAGCGGGCCGACGACGATGTGGTCGATGCCGACTTCAAGGAAGTCAAGCGCGGCTGAACCGGGACGCCGCCGGCCTTCGGCCACCGGACCGCTGCCCGTTTCGACGGTCAGCGGTCCGTGTCGCTTGAGGAATCGGCCGCGTCCACCGCCGGCGACACCGATCCGATTGCTGTGACTGGCCCCGCCGGGGCACGGGAAAGAGTGAATGGCCAAGCGTGATTATTACGAGACCCTGGGCGTCGCCAAGAATGCGACCGACGAGGAGCTCAAGAAGTCGTATCGCAAGCTCGCGATGAAGTTTCATCCGGACCGCAATCCGGATGACAAGAGCGCCGAAGAGAAATTCAAGGAGGCCAAGGAGGCTTACGAGATGCTCTCCGACGCCAAGAAGCGGGAAGCCTACGACCGTTTCGGCCATGCCGGTGTCGATCCGAACGCGGCCGGCGGCGGTGGCGCCGGCGGTGGTGGCTTCGCCGATGTGTTCGGCGACATCTTCGGCGACATCTTCGGCCAGGGTCAGGGGCGCGGCGGCGGCGGTGGGCGCAGCAACGTCTATCGTGGCGCCGATCTGCGCTACGCGATGGACATCACCCTCGAGCAGGCCGCCGCCGGTTTCGCCACCGACATCCGGGTGCCGAGCTGGGACAACTGCGAGGTCTGCTCCGGCTCGGGCGCCAAGCCCGGCACCAAGCCCAAGGTCTGCGGCACCTGCAACGGCCAGGGCGCGGTGCGCATGCAGCAGGGCTTCTTCTCGGTCCAGCAGACCTGCCCGACCTGCCACGGCAGCGGCAAGGTCATCCCCGATCCCTGCACCGCCTGCGAAGGCGTGGGCCGCATCAAGAAGTCGCGCACCCTGGAAGTGAAGATTCCGGCCGGCATCGACAGCGGGATGCGCATCCGCCTGACCGGCAACGGCGAGCCCGGGGTCAATGGCGGACCGGCGGGCGATCTCTATGTCGAGATCAAGGTGAAGGACCACGCGGTCTTTCAGCGCGACGGCGATGACCTGCACTGCGAGATTCCGATCTCGTTCGTCACCGCCGCGCTCGGCGGCAAGATCCAGGTGCCCACTTTGCACGGGCGCGCCGAGATCGAACTGCCCGAGGGGACCCAGACCGGCAAGACCTTCCGGCTGCGCGGCAAGGGCATCAAGGGCTATCGCTCGAGCTATCCGGGCGACCTCTATGCCCATGTCTCCCTCGAAACCCCGGTGCGCCTGAACGACCGGCAGAAGAAACTGCTTCGCGATTTCGAGACAACCCTTCAGGATCCCAAGCACAGTCCCCAGTCCAAGGGGTGGATGGACAAGGTCAAGGATTTCTTCCAGTAGAGGCAAGGCGCCATGAAACTGACTTTTGCGGGTGCGGCGGGCACGGTCACCGGATCGCGCCACCTGCTGGAGTCGGGCGATCTGGCGGTGATGCTGGACTGCGGGCTGTTTCAGGGTTTCAAGCAACTGCGGCTGCGCAACCGCAGTCCGCTGCCGATTGCCCCGGCCCGCCTCGATGCGGTGGTGCTCAGCCACGCGCATCTCGATCACAGCGGTTATCTGCCGGCGCTGGTGCGCGACGGCTTCACCGGACCCGTCTACGCCAGCGCCGCGACCCGCGACCTGTGCGAGATCCTGCTCAAGGACAGCGCCCACCTGCAGGAGGAGGAGGCACGCTACGCCAACCGACACGGCTATTCGCGCCATGCGCCAGCCGAGCCGCTCTACACCGTCGACGATGCGCTGCGCGCGATCGAACGCATCACCCCGGTGCGCTTCGGCGAGCCGTTCAGCCTGGGCGAGGGACTGCAGGGCATGCTCGAACCGGCAGGCCATCTGCTGGGCGCGGCCACGGTTCGGCTGTTGCGCGGCAAGCGTTCGCTGCTGTTTTCGGGCGACCTCGGCCGGCCTGCCGACACCATCCTGAGGGCGCCGGCGCCGTTCCCGGGCGCCGACGTGCTGCTGCTCGAATCGACCTATGGCAACCGCTCCCATCCCCCCGATGACGCGCAGACGGTGCTGGCCGGCATCATCCGCGAGACCGCGGCGCACGGCGGCACCGTCCTGATTCCGTCGTTCGCGGTCGGGCGCGCCCAGACGGTGATGCTGGCGCTAGCGCGGCTGAAGGCGGCCGGCGAGATTCCCCCCGATCTGCCGGTGTTTCTCGATTCCCCCATGGCCATCGATGCCACCGCCCTGTATCGGAAGTATCGCCAGCAGCACCGGTTGTCGGTGGCCGAATGCCGCGCGATGTGTTCGGTCGCGCGCCTGGTCAACACGCCCGATCAGTCGCGCGCGCTGGCCGGACTGCGCATGCCGTCGGTGATCATCGCCGCCAGCGGCATGGCCACCGGCGGGCGCGTGCTGCATCACCTGAAGTCGCTGGCGCCCGATCCGCGCAACCACATCCTGTTCGTCGGCTATCAGGCGGGCGGAACCCGTGGCGCTCATCTGGTGGCGGGAGCCACCGAGGTCAAGATCCATGGCGAGTGGCACCCGGTGCGCGCGCGCGTGAGCAACATCGACGTCTGGTCCGCCCATGCCGACGCCGACGAGATCCTGGCCTGGCTCAAGGGGGCGCCGCGCGCGCCCGACCAGGTCTATCTGGTGCACGGCGACCCCGATGCCGCCGACACCCTGCGCCAGCGCATCGAGGAGCGGATGCACTGGCCGGTGCAGGTGCCCGAGCATCTGCAGAGCGTCGAGATTGACCTGTGACTGGCCTCAGAGCGGGGTCACCCGGTTTCTCCGATGATGGGGTGGATTCGGCGGCGCACCGCTTCCTCGTTTAGAGTGCCGGGATCATGCAGGTCATCCATTTTCGTCGTCCGATCGGCCATGCCAAGGGCCGCCCCGTCGAACCGGCCGCGCGCGAGCGGGTGCGCGCGCTGGTGGGCCCCGCGCCGCTGGTGCGCGATCGCCTGATCGAGTACCTGCATCTCGTGCAGGATGCCGAGGGCTGCCTGCCGCAGCCGCTGCTGGCGGCGCTGGCCGAAGCGATGCGCCTGGCGCCCGCCGAGGTCTACGAGGTCGCCACCTTCTATCACCACTTCGATGTGCTCGCGCCGGGAGAGGCGCCCGGGCCGTCGCTGACGGTGCGGGTCTGCGAGTCGCTGTCGTGCGAGATGGCCGGCGCCCACCGGCTGATTGACGCGTTGCGCCGCACGCTGGGCGACGGTGTGCGCGTGCAGCCGGTGCCCTGCGTGGGCCATTGCGATGGCGCGCCGGTGGCGGTGGTCGGGCAGCGTCCGGTGCGCGCGGCGACCGCGACCGCCGTCGGCGAGGCGGTGGCGGCGGCGCAGGCCCCGGCGCCGGCGGGTGCGGCAGCCCGACGCTGTCCGGCGCCACTGGCAGCGAGCGTGGCGGATGCCCGCTTGAATGGCGCCTACGAGCTGGTGGCCGCGCTGCATGCGGGCGCGCGCACCCGCGAGTCGGTGTTCGACGAACTCGAGCGGGCCGGTCTGCGCGGACTCGGCGGCGCGGGTTTTCCGACCGGACGCAAGTGGCGCATCGTGGCGGCTGAAAACGGTCCGCGCCATGTGGTGGTCAACGCCGACGAAGGCGAACCCGGTACCTTCAAGGATCGCCATTATCTCGAGCGCGATCCCCACGCCTTCCTGGCCGGCCTGCTGATCGCGGCCTGGGCGGTGCGGGCCGACGACTGCTACATCTACCTGCGCGACGAGTACGCGGGGCTGCGCGCGATGCTCGAGCGCGCGATCGCGGAACTGGCCGCCGAGCCGCCAGTGCCCGCGCTGGCCATGCCCCGCCTGCACCTGCGCCGCGGCGCCGGCGCCTACATTTGCGGCGAGGAAAGCGCACTGATCGAGTCGCTCGAGGGCAAGCGCGGCACCCCGCGGCTGCGTCCGCCCTATGTGGCGCAGGTCGGCCTGTTCGGTCGCCCGACGCTGGTCAACAATGTCGAGACGCTCTATTGGGTGCCGCAGATCCTGGCTCGCGGGGCCGGCTGGTTCGCCGGGCACGGCCGGCGCGGCCGGGTGGGCCTGCGTTCGTTCTCGGTGTCGGGGCGGGTGCGCGAGCCAGGGGTCAAGCTGGCGCCCGCAGGCATCTCGCTCCGCGAACTGATCGCCGAACACTGCGGCGGCATGGCGCCGGGCCACCAGCTTTATGCCTATCTGCCGGGCGGCGCCTCGGGCGGGATCCTGCCGGCGTCGCTGGCCGACCTGCCGCTCGACTTCGACACGCTCCAGCCCCATGGCTGCTTCATCGGCTCGGCCGCGGTCATCGTGCTCTCGCAGGCCGACCGCGCGCGCGATGCCGCCGCGAGCATGATGCATTTCTTTCGCCATGAGTCCTGCGGCCAGTGCACGCCCTGCCGCGTCGGCACCGCCAAGGCGGCCGATCTGCTGGCGGCCCCGCACTGGGACAGCGAGTTGCTCGAGGCGCTGTCGCAGACCATGGTCGATGCGTCGATCTGTGGCCTGGGCCAGGCCGCACCCAACCCGGTGCTCAGTGTCCTGCGCCACTTTTCCGGAGAGGTCGGCGTCGCGCCGGCCGAGCGCGCCTCATGACAGTCCTCGAGACCCCCGCCGCCGAACTCGCCGCGACCGGCGCCGTCCTGATCGACTTCGAGCTCGACGGCGTCGCGGTGCGCGCGCGCGCCGGCGAATCGCTGCTGCAGGCCGCGGCGCGCCACGGCGTCGACATCCCGCACCTGTGCTTCAAGGACGGCTACCGGGCCGACGGCAACTGCCGCGCCTGCGTGGTCGAGATCGAAGGCGAGCGGGTGCTGGCGCCGTCGTGCTGCCGCGCGCCCCAGCCCGGCATGAAGGTTCATGCGGCCAGTGATCGCGCCCGCTCGGCGCAGCGCATGGTGGTCGAACTGCTGCTGGCCGATGCCCCCGCCGAGGCGCCGCAACCGGACAGCGAACTGCACCACTGGGCGCGGGAACTGCAAGCGCAGCCGGCGCGTTTCGCGCCCCGTGCGCAGCCCTCGCGCGACCTCTCGCACCCGGCGATCGCGGTCAGCCTGGACGCCTGCATCCAGTGCGGCCGGTGCGTGCGCGCCTGCCGCGAGGAGCAGGTCAACGACGTCATCGGCTTTGCCGGGCGCGGCGAGCACGCCCGCATCGTCTTCGACATGGACGAGGCGATGGGCGCGTCGACCTGCGTGGGTTGCGGCGAATGCGTGCAGGCCTGCCCGACCGGCGCGCTGTCGCCGCGGCTGTCGCTGCACGCGCCGCGGGCCGGCGAGATCGCCACCGTGCCGCCCGATCGCACCGAGGTTGATTCGCTGTGCCCGTTCTGCGGCGTCGGCTGCCAGGTCACCTATCAGGTCGAGGACGACCGCATCACCCGGGTCGAGGGCCGCGACGGCCCGGCCAACCAGGGGCGGCTGTGCGTGAAGGGCCGCTTCGGCCTGGACTACACCCACAGCCCGGATCGCCTGACCGAGCCGCTGGTGCGCCGTGCCGATCGGCCCAAGCGCAGCCACTTCGAGCGGCTGCCGGCCGACTGGCGCGATGATTTCCGCACCGCCAGCTGGGACGAGGCGCTCGCGCTGGCCGGCGGCGGGCTGGCCGGCATCCGCGACCGGGACGGTCCGTCGGCCCTGGCCGGATTCGGATCGGCCAAGGGCAGCAACGAGGAAGCGTATCTGTTCCAGAAGTTGGTCCGAACCGGTTTTCGGACCAACAACGTCGATCACTGCACCCGCCTGTGCCATGCCTCGTCGGTGGCGGCGCTGCTCGAGGGCGTGGGGTCGGGCGGGGTGTCCAACCCGGTGAGCGATGCGCTGCTGGCCGACTGCCTGTTTGTGATCGGCGCCAACCCGGCGGGCAACCACCCGGTGGCGGCCACCTTCATCAAGAACGCGGTGCGCCGCGGCGCCCGGCTGATCGTCGCCGACCCCCGGCGCACCGAGTTGTCGCGCCACGCCACCCACGAACTGCAGTTCCGCGCCGACAGCGACGTCGCGATGCTCAACGCGATGCTGCATGTGATCATCGCCGAGGGGCTGGTCGACCAGACCTTCGTGCGCGAGCGCACCACCCATTTCGAGGAACTGGTGGCCAATGTCGCCCCCTGTTCCCCGGAGGCGATGGCGCCGATCTGCGGCATCGATCCCCAGACCCTGCGCGAGGTCGCCCGGCTGTATGCGAGCAGCCGTGCGTCGATGATCTTCTGGGGCATGGGCATCTCGCAGCACATCCACGGCACCGACAACGTGCGCTGCCTGATCGCGCTGGCGATGATCACCGGCCAGATCGGCCGCCCCGGGACCGGTCTGCATCCGCTGCGCGGCCAGAACAATGTCCAGGGCGCTTCGGATGCCGGCCTGATCCCGATGATGCTGCCCGATTACCAGCGGGTGAACGACCCGGCCAACCGCGACCGTTTCGAGCGGCTGTGGGGCGCGCCGGTGCCGGCGCAGCCCGGGCTGACCGTGGTCGAGATCATGAATGCCGCGCTCGCCGGCACGGTGAAGGGCATGTACATCATGGGTGAGAACCCGGCGATGTCCGACCCCGATCTGAACCATGCGCGGGCGGCGCTGGCGGGCCTGGAGTGCCTGGTGGTGCAGGACATCTTCCCCACCGAGACGGCGCTGCTGGCCGATGTGATCCTGCCGGCGTCTGCCTTTGCCGAGAAGACCGGTTCGTTCACCAACACCGATCGCATGGTCCAGCTCGGGCGTGCGGCGGTGAGTCCGCCCGGGCAGGCGCGCCAGGACCTCTGGATCCTGGTGGAGATGGCGCGCCGCCTGGGCCTGGACTGGCGCTATCAGCAGCCGGGCGAGGTTTTCGAGGAAATGCGTCAGGGCATGGACTCGATCCACGGCATTTCCTGGGCGCGGCTCGAGCGCGAGGGCAGCATCACCTATCCCTGCGCGAGCGAGGACGATCCGGGTCAGCCGGTGGTGTTCACCGATCACTTCCCGACCCCCGACGGGCGTGCCCGGCTGGTGCCCGCCCGTTTCAGCCCCGGCGCCGAACAGCCCGATGCCGAGTACCCGTTCGTGTTGATCACCGGCCGCCTGCTCGAGCACTGGCACACCGGCGCGATGACCCGGCGCTCGGGCGTGCTCGATGCGATCGAGCCGCGGCCCAGCGCCTCGCTGCATCCCGACGAACTCGCCCGCCTGGGCCTGGCGCCGGGCGATCGGCTGCGGGTCGCCTCGCGGCGCGGCGCAATCGAACTCGAGGCACGCGCCGACGAAGGCGTGCCGCGCGCCACCGTGTTCATCGCCTTTGCGTTCGCCGAGGCGGCGGCGAATCTGCTCACCAATCCGGCGCTCGATCCGGTGGGCCGGATTCCCGAATTCAAGTATTGCGCGGTCCAGATCCACCCCTCAGTTGCGCGGGCCGAGGGCCCGCAGGAAGGCGTTTCCCGATGACCACCGCTTACGATTTCGACGCCCGCAATCTCGCCGGCCAGCCGGTGCCCCTGCGCCAGTTCGAGGGCCGGGTATTGCTGGTCGTGAACACCGCGAGCCAGTGCGGTTTCACGCCGCAGTACAAGGGTCTGCAGGCCTTGCATGACCAGTTCCATGTGCGCGGGCTCGAGGTGCTCGCCTTTCCCTGCAACCAGTTCGGTGCCCAGGAGCCGGGCGACGCCGCCCAGATCGGCGCCTTCTGCGAGCGCAATTACGGCGTCACCTTCCCGGTGCTCGAGAAGGTCGACGTCAATGGCGAACACGCGCATGCGCTGTGGAAGTGGCTCACCAGCGAGGCCCCCGGCCTGCTGGGCCTGCAGGCGGTGAAGTGGAATTTCACCAAGTTTCTGGTCGGTCGCGACGGCAAGGTCTTCAAGCGCTATGCGCCCCAGACCGATCCGGCCGACATCGCCGCCGATATCGAAAGCCTGCTGACCGTCTGAGGACGCGCCGATGACCACTCCCGCTCAGGCCGCCGCCGCGACGCTGTGGCGCCACTGGCAGGCCGGGACCCGGCTGGCGGTCTTGCCGCCCGAATGCCGGCCGCTCGATCGCGCCCAGGGTTATGCGGCTCAGGCCGCGTTCGCCGCGCTGTCCGGCGAGGCGGTGGCCGGCTGGAAGATCGCCGCCACCAGCAGCGCCGGCCAGCAGCACATCGGCGTCGACGGCCCGCTGGCCGGTCGCCTGCTGGCCAGCCGCCTGCTGCCCCCGGGAGCGACGGTGCGACTGGCGAACAACCAGATGCGGGTGATGGAGGCCGAGTTCGCGTTTCGCCTGGGAGCTGACCTGGCACCCCGTGCGGCGCCCTACGAGCAGTCGGAAGTGCTGGCGGCGGTGGCCACGCTGCACCCGGCCATCGAGATACCCGATTCGCGCTACGACGACTTCGTGTCAGCCGGTGCGCCGCAGCTGATTGCCGACTGCGCCTGCGCCTGCTGGCTGGTGGTGGGCGCCGCGATGCCCGAGCGCTGGCGCACGCTCGACCTGGCCGCGCACGCGGTGACGGTGTGGCGCGGCGCGGCCGAGGCGGCGCGGGGGCAGGGCGCCAATGTGCTGGGCGACCCGCGGATCGCGCTGACCTGGATCGCCAACGAGCTCTCGCGCCACGGTCCGGGCCTGAAGGCGGGCGATCTCGTCACCACCGGCACCTGCGTGGTGCCGGTCCCGGTCGAGGCGGGTGACCGGATGCGCGCCGACTACGGGGTGCTCGGCAGCCTGGAGGCCGCGCTGGCCTGAACGCGGCAGGGCTGTCTCGCGCGCGGCAGGGCTGTCTCGCGCGCGGGCGCGCGGGCCTCAGCGGCCCTGGAACGCCGCCGGGCGTCGCTCGACGAACGACTGGACGCCTTCGCGGAAGTCGTCGGTCCCGGACAGGAACTTCTGCCGCGATTGGAATTCGGCCGCTGCGGCCAGCGGTCCCGATTCATCGGCCAGGCGCACGCTGCGGATCACCTCGCGCACCGCCAGCGGCGCGACCGCCTCGATCCGCCGCGCGATCGCCATCACTTCGTCGAACTCGGTGCCGGTCGGCACCACCTTCTGCACGAAGCCCAGGCGCAGCGCGGTCGGCGCGTCGAACTCGTCGCCGGTGAGCAGCAGCAGCAGCGCATTGCCCTTGCCGGCCCGCTCGGCCATCCGCAGGGTTGCCCCGCCGGTGGCCAGCAGGCCGCGCTTGACCTCGAGCTGGCTGAAGCGGCAGTCGTCGGCGGCCACCACGATGTCGGCGGCCAGCATCAGTTCGATGCCCAGGGTGAAGGTGATGCCCTTGACGGCCACCAGCACCGGCTTGCTGCGCCGGGGTTCGCGCAGGTCGAACGGATCGATCAGGTCGGTCGGCCACATCGGCTGGCCGCTGGCCATGCTCGGCGCCCAGCGCGGCAGGTCGAGCCCGGCGGTGAAGTGGCGACCCTCGGCGCGCACCACGCCGATCCACAGATCGGGATCGGTTTCCAGCAGGGTGTAAGCGCGGGCGAGCTGCTCGCCCATCTCCGGGGTGAAGCCGTTGTACTTGGCGGGCCGATCGAAGGTGATGATCAGGATGTGGCCCTGGCGTTCGGTGACGATGCGTCCGGTATCGGTCTGGCTCATGCGGGGTTTCTCCGGTGGTTCCGTTAGACTCGTGCGGGTCGGCTGGCCCGAGGGTAAGCGATGGGTCGGCCACCCTGAAACCTCTGAGTGGCTACTCTCGCTATGAAAACCAATCTTTCGGAATTCGACCGCGCCGGGCGCGTCCTGGTGGGCGGCGTCAATTCGGCGGTTCGCGCCTTCCGGGCCGTCGGCGGCACGCCTCGCTTCATCGACCGCGCCGAGGGCGCCTACATGTGGGACGTCGAGGGGCGTCGCTACATCGACTACCTGGGCTCGTGGGGTCCGATGATCGTCGGCCATTCGCATCCGGCGGTGGTCTCGGCGGTCCAGCAGGCGGCCACCCGGGGCCTCTCGTATGGCGCGCCCAATTCGATGGAGACCGACCTCGCCGAGCGCATCTGCGCGCTGTTTCCCCAGGTGGAGAAGGTCCGCTTCACCAGCTCCGGCACCGAGGCCGCGATGTCGGCGATTCGCCTGGCGCGCGGGTACACCAAGCGCGACAAGATCCTGAAATTCGAAGGCTGCTATCACGGCACCGCCGACAGCCTGCTGGTCAAGGCGGGATCGGGCGCGCTGGCCTTCGGCACCCCGAGTTCGGCCGGTGTGCCAGCGGATCTCGCCCGCCACACGCTGGTGGCCCAGTTCAACGACCTGGCCAGCGTGCAGGCGCTGTTCGAGCAGCATCCCGACGACATCGCCTGTGTGATGGTCGAGCCGATCGCCGGCAACATGAACCTGATCATGCCCGCGCCGGGCTTTCACCAGGGGCTGCGCGAACTGTGCACCCGCTACGGCGCGCTGCTGATCTTCGATGAGGTCATGACGGGTTTCCGGGTGGCGCTGGGCGGCGCGCAGCAGGTGATCGGCGTGACGCCCGACCTGTCCGCCTTCGGCAAGGTGATCGGCGGCGGCATGCCGGTGGGTGCGTTCGGTGGCCCGGCCGCGGTCATGGACATGATGGCGCCGCTGGGCCCGGTCTACCAGGCGGGCACGCTCTCGGGCAATCCGATCGCGATGGCCGCCGGCCTGGCGACCCTGGACCTGATCGCCGCGCCGGGCTTCTTCGAGACGATGTCGGCGCGTTGCGCCCGGCTGGTGGCCGGCATGAACGAAGCCGCCCGCGAGACCGGCGTGACCTTCTGCGCGCGCTCCGAGGGCGGCATGGCCGGCTGCTTCATGCTGGCGACGCCGCCGAACAGCTTCGCCGAGGTCCAGGCCCAGGATGTCGAGCGCTTCAAGCGCTTCTATCACCGGATGCTCGACGAAGGCGTCTACCTGCCGCCGTCCCCGGTCGAGGCGTTCTTCTTCTCGGGCGCGCACAGCGACGCCGACATCGATGCCACGCTCGCGGCGGTGCGCCGTTCGCTGGCAGCGGTCGCCTGATCATGGCCGACGACATCGCTTTCGCCTCGGCCACCCGACTGGCGCGGATGATCGCCCGCCGCAAGATCGGCGCCCGCGAACTGCTCGAGCTGTACCTGGCGCGCACCCGGGCGCTGAACCCGGCCCTGAATGCGGTGGTCGTCCTGAACGCCGCCCCGGCGCGCCGCCGGGCCGACGAGCTCGACAAGCTCACCACCAGCCGCGGCGCCAGGCTCGGCCCGCTGCACGGCGTGCCGATGACGGTCAAGGAGTCCTACGACGTCAAGGGGCTGCCCACCACCTGCGGATTTCCGGCGCATCTCGCGCGTCGCGCTCGGGTCGACGCGCTGGCCGTCCAGCGCCTGCAGGCGGCCGGTGCGGTGGTGTTCGGCAAGACCAATGTGCCGGTCGCGCTGGCCGACTGGCAAAGCTTCAATCCGGTGTACGGAACCACGAACAACCCCTGGGATGTCACCCGGGTGCCGGGTGGTTCGTCGGGCGGTTCCGCCGCTGCGCTGGCCGCCGGCCTGACCGGTCTGGAGATCGGCAGCGACATCGGTGCCTCGATCCGCAACCCGGCGCACTACTGTGGCGTCTATGGCCACAAGCCGACCTTCGGAGTGGCCTCGCGCCAGGGGCACGGCCTGCCGAGCGCCAATCCGCAGGGCGACATCTCGGTGATCGGACCGCTCGCCCGCTCGGCGTTCGATCTGGAAACCGCGCTCAAGGTGATTGCCGGTCCCGATGATGCCGATGCGCCGGGCTGGTCGGTGGCACTCCCGCGCTCGACCAAGCGCGCGCTTTCCGAATTCCGGGTCGCGGTGATGCTGACCGCTCCCGATGCCGACGTCGATTCCGCGGTCCAGGAAAAACTGGTCGCGCTCGCCGCCTGGCTGCGCCGCCAGGGCACCCGCGTCGACATGAAGGCGCGACCGGTCGATCCCGGCCAGGCCCATCGGGTCTTCATCACGCTGCTGCGCGCCGCCACCAGCCTGGGGGTGACCGACGAGGCCTTTGCCCGACTGCAGCGGCAGCGCAAGGGCCTGGCCGCCGACGACGACGGGTATCAGGCGCAGATGATCCGGGCGACCACGCTGGGGCATCGGGAATGGCTGGCCGCCGATCGCGAGCGCCGCCAGATGCGCGATCAGTGGGCTGCCTTCTTCCAGCGATTCGACCTGCTGCTGTGCCCGCTCGCCGCGACCACCGCGTTCCCGCACAACCAGCAGGGCGAGCGCTGGGAACGGATGATTCCGGTCAATGGCCAGCCCCAGCCCAGCACCACCCAGATGTTCTGGGCGGGTTATTCAGGGGCCTTCCATCTGCCCTCGACCGCGGCGCCACTGGGACTGGCCGCCGACGGGCTGCCGGTCGGGGTGCAGATCGTCGGGCCGCGCTACGGCGACCTGACCTGCCTGAAATTCGCGCAGTTGCTCGAGCGGCAGTACGCGGGCTTTCAGGCGCCGCCCGGATTCGACTGACCCGGGATCGGCACCGCCGGCTGCTCAGGCCGCTCCCGCCGGCTGCTCAGACCGGTCCCATCGCCGGATGCAGCGCCGCGAATCCGGTGGCGCTCTCGAAGGCCTGGCCCAGACCCAGCACGGTTCGCTCGGCGAAGGGCTTGCCGACGATCTGGATGCTCGAGGGCAGCCCGCCCACCAGCCCGGCCGGCTGCGACAGCGCGCACAGTCCCAGGTAGTTGGCCGGGCGCGTCAGATGCCCGGGGATCGGCGAGGCCTCGTCGACCTCGGCCACCGGGATGGCGGTGATCGCCACCGTGGGCAGCAGGAAGGCGTCGAAATCCTCGAACCAGCGGGCCATCAGGCGGCGTCGCGCGGCCATGGTGCGCAGTTCCTGCGCGTAGTCACCGGGGCCGAAGCTGCGCGCGGCCAGGATGCGCTGGCGGACCGCATCGCCCAGGGGGACCGCGAGGTCGTGGGCATAGGCGCCGTGCAGCGCATGGGCTTCCGAGGCGATGATCCGGCCGGTCGCCGCGGCCAGCTCGAAGTACCAGTCGGGCAGGCGGGTGGGGATCACCTGCACGCCCAGCGATTCGAACACGCGCGCCGCGGACTGCCAGGCGGCGGTGACGCCGGGATCCATGAAGGACGGCAGCTGGCTGGCGTCGGGCAGGGCCAGGCGCAGGCCGCGAACCGCGCGCCAGTCGCCGTGCCAGGTGTCGGGCGGCTGGGTCAGCGTGACGGGGTCGCGCGGGTCGCGCGCGGCCAGCGCTTCGAGCATCAGCGCGCAGTCGGCGACCGATCGGCCCATCGGGCCGATCGAGTCCAGCGTCCAGCTGAGCAGGCCGGTGCCGTGCAGGCTGATCCGTCCGTAGGTGACCTTCAGTCCGGTCAGGCCGTTGAAGGCGCTGGGGATGCGCACCGAGCCGCCGGTGTCGCTGCCGATGCCGATCGGCGCGAAGCCGGCAGCCACCGCGACACCGGTGCCGCTGGACGAACCGCCCGGCACGCGGTGGGTGGTCTGGTCCCAGGGGTTCTTCGGCGTGCCCATCAGGGGGTTGGTGCCCCACCCGCCGAAGGCGAATTCGGTCATGTGGGTCTTGCCCAGTGGCACCATGCCGGCCGCCAGCAGGCGTTCGACGGTGGCGGCGGTCTCGCTGCCGACCCGCGCCAGATTGCGCCGCGAGCCCAGGGTGCAGACCCGGCCGTCGATGTCGAGCAGGTCTTTCAGGACCACCGGCAGGCCGTGCAGCGGCGAGCGCGGCAGCCGGGCGGCACGCGCCTGATCGGCGGCGCGCGCCATCGCGCGGGCGTCATCGGCCATCACCTCGGTCATGCTGTGGAGCGACCCGTCGGCCTGCGCGATGCGCGCCAGCAGCGCGTCGGTGAGCTCCAGCGAACTCAGCTGCCCGGCATCCATCAGTGCCTTGAGTCCGGTCAGTCCCATCCATGCCAGTTCCATCGTCTGTCTCCGGTCGGTGCGGTGCTGGTGGACCGCGGTAGCCTCTATGATGACGCGAACCGGGCCGGCGCATGGGGCGCTGGCCGGCAGCCTCCAGGAGATTTCCATGAAACCCGATACCGTCATTGCCCAGAAGGCCCCCTATCCGGTCGAGGTCGAGGCCGGCAAGAGCTACTGGTGGTGCGCCTGCGGCAAGAGCGCGCGCCAGCCTTTCTGCGACGGCTCGCACAAGGGCAGCAGCGTGAGCCCGATCGAGTACAAGGCCGACGCCAGCGGCAAGGTCTGGTTCTGCGGCTGCAAGCAGGGCGGACGCGGCGCGCTGTGCGATGGCAGCCACAAGGCGCTCTGACGCCAGGGGCGCCGAGGCCTGGGGCGCCGAGGCCGGAGCCGCCGAGGCCCGACCCGCCGAGGCCGGACCGCGCCGGTGCCAGAGGCGCTGAGGCGAGGCCCCGGGCGGCGAGGGCCCGCCGCGTTCCAATAGCCGCGCCATCCGGCGTCGTTTTTTTCAACCGCTGAAAGCAAAGCCCTGCGCCGCGCCGTCGCGGTTTTTCCGCGACGTCCGGCGCAGTACCATGGGCCTTCATTCGTTGGAGGCATTCCATGCACGATCTCGTGATTCGCGGCGCCACTGTCGTCGATGGTTCCGGCGCCCCGCGCCGCATCGAAGATGTCGCCGTCAGCGGCGGTCTCATCGTCCAGACCGGCGCCGGCATCGGCCCCGGGCGTCGCGAAATCCAGGCCGAGGGCCTGTTGCTCACGCCCGGTTTCGTCGACGTCCACACCCACTACGACGGCCAGGCCACCTGGGACGCGTCGCTCACGCCCTCCTGCTGGCACGGGGTCACCACCGCGGTGTTCGGCAACTGCGGCGTCGGTTTCGCGCCGCTGAAGCCGGCCGACACCGGTTACCTGATCAACCTGATGCAGGGCGTCGAGGACATCCCCGAGGCGGTGCTTGCCGAGGGCATCGATTTCACCTGGGAATCCTTCGGTCAGTACCTGCAGACCCTGGCTGCCAAGCCGCATGCGATCGACATCGGTGCGCAGCTGCCGCATGGCGCGCTGCGCTTCTACGTCATGGGCCCGCGCGGCGCCGATCACCGCGAGGTGCCCACCGCCGATGAGCTGGCCACCATGACCCGGCTGGTCGAGGAAGCGCTCAACGACGGCGCGCTCGGTGTCACCACCTCGCGCACGCCCAAGCACCGCGCCGCCGACGGCCGGCCCACCCCCAGCATGAGCGCCGATGCGCCCGAACTGCTGGCGCTGGCCGAGGGGCTGCGCCGGGCCGGGCGCGGCGTGCTGCAGGTGAATTCCGATTTCGGCCCTGGCGAGTTCGAGCTGCTGCGCCAGGCCACCGAGCATTCCGGGCGTCCGCTGTCGGTGCTGCTGCTGCAAAGCGACAAGGCGCCCGATCTGTGGCGCGAGACCCTGGCCAACCTGCAGGCCGGCCGCGCGGCCGGGCTGTCGATGAACGGCCAGGTCAGCGCCAAGGGCATCGGCATCCTGATGTGCTTCGATTCGAGTCGTCACCCGTTTCTCGATCACCCGGCCTGGGCGCCGCTGGTCGGGCTGTCGGGTCGCGACGCCACCGCGCGCCTGCGCGAGGATCCGGCACTGGTGCAGCGGCTGCTCACCGAACGCCCCGACACCGGCGGCGAGCGCTTCATGCTGCGCATGCTCGAGCGCAGCTTCGTGATGGACGATGCCCAGAATTACGAGCCCGACCTGGCCGACAGCCTGGGCGCCCGCGCCCGGCGCGATGGCACCACCGTCTGGGCGCTCGCCCTCGAGGCGCTGATGGCGCGCGACGGTGGCGGGCTGCTGATGCATCCGTTCGAGAACTATGCCGGGGGCAACCTCGACGTGGTCCGCGAGATGCTGGTCAGCGAGGCCACCATCATGGGTCTGAGCGATGCCGGCGCCCATGTGGGCATGATTTGCGACGGCGCCGCGCCCACCTTCCTGCTCAAGTACTGGGCGCGCGAGCGCAGCGTCGGCGAGCAGATTCCGCTCGAGTTCCTGGTCGCCAAGCAGACCCGGGGCAATGCGCTGGCCTATGGCCTGCCCGATCGCGGCCTGATCGCCGCCGGCATGAAGGCCGACCTGAACCTGATCGATTTCGAGGCGCTCGACATCCTGCGCCCGCAGATCGTGCATGACCTGCCGGCCGGTGGTCGCCGGTTCATCCAGCGCGCGCGCGGCTATCGCCACACCTTCGTGTCGGGTGTCGAGATCCTGCGCGACGACGAGCTGACCGGCGAGTTGCCGGGCCGTCTGGTCCGCTGATCGATCCGGGCCGCGGGCCCGGATCGGGCGTCAGCGCGACAGGTGGCTCAGCAGCCTTTCCAGGTGAAAGGCCACCGGCGCTTCGATCATCGGAATGCCGATGGTGAGCAGCAGCAGCCCGGCGCCGATGGTGACCGGGAAGCCGACCGCGAACAGGTTCAGCTGCGGCGCCACCCGCGAGACGACGCCCAGCGCCATGTTCACGAACAACAGCAGCGCCATGAAGGGCAGCGACAGCGACAGCGCCAGCGTGAAGACCTCGCCGCCCAGTTGAGCGGGCGAGCGGCTGCTCAGGAATTCGCCGACCGGACTGCCCGCCGGCAGCCACTGAAAGCTTTCGATCACCGTGGCCAGCAGGGCCAGCGGTCCGTTGATCGCCACGAACGACAGCAGCGACACCGAGTTCACCAGCCGCCCGACCGCGTTGCCGGTGCCCGACTGGGGGTCGAAGAAGCCGGCGAACGACAGGCCCATCTGCAGGCCGATGATCTCGCCCGCCATCTCGAAGCCGGTGAACAGCAGCCGTGCGACGAAACCGATGGTCACGCCCACCGCGACTTCCTGGGCGACCATGCCCAGGCCAGCGGGCCCGGCCAGCGCGGCGATGTCGGCCGGCGCGCCGTAGGGCGCCACCAGCAGCGCGATCGCCGCCGCCAGCGCGATCCGGGCGCGCGCACCGAATGATCGGTTGGAGAAAATCGGCGCGCTCGCCATCATGCCCAGTACCCGGAACAGCGGCAGCAGGAAGGCCGACAGCCAGGTCAGCAGCTGCTGGTCGGTGAGGGTGACCATGATGGCGCGGCCTGGCTCAGTTGCCGCCGGAGATGGCCGCCGGCAACCCGGTGAGCGTGCGTGAGATGTACTCGGTGAGCATCGACACCATCCACGGACCGACCAGCACCAGGGTGAGCCCTACCGCGAGCAGCTTGGGCAGAAAGGAGAGGGTGGCCTCGTTGATCTGGGTGACCGCCTGGACCAGGCTCACCAGCAGGCCCACGCCGAGGGCCACCAGCAGCACCGGTGCCGAGACGATCAGCATCATCTCGAGCGCCTGGCGGCTGACATTGACGACGAATTCCGGACTCATGGCATTTTCCTTGTGTGCGGATTCGGCCTCAGCCAGTTCCGAAGCTGGCGACCAGCGAACCGATCAGCAGATTCCAGCCGTCGGCCAGCACGAACAGCATCAGCTTGAACGGCAGTGCGACCAGCACCGGCGACACCATCATCATGCCCATCGCCATCAGCAGGCTCGCCACGATCAGGTCGATCATCAGGAACGGCACGAACACCAGGAAGCCGATCTGGAAGGCGGTCTTGAGTTCGCTGGTGACGAAGGCCGGAACCAGCACGCGCATCGGAACGTCGGCGGAAGTGGTGCCCTTGTCGACCTTGGCGATCCGGGCGAACAGCGACAGGTCCGCATCGCGGGTCTGGCGCAGCATGAAGGCGCGCAGCGGCTCGCTGCCCTTGGTGATCGCTTCCTCGAAGCCGATCTTCTGTTCCGAATAGGGCTTGTAGGCTTCCTGGTGGATGCGTTCGAGCGTCGGTGCCATCACGAAGAAGGTGAGGAACAGCGACATGCCGACGATCACCTGGTTGGGCGGCGACTGCTGCAGGCCCAGCGCCTGGCGCACCAGCGAGAGCACGATCACGATGCGGGTGAAGCTGGTCATCAGCAGCATCACCGCCGGCAGGAACGACAGCCCGGTGAAGATCAGCAGCGTCTGGATCGGCACCGAGTAGCTGGTCCCCCCGCCGGGAGCGGCGCTGGAGTTCAGGCTGAGCACGCCCTGCGCAAGTGCCGGCGAGCAGGCCAGCAGCGCGCCCAGCCCGGTCAGCAGCGTGCTGGCGACGGTCAGCGACCGGCTAGCGATTCGGGTCATTCGGGTCGATCCGGCGCAGCAGGCGCGAAAAAGGGGAGGGGGCGGGCGTGCTGGCCGATGCATCGGGCGCGCCGGCACCGGGCCATTCGTCCAGGGTGGCCAGCAGCGTCATCTGCTGGGCGGTGATGCCCACCACCAGATAACGGCCGCCGGCGTTGAGCACCGCGATCCGCTCGCGCGGGCCGGTGGACAGCGCGGCCACGATCGCCAGCGGACCGCCGGCGCCCGGGCGCAGCGACTGGGCGCGCTTCATCACCCACAGCGCGACCGGGATGAGTGCGATCACGCCCAGGAAGGCGATCAGCGAGGGGACCAGCGAGGAAGTCATCAGCGAAAACCCGTTTCAATGGCGGTTCAGGCGGCGCATGCGCTCGGACGGCGTGACGATGTCGGTCAGGCGGATGCCGAACTTGTCGTTGACCACCACCACCTCGCCCTGGGCGATCAGGCAGCCGTTGACCAGCACGTCCATCGGTTCGCCCGCCAGCGCGTCGAGCTCGATCACCGAGCCTTGCGCCAGTTGCAGGATGTGCTTGATCGGGATCCGGGTGCGGCCCAGCTCGACGGTGAGCTGAACCGGTATGTCCAGGATCATCTCGATGTCGTTGTTGGCCTGGATGGTCTTGCCGCCCGAGAGCTGGGGGAACAGCGCCGCGGTGGTGTCGGCGGCGCTGACCGTTCCGCCCGCCGGTGCGCTGGGGGTTTCCTGTTCCGCCAGCGCTGCCGCCCACTCGTCGGCGATCTCGTCCTGGCCCTGGCCGTTGTTTTCACTCATTTGACTCTCCGTTCAGAACGGTGGTGGGATCGGTCAGGAATTCCCGGACCTTGATCGCGTAGCGGCCCGACGAGACGCCGTAGTGGCACTCGAAGAGCGGAACCTTGTCGACTTTCGCGATGACCGTCTCGGGCAGGTCGAGCCCGATGAAGTCGCCCGGCTTGAGCGCGAGGAGCTGCTTGACGGTGGCTTCGGCGCCGGCGAACTCGGCGACCAGATTCACGTCGGCCGACTTCAGCTGCTGGGTGAGCAGGTTCACCCAGCGCCGGTCGGTCTGCTGCTGGTCGGCCCGCACCGATGAATAAAGCATTTCGCGGATCGGCTCGAGGGTCGAATAGGGAATGCAGATGTGCATCGCGCCGCCCGAATCGCCGATCTCGATGTCGAAGCTGGCGGTCACCATGATCTCGGACGGCGTGGCGATGTTGGCGAACTGGGTGTGCATCTCCGAGCGCACGTATTCGAAGTTGATCGGGTACACGCCGTCCCAGGCCTTGCGGTATTCCTCGGAGATCAGCTCGACGATGCGCAGGATGATCCGCTGCTCGGTGGCCGAGAAATCGCGGCCTTCGATCCGGGTGTGGATGCGGCCCGAGCCGCCGAACAGGTTGTCGATGATGGTGAAGACCAGCGAGGGCTCGCAGATCACCAGCGCCTGGCCGCGCAGCGGCCGCACCTGGACCACGTTCAGATTGGTCGGCACCACGATGTTGCGCAGGAACGCGCTGTATTTCTGGACCTTGGACTGGCCGGCCGAGATCTCCGGATTGCGGCGGATGAAGTTGAACAGACCCAGCCGCAGGTTGCGCGCGAACCGCTCGTTGATGATCTCCAGCGTCGGCATCCGGCCGCGGACGATCCGTTCCTGCGTGCCCAGGTCGTAGGTCCGGACACCGTTGGTGTCGTCCGCGCCGGGCGCCGGCCCCTCGCCGTTCACGCCGTCGAGCAGCGCGTCGACTTCCTCTTGCGAAAGAAACTGGTCGGCCATGGTTATTGGATGATGAATTGCGAGAAGTGGACGGCCTCGATCGGATTCGGATCGGCGGGGGGCTTCTTCTTTTTCTGGCTGCCCTTTTTCACGGGCTTCTTCGGCTCGGCCTCTTCCTCGTCGGGATCCGGTTCCGCGGCCTTCTTGGCGGGGGGGTCCTTCGGGTCGGCTTCCTCTTCGTCCTCGGCCGCTTTCGCCTTGGCCTTCACACTGGTCTTGCGCGGCTTTTCTTCCGCGTCGGGGTCGGTCGGCTCCCAGCCGATCGCCTTGCCGGCCGACAGGGCGATCTCGGCGGCGAGCTTCCCCTTGCCGGACACGCTCAGCAGTTCACGGGACTGCTTGGCCGACAGCAGCAGCAGGATCGAGTTGCGCACCGCGGGCATCTGCGCGCTCAGGTCGGTGCCCACCTTGGTGTCGGTGACTTCCAGAACCATTGCGACCTGGATCATCCGGTCGCCGCCCTCATCGGCCAGGTTCACGGTGAAGGGGTCCAGGCTGACGAAGGTCCGGATCTTGGCCTTGTCGGCGGCCTTCTTCTTCGCCATTTCCTCTTCGGCCGACAGTTCAGCTTTGGGCTTCAGGAAATACCACGCAGCACCGCCGCCGCCGGCCAGCAGCAGCACGGCCAGGGCAATGATGAGCACCGTCTTCTTGCCCTTTTTGGGCTTGACCTCGGCTTCATCCTTCTTTTTGTCTTCCGCCATGCTTGCTCCGTCGCGGGGGTCTGATAGCAGTCCCGATGCGTCCGATTATCGGCAGGCGGTCACCCGTTCATTCAGGGGAATAGCGGGGGTGCGACCGCACTATTGCTCGCGTGCGGTCGGCGTGGCGGATGGGCGGCGGATGCGCGCCCGCCCGGCGGTCAGGCGAAGGTGTCCAGCAGGCCCTGGGTCGCTCGCGGCACCCGTGCCAGGGCAGGCTCGGGGCCGCCCGTCGTCGCGCGACCGCGCAGCCCGCCCGATTCGCCGGGTGAGCCCGTGTTTCCGGGACCCGACTGGCGGGCCTGGCTGCCCGCGCCGTCGGCGGATCCGCCGTTCACGCTGGCCTGCGAGAGCTGCAGCCCGTGGTCGGCGAGCATCGTGCGCAAGGTCGGCAGCGATTGCTCGATGGCAGTGCGGGTCTCGGGCTGCGTGGCCGAGAAGGCGATGCTCGCGCTCTCGCCCGACAGTGACAGCTCGATGCGGATCGGCCCGAGTTCGGGTGGCGACAGCGTGATTTCGGCCCGCTCGATACCGGCCATCAGCGTTTCCCCGACCTGACCGGCCAGGTGCTCGTGGAAGGTGGGTTCGTGGATCGGCCAGGGGTTCGCGAGTCTGGCCGGTTCGGCCGGCGGTGGCGTTGCGGGCGTGGCGATGCCCTGACTGGCCATCGCCAGGGCGCCGGCGAAATCGCTGCCCACGCCCGTCGGCGATGCGCCGCCGGCCGGTGCCCCGGTGGCGAGGCGCATTTCCTGCAGGGAGTCCAGCAGGGCGCTGGCCTGGCTGCGCGGCGCGCCTGCCGGGCTGTCGACGGTGGCGCGCATCGCGTTTCGCCAGTCGGCGGGAGCGTTGGCAGCGGTGTTGTCGCGTGCGGTGATCGCGGCAGGCGTCCGGTCGGCCGACCGGGCGGCCTCGCCCTGGCGAGCGGCGGCCAGGCTGGCGGCGGCCGTCGCCAGGGCGAGCGGCTGCTGGGTGGACTGGCTGGCTGCCATCGGCATCGGTGGATCGGCCAGCGGGCTGGCGCCCGGCGCCGTGCCGACGGCCGATCCCGTCGCGGGGTCGGTGAGTCCGAAGGGGCCGCGCGAAGCGGGTGCGCCGGTTCCGCGTGCCAGGGTCTTGGCGGGTTCGGCGCCGGATGCGCCGGGGCTGCCTGTCAGGCTGCCAGGGGAGATTCCGGGGGAGATTCCGGGGGTGAGCCCGGGGGTCAGCGCGACAGCGGCGAGCGCCCCGGCCGCCCCGCCCGGGCCTTGCGCCAGCGCCACGGTGGCGGCAACCGGTGCCTGGCGCGCCAGCAGCCGGATCGTGGCCGTCGGATCCGAGCCGTCTGTCGCCGCGGCAGGAGGGGCCGAGGCGGTCGCCGGCTCATCGGCGCCGGGAAGCGCTGCCTGCGCCCGCAGCCCTTCGCGGGTGGCCTCGCCCGAGGCGACGCCGTCGGGCAGACCCCCGTCGGGGGAGAGCCCCTTGGGCATCACGGCATCCGGTGTGGTTCCTGGCGGTGTCGCCGGCCCTGCCGGCGGATGGCCGGCTGCCGCGGTTTCGCGCGTCAGGCCGTCGGTCGTGCTGCCGGGCAAGGCGCCCGGACCGTTTGTCCCGTCCGCGCGCTCGGTGCGGCCGGTCGCGGCCGCTTCCGGTGCCGGCGGGCTGGCGGGGGCCGGGGTGAGGGTCGTGGCGGGGGCCTGGGTGAGGGTCGATGTCCCGTTGGCTGACTCGGCGCGGCGGTCGTCGATGTCGCGTGTGTGTCCGGGGCCGTCGGCGCGCCCGGTCGGGGCGGATCCGGTGGTCGGCTGCGACAGCCGCTGCCCGGCCGGGGCGGCGGCCCGGTCGCGGGTGCGGGCCATCCGCTCGCTGGCCAGTCGCGCCTCGGTGGCCCGTGTGTCGGTGGCCCGTGTGTCGGCCGCTCGCGCATCGACCGCCCGCGCATCGGCCGGGTGATCGTTCACCGACCGCGCTGGCGGCGGGTTGCCGCCGGTCGTTCGAGCCTCTGCAGCCCGGCTCTCGTCGCGGCGGCTGCGCGCTGCACGCTCGGCCTGCCAGGCCGCATCGCGGCGGCTGGCCGACAGGGTGTCCGGTGATGCCTGCCGGCGCGCCGCCGGATCGGCCGGACCCCGGTTGCCGGCATCGGCCTTGTTGCGCTGACCCAGGGCATCGCTGAACGCGCTGTCGAAGGCGCCGCTTTCCGGCTCCGGGGCTGAACGCACGGGCGGGCTGGCGCGGGCCAGCAACTGGCGGATGTCGTCGATCACGGCTTGTTTCCCTCGCGGCGCGCCCGGGCGTAGGCCTGGGTCGCGAACTCATCCGTCTGCTTCTGTTCCAGTGACTCGAGGCGCTTGAGCCGTTCGGTTTCGCGCCGCAAAGCCAGGGTCTCCATGGCCTTCAGGCGCCGTTGGCGATCGCTGAGCGCCCGCTGCTGCTGCTCGCTGCGCTCATTCAGGTTGCCCACCAGGTTGTCCTGTTCGCCGATCGCGAGGCCCAGCTTGTCCACGAAGCGCTCGTGGACCTGCACCCGCAGCGTGTCGGTGGCACTCTGGCCGTTCTTGGGCGCACGGTTCTCGTAGTCGCTTCGGTACTGGGTGAGCATGCGCAGCGTGCCGGTCGCGGCATCCACGTCGCGCTGCGCCTGCGCGCAGATGCCGGCCACCCGGTCGCGCTCGCGCCGGCGCATCTCGATCAGCATTTCAATCGCCGAGGGCCGCTTCATACGCCGCCCAGCGGGCCGAGCAGGGCCTCCAGGCTGACCAGCGAGGCCTGCAGGGTGCAGCGGTCGTTCATCCCCTGCTGCAGCAACTGCGAGATGCGCGGGAACTGCGCGATCGCCTGGTCGGTTTCATGATCATGGCCCGCCACGTAGGCGCCCACCGAGATCAGGTCACGGCTGCGCTGATAGCGCGACCACAGCCCCTTGACGCGGCGCGCCATCGCCATGTGGTGTTCGCTGGTGACGTTGTGCATCACCCGCGAGATCGACTGCTCGATGTCCAGCGCCGGATAGTGGCCGCGGTCGGCCAGCGCCCGGGTCAGCACGAAGTGGCCGTCCAGAAAGGAGCGCGCCGCATCCGCGATCGGATCGTTCTGGTCATCGCCTTCGGCCAGCACCGTGTAGAAGGCGGTGATCGAGCCGCCCCCCTTCATGCCGTTGCCGGCGCGCTCCACCAGCAGCGGCAGGCGGGCGAAGACCGACGGCGGATAGCCCTTGGTGGCGGGCGGCTCGCCGATCGCCAGCGCGACTTCACGCGCCGCCATCGCATACCGGGTCAGCGAGTCCATCAGCAGCAGCACATGGCGGCCCTGTTCGCGGAAGTATTCGGCCACCGCGGTGGCGTAGACCGCGCCCTGCATGCGCAGCAGCGGGGGGCAGTCGGCCGGTGCGGCCACCACCACCGAGCGGCGCCGGCCTTCCTCGCCCAGGATGTCCTCGATGAACTCCTTGACCTCGCGTCCGCGCTCGCCCACCAGGCCGACCACGATCACGTCGGCGGCGGTGAACCGGGCCATCATCCCCAGCAGCACGCTCTTGCCCACGCCGGCGCCGGCGAACAGGCCCAGGCGCTGGCCACGGCCGACGGTCAGCAGAGTGTTGATCGCCCGCACCCCGGTGTCCAGCGGCTCGCGGATCGGCTCGCGATCCATGGCGCTGATCGGGCGGCGCTGGATCGGTTCGCTGCGCACGTTGTCCAGTGCCGGACCCCGGTCCAGCGGTTCGCCCCGCGCGTCGACCACGCGGCCCAGCAGGCCCTCGCCGATCGGCAGGTGGCGCATCCGGTCGGTGGTGCGGCGCCATGGGTGGGAATCGACCCCCAGCCCGGGCGCGCGCGCCGGCGCATCGATCGGCGTGACCCGTGCGCCCGGCGACAGTCCGGCCACCTGGCCGGTGGGCATCAGGAAAAGCCGGTTGTCGCCGAACCCCACCACCTCGGCCTCGACACCGGCGGCATCGCCGGAACCACCGCCGTCCACCCGGCAGATCGCGCCCACCGGCAGACGCAGTCCGGTCGCCTCGAGCACCAGCCCGGCGGCACGGATCAGCCGGCCATGGACGGCGATCGGCTGGGCGTGACCGGCCATCTCGGTCGTCCGGGCCAGCATCCGGCTCAGGGCTTGCGGCAGGGGCTCGGAAGCCAGCGCGTGATCGCTCATGCGGGAATCGCCTCGTCAAGGGGGGCGTCGGGGCGCCCGATCGCCGCCACGACCCGCTGCCAGCGGGTGCCCAGCGTCGCGTCGATCTCGGCCTCCTGCGAGCCGATCCGGCAACCGCCGGTCTGGATCGCCGGGTCGGGCACGATGCGCGCCGAGCGCGACTGCAGCATCGGCTCCAGGATCGGTCCGAGCAGGTCGGCGTCATCGGGGCTCAGGTGCAGCGCAAAACTCGATCGGTCGTCCACCAGACAGCCGATCGCCTCCCGCACCACCGGCTCGATGTCCGCGGGGGCGGTGCGCAGCTGCGCGCGGATCACCTGACGGGCCACCGACAGGGCCAGCTCGATCGTCTGCTCGGCGACCTCGGTGCGCACGTCGGCCAGCGCCGCCGCCATCGCGCCGTGCAGACGCTCGGCGCGGCGCTCGAACTCGTCGGCGATCGCCTGCATCTGCAGGCCGTGCTCGTGATTGAACTGTTCCTGGGCGGCGGCTGCGCCACGCTGGAATCCTTCCTCCAGGCCGCGCTCCAGTCCCTCCTTGTAGCCGGGCGGAGCGCTGGGGGCGGTCGCTGCGCGCGACTTGCCCGGCACACCGCCGGCACCCTGGCGAAACTCCTCGAGCTTGAAACGCCGCACGTCGGTGACATCGGCCGCGCCGATGATCCGGCTAAACGAAGCCATCTTCCGATCCTCCACCCATCACGATCACGCCTTCGTCCGCCAGGCGGCGAACGATCTTCAGAATTTCCTTCTGCTGGGCCTCGACGTCGGTGATGCGCACCGGACCCTTCGACTCCAGGTCCTCGCGCAGCGTCTCGGCGGCCCGCTGGCTCATGTTCTTGAACACCTTCTCGCGCAGATCCGGATCGGCGCTCTTGAGCGCGATGACCAGCGCATCGCCCTGAACCTCGCGCAGCACCGCCTGGATCGCCTTGTCGTCGAGCTTGTTCAGGTCGTCGAAGGTGAACATCTGGTCGAGGATCTTCTGCGCCAGGTCGGGGTCGGTTTCGCGGATCGATTCGACCACCGCCGCGTCCTGGCTGCCGCCCATGAAGTTCAGGATCTCGGCCGCCGTCTTCGAGCCGCCGAGCTTGGCCTTCTTGAGCCGGTCGCCGCCCGACAGCACCTTGGAGAGCACGTCGTTCAGTTCGCGCAGCGCATTGGGCTGGATGCCGTCGAGCGTTGCGATGCGCAGCACCACGTCGTTGCGGGTCCGTTCGTTGAACTGCTGCAGGATCGCGCAGGCGTGATCGCGCTCCAGGTGCACCAGGATCGAGGCAATGATCTGCGGATGCTCGTTGCGGATCAGTTCGACCACCGAGGCCACATCCATCCACTTCAGGCTCTCGATGCCCGAGACATCGCCGCCCTGCAGGATGCGGTCGAGCAGCAGACCCGCCTTTTCCTCGCCCAGCGCACGCGTGAGCACGTTGCGCACATAGGCATCTGTGTCCTCGACCAGCATGCTCTCGCCGGCCGACTCGACCTTGAATTTCTCGAGCACCGCATCGACCCGATCGGTCTTGGTCGAACGCACCTTGGCCATGGTCTCGCCCAGGCGCTGGACGTCCTTGGGCGCCAGGTGCTTGAACACCTCCGACGCCGAGTCCTCGCCCATCGCCAGGAGCAGGATCGCCGCGTCCATCAGTCCGTCTTCGGCCATCGATCAGGCTCCGTTGCCGACCCAGCCGCGGACCACATTGGCCACCGCCGCCGGATTGTCGCGCGCGAGTTTCAGGATTGCCTCGTTGGCGTTGGGCAGTGCGGGCCCGCCCGCGCCAGCCCCGCCATCGGGCGCGGGCAGCGCGAGATCATCCTTGACGGTTTCGTTGAGTCGCGGCGGCACCACCACCGGCGGGGCCGTCAGGGCCTTGAGCGAGGGCCGGATGACGGTGAAGATCACGATCAGCGCCAGCATCAGCAGGCCCAGGTAACGGGCGCCTTCCTTGCCCATGTCGATGACCTCGGGCTGCTTCCAGAGCGGAACCGCGACTTCCTTGGCCGCGTCTTCCCGCGAGAAGGGCGCGTTGACCACGTTGATCGAGTCGCCGCGGTCCTTGGCGAAGCCGATCGCCTCGCGCACCAGGGCGTTGACGTTCTCGAGCTCCGGCGCCGGCAGCGCGACATAGGTCACCTTGCCGTCGGTTGCGGTCACCTTCTTGTGGTTGACCACCACCGCCGCCGTCAGGCGCTTGATCATGCCGGAGCCGGCCCGCGTGACCTTGATCGTCTTGTCGACCTCGTAGTTGGTGGTGGCTTCGCGGCGTCCGTTACCGGCCGCCTGCGCGCCGGCTTGTCCGGCCGCCTGCGGGGCCTGGGCGGCGCCGTTGGCCGGCGCGTTCGCGGGCGAGGGCGGCTGGTTGGACATCGCCCCGGGCACGCCCTGGGCCGCCTGGCCGCTGCCGTCCTTGGCGTCGATCGTCTGGATGCTGCGAACCGCCGCCGCCTCGGTGCCCTGGTTGGGCCGGTATTGCTCGGCGGTCTGCTCGCTCTGGGTGAAATCGACGTCGGCGGTCACCTGAGCGCGCACATTGTCGCGGCCGTAGACCGGCTCCAGGATCGCCAGGATGCGCGCGATGTGGCCGGTTTCGATCTGGCGGATGTAGTTCAGCTGCCCGGGGTCCATGCCGGTGTTGCCCGATTCGCCATTGGCCGACAGCAGCGAACCGGTCTGGTCGATGATGCTGACCTGCCGGGGGCTGAGTTCGGGAATCGATGAGGCCACCAGGTGGACGATGCCGGCGACCTGCGCGCGATCCAGCACCCGACCCGGATGCAGGTTGAGCAGCACCGATGCGGAGGGTTTTTGCTGGTCGCGCATGAAACCGTTCTGCGCCGGCAGCGCCAGATGGATGCGGGCGCTCTGCACCACCGGCAGGGCCATGATCGATCGCGCCAGTTCGCCTTCCAGTCCGCGCTGGAAGTTCAGACGTTCCTGGAACTGGGTGATGCCGAAGCGCTGGTTCTCCATCAGCTCGAAGCCGACGGTGCCGCCTCGCGGCAGGCCCTGCGAGGCGAGCTTGAGCCGGGCGTCGTGGACATGGTTGGCCGGCACCAGGATGGCGCCGCCGCCTTCGGCATAGGTGTAAGGCACGTTCAGCTGCGTCAGCGCCGCGACCACCGAGCCGCCGTCCTTGTCCGACAGATTGGCGAACAGGACCTTGTAGGCCGGTGTCCGCACCCACATGACCGAGGCCACCGCGATCGCCACCAGCGCCGCCAGGCCGATGCCCAGGAACGCCATGTGTCTGACCGGCAATGCGGCAAACCCGCGTGGAGCGGTCTGTGCGGCGGCGTTATCGAGTGTCGTGTCCATGCGGATCGTCGGCCTTGCTGAGGGGTGTGGCCATTTTCCGCAGAACTTGAGCTTTTTTAACCCGGAAATAGCGCGGTGTTGCGCCGCTATTTCGGCGCTGTGACCGGCGCCGCCCGGCTAAAGTGCCGACATATCCCAACAGGAGTGGCACCGATGGATCTGAAACTGCTTCAGGGCGTGGGCGCCGCTGGCGCGTCAGGCCTGGGCCGCGCAGCGGGCGCGACATCAACCGGCGGCGCCGGTTTCTCGAAGGCGCTCGACTCGGCCTTGAAAACCGTGAGCGATCTGCAGAAGAACTCGAGCAGCCTGCAGCGCCAGTACCAGATGGGCGCCGACTCGGTGAGCCTCGAGGACACGATGGTGGCGATGCAGAAGGCCCAGGTCGGTTTCCAGGCGGCGGTCACGGTTCGCAACCGGCTGGTCTCGGCTTACTCGGACATCATGAACATGCAGGTCTGAAGCCGCCGGATCGTCGCGAGCCCCGGGCTGACAAGGCCTTTACAGCCGGCTCGCGGGTGGCCTTGTTACAATCCGCACGCTCAATTTCGGTGCGCGATCGACATGGTTCAAGCGGTCAGCCTGTTCGTCATCCTCTGCCTCTTCTGGCTGCTGCTGTCGGGGTTCTTCACCCTTTTCCTGATGTCGGCCGGCGCGGGCTGTGCGCTCGCGGTGGTGTTGTTCGCCCGCCGGATGGGCGTGGTCGACCCGGAGGGTCACCCGATCCAGGTGGGCTGGCCGGTCCTGCTGTACTGGCCCTGGCTGCTGCGTGAAATCGTCAAGTCCGCCTGGGACGTCAGCCGGATCATCCTCGACCCGGCGCTGCCGATCAGCCCGACCCTGGTTCGGTTCAAGCCGACCCAGCGCTCCGATCTCGGCCTGGTCATCCATGCCAACTCCATCACCCTGACGCCTGGCACCATCGCGATCGAGGTCGGGCCCGACGAGTTCCTGGTGCACGGTCTCACCCGCGGCGGTGCCGAGGGCGTCATCGACAGCGACATGGATCGCCGCGTCACTGCCTGCGAGGGCCGTCGCTGATGTTCGCCGCCGCCGCCCTCGCGCTGTTGGTGACCCTGGCGATGGTGCTGGTGCGCGCGGCCCTCGGTCCGACGGTGTTCGATCGGGTTCAGGCGGGCAACACCATCGGCACGATCGCGATGCTGCTGCTGGCGGTCATGGGGTTTCTCAATGGCCGACCGGAATTCCTCGACCTGGCGGTGGTCTACGGCCTGCTCAATGTCATTGGCACCATCGCCATCCTGAAGTTCTTTCGCAACGGCAACCTCGGCGATCCGGGCGAGCGCGAGGAGCCGCGGCCATGAGTCTGCTGATCGATGTGCTGAGCGGGATCTGTCTGGTGGCCGGCGGATTCTTCTGTGTGGTCGGGGCGGTCGGCATGCTGCGCATGCCCGACTTCTACACCCGCATGCACGCGGCCAGCGTCATCGACACCCTCGGGGCCGGCCTGATCCTGCTCGGCCTGATGCTGCAGGCGGGCTTCACGCTGGTGACGGTCAAGCTGCTGATGGTGGGCGTGCTGATCCTGTTCGCCAGTCCGACCGCGACCCATGCGCTGGCCAAGGCCGCCCTGCTGCGGGGCGTCAGGCCCCAACTGGCCCATTCCGGAGAGCCGCCATCGAAACCCTGATCATCAATGTGCTCCTGGTGATGATGGCGGTCGCCGTCTGGGTGATCGTGCGCAGCCGCAACCTGTTCGCGGTCGTCGTGCTCGCGGGCATCTACAGCTTCCTGATGGCGACCGTGCTGGTCGCCATGGACGCGGTCGATGTCGCGATGACCGAGGCGTCGGTGGGCGCCGGCATCTCCACCGTGCTGTTTCTGGCCGCCCTGTATCTGTGTCGCAGCGAGGAAGCGCGGCCGATGCATCGGCCCTGGCTGCCGCTGGCGGTGTCGCTGTCGGTGGGCGCGGTGCTGGTCTACGGCACGCTCGGCCTGCCGGCATTCTCCGATCCCGCGGCCCCGATCCATCACCATGTCGTGCCCCGCTACCTGAACGACAGCCGAACCGAGGTCGACGTCCCCAATGTGGTGACCGCAGTGCTGGCCAGTTACCGCGGCTATGACACGCTGGGCGAAACCACGGTGGTGTTCACCGCCGGCGCCGGTGTGCTGGCGCTGCTGCGCCGGCGGCGCGGGAAGCACCAGCCATGAGACACGACCTGGTCCTGCGGGTGGTGGCCAAGCTGCTGCTGCCGTTCATCCTGCTGTTCGCGCTGTATGTCCAGTTTCACGGCGACTTCGGTCCGGGCGGCGGATTCCAGGCAGGCGTGATCCTCGCCGCTGCGGTGATCTTCCATGCGCTCATCTTCGGCCTGGCCGACGCGCGCAGGGTGGTGCCGGAACCGCTGGTCGAGTCGCTGATGGCGATCGGCGTGCTGATTTATGCCGGTGTCGGGGTGGCCGGGTTGCTGCTGGGCGGCAATTTCCTCGACTACTTCGTGCTCGACCCCAACCCGGTGCACGGACAGCACCGCGGCATCTTCTGGGTCGAGGTGGGCGTGGCCACCACCGTGTCGGGGGTGATGCTCAAGATCTTCTATCTGTTCGCCGATCGCGGCAACGTCGACGAATGAGCACCGGCGCCTCGATGACCCTCGGCGGTCACCTGACCTATTTCATCACCATCTTCCTGATGGTGGCGGGCCTGTTCATCGTGATCGCCCGTGACAACCTCATCAAGAAGCTGGTCGGGCTGGGCATCTTCCAGACCTCGGTGTATCTGCTCTACATCGCGCCGGGCAAGCTGGTGGGGGGCACCGCGCCCATCCTGAGCGAGGCCTTCACCGTCTATTCCAACCCCTTGCCGCATGTGCTGATTCTGACCGCCATCGTGGTGGGCGTGGCGACGCTGGCGCTCGGGCTGGCGCTGGTGGTGCGCATCCAGGAGGCCTACGGCAGCATCGAGGAAAACGAGATCCTGGGCCAGGCTGCGCCCCCCGACACCGACGAGCGCACCCCGTGAGCCTGACCGACCACCTGCCCGCCCTGCAGGTCGTGGTGCCGCTGATCGCCGCGCCGGTGACAGTGCTGCTGCGCCGGCGCGATCTCGCCTTCGGCACGGCGCTTGCGGCGACCTGGAGCGCGTTCGCGATCGCACTGGCGCTCTGGTGGCGGGTGGCCGACGGGGAGGTCCTGTCGTATGCGATCGGCAGCTGGCCCCCGCCTTGGGGCATCGAATACCGGGTCGACCAGCTTACCTCGCTGGTGCTGGTGCTGGTGGCGGGGGTGGCGGCGCTGGTGCTGCCCTACAGCCGGGCCAGCATCGAGGCCGAAGTGCCGGCGCGTCAGCACTACCTGTTCTACACGATGTTCCTGCTGAGCCTGACGGGCCTGCTGGGCATCACCATCACCGGCGATGCGTTCAACATCTTCGTGTTCCTCGAGGTCTCGGCGCTGTCGACCTATGTGCTGATCGCCCTCGGGCGCGACCGGCGCGCGCTGGTGGCGTCTTATCAGTATCTGATCATGGGCACCATCGGCGCCACCTTCATCGTGATCGGCATCGGTCTGCTCTACCTGATGACCGGCACCCTGAACCTGGCCGACATGGGCCGGCGGATCGCCACGGTTCAGGGCACCCGGCCGATCCTGGCGGCGCTGGCGTTCCTGACGGTGGGCGTGTCGCTGAAGCTGGCCCTGTTCCCGCTGCACCAGTGGCTGCCCGATGCCTATTCGCACGCGCCCTCCGCGGTGTCGGCCTTCCTGGCGGCCACCGCGACCAAGGTGGCGGTCTATGTGCTGCTGCGCTTCTATTTCACCGTGTTCGGCGAGTCGGCGGTGTTCACCGACCTGCCGATGGGCCGGATGCTGCTGCTGCTCGCGCTGGCGGGCATGTTCGCCGCCTCGGCGATCGCCATTTTCCAGACCGACCTGAAACGGCTGTTCGCCTACTCCAGCGTGGCGCAGATCGGCTACATCATCCTCGGCCTGTCCTTCCAGTCCGAAAGCGGGCTCACCGCGGCCATCGTCCATCTCTTCAATCACGGCATCACCAAGGGCGCGGCGTTCCTGCTGCTGGGCTGTGTTGCGCTGGTGATGGGCGGCACCAGCCTGGCCCGCGTGCAGGGGCTGGGAAAGCGCATGCCCTGGGTCAGCCTGGGCATCGTGCTGTGTGGCCTTTCGCTGATCGGCGTGCCGGGCACCGCCGGCTTCATCAGCAAGTGGTACCTGCTGCTGGCCGCCTTCGAAAAGGGCCAGTGGTGGCTGGTCTTCCTGATCGCGGGGTCCTCGCTGCTGGCGGTCGCCTATGTGTGGCGCTTCGTCGAGGCCGCCTATTTCCGCGAACCGCGCGCCGACCTCGGCGACCGGCGGGTGCCCTGGTCGATGGGCCTGCCGGCGGCGGTGCTGGCCGGCGCCACCGTGCTGTTCGGCCTGAATACCGCGTTCACCGTCGGCACGGCCGCCGCCGCCGCGGCGGCGCTGGCGGGCGGTCGCTGATGATGGCGCCCGAACTCGCGATCGGCCTGGCGATGGGGGTGCCGCTGGTCGGCGCGCTGCTGATCGGCCTGGCCGGGCGCTGGCCGAACCTGCGCGAGGCCATCACGCTCGTCACCGCGGCGCTGCTGCTGGGCTGCGTGCTCACGCTGCTGCCGGGCGTGCTGGGGGGAGGGCGGCCGGCGCTGGTGCTGCTCATGGTGCTGCCGGGACTCTCGATCGCGTTCTCGGTCGAGCCGCTGGGCATGCTGTTCGCGCTGATCGCCTCGGGCTTGTGGATCGTCAACTCCCTCTATTCCATCGGCTATCTGCGGGCCAACCGCGAGACGAACCAGACGCGCTTCTTCGTCTGCTTCGCGCTCGCCCTTTCGGCGACGATGGGCATCGCCTTCGCCGGCAACCTGTTCACCCTGTTCGTGTTCTACGAACTGCTGACCCTCATCACCTATCCGCTGGTCATCCACCACGGCACCGACCAGGCCCGGGCCGGCGGCCGCCTGTACCTCGGTCTGCTGATGGGCACGTCCATCCTGTTGCTGCTGCCGGCGCTGGTCTTCATCTGGCATCTCACCGGGACCACCGATTTCACCGTCGGCGGCCTGCTGGCCGGGCGGCTCGGCGACGCGGCGCTCGCCGCTCTCCTGGCGCTGTGCGTGTTCGGCATCGGCAAGGCGGCGCTGATGCCGTTTCACCGCTGGCTGCCGGCGGCGATGGTGGCGCCCACCCCGGTATCGGCGCTGCTGCACGCGGTGGCGGTGGTCAAGGCGGGCGTGTTCAGCGTGGTGAAGGTGATCGTCTATGTCTTCGGACTCGATACCCTGGCGGACAGCGGGGCCGCCGGCTGGCTGGTGCTGGTGGCCGCGTTCACCATCCTGGCCGCATCGGTGGTGGCGCTGCGCGCCGACAACCTCAAGCGCCGCCTGGCCTACTCCACCGTCAGCCAGCTGGCCTATGTGGTGATGGCGGTGGCCCTGCTCGCGCCCCTGTCGGTGATCGCCGCGGTACTGCACATCGCCGCTCACGCGGTGGGCAAGATCACGCTGTTCTTCGCTGCCGGCGCGATCTACACCGCAGCACACAAGACCCAGGTCAGCGAACTCGACGGCATCGGCCGGCGCATGCCCTGGACCATGACCGCGTTCGCGATCGCCGCGCTGTCGATGATCGGTCTGCCGCCGGCGGCGGGCTTCCTGTCGAAGTGGTACCTGCTCTCGGGGGCGATGGCCACAGAGCACTGGCTGGCGGTGGCGGTGATCGTGTTGAGCACGCTGCTCAACGCCGGCTATTTCCTGCCGATCGTCTATCGCGCGTTCTTCGTTGCGCCGGCTGCCGACGCCGGTGGTGGCGCGGGCGGGGATGCGCACGGCCACGGGCACGGCCACGCCCATGGCGAGGCGCCACTGCCGATGGTGGTCGCCCTCACGCTCACCGCGGCGGCCACCGTGCTGCTGTTCTTCCTGCCCGACGTGCCGCTGCAGCTGGCGCGCCAGGTGCTGGGTCCCTGAACGCCAATGGTGATCCACATGACCCACGACACGCTCGAGTCGATCTTCGGCTTTCATGCCGCCTTCGGTTTTCTGGCCTGTGCCGCGATGATCGCGCTCGCCAGTGCGCTGGCGTGGGTGCTTCGGCGATCTGACGGTGAGGACGGCGGGCAGGATGACTGAACTCGTGATCCATCCGGCGCTGGTGCTGATCATCGGCGCGCTGGGCCTGCCGTGGCTGCGTGGCGCGGCGCGCGCACTCGCGGTGGTGGCGCTGCCGCTGATCGCGCTGGCGCTGGTGTGGCAGGTGCCCGACGGGGCGCTCTGGCAGACCCGCTTTCTCGACCACACCCTGACCCCGCTGCAGGGCGACCGGCTGTCGCGGCTGTTCGCCACCGTCTTCGCGCTGATGGCGGCGATCGGCGGCCTTTTTGCGCTGGGTCAGCCAAGCCGCGTCGAGGTGCCGGCGGCCTTCGTCTACGCCGGATCGGCGATCGGCGTGGCGCTGGCAGGCGACCTGATCACGGTGTTCGTCTTCTGGGAACTGATGGCGATCGGATCGACGCTGGTGATCTGGAGCCAGGGCGGCGACGGCGCGTACCGCGCGGCCCGGCGCTATCTGATGATCCACCTGTTGGGCGGGGTGCTGCTGTTCGCCGGCGTGGCCGGTCATGTGACGCAAACGGGCGAGGTGGCCTTCGTGCGCCTGGCGCTCGACTCGCCGGCGCACTGGCTCATCCTGATCGGATTTCTGATCAACGCCGGGGCGCCGCCGCTGTCGGCCTGGGTGTCCGATGCCTACCCGCAGGCGTCCTGGAGCGGCACCGTGTTCCTGTCGGCCTTCACCACCAAGACGGCGGTCTGTGTGCTGATCCGGGGGTTTCCGGGGACCGAACTGCTGATCTGGGTGGGCCTGTTCATGGTCTTCTACGGCATCGTCTACGCGCTGCTCGAGAACGACATCCGGCGCCTGCTGTCGTACTCGATCGTGAACCAGGCCGGTTTCATGATCGCGGGCATCGGCATCGGCACCGAGATGGCGATCAACGGCGTGGCCGCCCATGCGTTCGTCTGTGTCCTGTACAAGGCGCTGCTGCTGATGTCGGCCGGCTCGGTCATCCGGATGACCGGCCGGCGTCATTGCTCGGAACTCGGGGGGCTCTGGCGCAGCATGCCGCTCACCGCCGCCTGCGGCACCATCGGCGCGCTGGCGCTGTCGGCGCTGCCGCTCACCTCGGGCTTCGTGTCCAAGTCGATGGTCGTGCAGGCGGCCGCCGACGGCCACCTCACCGGGGTGTGGCTGCTGCTGATTGCCGCCTCGGCAGGTGCCTTTCTGCACGCCGGCATCAAGTTTCCCTGGTTCGTCTTCTTCCAGAAGGATTCGGGTCTGCGGGCGGCCGAGCCGCCCGCGAGCATGCGCTGGGCGATGATCCTGCTGGCCTTCCTGTGCATCGCGATCGGGGTCTGGGCCGAGCCCCTGTACGCGCTGCTGCCCTATCCGGTCCGCTATGAGCCTTACACCGTGGGCCATGTGTTCACGCAGCTGCAGTTGCTGCTGTTCGCGGCGCTGGCCTTCTTCGTGATGCTGCCCCGGCTCAGGCGACTGCTGGGGAGCACGCTCGACACCGACTGGGTCTGGCGCCGCGGTTTGCCCGCGCTGGCCCGCGCCGTCGAGCGCGTGGGCGCACCGCCGGTTCGCGCGCTGGCCGATGCCGCCCGGCGGCAGGCCAACCGGGCGATGGCGGCGGCCTTTCGTCACTATGGGCCGCAGGGTCGGCTGGCAGCCACCTGGTCGACCCGCTCGATGGCGCTCTCGGTGCTGGTGCTGCTGCTGGGCTACCTGCTGCTCTACTACCTCTGACGCGGGCGCTGCTGCGCCCCGTTCAGCCGTGGCGTCGTGACAGCCGTTCGGCATCCATCACATATACCTGCACCGCCCGTTGCGTCTCGGGGGTCGGGCGCTGGAACAGGCAGCCGATCCGGTTCCCGGGCGAGTCGCCTTCGGGAGCCGGTCCGATCACCCGCACATCGAGGTCGCAGGGTATCGGGGCATAGCCGGGAATCTCGAGCCGGCAGTGCTGCCAGATCTCGCCGATCGCCGGCAGCGCGAACTCGGGATCGATCGCCAGCGCGACGCCGGTGGCGCTCACATCGAGCACCTGGTAGGCCCGCTCCTGGCCCTGGAAGGGGCGCATCACGCACTGGACCGGCCGGCGCATCGGTGGGCGCACCCGATAGGCATCGCGCCGCTGGATCCGGTGGATCAGCGGCGGCATGGCGCAGATGACTTCGAATCGGTCTCCGGTCCCGGTGATCCGGGGCTGCGGGCACTCGAACTGGATCCGGATGTTCTCGGGCAGCGCGACCGCCACGATGCCCTGGCCGATCAGCGCGGCGTGCCCGTCGGGACTCGCGGGCAGGTCCAGCCAGAGGTGCTCGGCGGTGTGGCGAAGCAGCTGCGAGTCGCATTGCCGGGCGTGATCGCCGGCGCTGTAGAGCGTCATCCGCTCACGCTTGCGCAGCAGTTCGTCGAGGACGGCGCGGATGGCCAGCGCGCCCGTCAGCTGATGAGCCTGGAGGAGTTCGGCCCGGGTTTCGGGTCCGGGCGCGGCGCGCAGGGCATCGGACATGAGCGGGAAGTCTGGCGGTCGGCGCGGCTGGCGCAGACCGTTCAGGGGTGGCCGGCCGACGAGCCGGTCCGGGGCGTCCGCGGCGCAAACATCTCATCGAGGCTGCGCTGCCAGGGCTGGGACAGCTTGCGGATCTCGCCGTCGATCACCAGGATGCGGCGCAGGATCCGGAAGCGTTCCTGGTGGTCGCAGCCTTTCAGGCTCACCCGCTCGCCGGCGCTGCGCACTTCGGCGATCAACGCGCGCGACGACGCCTGCAACTCGCTGACCCGCGCCCAGTCATCGGAGCGGGCAGCCGTCAGCATCTCCAGGCAGACCGCTTCGATCGCCCGGTATTGCGTGAGAATCGGATGCGCCGGGCTGGCGACCGAGGTCGCCGGATGCCCGTGTTGCCTGGGCATGATCAGCGAGCGCTGGCGTAGGCCTGGACGGGACGGCGCGCCGCGACGGCCGGCGCCGCAGGCGTCGCCTCGGCCGGCGACCGGCCGGGTGCGATCTGCGCCCAGGCGGTGGACACCTGCGAGAGCAGTTGCAGCACTTCATTCAGGGGCGCCTCTTCGTTGCGCGCCGAACCGGCGAGCAGGCGGCCGATCATGTAGGTGTAGAGGTCGCGCAGGTTCTCGGTGAGGTCGCCGCCACGCTTGTCCAGGCAGGCGCGCAGGCCTTCATCCAGGATCCGGATGCTGCGGGTCAGCGCCTCGCCCTTGGTCGCGTGATCGCCGCGCTGCATCGCGCAGATCGCCTTGCGGATGTGTTCGTCGGCACCGTCGAACAGCATCGCGATCAGCTTGTGGGGCGAGGCATCGGTCATCGCGGTTTCGACGCCGAGCTGGCGGTAGGCGACTGCGTTGCTGCGGTAGGGTGCGAACATCTGAAGCTCCTCGGTGGCTGTTACTTCAGTTATCGACGCGAACCGCCCGGGCTTGAGCCGGAAATGCGGCAAAAATCAACCGAATTTCGCAGCGAGCGCAGCCGCAGTGGTGTTCATGCTGCTCATCGTCTTGTCGAGCGTGGTGTACTGGTTCATCAGCCGCGCCTCGATCTGCGTCATCCGCTGCTCGAGTCGGGTTTGCTGCTGCTGGATGCTCGTCTGGCGGCTTTTCAGCGCGGTGGTGGCGCTGGTGACGGTGCCGGAATCCCCGAGCATGCTGGTGAGCAGGGTGTCGAAGCGGCGCCCGATGCCGATCGCGCTCGCGTCCGTGTCGCTGCTGCTGCCGAACAGCGCCTTGAGCTTGTCGGGGGTGGCCAGCAGCGCGCTCAGCTTGCTGCTGTTGACCGTCAGCGAGCCGTCGCGCTGCACCTCGAGGCCCGCCTCCGACACCCGGGTCAGCCCCGTGCCACTCATCACCGACTGCATGGTGGCGCGCAGCTGGCGCTGCAGCCCGGTCACGCTGTTGTTGCCCTGCAGCGTGCCGGCCGATTTCGTGTTCGGATCGAAGCGGGTCTGGTCGTTCAGCGAACGGTTCAGGTCGTTCCAGGCGTTCACGAACTTGTCGACGCTCTGGCGCATCCGCGCGTTGTCGGTGGCGACGTTGACATTGATCGCGCCGGTGCCTGCCTTGCGCAGGTCCAGGGTGACGTTCTCGATCACGCCCTCGACCTGGTTGCTGGCCGATGTCACCGCGATGCCGCTGACGCTGGCGGCCGCATCCTGCGCCGCCTGGGTCTGCGTGAGGTTCTTGCCCGAGCCCGTCACGGCGGTCGGGTCGAAGGCCAGCGACGACAGGCCGCTGGCATTGGTGTCGGTGCCGTCGCTGTCGGTCGCGAGCATCCGGATGCTGTTCTTGGCCCCGGTTTCCAGGCCCCGCACCACCAGTCGCGAGCCGGTCCCGTCGTTCACGATCGAGGCGCTGACGCCGGCGCCGGCGCCGTTGATCGCGTCGCGGATGTCGGCCATGGTCGCGCCGGCCGCGATGGTGATCGGCACCTCCGCCTTGTCCGGGTTGACGGTGAAACTGTTGGTGCCGGAATCGTAGGTGCCGAGCTGGATGCGCAGGGTGCCGCCGCCGACCACGGCGGTGCTGTTCGCCAGCACCGGACCGGCCAGGGTCTGGCGCTGGGCCAGTTGCGTCACGGTGAGCTCGTAGCTCCCGGGGATGGCGCCGAGCGCCGCGGTGGCCTTGGCGGCGGTTTCGTCGCTGGTGAAGGCCTGGGCCGGGCGCCAGGTGTCGAGGTTGAACAGTTCACGCGCGGCGTCCTGGAAGCTCGACAGCTTGCCCTGCAGCATGCCGAAGGCCGACAGCTTGGTCTGGATGCCCGATGCGCTTTTCTGCATCGCCTGCAGCGGCTGGCGCTCGACGGCCATCAGCTGCGAAACGATGCTGCGCACGTCGATCGAGCCGCCTACCGATGTTGTTGCCATGCCTGTCTCCTGGTGCCCCGGCCATCAGGCCGATCGGCGTCTGGGCGGATTGCTCCGCGATGGCAGGCCAGGGTCGGCACCAATGCAGCAAGCCCGCGCTGCGGGCGCGGGCTCGTTGCTTCGGGGTCGATCCGGATCTGTCCTGTTACTGACGCAGGAGCTGAAGCACACCCTGCGGCAGCTGGTTGGCCTGGGCCAGCATCGCAGTGCCGGCCTGCTGAAGCACCTGGGCGCGGGCCAGCGAGGCGGTCTCGGAGGCGAAGTCCGCGTCCATGATCCGGCTGCGGGCCGCGGTCTGGTTCTCGACCGCCACTTGCAGGTTCGAGATCACCGATTCGAATCGGCCCTGCGCGGCGCCGAAGGTCGAACGCGCGGTGTTGACCTGCGAGATCGCGAAGTCGATCGATTCGATGGCGGCCAGTGCGCCCGAGCCGGCGGTTCCGGCGGCATAGGCCTGGAAGTCGCCTGCAGCGCTCGCGGCGCCTCTGGTCCCCACCGATGAAATGCTGATGGTGGTGCCGATGACCGATGACAGCGCGCCGTCGTTGGCACCGGTGACAGTGGTCGCGCCGGTGACATTGACTGCATTGACCGACACCTGATCGTTCACCGTGGCGTTCGACCCGACCTGGAAGTCGAACGAAGTGGTCTGGGTGAGGATGGCGTTGCCATTGAAGCGGGTGGTCTGTGCGGTCCGGCTGATCTCGGACTGCAGCTGTGCGAATTCGTTCTGCAGGGCCGCCCGGTCGCTGGCGGCGTTGGTGGCGTTGCTCGATTGCACCGCGAGTTCGCGCATGCGCTGCAGCATGTCGCCGATCTTGCCCAGCGCGCCCTCGGCGGTCTGGGCCAGCGAGATCGCGTCGTTGGCATTGCGCATGGCGACGTTCATGCCGCGCACCTGGGTGTTCATGCGTTCGGCGATCGCCAGACCCGCAGCATCGTCCTTGGCACTGTTGACGCGCAGACCGGACGACAGGCGCTGAATGGATTGCGACAGCTGGGCGTTGCCGGTACTGAGATTGCGTTGCGCGTTCAGCGAGGCAAGGTTGGTGTTGATGATCTGGGCCATGGCGGATGTCCTTTTCCAATGGTTGGCAAGGAGACTTTGCGCCTGTCTGTTCGTTTGCCATTGGAGGAAAAGAGCCCGTTTTGCCGATCAAATCAGGATGGGGACCGCGGATGCGCCGGGGTCCCCACTGTCTTGCCTTGCGGCCGTTCGTGCGTCAGCGCAGCAGCGAGAGCACGCCGTTGGGTGCTGCGTTGGCCTGCGAGAGCATCGCGACGCCGGCCTGCTGCAGGACCTGCGCACGCGACAGGGTGGCCGTCTCGGCGGCGAAGTCGGCGTCCACGATGCGGCTGCGGGCGGCGATCTGGTTTTCCTGGGCGACCTGCAGGGTGGCGATGATGTTCTCGAAGCGCCCCTGGGCGCCGCCGAACACCGAGCGGGCGGTGTTGACCTGCGAGATCGCGAAGTCCAGCGTCTCGATGGCGGCCAGCGCGCCCGAGCCGGCGGTGCCGGCGGCATACGCCTGATAGTCGCC
>CAIZNI010000057.1 GCA_903934295.1 uncultured beta proteobacterium
TGCGCTGCTCGTCGATGAACTTCATCATTACTTCAGTCGGCGGTCGAGCTCCGCCTGGGCGAAAAACGCGCTCGCCAGCTTCAGGATCTCGTTGGCGCGGCGAAGCTCTCGCACCTCGCGCTCGAGGTCCTTGATGCGTTTGCCCTCGGCCGTCGTCATCCCTTCGCGCTGGCCGCTGTCGCGCTCGTGCTGGCGCACCCAGCGCCGCAGCGTCTCGGCCGTGCAGCCGATCTTGCCCGCAATCGACTCGATCGCCGCCCACTGTGAGTCATGCTGCCCGCTGGCCTCTACGACCATGCGTACCGCGCGCTCCTGGACCTCCGGTGAAAACCTCGTCTGCTTCTTCATGGCCCCATCCTCTCAAAGGTTGGAGCCTCCTCAAAACCCGGGGCGGTTCACAGTCAGTACCGAGCTGCTCGATTTGTCGAAGGCCAGGAACGTCAAGGCTCTTACCAATCACGAGTACGGGTATCGCCTTCGCGTAGGCAACTACCGGGTCTTCTTCGACTTTGACGGTGCAGTACGCATTGTGAGCATTGAAGAGGTCAGGAAACGCGATGAACGCACGTACTGAGTTTCAGATCATCGTCGGCCAGGACGGAAAGCCCGCCTTTGTGGTCGTGCCGTATGAGCAGTTCCGCCGCATGAAGGGCGGGTTCACCCACGGCACCGTTCCGAACGAGGTGGTCAACCTCTCCTTTGAGCGCGGCGTCTCTGCCATGGCCGCTTGGCGCGAGCATTTCGGGCTGACGCAAGCCGAGGTGGCAACTCGCATCGGCATCACCCAAGCGGCGTACGCCCAGATGGAACGGGTCAAGCAGCCGCGCAAGGCAACGCTCGAGAAAGTGGCGTCGGCACTCGGCCTGGAGGTCGAACAACTTCGCTGGTGAGTTTGTGCGGGGAATCCCCCCGCTGAACCGCAGGGCCCAGTGGCAGGGCTTTCCCGCTTTGCAGGAATCTGTCTGAAGAGGTCCCGGTTCACTGATCGCAAGCGGCCAAAGGCACCCATGAATACACGAAGGACCCTGCTGCTCGTCGCCTCCCACGGTGCTTTCGCGGTAACCGGGTTTGCGGCAGGCATCTATGCGCTGCCCATCCTGATCGCGCCACCCGCCCCCACCGGTGAGGAACTGAAGGCAGCCACATCCGAAGTTCAGTTCACCGGCACGTTCAAGCGAGACTTGAAGGACAGCGACGCCTTGCATTGGGGTGAAGGCGTCGTTTCCATTTCTCCCAAGGCCATCTCGCTGACCGGCAGGCTCGCCCCGGGCCCGGACTACAAGCTGTACCTGTCGCCTGAGTTCGTCGAGACCGAGGCCGACTTCAATCGCCTCAAGAGCAGCATGGCGCGGGTCGGCGACGTCAAGACCTTCGAGGGCTTTGTCGTCCCCATCCCTGCGGGCATCGATCCCGTCAAATACACCGCGGTGGTGGTCTGGTGCGAGACCTTTGGTCAGTTCATCACGGCAGCGAAGTACAGGTAGTGCGAAGCGGTCAGGATGAAAAGCTCGCCTTCATGGGCGTGCTGTAGGGGCAGGGCCACCGCCTGTCGGGACCCTTGTGGTCGCGGGTGCCTGCAGTCACCCGGTGGGTGTATCGTCTGCCCGCCATTGTCCTCAAGAACCTGCCCGTCGCTGCCGACACCGTCCACATGGTCGAGAAAGCCCTGACGCCGCTGCGCCGTCGCCTGTCCGGCGCCGCCTACTGGATCATGCTCAAGCGCGTGACCGTTGTTGCGGGCGGCATCAATGTCGCCTGGGTGTTGCTGTACGCGCTGCTCGGTTCGTTGCCGCTCGTGTTGCTGAGCCTCGTCAGCATTGCGTTTTACGCCGCATCGCGATGGCTGCTGGAGCGGCGCCGCAACCTGCTGGCGGTGACGCTGATCTGGACCGAGACGATCTGCCACGCCGTGGTCGGTTCGCTGCTGCTTGGGTGGGACAGCGGCTTCCATTACTTTCTGATGATGCTGTCCATTCCGCTCCTGGTCATCGGGACGCCGCCGCGTCGTGCGCTGCCGCTGACGGGCGCGGTGCTGGTCGCCTACGGTGCGCTGTATGCCTTGTGTGCCTGGCTGGGTCCGCTGCGCCCGCTGCCGCCGCTGCAGGCCGGCATTGCCATGTGGGTCAACATCGTGCTGGTGTTCGTCATGTTCTACGCGATGGCCGCCTACTACCGGGTGCGCGTCGTCGACGCCGAGCGGCGGCTGTTCCAGATGGCGACCGTCGACCCGCTGACCGGGCTGGCCAACCGCACCCAGTTCTACGCGCGCGCCGCCGCCGAGCTGGGCCGGATGCAGCGCAGCGGCGAGCCGATCGCCCTGGTGCTGGCCGACGTGGATTTCTTCAAGCGGATCAACGACGAGTTCGGTCACGACGCCGGCGACAAGGTGCTGGTGCGGCTGGCCACGATGCTGAGCGATGGCTTGCGCGACTGCGACGTGCTGGCGCGGTGGGGCGGCGAGGAGTTCCTGGCGCTGCTGCCGGCCTGCGACGGCCGCGGCGCACACGAGGTGGCCGAGCGGATTCGCCAGGCTGTGGCCGCGGTGCAGATCGAGATCGGCGGCCGCGTGCTCAATGTGACGATGTCCTTCGGCATCGCCGAGGTTGACGGCGACCACGACCTGCTGACCGCGACGACGCGCGCCGATCGCGCGCTCTACCGCAGCAAGAACGAGGGGCGCAACCGTGTCACGGTCGACGCCACGAGGGCCGTCGCGGCCTGACAGGCCGTTGGGGGACTCATCGACGCTGGCAATTGATCCGGGGTTCTCGTTGGCCAGCAAGCGATCGGGGCTGACGGGCGGAAGACATCAGCGAACTCCGCGCGACAAGTCAGGGCCCTGCCATTGAAGGGATCAAGACAGGTGGAGTCGGCGAAACGCGGCTAAGCCACGGTGGTCACTTCGTGATGGCGCAGACGGCGTTTCGCAACAGCGCTTCGCTCTCGTGACTGCGAGTCATGCGCGTCCACTGTCCGATCTCGTCGTCCTTGCTCACCTGTGCGGCTCTGGTGTGGGTCTCCATCGACAGCGTGCGAAAGCGCGCCTCCTTGCAGTCGATCTCGTAGAGAAGGCGAAGCCGATTGATCATCTTCGTGGGATCCGGCACGGGCAGGTCGACCTGGACCCGGACCTGGCGCAAGCTGCCGTCGGCCCGGACGGAGCGCCGATCGTATTCGACGCCCTCGTCGACCTTCACCCAGGTCTGCGCCCCCGCGGGCATCGCCGGCAGCATCAACAGGGCGACCAGGACGGCTCTCACCGGATACCCGCGCCGAGCGCTCACTGCGCGGCTGGACTCGGAATGGCGGCAGGCGAGCATCGGTCTCAAGGACATTCTCCCTTCGTGGACGGTTTCATGCAGGTGGGGCTCGAGGATGTGGCCCCGGCTACAGTCCGTGCACACAGAAGGATGTCAAGCCTGCCGGAAGCTCGCCGCGCCAAGCCGACCGGCGGCCACACCCGGCCGACAGCCATGACCCGTTCGAGCAGCCCCGCCGGGCACGGTCGGTAACCGCAGCTAACCGCGCGAGGCGCAGGTCTTCACCCGGGACCTCGTCGGCCTTGTCGCCTCTCGTCATGGTGAGGTGGTCGGCCACCATTCACACCGCATGGAACTCACCCTTTGGGATCCACCACCATCTTGCCCAGCAAGTCGAGCCACCGCTGCAGGTCCTGATCGTAAAGCGAATCGTCGATCCGGTTGCCACGCGGGCGAGGCATGGAGCCCCACGTCGTGATTGGCTTTGCCCGGGGGCTTGTCGTAGAAGCTCACGTCAACCATCGACCCCTTGTCCGTTTCCGGATTGGTGATCGGCCAGGGCTCATAGCCGCGCGCATTGAACGGTGCGCTGGCCACGACTGAACCGCCCCGGGGCGGTTCTGGATCGTAGACGATTCCATTACCATCCATCCGTTACTCACGCACGACCGTGACCGTCCATGATCACGTTGAAACGCCGTCTACGATCTGAACCGCCCCGGGTTTTGAGGAGGCTCCAACCTTTGAGAGGATGGCGCCATGAAGAAGCAGACGAGGTTTTCACCGGAGGTTCAGGAGCGCGCGGTACGCATGGTCGTAGAGGCCAGCGGGCAGCATGACTCACAGTGGGCGGCGATCGAGTCGATTGCGGGCAAGATCGGCTGCACGGCCGAGACGTTGCGGCGCTGGGTGCGCCAGCACGAGCGCGACAGCGGCCAGCGCGAAGGGATAACGACGGCCGAGGGAAAACGCATCAAGGACCTCGAGCGCGAGGTGCGAGAGCTTCGCCGCGCCAACGAGATCCTGAAGCTGGCGAGCGCGTTTTTCGCCCAGGCGGAGCTCGACCGCCGACTGAAGTAATGATGAAGTTCATCGACGAGCAGCGCA
>CAIZNI010000058.1 GCA_903934295.1 uncultured beta proteobacterium
GATCAGGCGAGAATCTTGGCGACGACGCCGGCGCCCACGGTGCGGCCACCTTCGCGAATCGCGAAACGCAGTCCCTGCTCCATCGCGATCGGCGCAATCAGCGCCACCGTCATCTGCACGTTGTCGCCGGGCATCACCATCTCCGTGCCCTCGGGCAACGTCACCGCCCCCGTCACGTCCGTCGTGCGGAAGTAAAACTGCGGCCGATAGTTGTTGAAGAACGGCGTGTGACGACCACCCTCCTCCTTGCTCAGCACATAAACCTCGCACTCGAACTTCGTGTGCGGGTTGATCGACCCCGGCTTGGCCAACACCTGACCACGCTCGACGTCCTCACGCTTCGTGCCGCGCAGCAGCACACCAACGTTGTCGCCCGCCTGACCCTGGTCCAGCAACTTGCGGAACATCTCCACGCCCGTGCAGATCGTCTTGGCCGTGTCCTTGATCCCCACGATCTCCAGCTCGTCGCCCACCTTCACGATCCCGCGCTCGATCCGACCCGTCACCACCGTGCCGCGACCCGAAATCGAGAACACATCCTCGATCGGCAGCAGGAACGCACCGTCCACCGCCCGCTTGGGCTCCGGAATGTACGAATCCAGCGCATCGGCCAGCTTCATGATCGCCTGCTCGCCCAGCTCGCCCTTGTCGCCTTCCAGCGCCAGCTTCGCCGAACCGTGGATGATCGGCGTGTCGTCGCCCGGAAACTCGTACTTGTCCAGCAGCTCCCGAACCTCCATCTCCACCAGCTCGAGCAGCTCCGCGTCGTCCACCATGTCGCACTTGTTCATGAACACGATGATGTACGGCACGCCCACCTGGCGCGCCAGCAGGATGTGCTCGCGCGTCTGCGGCATCGGGCCGTCGGCCGCCGACACCACCAGAATCGCGCCGTCCATCTGCGCCGCGCCCGTGATCATGTTCTTCACATAGTCCGCGTGACCAGGGCAGTCCACGTGCGCATAGTGACGAGCACTCGTCTCGTACTCCACGTGCGCCGTGTTGATCGTGATCCCGCGCGCCTTCTCTTCCGGCGCCGCGTCGATGTCGTCGTACTTCTTCGCCTCGCCGCCAAACTTCGTCGACAGCACCGTCGTGATCGCCGCCGTCAGCGTCGTCTTGCCGTGATCCACATGCCCAATCGTCCCCACGTTCACGTGCGGCTTGGTGCGCTGAAATTTGCCTTTGGCCATTTATTTCTCCGATTTCAAAGAACGTCGCTTGACGACAGCTTTACTTGGTACGAGCCGAGATGATGGCTTCCGCCACGTTCTTCGGCGCTTCGGAATACTGCTTGAACTCCATCGTGTACGTTGCCCGACCCTGGGTCAGCGAACGCAGCGTGGTGGAGTAGCCGAACATCTCGGCCAGGGGCACCTCGGCGCGAATCGCCTTGCCACCGCCCGCCATGTCTTCCATCCCCTGAACCATGCCGCGACGCGAGGACAGATCGCCCATCACGGTACCGGCATAGTCTTCCGGCGTCTCGACCTCGACAGCCATCATCGGCTCGAGGAGGACCGGTGACGCACGGCGCATGCCTTCCTTGAAAGCCAGTGAACCCGCCTGCTTGAAGGCATTCTCGTTCGAGTCGACATCGTGGTACGAGCCGAAGAACAGCGTCGCCTTGATGTCCACCACCGGGTAGCCCGCCAGCACGCCGGCCGGCAGCGTCTCGCGGATGCCCTTTTCGACCGCCGGGATGAACTCGCGCGGCACGACACCGCCCTTGATCGCATCGACGAATTCGAAGCCCGGACCGCCCGCTTCGAGCGGCTCGATCTTGAGCACCACATGGCCATACTGACCACGACCGCCCGACTGCTTGATGAACTTGCCCTCGACCTCGTCGACTGCCTTGCGGATGGTCTCGCGGTAAGCCACCTGGGGCTTGCCGACCGACGCCTCGACGCCGAATTCACGGCGCATCCGATCGACGATGATCTCCAGGTGCAACTCGCCCATGCCGGAGATGATGGTCTGTCCCGATTCTTCGTCGGTGCGCACGCGGAACGACGGGTCTTCCTGAGCAAGACGGCCCAGGGCGATGCCCATCTTTTCCTGGTCAGCCTTGGTCTTGGGCTCGACCGCCTGCGAAATCACCGGCTCGGGGAACACCATCCGCTCGAGAATGATGATGTTGTCCGGGTCGCACAGCGTCTCGCCGGTGGTGACGTCCTTGAGGCCGACACAGGCGGCGATGTCGCCAGCCCGGACTTCATCGATCTGCTCGCGCTCATTGGCGTGCATCTGCAGCAGACGACCGATGCGGTCCTTCTTGCCCTTGATCGGGTTGTAGATGGTGTCGCCGGACTTCAGCACGCCGGAATAGACCCGGATGAAGGTGAGCTGACCGACGAACGGATCGGTCATCAGCTTGAATGCCAGCGCCGAGAACTTCTCGCCGTCGGCCGCCGAGCGGTGAACGACCTTTTCGTCGTCGTCAGCACCCTTGACCGGGGGGATGTCGACCGGCGACGGCATGTAATCGATGACGGCGTCGAGCATGGCCTGAACGCCCTTGTTCTTGAAGGCCGTGCCGCACATCATC
>CAIZNI010000059.1 GCA_903934295.1 uncultured beta proteobacterium
AATGGGTTTCCGGTGCGCATTCGGGATGTGGCACGGGTCTCGCTCGCGCCGCTCAACGAGCGCACCAACGTCCGCTTCAACGGCCGCAGCGCGATCTCGCTGGGGGTGATCAAGCAGGCCACCGCCAACCCGCTGACCCTGGCCAAGGCACTGCGCGAGGACCTGCCGCGCATCCGGGCCGAATTGCCGCCCGGCATCACCGTCGACATCGCCAACGACAACACCGTCTTCATCGACCGCTCGATCCAGTCGGTCTACAAGACCATCCTCGAGGCCGCCGCCCTGGTGGCGCTGGTGATCTTCCTGTTCCTGGGCACGCTGCGCGCCAGCATCATTCCGCTCATCACCATCCCGGTCTGCCTGATCGGCGCCTGCGCGATCATGCTGGCCGCCGGGTTCTCGATCAACACCCTGACCCTGCTCTCGATGGTGCTGGCGATCGGCCTGGTGGTCGATGACGCGATCGTGGTGCTCGAGAACATCTACCGTCACGTCGAAAACGGCATGAAGCCGGTGGAGGCTGCCCTGCGGGGCGCCCGCGAAGTCGGCTTCGCGGTGGTCGCGATGACCCTGACGCTGGCCGCGGTGTACGCGCCGGTGGCGTTCACCACCGGCCGGACGGGCCGGCTCTTCATCGAATTTGCGCTGACACTGGCGGGGGCGGTGCTGGTGTCGGGCTTCGTCGCGCTGACCCTCTCGCCGATGATGTGCGCGCTGCTGCTGCGCCACAACCCCAAGCCCAACGTCCTGGTTCGTTCGATCGAATCGACGCTCGGCGGTCTGGTTCGTGGCTACACATCGGCCCTGCGCTTCACCTTGCGCGTGCGCTGGCTGGTGGTGCTGGTGGGCCTGTGCGTGGGCGGTGCCAGCTTCGTGCTGTTCACCGGCATGAAGCGTGAACTCTCGCCGATCGAGGATCGCGGCACCATCGTCGGCATTTTCAACGGCCCGGATGGCGCGTCGGTCGACTACACCCAGAAATACGCCCGCCAGCTCGAATCGATCCTGGGTACCGTCAAGGAAGCCGACCGGATCTTCGTGGTGTCCGGTTCGCCCACCGTCTCTCAGGGCATCACCTTCACCCGCCTGGTCGACTGGGATCTGCGGGAGCGCCGGGTGCCGGAGATCATCAAGGAACTGCAGCCCAAGATGCTGGGCATCCCCGGTGTGCTGGCCTTCGCGGTGGCACCGGCTTCGCTCGGTCAGTCGCCGCGCGAGCGCCCGATCAACTTCGTCATCCTGACCTCCGACACCCATGAACGGATGCAGCAGGTGATCGCGCCGATGCTGGCCGAACTGCAGCGCGATCCGCGTCTGCAGGGGGTCGACAGCGATCTCAAGCTGAACAAGCCCGAGATCAAGGTTCGCATCGACCGGGAGCGGGCGGCGGACGCCGGGATTCCGGTCGAGTCGATCGGCCGCTCGCTCGAGACCTCGCTGGGCGGTCGTCAGGTGACCCGCTTCAAGCGCGATGGCGAACAGTACGACGTGATCGTGCAGGTCGACCCGGCCAAGCGGACGACGCCGGGCGACATCTCGAACATCTTCGTTCGCGGGCGCGGCGACTCGATGGTGCCGCTGTCCAGCGTGGTGAGCGCGCGCGAGACGGTGGCGGCCCGCGAGCTCAATCACTTCGCGCAGCGGCGCGCGGTCACCATCACCGCCAACCTGGCGCCCGGCACCTCGCTGGGCGAGGCGGTCGACTTCCTGGAGGAGTCGGCCCGCAAGCATCTGAAGCCGGGCTACGGCGTCGACTACAACGGCCAGACCCGCGAGTTCAAGTTGTCGTCGTCGGCGCTCCTGGTGACCTTCGTGCTGGCGCTCGCCTTCATTTTCCTGGTGCTGGCGGCCCAGTTCGAAAGCTTCGTCGATCCGCTGATCATCATGCTCACCGTGCCGCTGTCGATGACCGGTGCGCTGGCGCTGCTGCAGTGGACCGGCGGCACCATGAACGTCTACAGCCAGATCGGGCTCATCACCCTGGTGGGCCTGATCACCAAGCACGGGATCCTGATCGTCGAGTTCTCCAACCAGTTGCGCGATGAAGGCCGCGAGACCTTCGAGGCGGTGATCGAAGGCGCCAGCCTGCGCCTGCGCCCGATCCTGATGACCACCGGTGCGATGGTGCTGGGCGCCGTGCCGCTTGCCCTCGCGTCGGGGGCCGGCGCCGAGAGCCGGCGGCAGATCGGCATGGTGATCGTGGGCGGAATGACGCTGGGCACGCTGCTCACGCTGTTCGTGGTGCCCACCGTCTACACGCTGCTGGCGCGGCGGCGCCGGGTCGCGGGTTCACCGGTCATGACCACCGGGGATCACGGTGAGCCCTCGGCGGTGTCGACCCAGCCGGCTGGCGGCACCGCTGCCGTCCCGGCAGCGGGCAGCGCGGCAGCGGGGTCCTGATGAACCTGCCCGAGCGCCAGATCATCCTGGACACCGAGACCACCGGCCTGACGGTCGACGACGGGCACCGCATCATCGAGATCGGCTGCCTCGAGGTAGTGAACCGGCGCATTACCGGCAACAACCTGCATTTCTATTTCAATCCCGAGCGGGAGATCGACGAGGGCGCCCAGGCGGTGCACGGCATCTCGCTGGACATGCTGCGCGACAAACCGCGCTTTGCCGAGGCCGCCCGCGAGATCCTCGCCTTCGTGGCGCAGGCCGAGGTCATCATCCACAACGCCTCCTTCGACGTCGGCTTTCTCGATGCCGAGTTGGCCCGCGCCGGTGAGCCGCCGTTTCGCCAGCATTGCCGCGTGCTCGACACCCTGGTGCTGGCGCGCGAACTGCATCCGGGCAAGCGCAACTCGCTGGATGCACTGTGCGACCGCTACGGCATCTCCAATGCCCACCGCAAGCTGCACGGCGCGCTGCTCGATGCGGAACTCCTGGCCGACGTCTATCTGGCGATGACCCGCGGTCAGGACAGCCTCGAGATCGCGCTGCACGCGCCGCCACAGTCGGGGCAGGGCGATGGCAGCGAGCGCCCGTGGCCGCCAGTGGGCCTGGCGGTTCTCGAGCCGGCGCCCGATGAACGGCTGGCCCATCGCGCGCTGCTCGAAGGCATGGTGCGCGACGCCCGGGGTCCGGCACTCTGGGACCGTCTCTAGACCGGTTCTGCCTGAGCGCGGCTGCGCGCTTGCGCGGCGGCCTTTCGTGATGTTCTTCCGAGAGCACGGCCGCGGTTGGTGTTACAAATCCGGTATTGGGGCGTGTCCGCGCCGGTGATCGGTTTTCCCGGTCGCGGTGCGTGGCGCCTCCAGCCCTGAGGTCCTGCATGAGTCGTCTGGTGCGTCGTCTGTTTGCTGTGCTTGTCTGCTTGCTGTTCGCCCTGCCGGTGAGCGCATCGGCGGCGCGGGTGCTCGCGCCCACCATCGCCGGCCCCGCCGCCCCGGGCACCGGTGCCAACGCCAGTTTCGTGGCCATCGACGGCAACTGGCAGGGCAGCACCGTGTTGTGGGACGAGGCGAACCAGCGCTACGGGCAGGGCTCGGCGATCGGCGCCTACGCCTGGGGAACGGGCGTCTGGGGTCGCGCGGACTGGGACGCCATCTTCACGCCCGGCAGCGCGGTGCCCCGGCTCGGTGCCTGGAGCGGCGTGGTGACCGAAATCAACCACGGCGACACCTGCTACAACCAGGAATACTCCGGAACCTGGGGCAGCGCGCGCCTGGTGCCGCTGTCCTTGCCCGGCGGCACGCCGGAGTCACCCTGCGCCCCCGCGACCGGTGATCGGTCGGCGCAACCTGCTCCCGCCAATCTGGACAACTGGGTCTCGCGCTTCACCGGCTACATCCGGATCACCGACCCGGGGCAATACAACTTCAGCGTGCTCTACGACGACGGGTTCTTCTTCAACCTGTTCGGCGAAGCCGGTCAAAAAGTCCAGCTCGGCCTCGATTTTCTGAACCCTCGCGATCGGCTTGGCTTCACCGAGAACCTGGAGCTCAGCGTGGGGCTCTACCAGTTCGAACTCGGCGCCTGGGATCGCCTGCAGGCCGGCATCATCGACCTTCGATGGTGGCGCCCCGGTCAGACGACCTGGGAGTTCGTGCCGGTGGGCAATCTGGTGGCGGGAGTCGGGCTGCCGGGCACCTTCCTGCTGGGCAGCGTCGGCGTCCTGCTTGCCTGGTTTTTCGGGCGCCGCCGGGTGGCGGTCGCGCCCGGCGCGTTCGGACCGCCAGCCGGGCCCGCTGCGTCGGCCGGGCCGGCCTGAGTCGGGCGCCGCATGCCGGATTCCGCGGGTGCCCGTCGCACCCGGCGTCGGCCGCCCCTGCCGGCGGCGGGACGAACCACGCTGACCCTGGCCCAACGTCTCGCCCACGGTTTTCTGCTGGTGCTGGGGTGGGTCGGTTTCGTCGTGATGTGGTGGACGGTGGCGGTGCGCCCCTGGGAGAGCGCCGATCTGATCCTGCTCATCGTGGGTTCGCTGGTTCTGCTGCCCAGCGTCACGCTGCTGTGGGTGGCGCACAACCTGGGCATCTACCGGCGCAAGGGGCCGCGCCGGCACGCCGAACAGTTGCCGGTCGACTATCGGACCGACTGGAACGGTCACCCGATCAGCGCCGACTGGGCGGCCTTGCGGCACGCCCGGATCGTGGTGATCGACACCGACGACCAGGGCAAGCATTACCGCGCAGTGGGTGAGCGATGACCCTGGCGTCGGCGATGCTGGACATTCAGCAAACCGGGTTCTATCGCGCGGTGCTGATCTATTTCGCGGCCTATCCGATCGTGACCAGCATCATGTGGATCACCACCGCGTGGCTGTTCCGCCTGCGCTGGGAGGATGCCGAGGAGATCGCACCCGTCCACCCGGCCGCCTGGCCGGCGGTCTCGGTGCTGGTGCCCGCCCACAACGAGGAGGCGGTGCTGCGCCGGGCGCTGAATTCGGTGCTGGCGCTCGACTATCCCGACCTCGAGGTGATCGTCATCGACGACGGCTCCACCGACCGCACCGCCGAGACCCTGATGTCGCTGGTCGCCGACTCGCGAATCCGGCTGGTCCGCAAGGTCCGCAACGAGGGCAAGGCGCTGGCTCTCAATGACGCGATCCCGCTGGCGCGCGGCGAACTGCTGCTGGTGCTCGATGCCGACGCCGAGCCGGCGCGCGACATGCTGCGCTGGCTGGTGCCGCACTTCCAGGGCGCGCGGGTGGCCGCGGTAACGGGCAATCCCCGGGTGCGCAACACCAACTCCTTCATCGCCCGGCTGCAGGCGATCGAATTCTCGTCGATCGTGAGCCTGCTGCGCCGGTCCCAGCGAATCTGGGGCCGGATCACCACGGTCTCGGGGGTGGTGACGCTGCTGCGGCGCAGTGCGGTCGTCGATGTCGGGGGCTTCAGCCCGAACATGCCCACCGAGGACATCGAACTCACCTGGAAGCTGCAAAAACGCTTCTACGACGTCCGCTATGAACCGCGGGCGATCTGCTGGATGACGGTTCCGCTGTCGTATCGCGGACTCTGGCGCCAGCGCCTGCGCTGGGCGCGCGGGCTGATGCAGGTCATGCGCAAGCACCGGGACGTGGTGAGCGACTGGCGGTTGCGCCGGATGTGGCCGGTGTTCGCCGAGTCGTTCCTCTCGACGCTGTGGGCGGTCTGTTTCGTGGGGCTGGTCACGGTCTGGTCGCTGTCCTATCTGATCGGCCTGCCGCCGGTCGGCGCCTCGCCGATCCCCAATCTGTGGGGGATGACGATCGGCACGCTCTGCCTCGCCCAACTGGCGGTGGGGGCGCTGATCGATCGGCGCTATGATCGCTCGATCCTTCGTTTCTACCCGTATGCGGTGTGGTACCCAATTGTCTACTGGATGTTTCTGGCGCTGGCGACCGTGATCGCGCTGCCCTATCTGTTCCGCCGCCCCGGCCGCGATTCCGTGACCTGGACCACCCGGCGCTCGGGGAGCGGGTCCTGAGCCGCGCGGCACTGCTGCTGGCCGGCTTGCTCGCGGTGTGCCCGGCGGGCATGGTGCTGGCGCAGGGGCTCGGCCCGAACGGCGTTCGGGACGCGACTGCCGCGGGCATCACGCCTGCCGCCACCATCACGCCTGCGGCCACCATGACGCCTGCCGCCACCATGACGCCTGCCGCCACCATCACGCCTGCCACGGGCATGATCCCGGCCCAAGGCGAGCCGACGCTGGATCGTGCCCGCGCCCTGACCGACCAGCGAGAATTCTCCGGTGCGCTGACGATCTATCGCCGGCTGCTCGAGCAGCGCCCGCGCGACGACGACCTGACCATCGAGACCGCCCGGGTGCTGGGCTTTGCCGACCGCAACGCCGAGTCGGCAGCGCTGTATCGCCAGTTGCTCGATTTCGCGCCGCAGCGCCGCGGCGACGTGCTTCTGGCGCTGGCCTGGCAGACGCTCTGGTCCGGTGAGGCCGAGTCGGCACTGGCCTTGTTTGCCGAAGCGCTCGCCCCCGCACCGGATGCCCGGACCGGGATCCGGGCGGAGGCCCGTGCCGACGCCTGGCGCGGTCTGGCCGAGGCCCATCAGATGCTGGGCCGTCTCGAGGATGCACTGATCGCCTACGGTCGGGCGCTCGAATTCAAGCCAGCCGACCTCGCGATCGAACGCCGCCGGGCGCAGCTGTTGCTGTGGCTGGATCGGCACGACGAGTCGATCGCCGCCTTCGAGGCGCTGCTGGCCCGGCACCCCGCTGACCGCGCCAGCGCGCTCGGCCTGGCTCAGGCGCGCAATTTCGCCGGTCGTCATCGCAGTGCGCTGGCGACCTGGCGCGGGATTGGCGCGCCGATCGATGACGCCGAACGCCTCGAGGTGGCGCGCGCCCTGCGCTGGGCCGGGTTCGACGACCTCGCCCACCAGCAACTCGCGGGCGTCGCGATCCCGGATGCGCAATGGCTGCGCGTCTGGCGCACCGCCCGCGAAGTGCGTCCGGCGGTCTGGGCCACGCTGGAGCGCTCGACCGATCGCGACCGGCTCGAGACGCGGTCGTCGCAACTCGGCGCGACCCTGCGCGTCGCGCCCGCCCGACATCTGGACATCGCCTGGCGCCGGGTCGACCTGTCGGAGCCGGGTACCGCGGCGCGTGGCGACCGGCTCGCGGCCACCTATGGCTGGCGGGTCGGCGATCCCTACGCATCGGGGGGCACCTTCTGGCCCAGCCTCAGTCTGGCGGCCAACCGTTATCCGGACTGGTCGCCGGTGACCGGCGCGGCGCGGCTGCGCTGGCAACCCCGCGATGGGCTGCGGCTGGATGCCGACTGGTCGCGCGAGCCGATCGAGACGCCGCTGGCGCTGCTCAACCGGGTCACGGTGGCCACCGCCAGTCTGGGCGTCGAGTGGCGCCCGACGCCGCGCTGGAGCGCCTCGGGCAACCTGGCGGCCCTGCGTTTCGACGACGGCAACCGGCGCCTGCGGTTCAGCGGACGCGCCGACTACGCGCTGCGCTTTCGCCCGAAAGTCACCCTTGGTCTGGAGGGTCAGGTCTTCAGCGCGTCGGACCCGACCGGGCCCGACCAGCCGGCCCGCGGGTACTGGAATCCGCGGCGCTACCAGGAAGCGCGCGTCTACCTCGGCGTGCTTCACGACGCGCGCCCCTGGGAGTTCCAGGCGCGGCTGGGCTTCGGGCTGTCGCGTGAGACCGATGGATTCGGCAACCGCAGCTCGGGCTCGCCCGATGTCTGGGAACTCGCCGCGGTGCGCGACCTCTCCACCGCGTGGCGCGCGCGACTGTTCGCCGGCGGATCCGGCAGCGCGCTGTCCGGCGGGCTTGCCAGCGCCAGCGGTGGCACCGGTTACTGGCGCCGGTATCTGGGGGCGACGCTGACCGGGTGGTGGTGAGGCCGATCGGCTAGAATGCAGGGTTCGCCGTTCCGGTTGCTCCCCATTCAAGGCCCGATGAAAGAAGCTCGCCACCCCCGCGGATTGCGCGACCGCAAGGCGCATCTGTCGCCCGACGCCGAGCGCCTGGTCTCGGCCGCCCTCGGACTCTCGAATTCCGGCAGCCGCACCGAGGACCGATTCTGGGAACAGGCGCTGGCCACCCGCATCGAGCGCCTGCTCGACGGCGGCCACGCGCAGGCGGTCAGCGATGCCCTCGATCGCCTGAACCAGGCCGATACCGAGGCCTACAGCGCGCTCATCGAGGCGGTCGAGGACGCCAGCGAGTCGCTCACCCTGGACATCGATGGCCAGCCCTGGCAATGCCTGCTGGTGTCGGCACCCCTGGTGGTCTGGACCCGGTTCCGGATTCCGTCGGGACCGGTCGCCGCGGACGCGACGCGGGCGCTGTCAGCCCACTGGCAGGCCCATGTACTGGCCCCGCAGGCGCGCTTTCGCCTGTCGCCCTGCCTCTACAGCATCGATCAGATGCCGCGCGACTTCGTCGAGTTGCGCCGGCTTACCCGCAAGCTGGGCAACAGCGCGGTGACCGGACAGGCGGCACGCCTGGACCTGAAGGCGCTGCCCGAGACCGCCGAGATGCTGGCCGACACCCGCTACCTGCTGGGCGTGGTCGCCGCACCCAAGGGGTCGGCGCTGTTTCGCTGGCAGGAAACCGAGGCGGGCGAGCACGGCTCGCGTGTGCAGTGTCTCGAGCAGTGGATTGCGCAGGGCCGCCCCAGCCTGGAGCCGCTGCTGCCCGGTTGCGGTTTCGAATGCCTGCTGCCCGATGCCTATCACCTGAACATGCGCGAATCCGATCGTCGGGTCAGGCCCTATTCGATCCGGGCGGCGGTGCATTTCCTCACCCATGCGTTGTCGATCGAACCCGACGACCTGCGCGCCGCGATCGCCGCCTTTGGCACCGACCGCCTGGACGAGTTCCGGATCGGGCTGTCGGTGGGGGATTCGGAAGAGGTCGCACAGGGAATGGTGTGGCCGCTGCTGGGCGCCGAGACCGAAGCGGACGAGCCCTCGCCGCTCGACCTCATCAAGGCCACGCTGCGCGAGGCCGGCGTCACCGAGATCCGGGTCTGGCCGGACCTGAACGAGCCGGAGTTCTGCGAAGACTGCGCCAGCCCGCTCTATCCCAACGTCAAGGGCGAGATCGTGCATGCCGACATGCCCGACGATGTCGAGCCCGAGACCACCCACTTCCACTGATTCAGCGGCGCCCGGCGCTCAGGGTGGCGCTGGCGCGTTCGATCCTTTCCTCGAGGTAGGCCGCATAGAAGTCGCGTGACGGGTAGCCGACCAGCCGGTCGGCGATCTCGCCGGCGCCACCGAGAAAAATCACGGTCGGCGTCACCCCCACCTTCAGGCGCGCAGCCAGGTCGGCGGGCGAGCGCGCGGTCGCCCACGCTCCCGACGCAGACGCCCCCGACGCGGACGCTCCCGACGCAGACGCGGACGCAGTCGTCCCCGACGCGGGCGGCTCGAAAGCCCGGCTGTCGGTCACATCGAACTCCACCACCTGCAAGCCGCGCGCGCCTGCCTCGCGCGCCAGGGGGCCGATCTGCTCGCGCCGCAGTGCTTCGCACCAGGGGCAGCCAGGTCGGGTGAACAGTGCCACCACCGGCTCGGCGCGCGACGTCGCCCGGGCCAGCAGCGGCGCGAGCGAGCGTGGGCGTGCCGGTAGCGGTTCGGTCGCCGCGTGCGCCGGCCGCAGACCCGGTCCCTGGCCGAGCACGAGGCCGACCGTCAGGCCGCCGATCGACCGCATCAGCCGGCCGACCGCCCGCCGTCGGCCGGGCGAAGCGGGTCGGGATTGCGTTGGCTCAACCATGGTCCATTTCCTGGCGCTGGTCGGTTGATCATATGCGCCCATGCGCATATGGTGTTGTGCAGGTGGTCGGGACAGAAGCGTCCGATCCGTGAGGATACCCCGCATGAACGATGAACTCGGACGCGTCTTCGAGACCGTCTCACGATACTTCGCGCTGCTTGCCGAGCCGATGCGCATCCGCATCCTGCACGCCATCTGCGATCGCGAACGCAGCGTTTCCGAGATCGTCGAGGAAACCGGCGGCACCCAGACCAACATCTCTCGCCACCTGAACTCGATGTACCGCGCCGGCGTGCTGACCCGGCGCAAGGAAGGCAACTTCATTCATTACGGCGTGGCCGATGCCGCGCTCACCGAGATCTGCCGAACCGTCTGCGTTCACATCGCCGCGCAGGCGGCCGAGCAGGACACCGGCCAGGCGCAGATGATCCGGCTGGCCACCGATCTGCAGAAAGCGCAGTCGCAGCGTCGGGCGGGCGCGCGCCGCGCCGCGTCGCGCGTGCCGGGACCGGCGCCTGAGCACGGCGCCTGAGCGCGGCAACCCCTCACCGGTTTCAGGAGCAGTCCCGCATGTCCTCAACCCCGATCCCCGGTCGAATCAAGCCGGCGCCGCCCGCCGACCCCGACGGCGAACTCGCGCGCAACGGCCGGCGCGCCCGTCGCGCCTTCATGGGCAAGGCGCTGGCGATGGGCGCGGGCGCCGCGGCCGGCGCGGCCCGGGCGCAGACCTCGCCGCCGGGAGCCGCTGCGCCCGGTGCGGGCGATCCGGCGATCCTCACCCTGCCCGAACACACCCGCACCCTCGGTCAGCCGGTAGCGGCACGCGCTTACGGGCTGCCCTCACAATGGGAGCGCAACCTGCAGCGTCGCGAGAGCCCGGGCCTCACCCGGGTGGCCGCTGCCGGGGTCAGCTTCACGCCGCTGCAGGGCCTGTTCGGCATCATCACGCCCAACGGACTGCACTTCGAGCGCCATCACCAGGGCTGGTACGACATCGATCCCAGCGGCCATCGCCTGATGGTGATGGGGATGGTGCGTGAGCCCCGGGTCTTCACGATGGACGACCTGATGCGCCTGCCCTCGGTCTCGCGGATTCATTTCATCGAGTGCGGGGCCAACACCGGCATGGAGTGGGGCAATGTCGCGGTGCCCACCGTGCAGTACACCCACGGCATGCTGTCGTGCTGCGAGTACACCGGCGTGCGACTGTCCACGCTGCTGGACCTGGTGGGTGCCGACACGCGCAAGGGGCGCTACCTGCTGGCCGAGGGCGCCGATGGCGCGTCGATGACCCGCACCATCTCCATGAGCGCGGCGCTCGACGATGTGATGGTCGCCTGGGCGATGAACGGCGAGATGCTGCGTCCCGAGAACGGCTATCCGCTGCGCCTGGTGGTGCCCGGCGTGCAAGGCGTCTCCTGGGTGAAATACCTGCGCCGCATCGAGGTCGGCGACCAGCCGTTCCACACCAAGGACGAGGTCATCCACTACATCGACCTCATGCCCGACGGCACCCACCGCCAGTTCACCTCGGTCCAGGAGGTCAAGTCGGTGATCACCACCCCCTCGGGTGGTCAGGTGCTGCTCGATCGCGGCTACTACAACATCACCGGGCTGGCCTGGTCCGGGCGCGGGCGCATCCGGCGGGTCGACGTGTCGGTCGATGGCGGGCGCAACTGGCGCACCGCGCGGCTCGAGGGCCCGGTGCTGCCCAAGGCGCTGACCCGCTTCAACGCCGACTGGACCTGGGATGGCGGGCCGGCGGTGCTGCAAAGCCGCGCGATCGACGAGACGGGTCATGTGCAGCCGAAGATCAACCAACTGCGCGCGGTGCGCGGCACGCGCTCGATTTATCACAACAACGCCATCCAGTCCTGGAAGGTCTCCGAAACCGGCGAGGTGTTCAATGTCCAGGTCTTCTGAGGCGGGCGTGGTCGGACTGCGCGCCGGCGGGCGCGGGCTGCGGGCGCGGGTGGCGGCGCGGGTCGGCGCGGTGCTCGCGACGCTGTTGCTGCTGTCGGGGTGGTTCCTACCCGGCGCTCAGGCCGCGCCGCCGCCCTGGGCGGGCATCGGCCGCGCGGCGACCCCCGCCGAGATCCAGGCCTGGGACATCGATGTGCGCGCCGATTTCAAGGGGCTGCCAGCGGGTTCGGGCTCGGTCGCCCGCGGCCAGGAAGTCTGGGAGGACAAGTGCGCCTCCTGCCACGGCATCTTCGGTGAATCCAACGAGGTCTTCTCCCCGATCGTGGGCGGCACCACCGCCCAGGATTTGCTCACCGGGCGGGTCGCCAATCTCAAGCGCACCGACTATCCGCAGCGCACCACACTGATGAAGGTCTCGCAGATCTCGACGCTGTGGGACTACATCAGCCGGGCGATGCCCTGGAACGCGCCGAAGTCGCTGTCGACCGACGATGTCTATGCGGTGCTGGCCTACATGCTTCACCTCGGCGATGTGCTGCCGGCCGACCATGTGCTGAGCGACCGCAACATCGCCCAGGCGCAGCAGCGGCTCCCTAACCGCAACGGCAAGGTCACTTACCGCGGTCTCTGGGAGCCGACGGGCAAGCCCGACGTCCAGGGCGATGCGTGCATGCGGCAATGCGCCACCGTGGTGGAAGTGGCCACGCCACTGCCCGAGTTCGCCCGCAACGCGCACGGCAATCTCGCCGAACAGAACCGGGTGGTCGGACCCTTCCGGGGCGCCGACACCACGCGCCCGCCGGCGCGCGATCCGCTGCGTCTGGCCGCGGCCGCCGGCACCCAGTCCGCCACCGCCCAGGTGCAGGTGGCCCGGGGCGCAGCCGCGAAGGCGCCCGCCGACCTGGCCCGGGACGCGGCCTGTCTGGCGTGTCACTCGGTCGCGCGCAAACTGGTGGGGCCGTCGTTTCGCGAGATTGCCCAGCGCTACCAGAACGACCCGAAGGCCGAGCAGCGGCTGGCCGCGACGGTGCGCAACGGCGGCCAGGGCAACTGGGGCAGCGTGCCGATGCCGGCCAGCGCGCTGCTCAAGGACGATGAATTGCTGTCGGTCGTTCGCTGGGTGCTCGGGGCCGCCCGCTGAACCGGGCCCGGCCGTCGACCACAGGTAGAATCCCCCCTTCCACTGTCAGGAGTCCCCATGAATCCCTCACGACGTCAATCCCTGCGGGTCGCCAGCGGCCTGGGGCTCCACGCGGCGCTGGTCGCCTGCGGCTTCCTGGCGGCCGGCCCGGCCAGCGCGCAGCAGTTCAATGCCGCGTTCCAGACCAAATCGATCGCCGACACCCTCAAGGCGCTCGGTGCGGTATCGCCGGCCGAGTCGCGCGAAGTCGTCATCAACTCGCCCGACATCGCCGAGAACGGCGCGGTCGTGCCGGTCGGCATCCGCAGCAACCTGCCGCGCACCGAGATGATCGCGTTGCTGGTCGAGAAAAATCCCAACGCGCTGGCCGGGGCCTACACCCTGCTCGAGGGCGCCGACGCCGATGTGAACATGCGCATCAAGATGGGACAGAGCTCCGATGTGATCGCGCTGGTCAAGGCCGATGGCAAGTTCTACATGGCCCGCAAGGAAATCAAGGTCACCCTGGGCGGCTGCGGCGGCTGAGCGCCGTCCGCTGACCCCCTGTCTGCTGTTTTCCGGAGAATCGAGATGCCCGATCCGATGCGTATCCGCGCCACCGTCAAAGACGGCGTGGCCGATGTCCGTGTGCTGATGGCCCATGAAATGGAGACCGGTCAGCGCAAGGACGCAGCTGGCAAGATCGTGCCCGTCTGGCACATCACCGAGGTCACCGCCTCGCTCAACGGCAAGCCGGTGCTGGTGGCCCACTGGGGCCCCGCGGTGTCCAAGAATCCCTATCTGCAGTTCAAGATCCGCGGTGCAAAGGCCGGCGACAAGATCGGTGTCTCGTGGGTCGACAACAAGGGCGAGAAGCGCACCGACGAGGCCACCGCCAGCTGATCGCCGGCGCTGCGGCGCCCTCGTAACGGGGTGTGCCGGGCCGGCATCTCGCTGACCCATCCAGAGGAGACACCATGAAATCAGTCGCAAGCGCGCTGGGCTGCGCCCTGGTGGCGTTGACGCTGTCGGGCGCGCTGGCGCCCCCGGCGCAGGCGCAGCAGAGCAGCAACACGATCGCCGAGATCGAACGTTATCGGCAGATGCTCCAGGACGGCAATCCGGCCGAGCTCACCTCGGCCAAGGGCGAGGTGCTCTGGAAGACCCGCCGCGGCCCTGCCAATGCCAGCCTCGAGCGCTGCGACCTGGGGCTCGGGCCGGGCGTCGTCAAGGGCGCCTACGCCCGGCTGCCGCGCCATTTTGCCGACACCGGACAGGTCATGGATTTCGAGTCCCGCCTGGTCCACTGCATGGTCAGCCTCCAGGGCCTGGACCGGGCCGCGCTGGTGAAGGCGCCGTTCTCCAGCGAAGGCCAGTCGGCGACCGATCTCGAGGCGCTGACCGCCTATGTGGTCGAGGAGTCGCGCGGGATGACCATCGCGGTGCCCCAGCAGCACACGAGCGAAGTCGAGTCCTATCGGCGCGGCCGCAAGATCTTCTATTTCCGCGGCGGGCCGTACGACTTCTCCTGCGCCACCTGTCACGCCATCGACGGTCAGCGCATCCGCCTGCAGGACCTGCCCAATCTGACCCGCGAAGAACCCGCGCAGCGGGCGTTCGCCACCTGGCCGGCCTACCGGGTCTCGCAGGGCGCGTTGCGCACCATGCAGTGGCGCCTGTTCGACTGCTTTCGCCAGCAGCGATTCCCCGCGCTGAACTACCTGTCTCCCGCCTCGGTCGACCTCATCACCTTCCTCGGGGTGAACGCGAACGGCGGCAAGATGGATTCCCCCGCGATCAAGCGCTGAGAAGGCAATCAACCATGTTCACTGCTTCATTCCGTTCGGCGTTGGCGGGCCGCCTGATCCGGCCGGCGCTGCTGGTCATCGCGCTGCCGATGGTGCTCGCCGGTTGCGCCTGGTTCGCGCCGCATCCCACCGATGAACAGGTCTCGCAGGTCCTGAAATCGTCGTTCTCCGAGCGCGGGCCGGCGAAGCTGGACCGGCTGGCGCAGACCGAATTGCAGCAGGCCTGCAGCCTGCCCCAGGGCGTCGAACTGCCCAAGGCACAGGGCGAGAAGCTCGAAGCCGCGGCGATGGCGGCGGTGCGCTATCCGGCCGATGGACAGTTTTTGGGCGACTGGCGCGAGGGCGAGCGGATCGCGCAGAATGGCCGCGGGCTGCAGTTCTCCGACCCGGTGGGTGCGCCCAACGGTGCGAACTGCTATGCCTGCCACCAGATCCAGGCGGCCGAGCTGTCCTACGGCAACATCGGCCCGCCGCTGCTGCACTACGGCAAGCTGCGCGGCAACAGCGAGGCCATCCTGAAGTACACCTGGGCCAAGCTGTGGAACTCGCATGCCTTCAATGCGTGCTCGCAGATGCCGCGCTACGGCGATGCCGGCATCCTCACCGTCCAGCAGATGCAGCATGTGATGGCGCTGCTGCTCGACCCGGCCTCGCCGGTGAATCGCTAGCCATGGACCGGCGCGAGTTCCTCCAGGTACTGGCGCTCGCCCAGGCCGGCGGACTGGCGCTCGACAGCCCGGCCGCGCTGGCCGCCGACGGGCAGGCGATGTACGACGTGCCGCGCTTCGGCAATGTCCACCTGCTGCACTTCACCGACTGCCACGCGCAGCTGATGCCGATCCATTTCCGCGAGCCCAGTGTGAACCTGGGCGTTGCGCAGTCGATCGGTCGGCCGCCGCACCTGGTTGGCGAGCATCTGCTCAAGACCTTTGGCATCGCGCCGGGCTCGGCGCAGGCGCACGCCTTCACCTTCCTCGATTTCGAGGCGGCCGCCCGCACCTACGGCAAGGTGGGCGGCTTCGCGCACCTGGCCACGCTGGTGCGCCGCCTGCGCGCCGGCCGTCCGGGCGCACTGCTGCTCGACGGTGGTGACACCTGGCAAGGCTCGGCCACCGCCCTGTGGACCCGCGCCCAGGACATGGTCGACGCGACCCGTCTGCTGGGCGTGGACATGATGACCGCGCACTGGGAGTTCACCTACGGTGCCGATCGGGTGAAGGAAATCATCGGACGCGACTTCAAGGGCAACATCGAGTTCCTGGCCCAGAATGTGAAGACCACCGACTTCGAGGATCCGGTCTTCTCGCCCTATTCGCTGCGCGAAATGAACGGGGTGCGGCTGGCGGTGATCGGCCAGGCGTTTCCCTACACCCCGATCGCCAATCCGCGCCACTTCATGGCGGACTGGTCCTTCGGCATTCAGGACGAGAGGCTGCAGACACTCGTCGATGAGGTGCGCGCCAAGGGCGCGCAGGTGGTGGTGCTGCTGTCCCACAACGGAATGGACGTCGACCTCAAGCTGGCCTCCCGGGTGACCGGCATCGATGCCATCCTGGGCGGTCACACCCACGACGGCGTGCCGGCCCCGATCATCGTCGCCAACCGCAGCGGGCGCACCCTGGTGACCAACGCCGGCTCCAACGGCAAGTTCCTCGGCGTGCTCGATTTCGAGGTCATCCAGGGACGCATCGCCGACTATCGCTATCGGCTGCTGCCAGTGTTCTCCAACCTGCTGCCGGCCGATCCGGCGATGCAGACCCTGATCGACCGGGTGCGCGCGCCGTACCGGGCCCGTCTTGAGGAAAAGCTCGCGGTCACCGAAGGCCTGCTGTATCGGCGCGGCAATTTCAACGGCAGCTTCGACCAGCTCATCGTCGACGCGCTGCTCGAGGTCAAGGGCGCGCAGATCGCTTTCTCGCCCGGGTTCCGCTGGGGCACCACCGTGCTGCCGGGGCAGGCGATCACCCGCGAGCACCTGATGGACCAGACCGCCATCACCTACCCGCAGACCACGGTGACCGACATGACGGGCGAGTTCATCAAGACCGTCCTCGAGGACGTCGCCGACAACCTCTTCAACCCCGACCCCTATTACCAGCAGGGCGGCGACATGGTGCGCGTGGGCGGGCTGACCTACACCTGCGATCCGGCCGCGCGGGCCGGCAGCCGGATCTCGGACATGCGTCTGGCGGGTCGTCCGATCGAGGCCGACCGGACCTACAAGGTGGCGGGCTGGGCGCCGGTGGCCGAAGGCGCGCGTGGCGAGCCGATCTGGGAAGTGGTCGAGACCTGGCTGCGCTCGCACCCGAGCGTGGCGCCCCGGCGCCTGAATCAGCCGCGGCTGCTGGGGGTGCAGGGCAACCCCGGAATCGCGTGACGGCGCGGGCGCTGGCGGGTCGGCGATCGGCGCTGACCGCCACCGCGGCGCTGGTGGCGGCGGGTTCGCTTTCGGGTACGACGCGGGCGGCCACCGACCCGGCTGCACTGCCCCCGCTTACCGTCCTGCGTCTGACGCCCAGCGTCTACTGGGTCCAGGGCGATCTCGGCCCGGTGTCGCGGGCCAACCGCGGCTTCAATTCGAATGCCGGCTTCGTGGTCACGCCTGCGGGTGTGGTGGTGTTCGACGCGCTGGGAACGCCGGCGCTGGGCCGGGCGCTGCTGCAGGCCATCCGGCGCGTCACGCGCCAGCCGGTGCGTCATGTGGTGGTCAGCCACTATCACGCCGATCATTTCTACGGCCTGCAGGCCTTCGCCCGCACCGGTGTGCAGATCTGGGCGGGCGCGAAGGTACGCGATTACCTGGCCTCGCCGGCCCCCGTCGAGCGTCTGGTCGAGCGGCGCGAGTCGCTGGCTCCCTGGGTCGACCGGGACAGCCGGATCGTGCCGCCGACCCGCTTCATCGAGACCGAGACGGTGATCGCGCTGGGCGGCCTTCGGATGCGGCTGCTGCCGGTGGGGCCGGCGCACACCGCGGAAGACCTGATGATGATGGTCGAGGGGGCCGGCGAGGGCGTGCTGTTCGCGGGCGATCTGGTGTTCGCCGGGCGGGTGCCCTTCGTGGGCGAGGCGGACAGCCGCGCCTGGCTGGCGGCGATCGAGCGGCTCGATCGGCTGACGCCCCGGCTGATGGTCACCGGCCACGGCCCGGTCTCGCGCGATCCGCTGGCCGATCTGTCGCTGACCCGAGACTATCTGCGTCACGTCCGTTCGGCGATGGCCGCCGCGGTCAGCGACATGACGCCCTTCGATGAGGCCTATGCGCGCACTGACTGGTCGCGCTTCGCGGACCTGCCGGCCTTCCACGCCGCCAACCGGCGCAATGCCTACAACACCTACCTGCTGATGGAGCGCGAAGCGCTGCAACCCGATCGGCGCGGCAACTGAGCCGGTGGTGCCGGCGCCCGCCCGCGTGTCGGGACCGGATTCGAGACTCTCGCCACGCCCGGCATTGCCATCCGCGACTATCATCGCCCTTTCGTTCACAGGGCGCAGGCCCGCGGGAGACATTCGATGGCGCGAGTTCAGGTTCTGAGTGAAGTCAGCGGGTCGATCTGGAAGATCGAGGCCGCCGTGGGCGCGCAACTGGGTGCCGACGACACGATCCTGATCATCGAGTCGATGAAGATGGAAATCCCGGTCGCCAGCCCGCGTGCCGGTCGCCTGGTGGAACTGCGTGTCGCCGAGGGCGAGGCGGTCAAGGAAGGCCAGGTCGTCGCGGTCATCGAGTAGCCGCGCCGGCCCGGGTGGCCGGGTCAGTCGATCTTCACCAGCACCTTGCCGACATGGCTCATGCTCTCGGTCGCCTCGTGCGCGGCCGCGATCTCGGCCATTGAAAACGCCTGGTGGTACTGATGTTTCAGTTCACCGCCGGACAGCGCGGCGGTGATGAACATCGCGGCATCGTCGTGCGCCGCCTGCGGCATCGCATAGACCAGCACGAAGCGCACCGTGAGGTCCTTGGCCAGCATCGGCCAGAACGGGATCGCCGGCTCGGGCACCGCATCGGACGCGTAGGTGGCGATCACGCCGCCGGGGCGCATCAGTGGCAGGATCACCGGCAGGTTCTGGCCGAAGGCGACCTCGATCACCCGGTCCAGCGGCTGGGTCTCGCCGGTGATCTCGCGCACCCGCGCCGCCACATCCTCCTGGCGATAGTTGATGACGTCATGGGCGCCGGCGGCCAGCGCCTGGCGGGCCTGCTCGTCGCGGCTCACGGTGGCGATCACCCGGGCGGCCCCGGACAGACGCGCCACCTGGATCGCATAGAAGCCCACCGAGCCCGCGCCGCCGGTCACCAGGATCGTCTTGCCCAGCACCGGCCCGTCGGCCATGACGCAGCGGTGCGCGGTCATCACCGGGATGCCCATGCAGGCGCCGGCCTCGAACTCGGCGCGCGCCGGCAGCATCACCGCCTTGTGGGCGGGCACGGTGGTGTACTGGGCGCAGGTGCCGAAGGCGCGCCCCAGCGTGGCTTCGTAGACCCACACGCGCTGGCCGATCCGCTCGGGATCGACCCCGTCGCCAACCGCGTCGATGACACCGGCGCCGTCCTGGTGGGGAATGATGACGGGGAAGGGCATGGCGACATTGCCGCGCGCGCCGCCCCGGGTCTTGGTGTCGGACGGGTTCACCGCCGACACATGGATGCGCACGCGCACCTCGCCGGCCGCGGGTTCGGGCATCGGCTGCTCGCCCAGGTGCAGCACCTCCCGCGCGGGACCCTTGCGCTCGTACCAGACGGCTTTCATCGTCGTGCTCCCCGGATGGGCGCTCATGAAGCCGCGCGGACCAGACGACCCGGCAGCTTGCCGCTGGCCTGGCCGTCGCGGTAGACGATTTCGCCCGACACGATCGTGGCGTCGTAGCCCTGCGAGGTCTGCTGGAAACGGCGTCCGCCGGCGGGCAGGTCCTTCACGATGACCGGGCTGTGGATGCCCAGGCGGGCCATGTCGATGATGTTGACGTCGGCCTTCAGGCCAACGGTCAGCGCGCCGCGGTCGGTCATGCCGACCGCCCGGGCATTGCGCGCCGTGAGCAGGTTGACCAGCAGCGGGATCGGCAGCCGGCCATTGGCGCGGTTGCGTCCCCAGTGCGCCAGCAGGTAGGTGGTGAAGCTGGCGTCGCAGATCGAACCGACGTGCGCGCCGCCGTCGCCCAGGCCGAACAGCGCGTCGGGGTGGGTGAGCTGTTCGGCGCAGGGATCCAGCGTGCACTCGGCGTAGTTGGCGAACGGTGCCAGCAGCAGCGCCTGACCGTCGTTCTCGAGCATCAGGTCGTAGGCGGTCTCGAGCGTGCTGCGGCCGCTGGCGCGCGCCAGGTGCTCGACCGAACGCTCGATCGGCGGCTCGTAGTCGGGCGGCGAGCCGAGCGAGAACACGCGTTCGTAGTCGTAGGGCTTGAGGTCGATCCGCAGGAACGGGTTGGCCTGTGCCTCGGCGAGGATGGTGCGCCGGGTCTCGGGGTTGCGCATCGCCGCGACCATCGCGGCGGGCTCGAGCGCGCGCAGCGCCTGGAAGGTGGCCGAGCCGTGGATCGGGCTGCGGTTGGCCTGCAGGCCGAACAGGACACCCACCGAGCGCGGCGCGACCTGCGCGGCGATGCGGGTGCCGGTCTGCGCCTCGACGCGGATGCGCGCCAGCACCGCGCGCCAATCGTCGGGCTTGCGGTGGCTTTGCGCCAGCGAGATCGAGGTCGGGCGGCCGCTGGCGCGCGCGATCCGGAACACCATGCCCAGCTCATCGCCCTGGCGGGCCGCCATGTCGGAGATCACCTGGATCACGCCCCGGCCGGCATCGGCCAGGCCGGCGGCAATGCCGGTCAGCTCGTCTTCGCTGGCCTTGAGCGAGGGGGTGGGGTCGCCCTTGACGCTGCGGTGATTCATCGAGCGCGAGGTCGAGAATCCGACCGCGCCCGCCAGCATCGCGTCGCGCGCGAGTTCCCGCATCTGCGCGATGTCGGTCAGGGTGGCGTCTTCCAGCCGCGCGGCCCGTTCGCCCATCACATAGACCCGCAGGGCGCCGTGGGGCAGCTGGGCGGCGACATCGATGTCGCGCGGGATGGCGGCCAGGAAATTCAGATAGTCGGGGAAGGATTCCCACTGCCAGGACAGGCCTTCGTGCAGCGCGGCGCCGGGGATGTCCTCGACCCCTTCCATCAGCTCGATCAGGCGGTCATGGTCGTGGGTGCGCACCGGGGCGAAACCGACGCCGCAGTTGCCCATCACCGCGGTGGTCACGCCGTGCAGGCTCGAGGGCTGCATGCGGCTGGCCCAGGTGGCCTGGCCGTCGTAATGGGTGTGGATGTCGACGAAGCCGGGGGTCACCAGGCGGCCGCGGGCGTCGATCTCCTCGGTGCCGCTGCCGGCCAGGTGGCCGATCTCGGCGATTCGGCCGTCGCGGATGCCGATGTCGGCCTCGCGCAGTTCGCTGCCCAGGCCATCGGCCAGCGTGCCGCCGCGAATGACCAGATCGAATGTCTTGTTCATGGTGTCGGTGTTCCTGATGGGGAGGGAGAGCCAGCGTTCAGCTGCTGATCATACGACCGTTTCCCGCGCCCGGTGCGGGGCTGCGCTGCGCTGGCGGGGCCGTCGTCGGCGGGGATCGGCCGGCGCGTCTCGGAATCGGCGGCAGCCGGTTTGCCGGGATCGGCCGGTGTGCACTGCAGCGCGGAAATCGGCGCCGGCCGGTCGTATGATTCGGCGACGGCGCGACCCTTCGCGGGCGCGCCGCCACGGCCTGGCCGAACCGGCCCCGCTCCCGACCACGACCCCTGAAGGATGACCCATGCCCCTGGACGCAGACATCGCCCGGATCATCGACAAGATGCCGCTGCGCGACGTCCCCAATCTGACGCCCACCAGCGCCCGCGACTCGATGCTGGCCATGGCCGCCGCGCGCAGCGACACGCCCTTGCCGCAGCCCGGGTCGGTCGAGGACGCGGTGCTGCCCGGCCCGGCGGGCGACATCCCGGTGCGCGTCTATCGCACCGCGCGCAGCGCGGCGCCCACGGTGGTCTACTACCACGGCGGCGGCTGGGTGGCGGGCGATCTGGACACCCATGACCGTGCGGCCCGCACCCTGGCCATCGAGCTGGATTGCGCGGTGGTCAGCGTGCATTACCGGCGTCCGCCCGAGGCGCCGTTCCCGGCCGCCTACGATGACGCGCTGGCCGCGGTGCACCAGGTCGCGGCGCGCCAGGCCGACTTCGGCGGCGCGGGCCAGCCGCTGGCGGTGGCCGGCGACAGCGCCGGCGGCAATCTGGCCGCGGCGGTGGCGCTGGCACTGCGCGACGGCGGGCCGCGACTGGCCGCGCAGATGCTGGTCTATCCGGTCACCGATGTGGTGGGCCACTACCGCAACGCCCATGCCAACGCCCGCTACCCCTCGCGCGACCAGAACGCCGAGGGTTACTTCCTGTCGCTGGCGGTGATGCAGTGGTTTTCCGATCATTACCTCAGCCACCCCGATCACGCCCACGATCCGCGCGTCTCGCCTATGCAGGCGGCCAGCCTGGCCGGGCTGCCGCCCACGGTGCTGTGCACCGCCCAGTTCGATCCGCTGCGTGACGAGGGGGTCGCCTATGCGCAGGCGCTGCGGGCCGCCGGGGTTCGGGTGCTCGAGCACCATGGGTCGGGCCTGATCCATGGCTACTTCGGCATGGGCGCGGCGTCGCCGGCTGCCGGCGAAGAGAGCCGGCGCGTGCGCGCCGACATGCGCATGCTGCTGGAAGGCTGATGCCAGCCGGCGCCGCGCGAGGGCCGGCTGCCGCCTCGGCGGCGTCGGTACTGCCGGCCGTCGGCGCGCGGCGGCCAACGCCATGAAGACCGCGATCGCGCTCAACCGCTTCGGGCTCGGCGCCCGCCCGGCCGACGCCGCGCGGGTGACGGGCGATCCGGCCGGCTGGCTGCAGGACCAGTTGCACCACACGCCACCGCCCGCGCTGCCCGCCGATCCGCCGCAGGGGCTCGAACCCCGAACCGCGCCCTTGCTGGCCGAACTGCAACGCATCAGCCGTCAGCCCGACAGTGCGCCGCTGGTGGGGCGCTTTCAGCGCGAACGCCATGTCGGCGATGTCCAGGCGCGGGTCAACGCGGCGCTGCTCACCGAGCACCCGTTCACCGAGCGGCTGGTGCACTTCTGGTCGAACCATTTTGCGGTGTCGGCGGACCGGCGCCCGATGGCGGTTCTGGCGGGGCCGTTCGAGAATGAAGCGATCCGGCCCCGGATCCTGGGCCGCTTCGCCGATCTGCTGCTCGCGGTCGAGCAGCATCCGGCGATGCTGCTGTTCCTCGATCAGGCGCGCTCCAGCGGTCCGCGCAGCCTGGCCGCCCAGCGCGCGGCGGCACGCGGTGCCCGCGCGCCCGGGCTCAACGAGAACCTGGCGCGCGAGATTCTCGAACTGCACACCCTGGGCGTGCAGGGGGGCTATCGCCAGACCGATGTTCAGGAGCTGGCGCAGGCCCTCACCGGCTGGTCGGTCGATGGCTACGGGCCGCGCCCGCGCGCCGAATGGGTGGTGGGCGAGTTCGTGTTCCACCCCGAGTTCCACGAGCCGGGCGCGCGGCGCCTGCTCGGACGCGACTATCCCGAGGCCGGTCAGGCGCAGGCGCGCGACATGCTGCTGGACCTTGCCCGCCATCCGGCCACCGCCCGCCACCTCGCCACCCGTCTGGCCTGCCATTTCGTGGCCGATTCGCCCCCGCCCGCCCTGGTCGATCGCCTCGCTGCGGTGTTCCAGGCGACCGATGGCGATCTGCCCAGCGTCTATCGCGCGCTGATCGCGCACCCGTCGGCCTGGGCGCAGGCCCATGCCAAGTTCAAGAGCCCCTGGGACTATGCGGTCTCGGCGCTGCGGGCGCTCGGGGCGCGCGAGGCGACGCCGCGCCCCGAGGCCACGGTGGCGGTGTTCGCCGACCTCGGGCAGCGGGTCTGGACCCCGGGGTCGCCGGCCGGCTTCGGCGACACCGCCGAGCGCTGGGCCGCGCCGGATGCGCTGCTCAAACGGATCGAATACAGCGCGCTGCTGGGCCGGCGGGCGGCGGGGCGCGATCCGCGCGACCTGCTCGAGCGGGTGCTGCCCGGGGTGGTGAGCGAGTCCACGCGCGCCGAGATCGCCCGTGCCGAGAGTCCCGCGCAAGGGCTTGCGCTGCTGTTCGCCAGTGCGGAGTTCATGCGCCGATGAGTGATCTTTCCCAGTCTGCTGCCGGCCGGCGGGCTTTCCTGTCCCGCGCCGGTCGTGGCGCCTCGCTGGCGCTCGGGTCCGGCGCGCTCGCGTTGCCCGGTCTGGCGCTGGCCGATCGCGCCGGCGATCGCCGCTTCGTGCTGATCCTCCTGCGCGGCGCCCTCGACGGTCTGCATGCGCTGGTTCCCCATGGCGATCCCGCCTATGCCGGCGCTCGCCGCGATCTGGCGCTCTCGCTGGGCGGCGAGTCGCTCATCGGGTCCGCGGCCGCTCAGGCGGCCGCCGCGGCGCCCGTCGCGCCGGTGTCGTCCGCCGCGCCGGCTGCGGCCGCTGCCCCCGTACCCGCGGCCGCCGCGCCCCGTCCGTTGCACCGGCTCGATGACCTCTTCGCGCTCCACGGCGAGCTCGGGTTTCTGGCCGGCCTGCATGCCCGCGGCGAGGCGATCGCGCTGCATGCGGTGGCCGGCCCGTATCGCGAACGGTCGCACTTCGACGCCCAGAACATTCTCGAGACCGGCGCACTCGCCGCCTATGCGCTGCGCGACGGCTGGCTGAACCGCGCGCTGTCCGGGCGCGGCGGGCCACCGCTCCCGGCGCTGGCCCTGTCTCAGGCGGTGCCCACCGTGCTGCAGGGTGCGGTGGCGGTGGCGTCATACGCGCCCTCGCGGCTGCCCGCCCCGCCCGAGGACACCTTCGCGCGCATCGCCCGGCTCTACCAGGGCGATGAGCAGTTGCGCCTGCTGTGGTCGCAGGCGCTTGGCGCGCGCGGGATGGCTCAGGAGGCCGGCATGGCCAGTGGCGCGACCCGTCCCGGCACGCAGTTCGCCGAGACGGCGGCAACCGCAGCGCGCTTTCTGGCCCAGCCGCAGGGCCCGCGGATCGCCGTGCTGGAGTCCGACGGCTGGGACACCCATGCACAGCAGGCGGGCCGCCTGAGCGGTCTGCTGCGCCAGCTCGACCGGGCGCTGGAGTCGCTCGCGCTCGGGCTGGGCGCCGCGTGGTCGCAGACCGCGGTGCTGGTGGTCACCGAGTTCGGCCGCACCGTGAGCCCCAATGGCACGGGTGGCACCGACCACGGCACCGGCGGCGCAGCTTTTCTTGCCGGCGGTGCGGTGGCTGGCGGACGGGTGCTCGCCGACTGGCCCGGCCTGGCGCCTGCGCAACTCCATCAGGGCCGCGACCTGCGCCCCACCCTCGATCTTCGTGCGCTGCTCAAGGGCGTGCTGCACGACCACCTTCAGGTCCCCGCACGCGAACTCGACCAGCGTGTCTTCCCCGACTCGCTGTCCGTGGTCCGCCTGCAGGGGCTGTTTCGCGCCTGACCGCGGGTCGGCGCCACCCTCGTTTTTTCCGGAGAACCCGAATGACCCAGCCCGCGCCCGATCTTGGCTCGCCGATGAAGCCCGCCTCGCGCCATACCTGCGGCGTGAACCGGGCGATCTTCTCCGAGCTCGACTTCACCGACACCGCTTCGTTCGACGACGCCGCGCGCGGTCTGATCGGCAGCATTCCCGATGCCCGGATCGAGAGCGCCCGCGGCCACGTGGTGTGGGACCTGTCGACCTTCTCGTTCCTGGATGACGAGACCGCGCCCGACTCGGTCAACCCCAGCCTGTGGCGCCATGCGCGCCTGAACCGGCTGCATGGCTTGTTCCAGGTCACCGAGCGCCTCTACCAGGTGCGCGGATTCGATCTCGCCAACATGACCATCATCGAGGGCGACACCGGTCTGATCCTGATCGATCCGCTGACCTTTACCGAGAGCGCGGCTGCTGCGCTGGCCCTGTATCGCGCGCACCGCGGCGATCGGCCGGTGCGCGCGGTGATCTATTCGCACAGCCACGTCGACCACTACGGCGGGGTCGAGGGCGTGATCACGCCTGAGCAGGCGGCCAGCGGCGAGGTGCAGGTGATCGCGCCCGAGGGCTTCATGCAGGAGGCGATCTCCGAGAACATCCTGGCCGGGGTGCCGATGCGCCGGCGCGCGATGTTCCAGTTCGGACCGACCCTGCCGCGCGGGCCGCGCGGGCATGTCGACAGCGGGCTGGGCAAGGTCACCGGGCGCGGCACGCTGAGCCTGATCGCGCCCAATCGCCTGATCACCGAGCCGGTCGAGACGCTGGTCGTCGACGGCATCGAGATCGTCTTCCAGCTCACGCCCGAGACCGAGGCGCCGGCCGAGATGAACTTCTTCTTTCCGCAGCTGCGGGTGCTCAACCTGGCCGAGAACGGTTGCCACACGATGCACAACCTGTGCCCGATCCGCGGCGCCAAGACCCGCGATTCGCTGGCCTGGTCCAAGTACCTGGACCGCGCGCTCGACGCCTTCATCGACCGCACCGACGTGGTGATCGCCCAGCACCACTGGCCGACCTGGGGTCAGGCCCGCGTGCGCCGCTTCATCGAGGAGCAGCGCGACATGTATCGCTACCTGCACGACCAGACCCTGCGCCGGATGAGCCACGGCGAGACGCCCAACGAGATCGCCGAGGGCTTCGAGATGCCCGCCTCGGCCCGCGGCCAGTGGCACGCGCGCCCCTACTACGGCGCGATTGCGCACAACGTGCGGGCGATCTACGCGCATTACCTCGGGCCCTACGACGGCAACCCGGTCAACCTGAATCCGCTGTCGCCGCGCGCCGAGTCGGTGCGCTACCTCGAGTACATGGGCGGCGCCGAGGCGGTGCTGGCGCGGGCGCGCCGCGACTTCGAGGCGGGCGACTACCGCTGGGTGGTGCAGATCACCCATCACCTGGTGTTCGCCGACCCGACCGACCGGGCGGCGCGCGAACTGGCGGCCGACGCGATGGAGCAACTGGGCTACCAGAGCGAATCCTCGACCTGGCGCAACGCCTACCTGCTGGGTGCGCGCGAACTGCGCGAGGGCGCGCCCCGGTCGCCGCCGGGCGCGCAGGGCGGCGTCGCGCCGCGGGTGGTGGCGATGCTGCCGATGGCGATGTTCTTCGATTACCTGGCGATCCGGGTCAACGGCGCGCGGGCCGAGGGGCTGCGCCTGAAGATCGACTGGCGGATGGCGGGCGAGGAGGGCGGACATCGGCTCACCCTGAGCCACAGCGCGCTCAGCCATGCACCCGGTTCCCACGGCGCGGCCGCCCAGGCAAGCGTCAGCATGGACCGGCGCGGGCTGGCCGCGATCCTGGCGGCGGGCCAGTCGTTCACCCAGGCGCTCGAGCAGGGAGTGCTGCAGGTCGAGGGCGAGCGGGCAGCGGTTGCGGCCCTCTTCGACACGCTCGACGCGTTCGCGCCGATGTTCAACATACTGGAGCCGTGAACGGACAGCGGGCATACGGGAGCGCGTCGAGCGGACCGGCGCCCGACCGCGTTCCGGCGCGGGCGCATTAGACTTCGCCTCGCTGCATTCAAACATCACAGGAGACACACCCATGTCCACCCGAACCATCCTCGCGGCACTGCTGGCGGCCACGCTGGGCACCGGCGCGTCCGCCCAGGAAGCCAAGCTGCCCGCCTCGCTGACCCTGACCGCCTACGAGACCGGCTCCAACGGATTCAACCAGGCGGTGGCGGTCGGCGCCATGCTCAAGAAGCGCTTCAACACCGACATGCGGGTGCTGCCCGCCGGTAACGACGTGGCCCGGCTCAGCCCCCTGAAGGCCGGTCGTGCCCAGGCCTCGGCGATGGGCATCGGCACCTATTTCGCCCAGGAGGGCGTGCTGGAGTTTGCGGTCCGGGAATGGGGCCCGCAGCCGCTGCAACTGATCCTGTCGGCCTCGACCTGCAGCGGGCAGTCGCTGGGTGCCGCCAATGACGTCGGCATCAAGAGCGCCGCCGACATGAAGGGCAAGCGGGCGGGCATGGTGGTCGGTTCGCCCGCGGTCAACCAGAGCGTGCTGGCGCTGCTGGCGTTCGGCGGGTATACGTCCAATGAGGTCAAGCTGGTCGAGTTCGCCAGCTATGGCGCGATGATGAAGGGCGTGGTCAACAACGAGATCGACCTGTTCTTCGCCTCGACGATCTCGGGCCTGGCCAAGGAGATCGAGAGCTCGCCGCGCGGTATTTCGTGGATTTCGATGCCGGCGTCCGACAAGGCGGGCTGGGCGCGCATTCAGAAGATTGCGCCTTATTTCTATCCGCACAAGTCGACCTGCGGCGCGGGCTACGCGAAAGGCCAGACGGTCGAGACCTCGGTCTATCCGTACCCGATCTTCATGGCCTACGGCACCCAGGACGCAGCGACCATCTACGCGCTCACCAACGCGATGATCGCCCACTACGATGACTACAAGGACGCGGTGCCCGGCGTCGACGGGCTGGAAGCCAAGCGCCAGAACCTGCAGTGGACGATGCCGTATCACCCGGGTGCGGTGCGCGCGCTGACCGAAGCGAAGGTCTGGAATGAGGCGGCACAGAAGCACAATGACGCGCTGATGCGTCGCCAGGCCACCCTCGCCGGCGCCTGGAAGGACTTCATGAAGACGAATCCGCCCGAGGACCGCGACCAGTTCCGGGCCGGCTGGATGAAGGCACGCGCCGCCGCGCTGACCAAGGCGGGCATGGAAGTGCTGTTCAATTGAGCGACCGCGGGGGTGCTCCCCGCTGAAAGGGAGCACAATCCCCGCACGGGGATCGCGTCTTCCGGTCCCCGGGTGTCAACCCCGAAGGGAGCGCCGCGATGACCGATTCCCGCAGCCCCGAAGCCGCCGTGCCGGTTCGACCCCCCGTCGGGCAGCCGCCCGGCCCGGGGTTCGCCATCCGGGCGGTCGATCCGGGCGCCCCGTTTCGCTGGCTGGCCAGCGGCTGGGGCGACTTCCGGGCGACCGGTTTCCGGGGCGCCGTTTACGGCGCAGTCTTCGCCCTGATGGGGTCACTGATCGCGCTGATCTACGCGACGCGCTGGCAGTTCACCATGGGCCTGACCGCCGGCTTTTTCCTGATCGGTCCCTTTGTGTGCACCGGGCTCTATGACCTGTCGCGTCAGCGTGCGCGCGGGCAGTCGCCCAGCCTGGCGGCCAGTCTGGTGTGCTGGCGCAGGAACACTGGCGGCGTGGCCTTGTTCGCGGCCATCGTGTGCTTCGCGATGATCGTGTGGGCCCGGGTGTCGGTGGTGATCTTCGCGCTCTTCTCCAGCACCGATTTCCCTGATCTCAAGGGCTTCATCGCGCAGGTGGTCACCCTGGCCAACCTGGAATTCCTGCTGGTGTGGACCGCGGTGGGTCTGGTCTTCGCCACCCTGGTGTTCGCGATTTCGGTGGTGTCGGTCCCGCTGATCCTCGACCGGGGCGGTGACACGCTGATGGCGATCTTCGCCAGTGTGCGGGCGCTGCTGGCGAGTCCCCTGGCGATGGGGGTGTGGGCGCTGCTGATCGTGACGCTGATCGGCGCGAGCCTGGCGCTCGGCTTCTGGCCGCTGGTGATCACCGCACCGCTGATCGGTCATGCCACCTGGCACGCCTATCGCGACCTGGTGGTCGAATCAGTCTGAGGCGGGCTTGCCCATCAGGCGACGGACCGTCTGGCGCAGCGGCTGCAGCAACCCGACCAGGCCGCGTGGAAAGAAGGCCAGCGTCGCGATCAGCACGCCGCCGAGGATGATCTTGTCGGCATAGCCGCCCAGCGACAGGAATTTTTCCTGCGAAAGGATCAGCGCGGTGGCCACCAGCGGACCCAGCAGCAGCCGCCGCCCGATCAGCACCACTGCGGTGAGCATCAGGATCAGGAAGTAGGAGTCGAGGATGTCGGCGCTGACATAGGCGCGCTGGTAGGCGTAGAGCCAGCCCGCCGAGGCGGTGAGCGGCGCCGAAAAAAGGAAGACCTTCAGCCGCACCGCCTGCGGGTCGATGCCCGAGACGATCGCCAGGCGGGGATTCAGGTGCGTCATCACCGCCGCCGAGCCCAGCCGCGAGTGGCGGAACCGGTCCACCAGATACAGCACCACCACCAGCAGCAGGAAGGCGACCGGCCACAACTCCCGGTCATTGCCCGCCTTCAGGCTCAGGCCCGGCAGCGACAGGTCCAGGGGCGGGATGCCGCGCAGCCCGTCGGAGCCGCCCAGGAAGCTCCAGTTCTGCGCCAGCGTGGCGGCGATCACCGCGATCGCGTAGGTGACCAGTGAAAAGACGAACTCGCGCAGCCGCAGGGTGATCAGCCCCAGGACCGCTGCAAAGGCGAGGGCGACCGCGATCGAGGCCGCCAGCGTGGTCCAGGACCCGGCGCCCAGCCGGGTCGCGAGCAGGGCGGTGGTGTAGCTGCCGACCGCGAAGAAGACGGTGTGCGCCAGGCTCACCTCGCCCAGGTCCGAGACGATCAGATCCAGGCCATAGGCCATGGTGGCGAAGAGCGCGATCAGGACGAAGGCGCTGTAGACCGCGCTCGAGCCGCCGGCCAGCGCCGGCGCGAAGAACACCAGCGGCGCCAGCGCCGCCAGCAGCAGGTATCTGAGAGGACCATTCATCGAAGACTCCGGCGCTCGGGGTGGGCGGGCGCTCAGCGCGCGCCGGCGGCCAGGCCGCCCGGGCGCAGCACCAGCACCGCGATCAGCACCAGGAAGGCCGCCGCGGTGGTGTAGGCGGGCGACACGAGCGCACCGAACAGGGCGGTGAACACGCCCAGCGCAATGCCGGCCACATAGCTGCCGAACACGCTGCCGATGCCGCCCAGCACCACCACCACGAAGGTCATGATCACTTCCTCGAAGCCCATCGAGGTGAGGATCGGCGTGCGCGGCCCGACCATGGCGCCGGCGAAGGCGACGGCGGCGCCCTCGAACGCGAACACGCCCAGGTAGACGCGGCGCACGTTCACCCCGGCCAGCTCGGCGAGCTTGGGGTCTTCCGCGACCATGCGCACCAGGCGGCCCACCCGGGTGCGCTCCAGCACGAGCTTGAGCACCACGAAGACCCCGATCGCGGCCAGCACGATCGCCAGGTCCTGACCGGTGAGCCACAGGTCGCCATAGGTGAATTCCTTCTGCGACAGCGGGGTGTCGAGGATCTGGCCGGTCGAGCCGAACACCAGCGCGGCGGCGCCGTGCAGCACATGACCGAAGCCCAGGGTCATGATCATGATCGACACCAGGTTCTGCTCCATCGTGGCCTGCAGCATCACCCGCTGCAGCAGGTAGCCGACCACGGCGCCGGTGGCGATCGCCAGCGGGATCGCCACCAGATAGGGCAGGCCCAGCCCGGAGATGCCGAACCAGGTCATGAACGCGCCCAGCATGTACATCTGGCCGTGGCCGAAGTTGACCAGCCGGGCCACGCCCAGCAGCACCGTCCAGCCGATCGCCACCAGCGCATAGGCGTGCCCGAGCACGAGTCCGTTGATCAGTTGCTGCGAGAGGTTCACGATTCCTTGGTCCCCAGGTAGGCCTGCGCGATGCGCGGATCGTCGCGCATGGCCGCGGCGCTGCCCTCGACCACCACCCGGCCGCGTTCCAGCAGCACCAGCCGGTCGACGATGTCGATGGCGGCACGCACGTTCTGTTCGACCAGCAGGATGGTGAGGCCGGTGGACGCCAGCGTGCGCATGGTCTGCAGCACGGTGGCCACCAGCCGCGGGGCCAGTCCGATCGACGGCTCGTCGAGCATCAGCGCACGCGGCCCCAGCATGAGCGCGCGGCCGATGCCCAGCATCTGGCGTTCGCCACCCGAGAGCTGCGATCCCAGGTGGCCGCGGCGTTCGCGCAGCCGCGGAAAGAGTTCGAACACCGCCTCGCGGTCATAGACGCGCCGGCCTTTGCCCGCGGCCACTTCGGCCAGCACGCTCAGGTTCTCATCGACCGTCATCTGGCCGAACACCAGCTTGCCTTCGGGCACCAGCAGCAGGCCGGCCCGAGCGCGATCATGGGCCGGCAGCGCCGACAGGTCGGCGCCATCCAGGAAGACCCGGCCGGCGACCCGCGGCGCGCCGCGCGACCAGCCGGCGATCGCATTGACCAGCGTCGACTTGCCGGCACCGTTGGCACCCACCACGCCCAGCACCTCGCCTTCGCGGACCTCGAGCGCATCGACCGAGAGCGCGGTGTTGCCGCCATAGGCGACACTCAGGCCGCTCACCCGCAGAACCGGAGCGGCTGACGGTGCAGGCGAGGGCGCGGGTGAAATTGGGCGCAAAGGAGCCGCGCCCTTGAGGTCGGACGTGCTCATTGCGCGCGCCCCAGATAGGCTTCCAGCACTGCCGGATCGCGCTGGATCTCGGCCGGCGCGCCATTGGCGATGCAGCGCCCCTGGTCGAGCACCACGATGCGGTCGGCCACCGCCATGATCAGGTCCATGTGATGCTCGATCACCACCACCGCCAGCCCGTCGCGCTTGAGGCTGTGCAGCAGATCGGCCAGCCGGTCCATGTCGGCGCCGCCCAGGCCGGCGCCGGGTTCGTCGAGCAGCAGGGCATGCGCGCCGGCGCCGTGCGCCAGCGCCACCGACAGCAGCCGCTGCGTGCCGTAGGGAATCGCGGTCGGCAGGCGCGAGTGGTATTGCGCCCCGACGCCGAAGCGTTCCAGCGCGGCCGTTGCCCGGTCCGCACCGGCACGCCGGTGGCGGGCGGCGCGAAGCGGCGCCAGCGCGCACGAGAGCAGGCCGGCGCCGGCGGATTCATGCATCACCGCCAGCATGTTCTCGAGCACGGTGAGCTCATGGAAGAAAGCGTTCTGCTGGAAAGCCCGTTTCAGGCCGCGTTCGGCCAGCCGGTGCGCGGGCACTGCGCTCACGTCTTCGCCACGCAGCAGCACCCGGCCTTGCCGGCCCACCATCGCGGTCACCGCGTCGTAGCAGGAACTCTTGCCGGCGCCGTTGGGGCCGATGATGCCCAGCAGTTCACCGGCGCCGACAGACCAGCTCACGTCGTCCAGCGCCACCAGTTCTCCGTAGCGAACCCCCAGCCCCTGGACCTGCAGGACGGCGGGTGTGCCGGTCGCCGGGGCCGTCATCGGGCGGCCCGGCGCGAGCGCGCGAATCGGTTGGTGTTCATCGTGATGCCGGACAGTCGGGGTTCGGGACGGTTGCGGACGGGGCTCAGTTCGCCTCGACCACCATCTTCTGGGCCTTGATCTCGAAGACGTAGTGGCGCGAGGCCAGCTGACCGTTCGGCGCGAAGACCATCTCACCCAGAATGGTGTTGCCGAACTTGCCGCCGCGCATGCGCTTGGCGATCGCCTCGCGATCGAGGGTCTTCAGCTCGTTGGCGGCCATCGCCCAGACCTGCAGGGACGCCGCGCCGAGCGCCATGAACTTGTCGGGCGTCTGCTTGTGCTGTTCCTGCATCTTGGCCACGAAACGCTTGTTGACCGGGTTCGAGGCGAAGGGTTCGACATCGGGGAAATAGATGTCGGCGCCGACCACGCCGTTGGCCGCGTCGCCGGCCACCGAGATCACGCTGGGGGCCATCGTCCCCACCGCCGCGACCAGCGTGCCGGGCAGGCGCGCCTGGCGGGCCGCGCGGATCAGCGCCGGCATGCCCAGACCTTCGCTGGCGTTGATCGCCACCACCACATCCGGATTGGCCGCGCGGACATTGGTGACCGCGATGCGGAAGTCGGCCTGCGTGAACGGGAATTTCTCTTCGGCGACCCGCTCGTAGGCGTGGTTGAGTTTCTTCAACTCGGCCTCGATCGAGGCCTGCGCACCGTTGCCGTAGGCGTCGTTCTGGGTCAGGAACGCGACGCGCCGGGCCTTCAAACGGTTGGCGATGTAGCTGGCGATGACCGCGCCGTCCTGGGAGTTGGAGCTGTTCAGTCGCACCGCCAGCGGGTTGCCTTCGCCCGACAGGATCGGGTCGGCCTTGGAGATCGCGGTGATGTCGAGCACGCCAGCGCGGCTGATCACCGGTTGCATCGCCAGGGTGACCGGGCTGTTCCAGCCTTCGATGATCACCGAGACGCCCGACGACACCAGTTCGTTGGCGCGCGACACGCCGACCGCCGGGGTCGATTCGTCGTCGCGGGCCTCGATCACGATCGGACGCCCGAGCACACCGCCCGATTCGTTGATCAGCGTCGCCATGGTCTGGATCGACTTCACCAGATGCTGGCCCTGGGGACCGGCGCCGCCGCTCAGCGGAAAGATCACCCCGACCTTGATGGGTTGTGCGGCGGCGGTGCCGATCAGACAGGCGCCGGCGGTCACGGCCAGAAGCAGTGCGCGGATCATTTTCATGGGCGGGTCTCCGTTGGGTTTTGGTCGGTGCGCAGCCGCCGCAGGGCCGTTTCGTTTCGGCGTTTTCTGTGGATGGTGCGGCGATACGGTCCGCAAGATACGCCATCGCCGGGCGCTTGCGAGGTCCGATGCCGGCGGCGGCAGTCCGTATCATCCGTTTTTTGCTTGGGGGAAGGCCGATGGCCACCAACACCATCCTGATTGCCGGGGCCAGCGGCGTGGTCGGTCATGCCGCGCTGGAGCACTTCGCCCGACTGCCCGACTGGGACGTGGTGGCGGTGTCGCGACGGGTGCCCTCACTGCCGGCGGGGTTCAGGGGTCGGCATCTGGCGCTCGACCTCACCGATGCTGCTGCCTGCCGGCAGGCGTTGGCCGCCCTGCCGCCCATCACCCATGTGGCCTACGCAGCCCTCTTCGAGAAGCCCGGCCTGGTGCGCGGCTGGCGCGAGGACGACCAGATGCAGACCAACCTGGCGATGCTGCGCCACCTGCTCGAGCCGCTCACCGGCCCCGGTCACAACCTGCGCCATGTCAGCATCCTGCAGGGCACCAAGGCCTACGGGGTGCACCTGCGCCCGGTGGCGGTGCCGGCGCGCGAGGATCAGCCGCGCGACGATCACGCCAATTTCTACTGGCTCCAGGAAGACCACGTGCGCGCGCTCGCGCAGCGCGCCGGCTTCTCGTTCACCTTCTTTCGCCCCCAGCTGATTTTCGGCGATGCGCTGGGGGTCGCGATGAACCTGATTCCGATCCTGGGCGTGTATGCCGCGGTGTGCCAGGCGCAGGGGCTGCCGTTCGCCTATCCGGGCGGCCCCTCGAACATCCTCGAGGCCACCGATGCGCGGCTGCTGGCGCGCGCGCTGGCGTGGGCCGCGCAGGCGCCGGCGGCGCAGGGCCAGACCTTCAACATTACCAACGGCGATGTCTTTGTCTGGCGTCATGTGTGGCCGGCGCTGGCCGATGCCCTTGGGGTGGCCGTCGGCCAGGACGAGCCGCGTGAAATGGCCCGCTTCCTGCCATCGCAGGCGGCGGTCTGGGAGGCGGTGGTGCGCCGCCACGGACTGCGTGCGCCGGGCCTCGAGGCGCTGCTGGGCGAGTCGCATCACTATGCCGATTTCTGCTTCGGCGCCCGCGCCCGGCAGGCGCCCCCGCCGGTCATCGTGAGCACCATCAAGCTGCGCCAGGCCGGCTTTGCCGATTGCATCGACACCGAGCGGATGTTTCGCGACTGGTTCGACATCCTGCGCGAGCAGCGCCTGCTGCCGCCGCTGCCTGGCGGCTAGCCCCGCGCGCGGCGCCGTCGATGTCGACCATTGACGGCGGCCGCGAACACTGAGAGTCTCCTTCTGGCAGTCAAAAAAAATATATTCAGGAGACAGCGCGCGTGGGACCTCAGATCGTTCGCCGATTGCTGATTTCATTGCCCGCGCTGGTGGGCGTCCTGTTTCTTTGTTTCTGCCTGCTGCAGGTCGTGCCCAACGACCCGGCCCTGATCATTGCCGGCCCCGACGCCAAGGCCGAGACGGTGGCCGCCATCCGCGAGGAACTCGGTCTGGACCGGCCGATTCCGGTTCAGTTCATCGAGTACATCGGCCGCGTCGCGCGCGGTGATCTCGGCCGCTCCATCATCTCGAACAAGGAGGTCATCGAGGAACTGGCCGACACGGTGGGACCCACCGTCGAACTGATGCTGGGGGCGATGCTGATGGCGGTGCCGATCGGACTGCTGCTGGGCACGCTGGCAGCGGTTCGGCGCGGCAGCCTGCTCGACCGCGCGATCATGGCGATCTCGGTGGCCGGCGTGTCGATGCCGGTGTTCTTCATCGGTCTGATCCTGATCCAGTATGTGGGTTACCACTGGGACCTGCTGCCCTTCGTCGGGCGCAACGGTCCGGTCTGGGGCGGGGGACTGTCCAGCCTGATGCTGCCGGCGCTCACCCTGGGCAGCGTGCTGATCGGCCCGATCGCGCGGATCACCCGCACCGCGGTGCTCGAGGTGCTGGGGGCCGACTTCGTGCGCACCGCCCGGGCCAAGGGCCTGCGTGAGTCGGTGGTGATCATCGACCACGCGCTGCGCAACGCGCTGATTCCGGTGGTCACGCTGATCGGCCTGCAGGCCGCGTTCCTGCTGGGCGGCGCGGTCGTCACCGAGACCATGTTTTCCTGGCCCGGCGTCGGGCGCCTGGCGGTGGGCGCCATCATCTCCAGCGATTTCCCCACCGCGCAGGGCGCGATCATGGTGCTGGCCATCGCCTTTCTGATGATCAACCTGATCGTTGACGTGCTGTATGTCTATCTCGATCCCAGGGTGCAACGTTCATGAGCGCAGACACGATGGCGGTGGCAACGCCGGCGCCCGCCGCAGCCGGTCTGCTGCGGCGCGCCGGGGTGATCGAGCGGCTGGCCCGTGATCGGGTGGCGCTGGTGGCGGCGATCCTGCTGGCGGCGATCGTGCTGGCCGCGATCGCCGCGCCCCTGCTGGCGCCCTACGATCCCTATTTCACCGACCTGTCCAAGGCCATGCAGCCGCCCGATGCCCAGCACTGGTTCGGCACCGACAACACCGGTCGCGACATTCTCAGCCGGGTGCTGTACGGCTCGCGCAACACGCTGATGATGGGCCTGGCCGGTGTGCTGATCGGCGGCGCGCTGGGCGGCGCGCTGGGCATCTTCGCGGCGTTCTACCGCAAGCTCGATCCCTGGATCATGCGGCTGGTCGACGTGATGCTGGCATTTCCGGCCATCCTGATCGGGCTGGCGGTGGCGGCCATCGTCGGCGCGGGCCTGGGCGCGGTCATCATCGCGCTGGTGGTGTCCACCGTGCCCGACGTCGCACGGGTGGCGCGCGGCTCGGCGATCGGCATCATGGGCCAGGAGTTCATGGAGGCGGGTCGCGCGGTCGGGGTGTCGAATCGCGCGCTGATCTGGCGCTACCTGACCCTGAACTGCATTTCCACCATCTCGGTCTTCCTGACCCTGCGCTTCGGCCAGGTGATCCTGGTGGGCTCGGCCCTCGGGTTCCTCGGGATGGGTGCGCAGCCGCCCATCGCCGAACTCGGCATGATGGCCGCGCAGGGCCGCGATTTCCTGTTCATGGCGCCGCACATCTCGACCATTCCCAGTCTGGCCATCTTCCTGATCGTGCTGGCCGCGAACCTGCTGGGTGACGCGGTCCGCGATGTGCTCGACCCCCGGCTTCAGCAGTGATTCGCGCAACACCATAAAAAACAGCAAGGAGACCGCAATGAAACGATTCCTGATGGCCGTCGCGCTCGCGGCGGCGGCGGGTACCGCGCCACTGGCGCAGGCCCAGACGCTGAACATGATGAAGTCGCTCGACGCGCCGCACTACGACGGCCACCGCACCACCTGGTCGCCGACCTCCGACATCGTCAACATGATCCAGGACACGCTGGTGGCGCTGGACTGGGACGGCAAGAAGCCGCTGCCGCTGCTGGCCAGGTCCTGGACGATGAGCCCGGACGGCAAGACCTACACCTTCAAGCTGCGCGACGATGTCCAGTTCTGCAGCGGCAAGAAGTTCACCGCCGCCGACGTCATCTACAGCTTCAACCGTCAGCGCGATCCCGCGACCAAGGCGCCCTCGGCCTGGCGCGCGGGTAACATCAAGAACCTGAGCGCGCCGGACCCCTACACCGTGGTCTACGAACTCAACGAGCCGTTCTCCGACCTGCTGGTGCAGCTCACCATGTTCAACAACGCCATCCACAACAAGGACAGCGTCGAGCAACTGGGCAAGGACTACGGCATCAAGGGCATCGACGGCACCGGGCCCTGGTGCTTCGTGTCCTGGCAGCCGCGCACCGAGGTGCTGCTCAAGCGCCATGACGCGTATCGCTGGGGTCCGTCGATGTACAAGAATCCCGGCCCGGTGAAGTTCGAGAAGCTGTCGATCAAGACCGTGCCCGAGGACTCGAGCCGGCTGGCGGCCATGATGGGCGGTCGCTTCGACATCACCACCCATTTCCCGACCCAGTTCATCGAACAGGCCCGCAAGGCGCCGATGCTGCAGGTCGATCAGGCCAAGCCGAATTTCCAGCTGATGTATTTCGGCTACAAGACCACGCGTCCGCTGATGGCCGACCGTCGGGTGCGCGAGGCCATGAGCATCGGCATCAACCGGGCCGAGATCACCAAGGCGGTGATGCTCGGGCAGGCCGATCCGGCCTACACCTACCTCGACGCCGGCGCGCTCGACTACTCCGCCGCCACCAAAGGCGTCATCAAGGAGGACGTGGCGCGGGCGAAGAAGCTGCTCGACGAGGCGGGCTGGAAGCCGGGCCCCGATGGCATCCGGGTCAAGGACGGGGTGCGGCTGGCGCCGGTCGTCTACATCCCGCAGGTGTCCTACTTCCCGCGGGTCTCGGAAGCCGTCCAGGGCTACATGCGCAAGATCGGGGTCGACTGGCAGATCACGGCGCTCGATTCCACCATCATGCCGGCCAAGCTCACCAGCCAGGACTTCGACATCTGGACGGTGACCTTCCCCTATCTGTCGGCCGGCGACATGCTGAACTTCTACTTCGATTCGAAGCAGATACCGGTGCCCAACCGGATGAACTGGAAGGACGCCGAGACCGATGAATGGATGCGCCAGGGCCGCGTCGCGCTGACCGATGCCGACCGTGCGAAGGCCTACGGGCTGGTGCAGGAGAAGATCCACAAGGAGCACCTGTGGCTGCCGGTCATGACGGTTCACATGTACTCCACCGCCAACAAGAAGATCAAGGGCAACCGGGCCCACATGCTCTACCAGAACACCTTCTACAAGGGACTGGACCTGTCGCTGTGAGCCCTTCGCCCTCGCCCGTGGCCGGGGGTGATTCGGCCGATGCGCTGCTGCAGGTGCGTGATCTGCGCACCTGGTTCGAGACCGACCGGGGACTGTTCCGGGCGGTCGATGGCATCAGTTTTTCGGTGGGCCGCGGGCGCACCGTGGGACTGGTCGGCGAATCGGGCTGCGGCAAGAGCGTGACCTCACTGTCGCTGATGGGGCTGGTGCCGCAGCCGCCCGGTCGGGTTGCCGCCGAGGCGATCCTGTTCGAGGGTCGTGACCTGCTGGGACTGTCGGCCGACGAGCGCCGGCTGCTGCGCGGGGGCAAGATGTCGATGGTCTTCCAGGAGCCCATGACCTCGCTCAATCCGGTGCACACCATCGGGCGCCAGATCGTGGAGGCGATCCGCGCGCACACCGACCTGTCGCCGGCGCAGGCCCGCGCGCGGGCGATCGAGGTGCTGGAACTGGTGCGCATCCCGTCGGCGGCCGAGCGCTTCGACGATTTCCCGCATCACCTCTCGGGCGGCATGCGCCAGCGGGTCATGATCGCGATGGCGCTGGCCTGCGAGCCGGCGCTGCTGATCGCCGACGAGCCCACCACCGCGCTCGACGTCACCATCCAGGCGCAGATCCTCGAACTGCTGCGCGAACTGCAGCAGCGTCTGGGCATGGCGATCCTGATCATCACCCACGACCTGGGCGTGATCGCCGAACTGGTCGATGAAGTGATCGTCATGTACGCCGGTCAGATCGTCGAGAGCGCCCCGGTCGCCGCGCTGTTTTCCGACCCGCAGCATCCCTACACCATCGGGCTGTTGGGCTCGATTCCGCGCCTCGATGTCGAGCGCGAGCGGCTGGCCACCATCGAGGGCACTGTGCCCAGCCCGGCCAACCAGCCGGTGGGCTGCCGCTTCGCGCCGCGCTGTCCGTTCGCCGACAGCCGCTGTCATGCCGAGCCGCCGCCGCTGCGTGCGCTGGGCGTCGATCACCAGGTGGCGTGCTGGAAGGCGCCGGTCGAATCCATCGGGGGCGCGGCGTGAGCATGGAACCCATTCTGAGTGTCCAGGGGCTGGTCAAGCACTTCCCGGTGCGTCGCGGCATCATCGTCAGTCGCACCATCGGCCAGGTGCAGGCGGTCGACGACGTCAGCTTCGAGATCCGCCGCGGCGAGACGCTGGCCCTGGTGGGCGAGTCGGGGTGCGGCAAATCGACCACCGGCCGCCTGATCCTGAAGCTGATCGAGCCCACCGCCGGATCGGTGCGATTCCAGGGTCAGGAGATCGCCGACCTGTCGGCTGACCGCATGCGCCGGCTGCGCCGGCACCTGCAGATCATCTTCCAGGATCCCTACGCCTCGCTCAACCCGCGGATGACGGTGGGCGACATCCTCACCGAGCCGATGTCGGTGCACGAGATCGGCACCGTGGCCGAGCGCGCCGAGCGGGTCGCCGAACTGCTGGGGGTGGTGGGGCTGCTGCCCGAGCATGCGCGCCGCTATCCCCACCAGTTCTCGGGCGGCCAGCGCCAGCGGATCGGCATCGCGCGGGCGCTCGCGGTCAATCCCGACCTCATCGTCTGCGACGAGCCGGTATCGGCGCTGGACGTCTCGATCCAGGCCCAGGTGGTTAACCTGCTGCAGAACCTGCAGAAGCGCTTCGGCCTGTCCTACCTGTTCATTGCGCACGACCTGGCGGTGGTCAAGCACATCAGTGACCGGGTGGCGGTGATGTATCTGGGCAAGCTGGTCGAGATCGCCGACAAGCGCTCGCTCTATGCGCGGCCGCTGCATCCCTACACCCAGGCGCTGCTGTCGGCGATTCCGCGCCCCGATCCGGGCGCGGTGCGCTCGCGCATCATCCTGACCGGCGATGTGCCCAGCCCCCTGAATCCGCCCACCGGCTGCCGCTTCCACACCCGTTGCGCGCAGGCGCAGGCGCGCTGCCGCCAGGAAGAGCCGGTGCTGCGCGAGGCCGCCCCCGGTCATCGGGTCGCGTGCCATTTCTACGAGACCTTGCCGGTGCAAACGGTGGTGACGCCCGCGCCGTCCGATCGCCCGGATCATTTCCAGAAGCGGCTGGCGCGCTTCGAGGCGGCAGTTCTAGAACGTTCGCAGGCTTCCTGATCGAGCACGCGGTCGGCCGCACCCGGTCGGCCGCATCCGCTCGTCAGACGGATTCCGGACTGTCCGCGCGTGAGTGAGCGGTGTGGTGGAGCCACTTTCCGCAGCATCGGTGCGAAGATTCGAAGCGTTTCGACGGGCCCCGGCCGGCCCGTCGGCAATACCCCCAGGAGAATGCCCCATGAGCACCCACGACTTCGAGACTGTCCGCTACGACAAGCCCGAGGCGGGCATCGCGCGGGTGATGATGAATCGCCCCGAGGCCCGCAACGCCCAGAACCTGCAGATGACCTACGACCTGAACGCGGCGCTCGACCGCGCGGCGCAGGACGACGAGGTGAAGGTCATCATCCTCTGCGGGTCCGATCCGCACTTTTCGTCGGGTCATGATCTGCGCGACGCGGGTCGCGACCGGCTCGGCAAGGATCTCCTTCCGGTCGGCACCTGGGGCGGCTTCTCGCTGGGCGGCGCCGAGGGGCGTTTCGGTCGCGAGCAGGAGATCTACCTGCAGATCACCCGGCGCTGGCGCAACCTGCCCAAGCCCACCATCGCGCAGGTGCAGGGCAAGTGCATCGCCGGCGGGCTGATGCTGGCCTGGGCCTGCGACATGATCGTGGCGAGCGAGGATGCGCAGTTCTGCGACCCGGTGGTCACCATGGGGGTGTGCGGCGTCGAATGGTTCGTCCATCCCTGGGAACTCGGGCCGCGCAAGGCCAAGGAGCTGCTGTTCACCGCCGACAGCTGGAGCGCACGCGAAGCCGAGAGCTTCGGCATGGTCAACCGGGTCTATCCGCGCGAGTCGCTGGCCGAATCGGTGATGGTGATGGCGCGCAAGATCGCCGCCAAACCCAGCTTCGCGCTGAAGATGACCAAGGAAGCGGTCAACCGGTCGATCGACCTGATGGGCCAGCAAAGCGGCATCGATCAGGCCTTCGGTCTGCATCACCTGTGCCACGCCCACAACATGCTGCAGTTCGGCACCGTGATCGATCCCGCCGGCATGCCCGGCGCGGTCGCCAACAAGCCGGCCAAGGTCTGAGGCCAGGGGAGTTCCGGTGGATCTGAGCTTTTCCGACGACCAGCGCCTGCTCAAGGACAGCGCCGAGCGCTTTGTGGCGCAGCGCTATGACTTCGCCGCGCGCCGGCGCATCGCCGCGCTGCCCGAACGATTCAGCCCGGACATCTGGCAGGCGATGGCCGAGATGGGCTGGCTGGGGCTGCCGCTGCCGCTCGACGACAATGGTTTCGGTGGCAGCGCGCTCGATGTGGGCATCGTGATGGAGGCGCTGGGCCGGGGGCTGGTGCTGGAACCGTATCTCTCGACGGTGGTGCAGGCGGGCCAGCTGATCGCCGGCGCCGGCTCCCCCGCACAGCGCACGCGCTGGCTGGCGCCGATCGCCGCCGGCCAGCAGCGGGTGGCGCTGGCCCACGGCGAATCGATGTTCGAATCGCTCGGGGGCGTGCCCGACACGCGCGCCCAGGTCGAGGGCGAACGCCTCGTGATCCGCGGCACCAAGCGTCTGGTGCCCGATGCGCCGGGGGCCGACTGGTTCATCGTTACCGCCACCCGGGCGGGCGGCGAGCTCGCTTTTTTCATGATCCCGCGCGAGGCCCCGGGGCTCGAGATCCAGTCCTTCGACACCCTGGACGGCCGGCTCGCGGCCAACCTGCGGCTCGACGGTGTGGCGGTGTCCGAGGACCAGTGCCTGGGCGCGGCCGCCGACAATGCCGCGCTGCTCTCCGAGATCCTCGATCGCACCGCCGCCGCCCTGTGCGCCGAGGCGGTCGGCTGCCTGCAGCACCTGCTCGACGCCACCGTCGCCTACACCCGCACCCGCGTGCAGTTCGACCGGCCGATCGCCAGCAACCAGGTGTTGCGCCATCGCATGGTCGACATGGCAATCCAGTGCGAGGAATCGCGCGCGATGGCACTGCGTGCCGCGCTGGCCATCGACGGCGATCCCGCGGCCCGTCAACGCGAGGTCTCGGGCGCGAAGCTCAAGATCAGCCGCGCCGCCCGTCTGGTGGCCGAGGGCGCCATCCAGTTGCACGGGGCGATGGGCGTGACCGACGAGCTCGATGTCGGGGCCTATGCGAAGCGGCTGATGACGATCGAGAAACTCTGCGGAACCCCCGCTGAACACCGCGATCGGCTGGCGGGGCTGCGCGCCGCCCGCGGCGCCTGACCCCCCGAACCGAATCGGAGCAATAGCCATGAATCTGGAATTCAGTGTCGAGGAACTCGCCTTTCGCGATGAGGTCAAGGCCTTCATCGCGCAGTGTCTGCCGGCGTCGCTGGTGCGCGCACAGCAGATGACCACCAGCGTGTTCCCCGAGCCCGAGGTCTCGATGCCCTGGCATCGGGCGCTGCGCGAGCGCGGTTGGGTGGCTCCGTCCTGGCCGGTCGAGCACGGCGGACCTGGCTGGTCGCCGGCGCAGCGCTACCTGTTCGAAACCGAATGCGCGCTGGCTGGCGCCCCGATCGTGTATCCGCTGGGCATCCGGATGGTCGGCCCGGTGATCATTGGCTACGGCACGCCCGAACAGAAGCGGACCTGGTTGCCGCGCATCCTGTCGGGCGAGGACTACTGGTGCCAGGGGTATTCCGAGCCCGGCTCGGGCTCCGACCTGGCCTCGCTGAAGACCCGCGCGGTTCGCGAGGGTGACCACTATGTGGTCAACGGCACCAAGATCTGGACCACCCACGCCCATCACGCCAACCGGATGTTCGCGCTGGTGCGAACCGCCGACACCGGCCGCAAGCAGGAGGGCATCAGCTTCCTGCTGATCGACATGAACACGCCGGGCATCACCATCCGGCCGATCAACACCATCGGCGGCGAGCACGAGGTCAACCAGATCTTCTTCGACGACGTCCGGGTGCCGGTCGAGAACCGGGTCGGCGACGAAGGGCAGGGCTGGGCGATGGGCAAGTACCTGCTCGAGTTCGAGCGCGGCGGTGGCATCGCTTCCGGCCGCCTGCGTCGCGAGCTGGAGAAAGTCGAGCGCGTGCTCGACGAGGTGCGCGGCAGTGCCCCGCGCGATGTGCGCATGGAAGACGAGTTCATCGCGCTGGCGTGTGACATCGATGCGCTGGAGATGATCGAGCTGCGGGTGATGACCGCGCTGCAGGTCGGGCAGAACCCGGGCGCCATCTCGTCGCTGCTCAAGCTGCGGGCCAGCGAGATCCGTCAGTCCATCACCCGCCTTGGCGTGGACGCCGTCGGCGCCGCAGGCCTGGTCTGGGAGCCGCGCCGACCACTCTACGACTTGCCCGAAGGCATCGTGTCCGAGCGGGTGCTGCCGGTCATGTCCACTTATCTCAACACCCGTGCGCAGACGATTTTCGGGGGCGCCTCGGAAATCCAGCGCGACATCATGGCCAAGACCCTGCTGGGTCTGTGAAAGGCGACACCCGATGACGCTAATCCACAATCCGCGCCGGCGCGCGGTGCTGGTCTCCTCCCTCGCACTGGCCGCGGCCGGGGCGCGGGCCCAGACCGCCGATTTCCCCACCAAGCCGATCACGTTCGTGGTGCCCTTCGCGCCGGGTGGCTCCACCGATGTCACCGCCCGGCGGGTCGCCGAGGAAATGCAGAAGACGCTGCGGACGAGCGTGGTCATCGAGAACAAGCCCGGCGCGGGCAGCTTCGTGGCCACCAGTCATGTGGTCAAGTCAGCCAAGGACGGCTACACGCTGCTGTTCGCCGGGCCGGGCATTCTCTCCCTGAATCCGCACATCTTTCGCAACCTGCCCTACAAGGTCACCGACCTCGTGCCGGTCTCGACGGTGTCCAAGCAGGCCTTCGTCATCAATGGCTCGCCCGCGATCCCGGTGCGCACCGTCGCCGAGCTGGTGGCCTTTGCCAAGACCAAGCCCGATGGCCTGTCGATCGGCACGGTCGGCACCGGCACCACCTCGCACATCCTCGCCGAGTGGATCGCCCGCACCCTGGGCATCAAGGCGATCTTCGTGCCCTACAAGGGGACATCGCAGTCCACGATCGACCTGATCAGCGGGCGCATCGACGTCCAGATCGACGGCATCTCGACCGCGGTGGCCATGCACACCACCGGCAAGACGCGGATCGTGGCCTCGATGGGCGCGGAGCGCTCGATCATTCCCGACGGCGTGCAGACCTTCGTCGAGGCGGGTTATCCGCAGCTGGTGGCCTACGCCAACTTCGCGGTCATGGCGCCGGCCGGCACGCCCGATCCGGTGGTGCGCAAGCTCCACGCCGCGATCGTGGCCGCAGTCGGCGTGCCGGCGCTGGCCGAGAAGCTGCGCGCCAATGGCGAGCTGCCCGATCCGTCGGCCAGTCCGGAGGATTTCGCGGCGCTGGTGCGCTCCGAGTTCAAACGCTGGGGCGACATCGTCAAGCCGATGAACCTGAGCCTGGACTGATTCACCGTCCGATCGGATTCATCCTCCGCCTCCCGGTTTGCTTCCCCATCCGATTCCCGGAGCGCCCGCTGCGCCCGGTCATGTCCTGGAAATTGCCCCCCATGCTCAAGAGCGAACCCGTTTTCAGCGATCCGCACCTGGAAAGCCTGCTGCCGGCGGTCGGCTTCAGCCGGCGCGGTTTTCTGGCCTCCAGCGCCTCGGTCGGTTTTGCCGTCTCGGCCGGTCCGGTCATGGCGCAGACGGTCGTGCGCACCCCGGCCGATGGGCTCTACACCGCTGACCTCCGGGTGCCGGTGAGCGGGGGCGAGATGCCCGGCTATCTGGCGGCACCGGTCAAGTCGGGGCGTCGCGCCACCGTCATCGTCATCCCGGAGATCTTCGGGATGCATGAATACCAGAAGGACATCTGCCGCCGGCTGGCCTTGCTGGGCTATGCGGGAATCACCTTCGATCCGTTCTTCCGGTTCGGCGATCTGACCCGCCTCACCGAGATCCGCGAGGTGGTCGCCCAGGCGAACAAGCTGGAAGACCCGCAGATGCTCGCCGACATGGACAGTCTCGTCGCCTTTGCCGGCCAGCATCCCAAGGTTGACTCACGCCGGCTCGGCGTGACCGGCATGTGCCGCGGCGGCCGTTCGGTGTGGAAGTTCGCCGCGCACAGCCGGCAGGTGAGGGCGGGCGTGTCCTGGTACGGCGGCCTGAATCCGATGCCCCCCGCGATGCCGCGCACGCCGCACGACGTGGTGGGCGCACTGAACGCGCCGGTGCTGGGCCTGTACGCAGGCGCCGATGCGGGGATTCCGGTGGCGGCGGTGGCGCGGATGCAGGAAGTGCTCAAGGCCGGCAACCGCGCCAGCCAGAGCAGCCGCTTCATCCTGTATCCCGGCGTGCCGCACGCGTTTCATGCCGACTACCGGCCGTCGTTCCGCAAGGAAGCGGCCGAGGACGGCTGGCAGCAGATGCTGGCCTGGTTCAAGTCGCACGGCGTGGCCTGATTCACGGTCGTTACACTTTTTCTTCCGCTTTTCCTGCACAAAAACAGGGCAATCCGACGGGAGTTGACCCTGCTCACCGACCGGGCCGACGTCGCCCGGCCGAGTTGAGCCTACGCAAGGTTCCGGTGCTCTTGGCCACGTAGTTTTCCTTCAGACGCCCGCAGCGAATCGTCGCCGCGACGCGATTCTGTCACCCACAGCGGGAGGGAAAATCATGAACGGCTTCAGACCTGGATTCAAGCAAGTGGTGGCGGGCGCCGCCGCCGGTGTTGCTGCGCTTTGCGCGCCGATGGCGCAGGCCGACATGGTGACCGGCATCGTCGATACCTGGAATGTGAACGTCAACGCGGTGTTCGACACCACCTCGGTGGTCTGGCAGTCGAACGCCAATGTCAGTGCGAGCGCCTCGCAACTGACCTGGGGCCAGGGGACGAGCGGTCCCAGCAGTCTCACCATTTCCAATTCGCCGGCCAGCCCGAACGCCAACACCAACGGCGCTGCGGTCGCGACGATCGCGGTCACCCACGGCAACAACCCGATTACCTCGGGCACCGGGGAACTCGGCCAGGTCAATCTGCTGTCGACCCTGACGCTGACGCCGGTGGTGCCGCTCGCGCCCGGACTGGCACCCGCAACCATCTCCTTCACCATTCACTTTGACGAGACACCCAATGCCGACAACCCGTGCCTCGGTGGCGGTACGAACGGTGTCGGCGTGAACATCAACGGGTGCGCCGACATCTTCGTGATCAACCAGAACTCGCTGAACTTTCCGTTCTTCTATGACCTGGATGGAGGCGGGTCGTTGCCGAACCAGATGTACTTCATCAGTTTTTTTGAAGAGACCAATGCGCTGAATGCGCTGCCCAACGGCGCCTGCACGGCCACCGGGGTGCCTGCGCCGTGCATCGGGTTTCGCACGCCCGAGGGCGGCGCGACCACCTTCGATTTCGCGGCACTGATCACCACGGAGCCGGTGAACTTCGCTTCCGAACCGGGGGGGCTGGCACTGCTGGGGCTGGGCTTTGCCGGTGTCGGGCTGACCCGACGGCGCAAGACCAACTGATCGGCCGACCAAAGGCCGCCCAGGCGACCTGGGCGGTCGGTATCGCACGCCTTTCGGGTTGTCGGCGCGCGTCAGGTCCGTAAAATCCGTGCAGGGTTTCAGGGGATCGGTTGTTGGTGCACAGCGCATCGGCAACCGGTCCGGTCTTCTGCACGGGATTCGCTGGCGATGCGCCTGCTGGTAGCGGTTTTCATCTGCGCGGTGGCGGGCATCGCGGGTTGCGGTGGTGCCGCGCCCTTCGAGCCGATGCTGGCGGCGCAACCGGCTCCGGTGACACCGACGCCGGCCGCGCCGCCCGTCGAGGCGCCGGTCGCACCGCCCGCTGTTCCGCCAGTTACCCCGCCAGTTACCCCGCCAGTTACCCCGCCAGTCACCCCGCCGCTGACGCCCCCCGTCGACATCGCGGTCGCCGACCCCCTGCGCGGCGCGACCTTCTTCATGAGCATTCCGCGCGCCGATCTGCTGGGCTGCGCCGACTGCCACAGCGACAATCCGCTGGTCCGTAATTTCGGCAATATCTTCTCCGGTCGCAACGCGGTCGACCTGATCCGGCGCGCCATCGCGAACAACACCGGCGGGATGGCCTATCTGGGCGGCTTCTTCAGTGCCGCCGATCTCGCCGACATCGCGGCCTATCTGGGCAATTCGCCCGGTTCGCTGCTGTTTCCGCCGACGCCGGCGGGCCGCACCAGCGCGCCCCTGTCGGTCACCGTCAGCACCAGCACCAAGATCGGCGTCGGGAGCCTTTCGATCTCGGTCCAGGGGGACTTCCTGATTGTGGGCGGCAACTGCGGCAGTGCGATCGAGCGCTTCTCCAGTTGCCGCATCGATGTGGCCTATCGCCCGGGCGCCAGCGGTTCGCGCAGCGGCGTCCTGCTGATCAGCCACGACGGCACGCCGGCGCCGGTGCGCATCCTGCTCGGTGCCGAGTCGGGCCCTTCGGCGCTGGGCCCGGCCTTGCTGCCGCTGGCTCGTGCCGGGCATCGCGCGCTGGTCCCGGCCTTGCCGCCGCTGGCCCGGGCCGGGCATGACGCGCGGGGTCCGGCGGAACTGTCGGCTCGGGGCGGGCATGGCTGAGCCGAACCGCACGGTCGCCGCACGCCGGCGGGCGCTCAAGGGCGTGTCGGTCGGGTTGTCGATGGCACTCGCGCCGGCGCTGTCATCGCCGGCCGCCGCCCGCGACACCGCTGCCGAGCGGGCGCCCGAATTCGCGCTGCGCGCCAGCGGCGGGGAGCCGGTGCTGGCCGATGGCAGCCGCTGGCGGGCGACCTACCTCGATTTCTGGGCCTCCTGGTGCGCGCCGTGCCAGCTGTCGTTTCCCTGGATGAACGACATGCACGACCGCTTCGCCGCCAGCGGGCTGCGCATCGTCGCCGTCAACCTGGATCGCCGCGACGCCGACGCCCTGCAGTTCCTGCGCAAGTTCCCCCCGCGCTTCGAATGGGCGATGGACCCCGGCGCGCTGATCGCCGCGCGGCTCGACATCAAGGCCATGCCCACCGCGCTGCTGATCGGGGCCGATCGACGCATCCTGTGGCGCCATCACGGGTTTCGGCTCGATGATCGCGCCGAGCTCGAGCGTCGCCTGCGGGCGCAGGCCGGCTGATGGCGATGCGCCGCCTGTCGCGTGCGCTGTGCCGCGCCAGCCTGCTCGCCATTGCACTGGCCGGCGTGGGCGGCTGCGGGGTAGACGGTCCCAAGCCCTGGGAGCGCGATCTGCTTTCCAGGCCGGCCATGATGATGGACCCCGATCCCCTCGATCGCCGGTTCGCCGACCACATCTACACCAGCAAGGAAAACTCGTCGGGCGGGTACGGGTTGAGCGGGGGCGGTTGTGGCTGCAACTGAGCCGTTGCCGAGTCAACCGCCCGGCCGGCGCGAGCCGTCGGCGCCCCGGCGCTGGGGCTGCGTGGTCGCGGCGGCGCTGGCGCTGCCTGGCGTGGCCCCCGCGCAGACCGGCCCCGGCCCGGCGCTGGTCGGCGTGCGGGTGCTCAACTATCACGACTGGCAGCCCGGGCTGGATCGGATCCGGGTCAACTCGCCGGCGCTGATTTTGCAGACGCCGGTGGGCGATCGCTGGGGCGTCGAGACCGCGCTGACCACTGACAGCGTCTCGGGCGCCTCGCCGCGTTATCACAGCGCGGTCTCGGGCGCCTCGCGGATGCATGATCGGCGGCGCGCGGGAGATCTGCGCATCACCCGCTACGACGAGCGTTCCAGCTGGTCGCTCGGCATGGCCGGGTCCAATGAGAACGACTTCCGCTCGCGCGCGCTGTCGGCTCAGGGCAGCTGGTCGACGCCCGACAACAACCGGACCTGGACGGCCGGCATCGGCCATCGCCTGGATCGCATCGGATCGGTGAATGCGCCCGCCCTCGACGAACGTCGGCGCACGCTGGAACTGGCTGCCGGCGTCACCCAGGCGCTGTCGCGCCGCGATCTGATCCAGTTCGGCATCACCCATGCCAACGGTCATGGTTACTACAGCGACCCCTACAAGCTGCCCGACCTGCGCCCGGACAGCCGGCGCCAGACCAGCGCCACCGTGCGCTGGCATCATCACCTCGAGGGCTGGGACACCACGCTGCGCGCCAGCTACCGGCTCTATGGCGACAGCTTCGGCATCCGGTCGCACACCGCGACCCTGGAGCCGGTGGTCGCGCTCGCACCCGGGGTCACGCTTGCGCCCTCGGTGCGGCTCTATTCGCAAGGTGCGGCCAGTTTCTATTACAATCCGGTGCGGGCTTACAGCGGCGTGCCCACGCCGCCGGGCTATTTCGACGGTCCGCCGGTGCCGCTGTCGGCCGACCAGCGTTTGTCGGCATTCGGTGCGCTCACGATCGGGCTGCGCCTGGCGGTCGAGTTCGGCGACGGCTGGCAGGCCGACATCCGGATCGAGCGCTATGAACAGCGCAGCGCCTGGCACCTGCGCGGGCAGGGCTCGCGCGGCATCGATCCCTTCTCGGCGAGCTTCGTTCAATGGGGGCTGGTGCGCCGCTTCTGAGGCGCATCGACAGACATGGAACTCGGATTCGATTTTCCGGCCATGGCCGGGATGAACGAGGTGCGGGTCGCCGGCGCGCACGAGGCGCTGCTGCACCGGGCCGCGCAGGCCGCGATCGCCGAGGTTCGCCGCATCGAATCCCGCTACTCGCGATACGACCCCGACAGCATCGTCTCGCGGATCAACGCGGCGGCCGGCAGCGGGCGGGCGGTGCCGGTTGATGCGGAAACCGCCGGACTGCTCGGCTTCGCCGGCCAGTTGCACCAGTTCAGCGAGGGGCGCTTCGACATCACCGCCGGCGTGCTGCGCCGGGCCTGGGATTTCCGCCGGCCGCGCCTGCCGCAGCAAGCTGAACTGCAGCCCCTGCTGGCGCTGATCGGCTGGCCGAAGGTGCGCCTGGCCGCCGGTTCGATCGAGTTGCCGCTGGTGGGCATGGAACTGGACTTCGGCGGCTTCGGCAAGGAATATGCAGCGGATCGGGCGGCCGAGGTTCTGGTTCAGGCCGGTGTCGCCCATGGTTACGTGAACCTGGGTGGCGACATCCGCGTCGTCGGACCGCGAACCGATGGCGGCGGCTGGTGCTTCGGGCTGCAGCACCCGCGCCGGGCCGATGCGCTGATCGGGCAGGTGGTGCTGACCGACGGTGCGCTGGCCACCAGCGGCGACTATGAGCGGTTTTTCGATCTGGACGGACAGCGTTATTGCCACCTGATCGATCCGCGCAGCGGGTGGCCGGTCAGGCACTGGCAATCGGTCAGTGTGATCGGCCCGACCTGCGCGGCCGCCGGGGCACTGAGCACGCTGACGATGCTGAGGGATGAACAGGGACTGGAGTGGCTCCAGTCGCAGGAAGTGGATTTCATGCTGGTGGATTCGACCGGCCAATTCCGGACGAGCGCCGCGATGGCATCTCACGCGGGCGGTGTTCAGGAGAGCACGCAGTGAGCGCACAGGAGAACACGCAGTGACCGCAGACACCCTTCGTCCCCGCAACGCGCCGCTGCGACTGTTCACGCTGCTGTTGGCCGGCCTGCTCGCCGCCTGCGGTGCGCAGTCCTCGTCCGACCCGGCGACACCCGCGCCGAGCGCCTCTTCCGGGCAGGTCGCCGCGTCGAGCGGTGCCTCGGCGGTGACGCAGTACGCCGCGTCGCGATTCGCCGAGCAGGCGAGTTTCGGCGCCAAGCCCGCGCTGGTGGCCGAGATCCGGCAAAAGGGCTTCGAGCAGTGGATCGACGAACAGTTCCTGCTGCCGGCCTCGACCATCGATCCCACCCCCTTGCTGGGCTTCGTCGAGCCGATTCCGCAGGACGACTGGCGCCGCTACCGGGCGGCGTTTCCCGACATCGCGATCGGCGCGGCCGATCAGCTGCGCATCCGCGTCTCCTGGGCCTTGTCGCAGTTCCTGGTGGTCAGCGATCGCAAGGTCGACATCGTCGGGGCGCTCTACTGGATCAATTTCCTGCAGCGGCAGTCGTTGGGCAACTACAGCGACCTGCTCTACCAGCTCTCGATCCATCCGGCGATGGGCATCTATCTGGACAACAACCAGAACCGGCCCAAGAGCGCGGAGTGTCCGAACTGCGCGCCCAACGAGAATTTCGCCCGGGAACTCATGCAGCTGTTCGCGCTGGGCGTGGTCCGGCTGAACGCGGACGGCACACCCCAGCGCGATGGCCGCGGCGCCTTCATCGAAACCTACAAGCAGAAGGACGTCGAGGAACTGGCCCGGGTGCTCACCGGCTGGACGATCGATCCCGTGCCGGCCAGTCGCCCGAACCGCAACTACGCCAACTGGGCTCGGCCGATGGTGCCCTCGACCTGGCCACCCGAGCGCGATTCCGGCGTCAAGCTGGTGCTGGGCCGCTCGTTCCCGGCCGGGCAGTCCCAGGCCCGCGATCTTGCCGATGCGGTGGCGCTGCTGATGTCGCATCCCAACATCGCGCCCTTCGTGTCCACCCGGCTCATCCAGCACCTGGTCAAGAGCAATCCGAGTCCGGCGTATGTGGGGCGGGTCGCGGCGCGGTTTCGCGACAACGGCCAGGGCGTCGCGGGCGACATGAAGGCGGTGGTCAAGGCGGTGCTGCTCGACACCGAAGCTCGCGCCGGCGACCGGCCGGGGGGTGGCCGCGCCGATGACGGCAAGCTGCGCGAGCCCTTCCTGCACCTGACGGCGGTGTGGCGCGGCCTCGGCTGTACCCGGGTGCCGACCCTGTCCTACGGGCCCAACCTGCCGCAGGGCCAGATGCCGATCGGGGCCGAAAGTGTTTTCAGCTTCTATGCGCCCACTGACCGGGCGCCGGGCAGCAATCTGCTGGCCCCGGAGCAGAAGATCGTCAACGCGTCCGAATTCCAATCCCGTCTGAATCTGACCTACGGGATGCGCTGGGACAACGGCTTGCCGCAGCCCTCGCTCACCGCGATGCTGAGCGCGGGCTGTGGCGTCGACACGCTTGCGCAGGCCTATGCGGCGTCTCCGGCGGCGTTCCTGGCGCAGCTCGCCGAGCGCTTCTTCCGGGGCACGATGCCACCCACCCTGCGCAACGACATCGAGCAGCTCATCCGCCAGCCCCAGTGGGACGTCAACCTGCCCGAGGAGGGCGCGCTTCGGATGCTCGACTACGCACTCACCAGCCCCTATTTCGGAGCGATGAAATGATCGATCGACGCCATTTTCTGGGGGCGGCGGGCGCCGCCAGCGCGGCCGGCCTGCTGGGCGGGCTCAGTCTGCCCGGCAGAGCGACGGGCGACGATTACCGGGCGCTCATCGTGATCCACCTGAACGGTGGCAACGACGGCAACAACCTGCTGGTGCCCACCGACGGCGCCTACAACGACTACCAGGAGTCGCGCCAGAACCTGGCGCTGCCCAAGCGCACGCTGCTCACGCTGCCGGGGACGTCGGCCGGTCACACCTTTGGCGTGCACCCGGCACTCTCGGCGCTGACCCCCCTGTACGCGCAGGGCCGGCTCGGCTTCATCGCCAATGTCGGCCCGCTGGTGGTGCCGGCGACCGGCGCGCAGGTCCTGGCCAACGAGGTCGACCTGCCGCCCTTCCTGCTGTCGCACAACGACCAGGCGGCAATTGCCCAGGGGTGGACGGTCACCGACGACACCAGCGGCTGGGCCGGGCGCGCGCTCGAGGAGTTGCCGGCAGGACTGCGCAATCCGGTGGCCGCGGTGACGATGGACACGAACCGCACCCTGGTGCTGGGGCGGCGCTCGGCGGTGGCCTTCATGCCGCCCGGGGGCAGCGGCAACTGGGGCGCGGCCGACCTCGCGCGACCCGAGGGGGTGTCGGCCCAGGCACTGAACCGGATGGCCCGCTGGCAGTTCGCCAACGCCTATGAAGCCGAGTACGCCCGTACCCTGGGCAGCGCGGTGGCCGACTCGACCCGCTTCGTCCAGGCCTTTTCATCGGCGACCCAGCCCGCCGCCGATTTCGGCACCGACCATCTGGGCAGCAACCTGCGTTCGCTCGCCTCGGTGTTGCCGATCTTCAAGGCGCAGGGCCTGCGCCGACAGGTCTTCCTGGTCCACTGGGGCGGCTTCGACACCCATGCGAACCAGCGCGGCACCGGGGTGACCACCCAGGACGCCCAGCTCGCGGTCCTGTCGCAGGCGCTGGCGGCGCTCGATGCCACCAACCGGGCCAACGGCATGGATCAGAACGTGGTCACGCTGGTGATGACCGAATTCGGCCGGACCCTGCGGCCCGGTTCGGGGGGCGGCAGCGAGCACGCCTGGGGCAATCACTGGTTCGCGCTGGGCGGCCCGGTGTCCGGGGCGACGGTGCACGGCCGCTTTCCGGACCTGACCCTGGGCGGTCCCGACGATGGTGATCCGGGACGCAACGGACGACTCGTTCCCTCGATCAGCAGCGACCAGGTGGGGGCCTCGCTGATGCAGTGGTTGGGTCTGCCCGCCAGTCAGTTCAACACCGTGTTCCCGCATCTGGCCAGCTTCGCTGCGCCCACGATTCCCCTGATCCGCACCTGAAGACCTCCGAATGGCCGAGATCAACCTGTCCGAGGGTGACGACGACTTCACCCAGCCCGCCTCGCAGCGCGATGAATGGAACAACTATTACGGTCTGGGCGGTAACGACACCATCCGGCTGGTTCAGGGCGTGGGGGTGGGCGGACCTGGCAACGATGTCATCGCGAAGGTGGTGGTGCCCACCGAGCCCTGGCGCTCGGCGCAGGCCGGCTACTGGAGCTCGCCGACCGGTGTGCGGGTCGATCTCGAGCAGGGCTGGGCCGAGGACGGCTTCGGCGGCCGCGACACCCTGATCGGCATCGAGACGGTCCATTCCGGCGGTCATTCCGACTGGTTCCGGGGCAGCAGCGGCAACAACCATTTTTTCGGCAATGGCGGCAACGACACCATGATCGGCGGCGCCGGCCTCGACGGCACCGGCCTGCCCTGGTTCCAGCCGGCGGGCGGCGGACCCTGGCGGCAGGCGCTGTTCGGCGATGTCGATGTCCAGGTGTCGGCCGACGGCCTGTCCGCGGTGATCCGCCCGCGCGCCGGCATTGGCTTCGTGTACACGCTGACCGACATGGAGTACTTCGATGCCGAGATCAACGGCAACGACAGCCAGCGCTTCTATCTGACGGACTTCATCAGCCCGAGCGTCATGGCCGAACAGGCGATCGCCGCCGGCGCGGCCTATCGCTGGAACGGGACGCTGCCGCTGGGCAGCCCCGCCGCGCTCACCTACAGCTTCGTCACCACCGCACCGTCCAGCGGCGTCGGCGCAGCGGGCTTTCGCGCGTTCACCGCGGCCGAGCAGCAGGTGGTGCGCGAGGTGCTCGCCAGTGCGGCGGCGATCGCGGGGCTCAGTTTCACCGAGGTCAGCGAGTCCGGCAGTTCGGTCGGCCAGATTCGCCTGGGTGTGAGCCAGCAGGCCGCCACCCGCGGGGTCACCTGGCTGCCCGGCCAGCCGGGCGCGGGCGATCTGGCCGGCGACATCTGGATGGATGTGGAGTCGATGGCGGCGCTGGCGCCCGGCGGCGAAGGCCGCGCCGCGCTGGTCCACGAGATCGGCCACGCCCTGGGCCTGCGCCATCCGCGCAACATCGATCCGGCCGACCAGTGGGCCGTGCAGCTGCGCCCGGCCGATGACCTCACCGCGCTGTCGGTGATGTCGCAGTCGGTGTCGCCCGACGGGCTGTTTCGCACCGAGTGGGGGCCGCTCGACGTCCTGGCCCTGCGCTACCTGTATGGCAGCCGAAGCGTCAGTACCGGCGACACCCTCTACCGGCTGGGTGATGCGCAGGCGGCGGCCCAGACCACCGTCACCGACGACGGTGGCACCGACACGCTGGACGCCTCGGGCTACACCACCGGGGTGCGCCTGAGCCTGGTCGCCGGCAGTCGCTCGGATGTCGGCTTCACCGCCGCCGGATTCGCTGGCATCGGCAATCTGGCGCTCACCAGCACCACCTTGATCGAGAACGCGGTCGGCTCATCGGCCGACGATGTCCTGATCGGCAACAGCCTGAGCAACCGGCTCACCGGCGGCCTGGGCAACGACTGGATCGAGGGCGGCGACGGGATCGACACCGCTGCCTTCGCCGGCAACCGGGCCGACTACCGGGTGATCAGCAACTACGGCAAGGTGTTCGTCGAGGCCCGCGATGGCGTCTCCGGCTACGACACGCTGCTCGGCGTCGAGCGCCTGGCCTTTGCCGACCAGACGCTGCCGGTCGATTCGGTGACCATTGGCGGCACCGCGGTGCAGGGCGCCACCCTGACGGCACAGGCCGTCCTGGGCGATGCCGCGACGCTGAGCGCGCTGGCCTATCGATGGAACCAGAACGGCACGCTCATTGCCGGCGCCACCGGTGCCACCCTGGTGCTCACCGAGGCGCATGTCGGGCGACTGATCCATGTCATCGTCGACTACAGCGACAGCGAGGGCAACCTCGGGTCGGTCACCAGCGCCGCGACCCTCGCGGTCGTCAATGCCAATGATCCGCCCACCGGCAGCGTGACCATCAGCGGCACCGCGCTGCAGGGGCGCACGCTGTTCGCGGCCAACACGCTGGTCGACGCCGACGGGCGCAACCTCGACCCCGACGGCACGCCGACCACCCAATACCAGTGGCGCGCCGATGGCGTGAACATCGGCGGTGCCGCAGCGACCAGCCTGCTGCTGACCGAAAGCCTGGTGGGCAAGCGCATCTCGGTGCAGGCCAGTTACCACGATCAGCGCGGCACGGGCGAGGTGGTCGAGAGCGCAGCGACCGAGCCGGTGGTCAATGTCAATGATCTGCCTGGCGGCAGCATCCGGATCGCCGGTGCGCCGACCCGCGGCCAGACGCTCGCGGTGGTCAGCACGCTCTCCGATGCCGACGGGCTGGGCACCTTCGCCTATCAATGGAAGGCCGACGGCGTCGACATCCCCGGTGCCACGGCTGCCACGCTGTTGCTGGGCGCGGCACAGGTCGGCAAGGCGATCGGCCTGGTGGTGCGCTATGTCGACGGGCATGGCACGCCCGAGTCGGCCAGCGCTGCGGTGACCAATCCGGTCGCCAGCGTGAATGCCGCGCCCGCCGGCACGGTGAGCGTGACCGGGACCGCCACCCAGGGCCAGATGCTGGCGGCGGTGAACACCCTGTCCGACGCCGACGGCCTGGGCCCCATCACCTATCAGTGGCGCGCCGACGAGCAGCCGATCGCGTTCGGACTCGGCAACTTCTTCCTGCTCACCCAAGCGCAGGTGGGCAAGCGCCTCACCGTGTCGGCCAACTACACCGACGGCCGCGGCACCCTCGAGTCGGTAACCAGCACCGCGACCCGCCTGGTGGTCAACCTGAATGATCTGCCGGGGGGCGCGGTCGTCGTGAGCGGCGTGCCGACCCAGGGGCGCACGCTCACCGCGGCCAGCAGCCTCACCGATGTGGATGGCCTGGGCACGATCAGCTGGCGCTGGAGTGCCGACGGCGTCGTGATCGGCGGTGCGACGGGGGCGTCATTCGTGCTGACCGAAGCGCAGGTCGGGCGGCGCATCACCGCGACGGCCAGCTATCTCGACGGCCACGGCAGCACCGAATCGGTGACCAGCCTGGCGAGCGGTCCGGTCATCAACCTGAACGATGCGCCGACCGGCACCGTCACCCTGAGCGGCCCCGTCAGTCCGGCACAGGGACAGTCGCTGTCGGTGAACCACTCGCTGGCCGATGCCGATGGTCTGGGCACGGTCACCTATCAATGGAAGGCCGATGGCGTCGACATCGCCGGTGCGACCGGACAGACGCTCCTGCTGGCCGAGGCTCAGGTCGACAAGGCGATCACCGCCGTCGCGCGCTACACCGATGGACACGGCAGCGCCGAGTCGGTCAGCAGCGCGGCGACCCCACCGGTGATCAACGCGAACGACACGCCGACCGGGGTGGTGAGCATCAGCGGCGATGCCACCCTCGGGCGCACCCTCACCGCCAGCCACACCCTGGCTGATCCCGACGGCATGGGCCCGGTCAGCTACCTCTGGCGTGCCTGGGGAACGGCGATCCCGGGGGCCACCGGCAGCACGCTGCTGCTCGGGCCGGCGCAACAGGGCGCTGCCATCAGCGTGACCGCCCGCTATGTCGACGGCCACGGCACCGAGGAGTACATCACCAGCCTGTCCACGCGCTCGGTGGTGAGTTTCAACAGCATCCCCGCCGGCGGTGTGTTCGTCGATGGCGTGCTGACCCAGGGGCGCACGCTCAGCGCGCGCCATTCGCTGACCGACGCCGATGGCATGGGCACCGTCACCTACCAGTGGCAGGCGGCCGGCATGAACATCGCCTCGGCGATCGCGCCGAGCTTCACGCTGACCCATTCTCAGGTCGGCATGACGATCACGGTACTCGCCCTCTACAACGATGGCCGGGGGACGCCGGAGACGGTGGCCAGCGCCGCGCGCGGGCCGGTGGCCAATCTCAACGATCCGCCCACCGGTCAGGTGAGCATCAGCGGCATCGTCACCCAGGGACAACTGCTCACCGCCGTCAGTGGCCTGGCCGACATCGATGGCCTGGGCACCCTGGGCTATCAGTGGCAGGCGGCTGGCGCGCCCATTGCGGATGCCACCGGCTCGGTCTTTCGCCTGACCGAGAGCCAGGTGGGCAAGGCGATCACGGTGGTCGTCGGTTACACCGATGGCCAGGGCAGCGTCGAATCGGTCACCAGTGCCGCGACCGCGCCGGTGGGCAACCTGAATGACGCGCCGACCGGTGCGTTGAGCATTGTCGGCGAACCCACCCGCGGCACGACGCTGATGGTGTCCAGCACGCTCGCCGATCCCGATGGGTTGGGCGGCTTCAGCCATCAGTGGAAGGCGGCTGGTGTGGACATCGCCGGCGCCACCGGTGCGAGCTTCACCCTGACCGATGCCCAGGTCGGCAAGGCGATCAGCGTGACTGTCCGCTACACCGACGGCCACGGCAGTGTCGAGACCGTGACCAGCGATGCCACCGCGCTGGCCGCGATCGCGGTCAGCGGCACCGGCGGACCGGATTCCCTGACGGGCAGCGCGTCGGTGGACTGGATACGCGGTCTCGCCGGCAACGACTGGCTGTCTGGCGGCGCCGGCGCCGATACCGTTGATGGCGGTGCCGGGGACGACACGCTGGGCGGCGGTGCCGGATCCGACACCGTCATCGGCGGTGACGGGTATGACCGCGCGCTGTTCGGTGTCGATGACGGCCGGCCCGCCGGCAGCCGGATCGATCTGAATTTCCGCCATGCGGCCTGGACGTCGACCCTGTTCGCCGTGACCGATGCGAACGGCCAGACCGACTCCCTGGTGGGCATCGAGGCGGTTCAAGCGGTGGGCGGGCCCGGCGATGATTCGCTGGTGCTCGGGCCAGGCGACGACATCGCCCATGGCAATGCCGGCAGCGACCATCTGCGCGGCGGTGCCGGCGCCGACAGCCTGATGGGCGGCGACAACGGCGACTGGCTGATGGGCGGCTCGGGCAACGACACCCTCGACGGCGGCGCGGGGCCGCAGGCCGACCACCTGGAGTACAACGACGGGGGCGAGGACCCGCTGGGGCCGTCGATCCAGGGCATCGTCCTCGATCTGACCACCGGCATCGCGCAGGACAACTGGGGTGACACCGATGTCCTGCGGGGCATCGAGAACGTCGGTGGCTCGTCGCTCGATGACTGGATGAGCGGGGATGCCTTCTACAACGCCCTGATCGGCAATGCCGGCCACGACACGCTGATCGGCGCCGGCAGCGTGGGCGATCATCTGGAGGGCGGAGGCGGCAACGACAGCCTGGTCGGCGGCACCGGTGGCGACTGGCTGATGGGCGGCTCAGGCAATGACACCATCAACGGCGGTGACGGCCCTGCCAGCGACCATCTCGAGTACAACGAGTGGGGTCAGGACCCGCTGGGGCCGACCCGACGGGGCCTCTCGGTCGATCTGGCCGCGGGCAGCGCGATCGACAACTGGGGTGGCATCGATGTGCTGATCGGCATCGAGAATGTCGGCGGGTCGGCGCTGGACGACTGGATCAGCGGCAGCGCCATCTACAACGCGCTGGTGGGCAACGCCGGCAACGACACGCTGATCGGTGTGGGCAGCGCGGGCGACTACCTGCGGGGCGACGCCGGCAACGACAGCCTGGTCGGCGGCACCGGGCGCGATTCGATGGATGCCGGGTCCGGCTGGGACGTGGTGATCGGTGGCGGTGGCAACGACCAGATCGACGGCGGCTCGGGCATGGACATCGCGCGCTACGCCGGCGCGCGGGCCGGTTTCGATGTGGTCCGCACGGTGGCCGGTTACACCGTGACCGACCGCTCGGGCTCGGAAGGCATCGACACCCTCGTCAATGTCGAGCGGCTGGCCTTTGCCGACATCACCCTCACGCTCGACGTCGCGAACGCGCTGCCCACGGGGTCGGTGACGATCGCCGGCGTGGCCTCCCAGGGGCGCACGGTGACCGCGTCCAATACGCTGGCCGATGCTGACGGCCTGGGGACGATCGGCTATCGCTGGCAGGCCGACGGGGTGGCGATCCCGGGGGCCGAGGGCGCGTCGCTGGTGCTGGGCGCCGCGCAGGTCGGCAAGGTCATCACCGTGGTGGCCAGCTATGTCGATGACCACGGCATCACCGAATCGCGGGCCAGCGCGGCCACCACGGCGGTGGCGGCGATCCAGACGCTGGTCGGCGGGCTTGCCGGCGACCGGCTGACCGCTGGCCCGGGCGACGACTGGCTGACCGGTCTGGCGGGTGATGATTATCTGGATGGCGCCGGTGGCCTGGACCAGGCGCGCCTGAACTCGGCGCGCTCGGCCAACACGGTCCAGCGCCTGTCCGACGGCGATGTGGTCATCCGGGGGCCGGAAGGCGTCGACACCCTGCACGACGTCGAGCGGGCCGTCTTCAACGATGGCGCCATCGGCTTCGACATCCAGGGCACCGGGGGGCAGTGCTACCGGCTCTACCAGGCCGCATTTGATCGCACGCCCGATGCGGGCGGCGTCGGCTTCTGGATGTACGCGGTCGACCACGGATTCGGTCTTGTCGCGACAGCAACGGAATTCATGCGCAGCGCGGAGTTCAAGGGCCTGTACGGGGAGAACCCGAGCAACGAGGGATTCATGGACCTGCTGTACCGCAACGTCATGAACCGCGAGCCTGATGACGGTTATTTTTTCTGGCTCAATGCGCTTTATGGTCGCAATGGTTTCGATCGCGTGTTTTCAAAGGCCGAGGTGCTGGTGGAGTTCTCGGAGTCATCCGAGAACCAGTTCAATGTCATCGGCGCGATCAACAACGGCTTCCAGTACGATCCGTTCAACGCTTGACCCCGCGGCACTGCCGTGACCCGGTGTCATTTCCCGTTCGGCAGAGGCAGCGATGGCAGTTTTCAACGGCACCGGCTCAGCGGATTCCCTGGTGGGAACGCCCCTGTCCGACACGCTCTATGGCAACGCCGGCAACGACACCCTGGACGCTGGCGCGGGCGATGACAGCCTCTACGGCGGCACCGGCAACGACTCCCTGCGTGGCGGCGACGGGGCCGATTACCTCAGCACCTACGGCAGCGAGGACGCCGATACCCTCGATGGGGGCGCCGGCAACGACACCCTGTTCGGAGGCGACGGCAGCGACTTAAGCCTGGGCGGCGCGGGCAACGACAGCCTGTGGGACCAGAGCGGCGGCAACGACACCTTGTCGGGCGGCGAGGGCGACGATCTGCTCAGCACCTATGGCAGCAGCGGCGCCGACAGCCTGAGCGGGGGACCCGGCAACGATTCACTCACCGGTGGCAATGACGGCGACCGGCTGCTGGGCGACGACGGTGCCGACTACCTGGACGGCAGCCTCGGCAACGACTTCCTGGAGGGTGGTGCCGGCGCCGACACGCTCTTCGGGGGCGCGGGCGACGACACCCTGGTGGCTGGACCGGGATCCGATTCGCTCTATGGCGGGGAGGGTGATGACCGTTATCTCATCGATGACCGGGTCTTTCTGATCATCGACACGCAAGGCTCGGCCGACAGCGCGCGGGTGTCGGTCGATTTCGTCAAGTTGCCGGCCGACATCGAGCTCATCGAGTACGCGCCGGGCGTGCGGGCCTTGCCCTACTGGATCGATGCGCTGCTGCCGGCTGCTGCCGCCGGCAACCAGTTCGCGACGCTGCTGGGTTCGGCGCGGCAGTTCACCTACGGTTTTCCGACTGCGCTGCCGGCTTACTACTCGTCGTCCGACGACGAAGGCGTCGGTTTCGCGGCGTTCAACGAGGCTCAGAAGGCCTTCGCGCGGCACGCGCTGGCGGTGGTGGCGACGGTGGCCGGCGTGGAATTCGTCGAATCCGTGTCCCTGTCGGTGCCCAACGCGATCGCCCTGGCGAACAATCGCCAACTCGACAGTGCCGGTTACGCCTACATGCCGAGCGCTTCTTTTATCGGTTCCGATGTCTTCCTGGATGTCGGTACCGCGTCCAACCTGGCCCCGGCAGAGGGCGACTATTCCGCACTGACCCTGATCCACGAACTCGGTCATGCGCTGGGTCTGAAGCATCCGTTCGTCGGCGAGGCCGTCAATGAAGGGCCCTATCTGCCGGTGCCCGAGGACGACACCGCCTGGACGGTGATGAGTTATACGGGACTTCTCGAGGAGTATTACCTGCGGTTCAGCCCGCTCGACATCGCCGCCCTGCAGTATCTGTACGGACCGCCCGCCACCGCGCGCGCCGGCAATGATCTCTATCCGGTATCGGCTGGCGCGCCGAATTTCATCTGGGATGGCGCGGGAGTCGACACGCTCGACCTGTCGGCGCTCGCGCAGGCGGCCACCGTCTATCTGACGCCGGGCTACTGGGGCTACGTCGGCA
>CAIZNI010000060.1 GCA_903934295.1 uncultured beta proteobacterium
CAGGCGCAGGGGCAGGGGCAGGGGCAGGGGCAGGGGCAGGGGCAGGGGCAGGGGCAGGCGTCGGCGTCGTTTGCGCCGCCGGAGCGGGTGCCGCCGCCGGGGGCACCACCGGCACGACCGGCACCACCGGCGCCACCGGCGCCGTTACCGCCGCGACGATGAGGTTGCGATTGCCCCGGACCTGGATCGTCGACGGCAGCTGGCCGCTGGCGCGGTACGGGCGCATCCGTTGATCGACCTTCGACTGGGCGCACACACGCAGTTCATCGATCGAGATCGCGCCATTTCGATTCAGGTCACCCGCATCGCCCAGCAGACACTGGCTCAGGGCGTGCGTTGCCAGCCCGCCCACTTCCTTGTCGTCCCAGCTGACCTCGTCGTGCCGCGCGGCGGCCACCTGGACGAAATTCTCATCGTGCACGCCGAGCCGTTTCAGTTCGGCCATCAGGCTGCGCGTGCCCGTTTCGTTGACCGGCGCCTTGCAGGTGGCGGGGCCGGGTGTCGAAAATTTCGGCGTGATCGAGTCATTTGCGCGCAAGGAGCGGGCGGCGCCCTGGATCAACGCGCCCGAGAAGCACGCATCAATGATCGCGATCACCTTGTCGGCCTGGCGGCTGATCGGCTGCGTGTATTCGGCCAGTTCCGCCTCGGTCAGCATCTGGCCTTCATGGGTCGCCAGACCCTCCCGGCAGCCCTGGGGGGTGTCGATTCGGGTGCCGTGCCCGCTGAAGTAGATCAGCACCCGGTCACCGGGGCGGACCCGGGCGCGAAGCGCCTGCATCTCGCTCAGGATGCGGGCGCGGGTGGCCTGCCCGTCGCGCAGTTCGACGATGGCGCCCGCGTCCACACCCATGGCAGTCGCCATGCGTCGCGCGTTGACCAGATCCCTGGCCACGCCCGGCAGCGGCGAGGCCGGCCACTGCGGCGCGTACTGGCCGATGCCGATGATCAGGGCGTGCCGGCCGGGTGCGCCGAATGCGGCGCCGGTAGCCAGCATCAGCAGCAGTGACAACCAGTGACGAAGGGCAGGCAAGCGGATAGACCGTGAAAGTGTTCGGGATCCCGATGGTAGCGCGCGGCCACCGGTGCCGCACCGGGTCAACCGTTGACAAGCCGAAATCCGCCGCCGGGCGGTGCGTGCACCGTGAGGGAGCGCCCCATTCGTCGAGGCTGACGGCGCAACCGCCGCCTCGAGCCCCGAGCCCCGTTCAGCGTGTCTCGTCCAGCGCCCGGCCGGCGCCGATCAGCGCCGGCGAGTCACCCGTCGCAATCAAAAAGGTGGGGATTGCCGCCAGGTAGCCGCTGAAGCGCCCCTTGGACTCGAAGCGTTCGCGGAACACCGACGCTGCCAGTTCGTCCGCCATCCGGGGCACGATGCCCCCGCCCAGGAAGACGCCGCCCTGCGCCCCGAGCGTCAGCGCGAGATTGCCGGCAACGCCGCCGAGAAAGCCGCAGAACAGGTCCAGCGCCGCGGCGCTGTCGGCGTCGGAGCCGTCCCTGGCGCTGGCCAGCACCTGCGCCGGTGTGCGCTCGTCGGCGGGCTGACCGGCCAGCTCGCGGCAGGCCAGCCGCAGATTCACAAGACCGGGACCCGACAGCGCCCGCTCCGCCGACACATGGCCGAAGCGCCGCCGCAGGATGTCGATCACCGCCGCGTCCCGTTCATCGGCCGCGGCCAGGGTCACATGACCGCCTTCGCCGCTGATCGGTATCCAGCCTGCGTCACCCGACGCCAGCAGGCCCGACACGCCCAGTCCGGTGCCAGGACCCAGCACCGCCAGCGGCGAGCGGGCCATCGCCTGCCCCCCGCCGATCTGGCGCAGACCCGACAGTGGCAGGGCGGGCAGCGCCAGTGCCAGCGCGGTGAAGTCGTTGATCACGACCAGATGCGCCAGACCCAGCGACTGGCGCAGTCCGCTGATCGAGAACGACCAGTGGTGGTTGGTCATCTGCACCCGGTCGCCGGTGACCGGATTGGCGATGCCGATCGCCCCGGCGCGGGGAGCCTCACGCGAATGCGTGCTGAGGTAGTGGCGGATTGCCTGTTCGATCGACGCGTGCTGTGCGCAGGGAAGGCTCGCGACATCGACGATCGGCCGGTCGGCTGCCTGCTGCCAGGCAAAGCGCGCGTTGGTGCCGCCGATATCGCCGAGCAGGCGTGGATACAGGTGTGGGTTCATTCGATGCGGGGCCCGTTCGTCCCCCCGGATGATAAAGGCCGCCAGCCCCGGGGGGGTGGCGGCCTGCTGTCGGCTGCGGATCAGGCGCGCTGACCGGCGAACGCGTCGCCGGGCAGCGCCCGCTGCGCCAGACGATCAGTTGCTGAAGGTGATCGGGCCCACGTTCAGACCGTTCGGGAAGTTGCCCGAGCCATCGCCACCGGCGGTGTACTGCAGGTTGCTGCCGAGCACCTGGAAGTGGACTTCCTTGACGCCGGCCGCCAGGATCGCCGCGGCGTTGGCGTAGGTGCAGGCGGTCTGGATCGTGAAGGCATTGAGAGCCAGGGTGTACGACGCGACGCCCAGGGCACCCGACGCGGTCACGGTGGATTTCAGCTCGGTGGTGCAGCCGGCGGCGGTCGGCCCTTTCAGGATCACGGTGAACGTGGGTTGGCGAACGATCATCTGGTCGTTGCCCCACAGCGCGAAGGTGATTTTCGACAGGCCGGTCATCGAGGCCGAGCCATTGGCCGGTGCCTTGACGAACGCGCCGAAGCCCCAGGGCTTGGTCGCGGTGTTGACGCCGTAGCCGAAGTAGAAGCTCGGGGTGGAGTCAGCCGACGCCACGCCATTCCACCAGAACTGGGTCGGCACCGAGTCGTCGATGTAGGTCCCTGCATCACCGTTCTCGACGGACTTCCAGGCGTTGCCGCTGGCCGCGTAGTTGCTGGCGAACTTCAGCGAGACCGGTGCGACGGCCGTCGACGCCACGTACTTCAGTTCATCGAAGTAGTAGGTCTTGTCGACCTGGGTCATGAAGCCGGGGAACAAACTGATCCGGTTGTAGACCGCGGTCGGATCGAAAGCGCCGGCGCTGGGTGCCGCGAAGTTGAAGCTCAGCGTTTCCCAGGCGTTGGCCTTGGTGGTGAGGGCTTGGGCTTCCATGTTCTGGCCGCCGTTGGCTGCGTTTTCCACCTTGAGCATGATCTTCTCGCCCACCGCCGGCGAGTAGACGCGCAGCGTGATGACCTTGGTCGAGCTCAGGTCGATCGCGGTGACGGTCTTGGCTGTGGCATCGGAGGTGTAGATCGTGGCGCCGGCCCAGGGCTGACCCGAGGCCTGTTTGACCAGCTTGGCGACCTTGTTGGCGGCGTTCAGCGGGTCGTTGGCGACGGCTGCCGACAGCAGACCCTCGAAGGCTTCGAACTGGACGTTCGCGGCGTCGAAGGCGATGCAGGGTGCGGCGGTGCAGGTGTCGGTGCTGCCCGGAATCACCACGACCGTGTTGAAGGCCTGCTGCAGCGAGGCGGCCGCGGTGTTGTTGTTGCTGGCGAGGTCGGCGAACTTGGCCGCGGCGACGCTGACGTCGATCGTGCCGGTGGTGTCGGCCGCCGGGGTGACCACCAGCGTGGCGAGCGTGCCGCTGGTTCGCGTGAACGCGCCTTTGGTGCCGCCGGTCACGGTGATGTCATCGGTGATGAAGCTGGAGCCGACGTCTTCGCTGAAGGTGAAGGTGAAGGTGACCGGGCCGGTGGCGGTGGCTGCGCTCACATCCTTGGTGATCGCCACGGTGGGCGGCGTGGTGTCGGCCGCGGCCGGCGGGGCGCCGGCATCGCCGCCGCCGCCGCACGCCGTGACGAGCAGGGAAGCTGCCAGGGTGCCGGCGGCCAGGGATGTTTGTCTCCAGATCTTGTTCATTTCGTCTCTTCCTGACGGATGGATGTCGTTCGATGGTGCCGGGACGGGTCGGGGCGCAAAGGGCGCTCCGGTCGATCCGGCGTTCATGAGTCCCGCTGGCCTTGTGTTTTTCTGAAAGCGCTTTCAGACAATGTTAAATCGAAGCCCGAAACTTCGCAACGGGTATGACGAGCGTGTGACAGGCGCCGCGGCGAGAGGGGCTATTTCCCGCCCGCGCGTCCCAGGGTGCGCGGCGGGACGGTCATCTGCGTGCCGTCGCTGAAGCGCACCGCGATCGCCGTCGGTCCCGCGTTGTAGGCCAGATAGGTGCGCCGGCCGTCGGGCCGCCGGAAAACCGAAAACAGGGGGGTGTCCGCCACCACGCTGAAGTCCGGCGGACCCATCTCGTCCAGGCTGAGCAGCCAGTGCAGCGCGTGCGTGCGGGTGTCGCCGAGTTCGACCGATCCCCAGCGCTCCCACTGGCCCAGCGCCGCGGGCGGATCGGCCAGCGCGAGGTACTTGGCGAACAGGTCCTGCCAGATGTCGGGCGGGTCGGCGCGCTTCAGGCGCGCGCTGTAGATCTCGGTCTCGGGCTTGAGCGTCGCCAGGCTGCGCCGCACGAAGCGCGGATCGCGCCCGAGGTAGGTCGACGCGGTGGTGATCGGCAGCAGGTTGATGCCCTTGATCTGGCGCGGCTCGTCGGTCCACCAGGTGTTGTGCGAGTACTTGCCGCCGAACAGCATGCTGACCTCGGCGCTGCGGTATTCCGGGGGCAGCACCTGGCCGTGGATGTCGAACCAGTAGTGGTTCGCCGCCTCGATCTCGGTGGTGAACAGGTAGATGCCCGCGTCGCGCAGTTCCCGGTTGCCGGTGACCTCGCCCCACAGGATCAGCGCCGCCCAGGCGTTGACCGCCTCCGAGGACGCTTCCTGGTTGTTGCCGTGATCGCCCAGGCCGATGCCGGAGGCCCAGGAATGGCCCTCGTAGGCATCGAAGGTACGCAGGAACGGGAAGTCGGCGCGGCCGCGCTGCAAGGTGGCAATGTCGGCCACCAGCAGGTCGACCATGCCGCCCCACTGGTCGCGCGCGGCCCACGCCGGATCGCGCAGCGCGATCTCGGCCATCGCGCGGATCCAGTAGCCGTAGTGGAAGTGGTGGTCGTTGAGCTGCTGGACGCTGAAGTACTCCTCGGGGTAGGCCACCACCGTCCCCACTGCCTTGTCGTAATGGAAGTAGGTCTTGCGGCTCTCGCCCGAGAACCAGGATTCGATGCGCCCGCGCAGCAGCTTGAGCAGTTCGTCGCGCGCCGCCAGATCGCCCTGCTGCTCGACCACATCCATCAGCTTCACGATGCGCTGCAGCCCCTTGCCCTGCCAGTAGGGGCCGGTGCCGATCTCGAGCATCATTCGCCGGGCATTGCGCAGATCGGTCTTCATCACGCTGCGCAGGTCGTCGCTGCGGGCCGACGCGCCGACCCCCGGCCAGAAGGGGACGAACCCGGTGTAGGTGGCGGTGGTGCGGAACTGTGTTCCCGCCAGCAGCTTGATCCGGCCACGCAGGGTGTCATAGCTCGCGCCCAGCCGGTCGGCGACCGATGCGTTGCCGAACCACTGGTGCGGGTACAACCCCAGCAGCGGCCGCTGCTCGTCGCCCTCCATTGCCCGGGTGGTGGCGGTGAAGGTGGTCTGGACCTGGCTCGTGGCCGGGTCATAGCGCCAATCGGCACGGGTGTCCTGCACGAAGGCGTGGGCGTGCCGGGTGAACAGGCGCAGCGTGTCGGCCTGCTCATCGGGCAGCGCGGCCGCGCTGAAATAGCCCGCGCCGGCCGGCAAACGCCCGATCCACTCGGTGGGCGAGACCGCTTCCCAGCGAACGCCGGTCGGTCCGAACACCGCATAGGCCTTGCCCTTGAAGCGCAGCGCCAGCACGCGGGCGTCCATCGCGGCCTCGACGCGCTCGCCGGCGGCCGGCAGGCGCACGCGCACATCGCCGCGCGACAGCTGAAAATAGGCGTAGGGGCTGCCGTGTCCGACGGTGACCATCATCCGGTCGGCTCCGCGCGCCATCTCGATGTCGATCGTCCAGTCGCTCGCCTTGGCCAGCCGGGCGGGCTCGGGGTCGAAGGCCACCGGCGAGAGCACCAGCGGGTCCTGGTGCGGGTAGTGGATCTCGACGTCGCGCCGCTCGGTGGGAACCACCAGGCGCGAGGGCAGGGCCATTTCCAGGCCGGCGGGGCCGGCCCGAACCGTCAGCGGCTGCGCATACAGCACCGAGGGCTTCGGATCGAAGATCAGCGACGAATACCACTGGTTGGTCTGGGCGGCGGTGCCTTGCATCGCCGGCGTTCGCATCGTCGCGCGGGGCACGGGCAGATCGCTGCCGCGCGGGCTGGCAAGATAGGCGCCTGCGCCCGTCTTGACCGGTTGCGCGAGGGTCTCGGGGGCGACCAGGAGGGCGACCAGAGCGGCAATTGCGCCGGCGTGCAGGAGCTTCATGTCCGTTTCTCTTTCAAACCTGGCGGTGAGTGCGATCCGCGATCATATTGAAAGCGCTTTCATGGATCAATTCCAATTTCGGGCGGTTGACTGGGGTCATCACAATCGTCTACCCTTTTGAAAGCGCTTTCATCGTTCGACGGAACCCCATGCCGACTCTCTTCTCCCTTCGCGGAATCGCGCGCGCGATTTCTCGCGATCGTTCGCCCGCGAGCGCCCCCCTGTCGAGTCCCCTGATCTCGAGCGCCCGGATGCTCCCCACGCGCCGTCTGCGGCCCTCGGGTGCGTGGCAGCGGCTTCGCGCCAGCGCTCTTTTGCGCGCCGGCCTCGCGCTGGCCGGGTTGTCCCTGACCGGTGCCAGCCAGGCGGTCGACTTCGGTCCTTTCTTCATCACGGGATTCGCGAAGGTCGAGTATCAGCGCGGCAGCAACCATTGCCCGAACTGCCAGCGCTTTCCCGGTCAGGACAAGCAGCGCCTGTGGGCCGACGAGCTCGTTCCCGGCACCCCCTACGGCACGCGCAGTACCCGCGTCACCCTGTTCCAGCCCTACCTGGGCGCCCGGTTCGACCTGGGCCAGGGGTTCAAGGTCGAGGGCCTGCTCAGCCAGCGCTGGCGCGACGGCAAGGAAGACATCCCGGGCTTCTACTATGCCAAGAACGTGGCCCTCAGCCACGAGGATTTCGGCAGCGTGCGGGTGGGCGCGATGACCACCCGGGCCTGGAGCATTGCCGATTTCCCCTACGGCACGAACCTCGGCGTGGCCGAGTCGTGGGGATCCAGCGGTGCGGGTTACGGTCTGCTCACCAACGCGCTGCGCTACACCTCGCGCCGGCTCGACGTCGCGCAGGGCGATCTCGTGCTGGAGGCCACCTACGACCGCGGCAACACCGACTTCCGGATCAACAAGCCCCGGTTCATCGAGCTCTTCGGGCAGTATTACCGCGGCGATCTGGTGATCGATGCCATGTACCAGGACTCCCGCAACGGCAACCCGCAGGCCTGGGGCCATGGGCCCTTCACCGGCCTGACCCCCTCGTCCACCGACGATGCCAAGCTCGGCGGATCCGGACAGAGCATCGCGATGGCCATGGCGCGCTACCAGGTCGATTCGAAGCTCGAGCTCACCGGGGGTGTGCGGCGCAACCGCTGGAGCGGCGCCTACGCGGTGATCACCCAGCCGGGCGCCTCGGCCCAGTGGAACAACATGTTCAACGTTGACTGGAACGGCACGCTGGGCGGCGTCGCCAATCCGGGCTATCCGGCCACCTCGGTTGACCTGCTGCTCGGCGCCCGGTATCGCATGGGCAAGTGGATCGCGTCGACCGGCATGGTCTACCTGGGCAAGGCCAGCACCGCCAATCCCAGCGAGCGCGGCCAGAGCAATTCCGCGCTGATCAACACCGCCGTCCTGCACTACGACTTCGGCAACGGTCTGGGCTTCTACGGCCTCGCCGGCCTCGTCCATTTCGGGCAGAAGGGCCTGTCTCCGATGTCGATGCCCGGCAACTCGGCGTTCACCAATGTCGATTCGCGGGTGACGCGATCCGGCAACTGGGTCGGCGCCGGTGTGGTCTACGTGTTCTGATCCGGCCAGTCTTCAGGTAATCGACATGCATCCCAATCGCAACTCCGCTGGCGCCTGGCGCCTTCTCACCGCACTGACCTCTCTGGTCGCGCTGCTGCTCGCCGGATGCGGCGGGGGCGGCGTGGTGCCGGCTACCGGCGTGCAACTGCGTCCCCTGAGCGCCGAGTTCACCAGCCGCAAGGCGGTGTCCTATTCACCGTTCCGGACCGGCAACCGCGAAACCGAGGTCATCACCGCCGCGCAGATCCGGGAGGACCTCGAACTGCTGGTCGCGGGCGATTTCCGGCTGATCCGGCTGTTCGACAGCTCGGATGCCGTCGCCCGGCAGACGCTGCAGGTCATCCGCGACAACCGGCTCGATATCAAGGTGATGCTGGGCATCTACATCCAGGGCGGAGCCGACGCGTTCAACCGCGCTGAAGTCGATCGCGGTGTCGCGCTCGCCAACAGTTTCAGCGACATCGTCCTGGCGGTCAGCATCGGTAACGAGACGATGGTGAGCTGGTCGTTCAATCCGGTGACTCCGCGGGCGATGGCCGACTTCATCGCCGGTGTGCGCGGCCGCATCACCCAGCCGGTGACCACCGACGACAACTGGGCGTTCTACGCCGGCGCGCCCAAGATCATCACCGACACGATTGACTTCGCCGCCATCCACACCTACCCGCTGGCCGACAGCGTGTTCAATCCCAACCTGTGGGACTGGCGTCAGGCGGGCGTGCCGGCCGCCTCGCGCGCGGTGGCGATGATGGATGCGGCGATCGCCGCGGCCGGACGCGATTACACCGCGGTTCGCACCTACCTGGACAGTCTCGGGCTGTCCGCCATGCCGATCGTGATCGGCGAGACCGGCTGGAAGACGATCCCCTCGGGCGGCGAGACGTATCGCGCCCATCCCGTCAACCAGAAGATGTACCTCGACCGGCTGGCGGTCTGGCGCGCGGCAGGTCGCGCCGGCAGCGGTCCCAAGGCGATCTTCTACTTCGAGGCCTTCGACGAGCCCTGGAAGGGATCGGACGACAAGTGGGGCCTGTTCAACGTGTCGCGCCAGGCGCGCTACGCGATCCAGTCCCTCTACCCGCCCAGTCGGTGGGAGCCCGGTGTCTACACCGCTGCCGATGCGGTGCACTACATCGAGGTCAGCGGCAACCCCACCATCTCGGCGAACCGCTACACCGTCTACGCCGAGACGGTGACCCCCCAGGAAGCGCGTCCGGTCGAGGCGATTGCCTGGAACGCCTGGGAGAGCGGCACCACCGCGTTCGCTCCCGAGGTGTCGGGTTCCGCCGCGCCGGGCGATCCGACGCGCAGCATCGAGATCACGCCGCGTCCGCTGGTCTGGGGCTGGGGCATGACGGCGGGCCTGCCGTCGACGTCGGACGATCTGAGCCAGTTCGCAGCGGCTGGCCGTCTGAACTTCAGCATCCGGACCACTTATCCGGGCAAGATCGAGGTCGGCTTCTTCACCGGCTCGGCCGCCGATGGCTCCGGCTATGACGTCTACCTGCCGATCGCCAGCGGCGAGTACGGATACGTCAACGACGGCCAGTGGCACTCGGTGTCGATCCCGCTGACCGCGATCATTGCCCGCGGCGCCATGGCCTTCGGCATGACCGATCCGACCAAGGCGCGGCTCGACATGACCCGGGTGACCACGCCCTTCGTGATCGCCGATCGCTATGCCGTGACCGGCAAGGCGCAGGGCACGAACAACACCACCAAGATCCAGATCGACGCGATCCACTGGAGCAAGTGATCCGGTGCGCGCGGCCCGACGGGCCGCGCGCGGTGCTCGACCTCAGGCCAGCAACCGCCCGGCGGCGTCGAACGCCAGCGCGTGGGCCGGGTTCACCCGCAGGCCGATCGTCTGGCCGGCTTCGCAAAGGCTCTGCTCATCCACCACCTTGGCGTTGAGCAGTCCCTCGACGCCTTCCACGCGAACATGCAGGATCGATGAGTCGCCCAAGTGCTCCGCCAGCACCACCCGGGCTTCGATGCCCTGGCCGGCCGCCAGCACGTGGAGATGCTCGGGACGAAATCCGATGCGGTGGGCGCCCGCCGACACGCTGCCCGCCACCGACGCCCAGAGCGCCTGGTGGGTCGATGGCGCAGCTTTCGGCGAGGGACAGTCGATCAGGTTGATTCGCGGTGCGCCCAGGAAACCGGCCACGAATTCATTGGCCGGCCGGTTGTAGAGCGCCATCGGCGCGCCGAGCTGCTCGATCACGCCGCGGTTGAACACCGCGATCCGCTCGCCCAGTGTCATCGCCTCGACCTGATCGTGGGTCACGTAGATCATGGTGGTGCCCAGCTCCTTGTGCAGGCGCGCCAGCTCGATCCGCATGGTGACCCGCAGCGCCGCGTCCAGGTTGGAGAGCGGCTCGTCGAACAGGAACACCTTCGGCTTGCGCACGATCGCCCGGCCGATGGCCACGCGCTGACGCTCGCCACCCGACAGCTCCTTGGGCAGGCGCTCGAGCAGGTGGGTGATCCGCAGCACCTCGGCGGTGTGGGCCACCTGCCGGTCGCGCTCGCGCCGAGCGACGCCCGACATCCGCAGCGCGAAGCCCATGTTCTCGGCCACCGTCATGTGCGGGTACAGCGCATAGCTCTGGAAGACCATCGCCGCGCCGCGATCGGACGGGCGCAGGGCATTGGCCTGTTGCCCGTCGATCCACAACTCGCCCGAGGTGATGGTTTCCAGCCCGGCGATCATGCGCAGCGTGGTCGACTTGCCGCAGCCCGAAGGCCCGACGAACACCAGGAACTCGCCGTCGCGCACTTCCAGGTCGATCCCGCGGATGACCTCGGTCGCGCCGTAGCGCTTGTGGATGCCCCGCAGCGAGACCTGGCCCATGTCAGGCGCCCGCTGCCATCAACAGGCCCGAACCGCGTCGCGTCTTCTGCTCGCACAGAAAATCGCGATACCAGAGCGCGCTGTCCTTGAGCGTGCGTTGCTGGGTGTCGTAGTCCACGTGCACGATGCCGAAGCGCTTTTCGTAGCCGCTGGCCCATTCGAAGTTGTCCATGAGGCTCCAGAGCATGTACCCGGCCATCGGGACGCCCTGCCTCAGGGCCTGGGCCACCGCCTCGATGTGACTGGCGGCGTAGTGCGTGCGCCGGCTGTCGTGCACGCGGCCCTCGACCATCTGGTCCTTGAAGGCCGATCCGTTCTCGGTCACATAGAGGGGCGGCACCGGGTAGTCGCGATGCAGGCGCACCAGCAGTTCGGTGAGCCCCTCGGGGTACACCTCCCAGTCCATGTCGGTGAGTTCGAGTCCGCTGCGGTGCACATCCCAGGGGCCGTCGGCGCTCACCACCGCACGCGTGTAGTAGTTGACGCCGAGGAAATCCAGCGGGGCGGCGATCGCCGCCAGATCGCCCTCGGCGATGCGCGGGGCGGCGGGGCCAAGGAATTCGAGCACATCGGCCGGGTAGCTGCCCTTGAAGAGCGCATCCATGTACCAGCGCACCAGCCGGCCGTCTTCGAGCCGGGTCCGGTCGATGTCGGCGGGCGAATCGGTCGCCGGGTGCATCGGGGACAGGTTCAGGACGATGCCCAGCTGGCTTGGGCAGCCCTGGGCGCGCAGCGCCTGCAGCGCCAGCCCATGGCTGAGCAGCAGGTGATGCGAGACCTGCATCGCGGTCGGGAGGTCCTTGATGCCGGGCGCGAAGATGCCGGCGTCATGACCCAGCATGGCGATCACCCAGGGCTCGTTGTGGGTGGTGATCGAGGCCACGCGGTCGCCCAGCCGCCGGCCGATGCCGCAGGCGTATTCCACGAACCGGTGCACGGTGTCCCGGTTCGCCCAGCCGCCCCGGGCCTGCAGTTCCTCGGGCAGGTCCCAGTGGTTCAGGGTGAGGTAGGGGCGCAGGCCGCGGGCCAGCAGCCCGTCGACCAGACGGTCGTAGAAGTCGAGTCCCTTCTCGTTCCAGGCGCCGTCGCCGCCGGGGCGCACCCGCGGCCAGGACATCGAGAATCGGTAGGCATCGACCCCGAGGCCGGCGATCAGGTCGAGATCGCTGTCCAGGCGGTGGTAGTGATCGCAGGCGACCAGGCCGTTGCTGGCGTCCGAGACGGCGCCGGGCACCTGGCAGAAGGTGTCCCAGATCGAGGCGCCCTTGCCGTCCTCGAAAGCCGCTCCTTCGATCTGGAACGAGCTGGTGGCGACGCCCCAGGTGAAGTCGTCTGGGAAGGGGCCGAGCGGGTGAGGTGGTGTGGGCATCGGATCAGGGAATCACGAAAGGGTGGAGGAAATCAGCAGGAAATGGGTGGTCGGGCGCGGCCGGGCGCAGTGCTGTGCGGCGGCGATCACTTGACCGCTCCCGCGGTCAGCCCGGAGATCAGCTGGCGCGACGACAGAACGAACAGCACCAGCAGCGGCAGGGTCGCGATCGCCGAGCCGGCCATCAGCGCACCCCACTCGGTGTCGACCGGGCTTTGCAGGCTGCGCAGCGCCAGGGGCAGCGTGTACATCTCGGGTGAGCGCATGACGACCAGCGGCCCGATGAAGTTGTTCCAGGACGCGATGAAGGTGATCAGGCCGAGCGTGCCCAGCGCCGGCGCCAGCAGCGGCAGCACGATGCTCCAGTAGATGCGCAGCTCCTTGCAGCCATCCATGCGCGCGGCCTCGATGAGCTCGCGCGGAATCGACGACGCGGCGAACTGGCGCATCAGGAAGATGCCGAAGGCGCTGGCCGCGCCGGGGATGTAGAGCGCGCGCGGCTGGTCGATCCAGCCGAGCGCATCCATGATCATGAAGGTCGGGATCATGTTCATGAACGAGGGCAGCAGCATGGTCGCCATCACCAGTCCGAACAGCGCGTTCTTGCCGGGGAAGTCGAACAGTGCGAAGGCGTAGCCGCCCATCGAACAGAACAGCAGCGTGAGCGCGGTCGAGCCCAGCGCCACATACAGGCTCCAGCCCAGGTTGCGCCAGAACGGCAGCCGCGTGGTGAGGATCTCGAGGTTGCGCAGCAGGTCGTCGCCGAAGAAGACGGGCGCCGGCAGGCTGAAGATCTCGGTGCGCGAATGGGTCGCGAACACGAACATGAAGTAGAAGGGCGCCAGCATGATCAGCGCGCCCACGCCCACCAGACAGTAGGCGGCCCACGGAGCCAGACGGGAGGGTTCGTTCATGCCGGATCCGGGGTCCTGCGCGGGCGCGGGCGAAACGCGCGGTTGGTGAGCCAGGTGAGCACCGCGACCACCAGGAACAGCAGCCAGGACATCGCGCTGGCCGCACCGAAGTCGTTGAAGTCGAAGGCCATCCGGTACAGGTAGATGGCGGTGGTCATGCCCGCCTGGTCCGAGCCGCCGCGTCCGCCGGTCAGGATGAAGGGCTCCTCGAACAGTTGCAGCCCGCCGATCACGCTCAGGGTGACGCCGAAATAGATCATCGGCCGCAGACCGGGCAGGGTGATGAACCAGAACTGCTTCAGGCGCCCGGCCCCGTCCATCGTCGCGGCTTCGTAGACATCGTCGGGGATCGTCTGCAGCGCCGCCAGGTACAACACCAGGTTGAAGCCCACATAGCGCCAGAACACCAGCGTGGCGATCGCCGGCTTGATGTTCTCGGGTCGGCCCAGCCAGTCGATCGGCTCGGCCGGCGCGAGCCAGCCCAGCCCCGGCCATTGGCCGATGGCGGCCAGGCTCTGGTTGATCAGTCCGTAGTCGGTCGAGAACAGCGAACTGAACAGGATCGCGATCGCCACCGTCGAGGTGATGTAGGGCAGGAAATAGGCACCGACCACCCCGTTGCGCAGGCGCGGGAAGGCGGCGTGGATGAAGCAGGCCAGCGGGATCGCAATCAGGTGCTGCGGCACGCCCGAGGCCAGCGCCAGCCAGCCGGTGTTCCTCAGCGACTTCCAGAACCATTCGTCGCCCAGCGCGAAGACGAAGTTGTCCAGGCCGACGAACTGCATCGCCGCCAGGCCGCTGGTCGGCTCCCAGGACTGGAAGGCGATCCAGAGCGAGAACGCCAGCGGAAAGACCCCGAACACCAGGAACAGCACCACGAACGGGCTGAGCAGGACATAGGGCGTCCACCGGGGCGACAGGCGCAGGGCGTCGGGCAGCTTCATGTCAGGGGGCGTGATCCGGGCGGTCAGCGGTGGGCGCGCCGCTCGAGCAGCCGCTGCGCATCGGCCAGCGCCAGGCCGATGTCCTTGCCATGATCGAGCACCTTGTCCAGTTCGGTGTTGATGACCTCGTCGGCAAAGGCGTCCTGCTTGTGCACCGACACCGCGCTGATGTGCACGCTGGCCTCGCGCCAGAGCAGACGCGCGGTCTGTCCGCCCAGGAACTCGATCGGCTGCCCGAAGAACGGATCGTCATGGGCCTGCAGCAGCGCGGGAAACGCGTCCTGTGACTTGAACGCGGCGAGCTGGCTGTCGCGCTCCAGCGTGAGCATGCGGATGAACTCCCAGGCCAGCATCTTGCGCTCGGGCGCGGCGCCCCGCGCGATCGCGAGAAAGGTGCCGCCATAGGCGGCCCAGGCGCCTTCGGGAAGCTGCGCCGCCCGCCAGCGGCCGCGCGTGCCGGGGGCGAGCCAGTTGTTCAGGTGACCGGCCAGCCAGGCGCCCGACATCTGGGTGGCGAGCGAGCCGCGCCGAAAACCCTCGGACCATTCATTGGACCAGGCCGACACCCGTGCGTCGAGCTTCTGGCGCCGCACCTCGCGCGCGAGCTCGAAGGCCCGCACGAAGCGCGGCGATGTGACCAGCACCCGCGACTGCTGATCGAAGTAGAGCCCCTCGCCAGGCGCGATGCCGGCGCGGATCATGATGTCCTTGAGGTCGCGCGCATGGGCCATCAGGTAGGCGCCGGTGGTCGCCTTGATCTTCACCCCGGCGGCCACGTAGCTGTCCCAGGAGCGGGTCAGGTCGGCTTCGACGAGGCCGGCCCGTGTCAGCACATCGGTTCGATACAGCAGGGTTCCCGGACCGATGTCCATCGGCGCGGCCACCACACTGCCCGAGCGGCTGGTGGCCTGCGCGAAGGCGTAGGGCACCCACTGCGTCTGGAAGCGGGCGATCTCGAAGGGCGCACGCCGCAGGTCCTCCAGGCCGCCGCCCTGGGCGAAGCGGCCGGCGTAGCCGACCTCCAGCGCCATCACGTCGGGCAGGTGGTTGGCGGTCGACAGCGCGGTGGTCATCGCGGTGTGGTGGTCGGCGAACTGCCGGCTGATCACCCGGATGTCGATCGTCGGGTGGCGCCGCTTCCAGGCGGGTATCGCGGCGCGGACGATATCGTCGACGGCCGGGTACGCGGCGACGGTCAGGGTCTGCGCCGGCGGGGTCGCGGGTGTCGACGGTGCGCTGCCCGGCTGCGCCGCGACCGCCTGGGCGTGCACCGACCCGCCCTGCATCAGCAGCGCGATCAGGCTCAGGCCGGCCATCGCCAGGCCCGGCCACGACGATCGAGTGACTCCCCGCATTCCTGTCTCCGAATCGGCCGCTGGTTCGGCGTGCCGGCGTCATGGGGCGAAACGGGAGCGCACGCAGACCGCCCGCCCATTCATGAAAGCGCTTTCAAACTATAGGGATGCGATGCCCGAGTGTCAATTGCGAACCGGGCGGCCAACGCCGCTGGCTCAGGTGGCGGGGCTGCGGCTGGACTGCCGTGGCATGAACACCGGCGCGGGCATTTCGACCGAGGCCGCACCCTGGCGGATCAGTTGCAGCATCGCCGAGGCGGCGAGCAACCCGAGATCGTAGACCGGCTGGTGCACCGTGCTGAGCGGGGGGATCGTGTAGAGCGACGCCGGCAGGTCGTCGAAGCCCACCAGCGACACATCGTCGGGCACGCGCAGCCCGTGCCGGTGCAGCGCGAGCGCCGCACCGTATGCCATCTGGTCGTTGGCCGAAAAGATGGCGGTGAAGCGACGCCGGCTCTGAATCAGCGCCTCGGTTGCGCGCCGGCCGCTTTCCTCGTGGAATTCACCCGGCGCCACCAGCCGTGGATCGATCGCGATGCCGGCCTCTTCGAGTGCGCTGCAGTAGCCGCGGTAACGCTCGGCGGCATCGGCGTGGCCGGGGTTGCCGGTGATGAAGGCGATCCGCCGATGACCCAGGTCGATCAGGTGACGGGTGGCCATGCGCCCGCCTTCGAAGTCATCGAAGTTCAGCGAGTACAGGCCGGGCGCGCGCAGGGTTCGGCCGGTGACCACCACCGGCAGGTTGCGCGCGCAGGCGCGCAGCGCGCGGTCGCTCAGGCGTCCGGTGAGAACGATGATGCCGTCGACCCGGCGCGAGCGCAGCGCATCGATGCAGCGCGCCTCGTCGGCGGCGTTCCAGTGTCCGCTGACGAAGAGCGGGCTGTAGCCGGCGCGGCCGAGTTCATCTTCGATCCCGCACAACGCAGCCCCGTAGAAGGGGCTGCCGATCGACTGCGTGATCACGCCGATGCTCAGCGTGCGTCCGCCGGCCAGGCCGCGCGCCATCGGGTTCGGCACGAAGCCCAGATGCGAGATGGCTTCGTCGACCGCCTTTTTCTTGGCCTCGCTCACCGCAGCCGTGCCGTTGAGGATGCGCGACACCGTACTGGCCGAGACGCCGGCGGCCTGCGCAACCATCTGCAGCGTCACCTCGGTATCGGTGCGCTGGGTCGATGGTTTCGTGCTGCCGCGTCCCCGGTTGCGGTCGGTCATGGTTGATCGCCAATCGTCATGGCGGCAGTGTAATCGAGCCTCAGCCGCCGGTCAGTGTGCTGGCGGCCTTGGCCAGTTCGGTAATGCGGCTCCAGTTGCGTGCCCGGATGACGTCGGCTGGTGCGATCCACGAGCCGCCCACGCAGGGGACGTTGGGCTGCGCCAGGAATTCCCGCGCATTGGCTGCGCCGATTCCGCCGGTGGGGCAAAAGCGCACCGTCGGAAACGGGCCGGCGAGCGCGCGCAGCATGCCGATCCCGCCGGCCTGTTCGGCGGGAAAGAGCTTCATCCGATCGAAGCCTGCATCCAGTGCCGACATCACATTCGAGGCGTTGGCCACACCCGGCAGAAAGGGCAGGCCGCAGGCGCTGACCTCGGCCAGCAGCGTGGCGGTGGTGCCGGGGCTCACGATGAATTCGGCACCCGCGGCCACCGAGCGTTCGAGGTCGCCCGCATTGAGCACGGTGCCCGCGCCGACCACCACGCCGTCGACTTCGCTGCGGATTGCGCGGATTGCCTGCAGCCCGGCGGGCGTGCGCAGGGTGATTTCGAGCACACGCACCCCGCCGGCCGCCAGCGCGCGCGCCAGGGGGACGGCGCAATCGGGTTCCTCGATCACGATGACCGGAATCACCGGGCCCATGGCCATGATGTCCGAGATGTTCATTGCTCGACCTTTCGGGGGAGGGGGAAGGGGGGTCAGAAAGTGGTCGCGCCAGCCTCGGCGCCGCTCACGCGTTCGCGTGCGCCGGCGAACAGCTCGCGGCCCATGCCGAAGGCATTGATCGTGGGGTCCAGCGTGGCGGGCTCGCGCGTGAGCCACTGGTCGTCGGCGGCCAGCAGCCGCAGTTCGCCGGTGTCGGCATCGAGCAGCAGGCGGTCGCCGGTGCGCACGCGGGCCAGCGGGCCGCCCGCGGCCGACTCCGGGGTCACGTGAATGGCCGCAGGCACCTTGCCCGAGGCGCCCGACATGCGCCCGTCGGTGACCAGCGCCACCCGAAAGCCCTCGTCCTGCAGCACGCCCAGTTCGGGGGTCAGCTTGTGCAGTTCGGGCATGCCGTTGGCGCGCGGGCCCTGGAAGCGGATAACCGCGATGAAGTCGCGGCGCAACTGGCCGTCGCGAAACGCCTGGGTGAACTGGGCCTGGTCGTCAAAGACGATGGCCGGCGCCTCGATGCGGCGATGCTCGGGCTTGACCGCCGACACCTTGATCACCGCCCGACCGAGATTGCCCGCCATCAGCTTCAGCCCGCCATCGGGCGAGAACGGATCGGTCACCGGTCGCAGCACCTCGGGGTCGAGGCTTTGCGCGGGGGCCTCGCGCCAGGTCAGCACCCCGTCGAGCAGGAAGGGCTCGCACGCATAGCGACTCAGCCCCGGGCCGGCGACCGTGGTCACGTCGTCGTGCAGCAGCCCGGCCTGCAGCAGCTGCGCGATCACGAACCCCATGCCCCCGGCGGCGTGGAAGTGGTTAATGTCGGCGCCACCGTTCGGATAGATGCGCGCGATCAGCGGCACCACCGCCGAGAGCGCATCGAAATCGTCCCAGTTGACGACGATGCCGGCGGCGCGCGCGATGGCCACCAGGTGGATCGTGTGGTTGGTCGAGCCGCCGGTGGCCAGCAGGCCGACGATGCCGTTGACGATCGCGCGCTCGTCGATCACATCGGCGATCGGCGTGTAGTCCTTGCCCAGACGGGTGATGCCTGCGGCCCGGGTGCCGGCGGCCCGCGTCAGCGCGTCGCGCAGTTCGGTGCCCGGATGCACGAAGGCCGCGCCCGGCAGGTGCAGCCCCATCACCTCCATCAGCATCTGGTTGCTGTTGGCGGTGCCGTAGAAGGTGCAGGTGCCGGGGCCGTGATAGGCGCTCATCTCGGCCTGCAGCAGGGCGTCTCGGTCGACCTTGCCTTGCGCGTGGAGCTGGCGGATGCGGGCCTTCTCGCTGTTGGACAGGCCCGAGGTCATCGGGCCGGCCGGCACGAAGACCGTGGGCAGGTGGCCGAAGTGCAGCGCGCCGATCAGCAGGCCCGGCACGATCTTGTCGCACACGCCCAGCAGCAGCGTGGCGTCGAACACGTCGTGGGACAGCGCTATGGCGGTGGCCATCGCGATCGTGTCGCGCGAGAACAGCGACAGCTCCATGCCGGGCTGGCCCTGGGTCACGCCGTCGCACATCGCCGGCACGCCACCGGCGAACTGCGCGACCGCGCCGGCCTGGCGGGCCGCGTCCTTGAGCAGCGCCGGGAAGGCTTCCAGGGGCTGGTGGGCCGACAGCATGTCGTTGTAGCTGGAGACGATCGCCAGGTTGGGGGCCCGCATCTCGCGCAGCACGATCTTGTCGCGCGGCTCGAAGGCGGCGAACGCATGGGCGGCGTTCGCGCAGCCGGCGCGGGCGCGCGCGCTGCCGTCGGTGCCGGCGGCGCGCACGCGCGCCAGGTAGGCGCTGCGCGTGGCTGCGCTGCGCTGGCGGATCGTCTGGGTGACCTCGGAAACCGTTGCGTCGAGAGCCATGGCGTTGTCCTGCTGCGGGTGGTTGGTCGGTCGGGCGAGCGGCGGCAGATCGGCCAATTTGTAGTATTGCTACATTAAATTCAGCGATCCCCGAGAGAGTTTGCGGGCATCTTCATTGACATGCAATGACCTATCGGTTGTAATTTTGGAGGAAAACTACAAATTGTTCGGCCAATCTGGTCGAACCGACCCTGCCCTGGAGCTGCTCTCGATGACTGCTTTCGATCTCGTCCTGTTTGGGGGCACCGGCGACCTCGCGATGCGCAAGCTGCTGCCCGCGCTGTACCAGCGGCACCGCGACACCGCCGATGCCGCCGGCTGGCGGATCATCGCGGTGGGTCGTCATCCGATCACGCGCGAGCAGTTCCTGGCCCGCGCGCAGGAAAGCCTGCGGCGCTTCGTGGCGGCGACCGACTTTCACGACGACGCCTTCGCCCGCTTCGCGCAGTGTCTGGACTACCGCGCCCTGGATGCCTCGCGCGCCGAGTCGTTCGGCGATCTGGCCGCGCTGTTCGCCGACGCGGGCGAGCGCATCCGGGTGTTCTATCTGGCCACTGCGCCGGACCTGTTCGTCAGCATCTGCGAGAGCCTGGCGGCGGCGGGCCTGGTGACGCCGCAGTCACGGGTCGTGCTCGAGAAACCCCTCGGGCGCGATCTGGCGTCGGCCAACCGGATCAACGAGAAGGTCGGCGCCATCTTTCGCGAGGACCAGATCTACCGGATCGATCACTACCTGGGCAAGGAGCCGGTGCAGAACCTGGTCGCGCTGCGTTTCGGCAACGCCCTGCTCGAGCCCCTTTGGAGTCGCGCGTGGGTCAGCAACGTCCAGATCACCATTGCCGAGACCGTCGGCGTCGAGGGGCGCGGCGAGTTCTACGACCGGATCGGGGCGCTGCGCGACATGGTGCAGAACCACCTGCTGCAGCTGCTCTGCATCCTGGCGATGGAGCCGCCGACCAGCATCGATGCCGACGCGGTGCGCGATGAGAAGCTCAAGGTGCTGCGCGCGCTCAAGCCGCTCACGCGCGAAGACATCACGACCAGCGCGGTGCGCGGTCAGTACCGGGCCGGTGCGATCGATGGCGAGGCGGTGGCCGGTTACCTGGATGAGCAGGGAATCCCGTCGACCAGCAGCACCGAGACCTTCGTGGCGCTCAAGGCCGAACTGGGCAACTGGCGCTGGGCCGGCGTGCCCTTCTATCTGCGCACCGGCAAGCGAATGCAGGAGCGGCTGGCCGAGATCGTGGTCACCTTCCGGGACGTGCCGCATCCGATCCTGCCCACCGCGTCGGGCGCCCGCGAGGGCAACAAGCTGGTGATCCAGCTCCAGCCCGAAGAGAGCCTGAGCCTGCACATGATGGCCAAGGTGCCGGGCGACGAGATGCGGGTGCGGCCGGTGCAACTCGGCCTGGATTTCGGCGACACCGTCCAGACCCGCAGTTGGGACGCCTATGAGCGGCTGCTGATGGACGTGATCCGCGGGCGGCTGACGCTGTTCATGCGTCGCGATGAACTCGATGCGGCCTGGCGCTGGGTCGAGCCGATTCTCGAGGCCTGGAGCCGGCCGGGCGACCGCCCCAAGAGCTACACCGCCGGTTCCTGGGGGCCGGCGGCCGCCAGTGCGCTGATCGCGCGCGATGGCTTCGGCTGGCGCGAGGAATAGGGCGGTGAACCCGCCGGTGCCGATGAACGAGCAGGCCGGTCTCGCCGCGCTGGCGCTGGACGCCGCACTCGAGCAGTGCCGCTTCACCGATCCGGCGACTGCGGGCGCGGCGCTGGCTGAGCGCGTGGGCCGATTGCTCGGTTCGGCGATCGCGGCGCGTGGGTCGGCGTCGCTGGCGGTGTCGGGCGGGCGCAGCCCGATCGCCTTTCTGCGCGCCCTGAGCGAGCAGCCGCTCGACTGGTCCAGGGTGTCGGTGACCCTGGTCGATGAACGCTGGGTCGATCCGGGCAGCGCCGACAGCAACGAAGCGCTGATCCATGAGCATCTGTTGCGCGGGCCCGCGGCCGGCGCGCATTGGGTGCCGCTCAAGGGTGTCGAATCATCGCCTGCAGCCGGTCTGGTCGCGGCTCAGGCGCGGCTGCGCGCGATGCCCTGGCCCCTGGACGCGGTGGTGCTCGGCATGGGTGATGACGGCCATACCGCGTCGCTGTTTCCCGGTGCGCCGGGGCTGGCGGCGGCGCTCGATCCGCACGGCACGGCCTGGCTGGCGGCGATCGATCCGCCCGGCGCGCCCCATGCCCGACTGAGCCTGACGCTGGCCGCGTTGCGTCAGGCGCGGCAGGTGTTCATCCTGATTGCCGGGGCAGCCAAGCGTCGGGTGATCGAGCAGGCGGCGCGCAGCGGTGATCCGGCCGTCTGGCCGATCGCGGGCGTGCTGGGTGGGTCGGGTGCGGCGGGCGGGGTCGGCGGGGTCAACGGGCCGGTGACGCTCTACTGGTCGGCCGATGTCTGAGCCGATGTCTGAGCCGGCCCGCAAGCGGCGGGCTGCGTCCCTGCCGCCCCCGCCCGCCGGCTCGCTTCTTGAGCGGATCGCGCGCGAGTCCGGCGATCTGCGTCCGTCGGAGCGGCGCGTCGCGGACTTCGTCGGGCGGCACCCGAACGATGTGCTCACGCTGTCGATCGCAGCACTCGCGTTGCGCGCCGGCGTCAGCCAGCCGACGGTGGCGCGCTTCGCGCTGGGTCTGGGCTTCAGCGGTTACCGCGAGTTCAAGCTGCGACTGGCGCAAAGCCTGGCCAGCGGGATCCCGTTCGTGCACCACGATGTCGGTCCGCGCGACTCGCCGCTGGAGGTCGCCAACAAGGTGTTCGACCGCTCGATCGCGACGCTGCTGCAGGTGCGCAACCACCTCGACCCGGCCGCGCTCCAGTCCGCCATCGCGCTGATGGTCCGGGCCCGCCGAATCGAGTTCTATGGCCTGGGCAATTCCGGCATCGTCGCGATGGACGCGCAGCACAAGTTCTTCCGGTTCGGGGTGGCCGCCGCCGCGCATGCGGATGCGCATGTGCAGGGAATGGCGGCGGTGGTGCTGGGCCGCGGCGGGCTGGTGGTGGCCATTTCGGCCAGCGGCCGCACCGCCGACCTGGTGAACAACCTGGAGATCGCCCGCCAGTCGGGCGCCAAGGCCATCGGCATCACCCGCACCGGTTCACCGGTGGCCCGGGCCTGCGATCTGGTGCTGGGCATCGATGTGCCCGAGGATCCGGATGTCTACGCGCCGATGACCTCGCGCCTGGCGCATCTGGCGGTGATCGATGTGCTGGCGGTCGGGCTGGCGGTGTCGCGCGGGTCGTCGATCGCCGGCCAGCTGGGCCGCATCAAGCAGACCATCCTGGCGCGGCGCATTCCGGAGGGCTGAACTAGCGTCCGTTCGAGACCAGTCGCAGCAGCTTGTCCATGGTCTGGTCGGCCCAGTGGTCGGGTTTTTCCTGGATCCGCTGCTCGCCCAGCGCGAGCAGCTCGGCGGGCACCTTGTGCCGCGTGCAGTAGTCACGCCAGTACTGCTTGACTTCGTCGGTGGTGAGATTCATGGCTGCTTGTTCTTCCAATGTCTGCTGGTTCGCCCGATGTCAGCTTGTTCTTCCAGTCCTGGCCGCGACCGGCGCAGTCATCGCGATGATCTTGCCGCGCCAACGAAAAAGGCCTCGGCTTGCGCCAAGGCCTTTCGAGAATTTGGTAGGCCGTGCGGGATTCGAACCTGCGACCAACGGATTAAAAGTCCGCTGCTCTACCAGCTGAGCTAACGACCCAAAGTCAGCCTTCGATTATACGAAAGCCTGCGTGCGAGGTCAAATCGAATCATGTGTGAAGCGGTGAGCGGGCGCCTATTCCATGCGCCCGACGCGCCACATCTGGTATTTCAGCGCTGCGATGCCGCCGACCATGATCGCGGCCAGCGCGATGAAGGATCCGACCGACAGGGTGGAGACGCCCGACAGACCCTGGCCCACCGTGCAGCCCATCGCGGTGACGCCCCCCACGCCCATCAGCGCGGCGCCGGCCAGGTGGTTGGCGGTGTCTTCGGTGCCGCCGAAGCCTTCCCAGCGAAACTGGCGGCTGAGCATCGCGTGCATGAACGAGCCGATCACCAGGCCGAGCACCGCCACGATGCCCAGGGTCAGTACACGGCTCTTGTCGCTCCAGAGCATCAGTAACTCGAGCGTGTAGGCGACCGGCGCCACGAAGCTCAGCGACTCGATGCGTCCCGAGTTGGTGCCGACGAATTTTTCCTCCAGCGTGTTGGGATCTTCGGCGACATAGCCGAGCGCGCCGCTGACGGCCCACACCGCGACGATGGCCGCGCCGATCGCCAGCGAGCCGATGATCGGTTCGGCGCGCCGGAATTCGCGCCCGGCCAGGGCGAAGGCGACCAGTCCCAGTCCGATGCCCAGGCCCAGCGCCAGGCGCCAGCCCGGCAGCGCCGCGGCATCGCCGCCGGCCAGCAGCCGGGGCAGGTCCTGGCCGTGCGGCAGGGTGACGCTGACGGGGTCGATGAACGTCACCCGGAAAACCCCGAACACGCCGCGCAGGGTCATGTAGGCGAATAGGCCCAGCACGCAGAAGACCACCAGGCTCTTGAGCGAGCCGCCGCCGATGCGCAGCAGCGTCTTGCTGCCGCAGCCCGATGCCAGCACCATACCGGCGCCGAACATCAGTCCGCCGACCAGGTAGGACAGCCAGGTGAGGGCCGGCGCGGTGTAGAAGCTCTTGTTCAGGTCGATGATGCCGGCCCAGGCCAGCATCTGGGTGCCCGCGATCGCGACTCCGATGGCGCACAGCCACATGCGCATCCGGTTCCAGTCGCCCATGTTGATGATGTCGGCCAGCGCGCCCATGGTGCAGAAGTGGCAGCGCTGCATCAGGGCGCCCAGCACCAGCGTGACAGCAAAGGTGCAGGAGATCACGGTGGCCTGGATGGCCGGTATGTCGATGGTGGGCATGAAAGGGGCTAGGAGGGGGCCTGGAGGGGCGCGGTTATTTCAGGGTGGCCAGGCGATCGCGCGCCTGGGGGGCGGCCGCGCTGTCGGGGTAGCGTTCGAGCAGCTGCTGCAGGCTGCGTCGGGCGGCCTTCTTGTCGCCGCCTTCGATGTGGCAATAGGCCACGCTGAGCAGGGCGTCGGCGGCGCGGGGGTGGGCGGGGTGACGCGCCAGGAACAGCTGATGCGAGGCGAGTGCGCCCGGGTAGTCCTTCTGGGCGAACTGCGCGGCGCCGCTCCAGTAGAGCGCGTTGGCCGCGTAGCCGCTGGTGGGCCAGCGAGCCCTCAGGGCGGCCAGACCGTTGGCCGCCGCAGCGAAGTCGCCGGCCTGGAACGCGGTCAGCGCGGCGTCGTAGCTGCGGCGTTCATCGGCTTCCACCGTGACTGACTTGCCGTCGATCTGGACACTCACCGGTTCGAAGGGCTTGATGCGCCCGTCGACCTCGGCGGCCAGATCGCGCTGTCGGCGCTGCGTCTGGGCCAGTTCGTTGGTCTGGGTCTCGACCTGGCCGCGCAGGCGGGCGATTTCCTGCTTGAGCAGTTCGATCTGGTTCTGCAGCTCGATCTGTCCGCGGGCGAGCTGCTCAAGGCGATCGAGTCGCTGACCCAGTGCCTCGATGCTGGTGCTCAGTGCCCCAACGCTGGTGTTGAGTGCCCCGACGCTGGTGCTCAGTTCGCGCAGTCGCGCGCCGGTGTCGCGATTCTGGATCTCGAGCCGCCCGCGCAGGTCGATGATGGCCTTGCGGGCCTCGTCGTCGCCAAACAGCGCATGGGCGGGCGCGGTGGCCCCCAGCAGGAGGGCGCTCAGGACGGCGTGCCGCACGGCCGCCGTGAATCGTTCGGTGTTCGGTCGCATCGCCATCACTGGTAGACCAGGTCGGCGCGACGGTTTTCGGCCATCGCGGCGTCATCGGTTCCGGTGGCCTTGGGCTTCTCCTCGCCCAGGCTCACCGCCTCGAGTTGCGCGTCGGGCACCCCGACCGCCAGCAGCGCCTTGCGCACCGCTTCGGAACGCTTCTGGCCGAGCGCGAGGTTGTACTCGCGGCTGCCGCGCTCATCGGTGTTGCCCTGGATGATCACCTTGCGGTTCTTGTTGGCGATCAGGAACCGGCCATGGGCCTCGATCAGGCCCTTGAATTCATCGCGGATGGTGTACTGGTCGAAGTCGAAGTAGATGCTGCGCCGGGCCAGCACGCCGGCCGGATCGTCGAGTGCGGATTTCGATTCGGTCTGCACCGGGGTGATCTGGCGCGAGCCGGTGCCGGTGCCGGCGGCTGGATCGGTGCCCGGGGTGCCTGGGGCACCCGACCCGGGGCTGCCCGAGCCCGGGCTGCCCGAGCCCGGGCTGCCCGAGGCGGTCCGGCTCTCGATCGGGGCGCCCTGTCCCTCATCGAGCTTGATGCTCGAACAGGCAGCCAGTGCGACGAGACTGGCGGCAGCCAGGGCAAGGCGAAGCTTTGCGTGCATGTTGGTTCTCCGGGTGGAACGCTGAGCGGATGACAGGTGAAAAGAGGAACGAGGTGCGGCTGAACGGCAGGCGGACTGGTCAGCGCGGCTCGGGATGAGGGGGTTACTGCTGGGTGAAGGGTCCCCAGCTGGGCTCGCGGATGTCGCCCAGGCTGGAACTCAGTCGCTGCTTGACCCGGCCATCGACCGTGACCGCGACCAGCGATTCGCGGCGCCCCGACTGGGTGGCGTACAGGATCCATTTGCCGTTGGGCGAGAAACTGGGGGATTCCTCCCGGCCACCGTCGGAGAGCAACTGCTCGGCGCCGGTCGTCAGGTTTCTGAGTGCCACCAGGTAGCGGCCGTCGCGGCGGGTGATGAAGGCCAGCGAGCGGCCGTCGGGGCTGGGTCGTGCCGACACGTTGTACGGCGAATTGAAAGTGATGCGGACCGCCTCGCCCCCGTCGACCGGCATCCGGTAGATCTGGGGCGAACCGCCGCGATCGGAGGTGAAGTAGAGCCCCCGGCCGTCGGGTGAGAACGAGGGCTCGGTGTCGATGCCCGGTGAGGTGGTCAGGCGTTTGGCCGAGCCGCTGCCATCGGCATTGATCAGGAAGACCTGCGAGAGGCCTTCCCGGGTGAGCGTCACCGCCAGCGCACGTCCGTCGGGCGACCAGGCCGGTGCACTGTTGCTGCCCCGGAAATTGGCCACCGCCTTGCGTCGGCCGCTGGCCAGCTCATGGACATAGACGACCGGCTTGCCGGTTTCGAAGGACACGTAGGCGAGCCGGCCGCCGTCGGGCGACCAGGCGGGCGACATGATCGGCTCGGCGGAGTTCAGGGGCGTGACGACGTTCTCGCCGTCCCAGTCGGCCACATTGAGGCGATAGCGCTGCGCCTGGCGCGAGACGAACAGCAGCCGGGTGGCGAAGATTCCGCGTTCGCCGGTGATTTTCTGGAAGATCCAGTCGGCCATCCGGTGGGCGGCATAACGCAGGTCGGCTTCGCTCGCCAGGAAGGACTCGCCGCCGAGGCTGCGCGACTGAACCACATCGTGCAGCCGGAACCGGATGTCGAAGCGGCCGTCGGCCAGCCGGGTGATCGAACCGCCGGCCACCGCATCGGCACCGCGGCCGCGCAGATCGGCGAAGTTGGGCGTGGCGGTGTCCGAGAGCGTCGCGCCGGCCTCGACCAGCCGGAAAGTGCCGCTGCGCGCGAGGTCGGCACGCAGCACCTCGACCACTTCCTGGGGCACCTTGCCCTCGATGGCGAAGGCGGCGATCGCGATCGGGTACTGGGTGGCGCCCACGCCCGAGACATCGATGCGCATCTGCGCCTGCGCGGCGGCGGGCCACAGCATCGCCGCCACCGGCGCAACAGCGGCGGCCATCAGGGTCCGGCGCAGGGCCGATGCCGGGGGGACCGACATCGGGATCGCGGGCGAGTCGGAGTTGCGCATCAACCGATTATAGCCAGCCGCCGCCACGGCTTGCGCGTCCGTGGTCGCCGGGCAGTGCCGCGGCTCATTCATCGCGCGGGCCCTGCACGATCGACACGTCGCGTGGCGCGCCCGCCGGCGGGCGGGGCAGGGGGTCGGAGCGGCGGATCGCCCGTTCGGCGGCCTGATCCCAGGCTGGCACGCCGCTGGATCGGGTGAGCTTGAGGTTGGCGATCGACCCGTCGGGCAACACCGAGACGGTGAATTCCGCCTTGGGATTGCCGCGCAGGTCGGGTGCGATCTGAAAGACGGTGTTCGAGCGGATGTGCGAGGCCACCTTGGCGCCCCAGGTGCCCAGTGCCGCGCCGCTGGCACCCCCGGCCTCGGCGCCCACCGCCGCGCCCTGGCGCGGGGTGCGTTCGCCGCCGGCCTGCGCCAGGAGGCGCTTCACATGATCGGCGCGGCTGCGCTCCTGCGCCTGCTCGTCGAGTCTGGCCTGCTCCTGCTGACGCGCCTCGGCGGCTTCCCGCGCCTTGCGGGCTTCGAGCAGCTTGCGGGCTTCCAGGGCCTTCTTCGCGTCGAGCGCCTCGGCGGTCTGGCGCGCCTGCAGCGCTTTCGCCTCGGCCGCCGCCTGCGCCTGCGCCTGCCGGCGGGCCTGGGCGTCGGCCTTCTGTTTCGCCTCGGCCAGGCGGGCGGCTTCGGCCTCGCGCGCCTGGCGCTCGCGCTCCTTGCGCAAGGTCTGCAGGGTGATGTCGGCGGCCGGCTCGGTGTCGACCGGGCGGGGTGGCGGCTTGGCGGTTTCGGGCATGACCGGTGCGGGGGGCGCCGGTGCCGGCGTCTCACGCGGGGCGGGGGGCGTCCAGAGCTCCGCCTGCACCGCGACCGGCGGGTGCGTTTGCCAGCGCAGGCCGAGCAGGAACATCGCCACCAGCAGCAGGTGCATGAGCAGCGCCAGCAGGAAGGCGCCGATCCCCTGGCCGCGACCGGCGGGCGGCGGGCGCAGGGTGGACGCGTTCATGGCCCGGGTTTGACCATCAGCGCGGCGCGGATGTTCTCGCGCTGCAGCAGATCGAGGAGCTTGACCACGTCGCCGTAGGGTCGCTCCTTGTCGGCGCTGATCACCACCGGCAGGCTGGCGCCCGCGCCCATCTGGCGCACCCGCGCCACGAAGTCGCGCTCGGTGGCTTCCTGGCGGATCGACTCGCCGGCGTTCATCGTCACCAGCGCGATGCGCCCGCTCTTTTCCAGGCGCGCCTCGATGTAGGCCTCGGACTTCTGCTGGCTGCGGCCTGCGGTCGGCAGGTCGATCGAGCCTGGCGGCAGCAGGGGCGCGGTGACCATGAAGATCACCAGCAGCACCAGCATCACATCGATGTAGGGCACCACGTTGATCTCGTTGACGAGTCGACGGTGGCGGCCGCCGCGGCCGCGGGACTGAAGCGCTGGCATGGGATGGGCCGGTGGTGTCGGGCGACGCGTCTAGCGCGCCTGGCGTTGCAGGATGTTCAGAAACTCGTCCACGAAGGTATCGAAGCGGGTGGACAGGCGATCGATGTCGTGGGCGAATCGGTTGTAGGCCACCACCGCCGGGATCGCGGCGAACAGGCCGATCGCGGTGGCCACCAGGGCCTCGGCGATGCCCGGTGCCACCGCGGCAAGCGTCGCCTGCTGCACATTGGCCAGCCCGCGAAAGGCATTCATGATGCCCCAGACGGTGCCGAACAGGCCGATGTAGGGGCTGACCGACCCGGCCGAGGCGAGAAACGCCAGGCCGCGCTCGAGCTGGTCCATCTCGCGCTGGTAGGCCGCGCGCATCGAGCGCCGGGCGCCATCGAGCATGGCCTGCACATCGCCGGGTTTCTGTTCCCGGGTCTTGATGAACTCGCCCATGCCCGATTCGAAGATCCGGGCGAGCGAGCCTGATTCGCGTCGGCCATCATGAACCAGCTGGTACAGGGTGTTGAGGTCGCGGTCTCTCCAGAAGTCGGTCTCGAAGCGCTCGGTGTCGGCGCGCGAGCGGTGAATCTGGAAGCCCTTGCGAAAGATGGTCGTCCAGGAGGCCAGCGAGATCCCCAGCAGCAGCAGCATCACCAGCTGCACCAGCACGCTGGCGTTGGTGATCAGGGACAGGATGGACAGTTCGTTGTTCACGTCGGCGGACCTCGGTTGTGACTTGCGCGACACCGGCCTCAGGCCGGCATCGCCAGTTTTTCCAGCAGCCATCGCGGCAGTCCGGCGGCGCGCTGGGTTCGCGCGTCGATGGCCGCCACCCGCAGGTCGGACTGCACCAGGATCTGCCCGTCGGGCACGGCACGCGCCTGCTGGATCAGCCGCAGGCTGGCGCGGCGGGTTTCCAGCAGTCTGACATCGATATCGAGTTCGTCGTCGAGCCGGGCCGGCAGGCGGTAGTCGATGAACAGGTCGCGCACCACCAGCAGCACCGAGTCGCGCTCGGCGAGTTCGCGATGCACCGCACCCAGCGAACGCAGCCAGTCGGTGCGTGCCCGCTCGAAAAAGCGCAGCCAGTTGGCGTGGTAGACGATGCCCCCGGCATCGGTGTCTTCGTAGTAGACGCGCAGGCGTGTCAGGAAAACCGGCTCGGGCGGGGCGGTCAGGGGGGGCGGTGTTCGCAGACCTCGGGTCACGCGAGGATTCTAGCAAGTGCGCCCGCGGCGGCGCCTGCCGGCTGGCTCACCGGGCTGCCGGCAGCAGGTTCCAGATCAGCACCAGCACCGCGATCGCCCCGCCGATCGCCAGCGTCGCGCGCACCAGCCCGGCCCGCCGGTATTCTTCCCAGTCGAATTTTTCGGCCATGACGGTGGCCAGCGCGAAGCCACCGATCATGCCGCCGATGTGGGCGGCGTTGTCGAGGTGGCTCGCCACGAAGCCCATCACCATCGAATAGCCCACGAAGATCAGCATCGAGGAGCGCATCGCGGCCACCAGCGCCGGGGGCAGCTTGTTGTGCTTGGTGAACAGTGCCGACAGCAGCGCCCCGACCACCCCGAAGATCGCCCCCGACGCGCCCACCGACACCGTCTTGCTGGCGGCAAAGAACAGGCTGGCCATCGAGCCGAACAGCCCCGAGAACACATAGATGACCAGGAACTGGGTGTTGCCATAGAACCGCTCGGCGATTCGGCCGGTGTCCCACAGCGCCCACATGTTGAAGCCCAGATGGATGATGCCCCCGTGCAGCAGCGTGGCCGACATCAGTCGCCAGGGCTGCTCCTGGGTGAAGGGCAGGAAGTTGCCGCCCCAGAACAGCAGCGATCGCGCATCGGGCGAGATCGGCGACATCCCGCTCAGCAGATTGAGCAGCCAGACCGCCACATTGAGTCCGACGATGAACTTGGTCACCCACAGGCGCGGCGTCGCCTGCTGCAGGCGCCAGAGGAATTCATCGTGATCCGGATGGGCCATGGAAGATGCCGGTGCGGGATTCGGGGGCGGCGGTCAGCCGGGCGGGTCGCCGGGCGGTGACTCCCAGCCTTCGCCGGGCGCGCCGCCGCGGGGCTGCGTCAGCCCGAAATGGCGGTAGGCGGCGGCGGTCGCGATGCGCCCGCGCGGCGTGCGCTGCAGGAAGCCCTGCTGGATCAGGTAGGGCTCGAGCACGTCTTCGATGGTCTCGCGCTCCTCGCTGATGGCGGCGGCCAGGTTGTCGACGCCGACCGGTCCGCCCGCAAAACGCTCGATGACCGCCAGCAGCAGCTTGCGGTCCATGACATCGAAGCCGGCGGAGTCGACATCGAGCATGCGCAGGGCCGCGTCGGCGCTGGACTGGTCGATGCGCGCGCCGGTCTTGACCTCGGCGTAGTCCCGCACCCGTCGCAGCAGCCGGTTGGCGATGCGCGGCGTGCCGCGCGAGCGCCGGGCGATCTCGGCGGCGCCGGCCGCGTCGGCCTGCGCGTTGAGCAGGCGCGCCGAGCGCGAGACGATCGAGGTCAGTTCCTCGACGGTGTAGAACTCGAGCCGCGAGACGATGCCGAAACGGTCGCGCAGGGGATTGGTCAGCATGCCGGCGCGGGTGGTCGCGCCGACCAGCGTGAAGGGCTGCAGGTCGAGCTTGATCGAGCGCGCCGCCGGGCCCTCGCCGATCATGATGTCGATCTGGAAGTCTTCCAGGGCGGGGTAGAGGATTTCCTCGACGATCGGCGACAGCCGGTGGATCTCGTCGATGAACAGGACGTCGTTCTTCTCGAGGCTGGTCAGGATCGCGGCGAGATCGCCCGGGCGTTCGAGCACCGGGCCGGAGGTCTGGCGCAGCTTGACCCCCATCTCCTCGGCCACAATGTGTGCCAGCGTGGTCTTTCCCAGGCCGGGCGGGCCGAACAGCAGCAGGTGGTCCAGCGCTTCCTGGCGGCCGCGGGCGGCGGTGATGAAGATTTCCAGCTGTTCGCGGATGCGCTGCTGGCCGACATAGTCGTGCAGGCGGCGCGGGCGCAGCGCGCGCTCGACCACTTCCTCGTTGGGCGAGGTCGGGGCCGGCGTGATCAGGCGGTCGTGCTCGATCATGGCCGGGCCAGGTGGCGCAGTGCCTGGCGGATGCCTTCGGACACATCGATGCCGGCGGGCAACTGGCGGATGACCGTGGCGGTCTCGCGCTCGGAGTAGCCCAGCGCGAGCAGCGCCCGCAGCACATCGGTGTCGGCCGGGCCGGGTTGCCCGTCGGGCTGGCCGGCACTGGCCAACTCGGCACCCAGCTTGCCCTTGAGTTCGAGCAGCAGCCGCTCGGCGGTTTTCTTGCCGATGCCCGGGACCCGCGTCAGCCGGGACGCTTCCTGCAGGGTGACGGCCTGGGCCAGTTCGGTCACCGACAGCCCCGACAGCAGGGCCAGCGCGATCCGCGGTCCCACGCCGGTGATGCGGACCAGCTGCCGGAAGGCCTGGCGCTCGGCCGCGGTCAGGAAGCCGTACAGCAGGTTGGCGTCCTCGCGGATGACCTGATGGATGAGCAGGATCACCCGCTCGCCCGCCACCGGCAGGTCATAGAAGGTGCTCATCGGGACGTCGACCTCGTAGCCGACCCCGTTGACGTCGATCAGCAGGGTGGGCGGGTCCTTGTCGAGCAGGGTTCCGCAGAGGCGTCCGATCATGGCTTCGAGCTTACACCAGCGGCCCGGTAGCGATCCTTCAGCAGCCGCTTGTAGAGCTTGCCGGTCGGCAGGCGCGGCATCTGGTCGATGAAGTCGATCGAGCGCGGCACCATGTAGCGCGCCACCCGGGTGCGCACGAACTCGAGCAGCTCGGCCGCCAGCGCGTCGCTGGGCGCGATGCCGGCGGCCGGCTCGACGATCGCCTTGACCGCCTCGCCCATCTCGGCGTCGGGCACGCCGATCACCGCGACGTCGCCCACCGCCGGGTGCATCACCAGCGCGTTCTCGACCGCCTGCGGGTAGATGTTCACGCCGCCCGAGATGATCATGAATGCGCTGCGGTCGGTCAGGTGCAGGTAGCCCTGCCCGTCGACATAGCCGATGTCGCCCACCGTGGTCCAGGTGGCGTGGCGCGGGTGCTGCGCGTCGCGGGTGGCCTGCGGGGCGTTGTGGTACTGGAACGGGACCTCGTCGCGTTCGAAATACACCAGTCCGGCCTCGCCGGCCGGCACCTCGTCGCCCTGTTCGTCGCAGATGCGCAGGGTGCCGATCAGCGCACGGCCCACCGAGCCGGGATGGGCCAGCCACTCGGTGCTGCCGATCGCGGTGACGCCGTTGCCTTCGCTGGCGCCGTAGTACTCCTCGAGGATCGGACCCCACCAGTCGATCATCTGACGCTTGACGTCGACCGGGCAGGGTGCGGCCGCGTGGATCGCGATCTGGTGGCTGGACAGGTCGTGCGCGTCGCGCTCGGCGGCCGAGAGCTTGAGCATGCGCACGAACATCGTCGGCACCCACTGGCTGTGGGTGACCCGGTAGCGCTCGATCAGGCGCAGCGCCTCGAGGGGATCGAACTTGTCCATCATGACCACCGTGCCGCCCAGGAACTGCACCGACTGGCAGTAGCCCAGCGGGGCCGCGTGATACAGCGGGGCGGGCGACAGGTAGACCGTGTCGGCGCACAGGCCGTAGCCGGCGAGCTGGCGCCGGCGTGGCGCGTTCATGCCGTCGGCGACCCGGCCGCCCTGCTGGGCGCGGATGATGCCCTTCGGACGACCCGTCGTGCCCGAGCTGTAGAACATCGTGGCGCCCATCCATTCATCGGCCAGCCGGCTGGCCGGGTGGCGGGCCAGCGTGTCCTCGTAGGAGGTCCAGCCGTCGATGGTGCCGTCGACCATCAGCCGCAGCTCGCACCCCGGCATCAGCGGCGTCAGGCTGGCGGCCAGGTCGCGCATCGCCAGCGAACTCACTACCACCCGGGCGGCGCTGTCGGCAATGATGTAGGCGGCCTCGTCGGCGGTCAGGAATCGGTTGACCGGCGCGATCAGCAGGCCGCTGCGCAGCGCCGCCCAGCAGACCTCCAGGTAGCGCATGTTGTTTTCCATGACGATCGCGATCCGATCGCCCTGGCGCAGCCCGAGCGCGTAAAGGCACTGTGCCAGCCGGTTGGAGCGCTCGTCGATGTCGCGATAGGTCAGCACCGCCCCGGTCGTGCCGTTGATGAGGGCCGGCTTGTCCGGGGTGCGCAGGGCGTGATCGCCCAGGAATTGCGGTTCGGTCATGGAGGGCGCTCGCCTGGAGGGTGGAGGGTCTGGGAAGGCCGGTCAGCGCAGCCGACCGGCGCGCATGCGCGCGCCGCGCTGGGCGCGGGTGCCGGGGGTACTGGCTGGGGCGCCGCTGTTGGCCGCGGCCTGCCCGGTCATCGCGCCCGCGTGGGCATGACAGATCGCGCAGGCCAGCGCATCGGCGGCGTCGGGAGAGGGCACGCCGGGCAGCGACAGCAGGCGTTGCACCATCCACTGCACCTGTTCCTTGGCCGCCCGGCCGGTGCCCACCACCGCCTGCTTGACCTGCAGCGCGGAGTATTCATGCACCGGCAGTCCGGCCGCCACCAGCGTGGTGATCGCCGCCCCGCGCGCCTGGCCCAGCAGCAGCGTCGACTGGGGGTTGACGTTGACGAACACGATCTCGACCACCGCGAGGTCGGGGCGGTACTGGGCCAGCACCTCGCCGATGCCGTCGTGGATCACCTTCAGGCGCGGGGGCAGCGGCCCGGCGGCGATCCGGATCACACCGCTGGCCACATAGCGCAGGCTCGAGCCCTCGACGTCGATGACCCCGAAGCCGGTGACCCGCAGGCCGGGGTCGATCCCCAGGATGCGCAAGGGCGCTCGCTCGGGCGGGCGGCGTGTCCGGTCAGTGCCGGAAGTGCCGCACGCCGGTGAAGACCATCGCCACGCCGCGCTCGTCGGCAGCGGCGATCACTTCGGCGTCGCGCACCGAGCCGCCAGGCTGGATGACCGAGGACGCACCGGCGTCGACCACCACATCGAGGCCGTCGCGAAACGGGAAGAACGCGTCGGAGGCGACCGCCGAGCCGGCCAGCGACAGGCCCGCGTGGCCGGCCTTGATCGAGGCGATGCGGGCCGAGTCGATCCGGCTCATCTGCCCGGCGCCCACGCCCAGCGTGCGGCCGTCGCCGCAGAACACGATCGCATTCGACTTCACGAACTGGGCGACCCGCCAGGCGAAAAGCAGGTCGGCCATCTGCTGCGCGGTGGGCGCCAGGCGCGAGACCACGCGCACGTCGGCCGGCGTGAGCACGTGCTCGTCGGGCGACTGCACCAGCAGCCCGCCGCCGACCCGCTTCAGGTCGTACCCGTTGCCCGAGCGGGCCACCGCGATCTCGAGCAGCCGCACATTCTGCTTGGCGGCGAAGACCGCGCGCGCGCCCGCGTCGAAGCCCGGCGCGATCAGAACCTCGACGAACTGGCGCGCCACCTCGGTGGCAGCCGCCGCATCGAGCGGATGGTTGAAGGCGATGATCCCGCCGAAGGCCGAGGTCGGGTCGGTCTGCAGCGCCTTGCGATAGGCGCCCAGGCAGTCCGCAGCGATCGCCACACCGCAAGGGTTGGCGTGCTTGACGATCACGCAGGCCGGCTCGTCGAAGCGCTTCACGCACTCCCAGGCCGCGTCGGCATCGGCGATGTTGTTGTACGACAGCTCCTTGCCCTGCAGTTGTTGGTAGTCGGCCAGGCTGCCCGGCGCCGGTGCCAGGTCGCGGTAGAACGCGGCGCTCTGGTGCGGGTTCTCGCCGTAGCGCATGTCCTGCACCTTCAGCCACTGCTGGGTGAACACCGCCGGATGCGGCTCGCGGGTGCCGTCGGGGGCCAGCGCGGTCAGCCAGTTGGCGATCGCGCCGTCGTATTGCGCGGTGTGCGCGAACACCTTGCGCGCAAGGTCGAAGCGGGTCGGTGCCGACACGCCGCCGGTGGCGGCGATCTCGGCCAGCACCCCGGCGTAGTCGGCTGGGTCGACCAGCACCGCCACGCCGCCGTGATTCTTGGCGGCTGCCCGCAGCATGGTCGGTCCGCCGATGTCGATGTTCTCGATCGCGTCCTCGAGCGTGCAATCGGGGTTCGCCACCGTGCGCTGGAAGGGATAGAGGTTGACCACCAGCAGGTCGATGGTCCCGATGCCGTGCTGGGCGAGCGCGCTCAGGTGCTCGGGCAGGTCGCGGCGCGCCAGCAGGCCGCCGTGGACCTTCGGGTGCAGGGTCTTGACCCGACCGTCGAGCATTTCCGGAAAGCCGGTGTAGTCGGAGACCTCGATGACCGGCAGGCCGGCCTGCGCGAGCAGTTTCGCGGTGCCCCCGGTGGACAGCAGTTCGATGCCGCGATCGGTCAGCGTGCGCGCAAGCTCGACGATCCCGTCCTTGTCGGAGACGCTGAGCAGCGCTCTTTTCACCTGGTGAGTCATAGCATCCCGTGCAGCTGAAGCTTCTTGCGAAGCGTGTTTCGGTTGATGCCCAGCATCTCGCTGGCGCGCAGCTGGTTGCCCTGCGCCTGGCGCATGACCACCTCGAGCATCGGGCGCTCGACCGCCCGGATCACCATGTCGTAGATCGAGCCCGGGGGCGTGCCCTCGAGGTCGCGGAAATACTTTTCCAGGCTGCGCGTGACCGCTTCGTCGATCGTCTGCTGGCGGGTCATGCCACCTCCCGGTGGTCGAAAGTGTTCTGGTTGGCGGCCCCCGGCGGCGGGGCGAGGGCCGACGGATCGGCGGCGAAGAAGTGCTCCAGCGCGCTGATCTGCTCGCGCGGGCTCGACAGTGTGTTGAATGCCTGGCGGTGGGCCTGCCAGCCCGGGCTGTCCGAGAGGTACCAGCCGACATGCTTGCGGGCGGTTCGCACACCGGTGTATTCGCCGTGGAACCGGTAATGATCCTGCAGGTGCTCGAGCAGGTGGGCCCGGATCTCGCCCAGGTCGGGGCCGGCCAGCGCCTGTCCGGTCGCGAGGAAATGCGCGATCTCGCGAAAGATCCAGGGCCGGCCCTGGGCCGCTCGTCCGATCATGACCGCGTCGGCGCCGGTGGCCAGCAGCACCGCGCGCGCCTGCTCGGGCGAGTCGATGTCGCCGTTGGCCACCACCGGCACGCCCACCGACTGCTTGACCGCGGCGATGGTGTCGTACTCGGCCTGGCCCCGATAGGCGCAGGCGCGGGTGCGCCCGTGGACGGTGATCATGTCCACGCCGAGCTGCTCGAAGCGGCGCGCCAGGTCGACCGCATTGCGCCGCAGGGGATCGGGGCCGGTGCGCATCTTGACGGTGACCGGCACCTCGACCGCTGCGCGCACCGCGCTCACGATGGCCATGGCCAGCGCCTCGTTGGCCATCAGCGCCGAGCCGGCCTGAACGTTGCACACCTTGCGTGCCGGGCAGCCCATGTTGATGTCGATGATCTGCGCGCCGCGCTCGACGTTGTAGCGGGCGGCCTGCGCCATCATCGCCGGATCGGCGCCGGCGATCTGCACCGCGCGCGGCTCGGTCTCGCCGGCATGGTCGATGCGCCGCTGGGTCTTGACGCTGTCGCGCAGGCTCGGGTCGGACGCGCTCATTTCCGAGACCGCGTAGCCGGCGCCCAGCGCCCGGCAGAGCGCGCGAAACGGCCGGTCGGTGACCCCGGCCATCGGTGCGACGAACACGTTGTTGGGCAGCGTGTACGGTCCGATCTTCATGGGCAGGGGGACTCCGGAATGAACGACGGCGCGATGAAAAGGCCATCGCGCCGGCAGGGGGAGGCAATTCTAGCGAAAATCCGGCTGCTTAAGAAATGTGCAGCGCAGCAAGCTCGGCCAGACGTTCCGGAGTGCCCACGTCGACCCACCGTCCGCCGTGGTGTTCGGCGCCGATCCGGCGCTCGTCGATCAGCGCATCGAGCACCGGGCGAAGCCGCAGCCGGGTGCCGGGCGCGATCGCCGCGAAGACCTGCGGGCGGTAGACCGCGATGCCGCTGAAGGTGCGGGTCGGCGCGTTCGCCGCCGCGCGCAGCAGCCGACCTTCGCTCAGCCGGAAGTCGCCCCCGGCGTGCTCGGCCGGATTGGCCACCATCACGCACCAGGCCGCCAGGCCGGCCGCGTCCATCTGCAGCGCGATCGTGCGGGCCCGGCCGAAATCGAAGTCGGTGAAGACATCGCCGTTGACCACCAGGAACGGATCGGGGCCCAGCAGCGCCAGCGCCTGCGCGATTCCGCCGGCCGTCTCCAGGGCCACCGGCTCGGGCGAGTAGCGGATCCGCAGCCCCCAGCGGGCGCCGTCGCCCAGGTGCCGCTCGATCTGTTCGCCCAGGTGGGCATGATTGACCACCACCTCGCGGATGCCCGCCGCGGCCAGCCCGCGCAGGTGCCATTCGATCATCGGGCGTCCGCCCACCGGCAGCAGCGGTTTGGGACAGTGGTCGGTCAGCGGTCGCAGCCGTTCGCCGCGTCCGGCCGCCAGGATCATCGCGCGCATCCCGAGCCGCGCCGTTAGAAGGTGTAGCCGGTCTGGCGGGTGCGCTGCTCGACGCGCTCGATGACCTGCGCCAGTCGGCCGAAGTGGCGATAGCGCGAGGCCGTCTTGAGCACATGCTCGAGTACCGGCGGCAGGTCGGCCAGGTAGCGGTCCTTGCCGTCGCGGTGGCTCAGGCGCGCGAAGATGCCCAGCACCTTGAGGTGGCGCTGCAGGCCCATCCATTCGAACTGGCGATAGAAGTCGCCGAAGGCGTGGGGCATCGGCAGTCCGGCCTTGCGCGCGCGCTCCCAGTGACGGATCGCCAGGTCGAGCACCTGCTCCTCGGGCCAGCTCACATACGCGTCGCGCAAGAGCGAGACCAGGTCGTAGGTGTAGGGGCCGTGCACCGCGTCCTGGAAGTCGAGCACGCCCGGGTTGGACTCGCCGGGCAGCACCATCAGGTTGCGCGAGTGATAGTCGCGGTGCACGAATACCGCCGGCTGCGCCAGCGCGTCGGTGATCAGCAGCTCGAAGGCCTCCTGCAGCGTGTTCCGGTCGTCGTCGAGCGTCACCTGCCGATGCCGTTCCACGTACCACTGCGGGTAGAGGTCGAGCTCGCGGGCGAGCAGCGCGCGGTCATACGCCGGAAAGACACCCGCGCGGCTGGCCACCTGCAGACGCACCAGCGCGACGCAGGCCTCGCGGTAGAGGACCGGCGCGGTCTGCTCGTTGAGGGCCTGCAGGTAGGTGAGCGAGCCGAAATCATCGAGCAGCAGAAAGCCCTGATCGACATCGGCGGCCAGCACGCGCGGCACGCTCAATCCGGCCTCGCCCATGACGGCGGCGGCATGGATGAAGGGCCGGCAGTCCTCCTGCGGGGGCGGGGCGTCCATCACCACCAGGCTGGTGGCCGCCTCGTGACGGGCCGACAGCCGGAAATAACGCCGGAAGCTCGCGTCGTCGGAGGCGCTGTGCAGGCTGGCGGGCTGCAGGTTGAATTCGCCCGGCAATCCGGAGAGCCAACAGGCAAGCGCTTCCAGGCGGGGGTCTGACGAAGGGGTTTCGCGTTGGGTCATGAGGGTCGCAGACAATGGCGTGGCGGCGCGGGTTCGTATAATAAGGGCACCCGCCATGTCGCACCTTCGCCTTCGCTTCGCCGCGCTGCTCCTGACCGCATTCGGCCATGCGCAGGCATTCGCCGACGCGCCCCTGGTCCTGAAGCTCGATTCGCGACTTTCCGAGGCCGCCGCCGCGCTGGTCGAGGGTCGTCCGGTCTACGGCCGCGGCAACCGGATCAGCGCCCGCATGGATCGCGAGCTCACCCTGCAGGGCGACGCCGAGCTGCGCCGAGCGGGGACGGTCATCAGCGGCGACCGGATCACCTACTACGTGCCCGACGATGAGGTGGTCGCAGTGGGCAATGTCCGGGTGGTTCGCCAGGGCAATGTCTTCACCGGTCCGGCGCTGCAGCTGCGCCTGGATGGCTCCGAGGGCGTGTTCCTGTCGCCGTCTTACGCGCTGGGCCTGTTTGGCGGGCGCGGGCGGGCCGATCGCATCGAATTTCTCGACGCCGACCGGGTCGCGCTCAGCAACGCGACCTACACCACCTGCCGCGCCGATGATCCCGACTGGTTCATGCGCACCGAGGCGATGGAGATCGACAACACGCGCGAGGAGGGCAGCGGGCGCTGGGCCTCGCTGTACTTCAAGGGCCGCCAGATCTTGTCCGCCCCGTTCTTCGAGTTTCCGCTGGGCGAGCAGCGGCGCAGCGGCCTGCTGGCGCCGAGCTTTTCCTTCACCACCGGCACCGGCCCCGAGCTGGTCGCCCCCTACTATTTCGACATCGCGCCCAATCGCGACCTGACCCTGTTCCCGCGGGTGATGGTGCGCCGCGGGCTGCAGCTCGGCGGCCAGTTCCGCTATCTCGAGCCCCGCAGTGCCGGCGACCTGCGGGTGGAATACACCCCCAACGACTCGCTGACCAGCACCAACCGCTATTTCTGGAGCGGGCTGCACACCTACGCCAATGTCGCCGGCTGGAGCGGTTCGATCAACGCGCGCGGGGTGTCCGACGAAAACTATTTCGTCGACTATTCGCGCTCGATCCTGGCCAGCTCCGAGCGCATCCTGCCGCGCGACGCGATAGCCACCCGGTCCTGGAACGACTGGACGCTGCTGCTGCGCACCACCCGCTACCAGAGCATTCTCGATGCCCGCCTGTCGCCGCCCTACGAGCGGGTGCCGCAGATCAGCCTGACCAACCAGCGCCGCGACCTGGGCGGCTTCGATCTCGAGACCCTGCTGGACGCGAGCCTGTTTCGCCGGCCCCTGGAGGGTTCGCCCGAGGGACTTCGCCTGGTGGCCTATCCGCGCCTGAGCTACCCGATCGTGCGTCCCGGCTGGTTCGTCGTTCCGAAGATCGGGCTGCACCTGTCGAGCTACCGTCTCGACCAGAACAACGGCCTGTCGACCTCGCTGAACCGCAATGTGCCGGTGATGTCGCTGGACGCCGGGCTGGTCTTCGAGCGCTCGGCGCAGTTCTTCGGCCGCAGCCTGACCCAGACGCTGGAGCCGCGTCTTTTCTACGTCCGAACCCCCTATCGCGACCAGTCGGCTTTCCCGGTGTTCGACAGCGGCGTGGCCGACTTCAATTTCGCACAGCTCTTCTCCGACAACACCTTCGTGGGCAACGACCGAATCGCCGACCAGAATCAGCTCACCACCGCGGTGGTCTCGCGTCTGGTCGAGTCCGGCTCGGGCGTCGAGTCGCTGCGCTTCGCGCTCGGGCAGCGCTGGTATTTCTCCAGCCAGCAGGTCTCGATTTCCGGGGTCGAGGCCCGTACCGACACCCGCTCCGACATCCTGGTGGCTGCGTCGGCGCTGGTCTCGCCCAGCACCAGCTTCGACGCCGGCCTGCAGTACAGCCTGCGCGATTCCTCGGTGCCGCGCCTGAACCTGCTGTGGCGCTACCTGCCCGCCGACGGGCGCATCCTGAACGCCGGTGTGCGCTACCTTCGCGATCAGCTGGGTCAGGTCGACACCTCCTGGCGCTGGCCGATTGCCGATCGCTGGGTCAGTCTGGGACGCATCAACTATTCCTGGCTCACCCGGCGAGTCGATTCAAGCACGCTGGCGGTCGTCGATTCCAAGCCCGGCATCATCGAGGCGATCGGCGGTTTCGAGTACAACGCCGACTGCTGGACCACCCGTTTCGTCGCCCAGCGCTTCGTGACCGCGGCGGGCCGTTCGACCAGCGCGTTTTTTCTGCAGCTCGAACTGCGCGGGCTGATGCGCATCGGTTCCGACCCGTTTGATATATTGCGTCGGAACATCCCGGGTTATCGGTTGCCCAACGACCGGCCGACCCTGCCATCCCGATTTTTCGGATACGAATGAAGCCCCTCATCCGTCTGCTGCTGCTGACCCTCGCATGGGTTGCCGCCGGCAGCTCAGCCCAGACCGCCCCGAGGTCCCTCGGCCCGTCCGCCCCGGTGACCGAGATCGATCGGGTCGTCGCGGTGGTCAACACCGACGTGATCACCTTTCTCGAGGTCGAGATGCGCCGTCGTTCGGTCGAGCGTCAGTTGCGCCAGCGGCGCATCGAGGCGCCGCCCGAGGAAGAACTGCGCAAGCAGGTGCTCGAGCGGCTGATCTCCGACCGCGCGCTGGTCCAGGCGGCCCGCGACGCCGGATTGCGCGTCGACGATGCGCAACTCGATCGGGTGCTGGCCCGGATGGCCGAGGACAACCGCGGCACGCCGGCGCAGATGCGCGCACAGCTCGAGCGTGACGGCGTGAGCTTCACCAAGTTCCGCGAGGAAGTGCGCGAGGAGATCCTGATCAGCCGGTTGCGCGAGCGCGAGGTCGACGCCAAGCTGAACATCAGCGAGGCCGACATCGATGCCTTCCTGGCCGAGCAGCGCGACGCCGGCGCGGTGGCGCCCGAGTACGACATCGTCCAGATCCTGCTGCGCATTCCCGAGGGGGCCAGCGCCGAGCAGATCGAGCGTCAGCGCCTGCGTGGCGAGGAAATCATCAGGCAGTTGCAGCGCGGCGGCGACTTCTCCCGGCTCTCGGCGGCGCTGTCCGATGCGCCCGAGGCGATGAGCGGCGGGGCGCTGGGCTGGCGGCCGGCCGAGCGCCTGCCGCAGCTGTTCGTCGAGGCGGTGGCCCGCCTCAAACCGGGCGAACTGGCGCCGCTGCTGCGCAGTGCCAATGGTTTTCACGTGCTGCGCCTGAACGGGGCGCGCGCCGGCACCGACATTGGCCTGGGCGGCAAACCGGTTCTGCAGACCAAGGCCCGCCACATCCTGATCCGGCTGGCCGAAGGCGCCTCGCAGGCAGACGTGCTGCGCCGCCTGCGCGACATCCGCGAGCGCGTGCTCGCCGGCTCGGCCGATTTTGCCGACATGGCGCGCCAGTACTCGACCGACGGATCCGCGACCCGGGGGGGCGATCTCGGCTGGCTCTATGCCGGCGACACCGTCCCGCCCTTCGAGCGTGCGATGGACTCGCTGCAGCCCGGCGACATCAGCGAGCCGGTGCGCACCGATTTTGGCTTTCACCTGATCCAGGTCCTGGAGCGGCGAACCGATGTCGCCTCGCCCGAGCGCCAGCGCCAAGCGGCCCGGCTCGCCCTTCGCGAGCGCCGAATCGAGGAGCAGACCCAGGACTGGCTGCGCCAGGTGCGCGATCGCACCTACGTCGAATACCGGGAGCGTTGATTGGCCCGCCTGCGGGCCGTGTCGCGGTGAAGCCGGTCGCACGCAAGCGCTTCGGCCAGCACTTCCTGGTCGACCGGGGCGTGATCGAGGCGATCGTCGCTGCGATCGCACCAATGCCGGGCGAGAACCTCATCGAGATTGGGCCGGGCGACGCGGCGCTGACCGCGGTGCTGCTGGATCGGGTGCCGCGGCTGCGCGCCATCGAGATCGACCGCGATCTGGCCGCCCGGTTGCGCCGGCGCTTCGGCGAACGGCTCGACCTCGTCGAGGCCGACGTGCTGTCGGTCGATTTTCGTGACTTCGCCGCAGCCGGGCCGCTGCGCCTGGTCGGCAACCTGCCCTACAACATCTCCACGCCGCTGCTGGTGCGTCTGATCGACTGCCGCGAGATCACCCAGGACCTGCATTTCATGCTGCAGCGCGAAGTCGTCGATCGCATCGTCGCCGGACCGGGAACCGCCGCCTATGGCCGGCTCGGCGTGCTGCTGCAGGCCTACTACGACACTGAATCGCTGATCGAGGTGGGACCGGAGGCTTTCGATCCGCCTCCCCGGGTCGACTCGGCGGTGATCCGGATGCTGCCACGCCGCGATCCCGGTTCGGTGCCGGTACCGGTGCTCTCGCAACTGCTGGCCGCCGGCTTCGGCCAGCGCCGCAAGATGCTGCGCAAGACGCTGCTGCCCTGGCTGCAGGTGCGCGGCATTGAAGACACCGGGCTGCCGCCCACCGCACGCGCCGAAGAGGTGCCGGTCGCCGACTGGATCGCGCTGGCGCGTCGGCTGGCCGCCATTCCGGTGGCGCCCGACTGAATGGGGTTCAGGCAGGGCTGAGGTCGTTTCATCGTCGCGGCGCGCGTGCCCGCGAGGCGGTGCGCCCGGACCCGCGCGGGTTACCATCGCGGCATCCTCCCACCGGTGTTCAAACCCATGAAACTGCTCCACACCATGCTGCGGGTCGGCAACCTGCAACGCTCGATCGATTTCTACACCAAGGCGGTGGGCATGACCCTGCTGCGCACCACCGATCGTCCCGATCAGAAGTACTCGCTGGCCTTCGTGGCCTTCGGCAAGGGCAACGCCGACGGTGCGGCCGAGATCGAGCTCACCTACAACTACGGCGTCGAGTCGTATGAGAGCGGCACCGCCTTCGGCCACATCGCGATCGGCGTCGACGATGTCGCGGCCACCTGCGAGCGGGTCCGCCAGGCCGGCGGGGTGATCACGCGCGAGGCCGGCCCGGTCAAGGGCGGGTCGACCATCATCGCGTTCTTCGAGGATCCCGATCACTACAAGATCGAGCTGATCCAGACCTCGACCCGCGGCCTCTAGGCGGGCAGCGCCCGGGCCGCTCGCCCGGGTCTCAGAAAGTGATGTCGTCGGGGAATCCGCGCAACCAGTCGCGGGCGCGCTGCCATTCGGGAAACAGCTCGCCCACCGCCGACCAGAATTGCGGGCCGTGGTTCATCTCGCGCAGGTGCGCCAGTTCGTGGGCGATCACGTAGTCGACGATTTCCGGCGGAAAGTGCATCAGCCGCCAGTTCAGCCGGATCGATCCGTCGGCCGCGCAGCTGCCCCAGCGGGTTCGTGCTGACGACAGCGCCCAGCGCCGTGGCGACACGCCGTGCTCGCGCGCGAAATGATCGATCCGTACCGCGAAATGTTCGCGGGCGCGCTGCTGCAGCCACGCCTGCACGACATCGCGCAGCTGGTCGTTGTCGGCCTCGGGCGCCAGCCCGACCTGCAGGGTCGACTCCACCAGCACCGGCTTGCCGCGATGGCCGGCGCACACCCGCAGCACCAGATCGCGGCCCAGGAAGGGCATGGTCGCGCCGTCCTCCCAGCGCACCGCCAGTCGGTCGCGCCGGCGGGTGTAGTCGCGCCATTCCACCAGCTTGCGCAGCACCCAGTCGGCGCGCTCGGCCAGCGCCGAGTCGATCTCGCTCTGGGCGACCCAGCGCGGGGCGGTCACCGACAGGCCACGGTCATCGACCACGAAGCCGATGGTGCGGCGACGCGAGCGGCGCAGTTCGTATTCGACGAACTGGTCGCCCAGGCGGAGCACCCGGTGACCGGCGCGCACCACCGCGGGCGGCGCAGCCGGTTCGAACAGCGGCAGCGTGAGCTGCAGTGCCGCATCGGCGAGCTGGCGCAGGCGCTTGAGTGCCATCAGGCGCGCTGTCGCTGGGTCGACTCGGCTGGCGAACCGGTCGGGGCGCCCTGGTCGGTGTAGGCCTGGGGTGTGATGCGGCGCATTTCGGCCTCGATCCAGGTTTCGACTTCGGCCAGCAGCTGTTCCGGGGTCTTGCCCGCGGACGGGATCGGCGGACCCACCGACACGGTGATCGTGCCCGGACGCTTCAAAAAAGCGCGACGGGGCCAGAAATCACCCGAGTTCATCGCGATCGGAATCACCGGCGCGCCGGTGCGGATCGCCAGCCGCGTGCCACCCGTTTTATAGCGGCCCTGCGAGCCGGCAGGGGTGCGCGTGCCTTCCGGGAACATGATGATCCAGCGGCCCTCGGCGAGTTTTCGAATGCCCTGGGTGACGACTTCCTCGAATGCGTTGCGACTCTTGCGCCGGTCGATGTGGATCATGTCGAGCAGCCAGATGCCCCAGCCGAAGAAGGGCAGCATCAGCAGCTCGCGCTTGAACACGAAACACATCTCGCGCGGCAGGTGCGAGACATAGAACAGCGTCTCCCAGGTGGATTGGTGCTTGGAGAGCACGATGGCCGGGCCGTCGGGGAAGTTCTCGGTGCCGATCATCCGGTGATCGATCCCCAGGAGCAGGCGTGCGCCCTTGACCATCGCGCGCGGCCAGACGACGGTGACCCGATAGCGCAGCGGGCGCGGCAGTGGCGCGCACAGCAGGCAGATCGCGCTCATCGGAATGACGGTGATCACCTGCAGCAGGGTGAAGGCGATCGCTCGCAAGGCCAGCATCGGGTACTCCTGGAAACGCCGGGCGTGCGCGCCGGCACGCGAAACCATCATGGTCGGAAGACGCGTTGCTTGTCCATGGCCCGATTGCGCTCAGGCCGTTCGCTCGGCGGCGAATGCCGCCAGGTTGTCGTGCACCGTCGTGCCCTCGGGCAGGCCGCCTTCCTCGAGCGTGCGCACGCCGTTGCCGGTCAGCACCAGGGCCGGCTGGCAGCCGGCCGCCTGTGCCGCCTGCAGGTCGCGCAGCGAATCGCCCACCACCGTGACGGCGCCCGGTTCGACGCCGAAGCGCCGCAGGATCTCCAGCAGCATGCCCGGCTGCGGTTTGCGGCAGACGCACGCTGCCTGCGGTGAGTGCGGGCAGAAGAAAATGCCATCGATCTGGCCGCCGGCCGCGCTCACCGCCTGAGTCATGCGGCTGTGGATCGCCGCCAGCGTGGCCATGTCGAACAGCCCCCGACCGACGCCGGCCTGGTTGGTGGCCACCGCCACCCGGTAGCCCGCCTTGCGCAGCCGGGCGATCGCCTCGAGGCTGCCCTCGATCGGACGCCATTCGTCGGGGCTCTTGATGTACGCGGCGCTGTCATGGTTGATGACGCCGTCGCGATCGAGGACCACCAGTTTCATGCCGACAGCCGCGAGATGTCGGCCACGCGGTTCATCAGTTCACGAAGACGGGCCAGCAGGGCGAGCCGGTTGGCCCGGACCGCCGGGTCGTCGGCCATCACCATGACTTCATCGAAGAAGCGGTCGACCGCCTCGCGCGACTGCGCCATCTGGGTGAGCGCACCGGTGTAATCGTGCGCCGCCATGCAGGCGTCCACCCGCGGGCCGAGTTCGGCAAGCCGCGCCGCGAGTTCGCGTTCGGCGCCTTCGACCAGCAGCGCCGGCACGGGTTCGGCGGCCGCCACATCGCCGGCCTTGCGCAAGATGTTGGTGATCCGCTTGTTGGCCGCTGCCAGCGACTGCGCCTCGGGGAGCGCCGAGAAGGTGCGCACCGCCTGCAACTGCTCGAGCACCCGCGCCAGCTCGGCCGGGCGCTGGTCGGTCACCGCCGCGACTTCCTGGCTGCTGAAGCCGCGCTCGCGCAGCCAGCCCGACAGGCGCTCGTAGACGAAGGTCTCCAGGCCCGCGCGACCCGGCGCCGCCGCGGCATCGAAGGCCGCGAACGCGGTGTCCAGCAGCGCGGGCAGCGCCAGCGGCAGCCGCTTCTCGACCAGCATCCGGATCACCCCGAGCGCGTGGCGACGCAGCGCGAAAGGATCCTTGTCGCCGGTGGGGTGCTGACCGATGCCGAACAGTCCGGCCAGCGTCTCGAGCTTGTCGGCCAGCGCCAGCACGGTACCGGTGTCACTGGCCGGCAACTCGTCGCCGGCGAAGCGCGGCTGGTACTGCTCGGTGAGCGCCTGGGCCACCGCATCGGGCTCGCCGTCGTGGCGCGCGTAATAGGTGCCCATCACCCCCTGCAGTTCGGGGAACTCGCCCACCATGCCGGTGACCAGATCGGTCTTGGCCAGCAGCGCGGCGCGATCGGCGTGCTCGACGTTCAGGTTCAGCGATTGCGCGATCGCACGCGCCAGGTGGCGCACCCGTTCCACACGCTGCGCCTGCGTGCCCAGCTTGGCGTGGTAGACCACGGCGGACAGTTGCGCCACCCGGTCGGCCAGAGGGGTCTTCTTGTCTTGCTCGAAGAAGAAGCGCGCATCGGCCAGGCGCGGGCGCACCACCCGCTGGTTGCCGTCGATGATGAGGGTCGGATCGTCGACCTGCATGTTCGAGACGATCAGGAAGCGCGGCAGCAACCGGCCCTGCCCGTCGAACAGCGGAAAGTATTTCTGGTTGGTGCGCATGGTGAGGATCAGGCATTCCTGGGGCACGGCCAGGAAGGCCGGTTCGAATTCACCGGCATAGACCGCCGGCCATTCGACCAGCGCGGTGACCTCGTCGAGCAGGGGCGCGACCTGTTCCGGATCGCCCAGCGAGGCATTGAGCGCCTGCGCGCGGTCATCGAGCATGGCGGCGATGCGCGCCCGCCGGGTATCGAAGTCGGGGATCACCCGGCCCTCGCGCTCGAGCACATGCACATAGGCATTGGCGTCGGGGATCACCAGTTCGCCCACACTCTGGAACCGGTGCCCGAAGGTGCGCCGGCCCGACAGCAGGCCCAGCGCGCCGGCCGGCACCACCGCGTCGCCGTGCAGCACGATCAGCCGATGCGCGGGCCGCACGAAGCTCACGCTGGTGCGGCCGTCGGCCAGCTGGTACTCCATGACCTTGGGGATCGGCAGCCGCGACAGCGCGTACGCGATCAGCGCATCGGCGCATTCCGAGAGGTGCTGGCCCGGCACGGTGCTGGCGAAGAAGAAGCACTCCTGCTTGCCGTCCGAGCCGCGGGTCAGCTGCTCGACCGTCGCGCCCTGTTTCTGGGCCCATTTGACCAGTGCCTGCGTGGGCTCGCCCTGGGCGTCGAGCCCGACCTTGATCGAGGGGCCCTTGAGGTCGACCACCTTGTCGGGCGCGCGATGCACCACATCCTCGACCCGCACCGCGAGCCGGCGCGGCGAGCAGAAGGTGCGCGAAGCGGCGGGCACCGGTGCCAGCCCGCGGGTCTGCAGGCCTTCCAGGATCGCGCCTGCGAAGGCCTCGCCCAGGCGCTTGAGCGCCTTCGGCGGCAGTTCTTCGGTGAACAGTTCGATCAGCAGCGGACGGGCGCTCATTCAGGCCGCCCGGTCGAGAGAAATCGCCATCGGGAAGCCCAGCCGTTCACGCGAGTCGTAGTAGGCCTGCGCGACCGCGCGCGAGAGCTGGCGCACCCGGCCGATGTAGGCGGCACGTTCGGTGACCGAGATCGCGCCGCGGGCATCGAGCAGGTTGAAGGTGTGGGAGCACTTCATGATCATCTCGTAGGCCGGCAGCGCCAGCGGCACCTCGATCAGGCGCCGCGCCTCGGCCTCGTATTCGTTGAAGTGGCGAAACAGCATGTCGGTGTTCGAGTGCTCGAAGTTGTAGGTCGACTGCTCGACCTCGTTCTGGTGGAAGACATCGCGATAGGTGACGCCCTCGGTCCACACCAGGTCGTAGATGCTTTCGACCCGCTGCAGATACATCGCCAGCCGCTCGATGCCGTAGGTGATCTCGCCGGTGATCGGCTGGCACTTCAGCGAACCCACTTCCTGGAAGTAGGTGAACTGGGTGACTTCCATGCCGTTGAGCCAGACCTCCCAGCCCAGACCCCAGGCGCCCAGCGTGGGCGACTCCCAGTCGTCTTCGACGAAGCGGATGTCATTGACCTGGGTGTCGATGCCCAGCGCCTTCAGCGAGCCCAGGTACAGGTCGAGGATGTTCGGCGGCGAGGGCTTGAGCACCACCTGGTACTGGTAGTAGTGCTGCAGCCGGTTCGGGTTGTCGCCGTAGCGGCCGTCCTTGGGGCGCCGCGAGGGCTGCACATAGGCGGCGCGCCAGGGCTCGGGACCGATCGCGCGCAGGAAGGTCGCGGTGTGGAAGGTGCCCGCACCGACCTCCATGTCGTAAGGCTGCAGCAGCGCGCAGCCTTGTGCGTCCCAGTATTCCTGAAGCCGCAGAATGATTTGCTGAAAGGTAAGCATCGGAGCCTGGTTGTCGTGTGTTGGCGTGGCCGCCGGATTTTACTGGATCACCGAGCGCCGCCGCCCGGTCGTGCGCGCAATGATCAGCAACAGGAGGGCCAGCAGGATCACCGGCAGATTGCCGGCGCGCACATAGGGCGTCAGCCCGGTGGTGCCCTGGACCCGGATGTCGAGCACGCCTTCCTGGTGTTCGGGCAACTGCGCGAGGACGCGCGCGCGGTGGTCGATCGAGGCGGTCACGCCGGTGTTGGTGGCGCGCAGCATCGGCCGCCCGGTCTCGAGGGTGCGCATCCGCGCGATCGCCAGGTGCTGGCCGAGTGCGTGCGACTGGCCGAACCAGGCGATGTTGCTGACGTTGACCAGCACCGTCGCACCGGCCGGTTCGCGCACCGACTCGATGATCTCTTCGCCGAACAGGTCCTCGTAGCAGATGTTGATCGCGAAGCGCTGGCCGCCGACCTCGAAGGGCGCCTGGCCGAGGCTGCCGCGCGCGAAATTGCCCAGCGGGATCTGCATCAGCCGCACGAACCACTCGAAGCCCCAGGGGATGAATTCGCCGAACGGCACCAGGTGATGCTTGTCGTAGCGGGCGCCGACCGCGCCGCCCGGGCGGCCGTCCAGCAGCACCACGCTGTTGGTGATGCGCGGCCCGCCCGCGGTGTCGTCGATCAGCGGCACGCCGATCGCGGCGGCCGACCGCCGGCTCGCCAGCGCCCCGGTGATCTCCTCGCGGATGCTCCCGGGGGTCGATGCCCAGGGCGTGACCCAGGCGGTCTCGGGCAGCACCGTGAGCTGTGCCGTGCTGGAGACGATGTGCGCCGCGTAGGCGCGCATCGCCCCCATCGCCCGCTGCGGATCGAATTTCATCTGTTGCGCGATGTTGCCCTGGACCAGTCGCACGCTGACCGGCGCGCCGGCGGGCGCGGTGAACTCGAGGCTTGCCAGCGGCGCGGCGGCGGCCAGCGACAGTGCCGCGACGCCGGTCCAGCGCAGCGCGTCGCGCCAGTGGCGACTGGCCATCGCGAGCGCGCCCAGCGCCGCCACCCAGGCGCCAGCCATGCCCACGCCATGGACGCCGGCCAGCGCCGCCAGGCCGGCGAGCGGGCCGTCGGTGTGCGCGTAGCCAATCGACAGCCAGGGAAAGCCGGTGAACAGCCACCCGCGGCTGAAGTCGGCCAGCGCCCACGCGCCGGCGGTTGCGCCCGTCCAGGTCAGGCCGATGGTCCAGGGCAGGCTGGCGGATGGTTGGCGGGAGTCCGTGGCCGGGGAGGGGGCTCCCGGCGCGCCGGGTCGCCCGACCAGTGCCATGGCCGCCGCCTGGAACAGCGCGAGATAGGCGGCGAAGGCCAGCACCGCGAGCGCTGCCAGCGCCCACGGCATGCCGCCGAATCGGTGCATGCTGATGTGCAGCCAGCACAGGCCGGCCCCGTAGTGGCCCAGACCGAAAGCGAACAGGACGACGGCAGGTCCGGCCCAGGCCCGGCCTCGCCCGCGCTGACCGGATCGGGGTGCGGGCCGGGGAGGGGAAACGGCGCCGATCGCCAGTCGCAGCGCCAGCGCGAGCGTGATCAGCTGCAGCCACCAGGCGTCCAGCGGCGTGAACGAGGCCGCGTGCAGCACCCCGAGCAGGCCGGCTGCGAGACCCGCCCACCCTGCCGGCGCGCGCACCTCAGCCGGCCATCGGGCGCGTGCCGTCGGCCTGGCCGGCGGGCGTGAGCCGCTCGACCATCAGCAGATGCACCTGGCGGGCGTCGGCGCGCAGCACCTCGAAGCGCAGGCCGTCGAGCACCGCCGCATCACCGCGTCGGGGCACCCGGCCGAAATGCTCGGTGACGAGTCCGCCGATGGTGTCGAAGTCCTCGTGCGGGAATCGGGTACCGAAGGAGCGGTTGAAGGAGTCGATCTCGGCGGCGGCACGCACGCGGAAACGCGGCCCGTGTTCGCCCGGCTCGGCGGGCAGGATGTGATCGGCCTGCTCGTCGAAGTCGAACTCGTCCTCGATGTCGCCCACGATCTGCTCGAGCACGTCCTCGATGGTGATCAGCCCCGCCACGCCGCCGTATTCATCGACCACGATCGCGATGTGGTGGCGGTCGGCGCGAAAGTCGCGCAGCAGCACGTTGAGCCGCTTGGATTCCGGGATGAAGACCGCCGCGCGCATCAGCTCGCGCAGCGGCGGCGGATGCTCGGCGTACAGGCGCAGCAGGTCCTTGGCGTGCAGGATGCCGATCACGTTGTCGAGTTCGCCCTCGACCACCGGAAAACGCGAGTGGGCGGTCCGGATCACATGGGGCAGCAGCTGGCTCATCGGTTCGGCGATGTCGATCACCACCATCTGCGAGCGGGGCACCATGATGTCGCGGGCGGCGAGTTCGGCCACCTGGAGCACGCCCTCGATCATCGACAGGGCTTCCGCGTCGAGCAGTTCGCGTTCGTGCGAGGTGCGCAGCAGGCTCAGCAGTTGTTCACGGTCTTCGGGAGCGCGAAGCAGCAGCGCTGAAAGACGTTCGAGCATCGAGCGCTTCGGCTCGCCGCCCGAAGGGGCATCCGACATGGTGTCAGGAGGGAGTTTTGAGGACCCGAGGATACCCGAAGTGACCGGCGATGCTCAATCGGGCGCGCCGCGCCGCGCGCCCTGCGCGAGCGTGTAGGGGTCGGGCATTCGCAGGCGGGCGAGCAGCCGGGTTTCGAGCGCCTCCATCCGGTCGGCCTGTGCCGGCTCGAGGTGGTCGTGGCCCTGCGCGTGCAGCACGCCGTGGATCACCAGGTGGGCCAGGTGGTGGTCGAGCGGCTTGTGCTGACGTCGGGCCTCGTCGCGCAGCACCGGCAGGCACAGTGCGATGTCGGCGCGGCAGGGTTCGCCGGGAATCGGCGCATAGGCGAAGGTCAGCACATTGGGCGCGTAGTCGCGCCCGCGATAGGCCCGGTTCAGCGCGATGGCCTCGCTGCGGCCGACCAGCCGCAGCGTGATCTCGGCGTCGCCGGCCAGTGCCATCCGCACCCAGCGGCGCAATCGTGTGCGCGTGACCGGCCACTCGCGGATGCGCGCGCCCAGTTGCAGCGCCAGCCCGAGCGCGGGGCCGTCAGGTCGCGCCGTCGGCCCGCTCATAGGCATCGACGATGCGCGCCACCAGCGGGTGTCGGACCACATCGCTGCTGTCGAAACGGGTGAAGGCGATGCCCCGGACGTCCTGAAGAATCTTCGTGGCCTGCACCAGTCCGCAGACCTGGCCGCGCGGCAGGTCGACCTGCGTGGTGTCGCCGGTGACCACCGCCTTGGCGCCGAAGCCGATCCGGGTGAGGAACATCTTCATCTGCTCGGGGGTGGTGTTCTGGGCTTCGTCCAGGATGATGAAGGCGTTATTCAGGGTGCGCCCGCGCATGTAGGCCAGCGGCGCGATCTCGATCGCCTGCTTCTCGAACATCCGGGCGGTGCGCTCGAAGCCGAGCAGGTCGTAGAGGGCGTCGTAGAGCGGGCGCAGGTAGGGATCGACCTTCTGGGCGAGGTCGCCCGGCAGGAAACCCAGCCGCTCGCCGGCCTCGACCGCGGGGCGGGTCAGCACGATGCGCTTGACGGTGTCGCGCTCCAGCGCGTCGACCGCGCAGGCGACCGCCAGGTAGGTCTTGCCGGTGCCTGCCGGACCGGTGCCGAAGGTGATGTCGTGCGCCATGATGTGGCGCAGGTATTCGCGCTGCCGGGGCGTGCGGCCCTGCAGGTCGGCGCGCCGGGTGTGCAGGACGGGGGAGCTGTCGTCGGCGCCGGGCGGCTGCGCCAGCGCGGTGCTCGTTGCGGTGCCTGCCGAAGCGCTTGCCGCCGTCCCCGCCGACCCGGTTCGCAACTCGACCAGCCCGAGCTGGATGTCGTCGATCGACAGGGCGCGGTTTGCAAGCGCGTGGAAGTGGGCCAGCGCAGCGCGGGCAGCGCGCGCGCCGGCGGCGCTGCCCTCGATGGTGAACTGATCGTCGCGGCGCTGGATGCGGGCGTCGCAGGCTTCCTCGATCTGGCGCAGGTTCTGGTCGAGCGCCCCGCACAGGTTGGCCAGGCGCAGGTTGTCCGCGGGCGCGGGCCGGAAGTCGAGACTTCGTGGTTTGGTGGCCACGGGGTCAGTCGAGCAGCGCGGCGTCGCCGCGCAGCGAATGCGGAAACGCCGACACGATGCGCAGGTCGATCAGCTGACCGATCAGGCGCGGATCGCCGGGGAAATTCACCACCCGGTTGTTGGTGGTGCGCCCGGCGAGTTCCTGGGCGTCCTTGCGGGCCCGGCCCTCCACCAGCACCGCCTGGCGGGTGCCGACCATCGCCTGGCTGATCGCGCGCGCATTGAGGTCGATGCGCGCCTGCAGGCGCTGCAGCCGCGCGAGTTTGACCTCGGCCGGCGTGTCGTCGGGCAGGTCGGCCGCCGGCGTGCCCGGCCGCGGGCTGTAGATGAAGGAGAACGAGGCATCGAAGCCGACCTCGTCGATCAGGGTCATGGTGCGCTCGAAATCGGCGTCGGTCTCGCCGGGAAATCCGACGATGAAGTCGGAGCTGATGCACACCCCGGGACGCACCGCGCGCAGGCGCCGGATGATCGACTTGTACTCGATCGCGGTGTAGCCGCGCTTCATCGCGGCCAGGATGCGGTCCGACCCCGACTGCACCGGCAGATGCACATGATCGACCAGCTTGGGGATGCGGCCATAGGCCTCGATCAGGCGCGGCGAGAATTCCTTGGGGTGCGAGGTGGTGTAGCGGATGCGCTCGATGCCCGGCAGTTCGGCCACATAGTCGAGCAGGAGGGCGAAGTCGGCGATCTCGCCATCGCCCATCGGGCCGCGGTAGGCGTTCACGTTCTGCCCGAGCAGGGTGACCTCGCGCACGCCCTGCTCGGCCAGCCCGGCCACCTCGACCAGCACGTCGTCGAAGGGGCGCGAGACCTCTTCGCCGCGAGTGAACGGCACCACGCAGAAACTGCAGTACTTGCTGCAGCCTTCCATGATCGACACGAAGGCGCTGGCCCCGTCGACCCGGGCCGGGGGCAGGTGATCGAATTTTTCGATCTCGGGAAAGGAGATGTCGACCTGCGGGCGTCCGGTGCGCCGGCGCGCTTCGATCAGCGCCGGCAGCCGGTGCAGGGTCTGCGGACCGAACACCACATCCACATAAGGCGCGCGGGCGACGATGTTGGCGCCTTCCTGGCTCGCCACGCAGCCGCCCACCCCGACGATCAGGTCGGGGCGCTCGCGCTTCAAGGCACGCATGCGGCCCAGGTCGGAGAACACCTTCTCCTCGGCCTTCTCGCGCACCGAGCAGGTGTTGAACAGGATGATGTCGGCCAGCGCCGGGTCGTCGGTGCTTTCGATCGTTTCGCCCTGGCCGAGCACGTCGGCCATCTTGGCCGAGTCGTATTCGTTCATCTGGCAGCCGAAGGTGCGGATGTAGAGCTTGCGTGTCATGAGGCAGATCCGGTGTCGCGCGCCGCGGCTTGCGCCTCGGCAGGGGTGAGCAGCCAGACTTCGATCACCTGGTTCAGCGGGTCGAGCCGGTAACGCACGATCTGTTCGGCGGCGCCCGACAGGGTCGAGGGCACCACCAGCAGGTTGTCGGTGGACAGGATCCGCACGCCGGGGGCCAGCACCACCGGCTTCCTGTCGAGCAGGGCCTGCGGAAAGCTGGTGATCGCGAAGCGTCCGGCGCGCGCGCCGGGGGGGATGCGGCGGATCTGGGCCAGCGCGGGTCGGACGGCACCCGCCAGCGCGCATGCCGCCACGATCGAAGCGGCAGCCAGCCGTCGCAATCGGAGTCGGTTGTGCATGCTGCGCAGTATATCGGGCACCCGTCGGCCACAGTCGACCGGGGGCAGCGTTCCCCCACCACCGGTTCGGGTTCCATATTGCGTCGATCGAGCCTGCGGTTCGCGGCGCGCGCGAAAACCGGCTCGTCACCACCCCCGTGCCGGGGGCGATCGGCGGTTAGGCTTGGCGAACGAACGCCGTCGATCGCCGATGGCGACGGTCCGACTCGAGGTCAGTCAATTGCACCACCCGACATCCGCCCCCCACGCCCCCCTGAGCGCTGACGAACGACTGCTGCGCGGCACCCTCCACGCGCAGCTCGACGCGGCCATCGCGCCGGCCTCGATCGCGCTGGTGGGCGCCTCCGAGCAGGCCAACAAGATCGGCGGGCGACCCCTCGTCTACCTGAAGCGCTTCGGTTACCAGGGGCGCGTCTATCCGATCAACCCGGCCCGCGAGCTGACCCAGGGGCTGCGGACCTGGGCCAGCCTGGCCAGCCTGCCCGAGGTGCCCGACATGGTGATCGTGGCGGTCGCCGGCGATGCCGCGATCGAGGCGGTGGCGCAAGCGGCCCGGCTCGGCGTGAAGCTCGCGCTGGTGATGAGCTCCGGGTTCGGCGAGACCGATGCCGCCGGCCGGGCCCGTGAGCAGGCGATGGTCGCGATCGCGCGCCGCCACGGCTTGCGGATCGTCGGCCCCAACACCCAGGGGCTGGCCAACTTCGGCAATGGCGCGGTCGCCAGTTTTTCGACCATGTTCACCGAGACCGAGCCGGCCGACGGACCGGTGGGTATCGTGAGCCAGAGCGGCGCGCTCAGCGTGGTGCCCTATCACCTGCTGCGCACCCGCTCGGTGGGCGTGCGTCATGTGCACGCCACCGGCAACGACAGCGATGCGACCGCGTGCGAAATGGCCGCGGTGGTGGCGCGTGACCCCGATCTGCGGCTGCTGCTGCTTTATCTCGAGGGCCTGCCCGATCCCTGGAACCTGGCGCAGGCGGCGCGCATCGCCCGCCGTCGGGGGCTGCCGATCGTCGCGCTGAAGTCGGGCAGCACCCCTGCCGGCCAGCAGGCAGCGCAGTCGCACACCGGCTCGCTGGCGACCGAGGATCGGGTGGTCGATGCGTTCATGGCCCAGCACGGGATCTGGCGGGTGCGCTCGGTCAACGAGCTCGTCGATGCGGCGCCGCTCTACCTCAAGGGCTGGCGGCCCGCCGGTCGGCGGATCGTGGTCATCAGCAATTCGGGGGCGGTCTGCGTGCTGGCGGCCGATGCGGCCAGCCGCGCCGGCCTGCAGTTGCCAGCCCTGTCGGCCGACACCCGCGAGCAGCTGGGCCGCATCCTGCCGGGCTTTGCCACCACCACCAATCCGGTGGACATCACCGCGGCGCTGCTCTCCAACAGCAGCCTGTTCGGACAGATCCTGCCGGTGATCGCCGATGACCCGGCGGCTGACGCCTTCGTGATCGGCATCCCGGTGGCGGGCGCTGGCTACGACGTCGATCTGTTCGCGCGCGACGCGGCGGCCTTCGCCGAGCGCACCGGCAAGCCGGTGGTCGTCGCGGCGCCGCAGGACAGCGTGGCCGCGTGTTTCCGGGCCCGCGGACTGCCGGTGTACGTCACCGAGGATGACGCGGTGCGGGCGCTGGCGCAGTTCATCGGCCACAGCGAGCTGATGGCCCAGGTGAACGCCACCGGCGACGCCCTGGACGGTCGCTGGGCCGATGCCGGGCCGCGGCGGCTGGGCGCCGGTGCGGCATCCGCTGACGCCGGGGCCGATCCTGCCGTCGTGCCTGGCGCCGATCCGGCCGGCCAACCGAGCCCTGCCCAGACCCTGCTCAACGAGAACGACAGTCTGCGGGTGCTGGCCGGTGCCGGTGTGCCGGTGGTGGCCCACCGGTTGTGCGGCGCCTTGTCCGAGGCGCTGGCAGCGGCGGCCGACATCGGTTATCCGGTGGTCCTGAAGGGCTGCTCGAGCCTGATTGCTCACAAGAGCGACTTGGGCCTGGTGCAGTTGAACCTGGCTGATGCCGCGGCGCTGGGCCGCGCCCATGCGGCCATCGGCGCGGCCGCGCGCAGTGCCGGGCTGGTGCTCGACGGCATGCTGGTGGCTGCCATGGTGGGTCGCGGACGTGAACTGATGCTGGGTGCCCGGCGCGACCCGGTGTTCGGCACGGTGCTGCTGGTGGGCGATGGTGGCGCGCAGGTCGAAGTGCTGCCCGATGCCCGTCTGCTGCTGGCGCCTTTCGACGTCGACTCGGTCCGGCAGGCGGTGTCGCAACTGCGGATCGCCCCGCTGCTCGGGGGTTTCCGGGGCTCACCGGCCCGCGACGTCGAGGCCTTCTGTGCGGCGGCGGTGCGCCTGGGGCGCTGGATGGAGGAAGGCGACCACACGGTGCTCAGCGTGGACATCAATCCGGTGATTGTCGGGCCGGTCGGGCAGGGCTGTCTGGCCGCGGATGCGGTGGTGTTCCAGGCGGTCTGATGTCGGCGCTCAGGCGCCGGGTGTGGCCGATCGGGTGAAGCGGATCAGCGGCTGGCCGTCGAGCACGAAAACGCCGGCCTGCACCCGGTCGCCGATCGCCAGGCCGGCCTCGGCGTGGCCCATTACCCGCGCGCCTTCGTCCAGGTCGACCAGCGCCAGGGTGTAGGGAACCAGGGCCTTGAACGCATCGGTGGGGGCGCGCCTGATTTCGGTGAGGGCGAACACCCGGCCGCCGGCCTGCGCGTCGAACCACTCGAGCGCGGTGGCGCCGCAGGCGGTACAGGCATGGCGTGCCAGGCGTTGCACCGCGCCGCAGTGCGCGCAGCGCTGGCAGCGCACCCGTCCCTGCGCGAGGCCATCGGTGAAAGGGGTCGACAGGGCTGATTGACTCATCCGCGCCGCTCCAGGATCAGGCTGACGTGGGCCGACAGCACACCCCCGTCGGCATGCAGCAGCGCGCGCCGGCGCGGCGCGATCTGCCGGCTGCCCGCGCGGCCGGCCAGTTGCCGGTAGGCCTCGGCGATGTGGGCCATGCCGCCGGCCGCGCCCGAGTGACCGAATGACAGCAGTCCGCCATGGGTGTTCAGCGGCAGCTCTCCGTCGGTGCCGAAGGCGCCGTCGCGCACCCGCTGCGCGCTGGCGCCGCGAGCGCAGATCCCGATCTCCTCGAGCAGGATCGCCAGCGTGATGGTGAACGAGTCGTAGATCGCCAGCAGGTCGATGTCGGACAGCGCTACACCCGCCTCCTCGAGGGCGCGGCCGGCCGAGGCGGCGGCGCCGAAGTCGCGGGTGTCGGCAATGGCCGAGACATGCTGGTGATGGTGGGCCTGGCCGGCGCCGGTCAGCGCGACCGCATGGCCGTCCCGGTCGCCAGGCTCGGCGGTGATCACCAGGGCGACCGCGCCATCGGAGATCGGACAGCAGTCGAGCAGCTTCAGCGGCGAGGCAATCGGTTTGGACGCCAGCACATCGGCCACCGAGATCGGCGCGGTGAGCTGCGCGTCCGGGTGGCTGGCGGCGTGCCGTCGCATCAGCACCGCGAACTCCGCCAGGTCGGCTTCGGTGATGCGATGCTCGTGCAGATAGCGCGAGGCCAGCAGCGCGTAATAGGCCGGTACCGAGGCGCCGTTGGGGACTTCGAAGTCGGGGTCGCCGACCTGCGCCAGCGTCTGGATCGCGCCGTCTCGCGACTGGCCGGTGGCGCGGTTCTCGCCGGCCACCACCAGCACCTGGCGGCAGCGCCCGGCGCGCACCAGTTCGCGGGCCAGCATGACCATGCCCGCCCCGGTGGCCCCGCCCATCTGCATGCCGTGGGCATACAGCGGGCGCAACGCCAGGCGCTCGCTGACCAGGCTGGCCAGCATCAGGTGGGGCAGGGTGGTCGCGTAGCCGCAGAGCACGCCATCGATCGACTGGCGCGACACGCCGGCCTGGGCGAGGGCCTGGTCGGCGGCCTCGGCCATCAGGTCGATCGGACCACGCCCCTCATGACGCCCGAAGCGGGTGTTGCCGACACCGGCGATGTAGGCGTCGATCAAGCCGCGCTCCGCCGCGATGACGGATCGAAAGGGGGCACCATCAGAGCCCGCCCTGGCGCCAGTAGGCGCGACACGCCGCGGCCTCGCGATGCAGCGCCTCGGCCAGCGCCGCTTCGCGCCCGCTGATCCGCTCGCTCAGTGCGGCGATGCTGATCGAGGCGAAGGGCCGGCCGTCTTCGGAGAGGATCGGCACCGCGATGCCGCCCATGCGTGGCACCACCACGTCGAGCAGCATTGCATAGCTGCGCCGGCGCGAGTCCTCGATGGAGCGGCGCAGCATCGCCGGGCTGAGCAGCGGATAGCTGGCGAGGCGGTCGGAGATGAAGGGCATCAGCGCGTCGATCTCCTCATCGGGCAGCCAGGCCAGCAGTGCGAGGCTGCCGGCGCCCACCCCGAGCGGCCGGCGGCTGCCGACCTCCAGGTAGTTGGCGCGGATCGCGAAGCTGCCCACCTGCACATCGACGCACACCGATTCGGCGCCGCGCGGCACCGACAGGATCGCGGTGTCCTCGAAGCTGCGCACCAGCTGGATCAGGCTGGGCCGCACCCGCGCTCGGGGGTCGCTGCGCGCCATCGCGGCGGCGCCGAGCGTGAAGATCTCGGGGCCCAGGCTGTAGCGTTTGCTCTCGGCGTCGCGGTTGACGAAGCCGTGGCGCGTCAGCACCTCGAGCAGCCGCAAGGTGGTGGCCTTGTCCTGGCCGGCCGCCTGCGCGATGTCGGTCAGGCGGACGTTGCGGGTATCAGACATGGCGCGAAGGATCAGGCACGCCTTCTGCACTGAAGAGGGCGCGTTACCGCTCTCCGGACCGCTGGCACGTACACCCCTGGGCATGATGAGAATTTCTGCTCTTGAAATTGATAGAAGGCGATCCTAGGTTGCCAGTCAAGGGTCGTCAAGAATTCTTTCGATCAGTATTTCACTGGTCAAACTCGCCGACAGGGGGCATCACTGGCCCCGGTGAAGCGCGCGCGCGGCGCGCTTGCGCGGCCTCAATCGCCGCCTCAAGACTCGTCGAGGTAGGGCGGCGTTGCCTCCCGGTCCGGATCACCGGCTGGCTCGATGAAGCCGGCCGCGCCGGGCGGTGCCGGTTCGGCGCAGGGCAGCGCCTCGATCGAACCGGGCTCGTCGTGCGCCGGCCGCTCGATGTCCATGCGGTGCGGCCGAGGTGCCGACGCGGGCTCGGAGGGCGCTGGGGTGGCTTGTCCGGCTTCTTTTTCGGCGGACCCGGTGCGGCGGGGTCCGGGGTGTTTGCGCTGGCGATTCATGGATGGCCTGTGGGTGCGGTCCTCTCGGCATCACGGGCGTCAGCCTCGCATCGGCTGGCGCCGGGCAGATCGCCCGCCTGCTCAGTTTGCCCGCGCTGCGCGGCCGGCGGATTGACGTCACTCAAGCCGGCGCTGCGCCTGCTCAACCGGCCCCGCGACCGCCCCGAGCATCCGACGCTGCTGATCGACACCGACGACACCGAGGCGGCGGCCTTCAAGGTGGCCGGGCTCGCGCCGCTGCTCGCCACCGGCGCGCCGATCGACGGCTTCGGGGTGGGTACTGCGCTGGGCACCTCCAGCGATGTACCCGCGCTCGACGTCAGGGTTGGGTCGCGCCGCGGGGCGTGCGTCGATCGATGCTGGGGGCTTGTGGCGCGGGCTTGCTTGAGCCGACTCAATCAGCGGCCGACGGCGCTGCCTATTCTGGTGTCGAGGCCCCGTCGGGGCAGCCAACCAAGGGGGATGCGATGAAACGGCAGTCAGGCAAGGCAAGGACGACCGGAGACTCCGGCGGGGTGGGGCAATCGGCGGGCGCCGCACCGCGCCTGCGGCCCGGGCCGCTGGCGCTTCTGCTCGGCGGGATCTTCGGCGCCGCGGTGGCGCCGGCGTGGTCGGCCGGCTTTCAGATCCAGGAGCAAAGCGCCAGCGGCCTGGGGGTGGCCTATTCCGGGCAGGCGGCTGCGGTCCATGACGCGGGTACCGTGTTCTGGAATCCGGCCGGGCAGTCGCTGCTGAAAGGGTCGCAGCTGATGGCATCGATCGCCTACATCGCGCCGCGCACGCGCTTCCACAACGACGGCACGTCAACCTACGGGGCGCTGGGCAATGGCGGCCAGGGCGGCGTCTCGGCCTGGGTGCCCGCCGTCTACGCGAGCTGGGCGCTCGATCCCCGCTGGTCGCTGGGTCTGGCAGTGAACGCGCCCTATGGGCTGTCCACTGAATGGGACACCGCCTGGGCAGGACAGTTCCACGCCATCAAGTCCGAGATCAAGACGCTGAACCTGAATCCGACCGTGGCCTACCGGGTCAGCGATGCGCTGTCACTGGGCGCCGGGTTGAGCTATCAGCAGATCAAGGCCACGCTCACCAACGGTGCGGTGCTGGCGCCGCCGTTTCCGTCGAGCCTGGTCGGGCTGGGCAAGGTGGAAGGCGATGACTGGGGCTGGGGCTACAACCTGGGCGCCCTGATCGACCTGCGCCAGGGAACCCGGGTCGGCGCCACCTACCGCTCGCGGATCAAGTACCGGATCGAGGGCGACCTGAGCTTCTCCGGGTTTCCCGCCGCGATACCCGACCGCCCGATCGACGCGCGGGTGACGCTGCCCGACACCTTCTCCCTGGGGGTGTCGCACCAGTTCAATCCCAGCACCCGCCTGCTGGCCGACTGGACCTGGACCGGCTGGAGTTCGATCCCCGAGCTCAAGGTGGTGGACACCTCGAGCGGCGGCGAGGTCAGCAGCACAAACCTGAGCTTTCGCAACAGCTGGCGACTGGGGCTCGGCGTCGAGTACCGGGTGAGCGAACCCTGGCTGCTGCGCGCCGGCATGGCCTTCGACAAGACGCCGGTGCGTGACGCCTATCGCACGCCGCGTCTGCCCGATGCGGACAAGACGTGGTTCTCGCTCGGCATGCGTTACACGCCGACCGGCGGCGCGCCGTGGTGGGTCGATGTCGGCTACACCTACATCCTGCTCAAGGACGGGTCGAGTTCCCTGCCGGCTCCCGACGCGACGGCGGCCGAAGCGGCGCGCGGGGCGCTTTCGGGAACCTACAAGGGCAGTGTGAACATCCTGGCGGCGCAGGCGGGCTGGCGGTTCTGAAACGAGAACGCGCCGGCGCTTCGACTCCGAAGCGCCGGCGCTCTGCGCCGGGTCAGTGATGCAGTCGTCGATTACTTGGACTTGGGCCGCGCGGGGGCGTTCTCGTGATACGAGCCGGTTTCCTCATCGAAATGATGGGTGCGCATGAACGCCTGGGCTTCCTTGCGCATTTCGGCGCGCGAGAGCTTGCCGATGTCGCGCGGCGGCCCCTTGATCGGCTCCCAGCGGCCGAGCACTTCATCCCACCGGTTGCCGCGCATGAAGCTGTCACGTTCCGCACGGATTTCCTCGCGCGACTTGATACCCTCCGGCGGCTTGGCGCCCGCTTTCAGGACCCACTGGCCGGTTTCCTCGTCCCACTTGAAGTTTTTCTTGAACGAATCACACTCGGCCCGAACCTCGGCGCGCGTGCGAGCGCAGACACCAGACTCGCTGCTCTGAGCCTGCACGGTGCCGCTCAACAGCACCGCACAGGTCGTCAACGTCAGCGCGGACCACTGCTTTTTCCACATACTCGATCTCCTTGGATAACAATTGGCCGGTGTCTCCACCGGTGCCCAATTCATTGTCTCCAAGGGGACGGCGGGCGGTTTGAGCAGGGTCAAGCGGGTGCGAGGCGGGTGCGAGGTGTGCGCGGCAACCGCGATTCCGATGGCGTGGCGCAGGCTTCGCAAGGCATCATCGGCCCCTCCTTTCACCCTCGCCGCACAGGGATAAAAAGCGCCCTGCGGCCGGTTCGTCGAGAATCCGCGCTGGAATCCAAAACAAGACCCAACCTGAGAACGGAGACATCCCCATGACCGATTCAATCCGCCGTCAATGGCTGCTGGCCGGCGCCGGCCTGGCCACCGTGCCGCTGTCGGGCGCGTTTGCCCAGACGCCCGCCTATCCGAACAAGACGCTGAAGATCATCGTCGGTGCGGCGCCGGGCGGCCTGAGCGACGCCTATGCGCGGCTCTTTGCCGAGCAGTTCACTGCGCGCTTCAACCTGCCCGCGGTGGTCGAGAACCGTCCGGGTGCCAGCGGCATCATCGCCACCGAGGCGATGCTCAAGTCGCCGCCCGACGGTTACACCCTGCTGTCGACCACCACCGGCATGCTCTGGCAGACGCGCGTCCTGTATCGCAAGCTGCCCTTCGATCTGGCGCGCGACATCGCCCCGATCACCGTGTTCCCCTCGGGCCCGCTGGTGGTCGCGGTTCCCGAGAAGATCGGTGTGCGCAATTTCAACGAACTGGTCGAGTACGCCCGCAAGACGCCGTGCTCGATGGGCTCTTATGCGGTGGCTTCCTATCCGCATGTGCTGGCCGAGACGATCAACCGCGAGTTCGGCGGCAAGATCCAGTCGATCCAGTACAAGGGCGAGGGCCCGATGTGGATCGAGATGGGGTCGGGCCAGCTGCAGATCGCGGTCGGCAGCTTCCAGGCGTTCGCGACGGTGCGCGACAAGGGCATCCGCCCGATCGCGGTGAGCGGCCAGATCCGCAGCCCGAAGCTGCCGGACGTGCCGACCCTGATCGAGCAGGGCCTGAAGGCGCCGATCGCACGGCTCGAGGGCGGTCTGGCGCTGAGCGCGAATTCGGCGGTGGCGCCCGAGATTCTGGAGCTGCTGGCCAAGGTGGCGGTCGATGGCAACGACACGCCGCGCGCGCGCGCGCTGCGGGAGAATTTCGCGATTCCCGACGCGACCAAGGGCCGCGCCGATGCGCTGCGTCAGTGGCGCGAAGACGGCCCGGCGTGGATCAAGGAGGTCGAGGCGCTGGGCGTGAAGCTCGACTGATCGCCTGAGTCACCGGTCAGCTTGACGCTGACCGATGCGGGGGGCGGCTCCCTGGGGCCGCCCCCGCGCGCCCCGGTGCAGCGTCAGACGGCGTCCAGCGCCTGCGCCAGATCCGCCTTCAGATCCTCGATGTGCTCGATGCCCAGCGACAGGCGCACCATGCCCTCGCTGACACCGGCGCGGGCCAGTTCGGCGGCGTCGAGCTGGCGGTGGGTGGTCGAGGCCGGGTGGGTCGCCAGCGACTTGGCGTCACCGATGTTGACCAGTCGGGTGAACAGCGCGAGCGCGTCCAGGAAGCGGGCGCCAGCCTCCCGGCCTTCGCCGCCCTTGAGGGTGAACGACAGGATGCCCGAGGCCTTGCCCGCCATGTACTTCTGTACCAGCGCGTGTTCCGGGTGGTCGGGCAGTCCGGCGTAATTGACCGACGCCACCTTCGGGTGGGTGCTCAGGTACTGCGCGATCGCCAGCGTGTTCTCGCAGATCCGGTCCATGCGCAGCGCGAGCGTCTCGATGCCCTGCAGGATCAGGAACGCATTCATCGGCGAGATCGCCGCGCCCATGTTGCGCAGCGGCACCACGCGCGCGCGGCCGATGAACGCGGCCGGACCGAAGGCCTCGGTGTAGACCACGCCGTGATAGCTGACATCGGGCGTGTTCAGGCGCTTGAAGCGCTCCTTGTGCTGAGCCCAGGGAAACTTGCCGCTGTCGACGATGGCGCCGGCCACGCTGTTGCCGTGGCCGCCCAGGTACTTGGTCAGCGAGTGCACCACGATGTCGGCGCCATGCTCGAAGGGGCGGCACAGGTAGGGGCTGGGCACGGTGTTGTCGACGATCAGCGGGATGCCGGCGTCGTGCGCGACCTTGGCCAGCGCGGCGAAGTCGGTGACATTGCCCAGCGGGTTGCCGATCGATTCGCAGAAGATCGCCTTGGTGCGATCGTCGATCAGCGCGGCGAAGGTGTCGGGGCGGCGCGCATCGGCGAAGCGCGTCTGGATGCCCATCTGCGGCAGCGTGTGGGCGAACAGGTTGTAGGTGCCGCCGTACAGCTGCGAGGCCGACACGATGTTGTCACCCGACTCGGTGATGGTCTGGATCGCGTAGGTGATCGCCGCCATGCCCGAGGCCACCGCCAGCGCGCCGATGCCGCCTTCGAGCGCGGCCACGCGCTTCTCCAGCACGTCTTCGGTCGGATTCATGATGCGGGTGTAGATGTTGCCCGCCACCTTCAGGTCGAACAGGTCGGCGGCGTGCTGGGCATTGTCGAAGGCGTAGGCCACCGTCTGGTAGATCGGTACCGCCACCGCCTTGGTGGTCGGATCCGGGCTGTAGCCGGCATGAACGGCGAGGGTCTCGATTCGCATGGGGGGTCTCCGGGGAGGGGGTGGGTGGTGCGGCCGGTGAGCGGCGGGGTGTGAGGGGGATTGTGGCATTGACGGGCGATCAGGCGCTCTGGTGTTTCGAGCTTCGGGATCGCCGACGATCAAGCGTGAGGCTGGGCGACGAACTAGAATTGAACCTGATCGAACTGCCCAAGGCCGACCGGATGGCAGGCATCGGCGATTCCCAGTTTTGGGGCGGGGCGAGCGCCCCTTTGCCGGCGGCGCTGGCCGCGTGGGTGACGTTCATGGAACATTGGCAGGAGGAATCGCGCATGGCACAGATCGACTATCCGCCGGTTCAGCAGGCGCTGATGCGGGTGCGGGAACTGAGCGCCGATGAAGAGACCCGCCGCCTGGCCTTCGTTCGCGAGCGCGCGCTGCGCGATGAACGCGAGGCGCTTCAGGCAGCGCGCGAGCAGGGGGAGCGGGAGGGAGAGCTCCGAGGGGAATTGCGAGGCGAGCTCCGAGGAGAGCTCCGAGGCGAGCTCCGAGGGGAGATCCGAGGCAAGCTGCTGGGCGAGTCGGCGATTCTCGAGCGCCTGCTGACCCGCCGTTTCGGTCCCTTGAACGACACGCTGCGCGCCCGCCTCGCGGCCGCCGATGCTGCCCAGCTCGAGCGCTGGGCCGATCGTCTTCTGGAGGCGACGACGCTGGAAGGGGTGTTCGCTTCGTGAGGGGCGGAACTGGCCGTTCCATGAAGTCACGCTCCCACCGCTTCCCCGAAGCGAGCCCCTCCGCGTTACCACCGGCCACCGCCGACGACCCCCTCGCCGACAACGCCCGCACTCACGTCGACCTCATCCGCAAGGCGCTCGCGGTGGTCCGCCCCCAGTTCCGCCTCGATGCGGCCAATGGCATTCATGGCGTGCCGCACTGGAGCCGGGTCTGGTTCCACGGCCGACGGCTGGCGCAGGCGCTGGAGGTCAATCCGCACATCCTCGCGTGGTTCGCGTTCCTGCACGACAGCCAGCGGCGCAACGACGGCTGGGATCCCGGGCATGGGCGGCGGGCCGCCGACTATGCGGTGCGGCTGCGTCGCGAGCGGGTGGTGGTGGAACTGTCGCCCGGCGAGTTCGAGTGCCTGTGCGAGGCGATGCGATTGCACAGCGACGGCCACGTGGTTGGGGAGCCGGCGATTCTCGCCTGCTGGGACTCGGACCGACTGGACCTGGCCCGGGTCGGCATCCGCCCGGATCCCGACCGGCTCGGCACCGGGCCGGCGCGCCGGCGCGAGACGATCGAGCAGGCGGTGCGCCTGGCTCGCGGTGAGCCGAGCGGCGTGCGCGCCGGCAGCCGAAGGGGTCGCGACACGCCGTAGGAAAGCTCGCGGCGCCGTCTGCAAGGGTTCGCGGCGCGCTATAACCCCCGGGTCCTCCTCCATTCCCCTCGCTCATGACCACCCCCCTCCCATCCGCCGAGTCCGTTCTCCACTTCTGGTTCGATGAACTCCGCCCGGCCCAGTGGTGGGCGCGCTCGGACGAGGTGGACGAAACCATCCGCTCGCGCTTCGGGGCGCTCCACCAGGCCGCGGTGCACGGCGAGCTGGCGGGCTGGCGCGACACCGCCCCGGGGCGGCTGGCCGAAATCCTGGTGCTGGACCAGTTCTCGCGCAACCTGCATCGCGATCATGCGCTGGCCTTCGCCAGCGATCCGCTGGCCCTGGCGCTGGCGCAGCTCGCGGTGGCGGTGGGCGCCGACCGCCAGCTCGAGGTAGCGCGCCGCGCGTTTCTGTACCTGCCGTACATGCACAGCGAACGGCTGTCGGTGCATGCCCAGGCAAGGGAGCTGTTCGCCACGCCGGGCCTGGAGCGAAACCGGGATGCCGAAGCGCGGCACCTGGCGATCCTCGAGCGCTTCGGTCGCTATCCGCATCGCAATGCCGCGCTCGGGCGCGCCTCGACGCCCGAGGAAGTCGCGTTTCTCCTGACGCCCGGTTCGTCTTTCTGAGCGGCCTGGGGCGCTGCTCCGGGCGGTCGTCCCGGCCCCCATTCCGGATCTGCCGCCTCGCGATTGCCAAGCCTGCCGCCAGGGCCTAGGGTGAGCCTGTCCCCTTTCAGGAAAGCATTGCCATGACCCAGGCCCCCGGCCGCGTGACCACCCGCATTGACGGCCCGATCGGCTGGATCGTCTTCGAGAACCCCGGCCGCCACAACGCGATGTCGGTGGCCATGTGGGAGGCGCTGCCGGCGGCGGTCGATGCGCTGCAGGCCGACCCGCAGGTGCGGGTGCTGGTGCTGCGCGGCGCGGGCGACCAGGCCTTCGTGTCTGGCGCCGACATCTCGCAGTTCGACCAGGTGCGCGATTCGCTCGAGGCCAACCAGCGCTACGAGGCGATGGGCAACGCCGGCATGATGCGCATCGCCGATTGTTCCAAGCCGACCATCGCGATGCTGCAGGGCTGGTGCCTGGGCGGTGGCATGGCGATCACGCTCAATTGCGACCTGCGCATCGGCGACGAATCGCTGCGTTACGGCATTCCCGCGGCCCGCCTGGGCATCGGCTATCGGTGGCCCGGCATCAAGAAGCTGGTCGACACGGTGGGCGCGCCGAACGCGCGCGAGATCTTCCTCACCGCGCGCCGCTTCAACGCCCAGGACGCGCTGCGCATGGGCTTCGTGAACCGCATCGTCGCGCGCGGCGAACTCGAGGCAGCGGTGCGCGCTGAATGCGATCTGCTGGCCGCCAACGCGCCGCTGACCATGGCCTCGGTCAAGGTCGCGATCGACGAGATCCTGCGCGCGGGTCCGCAGATCGACGCGCAGCGCATCGAGGCGGCCACCCAGCGCGCCTATGGCAGCGCCGATTTCATCGAAGGCCGACACGCCTTCCTGGAGAAGCGCCCGCCGGTCTTCCAGGGACGCTGAGGCGCCAACAAACGGTTCGTTTGCAGGGGAACAGCATGAAAGCAGACCGTCGACGGATCCTGTCGGCACTGGGCGCCGGCGCCTGGCTGGCACACGGTGGCGCCCGCGCGCAGGGGTTTCCCGACCGGCCGGTGAAGATGATCGTGCCGTATCCGCCGGGCGGGGGCGCCGACCAGTGGGCGCGCATCGTCGCCGCCCGGCTCGAGAAGCTGCTCGGGCAGCCGGTGGTGTTCGACTACCGGCCGGGCGGCACCACCACCATCGGTGCCGAAGCCACCGCGCGCGCGCCCGCCGACGGCTACACCATCCATCTCATCTCGACCTCGGCCTTCGCCTATCTGCCCAACCTGCGCAAGGTCGGCTACGACCCGGTCAACGCCTTCGTGCCGATCGGTTATCTGGGCGTGCTGCCGATGCTGCTGGTGGCCAACCCGAAAGTGCCGGCGCGCAATGTGCCCGAACTCATCGCCTATGCGCGGGCCAATCCGGGCCGGCTCAATTGCGCCAGTGCCGGCGTGGGCTCGGCGCACCACCTGATCGCCGAGTTCTTCAAGCTGCGCACCGGCATCACCCTGAACCATGTCCCCTACAAGGGCGCGGTCCAGTACATCCCGGACCTGATCGGCGGGCAGGTCGACCTGGCGGTCTCGACCCTGAGCCCGGCGATGCCGCATCTGCTCACCGGCAAGCTGCGGGCGATCGGCGTGACCAGCGCGAAGCGCGCCTCGGCGCTGCCCGACGTGCCGACCATCGGTGAGCAAGGGGTGGCCGGTTTCGACGAGAAGCCGTGGAACTGCTTCGTCGGCCCCGCCGGCATTCCACCCGAGCCGCTGGCCCGCCTGCGGGCCGCGATGCGCGCGACGCTCGAGGACCCGGACACCATCACCGCCCTGCGCAATGCCGGTGTCGAGGAGATCGGCGCGCTGCCGGTCGATCGCATCACCGAGCAGATGCGATCCGACCTGGTCAAGTGGGGCGACGTGATTCGCCAGGCCAGGATCACCATCGACAGCTGAGGTATCCGATGTACAGACCCACTCCCGGCGGCGCCTTCGAAGGCCTGCGCATCATCGACCTGGCCCAGGTCCGCTCCGGTCCGACCTGCGTGAAGCAGTTCGCCGATTTCGGCGCCGACGTGATCCGCATCGAGCCCCCGCCGCAGTCGGGGCGCACCGAGATGATGACCGGCGCGCGCGACGGCGCCGACATGCTCAACCTGCATCGCAACAAGCGCCTGATCACGCTCGACCTGAAGGCGCCGGGCGCGCGCGAGGTGCTCCACCGGCTGGTGCGGTCGGCCGACGTGCTGGTCGAGAACTACCGGCCCGACGTCAAGGAGCGCCTGGGCATCGACTACGACAGTCTTGCGGCGATCAACCCGCGCATCATCCTGGCCAGCATCTCGGGCTTCGGCCAGGACGGGCCGTACCGCGACCGGCCGGGCTTCGACCAGATCGCCCAGGGCATGTCCGGGATGATGTCGGTCACCGGCAAGCCGGGCGAAGGCCCGATGCGGGTGGGCGCCGCGGTGATCGATGTGGCCACCGGTCTGTACGCCGCCCTCGGTGTGATGACCGCGCTGCATGAGCGCGAGCGCAGCGGCCGCGGACAGTGGGTGCAGTCGTCGCTGCTGCAGTCCGGGCTGGGGCTGATGGACTTCCAGGCGGCGCGCTTCGTGGTCGATGGCGAGGTTCCCCGCCAGGTCGGCAACGACCACCCCACCGGCATGCCGACCTCGGCCTACGCCACTGCCGACGGTCATGTGAACCTGGGCGCCGGCGGTGAGGCGATGTGGGTCAAGCTGTGCGACGTGATCGGGCGGCCGGCGCTGGCCGGCGATCCGCGCTTCGCGAAGGGACCCGACCGCTCGCGCAACCGGGTCGATCTGAATGCCATCCTGGGCGAGGTGTTTCGCACCCGCACCAGCGCCGACTGGATCGAGCGGCTCAATGCCGCCGGCGTGCCCTGCGGGCCGATCTACACCATGGACCAGGTGTTCGAAGACCCCCAGGTGATCCACGGCCGCATGGCCACGACCGTCACCCATCCGACCCGCGGCGAGATCCGCGTGCTGGCGCCCACCGCCACCTTGTCGCGCACGCCCGGCCGGCTGGAGCGCTCGCTGGTGGCCACCGGCGAGGACACCGACGATGTGCTGGCCGAACTGGGCTTCGGCCCCGCCGAGATCGCGCAGATGCGCGCCGACGGGGTGCTCTGATACTTTTGAAAGGAGACGACGATGACAGATTCGAACAGACAGGGCCGATGGACGCGGCGCGAACTGCTGCGCTGGGCGGGCGCAGGCGCGGCCGCCGGCAGCCTCGCCCCCTGGGCGCAGGGTCAGACCTTCCCCGACAAGCCGGTGAAGATGATCGTGCCGTACCCGCCCGGTGGCGGTGCCGACTCGTGGGCGCGCACTGTGGCGACCCGGCTCGAGAAGGCGCTCGGCCAGCCGGTCGTCTTCGATTACAAGCCGGGCGGCAGCACCACCATCGGCGCCGACGCGGCCGCCCGCTCGCCGGCCGACGGCCACACCCTGTTCATGATGGACAGCACCGCGTTCGCGTATGTGCCCAACATGCGCAAGGTCAACTACGACCCGATCAAGTCGTTCGCACCGGTCGGACTGCTGGGCGTGGGACCGATGCTGCTGGTGGCCAATCCCGCGCTGCCGGTTCGCAATGTGCAGGAACTGATCGCCTATGCCCGGGCGAACCCGGGCAAGGTCACCATCGCCAGCGCCGGCGTGGGTTCGCCGCATCACCTTATCGGCGAATTCTTCCGCAGCCGCGCGGGCATCTCGCTCACCCATGTGCCTTACAAGGGCGCGGTGCAATACATCGCCGACCTGATCGGCGGCCAGGTCGATCTGGCGGTGTCGACGATCACGCCGGCGCTGCCGCATCTGCAGGCCGGGCGGCTGCGCCCGCTGGGCGTCTCGAGCATCACCCGGTCGTCGGCTCTGCCAGACGTGCCCACCATCGCCGAGCAGGGTCTGGCCGGTTTCGACGAGAAGCCCTGGACCTGTTTCGTCACGCCGGCCGGTGTGCCGCCGGCGGTGCTGGAGAAGCTGCGGGCCGCCTATCGCACCACCATCGAGGATCCGGAGGTGGCGTCCACGCTGCGCAAGGCCGGCATCGAGGAGGTCGGCGCCTGGACCCCGGCCCGGATCGGCGAGCAGATGCAGGCCGACCTGACCAAGTGGGGTGAGGTGATCCGCAAGGCGAACATCCGCCTGGAGGGCTGAGGGGCGAAGCCGGCGGGGGCGCGGCGGAAACGTCGGCTTCTGCGCCGCGGCCCCGCCGGCCCGGGCGTCTCAACGCCCCAGGCTGCCCGTGCCGCGCGGACGCTGGGCTGGCGGTACGCCCAACTGCGGGTGCAGCCGCCCCGCGACCAGCCAGGCGGCCAGCAGCCCGGCGCCGCCCACCGCGAACACCGCCGCCAGCGGCCCCGCCTGCAGCACCAGCCAGACCGCGCCCGGCGTCAGGATGTTGGCCACATCCCGGAAGGTCGAGTAGACCGCCGACATCTCGCTGCGCTCGGACGGCTTGACCGCCATCAGGAACGGCAGCCCGCCGCACAGATCGAGCAGCACCAGGAAATAGGCGCCCACCACCAGCAGCGCGATGCTCGCCCAGGGCCAGGTCGACAGCATCGACGCGGCGATGAAGCATCCGCCCGAGAAGACGAAGCCGGTGCGCACCGCGGTGCGCAGCGAGCGCCGCTGCATCCAGCGCAGCATCAGCGGCGCGAAAAACAGGCCGCACGAGGCCACCGAGGCGGCCAGTCCGCCCACCCGCTCGCTCAGCCCGCCCTCGATCGCGAAGATGCCCACATAGACCAGGTACACCGACCACCCGCACGAGCGCATCACCGCCAGGAACCAGCCACCGACCAGGCGCGGCTGCGCCGCGAAGCGGGGCAGGTAGCGCAGCGGGTTGGGCGACGCGGTGCTGGTGAACGACGCCAGTCGGGTGCTGCCCATGCGCGTGCCCCAAAGGCAGGCCAGCATCGTGAGCGCGGCCACCGCCACGATCAGGAAGGGGGCGCCGTGCCAGAAGCGCAGCAGCCACACGCCCAGGAACGGGCCGATCGCCCAGCCGACCCCGGCGTAAAACAGGCGCAGGGTTTCCAGCCGGCCCATGTCGTCACGGCTCACCTGATCGAGCACGTTGGCGTTGTAGCAGACGAAGGCGATCGCGGTGCCCATCACTGCGCTGAGCAGTGCCAGCGCGGTGACCTTGCCGCCCAACATGCCCAGCCCGGCGGCGATCAGGTACAGCAGCACCCCCAGCGAGTGCAGCCAGCGTCGCGGCACATGACGGGCCAGCAGCGGCACCGTCAGCACGGTGAACAGCGACACGAGGCCCACCGCGAAGTAGATCTGCGAGACGATGACCGCATCGCCCCAGGCGCGGTACAGCACGAGCGGATACACCGACAGGGTGACGCCGCGCGCGATCGCCTCGAAACCGCCGATCAGCGCGAAGGCCCGCAGGCTGGGACTGGCCGGGGGGCTGCTCAAAGCCAGAGGATGCGCTTGCGGTACTCGAGGTCGGTGAGCAGGGGCTCGGCCGGCCCTTGATGGAAGACCGCGCCGCGCTCCAGCGCGAACGCCCGGTCAGCCAGTGCCAGCACCAGATCGAGGTTGTGCTCGACGATGACGATCGAGACCTCGCTGCGCAGCCGGTCGAAGACGGTGAACAGGTCCTGGATCACCGCGGGCGCCAGGCCTTCGAAGGGCTCGTCGAGCAGCAGCAGCTTCACATTGCCCGAGAGCGCCCGCGCCACCGCTACCATCTGCTGTTCGCCGCCCGACAGGTAGTCGGCCGGCGTGTCCATCCGGTCGCGCAGCCGCGGGAAATAGTCGAAGATCCGGTCCTCGTCCCAGACCACGCCGCCCACCGCCGGATTGCGCCGGCGCAGCCGCCCCAGCGCCAGGTTCTCGCGCACCGACATGCCGGCAAACAGTCCACGGCCCTGCGGCACATAGCCGATGCCCAGGCAGGCGATCGCCGGTGCATCCAGCCCGGCGATTTCGGCGCCGTCGAAGCGGATCGTGCCGCTGGCCGGCTTCACCAGCCCGATCAGGGTCTTGAGCAGGGTCGACTTGCCCGCGCCATTGCGCCCCAGCAGCGCCACGATCTCGCCGCGCCGCACATCGAGGGTGGCGGCGTTCAGGATGTGGCTCTTGCCGTAAAAGGCGTCGACGCCCTCGAACGACAGCAGCTGTTCGCCCTCGGTCGAGGCGTTGGCAACGCGCCCGGTGACCGGCGGCGTGCCGGTGCCGGTGTAGACCTCCTGCACCCGGCGATCGGCGCGCGCCTGCTCGGGCGTGCCCGCCATCAGCACCTCGCCCTGGTTCATCACCGTGACCCGCTGCGAGAAGCCCAGCACGCGATCGATGTCGTGCTCGACGATCAGCACCGGAATGCCGGTGGCCACGGTGGTGATCAGGCGCGAGACGCGTTCGCGCTCGGCGGCGGCGAGCCCGGCCAGCGGCTCGTCCATCAGCAGCACCCGCGGGTGGCTGCCCAGCGCGATGCCCAGGTCGACCAGGCGCTGGCCGCCATAGGACAGCGAGCCGGCCTCGGCGTGCTCGATGCCTTCGAGCCCGAGGAAGCGCAGCAGCTCGCGGGTTTCGGTGTTCACCTGCTCGAAGCGGTCGGCGTCGCGCCAGAAGTCGAAGCGGCCGGGGTGACGCGCCTGCAGCGACAGGCGCAGGTTCTCCTCGATGCTCAGGCCCTTGAACAGGTTGGTGATCTGGAAGGATCGCGCCAGACCCATCTGGCAGATGGCATCCGGCGAGCGTCCCCCGATCGACTGGCCGTGCAGCCGGATGCTGCCGCGGCTGGGCGCGAACAGACCCGAGACCAGATTGAAAACGGTGGTCTTGCCCGCGCCGTTGGGGCCGATCAGCGCGTGGATCTCGCCCGCCTTCAGGCTCAGGCTGGCGTCGACCACCGCCTTGATCCCGCCGAAATGCCGGCCGACGCCGGAGACCTCCAGCACCGTCTCGTCGCTGCCGGCTTTGGCGCGCGCCGGGCGCAGGAACTCGGGCAGCGGCAGACCTTCGATGATCCGCCGGTTGTTCATCGCCGCGTCTTCGGTGGGCGGGGGGCGCAGGCGCAGCCGGATCTGCGTCCAGGCGCCGATCAGGCCGCCGGGCGAGAACAGGATGAAGCCCACGAAAAGCAGCCCGAAGTACAGCAGCCAGTTCGAGGTCCAGATCGACAGGTATTCGCGAAACAGGATGTAGAACAGCGCCCCGATCGCCGGGCCGATCAGGCTGCGCATGCCCCCGATCACCACCATCGCCAGCAACTCGCCGGAGAACACCACCGAGGTCGGGTCGGCCGAGGTGAACCGGTGGTGGAAGGCCAGCAGCGCGCCGGCCAGACCGGTCACGGTCGCCGACACGCAGAACGCGAACAGCTTGTAATGATCGGTGTGATAGCCCTGGAAGGTGGCGCGTTGTTCGTTCTCGCGGATGGCCACCAGCGTGTGCCCCACCGGCGAGCGGATCAGCCGGTTGAGCACCGCCAGCAGCCCCAGTCCGATCGCGCTCACGAACACCAGGAAGACCAGCGAATCATCCAGGTTCAGCGGTCCGATGGCCGGGCGCACGATGCCGCCCAGGCCCGACTCGCCACCGGTCAGCGCGGTCCAGCGAAACGCCACGGTGAAGGTCAGCGCCGACAGCGCGAGCGTGAGCAGCGAGAAGTAGACGCCGCGCCGGCGCAGGATCAGGAAACCGAACGCGGTCGACAGCAGCGCCACGAAGGCGATCGCGAAGGCGAACGGCGCGACGAAGCTGCCGGGAAACCAGTGGATCTGTGCGAGCGCGGCCGCATAGGCGCCGATCCCGAACCAGGCGCCGTGTCCGAACGAGGTCAGGCCGGTGAAGCCGACCAGCAGGTTCAGCCCGATGGCGGCGATCGCGTAGATGACCAGATCGGTGGATGAAGTGAGCGTCAGGCCGATGGCCTGCAGCAAGAAGGGCGCGATCAGCAGGGCGATGGCACCCTGCAGCAGCGGACGGTGTTTCGGGTTGATCATCATGGCCTCAGTCGAATCGCTCGATGCGCTCGCCCAGCAGGCCGCGCGGCCTCACCAGCAGCACCAGGATCATCAGCACATACATCGAGGCCTCACCGGCCGGTGGAAAGAAGTGGATGGTGATGCCCCGCACCACGCCCACCAGCATCGCCGCCAGCACCACGCCCCAGAAGCTGCCCAGGCCGCCGATCACCACCACCACGAAGGCCGCGGTCATGATCTCGGAGCCCATCGCCGGGTGCACGCCCGCGATCGGGGCGAACAGCACGCCGGCCAGTGCCGCCAGGCCGACCCCGATCACCACGATGCCGGTCATGTAGGGCTGCAGCCGGATGCCCAGCGCCGCGACCATGTCGGGCTTTTGCACGCCGGCGCGCACCACCTGACCGAACGCGGTCTTGTTGAGCAGCAGCCAGATCGCGGCCAGCGCGGCGATCACCACGCCCAGCATGATCAGCCGGTAGCGCGAGTAGAGGAATTCGCCGATCACCAGGTTGCCGCGCAGCGCGGTCGGGATCGACGCGGGCAGGGGCGCTGCGCCCCAGATCATCCGGATCATCTGTTCGACGACCATCGACAGGCCGAAGGTGAGCAGCAGGCCGATGATCGGATCGGCGGTGTAGAAGCGGCGCAGCAGGTAGCGCTCGAAGGCGATCCCGAGCAGGCCGACCAGGATCGGCGAGGCGATCAGCGCGCCCCCGAAGCCGGCCACCTTCGCGATCTCGACCGCGAAATAGGCGCCCAGCGCATAGAACGCGCCGTGGGCGAGATTCACGATGCCGCCCAGGCTGAAGATCATCGACAGGCCGAGCGCGATCAGCAGGTAGTACCCGCCGACGAGCAGCCCGTTGATCACCTGCTCGAGCAGAAAGATGGCAGCCATGTTGCGCAATCGTGGGTGCCCGCCTGCAGCGGGCGGGAGCCGCGCGGTCGCGGGGACCGGCGGCGCCTCAAAAGAACAGCCCGGGCGCGCGCCCGGGCCGGCGGGGTCAGGCCATCTTGCAGTCGTTTTCCTCGCGCGTGGGCGCGAGGCTGTCGAGCCTGGCCGAAGGGCCCGGCAGCGGGGCGCTGAGCTGCATGAAGTCCCACTTGTTGGTGGCGCGGCCCTTGGCCTTGGGCGTCATCGTGTACATCTCCTGGATCAGCTGGTGATCCCAGGCGCGGAAGTAGCCCTTGCGGCCCTTCAGGACGTCGAACTGGGGTTCCTTCTCGAGGTGGGCGATGAGCTTTTCCGAGTCGGTGGACTTGATCTCGTTCATCGACTGCACCAGCAGCTTCATCGTGAAATACTCGGCCGCGGCCTGGTCCTCGGGCGGCTTGCCGTGGCGCGCGGTGAACGCGGTGACGAAGGCCTTGGCCGAGGGGCTGGCGACATCCGGGTGCCAGCGCACCGGCCAGGTGCCGGCGAAGTTGTCGACGCCCGCCGCCCAGGCCATGGCCGGGGCCATGTCGAAGCCGACCAGCGGATACGGCAGCCCGAACTCGGCGTACTGCTTGATGAAGTTGGCGACCTGCAGGCCGGCCAGGTTGGACACCACCACATCGGGCTTGGCCTGGCGAATCTTCAGCAGGAAGGGGCTGAAGTCGGTGGCGTCGGTGGCGACCAGCACGTTCTCGACCAGGTCGCCCTTGTTGGCCGCCAGAAAGCGCTTGCCGACCCGCAGCAGATCATGGCCGAAGGCGTAGTCGGCGGTCAGGCTGAACCAGCGCTTGCCCGACACCATGTTGTTGCTCATGAGCGCGGTCGCCACCGCGTTCACGTACATCGTGTTGGCTGCTTCCGCATGGAACATGTAGCGGTTGCAGCTCTTGCCGCGGATCTCGTCGGAGTTGCCGCCGGTGTTCACGAAGACCTTGCGGTTGCGCGCGGCGACCTGCGCGATCGCCATGCACGACGCCGACGAGATCTCGCCCAGCAGCAGCACCGCGCCGTCGCGTTCGAGCTGGCGTTGCGCCTTGCTCGAGGCGGTCGCCGGGTTGATCGAGTCCTCGGAGAGCAGTTCGATCTCGCGCCCGAGCAGTCCGCCCGACTTGTTGAGCTCCTCCACCGCCATCTTGATGCCGAGCACCGCGTATTCGCCGACCGTGCCGAGGAAGCCGGTCTGCGGGGTCAGGTGGCCGATGCGGATCTTGTCGGACTGGGCGTGGATGATCGCGGGGAAACCGCTGATCGCGGCGGCGGCCGCACCGGTGGTGATGATCTGGCGGCGGACGGGCGAGGCATTCGTCGGGCTGGCGGGTTGCTGGGTCTTCATTCGGCGTCTCCTGGGGTTATCGGTCTGCAGACATCGGTTTTGATCTTTGATCAAAAGTGGCATCATGGAGTCCGTTTGTCAATACGCGACCGGTGCTTCGCCGGGCCGTTTTAACCGTCCCCGCCATCCCATCCGCTCATGTCCTCCCTTTCCGACCCGGTTCTTCCGATCGCCCATGAGTCGATGTCGCAGGCGGTCTATCGGCATCTGCGCGAGCGGCTCATCGCAGGCCAGTTCCGCCCGGGCGAGCGGCTCACGCTCGATGCGGTCGCCCGGGCGTTGGGTACCAGTCACATGCCGGTTCGCGAGGCCATCCGCCGGCTCGCCGCCGAGCGGGCCCTCGAGATTCTGCCCAACCGGACCGTGCGGGTGCCGCAGATGACCCGGAGCCGTTTTGGCGAGATTCTCGTCATTCGCAAACTCCTCGAGGGCAACGCGGTGGCGCAGGCGGCCCGACGCATCGATGCGCCGGCACTCGCGCAGGCGCGGCGGGTGAGCGATGCGTTCGGCGCCGAGATCCGGCGGCGACAGCCCGATATTCCCGAACTCATCCTCATGAACAAGGCGCTGCACTTCACCGTCTACGCCGCCTGTGGCAATCGGGTGCTCCTGGAACTGATCGAGGCGCTGTGGCTGCAGGTGGGGCCGGTGATCAACCTCGATCTGCGCAGCGGATCGCGGCGCATCGCCGAGGCGCCCTCGGCCATTCACCACGACCGGCTGGTGCATGCGTTGGAGCGGCGCGACGCCCGCGCGGCGCGCAGCGCCCTGGTGGATGATCTGACGAGTGCTGCCGAGGTCATCCTGGCGGGTGACGGACTCGCGCCCGACGCCTGAGGACTCGCGCCCGACGCCTGAGCCCCCACCGGCCTGGTTGTTCTCGAGGCTGCCGCCCATCACATCGGTCTGCCTCTGCGCTCCCCGGTTGCCTGTTTTCGACAGGTCGGGTCAGGCGTTCGGCCCGTCCATTCGGCTCGTGCAATCGACGCATGCCGGCTCCCACCGTTGACCGACCTCAAAGGGACCCGCCGGATCCGCCCTAGGATGGTCTGCCGGCAGGGACCGTTGCGGTCGCCGGGCAATCCGGGCGGGACCGTCATCCGATGACAGGCAGGCACCATGGGACGCGCAGGGCCGCGCGGGCAATCGTTGGCGCGATCGTCTGCGCGATCGCTGCCGGCTGCTTTTCCAGCCCGGGGCCGTCGACTCCGGCGGCGGGTCGGTACGCCTTCGCGCGCAGCGGTGTGCAGCTGATGGCGATCCCGCTGGACGTCGCCACGCCGGCGCTCACCGCCGTGGCCACGCTGAGCGCCGAACCGGATTTCGCCCTGCCGGTGGAACGGTTTTCCGATCCGGCGAACGGACGCGGTCGCTACCACGACCTGATCCTGTTCAATGGGGGCCGGGTGTTCTACCTGTCGGGTCTCACCGATGGCGTGCGAGCGCTGGCGGCCGAACTCGACCCGTTCCAGGGCATGGCAGGCGCGCCGGTGCGCGCCTGCGGCCCTGCGGGCGGGCCGGATGACCCGGCGATCGGCCTGATCCGCGATCGCCGGGGCGAGGCGGTGGCGGAGGTCACCGTCCGCTTCGACAGCCGCAGCGGCTGCATCGCTGCGGATGGCGATCGGGTGCTGGCGATCGTGCCGGGCGAACCGCCGGGGCCGATGGGCGTGGCACGGTCGGCGGCGGGCATGGTCCCTGCCTTCACGCAAGTGCTCATGGCCGACGACGTGCGGGTCGGGCAGAGGGCCGATGGCTTGGCCATCGGCGTGCTGCGTCTGGCGGGCCCCGATCTGCTGTTCATCGAGGGGGTTGGTCAGGCGGGTCCGGTGCGTCTGGCGCCAGCGCCATCGGATGACGCGCGCATCATCGGCTGGCGAGTGCTGGCGCGAGACGTCGGCGCAGTCGTGCTGTGCGCCCGGGTCGATGCGTCGGACCGCTGCGCGCTCTACCGTTTCGATCCGCTCGCCGATCCGCGCCTGCGCCCGCTGACGTCCTCGGATCACCTCGGCGTCCAGATGGCGGGCATCGCCGCCGGCAGTGCCTTTGTGGTGTCCGATGGCCCGGCGGTCTCGGCCGACCCGCCCCCGTTCCGGATGCGCACCGTTCATGTCATCGATCTGGTGCCGCCGTTTGGCACGCGCGCGGCGTTCAGCCTCGCCCCGGGGGCGCGGGCGATCGCCATCGATCGCAGCGTGCTGTTCCATGGCCTGGACACCGTGCGCTTCAGCGAGTATTGGCTCATCGATGTCCTGACCGGCGCCAGCCGCCTGACCGAGCGGGTGATGTACGGCAGCGGTGCGTCCAGTCTCTACGCCGACCAGCGGATCGGCTGCGTCGTGGCCGATGCGCGCGCTGCGTCGCCCGAGCAGTCGGACTGCCAGGCCCTGGCATGGGCCAGTCCCAACGACGCGAGAGGCGCCGCGGACCGGCAGGTCTACCTGGCCGATCCGGGTGGCACGTTGCTGGCCAGTCACGCTTTCGCGGCGGTGCTGTCGTTTCCCGCTTTCGTGGGCCTCGAGACCGCGTCCGATCTCCTGATCGGAGTGAACCCGGCTGCGGGCGGACATCAGGTCTGGCGCGTGCCCAAGGACGGGCTCACCCCCCGCGCATTGCTGCTGGCGGACGATGCGGTGCTGTACGGAACGATCCTGGTGCGCTGACCCGGTGCGCCCGGGCCGCAGTCCCGCAGCGTCGCCGCGCGCACCGTGGCATGCTTGCCGGCCCCGACCAGGAAGACACCATGAGCCCCGAGCAAGCCGCTGCCCCGCCTCGCCTGCAGGTGCTGGCCTACACCGACTACAAGAGTCCCTATGCCTTCGTGGCCAGCGCGGCCACCAAGGCGCTGGCGCTGAGCTATCCGCTGGACCTCGTCTGGCGTCCCTACACCCTGCGCATCGCCGAGTACCTCGGCTCGGTGGAGGATCGCTCGGTCCACAACTGGCGCCGGGTGCGCTATGCCTACATGGACGCGCGCCGGCTGGCCAACCGCCAGGGCCTCACGCTCAAGGGCCCGCGGCGCATCTACCACGGCGAACTCGCCAGCCTGGGCATGCTCTTCGCCCAGCGCGAAGGTTTCTTCCCGGCCTACCACGACAGCACCTTCGAGCGCTTCTGGCGCCATGACCTCGACATCGATGACATGACCCAGATGCGCGAGCACATCGGCGCGCTGGGGGGCGATGCCGATGCGTTCGAGCGCTATGCCACCGGTGAGGGTGTGCCCGAGCACCGCGCCATCGTCGAGGAGGCCGAGGCGCGCGGTGTGTTCGGCGTGCCTACCCTGATCTTCCAGGGCGAGACCTTCTGGGGCGGCGATCGCATCGATCTGGCGCGCCAGGCGATCGAGCAGGCGCTGCTCGCCCGCGCGCCGCGGACTTCGCGCGGGGCCTGAGG
>CAIZNI010000061.1 GCA_903934295.1 uncultured beta proteobacterium
CGCCACCGCCACCGCCACCGCCACCGCCACCGCCACCGCCACCCGGGCCACCCCCACCGCCGCGGCCGCCGCCGCCGACCGTCAACACGTTCTGGTGACCGCAGGGGGGCGCCTGGGTTACGCTGGCGCCTCTTTTCATTCCTGGAGCCGCCGTGAAGTCGTATTCGAATCCCCCCGCCCTGTCGATCGATCCCCAGAAGCGCTACACCGCGACCATCGAGACGACTGCCGGCACCATGACCGCCGAGTTCTTCCCCGAGGACGCACCGAACACCGTCAACAACTTCGTGTTCCTGGCCCGCGACGGCTACTACGAGGACGTCATCTTTCACCGCGTGATCCCGGGTTTCATGATCCAGGGCGGTGACCCGACCGGTTCGGGCCGCGGCGGCCCGGGCTACAAGTTCCGTGACGAGCCGGTCACCCGCAAGTACACCCGCGGCACGATGGCGATGGCCAACGCCGGCCCCGACACCAACGGCAGCCAGTTCTTCATCATGCATGCCGACTACGGCCTGCCGCCCAGCTACACCATCTTCGGCCAGCTGCTCAGCGGGCACGAGGTGCTCGACGCGATCGCCACCGCCCCCAAGGGCGCGCAGGACCGTCCGGTCGCCCCGGTGAAGATGACCAAGATCACCATCAGCGAAGCCTGATGCCGGTGGGCCCTGCCCGGTCCCCGGCGCCGGTCGATCAGCCGTCTTCGGGCGATCCGTCGTCTCCAGCCGGCCGGCCGACGGTCCTGCTGACCTCGGCAATCCATCCGCAGTGGACGGCCGAGCTGGCCGGGCACTGCGAGGTGGTGCTGGCGCCGGACGCCGCGCCGGCCACCCTGCGCCGCCTGATCGGGCCTGCACAGGGCCTGATCGTGCGCAACGCGTTGCCGGCCGATCTGTTCGAGCACGCGCCGCGCTTGCGTGCGGTGGTGCGCCACGGCGTCGGGCTTGACATGATCCCGGTCGAGGCGGCCAGCGCGCGCGGGATTGCGGTGGCGAACCTCCCCGGCTCCAACACCACCGCGGTGGTCGAATACTGCGTGGCCGCGATGCTGCATCTGCGGCGCGATCTGGCCGGCATCGATGCGCGCCTGCGCGGTGCGGGCTGGTCGGCGGCGCGCCCGCTCGCCGATTCGGGTGCCGAACTGGCCCAGGGCGTGATCGGGGTGGTCGGGGTGGGCGCGATCGGCTCGCGGCTGGCGCAGGTGGCGGCCGGGCTCGGGATGCGGGTGATCGGGCTGACGCGTCGCCCTGCGAGCCTGCCGGCCGGTGTCGTCGCGGTCGACAAGCCGACGCTGTTCGCGCAGGCCGATGTGGTCGTGCTGTGCTGTCCGCTCAACGACCAGACCCGGGGCCTGGTCGATGCCGCCACGGTGGGCGCGATGAAGCCCGGGGCGCTGCTCATCAACGTCTCGCGCGGTCCGGTGATCGACACCGCCGCGGTGCTCGAGGCCTTGCGTCAGGGCCGGCTGGGCGGGGCGGCGCTCGATGTCCATGACCACCAGCCGCTGGCGGGGACCGAGGCAGTCTTCGACTGTCCGCGTCTGCTGCTCACGCCCCACATTGCCGGGGTCACCGCGACCAGCCTGCAGGCGATGAGCCGTGGCGCCGTCCAGACGCTGCTGGCGCTGCTGGGGGGCGAGCGCCCGCCCAATGTGGTCAATCCCGAGGTCTTCGCCCGTCAGGGGTGAGGGCCGGCGGCGCGCCATCCCGGCGTCATCTCGAAACCGGGTGCAGCGACCCGCGCCGGGTGGCTGACTCCCCCACTCTTCAGGCATATTGGTCCGCCCGGCGCGCGGCCTCTGCCGCGCCGCCATCGACCCGAGGATCCCCGCCATGACCGACCCGCACACCCCCCCTCCCGGCGCGATGCGCCTGGCCGATCGCGTCGCCATCGTCACCGGCGCCGGATCGCGCGCCGACGGCATCGGCAACGGCCGGGCGACCGCGATCCTGCTGGCCCGCCACGGCGCGCGCGTCGCCCTGATCGACGCGGTTCCCGAGTGGGCCGAACAGACCCGCCTGATGATCGAAAAGGAAGGGGGCCAGAGCCGGGTGGTCAACGCCGACGTGACCGATCCGCTCGCCTGCCAGGCGGCGGTCCGCCAGACCGTCGATGCCTGGGGGCGGCTCGACATCCTGGTGAACAACGTGGGCATCGGCGGCCCGCCGGGTGATGCCGTCGAAGTCGACCTCGCCGCCTGGAACCACGCCCTGATGGTCAACGTCACCTCGATGATGCTGATGGCCAAGTACGCGATTCCCGAGATGCGCAAGCAGGGCGCCGGGGCGATCGTGAACATCGCGTCGGTCGCCGGTCTGCTGGGCGGTCACCCGAGCCTGCTCTACCCCACCTCGAAGGGGGCGGTGGTGAACATGAGCCGGGCGATGGCCTCGCATCACGGCCAGGAGGGCATCCGCGTGAACTGCATCGCGCCGGGCATGGTCTACACGCCGATGGTCTACTCGCGCGGCATGACCGACGAGATGCGCGACGCGCGCCGGCGCCGCTCGCTGCTCAAGACCGAAGGCACTGGCTGGGATGTCGGGCACGGCGTCCTGTACCTGGTCAGCGACGAGGCGCGCTGGGTCACCGGCATCGTGCTGCCGGTCGACGCCGGCGCGACCGCCGGATCGGGCAGCGTCGCGGTACCGCCCAGCAACGGCCTGCGCGGCTGATTTTTTCCTTCACCCTGACCGGAGTTTTGCCATGCCTGTTGTTCCGATGGTTCCCACCCAGCCCGACGACCCGGCGCTGGCCGCGATCTTTGCCGAAGTGCGGGCCCGCGGCATCGAGATCCCCGACCTGTATCGCGTCATGGGCAATTCGGCGCCGATGCTGCGCGCCTGGATCGATTTCGCCTGGCCGCTGCGCCTGAATGCGCGCACGCCGCGCGATCTGCGCGAGTTGCTCATCCTGCGCGGTGCGCAGGTCGGCGGTGTCGACTACGAATGGGCGCACCACGTGCCGATGGCCCTGGACGCCGGTGTGCCCCAGGCCAAGATCGATGCGCTGGCCGACTGGTCCGCGTCGCCCTTGTTCGACGCCCGCGAGCGTGCGGTGCTGCGGTTGGCCGAGGAAGTCACCCGGGGCCCCGGTGCGAGCGCCGAGTGCCAGGCGGCGCTGGCGCAGCATTTCGACCATGCCGGTGTGGTCGAGCTGACGCTGACCGCGAGTTTCTATGTCTGTGTGAGCCGCTTCCTGGTCTCGATGAACCTCGAGCTCGAGCCCGATTACGAGCACCTGCGGCTCAAGCCCGCCGCCCGCTGAGCCCGCCGAGCGCCGACATGACTCTTTCCATCGAACCCAGCGGACAGAGCTGCGGCGCGCTGCTGCGCGGCGTCGACCTGTCGCGCCCCTTGACCGAGGCGCAGCACCGGGCGATTCGCCAGGCGTGGCTCACGCACCAGGTCATCGCCTTCCCGGATCAGTCGCTGTCGATCGGTGATCTGGAGCGATACGCGCCCAGCATCGGACCCTTCGGCCAGGATCCCTTCATCGCGCCGCTCGCCGATCACCCGCAGGTGATCGAGGTGCGTCGCGAGGCCGATGAAACGACGCCGCTGTTCGCCGAAGGCTGGCACTCCGACTGGAGCTTCCTGCCCAGTCCGCCGGCCGGCACGCTGCTCTATGGGCACATCATTCCGCCGGTGGGCGGCGACACGCTGTTCGCCAACCAGTACCTGGCCTGGGATGAACTGCCGGCGGCGCTGCGCACGCCGATCGAGGGTCGCCAGGGGGTGCATTCGGCGCGCCGCGGCTATTCGCGGGCGGGTCTGTATGGCGACAAGGATGCCGGTCGCTCGATGGCGATCCGCCCCGACGACAGCGCCCGGGCCACCCAGCTGCACCCGATCGGGCGTCGTCATCCCGAGACCGGGCGCACCGCGCTGTTCGTGAGCCCCGGCTACACGATCGGCATCGAGGGCATGCCCGAGGCCGAATCGACCCCGCTGCTCAAGGCGATCTTCCAGCACCAGGCGCAGCCGGCCTTCGTGTACCGGCATCGCTGGTCGGCCGGCATGCTGACCTTGTGGGACAACCGCTGCGTGGTTCACGCCGCGACCGGCGGCTACCAGGGGCACCGCCGCCTGCTGCACCGGATCACGATCGCCGAGCGCACGGCGCTGTCCTGACCCCGCTGGCGGATCAGAACCGGATCGAGGATCCCGGCGAGGTCACCAGCGGCGGGGCCTGAAGCGCAGCAGCCCCCGTCGGACGGTCCGTCCGGATCAGGTTCTCCACCACCCGGCCGCCCGGTGTGCCGGACGCGCCGCTGGCTGCCAGCGTCGTCTCGTTCGCGGCGGTGTCACTGGCCAGGGGCATGGGCATCGGACCGCGATAGTCGCGCGGCAGCTGCGTGGTTTTCGGGTAACCGCCGGCATCGAGCAGGCGGTTCCACAGATCGGTCTCGAAGCCGCTCTGACGTTCCCGTCCCACCGTGAGCGCCGGTACCGTCATTTCCTTGAAGCCAAGGCTGCGGAAGGCCGCCAGGTCGGCTTCGGAGGCAATCGTTTTTTCAGTGAACGGAATCCCGCGCCCGTTCAGCAGGGTGCGTGCCGAGCCACACGGATCGCAGTTTCGACCGGTGTAGAGGATGACGGGGTAGCGCGAGGTGGCGGTCTTGAGCGCGGTGCTCAGGGCCGGCCCGCCGGCGAGCGCCGCGGCTGGGGCCGGGGCGGGCGCCTCGCTGCCGGGTGCGGTCGGCGCGGTTCGGCTGCCCGACGCGCCAACCCGCTGCGCCTCGGCATTCGGCGGTCGGTCGCCATAGACGACCCGACCTTCCGGGTCGAGCCATTTGTATTGCCCCTGGGCGGGCAGCGCGGTTCCAAGGACCAGCAGCGCCACCAGCAACGCGCTAGGTCTGTTCAGCTTCATGGACGGCTCCTTCGATCATTCCATTATGTCGAAGGAGTGCGTCCATCTGCGGGTCGCGGCCGCGAAACGCCCGGAACGAGGCGATGGCCGGTCGGCTGCCGCCCACCGACAGGATTTCATCCAGGAAACGCCGTCCCGCTTCGCCGAGCAGGCGTGCCGCGTCGGGCGCCTGCAGGGCTTCCTCGAAGGCCGCATAAGCATCGGCCGACAGCACCTCCGCCCACTTGTAGCTGTAATAGCCCGCGCTGTAGCCGCCGGCGAAGATGTGCGAGAACGCGTGCTGGAATCGGTTGAACGCGGGCGGCGTGAGCACCGCGACTTCCGCGCGAACCGCGTCGAGCAGGTGCTGCACCGTCTCACCGGACCCCGGCCGGTACTCGGCATGCAGGCGCATGTCGAACAGGCCGAGCTCGATCTGGCGCAGGGTCTGAAGGCCGCTCTGGAAGTTCTTCGCGGCCACCATCCGGTCGAACAGCGCGCGCGGCAGCGGCTCGCCGGTGGCGGCGTGCTGGCTCATCGCCTGCACCACCGACCATTCCCAGCAGAAATTCTCCATGAACTGGCTGGGCAGCTCGACCGCATCCCACTCCACCCCCGCGATGCCCGCCACCGGCAGATCGTCGATGCGGGTGAGCATGTGATGCAGGCCGTGGCCGAATTCATGGAACAGCGTGACCACGTCGTCGTGGGTGAGCGTGGCGGGCTGCCCGCCGACCGGCGCCTGAAAGTTGCAGGTCAGGTAGGCGATCGGGGTCTGCAGGCGACCGGGCAGCCGGCGCCGCGAGCGGGCGTCATCCATCCAGGCGCCGGGGCGCTTGCCGGGTCGTGCGAACAGGTCCAGATAGAACTGACCCACCAGCTCGCCCGCGCCCTGGCGCACGATCCGGTAGAAGCGCACGTCGGGATGCCAGCCGGGCGCCTCGTCGGGCAGCACCTTCACCTCGAACAGGTGCTCGATCTGCGCGAACAGGCCCTGCAGCACGCGCGGCAGCTGGAAGTACTGCTTGACCTCCTGATCCGAGAACGCATAGCGCTGTTCCTTGAGCAGTTCGGACACGAAGGCGGTGTCCCACGGCTGCAGGTCGGTCAGGCCGAGTTCCTGTGCCGCGAAGGCGCGCAGCTGCGCCAGGTCGCGCTCGGCGAACGGGCGCGCGCGCCGGGCCAGGTCGCGCAGGAACTGCATCACCTGCGCCGGGGTGTCCGCCATCTTGGGAACCAGCGACACCTCGGCATAGTTCGCATAGCCCAGCAGCGCCGCTTCTTCCTGGCGCAGTCCGAGCAGTTCGTCCATCAGCGCGGTGTTGTCGAGCGCCGCGCGCGCCGCCTCGTCGGCGGGCGCGACCGCATTCTCGGCCGCGCGGCTGACATAGGCGCGGTAGAGCGATTCGCGCAGCGCCCGGTTGCGGGCGTACTGCATCACCGGGAAGTACGACGGGAAGTGCAGGGTGATCTTGTAGCCGGGTTTGCCGTCGGCCTGTGCGGCTTCGCGGGCCGCCGCCAGCGCGTCGGCGGGCAGGCCCTGCAGGTCGTCGGCATCGTTCACCAGCAGTTCGAAGGCGTCGGTGGCGTCGAGGACGTTCTCGGCGTACTTCTGTCCCAGCGCTGCCTGGCGCTCGGAGATTTCCATGAAGCGCTCGCGCGCCGGCGATTCGAGTTCGACGCCGCCGAGCCGAAACCCCTGCAGTGCCAGTTCGATGGCGCGCTGGCGCGCCGGGACCAGTGCGGTGAAATCCGGCGCGTTGCGCAGTGCCTGGTATTTCTCGTAGAGGGCCCGGTTCTGGCCGAGTTCGGTCCAGAACTGCGTGACCAGCGGCAGGTTCTGGTTGTAGGCCGCGCGCAACTCCGGCGTGTCGGCGACGCCCGACAGGTGGCCAACCACGCCCCAGGCCCGCGACAGGCGCTCGGTGGCGTCTTCCAGCGGCTCGATGAAGGCTTCCCAGCCCAGCGGCGTCTGGGGCAGCGTCGCGCCCGCGATCGCCGCGCGCGCATCGGCCAACAGCACCTCGACCGCCGGCGTGATCGCGTCCGGCGTGAAGTCGCCGAATCGGGGCAGGTCCGAGAAGTCGAGCAGCGGGTTGGCGGCCCGGGTACCGGGCAGGGGGCTGGCAGCAGCGTCGTTCATGTCGTTGATCCCTTGTTTCAGTTGCATTGGGCCGCGGCGGCGCGCTCGGCGGCTTCGATCGTGTTCACCAGCAGCATCGCGCGGGTCATCGGCCCGACGCCGCCGGGCACCGGCGTGATCGCCCCGGCCACCTCGAGCGCGCTGTCGAAGTCGACGTCGCCGCACAGCTTGCCCGCATTCGGTCCCTGCGAGATCCGGTTCATGCCGACATCGATCACCACCGCGCCGGGCTTGATCATGTCGCCGGTGATCATGCGTTCCCGCCCGACGGCCGCCACCAGCACATCGGCCCGACGGCAGTGCGCCGCCAGATCGCGCGTCTGGCTGTGGCAAATGGTGACGGTGGCGCTGGCCTGCAAGAGCAGCATCGCCTGGGGCTTGCCCACGATGTTGCTGCGCCCGACCACCACCGCTTCGGCGCCGGCCAGCGCCACCCCGGCATGCTCGAGCAGCTTCATGACCCCATAGGGTGTGCAGGGCAGGAAGCGCGGCTGGCCGGTCATCAGCGCGCCCGCGTTGCTGATGTGAAAGCCGTCGACGTCCTTGGCCGGCGAAATGGTCTCGATCACCCGCTGGGCGTCCAGGTGCGGCGGCAGCGGCAACTGGACCAGGATCCCGTGCACCGACGGGTCGGCGTTCAGCTGGTCGATCCGCGCCAGCAGCGCGTCCTGTGGGGTGTCGGCGGGCAGGCGATCGAGAATCGAGCGGATGCCGGCCTCTTCGCAGTCCTTGACCTTGTGCTTCACATAGACCGATGAGGCCGGATCACTGCCGACCAGAATCACCGCCAGGCCCGGCGGATGGCCAAGCGCGCGCAGCGCGGCGGCGCGCCGCGACATGTCGGTGCGGATGCTGGCGGCGAGGGCGGCACCGTCGAGAAGGCGTGCGGTCATGGCGTCTCAAAGTCGATTGCGTTGGAAGTGACTTTACACGGTTGGCGAACCCCTCTATAATCTAAGGCTCTGCGGGGGTATAGCTCAGCTGGGAGAGCGCTTGCATGGCATGCAAGAGGTCAGCGGTTCGATCCCGCTTACCTCCACCAAAGATTGTCCCGTTCGTCTAGAGGCCTAGGACACGACCCTTTCACGGTCGGTACAGGGGTTCGAATCCCCTACGGGACGCCAACACCTCCCCGGTGTGGCAGCAAGACAGTCTGAAGCGACATTGAAAAGCCGGCTTGCCCGGCTTTTTTCTTTTCCGTTCCTGGATAGGATCGTCCTGCCGGGTGGTCGTCCCCGGCGCGGCGCTGGCCCCGCGAGGACTATTTCAACGAAAAACGCACCGTGTGCGACTTTTTGTCGCCGGAGGTCAAGGTCGCCACGACCTTGTCACCCTTGCTCACCGACACCGCCGCCTCCAGCCGGTTCGCGCCCGCGGGTTTCAGCTCGACCTCGGTTTTTTGGGATCCCGACAGCCGGGTGAGCTTGCCGGAGAAGGTTTTCGCCTCCAGCGGCTTGTCATGATCGAAGAGGTAGAGCGTTGTGCGCTGGCCCTGCGCGACGAGTTCGAACGACAAGTCGTTGGCCATGGCGACCACGCCGCCGTGTTGCGCCTTGGGCTGGCCGTGCGCGTGTGCGCAAGGCGGCAAGACGGCCATCGCCAGTGCGGTGGCCAAAATCGACAGTTTCATGGCGTGTTCCCTGAGGGGCTCCGGTGGGAGGGGGTGAAGGGGTGCCGGATGGCATTCGAGAGCGGCATCAGTACGCGGGTCCGGTCCGGTCGGTCGCCGTCGGATGGAAGCCCTCTGCGAGGGCGCTTTCGGTGGCCCGCCTTCCGAACTTCAGGTACATGATCGGCGTGAGCAAGGTGTCCAGCAGGGTCGAACTGATCAGTCCGCCGAAAATGACGACCGCGACAGGATGAAGGATTTCCTTGCCCGGGGCGTCCGCAGCCAGCAACAGCGGCGTCAGCGCGAAGGCGGCGATCAGCGCGGTCATGAGCACCGGCGTGAGCCGCTCGAGCGACCCGCGCATGACCATCTCGGGGCCGAACCGCTCGCCTTCGAACCGGCACAGGTTCAGGTAGTGGCTGATCTTCAGGATGCCGTTGCGGGTAGTGATGCCTGCCAGCGTGACGAAGCCGACCATCGTCGCCACCGACAGGCTCACGCCGGCTAGCCACATCGCGACCACGCTGCCGACCAGCGCCATCGGGATGTTGGCCATGATGATGACCGCGAGCGCGAATGACCGGTACCCCGAGTACAGGACCAGGAAAATGAGTGACAACGAGGCCAGCGACAACCAGATGATGCGTTCAGTCGCTTCCTCCTGGGCCTGAAGCTGGCCTTCCAGGGAGACGAATACGCCGCTGGGCATCGGCGTTGCGGCCACCGCGGCACGCACGTCCGCCACGATGCGCCCCATGTCCGAACCGTCGGTGTTCGCCTGGACGATGATGCGCCGCCTGCCGTTCTCCCGCCCGATCTGGTTCGGTCCGTCGCTCTCCTCGACGGTCGCGATCGCGGAGACCGGGATCCGTCCTGACGATGTGTCGATCAGCGTGCGGGCCAGCGCCTGCGGGCTGCGGCCCGCCTCGGGCAGGCGCAGCACGAGGTCGTAGCGCCGTGTCCCGTCGATGATCTGTGCAACGCGCGTCCCGTCGGTGAGCACCTGCAGGAGGCGAACCGCCTCGCCGGGCGCCAGGCCCGCCTGTGCCGCGCGCGCATGGTCGAGTCGCACCGTGATCTGCGGGATGAGCACCTGTTTCTCGATGGTGAGGTCGACCAGCCCGGGAATCGGCGCCAGGTTTCGTTGCAGGGCCTGTGCCAACCCGCGCAGCGTGTCGATGTCGTCGCCGAAGATCTTGAGCGCAACCTGCGCCCGCACGCCCGACAGCAGGTGATCGAGTCGATGCGAAATCGGCTGTCCGATGGCCACCTGTGCCGGCAGGACGGCCAACTTCTGACGGATGTCGGCCATGACGGCCTCGCGGCTGCGCCCGCTGCGTTTCAGGTCGACATCGACTTCGGCCGAATGGATCCCTTCCGCGTGCTCGTCGAGCTCGGCCCGCCCGGTACGCCGGCCCACCTGGGTGACTTCGGGCACCTCGCGCACGAGCGTTTCGGCCAGCGCCCCCATCCGGTTGGCTTCGGCGAGCGAAGTCCCCGGGTTGAAGATCACCCCGAGCACCAGGGAGCCTTCGTTGAACGGCGGCAGGAACGCCCGCGGAAAGAAGGGCACGCTGGCGCCCGCGACGGCGACCGCGACCGCCGCAGCTCCGATCAGCAGCGTTCCCCGTTCGAACGACCAGCTCAGCAGCCGCGCATCCCAGCGTTTGAGCGCGGCGACCAGCGGGCTGTCGTCGCGCGCGATGCCGCGCATGCCCGGAATCAGATACGAGCACAAGACCGGCGTGACCGTCATCGACACCAGCATCGACGCCAGGATCGACACGATGTAGGCCACACCGAGCGGTGAAAAGAGTCGGCCTTCCATCCCCGGCAGCGCGAACAAGGGGACGAAGACCAGCACGACGATGACCGTGCCGTAGACGATGCCCGAGCGGACCTCCACGCTGGCTTCGCGGATGACGGTGATGACGGGACGCGGCTCGGGGAGCAGGCGGTTCTGCTTGAGCCGCCGGACGATGTTCTCGACATCGACGATGGCATCGTCGACCAGTTCGCCGATGGCGATGGCCAGGCCGCCCAGCGTCATCACGTTGATCGACTGACCGAGCCATTGGAACACCAGTGCCGTCACCGCGAGTGACAGCGGGATGGCCACCAGCGAGATGAGTGTTGTCCGCACCGACAGCAGGAAGGCGAACAGGACGATGGCCACCATCACCGCCCCGTCGCGCAGTGCCTGGCCGACGTTGTCGACCGATGCCTGGATGAAGTTCGCCTGCCGGAACAGCACTTTCGGCTCGCTCAATCCCGGCGGGCGGCCGCGCGCCAGCTCGGCCAGGGCCGCCTCGATGTCCCGGGTGACCCGGACCGTGTCGGCGCCGGGCTGCTTCTGGATGCTGATGATGGTGGCGGGCAGGCCGTTGTAGCCCGCGTCGCCGCGCTTCAGTGCCGCCGCGTACGCGACCGCCGCGACCTGTTGCAGGCGGATGGAGCGCCCGTTCGACCAGGCGACGGCGATGCCTTGCAGGTCCTCCAGGCGCTGCGTGCGCGCGATGTGCCGGATCAGATACTCGCGGTTGTTCAGGTCGACGAAGCCGCCGCCCGCATTCGAGGCGAAGCCGCGCAGGGCGGATTCGATCTGGCCGAGCGTGACGCCGAATTGCGCCATCCGGGCGGTGTCCGGCTCGACGCGCAACTGTCGCACTTCTCCGCCGATGGGAATGACCTGGGAGACCCCGGCGATCGACAGCAACCGGGGGCGAAGCACGAAATCCGCGTATTCGCGCGCCTGCATTGGCGTGCCCGTCCGGCCCCCCTTTTCCCCGTTGATCGGGAGGGCGAGCAGCATCACCTCGCCCATGATGGAGGAGACCGGTCCGATCACCGGCGCGATGTCCGCGGGCAGATGCTGGCGCGCCACTGCCAGGCGCTCGGCGACGAGCTGCCGATTGCGGTAGAGGTCGGTTCCCCAGTCGAACTCGGCGTAGACGATCGACAGGCCGACACCCGCGGTGGAGCGCACCCGCGTGACGCCGGGCATCCCGTTCAGTGCCGTCTCGATGGGCAAGGTGACCAGTTGCTCGACCTCTTGCGGCGCCATGCCGCCCGCCTCTGCCATCACCGTCACCAGCGGCTTGTTCAGATCGGGGAACACGTCGATGGGCGTCTTCCAGGCGGTGGAAGCCCCGAGCGCCATGACCATCGCCGCGAACGCGAGGACGAACAGGCGGTTGTGCAGGCTGTTTCGGACGATCCAGTTGAACATGCGGTGATTCCGGCGCGGGTCAGCGGATTTGTGCCAGCAGGGACGCGCCCCGAATCACGACCCGGTTTTCCGGGCCGAGACCTTGGGTCACCACGACCCGGCTGGCGTCCAGCGCCTGGAACTGGACAGGCTGCGGGATGTAGCGCTCGGCGCCCGACTTGATCCACACCACCGGCTCGTTGGACGGATTGCGGGTGATGCTCTCAGCCGGCAGGACATGGCCACGGACCTTTCCCGACAGCGTCGCCAGAACCGTGACCGGCTGACCGATGGCCAGCGGCGGGCCCCCGGTGCCGGTTGCACGGAAGGTCAGCGGCAATGCCCCGTCACGCAGCGCGACGCCAGCGCCGATGAACCGCAGCGTCCAGCCTGGAAGGCCGGCGAGTGTCGCCCTGGACAGGCGTGTGTTCAGGCTGGCATCGGGCGCGTTCGCTTCGACCATCAATCGGGAGGGGTCGATGATCTCGAAGAGCACCTCGCGTGATTCGACCACCTGCCCGATGGCCGCGCCGGCGGTTGCAACCACGCCCGAGATCGGCGCAATCAAGGGCTCGCGCGCGCCCAGACTCGCGCCGATGCTGCGCTCGCGACTGGCCAGGCTGGCGAGTCCGGCGCGGGCGGCCTCGATGTCCTTGCGTGGAACGGTTCCTTCCAGGGATTCGAGGCGCGCCACGCGCTGCTCGGCCAGTTCGCGGCCGGTGCGAATCTCCGTGAGGAGCGACTGCTGGCGTGCAAGGGTGAGCGGGTCGACGTGGTGAGTGACGTAACCGAGCACGTCACCACGCTTGACCGACTGTCCTGCAAACGGCAGGCCGCCGGGGCCTGGCAGCACTTTGCCGCCGATGACCGACTGCACGCGACCCATCGCATTCGGGTCGGCGATGACGCGGGCGGGGAGTTCCACGGTCGGGGACGTCTCGCTTTCGGCGGCGAGCAGGGTGCGCACGCCCAGCCGGCGCTGCGCCAGCATCGGCAAGGCGACGCTGCCGTCGGGCAAGCGGGTGGGTCCGCCGGCGGTGGTGCTGGGCCCTGGCGCATCCAGGTGTTCACCGTTCGGGCCGTGGGCGCCCGGTGCAGCGAGCGCGCTGGCAACGAACAGGCTGGTGAGCATGACGAGCGGCCGGTTCATCGCGCCGCCTGCGGTTGCGCCGCGGCCGCCGTCCGGCGCCGCACGAGAAGCCAGGCCACCAGCAGCGCCGTCGCCAGGCCCAGAACGACGTAGGGGATGCGGCGATTCTCCCACCAGGCATGCACCGGGCGTTGTGCTGATGCGTCCTGCCCCGGCGTGACGGTAAGCGTCGCTTCGAGCAGGTCGGTGTCAGCCCCGGCGATTACCGTGAGAACCAGTGAATGCGAACCCGGTTTCGAAATGGTTTCGAGCAATACCGGGTCATCCACGACGTAATCCCCGGGGTCCGCACGAAAGGCAGCTGTCGCCTTGAGCGTGCCGGTTTCGACCTCGACTGCCGCCCGGATCACGGGTTCATTCGTCTCGAATCGATTGATGAAGATCGACAGTTCCCGGGCCTGCAGCCGGCCGACCAGCTCGAATGTCTCGGTGCTGACCTCGAAGCGGGGCAGCTCGCGGCTTCCGGAGGCGGGCGTCGCGGGCGCCTCGAGGTGCTCCCCGTTGGGTCCGTGCGCGCCGGGCGCGGCCCGCGATGAGGGCGCGAGCGCCAGCAGGGCCAGCGCCTGCAGTCCGGCTGTCAGCAGTCGGGTGAAAGGTGTCATGGTTGAATTCCGAGTGCTTGTTGAAGACGGGCGCTGGCGAGTCCGGCGTCGGCGCGCTGTCGCTCGAGGGCCGCGTCGGCCTGCATCGCGGAGGACAGCACTCGCAGCATCTCGGGCAGAGATGTCTCGCCTGCCCGAAACGACCGCTCCACCAGCAGTGCGCGCTCACGAAGCAAGCGCGCCCGCGTCTGCTGTCCGTCGACCTGTCGCTCGGCGGCGTCCGCTTCCGCGCGGCTGGCGTCGACCTCGGCCTGCAGTTGCCGGCGCAAGCGCTGCTCGACGGCCAGTGCAAGCTCCAGGTCGGCCGCCGCTCCCGCGATGAGCGGTGCGTTGCGGTCATCGGTCGCCAGCGGCAGGCGCAGCGCGATGCCGATGCTGTTTCGAGCGGTGTCGGCGCGCGACGGCATGTCCCTTCGTATTCTTGCGAGCAGCTCGGGTGGGCTTCGACCCGAGGCGTTCACCGCATCCAGCCGCCTGCGCTGAAAGTCGACGTCTCGGCGTGCTGCTTGCAGCATCGGGTGATCCTCGCCCGGCGTGCGCGGGTCGACAGGATCCGCGGTGCGATCGGCGGGGGGGATGTCCGGCAGTCCGGTCAGCGCCTGCCAGCGCGTGAGCGACACCGTCAGCCGGACGCCAGCCTGCGCCAGGGCCGTTGCGCCCGCCAGGGCTTGCGCCCGAGCGGCGAGCGCGTCCGCGCGCGCCAGGTCACCTGCCGCGACACGACGGTCGACGTCTGCCGCCAGCGTCTCCAGTGCCTGCGCCTGCGCCTGCGCGAGCCCGACTTCAGCCCGCTGCAGCGTGACGTGCCAGACGGCCTCTCGCACCAGACCCGCGACTCGCAGGCGAGCGACCTCCCGCGCGGCCAGGGCTGCCTCCTTGCCGGCCATTGCTGCTTCCAGGCGCGCGCCCTTCTGGCCGGGAAGCCAGAGCGGCAGGGCGATGCCCAGATTCGTCTCGAGCGCGCCGGCATTGGTGAGCAGACGGTCGTCGCGGTGCGCCAGTTCCAGCGCCGGCGGCGCGGCCCACGGTGCCGACGCGACGACGATGTCGGCGCTCGCACGCCCAAGCCGGCCATCGGCCTCGACGGTGTCGGTTGTCCGCTGCCAGGCCGCCTCGACGGCCTGCGCGAGGCTCACCGGGGGCCAGGCAAGGGCCTGCGCCATGGCAAGGCTGCTGCCGCAGATCAGTGCACCTGCGGCAATGCCGCGGGCAAGAATGCTCGAAATGGGATTCACCGTGACCTCGGGCTGAAGGACGTTTCTCGCGCTGCGGCGAGGCGTCCGTCGAGAAACCGGACAAGCGAACCGGCTCGCGGCGAGCGAGACGGGCCGATTGATCAGCCCGTCAGTCGTGGCGGTCGTCGGAGCCGGTCCGGAAACGGTTCCGGCAGGGACACGGCGGCGGCGTCGCCGGGTTTGGGCATCGACACGGTGCCCAGGCCCCTCTCCGGCGCCAGGCAGAGCGCGGGGGCGGTCAGTGCGTTGTCGGCGAGCAGGTGCGCGATGTCCTCCTCCGAGCCATCCAGGCCCAGCGAGCCGTCGGCGTGATGCTGATGCGCGGACTCCGACCAGTGCATCAATGCGTGGGTGAGATCTTCCCCGGCGCTCGCCAGCGCGCTGCGACCGACCAGACCCATGGACTGCCAGACCAGACCCGCGAGGAGAAGGACAAGGAAGCATCGACGCATCCCCCCAAGTTTACCGGTGTCGCCCAACGGCCACCGATACCCCGCTCGCCGGCGGGGGCACTGGGCGAAACAGGGGGTGCAGTCACCGCTCGCCGCCTCCGGGCGCCGATGGCGCGCCGCAGGGGCTCGCCCGAGCCGCACGGCCCGGCACAAGCGTGTTCGCGGGCTTTTTCGATCCTGACCCGCTTGACTGGCCTCGCTTCTCTCACGTGTACTGCGACGGGCTGCGCCAGCCGCAGCCGCGAGGGCCTGTCCGGTCCTCGATCACCTGACGACGGAGACCGATGGCCATGGCGCTTCAGAACATCAACCCGATCAACGACCAGTTGGCCGACATCATCGTGCGCGCCGGCGAGCCCTGGATCGAGACGCAGCCGGGCATGGCCTGGATCAAGGTGTTGTGGACCGGCGCCGAGACCGGACGCTGGGTGGCGCTGTATCGCTGGAACAAGGGCTATGTCGCGCCGCCCCACAAGCACCTCTCCGATGCGCACACCTATGTGCTCAAGGGCCGGCTGCAGGTGCGCGATGGCGTGCTGGAAGCGGGTGACTACGACTACGAGCCCAACGGCGTCCTCCACGGCTCGACCACCGCGCTCGAGGACACCGAATACCTGTTCGTGTGCGAGGGGCCGGTGGTTTTCTTCGACGAAAACGGGCTCACCGTCTACAAGAGCTGGGAGGAACTCCAGCGCCTGAAGGACGCCGCGATCGCCGCCCGGGCGAAGGCGCCGGCCTGAACCGGCGCGCCCGGGCAAGCTCAGCGGCGCGCCTGGGCCTCGCGCATGGCGGCGACCGCGGTGGCCGCCTCGTGGCGCAGCTCGGCCAGATCGAGGCCGGGTATCGCATCGTTCTCGACCCTCAACTGTCCGGCGATCAGCAGCGCGCGCAGGCTCGGCCGCCCGCCGCTGACCACGGTGGCCGCCGCCGGGTCGTGAAGCCCGAAGAAGCAGGGCGCATCCAGTGACCAGACGGCCAGGTCGGCGGCCTGGCCGGGCGCGAGCGTCCCCACCGCGTCCAGCCCGAGCACGCGCGCCCCGCCCGCGGTGCCGATCCGGATCACCTCATCGGTGCCGATCGCCGAAGCGCCGCCGATCGCGCGGTGCATCAGCCAGCAGGCATGCGCTTCGTTGAGCATGTCGGCCGCCTCGTTGGAGGCGGCGCCGTCGACTGCCAGCGACACCGGCGCCCCGGCCGCCAGGAGCGCGGGAATCGGCGCCACGCCCGAGCCCAGCCGGCCGTTGCTCTGGGGGCAGTGGGCGGTGCCGGTGCCCGTCTCGGCAACGCGGCGCACCTCGTCGGGCGACAGGTGCACCATGTGGGCGAACCAGACATCCGGGCCGACCCACTCGTGGCGCTCGACGAACTCGAAGGGTGTGCAGTCGTGAAGTTCGCGGCAGTGGCGCACATAGTCCAGGCTCTCGGACAGGTGGCTGTGCAGACCGATGCCCAGCGCCCGGGCGGCCCGGGCGATCGGCCGCAATTCCTCCGGGCGCACCGACCAGGTCGGCGTGGTGGGGGCGCACACCACCCGGCGCATCGAGTCGGGTGCGGGATCGTGATAGCGGTCCACGTCCCGCTCGATCGCGGAGAACATCTGATCGAGTGTTTCGGGTGCGGTCTGGGGCGGCGGGTCGATGTCGATCTCCCGGCCCCGGGTCTGCCCGCCACGGCACAGCACGAAGCGCTGGCCCAGGCGCGCGGCCTCGTCGAAGACCGCCGCTGACGCGTCGAAAGGCATGCCCGGCCAGTAGTGGTACTGATGGTCGGCAACCGTGGTGCAGCCCGACAGCAGCAGTTCGACCAGCCCGACGCGCGCCGCGGTGCGCAGCACCGCCTCGTGGTCGAAGTGCCGGCGCCAGGGGACCGGCACCGCCGACAGCCACGGCACCAGCGGCAGGTCGATGCCTTCGGGTACCCCCTTGAGCAGGCTCTGGAAGAGATGGTGGTGGGTGTTGACCCAGCCGGGCTGCACCACGCAGCCCGCCGCGTCGATGATGCGCTCGCCCGGCAGCGGCGCGAGCCTGCCGATCGCTTCGATCCGGGTGCCGCGCACCCGCAGGTCGCCGCCGTCGCGGGCGACGTCGTGGCGCATCGCCGCGCCGGGAAGTCCGGTGAGAATGGCGCTGGCGCCGCGGATCAGGAGGGTGTCGTTCATGGGGTCCTTGAAGGCGAGGGGTCTGGCTGACCGGGTTGTTCCTGGAATCAAGCAATCGGCATGCCAAGCCAGCGGGCGACGGGTGCGGCGCCGCTTCACGTATCCTTCGCCTGATGGCTGTTGCGTATTTCCGTTCCCTGACGCCTGCCGCGCGAGCCATGATCTGGGCGATCACCGCCGGCATCGTGTTCTCGCTGCTCAACACCCAGATGCGGGTGCTGACGCTGCAGATCGACCCTTTTCAGACTCAGTTCCTGCGTTATCTCGCCGGACTGGTGGTCCTGTTGCCGCTCGTCTTTCGCGCAGGGCTGATGGCGTTTCGCCCCAATGGCCTGAGCGGCCAGCTGTGGCGCGGGGTGGTGCACACCGGGGGTCTGCTCTTCTGGTTCGCGGCGCTGCCCCATCTGCCGATCGCCGACACCACCGCCATCGGTTTCACTACGCCCATCTTCATCATGATCGGCGCCGCGGTGGTGCTGCGCGAGCCGGTGGTGGTGGCGCGCTGGATCGCCGCGCTGGTCGGTTTTGCCGGCGTGATGATCGTGGTCTATCCGACGCTGTCGGCGGTCGGCGGCATCTGGAGCCTGGCGATGCTGGCGTCCTCGCCGCTGTTCGCCGCGTCCTTCCTGATCACCAAGGCGCTGACCCGGCGCGACTCCTCGGTGGTGATCGTGGTCTGGCAATCGCTCACCGTGTCGCTGTTCACGCTGCCGTTCGCGCTCATCCACTGGCAGTGGCCGACCCCGGTGCAGTGGGCGCTCTTCCTGGTCTGCGGCGCCCTGGGCAGCGCCGGCCACTGGGCGCTCACCAACGCCTACCGGCTGGCCGACATCTCGGCGACCCAGGGAGTGCGGTTTCTCGACCTGATCTGGGCGGCACTGCTGGGCTTTCTGGTCTTTGACGACCACCCGAGCGCGACCACCCTGGCGGGCGGTCTGGTGATTTTCGGGGCGACCGTCTGGATCGCCCGGCGCGAGGCGTCGCGCCCGCCGGCCTGAACAGGCCCCTCGGCGCTTCCCCGCGCGCGCCCCCCGCTCCCCCCGTGACCGCTTCCCCCGCGCTCCCCGCGCGACCGTCCGCTTACCGCCCTTACCAGCGGTTACCGCGCGCTTACCCCGGTTTACCGGGGTTCGGCCCACACTGATTCGCATCGGCCCGCAGAGCCGATGGGGCGTTCGCCCCTCCATCCGTGTCAGGTCTCAGGAGCCATTCATGAATCGATCGATCCGTCATCCGAAATACCTCGCCGCCGTCGCCACGCTGGCGCTTTGCCTGCCGCTGCTGGTGCAGGCGCAATCCGCGGCCGGTAGCGCGACGACCGCCGCGCCGTCGGTCTCGCAGCCGGCCGTGCCGCCATACGCCGGCCAGGAAACCCATCAGGGTCACGGCATGCACCGTGGCACGCACCACGGCATGCACCACGGCATGCACCACGGCAAGCATGCCCGGGATGAGGGGCATGGCATGGGCGAGGGCATGCACCTGCTGCGCGGTCTGAAGCTCTCCGCTGCCCAGCGCGACCAGGTGTTCGAACTCATGCACAAGCAGGCGCCCGCGATGCGCGAGCAGGCCAAGGCGATTCGCGCCGCCAGCGAGGAACTGCGCAGTCTTTCGCTGTCGGGGCAGTTCGATGAGGGCCGCGCCAAGGCGCTCTCCGACGCGCTGGGCGCCGCGATGACCGAGCGGTCGCTGGCACGGGCCCGAACCGGCAACGCTGTCTTCCAGTTGCTCACCCCCGAGCAGCAGCGCCAGCTGGCCCAGCGGCGGGCCCGCGACGGGCAGCGCTTCCAGCCGCTGGGCTAGCGGCGCAGCAGCGCCTCGCGCACCAGCGGCAGGCTGTCGTTGCCGAAGTGCATGTCGGTGCCGCCCACGAACATCGTGGGCGACCCGAATCCGCCCCGCCGGATCAGTTCGTCGGTGTTGGCCTTCAGGCGGTCCTTGATCGCCGGCTGCGCGATGGCCGCGAACACCTCGTCGCTGTCCAGGCCGACTTCGGCGCAGATCCGCGCCAGCACCGGGTCCTGCGAGATGTCCTCGCCCCGGCCCCAGTAGGCCTCGAACACCGCCCGCGCAAAGCCGGGCATTCGCGATCCGTCACCGTCCTGCAGCGCGAGGCAGGCGCGCATCGCCTTGACGCTGTTGACCGGAAACACCGGCGGCGGGAACACGATGGTCAGGCCCGCCAACGCAGCCCAGTCCTGCATGCTTTTCTTCATGTAGGCGAGCTTGGCCGGCACCGGATTCGCACGCGAGGCGTACACACCCGGATTCACCGCATTGAAGACCCCGCCCACCAGAATCGGGCGCCAGTCGATGCGCGCGCCCAGCTCAGCGGCCAGCGGCTGCAGGTTGTGAAAGCACAGATAGGTCCAGGGGCTGCTGCAGTCGAAGAAGCATTCGATGTCGCGCATGGGGGCTCCGGTCGTGGGGCGGGGGCTGCGGAACCGGCCGGGGATTGTGCCGAACCGGCAATGGAACGGACCGGTCGGAGTCCTGGCCGATAATAGCGGCTCTCAACGAATGGAGCTCGACATGGGACAACTCGACGGACGTGTGGCGATCGTGACCGGCTCGGGCCGGGGCATCGGCCAGGCGATCGCGCTGCGGCTGGCGCGCGACGGCGCCAAGGTGGTGGTCAACGACCTCGACGAGGCGCCGGCCCGCGAAACCATCGCGCTGATTCAGGCGCAGGGCGGCCAGGCAGTGGCCTGCAACGGCGATGTCGCGGCCCCCGATTTCGGCACCCGCATCCTGGGGACTGCGGTCGAGGCCTTCGGCGGCTGCCACGTCATCGTCAACAACGCCGGCTACACCTGGGACAGCGTCATCCAGAAGATGACCGACGAGCAGTGGTACGCCATCATCGATGTGCACCTGACCGCGCCGTTTCGCATCCTGCGGGCCTTCGCGGATTACCTGCGTCCGGCGGTCGAGGCCGAGCACCGGGAAGGCCTGCGGATCGTGCGCAAGATCGTCAATGTGTCCTCGACCTCGGGCGTGAACGGCAATGCGGGGCAGGTCAACTACTCCGCCGGCAAGGCCGGCATCATGGGGATGACCCGCACCCTGGCCAAGGAGTGGGGGCGCTACGACGTGACCGTCAATGCGGTCGCGTTCGGCTACATCCAGACCCGTCTGACCACCCCGCTGCGCGAAGGCGAAGGCGGCACCATCGATGTGATGGGCCGTACCGTCAAGGTCGGTGTGCAGGCGGGTCGGTTGGCTGCGATGAACCAGATGATTCCGCTGGGGCGCGGCGGTCTGCCCGAAGAAGCAGCCGGCTCCGTCTACCTGTTCTGCAGTCCGGACAGCGATTACGTCAGCGGTCAGACCCTGGTCGTGAATGGCGGGGCCTGATTTGGCGGCCGATCACCCGCTCGACCGGGCGATCGCGCTCGTCGCTGCCCGGGCGGACGACCCGCGCTGCCTGAGCGGCGCGACCAGCGAGGACTACTGGAATGCGGTCGGGCCGTTTGGCGGCGTCACCGCGGCGACCCTGCTCAATGCGGTGCTGCTGCAGCCCGACCGGCTGGGCGTACCGCTGTCGCTCACCGTCAGCTATGCCGGTGCGATCCGCGCCGGCGGGTTCGAGATCCGGGTTCGCCTGCTGCGTGGTGGCCGCACCACCCAGCACTGGTCGGTCGACCTGGTGCAGGGGCCGGCCGACGAGGTAATGGCCAGTGCCCTGGTGGCCTGCGTGCTGCGCCGTGACACCTGGGGCGTGCGCGAGGCTCGCCCCCCCGCGGTGGCACCGGCGCCCGAGTCGTTCGGGCCGCGGTCGGGCGAATTTCCGCGGTGGCTGCGCTGGTATCGCGAGCATCTGGTGCACGGCGAGCTGTACCGGGAGAGTCCGCACAGCGAGACCCTGGCCTGGATCGCCGATGCGCCCGATCGTGCGCTCGACTACCCGGCGCTGGCGGCGATCTGCGATGCGTTCTTTCCGCGGATCTACCTGCGCCGGCCCCGCCCGGTGCCGATCGCCACCGTTTCCCTGAATGTGTATTTTCACGCCGGACTGGCGGCGATGGCCGCGCAGGGCGTCCAGCCGGTGCTGGCGCAGGCCAGCGGGCAGGTCTTCAGCGAAGGCTTCTGCGACCAGGAGGGCCGAATCTGGGGGGCAGGCGAGTCTTTGCTCGCCACCACCCATCAGGTGGTCTGGTACAAGGAGTGAGGATCCCGGGACGGCGCGCAGGCGTCGTCCCGGCGGTGCATCACTTGCCGGCCAGCATCTCGAAATACATCGCCCGCGAGCTGTCGTGCAGCGCGTGGCGCATCTGGATCCAGCTGATCAGTTCGCCCGCCGGCATCGGCTTGGCCAGGAAGAAGCCCTGCAGCTCATGGCAGCCCAGGCTCGAGAGCAGGCGCATCTGGCGCACGTTCTCCACGCCCTCGGCCACCACCCGCAGGTTCATCCGGCGCGCCAGGTCGATGGTCGAGCGCACGATCGTCTGGCTGCCCTCGTGCTCGACCATGTTCTGCACGAACGCCCGGTCGATCTTGAGCTCCTGGACCGGCAACTGCTGCAACTGCTTGAGCGTCGCGTAGCCGGTGCCGAAGTCATCGACCGACAGCTTGATGCCCATCTTCGAGATCTTCTGCAGGGTTTCGAGTGCGGCCTGCGATTCACTGACCACGCCGCTTTCGGTGATCTCCAGGCAAAGGTGCTCGCCCGAGATGTTTTGTGTGCGGATGATCTCGGCGATTTCGCCGGCGAAGTCGCGTTCCTGGATGTCGCTGGCGGTGACGTTGATCGCCACGCGCAGGGGCCGGTCCACCTGCGGCAGGCGGGCGCTGAAGGCCAGGCCTTCGCGCACCACCCAGCGGGTGATCTGGCGCATGAAACCCGTCTGCTCGGCGAACGGCACGAACTCGCCGGGTGGCACCTGGCCACGGGTCGGGTGGTTCCAGCGCAGCAGGCCCTCCGCACCGACGATCAGGCCGCTGGCCAGATCGAGCTTGGGCTGGTAGTAGAGCTCGAACTGGTCTTCCTCGAGGGCCTTGCGCATTTCGCCCAGCATTGACAGGTAGCTGCGGTGCGCGCTCGGATCATTGCCGTCGTAGACCTCGCAGCCGGTGCGCTGGCGCTTGGCGCGGTACATGGCGGCATCGGCGTGGCGCAGCAGCGAATCCTCGGTTTCACCATGGGTCGGATAGGTCGAAATCCCCATGCTGGCGCTGATGTCGATCAGCTGGCCGTCCTTGCGCAGCGGTTCGCTGAGCGCGCGCAGGATGCGTCCCGACACCTCGGTGGCCATCGCCTGGGAGCCGTGCAGCAGCAGCACGAATTCGTCGCCGCCCAGTCGGGCCACCGTGTCGGAGTCGCGAACCGTTTCCTTCAGACGCCGCGCGACTTCCTTGAGCAGCAGGTCGCCGGCGGCGTGGCCCAGCGTGTCGTTGACGAACTTGAAGCGGTCCAGGTCCAGGATGACGATGCTGAACATCGCCCGCGTGCGCTCGCTCACCCGGATCGTCTGGCGGATGCGGTCGGTGAGCAGGGTGCGGTTGGGCAGCAGTGTGAGCGGATCGAGCAGTGCGTTCTCACCGATCCGGCGTTCGCGTTCCGCGACCACGCTGGTCAGGCTGTTGATGCATTGGGCCAGTTCGCCGATCTCATCGGGTTCCTGATCGAGCAGGCGGATGTCGTAGCGACCGGCCTGGACCTCATGGAGGTGGGTGTCGATGGTGGCGATCCGGGCCACCATCTGGCGCGACCACAGGCTGATCAGCAGCGTGCTGAAGGCGGCCATCGCGCAGCCCAGAAGCCCCAGCGGCAGGATCGGGTGCAGACCGGTCCAGTCGAACAGGCTCAGCACGCCGGCGAGCAGGACGCCGACGATGGTCGCCGACAGTCCGATCAGCAGGCTCGATTTGCCCACGAGCGTCAGACGCCATCTGGGTGCGGTGCCAGTCTGGCCTCGGTAGGTCGTTCCGGCGTGATCGATCTTCGCAGCGGTGCTGGCGGCAGGTGTCGGGTCCATGATGCATCTTGTGCCAGTGGCCCGACCGGGCGGGGTAAGGGCGGATCAAAGGCGCCTTCAGCCCGACGGATGCGGTGCGGATCGGACCGCGAGTGTTGCGCGCAGCCCCGTAACGGGGCGATTCCGGGGTAGTGTGGCGGCCATCGACATCGAGGCGGAGGTGACAGGATGCAGGGAGAACTGGATTTCAGCGGTCGAAATGTCCTGGTGGTGGGCGGGTCGAGCGGCATCGGCAATGGCATCGCGCAGGCCTTCCTGGGCCATGGCGCGCGCGTGCATGTGTGCGGAACCCGGGCCAGTGCGGCCGACTACGCCGGCACCGCCGGGTCGGACCTCGCCGGCCTGTCCTACACCCAGCTCGACGTCTCGGACATCGGCGCGATCGAAAGCTGGGTCCCGCCGTTCGAGCGGCTCGATGTGCTGGTGCTGTCGCAGGGCATGGTCCTGTACGGCCGGCGCGAATACACCAATGCCGGATTCGCCCAGGTGCTCGACGTCAATCTGAACAGCCTGATGGCCTGCTCGATCAAGTTTCATCCGATGCTCAAGGCGTCGGGCGGTTCGCTGATCATCATCAGCTCGACCGCTGCTTTCCAGTCGACCCGCGGCAATCCGGCCTACAACGCGTCGAAGGCGGGCGCGGTCGGGCTGGTTCGCACCCTGGGCGATGCCTGGGCGCGCGACGGTATCCGGGTCAACGGCATCGCGCCCGGGCTGGTGGCCACCAAGATGACCGAGGTCACCACCGCGAACCCGGAACGTCTGGCGGGCACGCTCAAGGCGATCCCGATGGGCCGCCTGGGCACCCCTCAGGACATGGCCGGGGTGGCGCTGTTCCTGGCCTCGCCGCTGGCGGCGTATGTGGTCGGTCAGTCGATTCCGGTCGACGGCGGCTTGCTGCTGCCCTGAACGATCGGGTCGTCCGGGCGCGGCGCGGTCAGTCCGCTGCGCCCGGACCCGGCGCGCGCGACCGGTGCTGCCGGGGCGGTTCTACATCGGATCCAGCGGATACATCGGCCGGCGCAGCTTGTGGAAGTGCAGGGTGCTGAAATCGGAGGTGCACACCCCGGTGCCGGCGCACTCGACCACCGCCCGGGCGTATTTGCGCAGGCCCGCGCGCCAGTGGACCCGGCTCTTGAGCATCAGGAAGCGCTTGCTCATCGGGTCGATGCCCACCGCTTCCAGGCAGCCGATGTCGTGCGGTTCGACATGCTGGCTGATCACCACGATCTCGACGCCGCCCACCGCCAGCACCGCGGTGGGCCCCATGTGGACGATCTGGCCGGTGGCCATCGGCCCGTGGTTGCGGAAGGTGCCATCCACCAGGCGCAGCACCCGGCCGGTGACGGTGAGCGGTTCGCCGGCCAGCGCGAGGCTGGGCATCGGCAGGTGCCCGCCCAGCGCCAGCGTGACCTCGGCACCGACGCCGGCACGGATCATCTGCTGCACCGCCTCGGGGTCGTAGAGGGCGAAGGCCGCCACATCGGTCAGGCCGCTGGCCAGGATGCGCCCCAGCACGGTGGTGGTGTCCATCGTGCCGCCCGAGGCGCAGTTGTCGTAGTGGTCGAGCAGCACGATCGGGCCGTTGCCAGGCGTGGTCCGGTCCAGTTCGCCGGCGCGGCGCAGCGACTCGTCCAGGTCTTCCAGCCGGTAGACGAATTCCTCGCGCCGCCGCCAGGCGATGTCCAGGAGTTCCTCGCAGGCCTGGCGGGCGCGTTCGACGTCGTGATCGATCACCACCGCCGACAGCCCCGCGATCGCGATGTCGGCGTGCGGAAACCCGACGAAGACCGAGGCGCTGAGCATGCCCTCGGCTTCCAGTTCGCGGCAGCGGGTCTGCAGGGTCCGGTTCGGTTCGTCATCGCTGCCCTGGCGCATCACATGGGGCAGCATCGGTCGCTGACCCCAGGCGATCGAGGGCAGCGGGCAACCGTGCATCGACGCCAGGATCGGCTTGGCCGCGCGCACGCCGGTCTCGTAGATGTCGATGTGCGGGTAGGTCTGATAGCCGGCCAGCACGTTGGCGTCGCGCGCCATGCCGGCCGACAGGTTGGTGTGCATGTCCAGTGCCACCCCGATCGGCACATGGGGCGCCACCAGCCGGATCCGGCGCAGCAGTTCGCCCTCGCCGTCGTCGTGGCTGGCGCTGACCATCGCCCCATGCAGATCGAGCAGCACCGCGTCGCAGCCGCGCGCGACCGCGTCGCAGATCCGGCCGGCAATGTAGTCGAAGACGGCATCGGAGCAGGGCGCACTGGGCGCAGCCGAGGCGGCGATCGGGGTCTCGATCGTGGCGCCGGCGGCCTCGCACAGGTCGATGAAGGCGGCGATGGCGGAGCCGGTGCCGCGATAGGCCTTGATCACCGCCTCGCCCTCGGGCGGTGCCGAGCCGCCGCCGAAGCGCTCGAGCGGCGTGGGCACCGGCGAGAAGGTGTTGGTCTCGTGCTTGAACTGGGCAATGACGATTTTCATGGGGGGTGTCTTCAGTAGGCGAGGGCGAGACCGGCCCGCGGCCAGTCGACTTCGATCAGGTGCCCGACGCCCGACAGCGTGATCAGGGCCTGGCGGCGTTGCGGTCCGGTGAAGCACAGGTTGGTCACCACCCAGTCGGTGGGGGTCGGGATGAATTCGACCAGACCACCCTGCGGCGCGATCACGCTGATCCCGCCCTGCATCAGCGTCGCCACGCAGACGTTGCCGCCTTCCTCGACGGCCAGCGAATCGTAGAACGCCGGCGTCTGGGAGGCATACAGCAGGCGCCCGCCGTTGGGCGACGGATGGGGCGCCCGTTCGATCTGGCCGGGCGCCGACAGATCGAACGCCCACAGGCGCGCCGGCTGGGTCTCGGCGACATAGAGCGTGCGGCCGTCGGGCGACAGGCCCACCCCATTGGGGGTGAGCAGCGGATAGATCGCCTTGCGCACCGACGAGCCATCGGCGCGGGCGTAATAGAGGCCGCCGCGATCGAGTTCGCGCGGGCGGCCCTTGCCCAGGTCGGTGAACCAGAAGCCGCCGTGCCCGTCGAAGACCAGGTCATTGGGGCCGCGCAGCGGGATGCCGTCGACCTCGGTGTAGAGGGTCTCGACCCGTCCGGTGTTCAGGTCGACGCGCTCGATGCGCCCGCCCGAGTAATCGGGCGGCTGGCCGCCCGGATACCAGATGCCCTGGCGTTCGATCCACTCGAAGCCGCCGTTGTTGCAGACATAGCAGAGGCCATCGGGGCCGATGGCCGCGCCGTTGGGCCCGCCGCCGAGTTGGGCGATGATCTGCTTGCGCCCGTCGGGCGCGATGCGGGTGAGCGTCTGGCGACGGATCTCCACCAGCACCACCGAACCGTCCGCCAGGGCCACCGGCCCTTCGGGAAACCAGAGATCATCGGCAACGATACGCGTCATGGGCCACCTCCTTGAACGGGAAATGCGGCCGAGTTTACGCGCAACCAGAGGCACTCAGCGTTCCATGAATGACATCATCCTGCACCACTATGCGAGCTCGCCGTTCGCTGAAAAAATCCGTCTGATCCTGGGGGCCAAGGGCCTGGCCTGGCGCTCGGTGGAGATCCCCTGGATCATGCCCAAGCCCGATCTCGTTGCCCTGACCGGCGGCTACCGGCGCACGCCGGTGCTGCAGATCGGCGCCGATATCTACTGCGACACCGCCCTGATCGCGCGGGTGCTCGATGCGCGGTCGGCCAGCGTGCCGCTGTTTCCGGCGAACCGGGCGGCGGCGGTGTCGGTGGCCGAACTGGCCGATCGCGACCTGTTCGCGGCGGCGGTCGCCTATGTGTTCCAGCCGGCCGGGTTCGCCGCCCTGTTCCAGGGCATGGGCAAGGCGCAGATCGACGCGTTCATGGACGATCGCAAGGCGATGCGGGCCGGCGGCTCGAGCCGCATGGCGGTGCCCGAGGCGCTGGGCCAGCTCCACGCCTGGCTGCAGCGCATCAGCGACCACCTGGCCGACGGACGCCGTTTCCTGGTGGCCGATTCGCCGACGATCGCCGATTTCTCGGTCTATCACCCGCTCTGGTTCGTGGGACGGGCGCCGGCGCTGGCCACCGTGCTGGGTCGCTACCCCGGTGTGGCCGACTGGGTGACCCGGATGGCGGCGATCGGCCAAGGTAGCTCGACGCCGATGACCTCGGGTGAGGCGCTCGAGACGGCGCGGGCAGCCCGTCCGGCCGATGTCGAGGGTCACGTCTGGGTCGACTACCACGGTTGTCAGCCGGGCGACGAGGTCGAGATCGAACCGGCCGATTACGGCATCGTGCCGGTGCGCGGGCGACTGGTCGTTTCCTCGGCGCAGCGCCTGTCGGTTGCGCGCAGCGATGAGCGGGCCGGCGAGGTGGTGGTCCACTTTCCGCGTGTGGGCTACCGGATGCGCAAGGGCTGACGCGGCCCGCCGGATCCCCGGTCGGGTTCAGGGTTCATTGGAACGGGCGCGTGCTGCGCTGCGGTAGAGTCTCGGGATGTTCCCACTTTCCATTGAACGCATCCCCGATGTCGACGAGGCCCTGCGCCCGGCCATCCGGGACTTCATCGCCCGCGAGATGCCGCCCATCGACGCGGCCCGCCGGTCCCGCTCCTGGATGGGGTTTGACGCGGACTTCAGCCGCAAGCTGGGCCAGGCCGGTTTTCTCGGCCTGACGCTGCCCCGTCGCTACGGCGGCGGCGAGCGCGGCTATTTCGCCCGCTTCGTGGTGGTCGAGGAACTGCTGTCGGCCGGCGCGCCGATCTCGGCGCACTGGATTGCCGACCGCCAGAGCGGGCCGCAGATCGCCCGCTTCGGCACCGAAACCCAGCGTCAGCGCTATCTGCCCGCCCTGTGCCGCGGCGAGGCGTTCTTCTGCATCGGCATGAGCGAGCCCGATTCCGGGTCCGATCTGGCCAGCGTGCGCACCCGCGCGATCCCCGATGGGGACGGCTATCGCCTGACCGGTCGGAAGATCTGGACCACGAATGCCCACCACGCGCACTACATGGTGGCGCTGGTGCGCACCTCGGGCGGCCCGGATGACCGCCAGGCCGGCCTGTCGCAGGTGATCATCGACCTCACCCTGCCGGGCATCACCGTGCGACCCCTGCTGGACCTGGCCGGTGACGAGCATTTCAATGAAGTCACCTTCGATGATGTCCGGCTCGGGCCGGACAGCCTGCTCGGCCAGGAAGGGCAGGGCTGGGCGCAGGTCAATGCCGAACTCGCGCTCGAGCGCAGCGGGCCGGAGCGGCTGCTGTCGTCGATCGTGCTGCTCGATGCGCTGATCGCGTGGCAGCGGTCGCTGGCGCAGCCCGATCCGGTCGCGGTCGCCGAGATCGGCGCGATGCACGCCCGCCTCATCGTACTGCGCTCGATGTCGATCGGCCTGACCGCGATGGTGGAGCGCGGCGAAAATCCGCTGATCCCTTCCGCGGTGCTCAAGGACATCGGCACCCACGGCGAACAGGCGCTTGCCGAGATCGTGACCCGCCTGGTCGGGGCCGATCCGACCCGAAGCGCGCCGCCCGATGTGCTGGGGGCCCTGGCCTACATCAGCCAGATGTCGCCGACGTTTTCCCTGCGCGGTGGCACCCGCGAAATCCTGCGCGGCATGATCGCGCGCGGTCTGGGCCTGCGCTGAGCGCGCGCCCCGGACCACAGCCGAGCACCGTGATGACTCCTTCCCAGACTGCTTCCCCGGCCGCTTCATCGACCGGTTCATCGACCGGCGACGACGATGTCGCCGCCATCCTGACCGAATCGGCCCGCCGGTTCTTCTCCGAGGCCTGTCCGCCGGCGCTGTTGCGGCGCGCCGAGACCGACCCTGACGTCGGGCCGGCGTTGTGGCGTGCGCTCGACGAGCTCGGTCTGCCCCAGGCCTGCGCGCCCGACACCGCCGGCGGCTCCGGCCTGGGCTGGGCGGCGGTGCGCGGGGTGATCGAATCCTGCGGCGAGCACGGGGTGCCGGTGGCGCTCCCGGAAATGCTCGCCGCCCATCTGGTGGCGCGTGCGGCCGGCATCGCGGTGCCCGCGGTCTCGCGCATCACGCTGGCAGTGGCCCGGCGCGAGGGGCAGGAGCTGATTGCGGATGCGGTGCCCGGCGTGGTCGGTGCACAGGCGGTGCTGATCGAGGTCGCTGGCCGGCTGATGCTGCTCGACCCGGCACACGCCCGGCACACGCCCGGCATCAACTCCGCAGGCGAGGCCCGCACCCGGCTGTGCTGGCCGGATGCCGACGCCTGCCTGGCGGGCTCGGTGCCGGCGGTGCACGAACTGCTGCTGGCTGGCGCGGCGATCCGCAGCGCGCAGATCGCGGGTGCCGCCCGCCGGGTGGTCGACATGTCGGTCGGTTATGCCAACGATCGGGTCCAGTTCGGCCGCCCGATCGGCAAGTTCCAGGCGGTCCAGCAGCAGCTCGCGGTCGCGGCACAGTGGAGCCAGATGGCCGCGATGGCCTCGCAGCTCGCCCTGGTCGACTCGGGCGAAGCGCTCGATCCGGTCCGTGTGGCCGCGGCCCGCGAGGTTTGCTGCGCGGCTGCGGAAGCGGTGGCCGGCATTGCACACGCGGTGCATGGCGCGATCGGCGTGACCGCGGAATACGACCTGCAGCTGCTCTCGCGCCGGCTCAAGAGCTGGGCGGCCGAGTTCGGCTCGTCTGCTTACTGGTCCTCGCGCCTGGGGCGGCAGGTGCTGGCCCATGGTGGCGACAAGGTGTGGGATCAGGTGGTGGCGCTGGCGCCTGCCTGAGCGGCGCGGCCGCCTATTCCGGCACCTCGAGACCGATCCGGGTGGCGGCGATGACGGCCTGGGTCCGGTTGCGAACGCCCAGCGCGCGCAGCACCGCGCTGACGTGCACCTTGACCGTTCCCTCGGCCAGCCGCAGCTGCCGGCAGATCAGCTTGTTCGAGAGCCCGCGCAGGATCAGGCGCAGCACGTCGATCTGGCGCTCGGTCAGCCCGAGATGCCGGGGATCGGCGGGCCGGGCGAGGGGCGGCTCGAGTCGGCTCCTGTGGCCGCCCTTCAGGGTCAGTACCTGGGGCGGCAGATAAGGACAACCGCTGGTGATCAGGCGCAGCGCATTGAGCACCGCCTCGTTGCTGTGGGTCTTGGGGATATAGCCCACCGCACCGGCCTCCAGGCATCGCAGGATGGTGGGCGCATCCACATTGCCGGAGAACACCGCGATCGGGCATTCGGGGCGCTGCTGGCGCAGCCGGGCGATCACCTCCGGCCCATTGGCGTCGGGCAGGTGCAGGTCGGCCAGCAGGAGATCGGGCGCAGGGTTCTGGCGCAGCGACGACAGCGCCTGCTCCAGCCGGTGAGTGAGCGAGATGCGCGCGCCCGGTTCGAGATCGGCGAGCATCTGCAGCAGGGCGGTGTGAACGAAGGGGTGATCATCGAGAACCAGGAACTGGCGGGCCATGGAGTGCTTTCCGGGGCGGGTTTGTTATCGGCAGACTCAAGGTACCGGTGGCTTCGCCGGCCTGTAAAGTAGGCCCCTCGGTCTATGGTGGCCGAATCAGTGGAAAAGCCCTTCACCGCTCCTGCCTTGCCGGCCTCCCGAATGACTGCCTCTGTCGACACTCGTCCCGATTCCTGGCGCTTCTGCGTGGCTCCGATGCTCGACTGGTCCGATCGCCACTGCCGCGTGTTTCATCGGCTGCTCAGCCGCCACGCCCGCCTGTACACCGAGATGGTCACCACCGGCGCGCTGCTGCACGGTGACGTCGGGCGCCACCTCGACTTCGATGCTGTCGAGCATCCGGTGGCGCTGCAGCTGGGTGGCAGCGAACCGGCCGATCTGGCCCGCTGCGCGCGTCTGGGCGAGCAGTGGGGCTATGACGAGATCAACCTGAACTGCGGCTGCCCGAGCGAGCGGGTGCAGCGCGGCGCCTTCGGCGCCTGCCTGATGGCCGAGCCCGCGCTGGTGCGCGATGGCGTGGCCGCGATGTGCGATGCGGTCGGCATCCCGGTCACCGTCAAGCACCGCATCGGTCTGGGCCGCGACGAGTCCTACGACTTCGTGCGCGACTTCGTCGGCGAGGTGTCGCGCGGCGGTGCGCAGGTCTTCATCGTGCATGCCCGCAATGCGTGGCTGCAGGGGCTCTCGCCCAAGGACAACCGCGAGGTGCCGCCCCTGCGCTATCCGGTGGTGCGGCGCCTGAAGGCCGATTTCCCCGGTCTGCGGTTCGTGCTCAACGGCGGGCTGACCGATCCCGAGTCCTGTCTCGCGCATCTGCGCCCGGCCCCCGACGACGGATCGCCGGCGCTGGACGGGGTCATGCTCGGGCGCCAGGCCTATCAGAACCCCTGGATGCTCGCCGCGGTCGATCCGGTGCTGTTCGGCGAGCCGGCGCCGCTGGCCGACCGCGCCGCGGTGGTCGCGGCGCTGGCGGGCCATGTGCGCGCGCACGTGGCCCGTGGCGGGCGGGTTCGCGAAGTGGTGCGCCATTCCCTGGGCCTGTTCAACGGACTGCCCGGCGCCCGCCGCTGGCGGCGCACCCTGTCGGATGCGGCGCTGCTGGCCGGCAACGACTGGCGGTTGATCGAGCGCGCGGCGCAGGAAGTCCTGCCCGCAGAAGCGGTGCCGGCGTCGGCGCGCGCCGCCTAGCCGCGCATTCGTCCTTGCAGTTCCTGGCGGCCCTCCTGGCTGCCGATCACGATCAGCACATCGCCTGCCTCGATCGGTTCGCTCGCCAGCGGATTGAATCGCCAGTCCGATCCTTTTCGGATCGCCATCAGCAGCCATTCGGACGAACGCCCCAGCCCGTCCACGGTGGTCACTGCGGGGTTCGGGGGCACGATCAGTTCCCCCACCGACAGCGGGCCCCCGGCGCGCAGCAGTTCGTCGACCAGCGAGACCATCTGCGGGCGGATCATCAGCGAGGCGATGCGCTGGCCGCCGATGAAATCGGGCGAGACGATCTCGTCGGCGCCGGCGCGCAGGGTCTTGGCCACGTTGCGCGGGTCGTGCACGCGGGCGACCACCCGCACGGCCGCATTGAGCTGCTTGGCCGACAGGCTCACCACCAGGTTCTTGGAGTCGTCCCCTGTCACTGCGAAAACGCCCCGGCATCGGGCGATGCCGGCCCGGGTCAGCACATCGTCGTCGGCGGCGTCGCCCTCAATGATCAGGCCCTGCGGATCGCGGTCGAGCAGTCGTTCGACGCTTTCATGGTCGAGCTCGATCACCACATGGCGCAGACCGCTGGCGCGCAGCTCGTCGATCACATAGCCGCCGATCCGGCCGGCTCCGCAGACGATGAAATGATCTCCGAGGTCGTTGATCCGGGTCTGCATGTGGCGCCTGCGATAGCTGCGGTTGAGGTTGCTCTCGAGGATCACCGCGGTGACATTCGAGAACAGGTAGGTCATGGTGCCGATCCCCAGGAAGGCGATCAGCATGGTGAACACGCGCCCCCCCGGGCTCGCGCCCAGATCGACCACTTCGGCGTAGCCGATGGTGGCCACGGTGATGAAGGTCATGTAGAGCGCATCGATCACGCTGGTCGCCGGCCCGCCGACAACCAGATAGCCCACCGTGCCGATGAGGTGGATCAGTGCCAGCGCCACGAGTGCCGCCGCGATCTTCCTCAGATGGCGGCTGTCCAGGAAGACCCTGATCAGGGTCAGCATCGGCTCAGCCCCACCGGGCTCAGGTGGCGGGTGCGGGTGCCGGCAGTCGCCGGGCGCGGGCGTAGGCCAGCAGGGCCACGAACGCGATCAGCGCCAGCACCGTCTCGAGGATGGCCAGCGGGACCGACAGCCCGCGATCGCTGGTGGCGCGCACCAGGCCTTCGCAAAGGTAGAGCAGGATCCCCATGCTCCAGGCCTGGTAGGCGCGCAGGCGCGACGCCCGCAGGGCCGGGATGCTCAGTGCCAGCGGCAATACTTTCAGCGCCAGCATCGAACCGCCCGGGCGCAGCGGCGCCAGCCAGAATTCCCAGACCAGTCCGAGCACGGTGAGCGCCACGAAGCTGGCGAGCACGACTCGGCGCGAGACGGCAAGGACGCTGCCGGGGGCATCGGCCTGCGGCGCAGGCGCCACCATTGCTGGCGGCCCATCGACGGGCGGTCGGGATGAACTCATGTCGTTATGATAGCGATTGATGTCCTCATTGCCGCTGACAACCCTCAAACGCCTGCGCGTGTTCCTCGGTCGGGTGCACTTGCGCGTGGCGCAACTGCAGCTCGCCCAGACCGCGGCCTATCTTGCGTTCCTGTCCCTGCTCGCGCTGGTGCCGATCTTCACCATCGCGGTCTCGCTGCTGGGCGCCACACCGATCCTGGCCCGGCTGCGCGATGCCCTGCTGCGTTTTCTGGCGGCGAATCTGTTCCTGCCCAGCTTCTCCGAGGCGGTCGTCCGGCATCTGAATCTGTTCGCGGCCAAGGCGAACCAGCTGTCGCTGATCGGCGCGCTGATGTTCTTCGCCACCGCGTTTACCGCACTGCTCACCATCGACCAGACCCTGAACCGGATCTGGCAGGTGCGCCAGCCACGGCCGCTGGCCCGCCGCCTGACGCTCTACTGGATCTTTCTGTCGCTCGGGCCGCTGATGCTCGCAGCCATGCTGGCGATCAATGCCCTGGTGGTCTCGGAACTCTTTGGTGTCACGCGGCTGCCCGCCGCCGCCCGGCTCTGGCTGACACTGCTTCCCTGGGTCATCTCCTGGGTCGGCCTCGCGTTGCTCTACCGCCTGGTGCCCAACGCGCCGGTGCGCTGGCGCGATGCCCTGACCGGCGCGCTGCTGGCGTCGCTGGCGCTCGAACTGCTCCAGCAGGCGGTCGGCCAGCACGCCACCCGTCTGCCGACCTACACGGTGGTCTATGGCGCGTTTGCCGCGCTGCCGTTGTTTCTGCTCTGGCTCTATCTGGTCTGGTCGATCGTGCTGGCCGGTGCCGCCCTCACCGCCAGCCTGCCGGCCTGGGCCAGCGGCAGTTCCGCGGCGCGCGCGCCCACGCCCGAGTGGGTGTTCGAGCAGTCCGGCGCGGTCCTGCGTGCCCTGGTCGAAAGCCGCCGCCGCGGCGAGCACGCCTGTCAGGCGGGCGAGTTCCGGACGCTGTTCGCGCAGGACCCGTTTGCCGCCGATGCGGCAGCGCGCCGGCTGTGCGCGCTGGGTTACCTGCAGCGCCACTGGCGTCTCGACCCGGTCACGCCGCGCGTGTCCGATGCCCCGGTCTGGCAGGAGTGGTGGATGCTGGCGCCCGGCGCACCGGTGCTGTCGCTGCGCCCCCTGTTCGAGCACTGCTGGCGTTTGCCGCTGGCACTCGATGCGCAGGGTCAGGCGCGTGATCCGCTGCGAATCCGCGCCAGTTCGGCGCCGCCCGCGGACCTGGACCGCGCGCTGGCCAGTCTGGCGCCCGCGTCGGGCGATGTCTTCACCCGCCCGGTACCCGAGCGCGCCGGCGACCGCGTCTGAGGGCGATGAGGACGGCCCCCTAGCGCCGCCGGCAGCACCGATACCCAGCCGCCAGCGGGCCAGCGCTTCAGCCGGTCGTCTGGCCCTGCAGCGGTCGAAGGAGATCGAGCAGTGCCTGCAGCACGCCCTGCGGCTGTTCGGCCATCAGGTTGTGGCCGCCGCCCGCCAGGCGCACGGTCCGATGGCCGGGCAGCGCCTGCTGCAGCAGGCGGGCCGCCTTGGGAGGGGTCATCAGATCGGCATCGCCCAGCAGGAAGAGCACCGGACAGCGCGCCTGCGCGGCGCGTGACTCGCCGCCTGCGTAGGCATCGCAGGCGCTGAAGTCGTTGAGCAGCACGCCGGGCTTTTGCCGCTCCATCAGCCGGCGGGATTCGTTGAAGACACTGAACCCGGGACCGGGATTGCCCGGCCGGTGGTTCAGCCCGCTGAACGACCACTGGTTGATCATGTCGAAGGCAGCCGGCTCGTTGTCGCGGGCGGCCTTCAGCAGCACCTCGGCTACCTTCATCGGGTAGGCGCAGCCGCACAGGGCGATTGCGCTCACCCGATCGGGCGCCTGGCCGGCGGCATCGAGCGCGATCAGCGAGCCCATGCTGTGACCGACGATCGCCAGGTGCTCGGCACCGGCCGCCTGGCCGACGCGCAGCACCCAGTCGGCCATGGCGTCGATGGTCGGCAGCGGGGTCCCGGCGCTGCGGCCATGGCCGGGAAGGTCGACCGCCAGGACGCCGAAGCCGTGGTGGGCGAGGTAGCGCGACTGCAGGATCCAGACGCTGTGGTCATGCTGCGCCCCGTGGACGAAGACGACGGTGGGCAGGGCCGGATCGAATGCCTTGCCGCCGGTGTAGGCGTAGGCGCTGTGGCCATCGATGTTGAACTGCATGTTCACCCCTTGGCCGCTGCCCGGAAGGCGCGTTTGAGGTCGCTGATCAGGTCGTCGGCGTCTTCCAGGCCCACCGAAAGTCGCAGCGTACCCTCGCCGATGCCGGCGGCGGCCAGCGCTGCCGCGTCCATGCGGAAATGGGTGGTCGAGGCCGGATGGATCACCAGCGATCGGGCGTCGCCTACATTGGCCAGGTGGGAGAAGACCTGCAGCGCCTCGACGAAGCGCCGGCCGGCGGCGCGGTCGCCCTTGAGCTCGAAGCTGAACACCGCGCCGGCCCCGCGCGGCAGCAGCCGTTGCGCCAGCGCATGGTCGGGATGCGAGGGCAGGCCCGGGTGCGCGACCCGGGTGACCATCGGATGCGCTTCCAGGAACTCGGCCAGTTTCAGGGCGTTCTCGACATGGCGCGCCATGCGCAGCGACAGCGTCTCGATGCCCTGCAGGATCTGGAACGCGTTCATCGGACTCAGGCAAGCCCCGAAATCGCGCAGTCCTTCGCGCCGCGCGCGCAGCAGCAGCGGCGCGACGGTGGATTCCTCGGCGAAGACCATGCCGTGAAACCCCTCGTAGGGCTCGGTGAGTTCGGGAAACTTGCCGCTGGCGTGCCAGTCGAAGCGCCCCGAGTCGACCAGCAGCCCGCCCACCACCGTGCCATGGCCGCACAGGAACTTGGTGGCCGAGTGGCAGACCAGGTCGGCGCCATGATCGAACGGCCGGATCAGCCACGGCGTGGTGAAGGTGGAGTCGACCAGCAGCGGCACGCCGTGGTCATGGGCGATCTCGGCGACCACCGGGATGTCGAGCACGTCCAGGCCCGGGTTACCCAGGGTCTCCCCGAACAGCAGCCGGGTGTTCGGCCGCAGCGCCGCGCGCCAGGCGTCCGGATCGCGGGGATCGACGAAGGTGGTGGTGATGCCGAATCGCGCCAGCGTGTAGTGAAGCAGGTTGTGCGATCCGCCGTACAGGGCCCGCGAGGCGACGATGTGCGAGCCGGCGCCGGCCAGTGTCGCCACCGCCAGATGGAAGGCCGCCTGGCCGCTGGCCGTCGCGATCGCGCCGACGCCGCGCTCGAGGGCGGCGATCCGCTCTTCCAGAACCGCCACCGTCGGATTGCTGATCCGCGAGTAGACGTGGCCACCCTGTTCCATGTTGAACAGGGCGGCGGCCTGGTCGGAATCGCGGAAGACGAAGGCGGTCGACAGGTAGATGGGGGTGGCGCGCGCGCCGTGGTCGCTGTCGGGCAGCGCACCGGCGTGCAGCGACAGCGTGTCGAAACCCTGATAGTCGCGTTGGCTCATGAAATGATCCTAGCATGGGCTTCGGCGGTCGGCGGCGGTCGGCGGCGGTCGGGCGCGCGGGGCTGGCCGGTGGCTGGCGGGCGACAGACCGACTTGGGTTTGCGCGGGATGGCGGCGACAATGTCAGGGCACGGCGTCCGTCCGGATGCCGCTCGGGGAGCCCATGGAAGAAAGACCCCTGTTTCGGGTTGGCGCTGCCGGCCTCGATCCGCGCGACAGCCGGCTGATCGAGATCGTCTTCAAGCACAGCCAGTACAACAAGTACGAGTACCGCCTCACGGCCAGCCTCGAGCAGGGTGCCGTCGATGTGCTCATCGTCAATTCGGTCGCGCCCGAAGGGCTGCAGGCGCTGTCGCTCCTTCGCAGCGCCGGGCGCGATGTGCCGGTGATCGCCGCCGTGCCCCGCGGCTCGCCGAGTTCGGCCCGCCATGCCATCTCCATCGATCGCCTGACCCTGCAATTGCTGCCGATCCTGAACCGGGTGGTCGAGCTGGAACTGCTTTCGCCCGAAGGCGCCACGCGCGCGGCCGCTGGTGCTGCCTCGGGTGCTGCGCCCGCCGCCGCTGCCGCCAGCTCCGCCGCCGCCGCGCCGCCGATCGCAGGGCCCGTATCGACCCAGCCAGGCTCTCGTGCCAGCGTTCCGGCCGGTTCCGCACCGGCCACGCCGCGGCCGATGCCGCCCGCGACGGCA
>CAIZNI010000062.1 GCA_903934295.1 uncultured beta proteobacterium
CGGCGCGCGCGGCGTCGTCACCCGGGCGCGGCGTCTTCATCGACAGGGCGATGCGCTTGCGGATCGGGTCGACCTCGACCACCCTGACCTTCACCACCTGGCCGGCGCGCACCACCTCACGCGGATCCTTGACGAACCGGTCGGAGAGCTCCGACACATGCACCAGTCCGTCCTGGTGGACGCCGATGTCGATGAAGGCGCCGAAGGCCGCCACGTTGGTGACCACGCCCTGCAGCTGCATGCCCGGTTGCAGATCGGAGAGTTTCTCGACGCCCTCGCGGAACTCGGCAGCGACGAACTCACCGCGCGGGTCGCGACCGGGCTTCTCCAGCTCGGCCAGGATGTCGCGCACCGTCGGTTCGCCGAAGCGCTCGTCGACGAACTCGCCGGGCTGCAGACGCCGCAGCAGATCGCGATTGCCGATCAGCGCTTTCGCGGAACCGGACACCCGCGCCAGGATCCGCTCGACCACGCCGTAGGCCTCCGGGTGCACCGCCGAGGCGTCCAGCGGGTTGGCGCCGGAAAAGATCCGCAGGAATCCGGCCGCCTGCTCGAAGGCCTTGTCGCCGAAGTACGGCACCTGGCGCAGCGCGAGCCGGTCGGCGAACGAACCGTGGGCGTCACGAAATGCCACCACCCGCTGGGCGACCAGCGAGCTCAAGCCCGACACCCTCGCCAGCAGCGCCGCCGACGCGGTGTTGACGTCGACACCGACCGCATTGACGCAGTCCTCGACCACCGCATCGAGCCGGCGGGCGAGATCGCGCTGATTGACGTCGTGCTGGTACTGGCCCACGCCGATCGCCTTCGGATCGATCTTGACGAGTTCGGCGAGCGGATCCTGCAGGCGGCGGGCGATCGAGACCGCCCCGCGCAGCGACACATCAAGCTCGGGGAACTCCCGGGCCGCCAGTTCGCTGGCCGAATACACCGAGGCGCCAGCCTCCGACACCACCACCTTGCGCAGGCCCAGTTCGGGATGGCGGCGCTGCAGCTCCGCGGTCAGCCGGTCGGTTTCGCGCGACGCGGTGCCGTTGCCGATCGCCACCAGCTCGACCCGGTGGCGGGCGCAGATCAGCGCCAGCGCCGCGATCGATCCGTCCCAGTCGCGGCGCGGCTCGTGCGGAAAGACGGTGGCGGTCTCGACCAGCTTGCCGGTGATGTCGACCACCGCGACCTTCACACCGGTGCGCAGACCGGGGTCCAGACCCAGCACCGCGCGGGGACCGGCCGGGGCAGCCAGCAGCAGGTCCTTCAGGTTGTCGCCGAACACCCGGATCGCCTCACCCTCGGCGGCTTCGCGAACGCGACCGAAGAGCTCGCTCTCGAAATGGGGCAGCAGCTTGACCCGCCAGGTCCAGCGGCACGCCTCGGCCAGCCAGGCGTGTGCCGGCCGCGGCCCGCCCAGTGCCGCGCCCAGGCCCACGATCGAGGCCAGCCGCACCATGGCGGGATGGGGCAGCAGTTCATCGCGCGCCGGCTCCAGGCCGAGCCGCACGGCGAGCAGCCCGAGCTGGCGGCCGCGAAACAGGGCAAGCGCACGATGCGACGGAATCGCCGCCAGCGGCTCGCCGTGATCGAAATAGTCGCTGAACTTCACCGCCTCGGCGCGCTTTTCCTCGACGACCCGGCAATGGATCCAGCCCTGCGTCCAGAGCAGCTCGCGCAAGGCGTCCAGTACGTCGGCGCGCTCGGCAAAACGCTCGGAGACGATGTCGCGGGCGCCGTCGAGCGCTGCCTTGGTGTCGGCCACGCCGCCCTCGCCGGCGGGATCGGGCGCCCGCACATAGGCGGCGGCCGCCGCGACCGGATCGAGATCATGATCGGCCAGCAGCGCATCGGCCAGCGGCTCGAGCCCGGACTCGCGGGCGATCTGCGCGCGCGTGCGCCGCCGCGGCTTGTAGGGCAGGTAGAGGTCCTCGAGTCGCTGCTTGGTCTGCGCGGTGTCGATCGCCTGCGCCAGTTCGGCGGTGAGCTTGCCCTGCTCGTCGATGCTGGCGAGGATCGCCCCGCGCCGCTCTTCGAGCTCGCGCAGGTAGACGAGACGCTCGGCCAGCAGACGCAACTGGGTGTCGTCCAGACCGCCGGTGACCTCCTTGCGGTAGCGCGCGATGAAGGGCACGGTCGCCCCCTCGTCGAGCAGCGCGGTGGCCGCCTCGACCTGCCGACGCGGCACTGCGAGTTCCTGGGCGAGGCTGTTCAGGACGCGGTGTTCGGCGAGGCGAGGGTCGGCTGCGGGCATCGGTGGGGGCAGTGAGCAGGAAAGGCCCGCGATTCTGCCATGAGCGTCGGGTGGGCCGACCGACCGGCCCGCCAGCTGGCAGAGCAGGCATTCCCGGATCGGGCCCCCTATCCGGAGAGCCCCGAAGGTGCAAAGATTCCGCCTGTTCTGCGGACAGCGGATCTCACTCGAACAAAAACTGGAGAAAAACACCATGCGGCAGGCGGTCATCGTTTCCTATGCACGCACCGGGCTGGCCAAGGCCGGCCGGGGCGGTTTCAACAACACCTCGAACATGACGATCCTGGGTCATGCGATCGAGCACGCGGTCCAGCGCTCCAAGGTCGACCCGGCCGAGGTCGAGGACGTGATCGCCGGCTGCGTCGCGGCGTCGGGCAACGTGGCCCGGGCAGCCGCCCTGCTGGCGGGTCTGCCGGTCACCACCTCGGGCATGACGCTGCATCGCGCCTGCTCGTCGGGCCTGAATGCGATCGCGGCCGCAGCCCATCACATCGTCGAGGAAGGCGCCAGCGTGATGGTTGGCGGCGGCGTCGATTCGATCAGCTTCCAGGGCGGCGGCGGCGGCGGACGCGAGGACCGTCTCACCGCGATATCCCCCGACTTCTGGATGCCGATGATCGACACCGCCGATGTGGTCGCTTCGCGCTACAACATCAGCCGCGAATACCAGGACGAGTACTCGCTGCAGTCGCAGCAGCGCATGGCCGCCGCGCAGCAGGCCGGCAAGTTCAAGGACGAGATCATCTCGGTCAAGACCCGCATGAAGGTCATCGACAAGGTGACCAAGGCCGAATCGATGGTCGATGCGGTAGTCGATCGTGACGAGTGCAACCGTCCCGAGACCACCCTCGAAGGCCTGGCCAAGCTCGAGCCGGTCAAGGGCGCGGGCAAGTTCATCACCGCCGGCAACGCCAGCCAATTGTCCGACGGCGCCGCCGCTGTGGTGCTGATGGAGGCCAAGGAGGCCGAGCGCCGCGGCCTGCAGCCCCTGGGCGCCTTCAAGGGCTGGGCGGTCGCCGGCTGCCAGCCGGACGAGATGGGCATCGGCCCGGTCTTCGCCATTCCGCGCCTGCTCGAGCGCCACGGCCTGAAGATCGACGACATCGATCTGTGGGAACTGAACGAGGCCTTCGCCAGCCAGTGCCTGTACAGCCGCGACAAGCTGGGCATCGACCCGGCCAAGTACAACGTCAACGGCGGCTCGATTGCGATCGGTCACCCGTTCGGCATGACCGGCGCACGCCTGACCGGCCATGTGCTGATGGAAGGCAAGCGCCGCGGCGCCAAGCACGTGGTGGTGTCGATGTGCATCGGCGGCGGCATGGGCGCGGCCGGCCTGTTCGAGGTTTTCTGACCGACTGCCGTCACCGGCCGCGCGCGCTCGGCGCGCGGCCGGTGACGTGCAGGCCGTGCGGGATCAGCGTGTACTCGAGTTCCAGCACCTCGGCGGCCAGGCGCGCGACCTGGGCATCGAAGTCCGGCGAGGACGCATC
>CAIZNI010000063.1 GCA_903934295.1 uncultured beta proteobacterium
CCGACGGGTTCTCCGTGACCAACACCGGTGCGGCTACCACGTTGACCGGTTCGGGTCAGGACGACACCCTGCTTGGTGGTACCGGTAACGACACACTGGTCGGTAACGGCGGCGCGGACGCCGTGACGGGCGGTGCCGGTGACGACACGTTCAACGTTGCTGCGGGCACGGATGCGGTGACGGATCTGTCTGGATCGGATGTCCTGGTGGTGAGCGCGGGTGCCACCGCAACGGTCACTGTGTCTGCAGCGTTCACTGCTGCGGCCACGACGACCAATGCCGGCACGGCGAACCTGACGTCGAATGGTTTCGCAGTGGACATGGCACTGGCCGGCGGCGCCAACGGGTTCTCCGTGACGAACAGCGGCGCTGCGACGACGCTGGCCGGTTCGGGTCAGAATGACACCCTGCTTGGTGGTACCGGCAACGACACGCTGATCGGTAACGGTGGCAAGGACACCATTACCGGCGGTGCTGGCAACGACAGCATGACCGGCGGGGCCGGAGCCGACAGCTTCGAGTTTGCCGCGACTGCCCTGCTCAACGGTACAGACATCGTCGTGGACTTCACGTCGGGCAGCGATGTGCTGAACGTGAGCGCGTTCGAGACGGCAGGTGCAGTGGTGAATATCACCGTAGCTCCGGCTCTGACGACGACCGCTGGCACTGTGTATGTGTTGAGTGGATTGGCTGCGGGTGATGCGGACAGTGCAGCAGCAGCGGCTGCAGCTCTTTCGGCGGCCGCCACTTGGACAGACGCCAATGCGACTGCCTGGGTCATCGTTTCCGACGACGACTCGTCGGCGATTTACCAGTTTGACGACACGGCTCTTTCTGCCAACGGGCTTGACGTGGGCGAGCTGACCCTGGTTGCCACGATCACCGGTACGCTCATCTCCACGGACATCTCCATCGTTTAATCGAGGTTTGCTGCTCTCTCCAACGAGAGAGCGTGCCGCCTTGACCATAGAAGCCCCGACGCCCACAAGGCGTCGGGGCTTTTTCATTGACCGCCGGCTGCATAAAGAAGTTGCTTTGTTCAACGCCTGAGCGGCGCGCTACGACACCACGTTCAGACGCTACCCGGACGTACTACGGGCCGAACCCTTGGACACTGCAGGTAAGGGTGTTCGCTCTTGAACCAGCATTCCTGTTCATCGAGTGCAATGAGTACGAGCAGTCAGCCGCACCAAGCGGTTGACTCGTCTTTTCCTCTCACACCCCGGGCGCAGCGAGATACCACTGAGCGCTTGTTTGCAGTTGAACTCGGCCTTGAAGCGGCCTGTCTGTGATGCATCCAGCCTTTCCCCTGCGAGACCACCCCATGCCCGCCGTCGACCCCTCCCTCGCCATCACCGCCAACAAGATCCAGAAGTCGTGCATCGCCTAGTTCGTTCGCCCCACCGATCTCGAAGGCTTGATGTTCTGGATGAGTGCCGCGGCGATGCGGGGCGTCGCGATGGTCAACGTGATGAACAGCTTCGCCCGATCCGATGAATTCAATTTGCGGTATCCGGACCAGGGGAATCTCTACGCGCTGGTCAACGGACCTCACCGCGCTGAACAGCAAGCTCACCTACGCGAGCGGGTTTACCTCTGACTTGCAAACCGATGCAGCGGCGGCGGCGGCTTACGATGCCAACACCCTTTCGTCGGTGCGCTCTGTCGTCTCAACGGTCTTCACCAGCGGCGATGCGGCGACCGCCACCGCGGGCATCGGTGCGCTGGTCACGAGCATGATCTCCGCGTCGGTCATCACCCTGACCGCCGACGCGCCGGCGGTGCTCGAGGGCAACAGTGGATCCCGCCTGCTGAGCTTCACGCTGACCCTCGACAAGGCGCCCGCGCAGGCGCTGACACTGAACTATGAGTCGCTCGCGTCGGGGACCGCCACGCCAGGCCAGGATTTCGATGCGGCCGCCGGGACGGTGACCTTTGCCGCCGGCCAGCGGGTAGCCACGGTATCGGTCTCCGTCTACGGCGATCTCGCCGTCTAGCTCAGCGAAACCCTCCACGTTCGCTTCTCGGGCACCCATCTGGCCGCCTCGGTCACCGCCATCGGCACCATCACCAACGACGACAACGCGATCGGTGCCGTCACCGACAGCAACCCAGTGGCCAATTCGGTGGTCGAGACCGCCGCCACCGACACCGTCGTCGGCATCACCGTGCGCGCGGTTGACCCGGACACCGGCGCCGGGGTGACCTATCGGCTGACCAGCGATGCGGGTGGCCGTTTTGCGATCGACACGGTCACCGGTGTGGTGAGCACCGCAGCCGCGCTGGACCATGAAGCCGCTGCGAGCCACGCCATCACGGTGCTGGCCACCAGCAGCGACGGGTCCACCAGCAGCCAGACCTTCACCATTGCGGTGACCGATGCGAACGAAGCGCCGGTTTTTGCCGTGCCATCGCGGCAGGTGGCGGTTCAGGAGAACACGCTGGCCTCGGTGACGCTGCTCACCAGCACGGCCACCGATGGGGATACGGGCGACACGCGCACCCACTCGTTGTCGGGTGCGGATGCGGCGCTGTTCAACATCAATGCCGCCACCGGCGCGGTTACGTTCAAAGGGTCGTCGAACCTCGAGATGCCGCTGGCAGCGTCGGGCACGAGCCCCACCAGCTTCAATGGTGTGGCGACGGATGCGGCCGGTCTGACGGACCTCCATGCCGGATAGGGGGTTTCCAAGAACCCCGCCTGCAGGTTGTCACGTGCTCCTGAAACCTCCGCTCGTTAGCTGTGTCGATCGGGCGCCCTCTATCGGCGGCGTCAGTACACTCTCTACTGGCATGATCACTGACGGCATCCGTTAGCAGTCTATCTTTCGCGGCTCCTTACGCTGCGCGCGCAACGACAACCCTCCGGCCTGGCGCCGGCCATCACGGGCACCGATGAACATCCTCTTCATCCATCAGAATTTCCCCGGCCAGTTCAAGTTCCTGGCGCCGGCGCTGGCCGCGTCGGGACAGCATTCGGTCGTCGCCATGCCGATGAGCAAGCCCCAGGTCACCCAATGGAACGGGGTGAAGCTGGCGCCCTACGGCGCCCGGCGCGGCTCGACGCCGGCCATCCATCCCTGGGTCAGCGACCTCGAGACCAAGGTGATCCGGGCGGAGGCCTGTTTCCGGGCGGCACTCGCGCTGCGCGCCGACGGCTTTGTGCCCGACGTCATCGTGGCCCACCCCGGCTGGGGCGAGAGCCTGTTCCTGAAGGACGTCTGGCCGCGCGCCAGGCTGGGCATTTACTGCGAATTTTTCTACCAGACGGCCGGCGCCGACGTGGGCTTCGATCCGGAGTTCCCGACCAGCGATGTGGGCGACGCCTGCCGGCTGCGGCTCAAGAATGTCAACAACCTGATGCACTTCGAGTCGGCCGATGCGGGCCTCTCGCCCACCGACTGGCAGGCCAGCACCTTCCCGATGCCGTTTCGCGAGCGCATCTCGGTGATCCATGACGGCATCGACACCGCCGCGGTCGCGCCGAATCCGGCGGTCTCGCTCACGCTCAACGGGACCATCAAGCTCACCCGCGACGACGAGCTCATCACCTTCGTGAACCGCAACCTCGAGCCCTACCGCGGCTACCATGTGTTCATGCGCGCGCTGCCCGAGCTGCTGGCGCGCCGCCCGCGGGCGCGGGTGCTGATCGTGGGCGGTGACGAGGTGAGCTACGGCGCGGCGCCGCCCGCCGGGCGAACCTGGAAGCAGATCTACATCGACGAGGTGCGCGGCCGCATTCCGGACGCCGACTGGGCCCGGGTGCACTTCCTGGGCAAGATTCCCTACCCGCAGTTCATCGCGCTGCTGCAGCTCTCGACGGTGCATGTCTACCTGACCTACCCGTTCGTGCTGAGCTGGAGCCTGCTGGAGGCGATGAGCACCGGCTGCGCGATCGTGGCCAGCGACACCGAGCCGCTGCGCGAGGCGATCCGCCACGACGAGACCGGCCGGCTGGTGCCGTTCTTCGACCGGGCCGCGCTGCTCGATCAGGTGTGCGCGCTGTTGGACGACCCGACCACCCGGGCCCGCCTGGGCGCACAGGCCCGCGAGTTCGCCCGCGCCACCTACGATCTGCGCACCCGGTGCCTGCCGCGTCAGCTCGACTGGGTCCAGTCGCTGGCCGGGGGCTGACGTGGCCGCGCCCACCCTCAAGCGGGTCACCACCGAATACGTCGATCTGCAGGACCGCATCCGCCTGTCGGGCGATCTGGATGGCGCGCCGCCGGTGGTCATCTGGATGACCCAGCGGCTGTTGACGCGCATGCTGCCCACGCTGCTGCAGTGGCTGGAGAAGCAGACGCCCGAGCTGCCGCGCAGCGAGGCGATCCAGAGCTTCGTGCAGCAGGCGGCGCGCGCCGAGCTGCCGCGCCAGGCGCCGGTGCGGGCGGTGCCCGAGAGCGTCGAGTGGCTGGCGAAATCGGTCGACCTGACCATGGCGCCCACCGTGCTGACCATGGTCTTCTTCGGCACCGGCGAGCAGTCGGTGTCGCTGCCTCTGGCGGCCAAGCCGCTGCGCCAGTGGCTGGGCATCGTGCACGACGCCTGGCGCAAGGCCGGCTGGCCGGCCGAGGTGTGGCCGGCCTGGCTGCAGGAGTCGGTGGCGGTCGGCCAGGACCGGGCGGCCCTGCATTGATCGGTCGGCTTCGGGCCAGGATCGATTCAGGGAAAGGAACCCCTTGGTCGTTTTGAATCAAACAATATTTGTTTGATTCAAAACGATTTGCTATCCTCACTCTCCTGATCACCATCCGGCAAGGAGAGGGCCATGGGAACGGTTGCCGAGCAACAGGTGATGCCGTCCGCAGATCGCGGCGCGCTGGCCATCATGGTCATGACGCTGCTGGATCACTGGCAACTGAGCACCGAAGACCAGGCGGCGCTGCTGGGCATCGCGACCAGCAACCGGGCGGCGCTGTCGAACTACCGCAGCGGCAAACCCATCGGGACCAGCCGCGACCAGTACGAGCGGGTCGGTCATTTGCTGGGCATCCACAAGAACCTGCGTCTGCTATTTCCGCAGAACCGGGACCTGGCTTACCGCTGGATGAGCACCCGTAACCGGGCTTTCGACCACCGCACGCCGGTCGAGGTGGTCAAGGAATGGGGCTTTGCGGGTTTGCTGATGGTGCGCGCCTACCTGGACCGCGCCCGCGGTGCCTGATGCGCCCGTTCCGGCCATCCGCCCGGGTCGTCGCGCTGCGGTGAACAGCCGTGGATGAGTGCCAACCGATGAGCGCCAACCGGTGAGTTCCCTGTTCGACGAACTGTCGCTGGTCGACATTCAGCAGGACGTCGCCCGCAACATCGTGTCGCTGGGCCAGTCGCAGGACCTGTTCGACGACCTCACGGACGATCCGGCGCAGTGGCGGCTGGCGCAGCGGGTCGAAGACGAGGTCAAGCCGCCGCTGTACCGGTCGCGCACGCCGGTCATCGACCGACCCTTCGAGGACGCCCAGTGGTTCGACGCCATTGCCTGGCCTTTCCGGAACTGGCGGTCCAGTCGGTTTTCCGACGGCACCCATGGCGTCTGGTACGGATCGGAGTCGGTCGAGACGACGGTCCATGAATCGGCGTATCACTGGTACCAGGGCCTGCTGGGCGACGCGGGGTTTCAGGGCGAGGCGGTGATTGCCGAACGCAGGGTGTACCGGGTGGCTTGCGCCGCTGCCTTGCTGGACCTGCGCCCGGCGGCCGTCCGATATCCCGATCTGCTGCATCCCGCCGACTATGCGTTCACCCAGTCGGTGGGCGCGCGGATTCATCGGGAGGGCCACCCCGGCCTGCTGATCGCGTCGGTTCGCCGGCCTGCGGGCCAGAACCTGGCGATCTTCAATCCGGCGGTGCTCTCCAACCCCCGGCACGACTGCCAGCTGACCTACCGGCTCCAGGGGGATCGGATTGCGGTCGAGAAGCGCCCCGGGGTGACGTGGATCACCCTGGCGGTGGCTGGCTGACATCGCGCGCGGTGGCCGGGGAGCGGTGGCCGGCGCACTGGTGCCGACCGCGCGCTCCCGACCCCCTGTTGCCGGCCGCGCTGCCGCCAGCCCACTGTTGCCGCCGCGCCACCCGCCCGTTTTCCTGCGCCCGGTCATTCCTATATGATTCTTCCTATATGAATACCGTGCTGCACATCCCGCTCACGCCGTCGCTGCCGCAACAGGCGCGTCTGCGCGCGCTGCAGCAGGCGTTTGCCGAGGTCTGCAATGTGCTGTCACCGGTGGCGCGCGACACCCGCTGCTGGAACCGGGTGGCGCTGCACCACATGACCTACCGCGATCTGCGCACCCGATTTCCGCAACTGGGCTCGCAGATGATCTGCAACGCGATCTACTCGGTGTCGCGCACCTGCCGGCTGGTCTACCAGTCGCCGCGCAGCCCCTTCAACCTCGCGCGCTGGGGCGAGCGGCCGCTGCCGCTGATCCGTTTTGCGCCGACCTCGCCGGTGTATTTCGATCGCCACACCCTCAGCCTGAAGGCCGGGCACCTGTCGATGTTCACCCTGGACGGGCGCATCCGCTTCGAACTGAACCTGGCGGCCGCCGACGAGCAGCGTTTCCACCGGGAAAAGCTGCTCGAGGTGGTGCTTTCGTCCCATGACACCGGCTTTGCGCTGCGCTTCGTCTTCGGCAGCGACGCCGCCGGCGCGTCCGCCGCGAACACCCTCACCGTCGAGCCGTCCGACGACGGCGCCCCCGAACTGCCCGAATACGTGCTCGTCCAGCCCGAGGCGCACGCGCTTACCACCGGAGACCCTGCATGACGCCCGCCTCAGCGGCCAACCCGAACAACCTGCCGCCGGTGCTGCGCGTCGCACTGATGCGCCACCTGCCGCTGTATCGCAAGGCGGTCTTCTTCAGCCTGATCAGCAGCCTGCTGGTGCTGGCACCGACCCTGTTCATGCTCGAGGTCTACGAGCGGGTGATCAACAGCCGCAGCAACACCACCCTGGTCATGCTGCTGATCCTGGTCATCGGCGCCTATGTGGTGATGGAACTGCTCGAGGTGGTTCGCGGCGAGATCATGGCGCAGGCCGGGCTCGCGCTCGACCAGGAGCTGCGCACGCGGCTCTTCGACCTGGCCTTCGAGGGCAATCTGCGGCGCGGCGGCGGCAGTGGCAACACCCAGGTCTTCACCGACCTCAAGACGGTGCGCGAATTCCTGAGCTCGCCCGCGCTGATGGCGATGATGGACGTGCCTTCGTCGATCCTGTTCCTGGTGCTGGTGTTCATCATCGGTCCCTGGCTGGGGGTGATGGCGCTGGTGGGCGCGCTGATCCAGGTGGTGGTGGCGGTGCGCACCGAACGGCGCACCATGCCGGCGCTCACCGAGGCCAATCGCGCCGCGATGCAGGCGCAGAACTACGCCGCCGGTGCGCTGCGCAACACCCAGGTGATCGAGGCGATGGGCATGATGGGCAGCATCCGCGAGCGCTGGATGGGCATGCAGCGCCGCTTCCTGCAGCGTCAGGCCGAGGCCTCGGACCACACCGGCACCAACAACGCCGCCGGCAAGTTCATCCAGACCTCGCAGGGCTCGCTGATCCTGGGGGCCTCGTGCTGGCTGTCGCTGCAGGGCGGGCTGCTGGGCGGCGGGGGCATGATGATCGTGGCCTCCACGCTGGGCGCGCGTCTGCTCACTCCCCTGACACAGCTGGTCGCGCAGTGGCGACTGGTGGTCAATGCGCGCGATGCCTATCGCCGCCTGGACGCCCTGCTGGGCACCGAACCCGCGCCCGAGCCGGGCATGCCCCTGCCGGCGCCCAAGGGTAATCTCACCGTCGAGGGTGTGGTCGCCAGCGCGCCGGGCAGCCCGGTGCCGATCCTGCGTGGCGTGAGCTTTGCGGCCAAACCGGGCGAGGTGCTGGTGGTGATCGGCCCCTCGGCGTCTGGCAAGACCACGCTCGCGCGGCTGCTCACCGGTATCTGGCCGGCCAATGCCGGCAAGGTCCGGCTCGATGGCGCCGATGTGTTCCTGTGGAACAAGGAGGAACTCGGCCCGCACGTCGGTTATCTGCCCCAGGGGGTGGAACTGTTCGACGGCACGCTGGCCGAGAACATCGCCCGCTTCGGCAGTGTCGATCCGGCCAAGGTGGCGGCGGCCGCCGCCATGGTCGGCCTGGGCCCGATGATCGACGCGCTGCCCCAGGGGCAGGACACCCGGATCGGCGAGGAGGGCGCGTTCCTGTCGGGCGGCCAGCGCCAGCGGGTGGGCATCGCCCGGGCGCTGTACGGGATGCCGCGTTTCATCGTGCTCGATGAGCCCAATTCCAGTCTCGACGAGGCCGGTGAGCGTGCTCTGCTCGACACGCTTCGTCAGCTCAAGACGGCCGGTTGCACGGTGATCGTGATCTCGCATCGCACCAGCCTGCTGGCGGTGGCCGACCGGTTGCTGATGCTGCGCGAAGGCCAGGTCGCGCTGTTCGGCCCGCGCGACGAGGTGCTGGCGGCGATGCAGAAGGCGGCGGCGCAGGCGCAGGCGGCAGCGGCGCCGGGTGGTGCGAATGCGGCGGCAATCCCCGGAGGTGCAGCATGAGCCTGCGACCCGCCTGGCTGTCCCGCAGCGCGCTGGGGCGAAGCCTGTGGACCTTCCGCCGCGAATTCGCGTGGGTGGGGGTGTTCAGCCTGTTCGCCAACGTGCTGCTGCTGGCGCCCACGCTGTACATGATGCAGATCTTCGATCGCATCTTCATCAGCCGCAACGAGTGGACGCTGATCGCGCTCACCCTGATCGTGCTGGTGTTCTTCGCGGCGATGGCGTTTGCCGAATGGGTGCGCTCGCGACTGCTGGTGCGTGCCGGCGTGCGCTTCGATGAATTCCTCAACAGCCGGGTGTTCACCGCCAGCTTCGAGGCCAACCTGAACCTGGCCCGGCACAATCCGGTCCAGTCGTTCAACGACCTGCTGCAGATCCGCCAGTTCCTGACCGGCAACGGGGTGTTCGCGTTCTTCGACACGCCCTGGACGCCGATCTACCTGCTGGTGCTGTTCATGATGCACCCGGTGCTGGGCTGGACCTCGGTGGCCTTCGTGATCCTGCTGGGCGTGCTGGCCTGGGTCAGCCATCGGCTGACCGCGCCGCGCCACGAGCGCGCCGGCGACGCCGCCATCGCCTCCACCACCTATCTGTCGAGCAAGCTGCGCAACGCCGAGACGGTCCAGGCGATGGGCATGCTGGGCAATCTGCGTCGCCAGTGGCTCGCGCTCTATGACGGGCAGATGGGCAGCCAGATCGAGGCGCAGCGCGCCGCGATGCGGGTGCAGGCCTTCGTGAAGTTCGTGCAGTACACCCAGCAGTCGATCATCCTGGCGGTGGGCGCCTGGCTGGTGGTGCGCGGCGAGCTGTCGGCCGGCGGCATGATCGCCTCGAACGCGCTGATGTCCAATGCCCTGCGTCCGATCAGCACCCTGGTCAGCACCTGGAAGCAGTTCATCGACGCCCGCCAGTCGTGGGGCCGGCTCGAGCAGCTGCTGGAAGAACACCCCGAGCGGGTGTCCGGTCAGGCGGCCGGACCGGTGCGCGGCCAGCTCACGTTGCGCGGGCTGGTGGCCACCGCGCCCAACCGGCCGCAGCCGATCCTCAAAGGACTCGATGTCGAGTTCCAGGCCAACGAGGTGGTCGCCATCGTCGGCCCGTCGGGGGCGGGCAAGTCGACGCTGGCGCGCTGCCTGATCGGCATCTGGCCGCAGACCAGCGGGCAGGTGCTGCTCGACGGCCATCCCATCGAATCGCGGGCCCGTGACGAGCTCGGCCCGCACCTGGGCTATCTGCCGCAGGACATCGAGCTGTTCGAGGGCACCATCGCCGAGAACATCGCGCGCTTCGGGCGCGTCGATCCGGCGCTGATCATCGAGGCGGCGCAGCACACCGGCATCCACGACATGATCCTGCGCCTGCCGCGCGGCTACGACACGCCGATGGGGGTCGCTGGCAACCTGCTGTCGGGCGGTCAGCGTCAGCGCGTGGGACTGGCCCGCGCCATCTACGGCAACCCGGAACTGGTGGTGCTCGACGAGCCCAACGCCAACCTCGACGACGTCGGGCTGGCGGCGCTGGTGCGCACCATCCAGGCCCTCAAGGCGCGGGGCAGCACGGTCTTTCTGATCGTGCATCAGCGCAATCTTCTGGCTGTCGCGGACCGGGTCCTGGTCCTCAACGACGGCGTGATCACCCAGCTGGGTCAGCTGGCACAGACGAGGACGGCATCAGCATGAGCAGCATCTTCAATCGCGCCGACGGCAAGCGCCCGGCCGCGGGCGCCACCGATGTGACCGACGTGACCGACGTCGAGAGTTCGCAGCTGCCCACCGACACCCGCCGGCCGATCCGGCTCGGGTTCTGGGTGCTGGTGGTGGGCTTCGGCGGCTTTCTGGTGTGGGCCGCGCTGGCGCCGCTGGACGAGGGCGTGTCGGCCCCCGCCACCGTCGCCATCGAGACCCATCGGCGCAGCATCCAGCACCTGAGCGGCGGCGTGGTCAAGCGCGTGCTGGTCAAGGAAGGCCAGTCGGTCAAGCAGGGCGAGGTGCTGATCGAGCTCGACGAGTCGGTCACCCGCGCCAACTTCGAGTCGGTGCGCCAGAACTACCTGGCGCAGCGCGCCGCCGAAAGCCGCCTGCTGGCCGAGGCAGCCGAGCGCGCCGCGATCGCCTTTCATGCCGACCTGATGGCGGGTGCCGCCGATCCGTTCGTCTCGCAGCACATGGCCACGCAGACGCAGCTGTTCAACGCGCGCCGCGCCGCGCTGGCCGCCGAGCTCGACGGCGCGCGCGCCGCGATCGCCGGTCTCGAGGCCCAGATCGCCGGCCTGGCCAACATGCTCGAGAGCCGCGAGCAGCAGGCCGCGCTGCAGACCGACCAGATCCGCAGCATCCGCGGCCTGGCCGCCGAGGGCTATGCGCCCCGCAACCAGGTGCTGCAGCTGGAGCAGTCGCAGGCCGAGCTGCGCTCGGTGATGGCCGACCTGAAGTCGAACCGGATGCGCGCGCAGCAGGCGATCGCCGAGCAGCGCCAGCGCATGACCCAGCGCCGCCAGGAGTATCACAAGGAAGCCGGCGCGCAGCTGGCCGACGTGCGGCGCGAAGTCCAGGCCGGACAGGAAAAGCTCAAGGCCATCACCGAGGAACTGGGCCGCATCCAGATCAAGTCGCCGGTCGAGGGGCAGGTGGTGGCGCTGGCGGTCAGTGCCATCGGCGGGGTGGTGTCGCCGGGCCAGAAGCTGCTCGATGTGGTGCCCCTGGGCGAGGCATTGCTGGTCGACGCCAAGATTGCGCCGCACCTGATCGACCGGGTGAAGGTGGGCGACTCCACCGACATCCGCTTCTCGGCCTTCGCGCACGCGCCGCAACTGGTGCTCGACGCGAAGCTGGTGTCGCTGGGCAGCGATGCGGTGACCGAGCAGCAGGGCGCGGCGGTCTTTTCCTATTATCTCGGGCGGGTGCAGGTCACCCCCGAAGGGCTGAAGACACTGGGTTCGCGGGTGATGCAACCGGGCATGCCGGCCGAGGTCATGATCCGCACCGGCGAGCGCTCGCTGCTCACCTACCTGCTGCACCCGCTCACCAAGCGAATCGCCTCGGCGATGAAAGAGGAATGACGCCGTGACGCGCATCGTCCCCGCCCTGCACACCGCGCTGGCGCTGGCGCTGGCTGTCGCGCTGCCCGTCGCCGGCGCGGTCGACCTGCCTGTGGCGCAGCGCGCCGCGCTGCTGGCCGACCCGGCGCTGGCCTCGGCGCTGGCCAATCGCGACGCGGCGCAGGAGAACATCGCCATCGCGCGCTCGCGGCTGATGCCCCAGGTGTCGCTGCAGAGCACGATGCAGCAGACCAACCAGACCACCGACCGCGGCGGCCTGGTCCAGGACTTCAACGGACCGTCCAAGAACACCCAGCTGTCGCTGCGCCAGGCGGTCTACCGCCGTCGGGATCTGGCCGGTCTGGACATCGGCAAGCTGCAGGCGCTCTATGGCGAGCACAAGGTCACGTCGGCACAGTCCGAACTGTGGAACCGCACCGCGCTGTCGTGGATCGATGTGCTGGGCGCGCAGGCGCTGCGCGACATCTATGCCAGCACGCTGTCGTCGGTGAGCCAGTCGGCCGAGCAGGAGCGCAAGCGCTTCGAGGCGGGCGACGGCACCCGCGATTCGGTGGCCGAAGCCGCGGCACAGCTCGCGCTGGCGCGGGCCCAGCTGGCCGACACGACCATCGACCTCGAGTCGAAGCTGCGGGCCTTCCGGCTGCTGACCCGGCTGCCCGTCGCCGGGTTCGATGATTTCAGGCTGCCGGGCGCCATCGCGCTGGGCGCCTTGCCCGAGGCCGAGGACACGCTGCTCGATCGCATCCTGGACACCAACGCCGAGGTGCAGCAGGCACGCGTCAACGAGCAGATCGGCGAGCGCCGGCTGGCGCAGAGCTCGGCCGATCACTGGCCCACGCTCGACCTGGTCGCCGGCATGAACCGGGCGCAGAACGATTCCACCAACACCCTGGGCGTGCGCTACAGCAATTCCCAGGTGGGCGTGCAGCTGGTGGTGCCGATCTATTCGGGCGGCGGCGTTGCGGCCTCCGAGCGGCAGGCGTCGGCGGCCTATCAGGCGGCGCGATCCGACACCGAGTTCCTGATCCAGAGACTGCGCACCCAGTACCTGACCGACTGGCGCGCGCAGGGTGCGCTGCTCGAGCGCGCGGGCGCCGCCCGCGAACTGGTCGAGGCTGCGCTCGAGCAGCGCCGCGCTGCCGAATTCGGCATCAAGGCGGGCGTTCGCACCTGGGCCGACCGGGGGTCGGCCGAATTGCTGCGCGCCCGCCGCGAGAGCGACCTGGTGACCCTGACCGCCACCCTGCTCAAGACGCAGGCGCGCCTGCTCTCGCTGCTGCCGGCGGGTGATCCGGCCTGGGAGCGATGGTCGCAGTCGCTGTCGCAGCTGGCTCGCCGGCCGGCGTCCGGCGGCTGAGTCTTCGCGCGGCGTTCTGTCGATCCGAGGGCACCGGCAACCGTGCGAATCGCGCTGATCAAGTCCAGTTCGATGGGCGACGTCATCCACGCGCTGCCGGTGGTGAGCGACCTGGTCGCCGCCCGGCCGGGGATCGAGATCGACTGGGTGGTCGAGGAGGCGTTTGCCGACCTGCCGCGACTGCACCCGGCGGTCGCGCAGATTCATCCGGTGGCGGTGCGTCGCTGGCGCCGCACGCCGCTGGCCGCGTCGGTGCGGGCCGAGGTCGGCGCCGTGGCCGACCGGCTGCGGGCGCGCCGTTACGATCTCGCGCTCGACCTGCAGGGCCTGATCAAGAGCGCCTGGCTGGCCCGGCTGTGCGGCGCGCCGGTGGCCGGCTTCGCCTGGGGCAGCGCGCGCGAGCCGCTGGCCACGCTCGCCTATGCGCGCCGCCATCCGGTGCCTCATGACCTGCACGCCATCGAACGCCTGCGCCGGCTGGCCGGGCTGGCGCTGGGCTATGCGCCGCAGGGCCTGCCGGTGTTCGGGCTGAGCGTGCCGCCGCGGCCCCTGGCGTGGTGCCCGGCGCGCCCGTACGCGGTCCTGTTGCAGGCGACCTCGCGGCCGGCCAAGCAATGGCCGGCGCCGAACTGGATCGCGGTGGCACAGGCGCTGTTGGCGCGCGGGGTGTCGGTGGTGATGCCCTGGGGCAGCGCGGCCGAACAGGCGCAGGCGCAGGCGGTGGCCGAGGCGGTGGCCGAGGCGGTGGGGCAGGCAAGGAAGCCGGCGACAGGGCAGGGTGGGGAGCCGGGAGTGGGGCCGGGTTTGCAGCACAAGGCAGCGCAGATGGTGGTGGCGCCCCGGCTGACCCTGGCCGAGTGTGCCGCGCTGCTGGCCGGTGCGCGCGCGGTGGTCGGCGTGGACACCGGACTCACCCACCTCGCGGCCGCGCTGTCGGTACCGACGGTGGCGCTGTTTGCCGCCACGCCCGGGTGGCGATTCGGCCCCTACTGGTCCGACTGCGCGACCGCGTTGGGCGAGGCGGGGGTCTGGCCCTCGCCGCCACAGGTGCTGCAGACGCTGGCGCGGCTCGCCGGCGAACCCGGCTGGGCGAGCGCCTGATGGCGCTCGGTCCGCCCGGTAGCGCCGTCGCTCCCGGTCGCGGAGCGCTCGCCCTGTACCGGCTCGCCTGGATCCTCGCCACCCCGCTGGCGGTGGCCTATCTGCTGTGGCGCGCGCGCCGCCAGCCCGAGTACCGCCAGCACTGGCGCGAACGCTGGGCGCTCGCGCCGGGGCGCGACGACGCCACCCGCCCCGTCTGGATCCACGCCGTCTCGGTGGGCGAGACCCGCGCTGCCCAGCCGCTGATCGAGGCGATGCTGGCGCGCGACCCGGACCTGCGGCTGCTGCTCACCCACATGACCCCGACCGGTCGTTCGGTCGGCGAGGAACTGTTCGTTCGGCGCTGGCCGGAGCGGGTTCGCCAGGCCTATCTGCCCTACGACTATCCGGGGGCGATGCGCCGGTTCCTCGCGCGCTGGCAGCCGCGGGTCGGCATCATCATGGAGACGGAGCTGTGGCCCAACCTGTGCGCGGCGGCGGCGCGCCGGCCGGTGCCGCTGGTGCTGGTCAATGCGCGCTTGTCGCCCCGTTCGCTGCGCAAGGGCCTGCGCTGGCGGGCGCTGATCGAGCCGGCGCTGGGCAGCCTGGCGGCGGTGCTGGCGCAGACCGAGGCCGATGCCGCGCGGCTGCGTCAACTGGGGCGTGGCTCGGTGACGGTGCTGGGCAACCTGAAGTTCGACATCACCCCCGCGCCCGCGCCGGTGGCGCTGGGTCGCCAGTGGCGCGCGGCGCCCGGCGCGCGCCCGTTGGTGCTGGCGGCCAGCACCCGCGACGGCGAGGAGGCCCTGCTGCTGCAGGCCTGGCGGGCGCTCTGTCCGCCCGGACCGCAAGCCCCGCAACTGCTGATCGTGCCGCGTCATCCGCAGCGGTTCGACGCGGTGGCCGCCGAGATCGTGTCCGCCGGTTTTCCGCTCGCCCGGCGCAGCGGCGCCTGGCCGTCGGTCGAGTCAGCGGTGCTGCTGGGTGATTCGATGGGCGAGATGCCCGCCTATTACGCGATGGCCGAGGTGGCGATCATCGGCGGATCGCTGCTGCCCTTCGGGGCGCAGAACCTGATCGAGGCCTGCGCGCTGGGGGTGCCGGTGATCGTCGGGCCGCACACCTACAACTTCGAGCAGGCGGCCATCGAGGCGATCGACGCCGGCGCCGCGCGCCGGGTCGATGATGCGCACGCTGCGCTCGTTCAGGCGCTCGCGCTGCTGGCCGATGATCCGACTCGCTCGGCAATGGCCCGGGCCGGGCTCGCGTTCACCGAATCGCATCGCGGCGCCACCGCACGCACGATGGCCGCCCTCCAGCCCTGGCTGGGCGCAGGCGCTAGCCGCCCACCCGGCCCATCGGGCCGCGGGGCGCCACCGGCGTGACGGTGGGATTGGCAGAGGGCGGTGCCGGCGGCGGTTCGGTCGGGTCGGTGGCCGGGATTTCCAGCAGGCTCGACAGGGCCTGCAGATCGGCTTCCGACAGGGCCGCGCTGGTGAACTTCAGGCGCAGGCCGTTGAGCAGGACGTCGTAGCGCGCCTTGGCCAGGTCGCGCTGGGTGTTGAACAGCTGCTGCTGCGCGTTGAGCACATCGATGTTGATGCGCACGCCCACCTGATAGCCCAGCAGGTTGCTGTCCAGCGCCAGCTGGCTCGACTTCTCGGCGGCCTCCAGCGCGCTGACCTGCGCCAGCCCGCTGTTGACGCCCAGGAACGACTGGCGCGCGCTTTGTTCGACCTGGCGGCGCACGTTTTCCAGATCGGTCTCGGCCTTGTCGCGCAGCGAAGCCGCTTCGCGCACCCGCGCGTCGATCGCGCCGCCGGTGTAGAGGGGCACCGCGACCTGCACGCCCAGAAGGGCCGATGTGCTGTTGATGCCGATGAAGTTGGCCGCCGCGCTGCGCGCATGCCCGAGGGACGACACCAGGTCGACGGTCGGACGGGAGGCATGGCGTTGCTTGTTGATCTCGCGCCTGGCCACTTCCACGCCGACCTTGCTCTGCTGCACCAGCAGACTGCTCTGGCGGGCGTTCTCGGTCCAGGCCGATTCGCTGGCCGGCGACGGCGGCGCCAGCGTCAGGCCCTTGCGCAGCACCTGCAGGCGGGTCGACGGTTTGCCCACCAGCTGCGTCAGGTTCGCCCGCTTGACCGCGAGGTCGTTGATCGCGACGAACTCCTGGGCTTGGGTCAGGTCGAAGCGGGCCTGCGCTTCCTGCTGGTCGGTGATGGTGGCGGTGCCGACCTCGAAGTTGCGCCTGGCCGAGGCCAGCTGTTCGGTGATCGCCCGCTTCTGGGCCCGGATGGTGGCCAGCGTGTCCTGCGAGGCCAGCACATCGAAATAGGCCTGGCTCACCCGCACCGCGAGGTCCTGCTGCGCCTGCGCCAGTTGCGCCTCGGCGATCGCGGCCTGCAGCTTGCTCTGCTCCAGGGTTTCGATGTTCTGCAACCGGTACAGCGGATAGGTCAGGTTGACCGAGTAGTTCTGGCCAGTGAAGTCGCGGCGCGGGGCGACATTGGTGTCGACCATCTGGCGATTGACGACCGCCGAGCCGGTCACCGAGGGCAGCAGCCCGGCCTGCGCCTGCGGCACCCGCTCGCGGGTCGCCGCCAGTTGCGCGCGTGCGCTGGCCACCACCGTGTCGTTGCTCAGCGCCTCGCGAAACGCCTGGGCGAGGTCCATCGACTGCGCGCTGGCGCCAGCCGACGTCAGGGCCAGGGCGAGGGTCATCGCCGAAAGAATGGGGGCCTTCATGGCGTCCTCAGTAGGTCGGAACAGTGGGATCGACGTCGAGCGACCAGGCGTTGATGCCACCGGCCAGGTTGTAGACGGTCTCGAAGCCGTTGCGCTCCAGGAACATGGCCACCTGCAGGCTGCGCATGCCATGGTGGCACAGGCAGACGATCGGCTGCGCGGTGGACAGCTCGGACAGCCGGGTGGTGATCTCGTGCATGGGAATCGCCACGCTGCCCGTCAGGCTGGCGGTGGCGATCTCCCACGGCTCGCGCACATCGAGCACGACCGGGGGGGCGGCCTGGGACAGCAGTGCCGAGAGTTCCTGGGGACGAATCTGTTTCATGGGTCGGGTCGGCAAGAAGGCCTGTCGGCGGGAAGATCGATCATGCCGCCCGCGCTGGTGGTGTCACCCGGCAGGCGGTGGCGCGGTGCTAGAAGACGAAGCGTTCCTTTTCCGGAAAGCCACGCAGCCGACGCGCATCGGTCTCGAACAGATTCTCGGTGGTGAACGCGTCGTCGCCGGTGCGGGTGATCAGTTGCGCGGTCATCGCCGGCGCCTGGCCGACGATGGCGAACAGGCGCCCGCCCGGATTCAGCCGCGCCAGCAGGTCGTGCGGCACGATGCCCACCGAACCCGCCAGCACGATCACATCGAAGGGGTCGTTGCCCGGCGGGTGTGCGCCGTCGGCGGTCTCGACGGTGGCATTGCGCACGCCGGCCCGGCGCAGGTTCGCGGCGCCGAACGCGGCCAGCCCCGGATGGATCTCGCAGCTGAGCACGCGGCGCGCGCGGTGCGCCAGCAGCGCCGCCAGGTAGCCCGAGCCGGTGCCCACTTCGAGCACATGCTCGTGACGGCGCACCGCCAGGTGCTGCAGCACCCGGGCCTCCAGCTTGGGCGGGAACATCGACTCGCCGGTCGGTCCTTCGGGCAGCGTCAGCGGGATGTCCATGTCGGTGAAGGCCATGGCGCGCCAGGCCGCGGGCACGAAATCTTCGCGCCTGACCACCAGCAGCAGGTCAAGGATGTCCTGGTCGAGCACATCCCAGGTGCGGATCTGCTGCTCGATCATGTTCAGGCGGGCGCGTTCGAAATCCATGTTTTTCTTCCGGGCAGTGAGATCGGCAACAGGGGGAGAAGCAGACTGGAGACGGATTTTAGCAAGCGCTCATTTTTCCGCCGGCGGGCCGGGCGCGGCGGGTTCGGCGACGGGCTTGCCGCGCCGCGCGGCCCACGCCGCCAGATCATCGAGCAGGGTATAGAGCACCGGCACCACCAGCAAGGTGAGCAGGGTCGAGGCGATCACCCCGCCGATCACCGCGTGCCCCATCGGCGCGCGCTGCTCCGAGCCCTCGCCGGTCCCGATCGCCAGCGGCAGCATGCCGAAGATCATCGCCAGCGTGGTCATCAGGATCGGCCGCAGCCGGATCTCGGCGGCCGACAGCAGTGCCTGTGCGCGTGAGGCGCCGCCCGCGCGCGCCTGATTGGCGAAGTCGATCAGCAAAATCGCATTCTTGGTGACCAGTCCCATCAGCATGATGAAGCCGATCATCGAGAACAGGTTGAGCGTGCTGCGCCAGGCCAGCAATGCCGCCACCACGCCGATCAGCGCCAGCGGCAGCGACGCCATGATCGCCAGCGGCTGCAGGAAGCTGCCGAACTGCGAGGCCAGGATCATGTAGATGAAGATCACCGCCAGCAGCAGCGCCTGGGCCGCGAAGCCGAAGCTCTCGGTCATGTCGCGGGTGGCCCCGCCGGTCACGAAGCGATAGCCCGGTGGCAGCGGGATCTGCGCGAGCTTTTCGCTGACCTGCTGGCCGACGGTGCCCGAGGCGGCGCCCTGCACATTGGCCGACAGGAGGATCTCGCGGGTCAGGTCCTTGCGGTTGATCTGCGTCGGTCCGGTGCCGGCGACGAAGTTGGCGACCTGACGCATCGCGACCATCCGCGGTGCGCCCTCGGCATCGAGCTGCGAGGACACCATGGTGAGCCGCTCCAGGTCGGCGAGCGAGCCGCGATCCGAACGGGGCAGACGCACCTTCACATCGTAGTTCTCGTCGTCGGGCGCCCGCCAGGTGGTGGCCGATTCGCCCGCCAGCAGGGGGCGCAGCGCCGCGCTGATCTGCGCCACCCCGACCCCCAGGTCCGAGGCCAGCGCGCGGTTCACCTCGACCGACACGGTGGGCTTGGAGGGCTTGGAACTGGTGTCGAAGTCGACCACGCCGGGAATCGCGATCATCGCCGCCTGGGCCTGTGCCGCCAGGCGCTCGAGCTCGCGGGCGTCCGGGCCCTGCACGCTGACCTGCACCGGCTTGCCCGAACCCACCGTGCTCAGGGTGCCGATGTCGGTGATGGTGATGCCCGGGATCTGCGCCAGCCGCTCGCGCACCGGCTGGCGCAGTTGCTGCACCGACATCGACCGGCGGCTGCGCTCGGTGAGCTTGCCGAACACGGTGGCGTAGTTGCGCCCCTGCAGCGCGCCGGTGTTGATCGTGGCGTAGGTGAACAGCACGCCATCGAATTCCCGCAGCGCCGCCTGGGCCTGCTGCACCTTGTCCTGGGTCAGCGTCAGCGACGAGCCCACCGGCGTGTAGAGCCGGATGTAGATCTCGTTGTTGTCGGCCTGCGGCACGAACTCCTTGCCGATCATGCCCATCAGCGGAAACGAGCCGGCGAACACGAGCACCGCCAGCAGCGTCGCCAGCCAGCGTCGGCGCAGGCCCCAGCGCAGCAGTCCGACATAGCCGCGCTCCAGTCCGCCCATCAGCGCCTGGAAGCGGCGCAGCACCCACGCGACGGGCCCGCGTCCGCGCGGTCCGTGCGCATCGGGGTCGCGCCAGACCGCCGAGAGCATCGGGTCCAGCGTGAACGACACCAGCATCGAGAGCAGCACCGCGAAGGCGACGGTCACCCCGAACTGCTTGAAGAAGCGCCCGATGATCCCGCCCATGAAACCGATCGGCAGGAACACCGCGACGATGGTGAAGGTGGTGGCCGCCACCGCCAGGCCGATCTCGGCGGTGCCGTCGAAGGCGGCGACCCGGTGGCTCTTGCCCATCGCCTGGTGGCGCACGATGTTCTCGCGCACCACGATCGCGTCGTCGATCAGCAAGCCCACGCAGATCGACAGCGCCAGCAGCGTCACCATGTTGATGGAAAAGCCCATCACGAACATCACCAGGAAGGTGCCGATGAGCGAGATCGGCAGCGTGAGGCCGGTGATGACGGTCGAGCGCCATGACGACAGGAACAGAAACACGATGGCCACCGTGAGCAGCGCGCCCTCGACGATGTTGCGCTGGACGCCGGCCACCGAATTGCGGATCGGGGTCGAGGCATCGCGCACCACCACCGTGGTCACGTCGGGTGGCAGTTCGCGGGCCAGCGCAGCCAGCGTGCGGCGCACGCCGTCGGCCACCGCGATGGTGTTCTCGTTGGTGGCCTTGACGATGTCCAGCGCGATCGCCCGCTCGCTGTCGACATAGGCGGCGTTTTCCTGCTCCTCCTCGCCATCGATCACCCGTGCCACCTGCGACAGGTAGACCGGCTGGCCGCCGCGGCGCGCCACCACGATGCGCTCGAAGTCGGCGGGCGACCCGAGCCGGGCGCGGATCTGCACCACCTGTTCACGGTCGCGGGTCACCAGCGTCCCGGCGGGCAGTTCCTGGTTGTCGCCGCGCAGCGCCACCAGCACCTGGTCGACGCCGATCTTCAGGGCCTCCATCTCGGCGGGCTTCAGGTAGATCTGCACTTCGCGCCGCACCCCGCCCACCAGCGTGATGCGCCCGACGCCGCGCACATTCTCGAGCCGGCGCTTGATCACCTGGTCGGTGAGCGAGGTCAGTTCGCGGGCGCTGCGCTGCGGCGAGCGCACCGCGATCGACAGGATCGGGTCGTCATCGGGATTGACCCGGGTGACGAGCGACTCCTTGACCTCTTTCTTGAAGCCCGGGCGCACCAGCGCGATCTTCTCTCGCACGTCCTGGGCGGCCGACACCGGGTCGATCGACAGGTCGAAGCGCACGATGACCAGCGAGACGCCCTCGTAGGAGCGCGACGACAGTTCGTACACGCCGCTGATGGTGTTGACCTGCTCCTCGATCTTGCGGGTGATGTCGGATTCGACCACCTCGGGCGAGGCGCCGGGGTACTCGGTCTGCACCACCACCACCGGGAAGGCGACGTCGGGGAACTGCTCGACCGGCAGGCGGTTGTAGGAGAAAAGACCGAGGACCACGAAGGCGACCATCATCATGGTCGCGAACACGGGGTGATTGATGGAGACGCGGGTGAACCACATGGCGGGGGGCGCGGATCAGCGGGTGGCCGGAGCGGTTGCAGCCGCCGGAGCCGCCGGAGCCGCCGAAGCCGCCGCCGGTGGCACCGCCGACCGGACCTCGGCGCCGGGCCGCAGCGCGCCCAGGTTGACCGCGACGATGCGATCGGCCGGTTTGAGACCTTCGCGGATCTCGATCACGCCGATGCTGCCGTTGGCCGCCCGCGCCGAGTCGTCGCGCAGACCGGTGACCACGGTGCGTTCGACCAGTCGGCTGTTGTCGATCGCGTAGACGAAGGTTCGCCCGGCCGCTTCGCGGACCGCGGCAGCCGGCACCACCAGCACATCCACATGGATCTCGAGCGCGAGCGAGCCTTGCGCGAACAGCCCCGCGCGCAGGTCACCGCTGCGGTTCTCCAGCCCGATGTAGACCGGTACCGACCGCGTGCCGGTGCTGGTCGTCGGGCTGATCCGCACCACTTTGCCGGTCTGCGGCGCGGCGATGCCTTCGACCTGCAGGGTCACCGATTGTCCGGTGCGCACGTTGCTGATCTCGGAGGCCGGCACCAGTGCCTCGATCTCGATGCGTGACAGGTCGACGATCGACACGATGCGGTTGTCGGGCGAGACCTTTTCGCCCGGCTGCACGAAGCGCTCGGCGACCACGCCCGAGATCGGTGCGACCACCGCGGTATCGGCCAGCGCCTTGCGGGCGATGGTGAGCTGCGCCTGGGCGGCATCGCGCGTGCCCAGGGCGACGTCGCTGTTCGAGCGGATGCCGTCGAGCGCGCTCTGGGAGATGAAACCCTTGTCGAAGAGCTGCTGGTTGCTGGTCAGGACGCGCTGGGCCTGTTCGACCTGGGCCTGCGCGGCGCGCAGCTGCGCCTCGCGTTCCTTGATTCGCCATTCGAAGTCGGCGGGATCGATCCGCGCGATCACCTGACCGGCCTGCACGCTGACCCCTTCGCGCACCAGCAGATCGCGCAGCTCGCCGGCGACCTTGGCGCGCACCAGCGACTGCTGGGTGGGCCGCAGCGAGCCGGTGATCGGGATGCCACGCGCGATGCGGGTCGGCACGAGCGCCAGCAGGTCGGAGGCGGCGAATTCGATCGTCGCGGCGGGCGCGCTCTGGCTGGTCGGCGTCGGGGCCTTGGCCGGGGCGCCCGCGCGTTGGCGGACCAGACCGAACCAGACGGCGCCGGCCAGCGCGACAAGACCGAGGGAGACGAGCAGCGTGCGGGTTTTCATGAAGTGATGCGATTCCGTTGGGTGCGCTCAGGGCGCGGTGCGGGCCGAGGCCAGCACGAATTCGATGTGCGCATCGAGGAACTGCGCGGGGGAGAGCCGGGTCTGCGGCGGGTAGAGGGCGTCGAAGGAGTTCGACCAGATCGCCTTGAGCACCAGCGGCGCCAGCCAGAACTGGCAGGCCGCCCGCGGGTCGATCGGGCGCAGTTCGCCGCGCGCCACGCCGCGCTGCACGATGCTGGCCAGCAGCGCGTCGTTGCGGGCGATCACCTCGTCGTGGAAGAAGCGCGCCAGGTCGGGGAAGTGGGCGGCCTCCGACAGGATCAGCTTGGCGATGCCCGCGAGCCGGGTGGCGCCGAAGCAGTCCCACCAGGTCCGCAGAAAGCGCGCCAGGCTGTCGGTCGCCGGTTCGTCGATGGCCTCGAGGCTGTGCTGGAAGTCGGCCAGCAGCGGCACCAGGTTTTCCCGGATCACCGCCTTGAACAGGTCTTCCTTGCTCTCGAAGTAGAGATACAGCGTGCCCTTGCTCACGCCGGCCCGGGCGGCGATCTCGTCCAGGCGCGTGGCCGCGAAACCGTGCTCGACAAACAGCTCGAGGGCGGCCGCGATCAGTTCGGCGGGACGGCTTTCCTTGCGCCGTTCCCACCGCGGGGCGCGCGTGCGGTTGTGGGCCGCGCGGGGGAGGGTGGCGGACATGGGGCTTCTAATGACCAGCTGGTCAGTAATTCTAGGGCGCGCACCGGGTCCGGTCAAACCGGGTGCGCTGATAAGCTCGACGCGTGAGCCCGCCGACCCCCGCCCCGACGCCGACCGCCGCCCCGACGGCTTCCTCGACGCCGACCCCCGCCCTGCGTGACGCGCCGCCCGACTGCCGGCCCGGTTGCGGTGCCTGCTGCATCGCACCCTCCCTCTCCAGTCCGATTCCCGGGATGCCGGCGGGCAAGCCGGCCGGGGTGCGCTGCGTGCAGCTCACCGACGACCATCGCTGCGCCCTGTTCGGCCAGCCCGAGCGCCCGGCCTGCTGCACCGGCCTGCAGCCGTCCACGCAGATGTGCGGCAGCGACCGCACCCAGGCGCTGCACTGGCTCACCTGGCTCGAGCGGGCGACGGCCCCCTGACAGGTGTGGGGGTCGCATCGCGCGCGTTGACGCCTGCGCGCGCGCACCGCGGGAGTTGACGCCGGTGCGCGCCGGTCGCGCCGCTTCCGGTATCGTTCTCCTCCCGCTTGCCTGGATGTCACCGTGATCGAATTCCTGCATGCCCTGCCCCTGCTGGTCAAGGCGGCGCTGCTCGGCGTCGTCGAGGGACTCACCGAGTTCCTGCCGATTTCCAGCACCGGTCACCTCATCCTGGCCGGCAGCCTGCTCGGCTTCTCCGACGACAAGGCCAAGCTCTTCGATGTCGCGATCCAGACCGGCGCGATGCTGGCGGTGGTCTGGTTCTATCGCGAGCGCATCGGCGCCACCCTGGCCGGCCTGGGGCACGAGCCGCGGGCCCGGCGCTTCGCGATCAACATCCTGATCGCCTTCCTGCCGGCGGCGGTGCTCGGCGTCACCTTCGGGCGGGTGATCAAGACGCACCTGTTCAAGCCGGTGCCGGTGGCGCTCGCCTTCATCGTCGGCGGAATCATCATCATCTGGGTCGAGAAGACGCGGGCGCGCCGCGCGGTGCGCATCGACTCGATCGACGACATCGCCCCGCTCGACGCGCTCAAACTGGGCCTGGCGCAGGCGGTCGCGCTGGTGCCGGGCACCAGCCGCTCGGGCGCCACCATCATGGGCGGCATGCTGTTCGGCCTGTCGCGCCGCGCCGCCACCGAGTTCTCGTTCTTCCTGGCGATCCCCACGCTGGTGGGCGCCGGCGTCTACGACACCTGGAAGTACCGGGCGCTGGTCTCGACGGCCGACCTGCCGTTGTTCGCGGTGGGGCTGGTGACCGCCTTCCTGAGCGCGCTGGTGTGCGTGCGCTGGCTGATCCGCTTCGTGGCGACCCATGATTTCATGGCCTTCGCCTGGTACCGGATCGTGTTCGGCGCGCTGGTGCTGCTGACCGCGCACTTCGGCTGGGTCAACTGGGCGGCATAGGCGCCGCGCCGTCCGCGCGGCGGCGAAACACCAGGTCCCAAACGCCATGGCCCAGCGCCAGGCCGCGCCGTTCGAACTTGGTGAGCGGGCGCCAATCGGGGCGCGGCGCATAGCCGGCCGCGGTGTTGGCCAGCAGCGGCTCGCCGCTCAGCACCTCGAGCATCTGCACCGCGTAGTGTTCCCAGTCGGTGGCGCAATGCAGGTAACCGTCGACGGCCAGCCGGCTGGCCAGCAGCGCCACCAGCGGCGGCTGGATCAGCCGGCGCTTGTGGTGGCGCACCTTGGGCCAGGGATCGGGAAAATAGATGTGGGCGCCCGCCAGGGTGCCGGGCGCGATCATGTCGCGCAGCACCTCGACCGCGTCGTGCTGGATCACCCGGACATTGCCGATCGACTCGCCCTCGAGACGGCGCAGCAGCGCGCCCACGCCGGCCGGATAGACCTCGCTGGCCAGGAAGTCGGTGTCCGGGCGCGTGTGCGCGATGGCGGCGGTGGTCTCGCCCATGCCGAAGCCGATCTCGAGCACCAGGGGCGCCTGGCGCCCGAAGGTGGCCACGGTGTCGAGCCGGGCCGGCGCATAGGGCACGCCCAGCTGCGGCAGCAACCGCTCGTGGGCGGCGCGCTGGCCGATGGTGAAATGGACGCGGCGGTTGGTGAAGCTGCGGATGTGCTGGGGACGGGAATCGGATGACATCGGGGGCGCAAAGGGTCTGCCAGGCAGGCGGTGGCGAAGGTCGGATAGAATACCTGCCGGACGCGCGGGTGTAGTTCAATGGTAGAACGGCAGCTTCCCAAGCTGCATACGAGGGTTCGATTCCCTTCACCCGCTCCAGTTTTTTCCGCTCCCGTTTTCTCCGTTCCCGTCTTTCCCTGCGCGAGTCCGCGCCCGCCCTGATCCCCGGCAATGACACCACCGCCCCGACACGCTAAGGTCGGGAACGAATCCGCGTGCGCCTCCGGAGTTGTCCCAGTGAAGACCGCCTATCTGTCTCACCCGAGCTTTTCTCGCCATGAGATGGGCCCGCATCACCCCGAGTGCCCCGAGCGGGTCGCGGTGATCGCCGACCGGCTGCTGGCCAGCGGCCTGCTCGACTGCATGGACGCCTTCGAGGCGCCGGCCGCCACGCGCGAGCAGATCCTGCGGGCCCACAGCGGGCTGCACTTCGCCGAACTCGAGGCGCTGGCACCCGCCCGGGGCCTGGTGGCGGTCGATCCCGACACCGCGATGAACCCGCACACCTGGGAGGCGGCGCTGCACGCCGCCGGCGCCGCGGTCAAGGCCACCGAACTGGTGGTGCAGGGCGGCTACCGCCGGGCCTTCTGCAATGTGCGCCCGCCCGGCCACCATGCCGCGCGCACCCGCGCGATGGGTTTCTGCTTCTTCAACAATGCCGCGGTGGGCATCCGCCACGCGCTCGACGGGCTGGGCCTGGAGCGGGTGGCGCTGGCCGACTTCGATGTGCATCACGGCAACGGCAGCGAGGACATCCTGGCGGGCGATGACCGCGTGCTGATGGTCTCGACCTTCCAGCGCGCGCTGTATCCGTTCAACGGCGAGCAGCCGCTGGGCGCCAATCTGTGCAACATCGGCCTGGATCCCTATTCCGGGGGCGAGGCGCTGCGCCACGCGGTCGAGCATGAATGGCTGCCGCGGCTGCGCGCCTTCCAGCCCCAGATGCTCTTCATCTCGGCCGGGTTCGATGCGCATCGCGAGGACGACATGAGCCAGCTGGGCTGGCGCGATGCCGATTACGCCTGGGTCTCGCGCCGGCTGGTCGAGCTGGCCGACGAGTGCGCGCAGGGCCGGGTGGTCTCGCTGCTGGAGGGGGGCTATCACCTGCCCGCGCTGGCGCGCTGCGCCGAACTGCATGTGCGTGCGCTGCTCGGGCTCGACTGAGCCATGGAGCTGCGGCACTACCTGCACACGCTGTTCGAGCCTGCCGCCCTCGCCCTGATCGTCGACGACGCGCCGCCCGCCTGGGTGCGCCAGCTCGGCGCCGACCTGGCGAATGCGCGGGTGCCGGCCAGCGTGCTGCGTCTGGACGGCACCGCGCTGTCCGGCACGGGTGGCCCCGGCATCGAGCTGGCGCTGGTCGCGGTCGCGGCGCCGCAGGTGGCGGCTGCGCTGACGCTGGCGGGTCGGCTGGGCGCGAGCGCCGTCACCCTGCTCACCGA
>CAIZNI010000064.1 GCA_903934295.1 uncultured beta proteobacterium
AAAGTAGGTCATCGTCAGGCAAATTACTACCCAAACCCCCAGGCTCATACCCTGGGGGTTTGTTCGTTCTGACTCCCGCTTAACGCGACAAGACAGCAACGCCATGGCCGCGACCCGAATGGACTCCTTTTCCGCCCGTCGAAACGCGCTGCGGCTGTCCCTGCTGGGGTTGCTTTCGGGGTGTTCGATGCTTCCGGAAGTCAGTTCACCCGGCGCACGTCGCGACATTGCGAGTGTCGACGAGCTGGCGCGGATACAGCCGACGCGGTTTTCGCTCGCCGCGCCCGGCGATGCGCTTCCGCCGGGTTGGGAGTCCTATGTCCTGGTGCGGAGCAAGAAGCCGACCTTGTACGACCTGATTGCTCACCGCAATGAGACCGTGTTGCGCGCTCGAGCCATCGAGCACGCGGCGACCGGTTTGTTTTGCCGCCTGAATGGCAGGGTGCAGCGCTCGCCCGTCAGTGTCGGCTGGTCCTGGAATGTCAGCGGTGTGGCACCGCAATCCGATGTCAGCGATACCTGGGCCGACGACTCGCCTGGACGCTTGATTCTGGCCTTCGATGGCGACGTGGCGGAATTCGGCTTCAAGGATCGGTTGTTCTTCGAGCAAGTGAGGGTATTCACCGGAATCGATCTCCCTTATGCGACGCTGATTTATGTCTGGGATCCGCGCTTGCCGGTCGGGTCGGTGGTCACGGTGCCTCAAACCACCCGGATTCGTTACCTGGTGGTGGAGTCTGGTGAGCAGAGCGTCGGCCGTTGGGCCTCGTATCGCCGCGATGTACAGGCAGATTACCGGCTTGCGTTCGGCGTGCCGCCTGCGGGACTGCTGGCGGTGGGCGTGATGACGGACAGCGATGACATCGGGCAGAGCGTGGAAACGCTCTACGGAGACATTTCGCTCGGCTGGACGGCTGATCGATAAGACCGACTTGCTGGTCGGAAGGAAGTGTTTTCATGCGCAGACAAAACGGCTACTCGGTCGCTTCGGCATCTGGCCCCGTCGTCTGCCAAGCGCCGACCGCTTTCGCCAGGCTGAGCCCTGGTGCCCGGCGCGGCGCGGTTGCCTGCATTGGTGGCCTGCTGCTGGGCGTCGCTTTGCTGGGCATCGGCGGGTGCGCCGCGGTTGCTCCCGCCGATCCTCCTGCTGCGACAGCCGCGGTTTCCCTCCAAAAGCCCATACCCCTCTTCTCCGCGGCGGCACCAGGCCAGCGTCCGATCCCCGGGTGGGTCGACTGGATCATCCATCCGACCAAGAAGCGCACTCAATACGCCATCGTCGACCAGGCTGGCCTGTCCGTTCTTCGTGCGCAAGCCGATTCTTCGGCATCCGGGCTGGCGGCCGTTCTCAACATCGACCCGCTCGAGCAGTCGATTCTCGAGTGGCGCTGGCGCACCGAGTCGGTGATCGACGGCGCGGACAACGCGGTTGCGGCAACCGAGGACGCACCGCTGCGCTTGCTGCTCGCCTTCGATGGCAACAAACAGTCGCTGCCAGCCAGAGATCGGCTGTTCGCCGAGCGGGTGAAGTTGATTTCCGGTCGTGAGCTTCCCTACGCCACGCTCATGTACATCTGGGGAAACAATCACGCTGTCGAATCGATCCTGGCCAGCCCGCACACCGATCGCATTCGGAAACTCGTGGTCGAAAACAGCCCGGAACAGTCGAGGCAATGGCGCAGCTATCGCCGTGACATCGTTGCTGACTACCAGCGAGCGTTCGGCAGCCCACCCGGCCGACTGGTCGGTGTGGCGCTCATGACCGATACCGACAACACCGCGTCACAGGTCATGGCCTATTACGGTGATATCCGTCTGCTGCCCTCTGCCGCGCAGACCGACAGTGGGCTCAAGCAGGGGGCGCGGCTGCAAGCGCCCTGAGGACCGCGGCGGCCAACTCGTCGATGTCAACCGGTTTGGTGACGTGCGCCGCCAGGCCCGCAGCAACGCTTCGTGCCCGCTCCTCCGGCAGCGCGTGCGCCGTCAGCGCGATCACCGGCAGCCCTGGCTCGATGAGGCGAATCTGGCGGGCGGCTTCCAGGCCGTCCATCACCGGCATCTGGATGTCGAAAATCAGGACGTCGAAACGCGGTTTGTCCCGATCGGCGACGCGCTCGACAGCAGTCAGTCCGTTGATCGCGAACTCGACAGTGGCGCCTTCGTACTCCAGCATGTTCCCGATCAGGAACCGGTTGAGCTCGATGTCTTCTGCAACCAGAAGCCTCAGCCCATCCAGGCGCTGTCCCTGGCTGGCGATGCCGGGCGCCTCAGGGCCGGATGAACTCACCGGCGCCGGGTCTTCGAACGGGGGCAGCGGCAAGCTCAGCACGAACTCGCTGCCCTCGCCCGGACGACTGCTGACGGCAAGGTCGCCATGCATCTGCCACGCCAGCGACTGGCTGATGACCAGACCCAGTCCTGCGCCGCCGACGCGCCGGGTCATCGACCCATCCCCCTGCATGAACGGCTCGAACAGCCGGCTCAGTTGCTGCGCATCCATGCCGATGCCGGTGTCGCGAACCGAAAAACGCCATTGTTCACCGACGCAACGAACCGCCAGACAGACCCGCCCGGCATCGGTGAACTTCACCGCGTTCGAGAGCAGGTTGACGAGGATCTGCTTCAGACGACGTCCATCCCCGGATACCCGCACCGGGAGATCTGCTGCGATGTCGGCGGTGATGTCGAGGCCTTCGGCGTGCTCGGAAGCCTGGATCATGGCGATGGCCGATTCGATGATCTCGATCGGCTTGAAGTCATCGATCTCGATCAGGGTTTTGCCGGCCTGGATTTTCGAGAAATCAAGAACGTCATTCACGACGCCGAGCAGGTGTTCGGCGGCATCTCCGATCGCCTGATAATGATCGACCGGTACCTGCGATGGTCCCCGATCCCGGACGCCGATTCGGGCCAGGCCGATCACCGCATTCAGGGGCGTGCGCAGCTCGTGGCTCATGTTCGCCAGGAATTCGCTGCGGACCCGTACTGCTTCCTGTGCCACGGCCAGCGCCTCGGTCAGTGCCTGCGTGCGTTGAACGACGAGTTGGTCGAGCTCGGTGTTCAAGACCCGCAGTTGTTGCTCCCGTTCACGCAAGGCCAGGTGCAGCCGGACACGCGCGCGCACCGTGCCCGGGTGAATCGGCTTGCTGATGAAATCCACCGCTCCGGCGGCGAGCCCCTTGAGCTCGCTTTCCCGGTCATCGCGCGCGGTGACGAAGATAACCGGTATGTCACGGGTGGCAGGGTCACCCTTCAGCGCCGCACAAACCTCGTAGCCATCCATGTCGGGCATCATCAGATCGAGAAGGATGAGGTCCGGCGGGGAATGCCTTGCCCGCAGAAGCCCGGCGATGCCCGATGTCGCGAAGCGCACCTCACCCAACTCGGCCAGTGCTTCTCCCAGCAGCGTCACATTCTCGATGACGTCGTCGATGACCAGGATCGAGGGAAGGGCGCTCATTGCGCAGGCCCGCTCACTGGTCTTGCGTCCGTGACTGGCGAAACCGGCCGAGCGCGTCCAGTGCCTCCTCGAAGGCGAGCCGCCGGGTGGCTCGGGCCACCGGTTCGAAGGAGACCATCATATCGGTGCGGCTCACCAGCGACTCGATCGATTCGACCACTTGCCGGGCGTTGAGCAGATTGCCTTCGAGCTTGCCGCGCAGGGTTTCCAGCAGGTCGTCCAGTTCGCTTCGATCGATGGGGTTCGGCAGCGATGCCGGACTTTCGGAGACGGCCGGTAAATCCAGCACCATCCACTGGCGCAGGCACGCCAGCAGTTGCTCCTTGCTGACGGGTTTGGCGAGCAGATCGGCCATGCCCGCGTCGAGGCAGGCCTGCCGATCGCTCGGCATGGCCGATGCCGAGATCGCAATGATCGGAGGCGCGGAATCGCCCAGCTTGCCCCGGATCTTGCTGGCGGCCTGCCATCCATCCATGAGGGGCATCTGAAGGTCCATCAGAATCAGGTCGAAACGGTGGTGCGTGATCTGTTCCATCGCCTGCAAGCCGTCAACGGCGTTGACGACCCGAATCCCGAGCTTCTCGAGCAGCAGTGTCAGCAGGCAGGCGTTATCCGGGTTGTCCTCGACAACCAGAGCCTGCGCTGCGCGCAGGGCGGTCGTCGGCGGACGGGTCGGGTCCATGTCGGCCTCGGGTCGGTCGGGCGCGTGCAATGATAATCCATGCGCCGTCCTCTCATCGCCCGGCTCGGCAAGCGGCAGCATCAGCTTCAACCGGAACACGGAGCCCTTGCCCGGCGTGCTCTCAAGCGCGACTTCCCCGCCCATCAGACGCATGAGTTCACGGGAAATCGACAGGCCCAGGCCGGTGCCGCCGAACCGGCGGGTGATTGAACCGTCTGCCTGGGTGAAGGGCTGAAAGATCCGTTGCGCCTGATCCGCGGTGACGCCGATCCCGGTGTCGCTAACCGCGATCAGCACCGGGATCCTGCCGTCGCTTGGGACGCCGCCGGTGACCCGGACGCTCACTTCGCCTTGCTGAGTGAACTTGAGCGCGTTGCCCACAAGGTTCAGCAGCACCTGCCGCAGTCTCAGCGAATCGCCGCACAGCCATTGCGGCAAGGACGGATCGATTTCACGCTTCAGTGCCAGTCCCTTCTGGGCGAACTGGGGCGCGAAGATGTCCGAAATCCCATCGACCAGCTTGGCCAGCCTGAACGGTTCGCAGACGATCTCCAGGTGCCCGGCTTCGATCTTCGAATGATCGAGAATGTCGTTCAGGACATCGAGCAGCGCGGTGCTGGCCGACTGCACCTGTTCGATGTATCCGCGCTGCGTGGCGTCATGACTGATTTCCAGGGCAAGCTCGGCATAGCCGATGATGGCGTTCATCGGCGTGCGGATCTCATGGCTCATGTTCGCCAGAAATATCGACTTCGCCTCGTTGGCCTCTTCGGCTTTTTTCAGCGCTACCTCGATGAGCGCCTGTTTTTCGAGCGACTCGCCGAGATAGTGGCGCTGCAGGGCTTCCATTCGCGTCAGGTCGGCGATCTTCGTCTTGATCTCGCGCGTCATCTTGCCGAAGGCGTCGTTCAGCGCCCCGATTTCACCGCTGGTGTGGGTGTCCAGGCGGACATCGTAGTCGCCGGCCTGAATGCTGCGGCTGGCATTGGCCACCGCTTCGAGCGGGCGCGTCAGCGCGCGCGCCAGCGGGCCCAGCAGCAGCGTGAACAAGCCCAGGGCGAAGACGCCGATCAGCGCGATCTTGGTGATGATCTGATCGCGGGTCTCCATGAGCGACTCGCGAGACAGACCGAAATCCACCTTGCCCAGGCTTTGTCCGCTCATCGTGATGTCGGTGGCGAATGCCTGAGAGGCCGATGCCAGGCGCGCCTGCGGCGCCTTTCTCGTCGGATCCTCACCTGCAATCGGGTTGCCGCCGGCGTCCTGAACACGCAGATGCGTCAGCTCCCCGTCGGCACACAGTTCGGTCAGGATCGCGGCGACCGACGCGTAGTCGCGCTGCGCCATCGGCACCGCGAGCGCGGCCACCAGCAGCGGCTTGAGCTGGCGGGCGCGCGACTGCAGTTGCGACTCCAGATACACATCGACCAGACTTGCGGTGCTCAGGCCGACGAGCGCCAGCGTCAGCACCTGGAGTCCGAAGCCCAGCCCGACCAGCCGACCCCGGAAGCTGATGCCACGCCACATACGTCACTACCGGACCAGGCCCAGTCCCTTGCGGGTCTGTTCGACGTAGGGATCCAGACCCTTCAGCTCACTCTCCAGAACCGGTCGGATGTTCGAGAAGCCCGATAAGCCAAAAAAGCGCCGCCCCTCCTCGGTTTGGGGAAAGGTCAGTATCAGCGCTTTCAGCCGCTGCTTCTCCGACTCCGGCAGCCGCGGATTTGCCATCACCAGGAATCCGGGGAGCTGGGTGATCTCGCTCACCACCCGCAGCAGCTTGCGCACGCTTTCGGGCTTGGCGCGAAACTCGCCGCCGCTCATGATCGCCAGTGGCGCTTCCCCCGAGCGCAGTACCGCGCCCAGGCTGTCGTCATTGGCCGCCAGCGTGATCCGGTAGTCGCTGCCCTCCTGCAACCCCTGGCCGCGCAACCACTGCATCCCGGCCAGCGCCACCAGGGACTGCGGATTGGCCAGCGCCAGTGCCTTGCCCCGCAACTGCACGGGTGACGAGTCGGGGTTGTCGGCCAGCGCCACCAGAAGCGCCGGGATTCGCGGTTCATACATGGCCAGCGGATCCCAGCTCGCCTCCAGTTGCACCACACGGCCCAGATTCGGGGCTGTCACGATCAGCTGGTAGTCGCCCCGCAGCGTGCGTTCGGTGAACTGCCGGAAATCGGCGGCGGTGGCGATGTCGACGCTGCGCCGCAGTTCGCGCTCGAAATAGTCGCGCATCGGCTGATAGCTCGCCAGGATCAGCCGCGCGCTGATGTTGGGCAGCACACCGATCGTGAAGGTTGGCTCGACCTTCTGCGCTTGTGCGACAGGGGCGACGAGCCCGAATGCCATCGTGGCCGCGAGGGTTCGCAGCGTCTTGCGCAACCAGCCTCTTGTCATCACAGGCGTTCTCTCTGGTGGTCGGGATTGATGCGGGGCCGGCAACAGCGCCGACGTCGCCATGGTAACGGCAGGATGCCGCCTGACGACGTTGCATTTTCAGTCAGCCGACCGGCGGGCGCTGTGGCGTGGCCGACAGGCCAGCGGCCCGGACCCGCCTAAAGTCTGCCTTCGGCCACGGCGTGGCAGGCGACGAGCACTGTCGAGGCGCCTGCACAAGGGGCCAGCATCGGGCGTTCGCGGGTGCAGCGGTCATTCGCATGCGGGCACCGCGGATGAAACCGGCAGCCCGACGGCGGGTCGAGCGCACTGGGTACTTCTCCAGCGACCGGGACGCGGGATCTGCCGCTCATGTCGATGTCGGGAATGGCATCGAGCAGCATGCGTGTATAGGGGTGGCGCGGCTGGGCGAACAGCTCGTCCCGAGAGGCGAGTTCGACGATCCGGCCCAGGTACATCACGCCCACCCGGTCGCTGACGTGATGGATCACCGCCAGGTTGTGCGAGATGAACAGATAGGTGAGCCCGTGCTCGCGCTGCAGATCTCGCATCAGATTGAGCACCTGCGCCTGAACCGACACATCCAGCGCCGAGGTCGGTTCATCGCAGACCAGGAACTCGGGTTGCGAGGCCAGCGCCCGGGCGATCGAGATGCGCTGCCGCTGGCCGCCCGAGAACTGATGCGGATACCGGCTTGCATCGGCGCCGGTCAGCCCGACCTGTTCGAGCAGTTGCGTGACCCGCTCGCCAATCGACTTCGCGTCGGGCAGCAGGCGATGGACCCGGATCGGCTCGGCGATGATGTCGGCCACCGTCCAGCGCGGATTCAGGCTGGCATAGGGGTCCTGGAAGATCATCTGCAGGCGCCGTCGCAAGCGCGACGCCTGCGCCGACGACAGGGTGGACAGGTCCTGTCCATCGAAGAGGATCGACCCCGCGCTGGCCTCGTGCAGCCCGACCAGCAGGCGCGCCACGGTCGACTTTCCGCAGCCCGATTCCCCGACCAGCGCCAGCGTCTCGCCGCGCCGGATGCTGAAGGAAACGTCGTCCACCGCGAGCAGGTCTTGTCGGGGCCGGCCTTCGATCATCCGGTTGAGCCATGGCGCCGAGACATCGAACACCTTGGTGATCGCATTCGCCTGAACCAGCGGCGGGTCCGCGCTCAGCGCGTCGAGCGATGCGCCGGCGAGGCGCGCGGAATCATGCGGAGCGATTGGCGGCTTCATGGCTCAGACCTGCCCGCCGGTGGCGGCGTCGTGCGCCGGGAAATGGCTGGCGCTGTTCGCGTCGTGCAGCCAGCAGGCGGCCTGGGCCTGCTGCGCGGGCATCAGTTCGGGCCGCCGGCGCTCGCACAATGACGTCGCCCGCGGACAGCGGGGATGAAACGCGCAGCCGGTGGGGATGGCGTTGAGCCTGGGCATCGCGCCGTCGATCTGTTCCAGCCGATCCCGTTGCGCGCCGACCCGGGGTATCGATCCCATCAGGCCGTGGGTATACGGGTGCTGTGGGTGATGGATGACCTGCGCGACCGGACCGACTTCCACCAGTCTTCCGGCATACATGACCGCTACCCGGTCGGCGGTTTCCGCGATGACGCCCATGTCGTGCGTGACCAGCATCACCGCGGTGCCGTGCTCGCGGCACAGCCGGCGGATCAGGGCAATGATCTGCGCCTGGATCGACACGTCCAGCGCGGTGGTCGGCTCATCGGCAATGATGAGCCTGGGCTCGGCCGCCAGCGCCAGCGCGATCACCACACGTTGCCGCATGCCGCCCGAGAACTGGTGCGGATAGTGGTCCAGGCGCGCCTGCGCCCCCGGGATTCCGGTGGACTTGAGCAGGTCGATGGCCCGGGTGCGCGCCTGCGCCGGCGTCAGGTTCAGATGCGTCTGGATGGTTTCGGTGATCTGTCGGCCGACCGTGTAAAGCGGGTTCAGCGAGGTGAGCGGATCCTGGAAGATGGCGCCGATCTCGCGTCCCCGGACTTGCCGCATCTGACTGGCCGGCAGGTTGTCGATGCGCCGGCCGTCGAGCAGGATCTCGCCGCCCGAGATTCGACCCGGCGGTTCGAGCAGACCGATGATGGCCGCCCCGGTGATCGATTTTCCGGCGCCGGACTCTCCGACCACGCCCAGCACTTCGCCGGGCGCGATCTCGAGCGAGACATCGTCGATCGCGGTCAGGACGGCTCGCCGGGTGACGAACTGCACCTGCAGGTTGCGCACCTGAAGCAGCGGCGGCGCGCTCATGAGCGACTCCGGTTACCGGCGTTGGCGGTCATGGCGTTCAGCGCAGTCGTGGGTTGAGCGCGTCACGGAGCCAGTCACCGATCAGATTCACCGACATGCACAGCAGCACCAGCGCCACGCCGGGAAACACGACCAGCCACCACTCGCCCGAATACAGGAAATTGTTGCCGGTGTTGATCATCGTGCCCAGCGACGGGGACGTCGGCGGCACGCCCACGCCCAGGAACGACAGCGTGGCCTCGGTGATGATCGCGGTGGCGATGTTGATGGTGGCGATCACCAGTACCGGCCCCATCACATTGGGCAGCACGTGGCGCAGCATGATCTTCCAGGCCGGCACGCCGATGACTCGCGCCGCCTGGACGTATTCCTTGTGCTTCTCCACCAGTGTGGAGCCGCGAACGGTGCGCGCGTATTGCACCCAGTTGGCCAGGCCGATCGCGCCGATCAGCACCGCGATCGCCAGCCAGTCGTTGTGCGCGTCGCGCGGCAGCACGGCACGCGCAACGCCGTCGATCAGCAAGGCGATGAGGATGGCCGGAAACGACAGCTGGACGTCGGCGATCCGCATGATGAAGGCATCCAGCCGTCCGCCGACATAGCCGGAGACGAGCCCCAGGCCCACGCCCAGGAACAGCGCGAGCACCACCGAGGCCAGGCCCACCAGCAGCGAGATTCGCGAGCCGTAGAGAATGGTGGACAGCACGTCGCGGCCCTGATCGTCGGTGCCCAGCGGATAGGTCCATCGCCCTTCGCCGGCCCAGGCCGGCGGCAGCAGCGAGTCGTTGAGCGACAGCGAAGCGAGATCGAAGGGGTGGTGTGGCGCGACCCAGGGCGCCAGCAACGCGCCCAGGATCATGACAGCCGCCACGACGGCGGCAATGATCGCCACCGGGCTCTGGCGGAAGCTGTGCCAGACGTCGCCGTCCAGCCAGCGCGCGAGCACGCTGCTCATGCACGCGCCTCGACCCCGGTGCGAGCCCGCAGGAGCATCACTTGATCACCACGTACTTGAACGGATTGAAGTTGTCGGCCAGCTGGACCAGATTCACCGTCTTCTTCATGCCCCACGCCAGGGCCTGCTGGTGCAGCGGCAGATGACCGACGTCGTCGGCATGGATCCGGAAGGTCTCGGCGATCATCGCGCTGCGCTTGCCCTGATCGGTTTCCGATGAAATCTTCGCGGTCAGCTCGTCGAGCTTCGGGTTGCTGTAGCTGCCCAGGTTGAACTGGCCCTGTCCGCCCGCGCCGGGGCTGGCCATCAGTGCGAACAGCGCATTGTGCGAATCATAGGTTCCGGGTGTCCACCCAAGCAGGTAGAACGAGGTGTTGCGCGACAGGATCTTGGGGAAGTAGGTGCCCTTGCCCTCGGCTTCGAGGTTGATCTTCACGCCGACCCGCGCGAGCATGCCGGCGACCGCCTGGCAGATTTCGCCATCGTTGACATAGCGGTCGTTGGGGCAGTTCATCTTCACTTCGAAGCCCGACGGATAGCCGGCCTCGGCGAGCAGCTTGCGGGCGGCCTCGGGGTCGTACGGCAGCCGCTTGTTCTGCTCGGCCGCGAAGCCCTTGATGCCGGGACCCACCATCAGGGCCGTCGGCGTCGCCGCGCCGCGCATGATCCGCGTCTTGATCGCCTCGGTGTCGATCGCCTGGTAGAAGGCCTGGCGCACCCGCTTGTCCTTGAAGGGGTTGCGGCCCTTGATGTTCGAGAACAGCAGCTCGTCGCGTTTCTGGTCCATGCCCAGGAAGATGGTGCGCAGTTCCGGTCCCTGCATGATCTTCAGGCTCGCGTTCTGCGCCAGCCGGGCGGCGTCCTGCACGGGGACCGGCTGCATCATGTCGATCTCGCCCGAGATCAGTGCCGCCACCCGGGTGGCGTCGTTGCCGATCGGGGTGAAGACGACCTCGTCGACGTTGCTGTCGATCTTCGTCCAGTAGACCCCGTTGCGCACCAGCACGGTCCGCACGCCCGGATCACGTGACTTCAGCCGAAACGGTCCGGTGCCGTTGGCGCGGAACGACGCCGCGTTCTCGATGCCCTTGCGCTTGTCGACCGGCAGCTTGGCGTTGTTCGCTTCGCACCAGGCCTTGCTCATGATGTACCAGAGCGAGAGCACATCCGGCAGGATCGGGAAGGGCGCGTTGGTGACGATGTCGATGGCGTGATCGTTGATCTTGCGGATTTCCTTGATCGCACCGACGTAGGTCTTGACGTCGGAGCCCTCGCCGCCGGCGCGCTGGAAGGAGAAGATCACGTCATCGGCGGTGAACGGCGTGCCGTCGTGAAAGGTGACGCCGCGTCGCAGGTCGAAGCGCCAGACCAGCGGCGCGGTCTGCTTCCAGCCGGTGGCCAGGCCGGGCATCAGTCCGAGCTTGCGGTCCCGCGCAACCAGCGGCTCGTAGATGTTGCCGGTGAAGGACAGTTGCAGCGATTCGTTCAGGGAATGCGGATCCATCGACAGGGCATCGCCCTGATCGGCGATCTTGAAGGTGACCGCGCTGCTCGCGCCGGAGAGCGCCAGTGATGCAGCCAGTGCGAAGGCCAGTCGGCCGAGGGTTTTTCTCATGGTGTCTCCCTGGTGGTTTGTCGGGGGTGTCAGGCGACGGGCAGTCCGCGCTCGACCAGCCGCACGAAGAGCGCTGCGCCCAGCGGCAGGATCGTGTCGTTGAAGTCGTATCGGGTGTTGTGCAGGTAACAGCCGCTTTCGCTGCCGCCCTGCCCGATCCGGAAATAGGCGCCGGGCCGCTGCAGCAGCATGAACGAGAAGTCTTCCGATCCCATGCTGGGGTCGAGATCGGTGATCAGCTGCTGTTCGCCGACCAGTTCGGTGGCGACCTGCTGGCCGAACAGGGCCTCGTCGCGCGAGTTGATGGTGGCGGGATAGATGCGCTCGTACTCGACCCGGGCGCTGGCGCCAAAGCCCTTGGCGACCGACTCCACCAGTTCGCTCAGCCGGGCTTCGATCATGTCCTGGGTTTCGCGCCGGAAGGTGCGCACCGTGCCGACGATGGTCGCCTCGCTCGGAATCACGCTCATCGCCGCCGGGTTGCCCGACTGCAGCGAGCACAGGCTGATGACCGCCGCATCGATCGGGTTCACATTGCGCGACACGATCGATTGCGCGGCAGTGATGATGTGCGCCGCCACCACCACCGGGTCGATCGCGAGGTAGGGATGCGCACCGTGGCCGCCGCGTCCCTCGATGTGGATGGTCACCCGGTCGGCCGCCGCCATGATGGGGCCGGGACGCACCGCCAGCGTGCCGGGGGGCAGGCCGGGCCAGTTGTGCATCGCATAGACCGCGTCGCAGGGGAACCGCTCGAACAGCCCGTCGTCGATCATCGCCTGCGCGCCGCCGAAGCCCTCTTCGCCGGGCTGGAAGATCAGGTGGGCGATGCCGTCGAAGTCGCGGGTCTGGGCCAGATGACGGGCGGCGCCGAGCAGCATGGTGGTGTGACCGTCATGGCCGCACGCATGCATCATGCCGCTGCGCGTGGAGCGGTGCTCGAAGCTGTTTTCCTCGCTGATCGGCAGCGCATCCATGTCGGCGCGCAGCCCGATCCGGCGTCCGCTGTGATCGGTGCGACCCCGGATCACCGCGACGATGCCGGTGCGCCCGATGCCCCGATGGATTTCATCGACCCCGCAGCGCGTCAGTTCGCGCGCCACCAGTTCGGCGGTGAAGTGTTCTTCGAAGCCGAGTTCCGGGTGGCGATGCAGTTCATGGCGGATCTCGACGAGGTCGCGGTGGAACAGACGCATGCGCGTCAGGGTGGGATGCGATCCCAGGTAGGGTTCGGGCGCGTTCATGTCGGGCGGTTCCTGCGCAGGGCTCAGTGGGCGGTGCCGGCGCGTTCCATGCGCAGCCGGGGGTCGACCGCGAAGTACAGCAGGTCGACCACGAGATTGATGATGACGAACACCAGCGCGATCAGGCACAGGTAGGCCGCCATCACCGGAATGTCGGCGCTCTGCACCGCCTGGATGAACAGCAGGCCCATGCCGGGCCACTGGAAGACGGTTTCGGTGATGATCGCGAACGCGATGATCGAGCCCAGTTGCAGCCCGGCGATGGTGATGACCGGCACCAGGGTGTTGCGCAGCGCATGGCCGAAGTGGATCGTGCGGTCGGACAGGCCGCGTGCGCGGGCGAACTTGATGTAATCGGTGCGCAGCACTTCCAGCATCTCGGCGCGCACCAGCCGCATGATCAGCGTCATCTGGAACAGGCACAGCGTGATCGCCGGCAGCACCAGGTGCCGCAGCCCGTCGGCGGTGAGCAGGCCGCTGGTCCACCACCCCAGGGCGACCGTCTCGCCCCGCCCGTAGGAGGGCAGCCAGCCCAGCAGCACCGCGAAGCACAGGATCAGCAGGATGCCGATCAGGAAGGTCGGCAGCGAGACCCCCACCAGCGACACCGCCAGCATCAGGTTGGCCAGGAAGCGCCCCTTGCGCAGCGCGGTGTAGACACCCATCGGAATGCCCAGGCACAGCGCCAGCACCGCCGCCGCCAGCGAGAGTTCGAGCGTGGCGGGCAGCCGTTCGCGCAGCAGTGTCGAGACTTTGCGCCCCTGACGGTAGGACAGTCCGAACTCGCCTTCCAGGGCATTGCCCACGAAGCGGACGAACTGGGCGTGGAACGGCCGGTCGAGGCCGAGATCACGGCGCAGTTCATCGCGCTGCTCGGGCGTGGCGTCCTGGCCGAGCATCGCCATCACCGGGTCGCCGACGAACTGGAACAGCGAAAACGCCACGAAGGCGACGACCAGCATCACCAGTGTTGCCTGGATCAGGCGGCGGATCACGAAGGCGAGCATCGGAAGAAAGCGTCAGCGCAGGCGGCGAAAGGGCTCGCGGGTCGCGGATCAGGCGCGCAGGAACCGCTCGGCCAGCCGCACCCAGTAGGTGGCGCCCAGCGGGATGAGGTCATCGTTGAAATCGTAGGACGGGTTGTGCAGCATGCACGGCCCCAGCCCGTGTCCAAACTCGCGGTGCGTGCCGTCGCCGTTGCCGATCAGGATGTAGCAGCCCGGTTTGACCTGCAGCATGAAGGCGAAGTCTTCCGAGCCCATCGTCGGCTCGAAGTCGAAGACGTTCTCGGGCCCGACGACATCGTGCAGCACGCCGCGCGCGAAGTCGGTCTCGGGGCCGTGGTTGATGGTGGGCGGGTAGTTGCGATGAAAGCGCAGGGTGCCGGCGGCGCCGAAGGCGGGCGGCAGCTGAGCGACGATGGCGTTCATCCGCGCTTCGATCAGGTCCAGGGTCTCGACGGTGAAGGTGCGCACCGTGCCGCAGATGGTGGCCGAGTCGGGGATGACGTTGAACGCCTCGCCCGCGTGGATCTGGGTGACCGACAGCACCGCGGTGTCGATCGGTTTCTTGTTGCGGGTGAGGATTGACTGCAGCGCCTGCACCACATGGGTCGCCACCAGCACCGGGTCGGTCGACAGGTGGGGCATCGCGGCGTGTCCGCCCTTGCCGCTGATGGTGATGGTGAATTCATTGCTGCCGGCCATGACCGGCCCCTCGCGCAGCGCGAACTGGCCGACCTTCTGGCCCGGCCAGTTGTGCATGCCGAAGACCGCGTCGCAGGGGAACTGCTCGAACAGGCCGTCGTCGATCATGCGCTGCGCACCTGCGCCGCCTTCTTCGGCCGGCTGGAAGATGAGGTTGACGGTGCCGTCGAAGTCGCGGTGCTGCGACAGATAGCGCGCCGCGCCCAGCAGCATGGCGGTGTGCCCGTCGTGGCCGCAGGCGTGCATCTTGCCGGCGTGACGCGATCGGTGGGCGAACTCGTTGTGCTCCTGCATGGGCAGGGCATCGATGTCGGCGCGCAAGCCGATGGCCCGGGTCGAGGTGCCGGCCCGGATCCTGCCGACCACCCCGGTGCCGCCGAGCCCCCGCGTGACCTCGATGCCCCAGGCCTGCAGGCGCTCGGCGATCAGGTCGGCGGTTCGCGTCTCCTGGAATCGCAGCTCGGGGTGGGCATGGATGTCGCGGCGGATGTCGCGGATTTCATGGTGAAACTGAACTATCGGATCGATCAGGTTCATGGCTGTCCAGGGTCGCTCGGCAAACGGCAAGCTTAGCATCGCCGATGCGCGGTTTTGTCGCCGGACGATTCCTTGGGTAGGCTTGCCGGTGATGCGCAACAGGAGTGTCATGAAGGCGGAATGGACGATGGGTCGCAACCGGGCCGACACCAGGGGGGCGCTGACATGCACCGATGGCTGGCGCTGATCGCCGCGGTCCTGGCGTGCGCGGGCTGCGCGATGACGGTCGATCTGCCCTATTACTGGCAGTCGGCGCGTGGCCACCTGGCGCTGCTGCAGGCGGCGCGCCCCCTGACCGATGTGCTGGCGCTGCCCGATGTCGATCCCGGTCTGCGCCGCCGGCTCGAGACGGCTCGCGACCTGCGCGCCTACGCCTCCCGGCACCTGGGCCTGCCCGACAACGCGAGCTACACGCGGTATGCGGATCTGGGCCGCCCCTTCGTGGTCTGGAATCTCGTCGCGGCGCCCGAGCTGTCGCTCGATCTCAAGCAGTGGTGCTTCCCGGTCGCCGGCTGCGTGACCTATCGGGGCTATTTCGATCAGGAAGCCGCTCAGGCGCACGCGGCCCGGTTGCGCCAGGAAGGCTGGGAGACCTATGTCTCCGGGGTTCCCGCCTATTCCACCCTGGGCTGGTTCGACGACCCCCTGCTCAACACCTTTCTCCATTACCCGCAGGCCGAACTGGCGCGGCTGATTTTCCATGAACTCGCCCACCAGGTGGTCTACCTGAAGGGCGATTCCGCCTTCAACGAATCCTTCGCCACCGCGGTGGAAGAGGCCGGGGTGGCGCGGTGGCTGGCCGATCACGGCGATGACGCGATGCGCGCCCGTTACGCCGCCTTCGCGCAGCGCCGGCAGCAGTTCGTCGAGCTCCTGCAGCGCCATCGCGAGCGCTTCGCGCAAATCTATCGCCGCGAGGCCGCGGTGCCCGAGCGCCGCGCCGCCAAGCACGAGGCGATCGCCGCCTTGCGCGCCGAGTACGAGCAACTCAAGCAGTCCTGGGGCGGTTTCGCCGGTTACGACCGCTGGTTCGCCCAGCCGCTGGGCAATGCGCATCTGGGCTCGGTGGCCACCTACAACCAGTGGGTGCCGGGATTTCGTCGGTTGCTGGCCGAACAGGGTGGCGACCTGCCCCGGTTCTATGCAGCGGTGCGCCGGTTGGCCGACCTGCCCGAGGCTGAGCGGGCCCGCCAGTTGTCGGGTCAGGGGCCGTTATGATCCGGGTTCCGTCCCGAGTGCGCCAGGAAAGACCGCCATGCCCGTGATCCGCCTGAGTCCCCGTTGCGTGGGCGTCCGTCCATGAGCGCCCGGCCACCGACCGGCGACACCTGGCCCGAGAACGCCGACACCTGGCTGCAGCATGGGGATGCGCAGGAGGGTGACAGCGCGATCGCGCCGCCGATCCACCTGTCGGCCACCTTCCGGGCGGCCGATGCCGCGGGCTTCGCCGACATGGCGAGCCGGCCCCGGCATCCCCGCTACTACACCCGCTATGGCAATCCCACCACCGAGCGCGTCGCCGGACTGATCGCCGGACTCGAGGGCGCGCCTGCGGGCCTGATGACCGCCAGCGGCATGGGCGCGATCTCGGCGGCGGTGCTGGCGATGGTGAGCGCCGGTGATCATGTGGTTGCCCAGACCAACCACTACATGGGCACCTCACGGCTGCTGGGCGATCTGCTGGTGCGAATGGGTGTCGCGGTCAGTTTCGTCGACCAGACCGATGTCTCGGCATTCGAGCAGGCGATTCGCCCGCAGACCCGGCTGATCGTGCTCGAAACCCCGGTCAATCCGACCCTGGCGCTGACCGATCTGGCCGCGGTGGCCGACCTCGCGCGCCGCCGTGGCATCCGAACGCTGGCGGACAACACCTTCGCCTGCCCGCTGAACCAGCAGCCGCGCCGCTTCGGCATCGATCTGGTGGTCCACAGCGCGACCAAGTACCTGGGCGGGCACCACGACCTCACCGCCGGTGCGGTGCTTGGCGATGCCGACCTGATCGAGCAGGTCTGGAACACCTCGATCATGCTCGGGGCGGTGCTCTCGCCCCAGGATGCCTGGCTGCTGCTGCGCGGCCTGCGAACGCTGTCGGTCCGGGTGGAGCGCATCAATGCCAGCGCGCTGCGCCTGGCGCACGCGCTGGCGGCCATGCCCGGTGTCGCGGCGGTTCACTATCCGGGGCTGCCCTCCCACCCGCAGCACGATCTGGCGCGCCGCCAGATGAGCGGGTTCGGTGGCGTGATGGCGGTGCAGGTACGCGGCGGCTATCGGGGCGCCGAGGCGGTGATGAAGCGGCTGCGGCTGTTCGCGCAAGCGGTCAGCCTGGGTGGCGTGGAATCGCTGGCGGTCCATGCCGCAGCGATGTGGGCCGGTTCGCTGGATGACGAAGCCCTGCGCGCGGCGGGCATTGCGCCCGACCTGATCCGGTTGTCGGTGGGCCTGGAGCGGGTGGAGGACCTGATGGCCGATCTGGCGCAGGCACTGGCGCCCCCTGGTTGAAGCAGAGCCGGCGCCAGTTGCCGCTTGCGGCTACTCGGTGACGATGCGCTCGTAAAGGTAGGCTTCCAGCGCCAGCCGCAGCGAGTGGTCCAGCGGATCGTCCTGTGAGCCGAACTGCAGCCCGTAGATGTGGCGCCCTTTTTTCTGACGCTTGTTGCGGATCGTCGAGGGCAGCGTCAGCGTGTAGCCCTGGCCACGAACATGGATGCGGAACACCATCTCGATGTTCTCGCCGGGGTCTCCCAGCGCGAATTCGGTGTCGATCCCGCAGCCGTCTCCCGACAGGTTGTCGACCAGCACCATGTGTCGGGTGCCGCCCGGCAGCAGCGTCACCGCCTTGATGCTGGTGCGCACCCGCACCGAGGACCGCAGCACCTGGTGCTTGACATCCATCGGATAGCGCAGGAACAGGTGCGGCATCGGCAAGGCCGAAAAACGGGTCAGCAGTGTCTCGAAGGAATAGGCGCTGCGCCCGGTCATCATGCGAACCGAGATCGGGAATCCGTCCTCGACATCGCGCCAGCTGAGCCGTCCCGGCAGGTGTGGTGCGGTGACCATCACCGCCTGGTTGACGACCTTGCCGAGAAACTCGACGGTCACGGTGGTGGGGTCGACCTCACCGCGCAGGTGGTAGGTGAGTTGCACGAATTCCACGTTGTGACGCAGTTCGGGCAGTGTGTCCACCACGGCGGTGGCAGGGGCGCGCGACTCGCTGTCGTAGGTCGCGTCATTGCGCTGCAGCCCGGGCGTCTGCCGATAGGCGCGTGCTTCCAGCATCCGGCGTTGCTGGTTTTCGTCGGTGATGAGGAAGCCTTCCGGCGCCAGCAACTCGCCATTGCGGGCGTACAACGCCCAGGGCAGGCGCTTGCCAACCGCAATCGTCGAGGGGTCGACCGGAATCAGTACTTCCTTCGTGGCCATTCGGTCTGCCAGGGTGCTTCGGTGTGAGACCCCGATGGTAAGGGGGGGCGAATGGTCGCCGCAACGCCAGTCGACGAAAGGTCGCTCCCACGATCCGGAAGCAGCGCAGTCTGTTGGTTATCGCTCCAGGCCGCCCAGCGCAAAAAAAAACGCCGGATTGCTCCGGCGTTTTTTCTGCTTCAGATCAGGCTGTCGTCAGACAGCCGGTGATCAGAAGGCGTGACGCAGGCCCAGGTGGATCTGCTGGGTGTCCTGACCGACTTTCGGCACCGGGATGTTGTGCAGCGCGTTGCCGGTAAACAGAGCGTATGCAGCGCCCGAGTCGTTGTTCATGTTAGCGTACGACAGACCGATCGAGGTGCGCTTCGACAGGGGGTAGTCATAGCCGGCGGTGATGAACTTCGCACCGGAGTTGCTCACGGTCGAACCGTTGGCCTTGATGTTTTGCGCCACCGAGTACGTGACCATCAGGGTGCCAGCGCCCAGGCTCATGCGAACCGGGATCGAGTAAGCGGTACGCTTGTTCTCGACCGCGCCGGCGGTGCCCAGACCGGTGCTGATCGACGACTGGTCAACCGTCAGACCGACGTTCAGCATGGCGACGTTCATCGAGGCGGCAACGCGCAGGCCCTTCTGGCCGTTGGCTTTCGGCTCGTCTTTCGCATCCCAGTAGCCCAGGCCGGCGGTCAGCGGGCCCTTGGCGTAGGCCAGGTCAGCCGACAGCGCAGCGCCTTTGCCCGGCGCACCAACGCCACCTTCAGGGGTCGCGTAGGCGGTCGAGTAGCCCAGGCCAGCGGTGAAGCCGGCGATGTTGGCCGAGTCCCAACGGATCAGGTTGGCGGTACGGCTGGCGTTCGCGACAGCAGCGGCAGTCGCGCCGGTGGCGCCGCCGATGTACGACAGAACCGAGATGCTCGACGCGGTCAGCGCGGTGGCGCGGGCGCCGTGCTGGTCGGTGCCCAGACCGTAGTACTGGTCAAGGCGACCCAGGCGGATCTGACCGAAACCGCCGGCCAGACCAACCCAGCTGTTGCCGCCGGCAACCGTGCCGGTGCCTTCGTCGGGGCGCAGACGGGTGTCAACCTGGAACGTGGCACGCAGACCGCCGCCCAGATCTTCCGAGCCGGCGATGATGAAGCGCGAGGAACCGTCGTTCACCGCCATCGAGTTGCCGTTGTCGGCAGCCACGGCAGCGTTGCTCAGCTTGACGCTTTGCACGCCGGTTTTGATGATGCCGGACACCGTAACGGTGGTCTGGGCTTGGGCCAGGGTCGGCAGGGCAGCGGCGACAGCCAGTGCGAGAAGCGATTTGTTCATTCAATTCTCCTAGGGTTTCTGAGATCAATCGGTGAAGGTCGCTTCACCTGAACTCCCCGAAGCGCCCCTGGTTGGGGACTGGTATTCGGATAGAACTCCACCGCATTCTCACCAAATTGGTGGGGGCGGCCAAGCGTGCGGCGCGTGCGTCGGGGTTTTTCCGGGCTTTTGTGGCTGGGTTGCAACAGAGTTTTGTTGCCCTGTCCCTGTTTTGGGGCGTTGGCAGCGGCGGGCATCGACAGGGCCCTCGGGTAAGATCCGGGCGCATGACGACTGAAATTTCCTTGAGTGCCACCGATCGGCTGTTGTCCTGGCTGGGGCGCGGGATGGCCAGCGTGGCGTCTGCGCTGCCCGCCGCGCGGCCGAACCCGGGTGGGCGGATCGAAGACGGTTCGCTCGATGCAGCCGAGCGCCGCCTGTCGGTCTCGCTGATGCGGGTGAACCATGTCGGTGAGGTCTGTGCCCAGGCCCTCTATGACGGACAGGGGGCGGTCACCACCGATCCGGTGTTGCGCGAGCAGTTCCGCCGGGCGGCGGTCGAGGAGGGGGATCACCTGGCCTGGACCCGGCAGCGGCTGGCCGAACTGGGTGGGCGCCCGTCGATTCTCAACCCGCTCTGGTACGCCGGCGCCTTCGGCATGGGCCTTCTGGCCGGCCGCGCGGGCGACCGTCTCAGCCTGGGTTTCATGGCGGAAACAGAGCGCCAGGTCGAGCATCATCTCGACGCGCATCTCGAGCGTTTGCCGCCGGGTGATCAGCGCTCGCGCGCCATTTTGGTGCAGATGAAGGCGGATGAGGCCGCGCATGCGGTCGCGGCCATGCACCTCGGTGGCGCGGAGATGCCGGCGCCGGTCAGGGGCGCGATGCGCCTGGCCTCCCGGGTGATGACCACCACGTCGCACTACCTCTGACAGCCATTGGCGGCGCCGGGCCGGCAGCGGCGCTGCGCTCAGTCGGCGGTCACTTCCCAGTCGATGGTGATGGCCGCGGTTCCCGCCAGCATGGCGGTGGCCGAGCAGTACTTGTCATGCGACAGCTTGATGGCGCGCTCGACCAGGTTGGCTTTCAGCTCGCGCCCCCGGACGACGAAGTGAAAGTGAATGGCGGTGAACACCTTCGGGTCGGTCTCGGCCCGTTGCGCCTTGAGCTGCACCTCGCAGCCGCGGATGTCCTGCCCGCTCTTGCGCAGGATCAGCACCACGTCATAGGCGGTGCAGGCGCCGGTGCCGGCCAGCACCATTTCCATCGGTCGTGGCGCCAGGTTGTTGCCTCCGCCTTCGACCGCCCCGTCCATCAGCACGGCATGGCCGCTGCCGGTCTCGGCCAGAAAGCTCATGCCGTTCAGTCCTGTCCACTTGACGGTGCATTCCATGGGTTCTCCTGTGGGCGCCCAGCGGGCCTGGTCAATCGGCCGGGTGTGCTGCGACGCAGAAAAAATGATCAACAGTATTGATGAGTGGGTACTGCCCTGAGGGCACTTGCCTCGGTTTGCAGAGGACGTTCCGTTAATTGACGCAGCGCAACAAAAACACCTTGCAGTGCAGCATCCGTGCGGGTAGAGTTCATTCATTGGCTGTCAACGACAGGCCTCCGACGTCTCCTCCACCCTCCTCAAAAAGGTGGATTCAGCCCGATCCCTCCGATCGGGCTTTTTTTTGGGCTGGAGCGGTTTGCCGATCCGCGTCGGGGAATCGCTTCCGGGCCGGTGTCGGCGACGCGACGCGACGCGACGGCGGTTATTGGGTATCGTGACGTCAGCGGTGGTGCGCCAAGCGTCTCGCCGAACTCTCCCTTTGACGTCGCCCAAAGAACCGCGCTAGAATATCAGGCTTTCCGCCAAGAGCGTCGCTCAGGCGGTCGTTCGAGCGCCGCTCCGGTGGTCGTTCCTTTGACAGGTAATCCGATGAAGACGTTTTCTGCCAAGCCCCATGAGGTGACGCATGACTGGTTCGTGGTCGACGCCGCCGACAAGGTGCTCGGCCGCTTGGCAGCCGAGATCGCGCTGCGTTTGCGCGGCAAGCACAAACCCGAATTCACTCCCCATGTGGACACCGGCGATTTCATCGTCGTGGTGAACGCAGGCCAGTTGCGCGTGACCGGCAACAAGGCCCTGGGCAAGAAGTACTATCGCCACAGCGGCTACCCCGGTGGCATCTCCGAGACCAATTTCGGCAAGATGCAGGCTCGTTTCCCCGGCCGCGCGCTCGAGCACGCGGTCAAGGGAATGCTCCCCAAGGGCCCGCTCGGTTACGCGATGATCAAGAAACTGAAGATCTACGCGGAACCCACCCACCCCCACACCGCGCAGCAGCCCAAAGCGCTGGAGATCTGACATGATCGGCGATTACTACTACGGCACTGGCCGACGCAAGACCTCGGTGGCGCGCGTGTTCCTGAAAAAGGGCACCGGCCGCATGGTGGTGAACGGCAAGCCGCTCGACGGCTACTTCGCCCGCGAGACCGGCCGGATGGTGGTTCGCCAGCCGCTCGAGCTGACGAACAACCTCGACACCTTCGACGTCATGGTCAATGTGGACGGTGGTGGCGAGAGCGGCCAGGCCGGCGCGGTCCGCCATGGCATCACTCGCGCCCTGATCGATTTCGATGAGACCCTCAAGCCGGTGCTGTCGCGCGCCGGTCTGGTGACTCGCGACGCCCGCGAGGTCGAGCGCAAGAAGGTCGGCTTCCACAAGGCTCGCCGGCGCAAGCAGTTCTCCAAACGCTGATCAGTCGGGCGAGGCGGCGGCACTCCCTGGAGTGCCGTTGCACCGTCCCGGTCTTTTTCGGAGTTCGGAAAGCCGCCCCCGGGCGGCTTTTGCCTTTCTGGCGGTCGGATTCCGTCGGCGTCGGCAAGGCGGCGCACCGCGCTGCCGGACCGGTGAGATAGCCAGACTGGACGAAGGGTTTCTTCCCCGGTACTAAGATGATCGATTGACTGGAGATTCGCCATGAATGCTGTTGCCGAGATGCCCGCGCCCCTCGTTTTCACCGAAAGCGCTGCCGACAAGGTGCGCCAGCTGATCGATGAAGAGGGCAACGAAAACCTGAAGCTCCGCGTGTTCGTGCAAGGCGGCGGCTGCTCGGGGTTCCAGTACGGTTTCACCTTCGACGAAGAGACCAACGAAGACGACACCGTGATGAGCAAGAAGGGCGTCACCCTGCTGATCGATGCCATGAGCTACCAGTACCTGGTTGGCGCTGAAATCGACTACAAGGATGACCTTGAGGGCGCCCAGTTCGTGATCAAGAATCCGAACGCGACCACAACCTGCGGTTGCGGGTCGTCCTTCTCGGCCTGAACGACTTTTTCGCCAGGGCTGTCGAGCGGTTCCTGACGCTCAGGAGCCGATCGGCGAGTAGATGGCCCCCAGCACCCGCGGGCCGTCCGCGCCAGTGACAGCGGGCAGATTGCCGGCGGCGCCTTCCAGCCGGCAGCGGGCCAGCCAGGCGAAGGCCACCGCCTCGACGGCCTGCGGCGGTGCGCCCAGCGCGTCGGTCGTCGCGACACGCGCCGGCGCGCACGCCAGGCGAATCCGCTCCACCAGCGTCGGATTGAACGCGCCGCCACCACACAGGTAAATCGCCTTCGCGTCGAATTCCCGGCAGGCGCGGGCGACGGTCAGTGCGGTGAGTTCCACCAGCGTCGCCTGGATGTCGGCCGCGCGCTGTATCGGGTCCGCCGGTTCTGCTTCGATGAATTCGCCCAGTTGGCGATCCAGCCATTGCGGGTTGAACAGGTCGCGTCCGGTGCTTTTGGGCGGCTGGCGTTCGAAGAAGGGCTCTTTCAGCAGCGTCGCCAGCCAGTCATGGTTGACGCGTCCGCGGGCCGCCAGCGTCCCGTCGGTGTCCTGCGCCTGCCCCAGCGTTCGGGTCGCCCACAGGTCGAGCAGGACATTGGCCGGCCCGGTGTCGAAACCCTGCACCGGGCTGTCGCAGGCCAGCAGGCTGACGTTCGCGATTCCCCCGAGATTGACGATCGCGCGCCGCTCGCTGGGGTGTCCGAAGACCCGGGCATGAAACGCCGGCACCAGCGGCGCGCCCTGGCCGCCCGCGGCGATGTCGGCGCTGCGGAAGTCGCAGACCACCGGACAGCCGGCGAGCTCCGCGAGCAGGGCGCCGTCGAGCAGCTGCACCGTGTAGCCGTCCTGGGGCCGATGGCGCACCGTCTGACCGTGCGCGCCGATGGCCCGGATGTCGGCGCCGGCGGGCGCCTGGGCGATCAGCCGCGCGCAGACCTGCGCGTAGGCGCTCGCGAGCGCCACGCCGGCCAGCGCGCTGCGATGAAGTTCATCCTCGCCGGGGGTCTGCAGCGCCATCAGTTCGGTGCGCAGCGCCGGCTCGAGAGGGGCGCTGTCAAAAGCCAGGGTCTGGGGTGTGTCGTCGATCCACTGAACCAACGCGCCATCGATGCCATCGAGGCTGGTACCCGACATCAGCCCGATGTACAGCGCCGGTTCGTTCGAGGGTTTCATGCTGCCGGGGTGATCTGGGGTGTCGGCTGGGGCTGGCGCGCCAGCGACGTCGACCGGCGGCCTATTGGAAGGCGGCGGTGCGCACGGTATCGAGCAGGGCGAACCGGTGGCGGGCCGACGCCAGCGAGGTGCTGAACACGCCGCGCTCGGCGGCGTTCAGGGTCCGCGCTTCGCCCGCCGCGACGGTCATGGGATTCACATGCTCGCCCGCGACCCGCAGTTCATAGTGCAGATGCGGACCGGTGCTCCAGCCGGTCATGCCGACCGTGCCGATGACATCGCCTTGTTCGATTCGGGCGCCCGGCTTGACCCCGTCGGCGAAGCCCTGCAGATGGGCGTACAGGGTGCTTTTCTGCTGGGCGTGCTTGAGGATGATGACGTTGCCGTAGCCGCGCTGCTGGCCGGCGTATTCGACCACGCCGTCGGCGGCGGCGCGCACCCGGGTGCCCACCGGCGCCGAGAAATCGACGCCCTTGTGGGCGCGCCAGTCGCGCATGATGGGATGCAGCCGGGCCTCGGTAAAGCCGGAGGTGATGCGGCTGAATTCCAGCGGGTTGAGCAGGAAGGCCTTTTTCAGGCTGGTGCCGTTGAACGCGTAGTACTCGCCGCGGCCGTTGCGTTCGAACCAGACGGCCTGATGCGCCTTGCCGCCGTTGACGAACTCGGCGGCCAGCACGCGGGTGGCGACCGGGGCATCGAAACTGTCGGTCTCGCGCAGCACTTCGTAGATGACCCGCAGTCGGTCGCCCCGGCGCAGATCGCGTTGCAGGTCGATGTCGCCGCCGAAGATGTCGGCCACCTGGATGGCGACCTGCTCGGGAATGCCGGCAGCGTCGGTGGCGGCGAACAGCGACGATCGGATCTCGACCGAGCGCATTTCGGTGCTTCGTTCAGCAGGCGCAATTTCTTCCGCGGCCGTCAGGCGATCATCGACCCGTCGGATGACCAGTCGCTTGTTGGCGTCGGCGGATTGTGAATCGTCCTCGAGGCCGGCGCCGCGATAGGCCAGTCGCAACACCCGGCCCAGCGGATCGAGTTCCGCCCGGATGCTGCGCCCGGGCCGCAGGCTGAGCGCCTTGCGGGCGATCGGGTCCTTCGAGGCGAAGCGCAGCAGTTCGGGGTCGTTGGCGCCGAGTCGCGACAGCACGCTGGCGAGGGTGTCGCCACGGCGGATGAGTTCGCTTTGCAGGAAACTGTCGTGCGCCTCGGTGGCGGTGATCGTCAGGGGGATGGATTCGGTGACGGTGACCGAGGCGGGGGGGATTGCATCGCCCAACGGCGCCACGCCGAATGCCGTCACCGCCGCCAGACCGCTCACGAGGGCGGTGACGATGGCGACCTGACGGAGGCGACGACGACTGGGTTGCATGCTTCGGCTGGTTCTTTCGTGGTTGGGCAGTGCCTGCGGCCCGGCAGGCGGGTGCCCACGGGTCGGATAGAATTGGGGTTCTCCGACACCGCGATATCCCGTGCAGCGTTGCGAACGGTCGCCCGGCTTCCAAGGCAACCGGTTGGCATTGTAGTGCATCCGCCGATATCCCCACCAGGTTTCCCCATGAACGCCGCCAATTCACCGATCAGCGCACAGGCCCGTGAAGCGCTGAAGATCAGCCTGCGGGGCTGTGATGAACTCCTGATCGAGGAGGAGTGGCTGCGCAAGCTCGCGCGCAGCGAACAGACCGGTGTGGCGCTGCGCATCAAGCTCGGCCTCGACCCGACCGCGCCGGATCTGCACCTCGGTCACACGGTGGTGCTCAACAAGATGCGCCAGCTGCAGGACCTGGGGCACACCGTCATCTTCCTGATCGGCGACTTCACCGCGATGATCGGGGATCCGTCCGGGCGAAACTCCACCCGTCCGGCGCTGACCCGCGAGCAGATCGAGGCCAACGCCAGGACCTATTTCGAGCAGGCCAGCCTGGTGCTCGATGCCCAGCGCACCGAGATCCGCTACAACTCGGAATGGAGCGATCCGCTGGGCGCGCGCGGCATGATCCAGTTGGCCTCCCGCTACACGCTGGCGCGGATGCTCGAGCGCGATGATTTCACCAAGCGGTTCAAGGGGGGCTTGCCGATCTCGGTGCACGAGCTGCTCTATCCGCTGATGCAGGGCTACGATTCGGTGGCCCTGCGCAGCGACATCGAACTCGGCGGCACCGACCAGAAGTTCAATCTGCTGGTCGGCCGTGAACTGCAGCGCGAGTACGGGCAGGAGCCGCAGTGCATCCTGACGATGCCCCTGCTCGAAGGGCTCGATGGCGTCGAGAAGATGTCCAAGTCGAAAGCCAACTACGTCGGCATCACCGACGCGCCCGGCGAGATGTTCGGCAAGCTGATGTCGATCTCCGACACCCTGATGTGGAAGTACTACACCCTGCTGTCGTTTCGGCCGATGCCCGAGATCGACGCGCTGCGCCAGGCCTGCGAGGGTGGGCGCAACCCGCGCGACGCCAAGGTGATGCTGGCCCAGGAAATCGTCGCGCGGTTTCATTCGTCGGCGCTGGCGCAGCGCGCCCTGGCCGACTTCGAGGCCCGGTTTCGCGATGGTGCGGTTCCTGACGACCTGCCGGAAGTGACCGTGGCCGGCGCGCCGATCGGCATCGCGCAACTGCTCAAGCAGGCGCAACTGGTGCCGTCCACCTCGGAGGCGATGCGCAACATCGAGCAGGGCGGGGTCCGGGTCGATGGCGAGCGCGTGTCCGACAAGTCGATCAAGCTGGCGGCCGGCACCTATGTCATCCAGGTCGGCAAGCGCCGCTTCGCGCGGGTGACGGTCAGCGGCTGAGCCGGCGATGATCGGTCTGCTGCAGCGGGTGTCCGAGGCCCGGGTGATGGTCGAGGGCCGCTGCACCGGCGAGATCGGCCGCGGGCTGCTGGTCTTTGTCTGTGCCGAGCGTGGTGACACCGTCGTGCAGGCGCGCGCGCTGCTGGCCCGGCTGCTGGCTTTCCGGGTGTTTCCCGACGAGGGCGGCCGGATGAACCGCAGTCTGCGCGATCTGGCCCCGTCGGCCGGGCTGCTGATCGTGCCCCAGTTCACCCTGGCGGCCGATACCCGCAGCGGCACCCGCCCCAGTTTCACCCCGGCCGCAGCGCCCGACATCGCGCGGCGACTGTTCGACGCCTTCGTCAGCGACGCGCGCGCCGGGTATCCTGAGGTTCATGCCGGCGTCTTTGGCGCCGACATGAAAGTTCATCTCATCAATGATGGGCCGGTGACCTTCTGGTTGCAGGTGGCACCGCCGGCCGACAAGGAGACTGCATGAAGGTCTGGAGCGATTCCTTCGCCGATGGCGCGGCGATTCCGGTCGAGTTCGCGTTCGGGCGCATCGACCCCGCGGCGCATGTGGCGCTGTCCGACAACCGCAACCCGCACCTGGCCTGGAGCCATCTGCCGGTCGGGACCCGTTCGCTGGCAGTCGTCTGCCACGATCCCGATGTCCCCAGCAGCGGAGAGGATGTCAACCAGGAGGGGCGCACCGTGCCGGCCGACCTGGCCCGGGTCGACTTCCACCACTGGGTGCTGGTCGATCTGCCGCCCGCGCGCACGTCGATCGCGGCGGGCGAGTTTGCCAACGGGGTCACCCCGCGCGGCAAGCCCGGACCCTCGGCTGGTCGCGGTGCCCGTCAGGCGGTCAACGACTACACCGGCTGGTTCGCTGGCGATCCCGACATGTCGGGCGACTACTACGGCTATGACGGCCCGTGCCCGCCCTGGAACGACTCGATCGTCCACCACTATGTGTTCACCGTCCATGCGATCGACGTCGACATGCTGCCGCTGATGGGGCGATTCAACGGCGCCGATGCGATGAAGGTGATCGAGCGTCATTCGCTCGGTCACGCGTCCATCACCGGCACCTACACGCTGAATCCGGCGCTGGCGGGCTGACGCTTTGACCGAAGTCGTCCTGATCCGCCACGGCGTGACTCCCTGGAACCGGGAGCAGCGCTTCCAGGGCAGCATCGACATCGCGCTGGCGCCCGAGGGGCATGTCGAGGCCGGGCTGACTGCCGCCCGGCTGCAGGCAATGGCTGCGGCGCAGCCAGTGTCGGCACTCTATTGCAGCGAACTCACCCGGGCGCGCCAGACAGCCGAACCGATCGCGCGGGCGCTGGGACTGCCCGCGGTGGTCGAGCCGGGGGTGGGCGAGCGTCACTACGGCGCTTTCGAAGGGGCGACACCCGAGGATCTCGAGCGCGACTGGGCCGAGCCGTTTCGGCGCTGGCGGGCGCGTGAGCCCGATTTCGAGTTGCCCGGTGGTGGCGAGACCCTGCGCGCCTTCTACGAGCGGGTGCTGGCGGCGCTCGAGCGCCTGGCGCTGCGGCATCCCGGCGAGCGGGTCGTGGTGGTCACTCACGGCGGCGTGCTCGATTGCGCCTACCGGATCGCCTCCGGGATGGGTTTGAGCGAGCCCCGCCGGCATGCGCTGCTCAATGCCAGCCTGAATACCCTGGTGCGCGAGTCCGCCGGCTGGCGACTGCTGGCCTGGGCCGATGTGGGGCACCTGCCGGCGGGCGATTCGGGCTGAAGCTGACCCGGGTCAAGGCGAGTCACCGCGCGCGGCCGGGCCCATTTGCCCGCACCGGCAGGGCTTCGATACACTTCGGGCGTCCGCGCAACTGGCGATCAGGTAGAGCACTACCGGGGAGCGCGGGCCCTCGTGCGCCGATGTGTTCGCATCGGCCATCCCTTCGTGTCTGCCGAGCGCCTGGGCAGCCGTTTCTTTGAATCCATCGGCTGTCGAAGGAGTACCGACCCATGTTTGACCGCAGCAAGACCATCGAGGCCTTTGATCCCGAACTCTGGCGCGCGATCGAGAGCGAGAACCACCGCCAGGAAGCGCACATCGAGCTGATCGCCTCGGAAAACTACGCCAGTCCGGCGGTCATGGCCGCCCAGGGCGGCCAGATGACCAACAAGTATGCCGAGGGCTATCCGGGCAAGCGTTACTACGGCGGTTGCGAATACGTCGACATCGCCGAACAGCTGGCGATCGACCGGGTGCGCCAGCTCTACGGCGCCGACGCGGCCAATGTGCAGCCGCACTCGGGCGCGCAGGCGAACCAGGCGGTCTTTCTCGCCTTCCTGAACCCGGGCGACACCATCATGGGCATGAGCCTGGCCGAAGGCGGCCATCTGACCCACGGGATGCCGCTGAACCTGTCGGGCAAGTGGTTCAAGGTGGTGTCCTACGGGCTCGATGCCAATGAAGCCATCGATTACGACGCGATGGAGGCCAAGGCGCGCGAGCATCGCCCCAAGCTGATCATCGCCGGCGCGTCGGCGTATTCGCTGCGCATCGATTTCGAGCGTTTCGCGAAAGTGGCCCGCGAGGTGGGCGCGATCTTCATGGTCGACATGGCGCACTACTCGGGTCTGATCGCCGCCGGCGTCTATCCGAATCCGGTGCCGCACGCGGACATCGTCACCTCGACCACCCACAAGAGCCTGCGCGGCCCGCGCGGGGGCATCATCCTCATGCGCGCCGAGCACGAGAAGGCGATCAATTCGGCCGTCTTTCCCGGTCTGCAGGGCGGCCCGCTGATGCATGTGATCGCCGCCAAGGCGGTGGCCTTCAAGGAGGCGCTGCAGCCCGACTTCAAGGTCTATCAGACCCAGGTGCTGGCCAATGCCGATGCGCTGGCGCGCACCCTGATCGAGCGCGGCCTGCGGATCGTTTCCGGGCGCACCGAGAGCCATGTGATGCTGGTCGATCTGCGCGCCAAGCGCATCACCGGCAAGCTGGCCGAGGTGGTGCTGGGCAGCGCGCACATCACCTGCAACAAGAACGCGATCCCCAACGATCCCGAGAAGCCGTTCGTCACCAGCGGGATCCGGCTCGGCTCGCCGGCAATGACCACCCGGGGCTTCGGGGTTGCCGAATCGGTCAAGGTGGGTCACCTGATCGCCGATGTGCTGGATGCCCCCGAGGATGCCGGCCGCATCGCTGCGGTTCGTGCGCAGGTGGCCGAGCTGACCGCGCGCTTCCCGGTCTATCGTTGAACAGCCGGCGCGCGAGGCGAACGGTCACCCCGCGCCGCTCGGGAGCCTGATCGATGCGCTGTCCCTTCTGCGACCATGTCGACACCCAGGTGATCGACACCCGCGCCTCGGATGATGGCGACAGCATCCGGCGCCGCCGCCGCTGCCCCCACTGCGACAAGCGCTTCACCACCTATGAGCGCATCGAGCTGTCGCTGCCGGCGGTGGTCAAGAAGAACGGGTCGCGGACCGATTTCGACCGGCGCAAGCTGCGCGCCTCGCTGCAGCTGGCGCTGCGCAAGCGGCCGGTTTCGCTGGAGCAGGTCGACGCGGCCATCCACCGGATCGAGGAGCGGCTGCTCGGTCTGGGCCTGCGCGAGGTGCCCAGCGAGCGCATCGGCGAACTCGTCATGCGCGAACTCAAGCGCCTGGACAAGATCGCCTATGTGCGGTTCGCGTCGGTGTATCGCAGCTTCGAGGATGTCGACGAGTTCGCCGACGCGGTCCAGGAGGTCAAGCCGCGGCGCGGTCGCGCGGCGGCTGACTGATCGGGCGGTTCGTCGCGTCAGGCGCCTGACGCGCCCAGCGTTTTGATCGCGTTCTGGCGGATCTGCTCGAGCGTGAGGTTCGGTGTGATCGCCTGCGGATCGATTTTCAGGTGCAGCAGCGCCGGGCGATGCTCGTCGCGAGCCACCGCCAGGGCGCGCGTCAGCGCCGGGCCGAACTGTTCGGTGGTGTCGATCCGCTCGCCGTGGCAGCCGAAGGCTTGCGCGAATTTGACGAAATCCGGGTTGGACAGATCGCTGCCCAGGACGCGACCGGGGTATTCGCGCTCCTGGTGCATGCGGATGGTTCCGTACATCCCGTTGTCGAACACGATCACCACCAGGCCCGCCTGGTAGCGCACCGCGGTGGCCAGTTCCTGGCCGGTCATCAGGAAGTCGCCGTCGCCGGCAAAGCAGATCACGCAGCGCTCGGGCTGGGCGATGGCCGCCGCGACGGCAGCCGGCACGCCCATGCCCATCGCGCCGGAGGTCGGCGCCAGCTGCGAGCGGGTCTGGGCGCCGCCCGGTGCATCGGCGGGCGCGGGCGTGCCGTCGGGCAGCCGGCGGACTGCGACCGGCGCGTAGCGCCAGAACCGGTGGGCCCAGGTGGCGAAGTTGCCGGCGCCGTTGGTGATGATGGCGTCGGTCGGCGCCTGTTCGCGCAGGGTCTGGACCACTTGCCAAAGGTCCAGCGCGGGGGCCAGCGTGGCCATTGCGGGCGGGCGCTGCTGCCACTGCTCATAGTCGGCGCGCGCCTGGCCGACCCGCTCGCGCCAGGCGCTGCTGTCGACCTGCAGTTCGGCCAGGGCCGCCGCGATCTCGGGCATGCCGGCATTGATCATCAGCTTGGGCTGGTAGACCCGCCCGAGTTCCTCGGCGCCCGGGTGGACGTGGATCAGCGGCTGAGCGGGCACCGGCACCTCGAACAGGCTGTAGCCGGAAGTGGTCATCTCGCCCAGGCGCGCGCCGAGCACCAGGACCAGGTCGGCCTCGCGCACCCGCGCCGCGAGCCGCGGGTTGATTCCGATCCCGACGTCGCCGGCGTAGTTCGGGTGATGGTTGTCGAACACGTCCTGGGCACGGAAGGACACGCCCACCGGCAGCGCATTGCGTTCGGCGAAGACGCGCAGCTGGTCGACCGCCTCGGGCGTCCAGCCGCCGCCGCCGGCGATCACGAAGGGCCGCTTCGCCGCGGCGAGCATGTCGCGCACGCGGGCGATCTGGGCGGCCGAGGCGCTGGCCCGCACCGGCTGGTACGGGCCGGTGTCGACGACGGTGGCTCGGGCGGTCAGCATGTCCTCGGGCAGGGCGAGCACCACCGGACCGGGTCGCCCGCTGGTCGCGGTCTGGAAGGCGTGCAGCAGGTATTCGGGTATCCGGTCGGCGCGGTCGATCTGGGCCACCCACTTGGCCATCTGGCCGAACATCCGGCGGTAGTCGATTTCCTGGAAGGCTTCGCGCTCGATGAAGTCGTTGCCGACCTGGCCGATCAGCATGATCATCGGCGAGGAGTCCTGGAAGGCGGTGTGGACACCGATCGCGCCGTTGGTGGCGCCCGGTCCGCGGGTGACCATCAGCACGCCGGGCTTGCCGGTCAGCTTGGCATGGGCGTCAGCCATGAAGGAGGCGGCGCCTTCGTGCCGGCAGATGACGAAGCGGATTCGCTCCTGGTGCCGATAGAGCCCGTCGAGCACCGCCAGAAAGCTTTCGCCCGGCACCCCGTAGATGCTGTCGACGCCGTGGATGGCCAGGGCATCGGCGAGGATGTGACCGCCGGGGCGTTCGACGAGGGCGGGGGCGGGGGAAGCGGGCTGGGTCATGGCATTCGCGGGTCGGGGTCTCGGGTGAGCGCAGTTTAGCGGAGCGCCGACCGGTCGCGCGGCCCGGTGGTTTCGAGCCGGTACAATCGGCCGGCGATGTTCAACGAAGCCGATCATGACCACATGGCCCACGCGCTGGCGCTGGCCGGGCAGGGTCTGTACACCACCACGCCGAACCCCCGGGTCGGCGCGGTGGTCGTGCTCGACGGGCAGCGGGTGGGCGAGGGCTGGCACCGGCGCGCCGGCGAGCCCCACGCCGAGGTGCTCGCGCTGGCGCAGGCCGGCGGGCTGGCGCGGGGCGCCACCGTCTACGTCACGCTCGAACCCTGCAGCCACTTCGGGCGCACCCCGCCCTGCGTGAGGGCGCTGGTCGATGCCGGCGTCGCCCGGGTGGTCGCCGCGATGGAGGATCCCAATCCGGCGGTCAACGGCCGTGGCCTGGCGATGCTGCGCGAAGCCGGCATCGATGTCCGTTGCGGCCTGTTGCGCCAGCAGGCGCATGACCTCAACCCGGGTTTCGTCTCGCGGATGGCCCGCGGACTGCCCTGGGTTCGCCTGAAGGCGGCCGCGAGCCTGGATGGGCGAACCGCGCTGCCCGATGGGCGCAGCCAGTGGATCACCGGCGCGCCGGCGCGCGCCGACGGGCATCGGTGGCGGGCCCGCGCCTGCGCCATTCTGACCGGCATCGGCACGGTTCGCGACGACGATCCGCGGATGACGGTGCGTGAGGTCGAGACGCCGCGCCAGCCGTTGCGGGTGCTGGTCGATTCGCGGCTGGAAGTCGACCTCGAAGCCCAGCTGCTGAAGGGCGGCGCGCTGGTGGTCTGCGCGGTGCGCAACCCCGACAAGGAGCGCGAGCTCGCCGATCGCGGCTGCGAGGTGCTGGTGCTGCCCGGCGCCGGCGCCAAGGTCGATCTGCCCGGCCTGATGCGCGAGCTGGCCGGGCGCGGGGTCAACGAACTGCATGTCGAGGCGGGTTTCAAGCTCAACGGTTCGCTGGTGCGCGAAGACTGCGTCGACGAACTGCTGCTCTATCTGGCGCCCAGTCTCCTGGGCGAGGCGGCGGGCCTGTTCGATCTGCCGGCGCCACCCGACCTTGCGTCGGCGCGACGCCTTGTTTTTCATGCCGTCGACCGGATCGGTGACGACCTGCGCCTGCTGGCGCGTTTTGCGGGGCGCTGAACCCGGCCCAGACCGCCGGTGGCGCACGCGGGAAGGATTGCTTTCATGTTCACCGGAATTGTCGCGGCCGTCGGCCGCATCGAGCGCCATCAGGCGCTGGGCGAGGGTTACCGGCTGACGGTCCACGCCGGCGGGCTCGATCTCTCGGACGTGGCGATCGGCGATTCGATCGCGATCCAGGGCGCCTGCATGACTGCGGTGTCGGTGGCCGACGGTCGCTTCGAGGTCGATGTCTCCCGCGAAAGCCTGACCAAGACGTCCGGTCTGGATCGGGAGGGCGAGGTCAATCTCGAGAAGGCGCTGCGGCTGTCCGACCGGCTGGGCGGGCACCTGGTGTCGGGCCATGTCGATGGCCTGGCCACGGTGGCGCGCTTCGAGGCGATCGCCGAGAGCTGGCTGCTGCAGCTCGCGGTGCCGGCGCATCTGGCCCGTTATTTCGCCTACAAGGGGTCGGCCACCGTCAACGGCGTCAGTCTCACCGTCAATTCGGTCGTCGACGACGAATCGGGCTGCACCATCAGCATCAACCTGATCCCCCACACCATCTCGGTTACCACGCTGCGCCACCTGGGGGTGGGCGACCGGGTGAATCTGGAGGTCGACCTGATCGCCCGCTATGTCGAGCGGATGCTGCAGGGCGGACAGGCCGAGCTGCTGCGGCGCGACTGAGGGGTGCGCGACCGGCGCCGCCGGCAGCGCCGGTTGGGCTGCCGGCGCTGCCGCCGGCGGGCTATTCCGGCACGCTGGCGCCCCGGCGGGCCGTCCCCAGCGGGTAGAATAGCGGGATGGCACTCTCCTCCATCCCCGAGATCCTGGCCGAGTTTCGCGCCGGGAGAATGGTCATCCTGATCGATGAAGAAGACCGCGAAAACGAGGGTGACCTCGTTCTGGCGTCCGACTTCGTCACCCCGGATGCGATCAACTTCATGGCCCGCCACGGGCGCGGCCTCATCTGTCTCACGCTGACCCAGGAACGGTGCCGGCAGCTCTCGCTGCCGCTGATGACCGCGAGCAACGGCACGCGCACCGGCACCAACTTCACCATGTCGATCGAGGCTGCCGAGGGCGTCACGACCGGCATCTCGGCGGCCGACCGGGCGCGTACGATCGCGGTGGCGGTCGCGCGCGACGCCGGCCCCGAGGACATCGTCCAGCCCGGCCATATCTTTCCGATCATGGCCCAGCCCGGCGGCGTGCTGATCCGCGCGGGACACACCGAAGCCGGCTGTGACCTCGGCGCGCTGGCGGGCCTCACGCCTTCGTCGGTCATCTGCGAGATCATGAAGGAGGACGGCACCATGGCCCGTCTTCCCGACCTGATCGAGTTCGCGGCCGAGCATGGCCTGAAGATCGGCACCATCGCCGATCTGATCGAGTACCGCAGCGGCACCGAAAGCCTGATCGAGCGACTCGCGGTGCAGTCGATCGAGACCGCCCACGGGTCGTTTACCCTCACCGCCTTCCGGGACAAGCCCGGTGGCCAGCCGCACCTGGCGCTCAGCCTGGGCGACGCGTCCGATCTGGCCGAGACGCTGGTGCGGGTGCACGAGCCGACCTCGGTCCTCGACCTGCTCGACTCGTCGGCCGGCACGCACTCCTGGAGCATCCCGCGGTCGCTGGCCGCGATCCGTGCCAACGGGCACGGGGTGCTGGTGATGCTCAATTGCGCGATGCCGGCCGCCGGGCTGTTCGCCCAGTTCGAGACGCTTGCGCGGCCCCCGGCGGGCGACGCGAAGCGCCAGCAGGCGGGCAAGCTCGACCTTCGAACCTATGGCATCGGCGCGCAGATCCTCAAGAACCTGGGGGTGCGCCGCATGCGGCTGTTGTCGCAGCCGCGCAAGATTCCCAGCATGACCGGTTACGACCTGGAAATCATCGGCTTCGAGCCGGGCGAGCGAGGTGATCTGTGAGCGTGGAAATCTTTGACGCCGGAACCGACGGCGAAGGCTTGCGCATCGGCGTCGTGCAGGCGCGTTTCAACGAGCCGGTGTGCACCGCCCTGCGCGAAGCCTGCATCGAACTGCTGCTGCGTCTGGGCGTGGCCGAAGAGGACATCTTCCTGTGCTCGGTGCCGGGCGCACTCGAGATTCCGCTGGCGCTCCAGAAGCTGGCGCAATCGGGTGAGTTCGATGCGCTGGTGGCGCTGGGCGCGGTGATTCGCGGCGAGACCTATCACTTCGAGGTGGTCTCCAACGAGAGCGCTGCCGGGGTGTTGCGGGTCTCGCTCGACTTCTCGATTCCGGTGGCCAACGCCATCCTCACCACCGAGGACGACGATCAGGCGATGGCCCGGGCATCCGAAAAAGGCGCCGACGCGGCGCGGGTGGCGGTTGAAATGGCCAACCTGACCGCGTCCATCGCCACGCTGGGCAATGGTGCCGATTCCGACGACATCGACGACTGATCGATGACAACGCGTCCCGAGCCGCCGGCCACCCGGGCGCCGCCGCGCAGCGCGCGCCGGCGCTCGCGCGAATTCGCGCTCCAGGGGCTCTACGAATGGCTGGTGTCGCGTGACGATGTCGCCCTGATCGAGGCCAATCTGGCCCTGGCTCCGGAGTTCGGCAAAGCCGATCGCGAGCATTTCTCGGCCCTGCTGCGGGGCGTGATCCGCGACCTCGACATGCTGCACGAGGCCATCGCGCCCCATCTGGACCGCACCGTGGCCGAGCTGAGTCCGGTCGAACACGCGACCCTGCTGGTCGGTGCCTTCGAGCTCGCCCGCCACGCCGAGATTCCTTATCGGGTGGTGATCAACGAAGCGGTCGAGCTCGCCAAGACCTTCGGCGGCACCGACGGCTTCAAGTACGTCAACGGCGTGCTCGACCGTGTCGCTGCCCAGTTGCGCGCCACGGAGGTGGCTACCCGCCGCCGCTGATGGGCGAGTTCGAGCTGATCCGCCGGTTCTTTGCCGGCGCGCCGGTGCGCCGCGCCCGCCTGGGGATCGGCGATGATTGCGCCCTGCTGGGCGACATCGCGCCGGGACAGTGTCTGGCGGTCAGTACCGACCTGCTCCTGGCCGGGCGCCACTTCTTCGATGATGTCGACCCGGCCGCGCTGGGCTGGAAGTCGCTGGCGGTGAATCTGTCCGATCTGGCGGCGATGGGTGCCCAGCCGGTCGGCTTCACGCTGGCGCTGGCGCTTCCCGAGGTCGATGAGCCCTGGCTGGCCGGTTTCGCGGGTGGGCTATTCGAACTGGCGGCCCTGCACGACTGCGAACTGCTCGGCGGGGACACCACCCGCGGGCCGTTGGCGATCTGCATCACCGTGTTCGGGCAGGTGCCGCCAGGGCTGGCCCTGCGGCGGGATCGCGGTCGGGCGGGTGATGACCTGTGGGTGTCGGGTCCGCTGGGTGCGGCCGCCTTCGCGGTGCGCGAGCGCCTGGCGGGTCGGGAACTGCCGGCCGATCACGCGGCCCGTCTCCGGTTGGAGCGCCCGGTGCCGCGGGTCGAGCTGGGCCGCGCGCTGCTGGGCCATGCCCAGGCCGCGATCGACCTGTCCGACGGGTTGCTGGGCGACCTGGGTCATCTTTGCGAACGCTCTGGCGTCGGCGCCCGGATCGACTGGCCGGCGGTGCCGCTGGGTGACAGCCTCGCGGCACTCGACGAAGCCGATCGGCGTGCCCTGGCCCTGGCCGGCGGGGATGACTATGAACTGCTCTTCAGCGCGCCAGCCTCGGCGCGTGCCATCATCGCGGGGCTGGGTGCCGAGCGCGGTCTGGCGCCCGCGCGAATCGGCTGCCTGGTGGCCGAGCCGGGCCTGACACTGCTGTGCGCCGACGGATCTCCCATCGACAGACATGAGCTCACCGCCTTCGACCACTTCCGCTGATCCATCGCCGGCCGATGCGCCGGCGGCGGCGCCGCGTCGTCCGAGCGCGGCCTTCATGCGCCCCCGGGCGGCGCACTGGGTGGCGCTGGGCTTCGGCAGCGGCCTGTCGCCGTCGGCGCCGGGCACGGTGGGGACCCTCTGGGCCTGGGTGGCCTGGCTGGTCTTCGCGCCCTGGCTGGGCGGTGTCGGCCAGGCGTGTCTCATCCTTGGCGCGCTGGCGATCGGCCCCTGGGCCTGCGGCCGTACCGCCCGGGCGCTCGGATCCGAGGACCACGGCGGCATTGTCTGGGACGAGATCGTCGCGTTCTGGATCGTGCTGGCGGTCGTGCCCCCCCTGCTGTCCTGGCAACTGGCCGGATTCGTGCTCTTTCGGTTTTTCGACATCGTCAAACCACCGCCGATCCGCTGGGCCGACCGCCGCATCAAGGGGGGTGTGGGCATCATGCTGGACGACCTGATGGCAGCCTTCGGCACGCTGCTGGTACTGGCTGGATGGCGGGCATGGACCTGAGGGGTGCGCGATGAGTGGGGATTTCGACGCGGCGGCCATCGTGGCGCTGGCCACCCGGCTGGGGCGGCGGATGGCGCAGGCCGGTCGCCTGATCGTCACCGTCGAATCGTGCACCGGGGGCCTGATTGCGGCGGCGCTGACCGAGACGCCCGGCTCCAGCGTCTGGTTCGACCGGGGCTTCGTGACCTACAGCAATGCCGCCAAGGTCGACATGGTCGGCGTGTCCGCGCAGACGCTGGCCGACTTCGGCGCGGTCAGCGAGCCGACGGCGATGGAGATGGCAGCCGGCGCGCTCGAGCGCTCCGGCGCCTGGCTCGCGCTGTCGGTCACCGGCGTTGCCGGCCCGGGCGGGGGCAGCCCCGAGAAGCCGGTGGGTACCGTCTGTTTCGGCTGGGCGACCCGCGACGCGAGCCCGCGCGCGACCACCGTCCGTTTCGCCGGCGATCGCGCCGCGGTGCGACATCAGGCGGCCCTGTTCGCGCTGCAGGGCGCCTGGGACCTGCTGCCGGACTAGGTCATTGCGCGGCCTGGTCTAGGCCAAAAGACATGATTGTTTATACAGTACTCCTGTGCGATACTTTCCCGCACACCACACAGGAAAGCCGCAATGGACAAGGTCATCAAGATGGACGACGCTAAATCCAAAACCGAACGCGCCAAGGCACTCGGTGCCGCTCTGGCCCAGATCGAGAAGCAGTTCGGCAAGGGTTCGATCATGAAGCTCGCCGATGGCGAGGTTGCGCCCGACATCCAGGTGGTTTCCACCGGATCCCTCGGTCTGGACATCGCCCTGGGCGTGGGTGGCCTGCCCCGGGGCCGGGTCATCGAAATCTACGGGCCGGAGTCATCGGGCAAGACGACCCTCACCCTGCAGGTCATCGCCGAAATGCAGGAACTCGGCGGCACTTGCGCCTTCATCGATGCCGAACATGCGCTCGACATCCAGTACGCGGCCAAGCTGGGCGTCAATCTGGGCGATCTGCTGGTCTCGCAGCCCGACACCGGTGAACAGGCGCTCGAGATTGCCGATGCCCTGGTGCGCAGCGGTTCGGTCGACCTGATCGTCATCGATTCGGTGGCGGCGCTGACACCCAAGGCCGAGATCGAAGGGGAGATGGGCGATTCCCTGCCCGGTCTCCAGGCGCGTCTGATGTCCCAGGCCCTGCGCAAGCTGACCGGCACCATCAAGCGCACCAACAGCATGGTGATCTTCATCAACCAGATCCGGATGAAGATCGGTGTCATGTTCGGCAATCCCGAGACCACCACCGGCGGCAATGCCCTGAAGTTCTACGCGTCGGTTCGTCTGGACATCCGTCGCACCGGTTCGATCAAGAAGGGCGAGGAGGTCGTCGGTTCCGAGACCAAGGTCAAGGTGGTGAAGAACAAGGTGGCCCCCCCCTTCAAGCAAGCCAACTTCGACATCATGTACGGCGAAGGCATTTCCCGGGAAGGTGAAATCCTCGATCTCGGCTCCGAAGCGTCGGTGGTGGAGAAGTCCGGCGCCTGGTACAGCTACAACGGCGAGCGCATCGGTCAGGGCAAGGACAATGCGCGCGAATTCCTGCGCGAACGTCCCGATCTCGCCCGCGAGATCGAGAACCGTGTTCGCGAGCACTATGGCGTGAACCATCGGGGCGCGGCCGGGTCCGAGGAGGCTGCCTGATCCGCGGCAAACCGCTGTCGCTGCGTGCCCGTGCGCTGGCGCATCTGGCCCGTCGCGAGCACAGCCGCAACGAACTCGGCCGCAAGCTGGGCCCGCACGCCGCCGATGCGCAGGCGGTGGAAGACCTGCTCGACGACCTCGAGCGAGTCGGGCACCTGAGCGCCGACCGGTTCGTTGAAAGTCTGGTGCGCCGCCGTTCCGCCCGGTACGGTTTGCGCCGGGTCGAGCAGGAACTGGGTCAGCATCGCATCTCGGCGGAACTGCAGGCGCCCGCCATTGCGCAGCTCCGGCGTTCGGATGCCGAAAACGCCTGGCTTGCCTGGCAACGGCGCTTTGGTCAGGCACCGTCCGATCTGGCCGAGCGCGCACGCCAGCATCGGTTTCTGGCGGCCCGGGGTTTTACCGGTGATTCGGTCGCGGCCGTCTTCAAGCGTCTGCGTTCCGTTGACTTCGACGATGAGTCCGCTCAGGCGTCACCCGGCGACTGGCCCACCGACACCTGAGCGCTTCCGCCGCCACGGCCCAAGCCCGGGGGTATCCCGCGCATCGATTCCGACGCAGCTGGGCCCGTTTCGCGAGATGCTGCATTGCAGCGAATCCCTTGGAGCCCTGTGATACCATCCGCCGCTTTCGCGGCCAGAACGCCTCAGGCCTGTTCCCGGCGCCCTGTTTCCGCAGCCAAGCGCCCTTTCCCCGTCCGAACCCCGATGACTCAGCGGGGCCTCTCGGGTGGCTGGCGGGGTGGTGCCTCCCAACCCCAAGGCCGGCCAGCCCCGGCGGCGGCCACGCAGACCACTTGTTCAAGGTGACATTCCATGAAGATCCATGAGTACCAGGGCAAGGAGATCCTGAAGCAGTTTGGCGTGCCCGTTCCGCGCGGCATTCCCTGCTTTTCGGTCGATGAAGCGGTTGCGGCCGCGAACACCCTGGGCGGACCGGTCTGGGTCGTCAAGGCGCAGATCCATGCGGGCGGGCGGGGCAAGGGCGGCGGCGTGAAACTGGCGCGATCGGTCGACGAGGTCCGCTCCCTCGCCACCAGCATCCTGGGGATGCAACTGGTCACGCACCAGACCTCGCCCGAAGGCCAGAAAGTGCGACGCCTGCTGGTCGAGGAGGGCGCCGACATCCGCAAGGAACTGTATGTCGGCATCGTCACCGACCGCGGTACCCAGCGCGTCTGCGTGATGGCGTCCAGCGAAGGCGGGATGGACATCGAGGAAGTCGCGGCCCACACCCCCGAAAAGCTGCTCAAGGTTTTCGTCGATCCGGCCACCGGCCTGACGGACGGCGATGCCGATTCGCTGGCGCGCGGCATCGGCATTCCCGACGCCTCGCTGCCCAAGGCGCGAGCGGTGCTGCAGGCGCTCTACAAGGCCTACTGGGACACCGACGCCTCGCTGGCCGAGATCAATCCGCTGATCCTGACCGGCACCGGCGACATCATCGCGCTGGACGCGAAGTTCAACTTCGATCCGAATGCGCTGTTCCGCCACCCGGAGCTGGTCGCCCTGCGCGATCTCGACGAGGAAGATCCCGCCGAGATCGAGGCGAGCAAGTTCGATCTGGCCTACATCCAGCTCGATGGCAACATCGGCTGCCTGGTCAACGGGGCCGGCCTGGCGATGGCGACCATGGACACCATCAAGCTGTTCGGTGGCGAGCCGGCCAATTTCCTGGACGTTGGCGGCGGCGCGACCACCGAAAAGGTGACCGAGGCCTTCAAGATCATGCTGCGCAATCCCAATGTGGCGGCCATTCTGGTCAACATCTTCGGCGGCATCATGCGCTGCGATGTGATCGCCGAAGGCGTGATCTCGGCGTCCCGGGCGGTCGGTCTGACGGTGCCGCTGGTGGTGCGCATGAAGGGCACCAACGAGGACATCGGCAAGAAGATGCTGGCCGACTCCGGCCTGCCGATCATTGCCGCCGACACCATGGCCGATGCTGCTCAGAAGGTGGTTTCGGCCGCCGCAGCCCGCTAGACGCCCCGCGCAGACGACATCGGAGATCATTCATGGCTATCCTGATCAACAAGGACACCCTGGTCATCACGCAGGGCATCACCGGCAAGACCGGTCAGTTCCACACGCGGATGTGCCGGGACTACGCCAACGGCAAGAACTGTTTCGTGGCCGGCGTCAATCCGAAGAAGGCCGGCGAGGATTTCGAGGGCATTCCCATTTTCGCCACCGCGGGCGACGCGGCGCGGGCCACCGGCGCGACGGTGTCGGTCGTCTATGTCCCCCCGCCCGGTGCCGCCGCGGCCATCTGGGAAGCCGTCGAGGCCGACCTGGACCTCGTCATCTGCATCACCGAAGGCATCCCGGTGCGCGACATGCTGGCGTTGCGCAACCGCATGAAGGCCAAGGAAGCGGCCGGCGGCAAGAAGACCATCCTGCTGGGGCCGAACTGCCCCGGCCTCATCACCCCCGAAGAGATCAAGATCGGCATCATGCCGGGGCACATCCATCGCAAGGGCCGCATCGGCGTGGTGTCCCGGTCGGGCACACTGACCTACGAGGCGGTGGCCCAGGTCACCGAGCTCGGTCTGGGTCAGTCGAGTGCGGTGGGCATCGGTGGCGATCCCATCAACGGTCTGAAGCACATCGACGTCATGCGCCTGTTCAATGACGACCCCGAAACGGACGCGGTGATCATGATCGGCGAAATCGGCGGGCCCGATGAGGCCGAGGCCGCTCGCTGGGCACGCGACCACATGAAGAAGCCGGTGGTCGGCTTCATCGCCGGCGTCACCGCGCCGGCCGGCAAGCGGATGGGGCATGCCGGCGCGCTGATTTCGGGCGGCGCCGACACCGCCGACGCGAAGCTCGCGGTCATGGAGGAGTGCGGTTTCAAGGTGACCCGCAATCCGTCCGAGATGGGGCGCCTGCTCAAGGCCATGCTCTGAACGAAGTGTCGGTCAAGTCCGCCCCGCCCGGCCGGGGCGCCTTGGCACCGGTCGGTGATTAACCGGCACGCGGTGATGAGCAACCACTATCCAAGTCGGGTCTTTCGACGGACAATGGTCCCCTTTGCTGGCGAATTCGATGTGCCTGCCGGGCGCATCGGCGCTGGTCTCTCGGGGGAATGATGGAATTCGGCTCTACTGCCTTCTGGCTGGCCCTTGGCCAGATCGTCTGGGTCAACATCCTGCTGTCCGGCGACAACGCGGTCGTCATTGCGCTGGCCGCCCGCTCGCTGCCGCCCAAGCAGCAAAAGCAGGCGATCTTCATCGGGTCAGGTGCGGCGATCGTGATGCGGATCGCCCTGACGCTGGTTGCTGCGCAACTGCTGCAACTGCCCTGGCTAAAACTGATCGGTGCGGTCCTGCTGATCTACATCGGCGTCACCCTCCTGCTGCCCGAGGATGAAGGCGAAAGTGATGGCAAGGAAGTCGGCGGCATGGTGGCAGCCGTGCGCACCATCCTCATCGCGGACCTGGTCATGAGCCTGGACAACGTGATCGCGGTGGCGGCGGCGGCGAAAGGCGACACCACGCTGCTGGTCATTGGCCTGGCGATGTCGATCCCGCTGGTCATCTTCGGCAGCACGTTGCTGCTCAAGGTGATCGAGCGCTTCCCGGCGGTGGTCTGGTTCGGTGCAGGTCTGCTCGGCTTCATCGCCGGAGAGATCGTGGTCGATGATCCGGCCGTGAGCGGCACGCTGATTGCCCTGGCCGGTCAGGTCGGCTTGCCGGCCGGCAGGCTGCCGATCACCTTCGGCATCGCCGGCGTAGCGCTGGTGCTGGCGTTGGGATGGGGTCTGCTGGCGCGGCGCAACCTGTCCGGACACGCCGCCCGGGCGCACTGACCTCGGGCCTTGCGCCCGCCCTTTTAAGCCCCGGTCACCGCCTGGCGGAAGGGGCTCGCCGTTCGTGGGTTGGGGCTTATAGCCGGACGCGCCGGGTTCTAAAGTCGGTGGCATGTCCGATGCCGTCGCCGTCTTCGAGTCCGCCGCCGCTTCCCTCCTGACCGAAGGTCAGGGGGCGGGTTGCCTGCCGGGCGATGCGGCCGGCGTCTCGGATGCCGGACGCTGCCGCGCGCACAACGAGGATGCCTGGCTGATCGATCCCGGGCTCGGCCTGCTGTTGCTGGCCGACGGGATGGGGGGGTACAACGCCGGCGAAATCGCCAGCGCCATCGCGATCGAAACCCTCCGGCGCTCGCCGGACCCAACGGATGTCACCGATCAGGAAGCGCTTTCCTGCGCGCGTCTGGCCGACCGCGTGGAGGCCGCCAATCTGGCCATTCTGGCGGCCGCTGCGCGCCGCCCGGAGTGTCTGGGCATGGGTACCACGCTGGTGGTTGCCTGGCTGTCGGGAATTCACCTGCGATACGCCCATGTGGGTGACTCGCGGCTGTATCTGATGCGCGACTCGGTGCTCACCCTGCTGACCCGCGATCACTCGGTCGGGCAGGCGATGATCGATGCGGGACTGGCCGACGCCCAGGCGGTCCGGCAGTCCCGGATGCGCGGCGTGCTGACCCGCGCGCTCGGCGTTGAGCCGGGTGTGCAGGTCGATTGCGCGGAGTTGCTCCTGCGCCCGGGCGATCGACTGCTGCTCTGTTCCGACGGGCTCACCGACATGGTGGCCGACCGCGCCATCGGCGAGATCCTGGGGGCCGCCGGTTCGCCCGCCGACCTCGCGCAGCGCTTGCTCGATCGCGCGTTGCGCCTGGGTGGCCACGACAATGTGACCGCGATCGTTCTCGAAGTGGCGCGACCCGTGACGCCGGTCTGACCATGCAGCATCAGGAGAACGCGGTTGCCGCGCGGCTGGTGCTCAGCGTCGGCGAGCGTGAATTGCGCAGCATTCCGATCAGCAAGCCGGCGCTGCTGATCGGTCGCCGCCCGGGCAGCGACATCGCCCTGGACGACCTGACGGTCAGCGGCGAGCATGCGCGGGTTCAGGGGCGGGGCGCCGACTTCGTGGTCCGCGACCTGAACAGCCGCAACGGCACGCAGGTCAATGGATCGGCGATCAGCGAGCACCTGCTCGAACACGGCGATGTGATCGAAATCGGGGTTTACCGCCTGCGCTACGAGATCGGCCGATGCCCGGCCGAAGGCGATGCTGACGTTGCGCCACAGGCCGGTTTTCTCGATTACCTGAACGACCTGCCCCCGGGGCGCACGATCGCCGTCGACCGCGCGATCGTGCCGGTGCACGGCCCCTCGCAGGTGGCGGTGGTCTCGCGCCGCAAGAACGGATTCTTCATCACTCACCTCGAAGGGCTGGCCCTGCCGGTGATCAATGGCGAGCCGATCGGTCTGAGCGCGCGGCCCTTGCTCGATGGCGACCTGATCGAGCTGTCGGGCAGCCTGATCCGCTTCCGGACCGAACCGGCCTGAGGGCCGGTCGCCGCGATGCCGCCCTTTCATCGGTTCAATCGGTTGCGCCGCCGGATCCTCGGCCTGGTGCTGACGGCATTGGCGATGCTGTGCGTGCCCGGCACGCAGTCGCTGCCGATCCTGGCGACCCTGGATGCATCGATTCATGATTCCCGCACGCGGCTGAGCGCCGCGCAGCCCGATGACCGGGTGCTGATCGTCGACATCGACGAGGCCAGCATGGCGCGCATCGGTCGCTGGCCCTGGGATCGCAGCCGGGTCGGCGAGCTGGCCGCCGCGCTGGTCGACAAGGGCGGTGCCCGGGTGGTGGGCATCGACATGGTGTTCGCCGAGCCGCAGCGCGAGGCCGGCGAGGATGCCGCGTTCGCGCGTCTGCTGTCGGGCCGCCCGATCGTGCTGGGCTACTACTTCACCCGCGCCGCCGACGCGCGCAGCGGTGTCGTGGCGGCTGGCGGCCCGCTCGAGCGAACCACCGGGACGCTGCCTGCACCGGTGCTGCGGGCGCAGGCGCTGACCGGCCTCGACCTCGGGGTGACTGCCTGGAGCGGCTTCGGTGCCAACCTCGCCCTGCTGCAGGCGCGGGCGGCCGGCGCCGGTTTCATCAACCCGCTGCTGGATCCGGATGCCACCGTTCGTGCGCTGCCGCTGCTGGCCGAGTTCCGGGGCGAACTCTACGAGTCGTTCGCGGTGGCGGTGCTGCGCCAGTGGCTGGGTTCGGCGAGCCTGCGGCTGGACGCCGACCACCTGAGCCTGCAGGGCGCGCGTGGCAGCCTCGCGCTGCCATTGTCCGATTCGCTGACCGCGCTGGTGCCCTACGCTGGCCGGGTGGCCGATGAGCGCGGCCCGGCTCGCCGTTTCACCTACCTTTCGGCCGCCGATGTCCTGCAGGGGCGGGTCGACTGGAGCCGGTTCAAGGATCGGGTCGTCCTGCTGGGCACCTCGGCGCCCGGACTGGCCGATCTCCGGGCGACCCCGATCCACCTCGCCTTGCCGGGAGTGGAAATCCACGCGACGCTGATCGCCGCTGCGCTGGCCTCGATCACCGCGCCGGCCGATGCGACGCCGCTGCTGCGCAGCCGGTCGGCGGTGTCGGTCGGTCTGGGCGTGGTCGCCGCACTGGTGGCGGGCAGCCTGCTGGCGATCGGCCTGCCGGCGGCCGGCGCCCTGGGCGCGCTGGCGCTGAGCGTGGTCGTCGCGCTGTCGGTGTGGGGCTTTGCCGGGATTGCCTGGGCCAACGGCGGGGTGGTGATGCCGGTGGCGGCGGCGCTGGTGCTGGTGGTGGTCCTGCTGATGCTCAATCTGGTGGTCGGCTATGTGGTTGAAGGCCGCGCGCGGCGCTCGGTCGCCGCGCTGTTCGGCGAGTACCTGTCACCGGCGCTGGTCGAGCGGATGGTGCGCGACCCGGCCAGTTTCGCCCTGGGGCGCAGCGAGAGTCGCGAACTCACCATTTTGTTCGTGGACATCCGGGGATTCACCCGGATCGCCGAGAGCATGCCGCCGGAGCACCTTCGCGAGTACATCGATGCCTTCCTGTCGGCGATGACCGATGTGGTGCACCGCTATGGCGGCACGGTCGACAAGTACATCGGCGATGCGGTGATGGCCTTCTGGGGCGCCCCGCTCGAGGATCCGCAGCATGCCGACCATGCGGTCGCCGCCGCGCTGGCGATGCTCGAGGCCGTTTCGCGCCTGAATCGTGGCCTGGAGGCCAACCGCATGCCGATGATGCGGGTGGGCATCGGCGTGAACACCGGGCACGTCCAGGTCGGTGACATGGGGTCGCGCAGTCGCCGTACCTACACGGCGATCGGCGATGCGGTCAATCTGGCCGCCCGTTTCGAGGCGTTGACCAAGCATTACGACTGTTCGATCATCGTGGGCGAGCCAACGGTGGCGAGCGCCGTCGGTCACCGCTTCGTTGCCTTGGGTCGCACCCGCATCGAGGGGCGGGCCGAGCCGGTGCTGGTCTATGCACCGGCCTCGCTGTCGTCCGCAGACACCCCGGCGGGCAGCGGTCGTGCTGCCTCCTTGCCAACCCAGACCGAGGATCGGGCTCATGCAGGTTCGGGTATTGGGGTGTAGCGGCGGGATCGGCGCGAAGGCGCGAACCACGTCGTTTCTGGTCGATCAGGACATCCTGCTGGATGCGGGTACCGGCGTCGAGGACCTGGACATCGCGGAACTCGCGGCGATCGACCATGTCTTTCTCACCCACTCGCACCTCGATCACATCGCCGCCTTGCCACTGATGATCGACTCGGTGGGCGGACTGCGGGCCCGACCGCTGGTGGTGCATGCCCTGCCCGAGACGATCGCCGCGCTGAAGACGCACATCTTCAACTGGGTGATCTGGCCCGACTTCACCGAGATTCCGCACTACGAGCGGCCATGGATGGTGTTCGAGCCGTTCGCGGTCGGCGCCATCCTCGAGATCGACCGCCGCTGGATTCGCAGCCTGCCGGCCTCGCACACCGTGCCGGCGGTCGGGTTTCATGTCTTCAACGAACGCGCCAGCCTGGTGTTCTCGGGGGACACCGGCCCCAATGACGAGTTCTGGCGCGTGGTCAACAGCATCGAGAACCTGCGCTATCTGATCATCGAGACCGCGTTCCCGAACCGCGACGAGGATCTGGCGCTCACTTCCCGTCATCTGTATCCGATCCAGCTCGGGCGCGAGCTCGAGAAATTCGAGCGGCAGGCGGAGTTGCTCATCACGCACCTCAAACCCTCGGACCGGGCCCAGATCGAACGCGAGCTGCAGGCTTGGGCGGGGCGGTTCTCGCCGCGGATGCTGGAGCGCGGCGATGTGTTCCAGCTCTGAGCCCGCGTGCAGGCCTGGTCTGGCGTTGGTCAGCGCCTGCGCCATGGGTCGGTCGAAACTGACGCAATTGGGCAGTCCGTCTGACGAATCAGGGCACTCTTTTCGGTCGGGCGCCGGACGCGCCAACCGAGCCGGCCGATCGAGCGCCTGGTATTGCTCGCTCGCCCGCCGCTCGTCCACCGATCCCTGCCGCTGGTGATCGCTGGCACGGGCAGTGCATGGAAAGCGCTGTCAGAAATGCAATTGACCAGCCTTTTATCCATTCATAGACGGAGTGCCCCATGCTGAAGAAAGTTCAAAAAGGTTTCACCCTGATCGAGCTGATGATCGTTGTCGCGATCGTCGGCATTCTGGCCGCCGTGGCGATCCCGGCCTATCAGGACTACACGGTTCGCGCGCGGGTCACCGAGGGTCTGGGTC
>CAIZNI010000065.1 GCA_903934295.1 uncultured beta proteobacterium
GAACCAGCCGCCCAGGGCGGTGTCGTGGATTTCGCAGGGCAGCCCGTCGGTGGCACGGACGGCTTCGGTGGCCAGCCGCAGCGCGGCCAGCGGCTGGCCACCGAATATCGACTTGAAGGTGCGGTTGGCAAACAGCAGTTCGTGCGGCGTCTGGGTCTCGGATGCCGGCAGCGGCGCGGGATCGCGGTCCGACAGCACCCAGATGGCGGCGTCGAGTTCATCGAGGACGGTGGTGAATCGTTCGTGGGCGGCCGCGAGCGCGCCGCGGATTCGTTTCGGCTCGGTGATGTCGGTGATCGAGCTCATCCAGCCGGTCTGCAGTCCGTCGCGCCCGACCAGCGGTGAAACATACATGCGGGCATCGAAGGAGCCGCCGTCGCGGCGGTGGATCCGAACCTCGAAGCCGGCCACCGGCGCCGCGCCGCTCAGGACCCTGTCGAGATTGCGCCACTGCGCGCTCAGATCGTCGGGGGGCCAGTAAGGGTAGGGGGGCGCGCAGCCGACCAGCTCCTCGCTGGTGTATCCGGTCATCTCGCAGAAGGCCCGGTTCACCGACAGGATGCGGCCCTTCGAATCGAAGGCGCGCATCCCGGTCAGCATCGAGTCCTCCATGGCTCGCCGAAACGTGGTCTCGGCGGCCAGGTCATTCTCGACCGACTTGCGCTCGGTCACGTCGTGCGCGACGCCATACAGGGACCGGATCTCGCCTTCCGGATCGCCGCGCAGCGACCATTGCAGCCATCGCCAGCTGTCCAGGTGCTCGAAGCGGGCTTCGAAGTCGGCGCCGGGGCTGTCGCGCCGGCAGGCCCTTTGCAGGGCGGACTCCACGGCGGGGCGGTCGTCCGGATGGGTCAGGCTCGGCAACGTGCGGTTTTCGGCCTTCTCGCCGAACAAGGCCAGGAAAGCCGGGTTGACCCGTTCGAAGCGCCCGCGTTCGTCGAGCACGCACATCAGGTCGCCCGACAGGCGGAACAGGCGGTCGCGCTCGGCCTCGGCGTGCAGGCGCCGGCGGGCGTGGCGCCACAGCAGTGCCAGACTGCCGGCGCTGGCCAGCGAGAGGCCGAACACCGCCAGCAGAAGGCTGCGCTCGATCAGCGCCGGGCGGTCATCGAAGACATGGGCCCGAAGCCGCACGCCGCGCCCCGGCGGATCGAGCGGCAATTCGTAGCTCAGGTTGGCCTCGTGGATGCGCCGCGGGGAGGAGCTCACCAGCACATTGCCGCCTTCGTCGGTCAGCGCGATCTGATAGCGCTCGCGCACCGCCGCCGACAGATCGTCGGTGATCAGCCGGGACAGCGAATACCCGGCGACCAGCGATCCGCCGAAGACGCCTTCGCGCAACACCGGCGCGTGCAGTTCCACCAGCAGCTCGTTGTTGTCGCCCAGGAAGGGTGCCGAGTAGCTGGCGCGGCGCTCATCGCGGGCTTCATGAAACGTGCCGAAGCCCGCCGAGTCGTCGAGCCGCGTGCCCGGCGCGCGCATCGACAGGCCTGGCGACCCCCTTGCGGCGAGCATCCAGCGCACCTTGCGATCGGCATCCACGAAGGCGAGGTAGTCGATCCCGGGGTTGCGAGCCAGAAGATCGCGCGCGCTCGAGCCGGGGGTCTCCGCGGCTTCCGGCAGCACCCATTCGGGCGCGGCGGTCATCATTTCCTCGCGGCCTTCGCGCAGCTTCAGACGAATCGATTGCTGCGCCCACTCGATGTCGCGGTAAAGGGTCTGGCGCTGCTGCTCGTCTTCGACGCGGTGCAGGTACCAGAAGAACGCGCCCATCAACACTGCGAACGCCACCAGTCCGGTGGCGTGAGTGAGCGTGAACCACTTGATCGCACGCAGTTCGGCGCGAAGCGGGTTGTCCAGTGGGGGCAGGCGCATGGTGCAGGTCAGTGTAGGGGCGCTTTGGCGCCTTCGTCCATGGTGCCTTGGCGCGGATCCCCACATCGTGCAATTAAAATTCCACGATACGGAATAACGTTGCGTATCGTGCAAATTTGTCTTGTGCTGGGAAATGTCGCTCTCTAGAATCGACCGCACAACGAAAGGGTGCGCCGTGCGCCCTGAATCTACCGCCCTCGGGGGAGACCATGTCCGCTGTACCCAGTTCGCTGCCGGCCACCCAGAACCCGGCTGATCCCGATCCCGTCGAAACCCAGGAGTGGCTCGATGCCCTGGAAGCGGTGATCGATCGTGAAGGTCCCGATCGCGCCCACTTCCTGCTCGAGTCGCTGACCGAGAAGGCCCGCCGTTCGGGCGCCTTCATCCCGTTCTCGGCCAACACCGCCTACATCAACACCATCCCGGTGCAACTCGAAGCGCGTTCGCCGGGCAATGCCGAATTCGAAGAGCGCATCCGTTCGTATATCCGCTGGAACGCGATGGCGATGGTGGTGCGCGCCAATCGGCACAATCCGCCCGACGGAGGGGATCTGGGCGGGCACATCGCGTCGTTCGCTTCGCTGGCCACCATGATCGGTGCCGGCATGAACCATTTCTGGCATGCGCCCCACGAGGGGCATGGCGGTGACCTCGTCTACTTCCAGGGGCATTCGGCGCCCGGCATCTACGGGCGCGCTTTCCTGGAGGGCCGTCTGTCCGAGGACCAGCTCCTCAACTTCCGCCAGGAGGTGGACGGGAAGGGGCTTTCTTCCTACCCGCATCCGAAGCTGATGCCCGATTTCTGGCAGTTCCCGACGGTGTCGATGGGCCTGGGACCACTGACCGCGATCTACCAGGCGCGCTTTCTCAAGTACCTGCATGCGCGCGGCATCGCCGACACCAGCAACCGCAAGGTCTGGGTTTTCTGCGGTGATGGCGAGATGGACGAACCCGAGTCGCTGGGCGCCATCGGGCTGGCGGCGCGCGAGAAGCTGGACAACCTGATCTTCGTGGTGAACTGCAACCTGCAGCGCCTCGATGGTCCGGTGCGCGGCAACGGCAAGATCATCCAGGAGCTCGAGGGCGAGTTTCGCGGCTCGGGCTGGAACGTCATCAAGCTGCTGTGGGGCTCGTACTGGGATCCGCTGCTGGCGCGCGACAAGGACGGCATCCTGCAGCGGGTGATGGAAGAGACGGTCGACGGCGAGTACCAGGCTTACAAGGCCAATGACGGCGCCTATGTTCGCCGGCATTTTTTCGGCAAGCATCCGAAGCTGCTCGAGATGGTGTCGCGCATGACCGATGACGACATCTGGCGGCTCAATCGCGGCGGGCATGATCCCCACAAGGTCTACGCCGCCTTCTCGGCGGCGGCCCAGCACCGCGGCCAGCCGACGGTGGTTCTGGCCAAGACGGTCAAGGGCTATGGCATGGGGCGCGCCGGCGAGGCCAAGAACCCCACCCATCAGCTCAAAAAACTGGACGCTCAGAGCATCCGCGAGTTCCGCGACCGTTTCGCGATTCCGATCCCCGACGACCGCCTCGAGGAGCTGCCGCTGTTCAGGCCCGCCGAGGACTCGCCGGAGATGAAGTACATGCACGAGCGCCGCGCCGCGCTCGGCGGCTACCTGCCGCAGCGCCGCCGCCAGGCTGACGAGCAACTGGTGGTGCCGGCGCTGTCGGCGCTGCAGGCGGTGCTCGATCCGACCCCCGAGGGTCGTGAGATTTCGACCACCCAGGCGTTCGTGCGGGTGCTGACCGCGCTGTTGCGCGACAAGTCGCTGGGGCCGCGCGTGGTGCCGATCGTGCCCGACGAGGCGCGCACCTTCGGCATGGAAGGCATGTTCCGCCAGCTGGGCATCTACGCGCCCGAAGGCCAGAAGTACACGCCGGTCGACAAGGACCAGGTCATGTACTACCGCGAGGACAAGGCCGGCCAGATCCTGGAGGAGGGCATCAACGAGGCCGGCGCGTTCAGCTCCTGGATCGCTGCCGCCACCTCCTACTCCACCAACAACCGGCAGATGCTGCCGTTCTACATCTACTACTCGATGTTCGGCTTCCAGCGCGTCGGCGATCTCGCCTGGGCGGCCGGCGACATGCAGGCGCGCGGCTTCCTGCTCGGGGGCACGGCCGGGCGGACCACCCTCAACGGCGAGGGGCTGCAGCACGAGGACGGCCACAGCCACATCCTGTCGTCGACGATTCCGAACTGCGTCTCCTACGACCCGACCTTCGCGCACGAACTCGCCGTCATCATCCACGACGGTCTGGAGCGCATGGTCACCCGCCGCGAGAATGTCTTCTACTACCTCACGGTGATGAACGAGAACTATCCCCACCCGGGTCTGCGGGCCGGCGACCAGGAAGGCATCGTGCGCGGCGCCTACCTGCTGCAGCCCGGCGCGGCCGGGACGACGCGGGTTCAGCTGATGGGGTCGGGCACCATCCTGCGCGAGGTGATGGCGGCCGCGCGCTTGCTCGAGGAAGACTGGCAGGTCGCGGCCGACGTCTGGAGCGTGACCAGCTTTACCGAGCTGCGCCGTGACGGTCTCGAGTGCGAGCGCTGGAACCTGCTCCATCCGACCGAGACCCAGCGCGTGCCCTTCGTCACCCAGCAGCTCGAGGCCCACCCGGGTCCGATCGTGGCCTCGACCGACTACATGAAGCTCTTCGCCGATCAGATCCGACCGTTCGTGCCGCGAGGGCGCGATTATCGGGTGCTGGGCACCGACGGGTTCGGGCGCTCCGACTTCCGGGCCAAGCTGCGCGAGCACTTCGAGGTCAACCGCCACTTCGTGGTGGTTGCGGCGCTCAGGGCGCTGGCCGATGAGGGCGCGGTGCCGCTCAAGACGGTGGCCGACGCGATCCGCCAGTACGGGATCGACCCGGGCAAGACCAACCCGCTGACCGCCTGAGAGCCGCACCATGAGCCAGATGATCGAAGTGCGGGTGCCGGACATCGGTGATTTCGACGAGGTCGAAGTGATCGAGGTGCTGGTCAAGCCGGGTGACACGGTGGCGGCGGAGCAGTCGCTGATCACGGTGGAGTCGGACAAGGCGTCGATGGAGATACCGTCGTCGGCGGCCGGGGTGGTGAAGGCGCTGCGGGTCGCGGTCGGCGACAAGGTGGCCAAGGGCAGCGTGGTGCTGGAGCTCGAGGAGGCGTTGGTGGCAGTCGCGCCGGCCGCGGTGGCGGTGGCGCCTCGAACCGAATCGCCGCTGGCTGCAGCGCCGGCGGCTGCTGCAACGGCGGCTGCTGCAACAGCGGCTGCAGCAACGGCGGCTGTCGCAACAGCGGCTGTTGCGCAGGCGGCCGTGCCGCACACGGCGAATGCCGTCGTGCCCGCGGTCGACCGGTCCGGTGCGTCCGAGGGCCCGGAGCCGTCCGCGGGTGAGGCTCGCGCTCACCCGGTGCCGGCCGATCTGCCCGGTGAGACCGTCCAGGTGGTCAAGCCGCATGCCTCGCCATCGGTGCGCCAGTTCGCCCGCGAACTCGGTGTCGATCTGCACCGGGTGCGTGGCACGGGTCCCCGGCAGCGCATCCTGCATGAGGATGTCCGCGCGTTCGTGAAGGTCGCGGTGACGCAGGCGGCGAGTCCGCCGGCCAGCGCGGCCCCTGCGCCGTCGGCCAATGGCGCGGCGCTCGGGTTGCTGGCCTGGCCGAAGGTCGACTTCGCCAAGTTCGGTCCGGTGCAGGCGCGGCCGCTGTCGCGCATCCGCAAGATCTCCGGGGCGAACCTGCATCGCAACTGGGTGATGATTCCGCACGTCACCAACCATGACGATGCCGACATCACCGATCTCGAGGCGTTCCGGGTCCAGCTGAACCGGGAAAACGAGAAGAGCGGCGTGAAGCTGACCATGCTCGCCTTCCTGATCAAGGCCTGCGTGTCGGCGCTGCAGCGGTTTCCCGAGTTCAATGCCTCGCTCGAGGGCGACTCGCTGGTGTTCAAGCAGTACTTCCACATCGGCTTCGCGGCGGACACGCCCAATGGGCTGGTGGTGCCGGTGGTGCGTGATGCCGACCAGAAAGGTGTTCTGCAGATCGCCCGCGAAACCGCCGAACTCGCGGCGCGCGCCCGCGACGGCAAGTTGAGTCCCGGCGACATGCAGGGGGGCTGCTTCTCGATCTCGAGCCTGGGCGGCATCGGGGGCACCTATTTCACCCCGATCATCAACGCGCCCGAGGTGGCGATCCTGGGCGTTTGCCGCTCGGCGTTGCGCCCGGTGTGGGATGGCGCCCAGTTCGCGCCACGCCTCACGCTGCCGCTGTCGCTGTCCTACGATCACCGGGTGATCGATGGCGCCGCGGCCGCGCGATTCAATGCCCATCTGGGCCAGGTGCTGGCCGATTTCCGGCGGGTGCTGCTGTGAGCCGGGTTTCTGTGTCGGAGCGTCAGCCATGAGCCAGATGATCGAGGTGCGGGTGCCGGACATCGGCGATGTCGACGAGGTCGACGTGATCGAGGTGCTGGTCAAGCCGGGTGACACGGTGGTGGCGGAGCAGTCGCTGATCACGGTGGAGTCGGACAAGGCGTCGATGGAGATACCGTCGTCGGCGGCCGGGGTGGTGAAGGCGCTGCGGGTCGCGGTCGGCGACAAGGTGACCAAGGGCAGCCTCGTGCTCGAACTCGAGGTCGCTGGTGCGTCGCCGCCCGCGCCGGTCGACCTGGCGCCCTCGGCGCAGGCGCCCGTGCCGGTTGGCGCAGCGGCGCCGACGCCGACGCCGCCTTCGTCGGCAGGGCCTTCAGTCGGCCCTGCGCCGTCCGCGGCGCTGCCCTTCGACACCGATTGCGACCTGCTGGTCCTGGGCGGTGGCCCCGGCGGCTACTCGGCAGCCTTTCGCGCGGCCGACCTGGGCCTGAAGGTGGTGATCGTCGAGCGTTATGCGGTGCTGGGCGGCGTTTGCCTGAACGTCGGCTGCATCCCCTCCAAGGCGCTGCTCCATGTGGCCGCGGTGATGGACGAGGCCCGCTCGCTGGCGGCGCACGGCATCGACTTCGGTACACCGGCGATCGATCTCGACGGGCTGCGCGGCTGGAAGGAAAAGGTCGTCGGCAAGCTCACCGGCGGGCTGGCCGGCATGGCGCGCGCCCGCAAGACCGAGATCATCCGTGGCATCGGCAGCTTCCTCGATCCGCATCACGTCGAGATCGAACTGACCACCGGCACCGGTCAGGACCGGACCGGCGAGCGGCGCACCGTGCGATTCCGTCACGCGATCATCGCGGTCGGCAGTCAGCCGGTGAAGCTGCCGTTCCTGCCCGACGACCCGCGCATCATCGATTCGACCGGGGCGCTCGAACTGCGCCAGCGGCCGGGCCGCCTGCTGGTGATCGGCGGGGGCATCATCGGCCTGGAGATGGGCACCGTCTATTCGACCCTGGGCGCGAGCCTGGACGTGGTCGAGATGCAGGACGGTCTGATGACCGGTGCTGATCGCGACCTGGTGCGGGTTTGGCAGAAGTTCAACGAGAAGCGCTTCGGTCGCCTGATGCTGCGCACGCGCACGGTGCGGGTCGAGGCACAGCCCGAAGGCATCCGCGTCTGGTTCGAGGGCGAGAATGCGCCCCCGGAACCGCAACTCTATGACCTCGTCCTGTCCGCGGTCGGGCGCACCCCGAACGGCGGCCTGATCGGCGCGCAGCGGGCGGGGGTGCCGGTCGACGCGCGCGGTTTCATCGCGGTCGATCGCCAGATGCGCACCAGCGTGCCGCACATCTTCGCGATCGGCGATGTGGTGGGTCAGCCGATGCTGGCTCACAAGGCGGTCCACGAGGGGCATGTCGCCGCCGAGGCCGCGGCCGGCCACAAGGCGTATTTCGATGCCCGGGTGATCCCGTCGGTGGCTTACACCGACCCGGAAATCGCTTGGGTCGGCCTGACCGAAGACGAGGCTCGGGCAGGCGGGATCCCGGTGCGCAAGGGCCTGCTGCCCTGGGCCGCTTCGGGTCGGGCGATCGCCAACGGCCGTGACGAAGGCTTCACCAAGCTGCTGTTCGATGAGCAGACCGGGCGCATCCTGGGGGGCGGCATCGTCGGGACCCATGCAGGCGACATGATCGGCGAAGTGGCCCTGGCCATCGAGATGGGCGCCGACGCGGTGGACATTGGCCGCACGATCCACCCGCATCCGACGCTGGGCGAGTCGATCGGCCTGGCCGCCGAGGTCGCGCAAGGCGTCTGCACCGACGTGCCGCCGCCGCGCAAGCGTTGATCGTTACCGACCCGCAGCCGCTTTTTCCGGGCAAAATAAGTGCCCCAGCGCGGAGATCCCGACCCATGAGCACCCGAACCCGAATTTTCATCGACGGCGAAGCCGGCACCACCGGTCTGGGCATCCGCGAGCGCCTCCAGGGGCTCGACCGGGTGGAGCTGGTCTCGATCGCCGCCGAGTCCCGCAAGGATCCGGCGGCCAAGCGGGCGCTGATGGCGGACGTCGATCTGGTGGTGCTGTGCCTGCACGACGATGCCGCCCGCGAGACGGTGGCGCTGGCCGATTCGATGGGTGATCAGGCGCCGCGCCTGCTCGATGCCAGCAGTGCCCACCGCGTGGCGCCGGGCTGGGTCTATGGGTTCGCCGAGATGGCGCCGGGCCAGCGCGAGTCGATCCGCGCGGCTGCCCGCGTGGCCAACCCCGGCTGCTATCCGACCGGGGCCATCGCCTTGTTGCGTCCGCTGGTCGATGCCGGCGTCCTGCCGCCCGACTATCCGGTCGCGATTCCCGCGGTCAGCGGCTACAGCGGGGGCGGCCGGTCGATGATCGAGGCGCACGAGGGTGGTCAGGCGCCGGCGTTCGAGCTCTATGGCCTGAGCCTGGAGCACAAGCATCTGCCCGAGATCCACCATTACGCGGGCCTGTCGCGTCGTCCGATCTTTCTGCCGTCGGTGGGCAGTTTCCGTCAGGGCATGCTGGTCACGATTGCGCTGCACCTCGATCTGCTCAACGGACGACCGAGCGGGCGCCAACTGCACGAGATCCTGGCGGCGCGCTACGCCGGCAGCACCGAGGTACGGGTAGTGGCGGTCGAAGCCGACACCCGCATCGAACCCGAGGCCCTGAACGACACAGACACGATGGAGCTTCGCGTGTTCGCCAACGAGTCCCGCGGTCAGGCGGTGCTGGTGGCACGGCTGGACAACCTGGGCAAGGGGGCTTCCGGTGCGGCGGTCCAGAACATCCGGCTGATGTTCGGGCTGTAGGCGCCGCCGGCCCCGGGCGCGGCCCGGGGTGCGTGCCGTTTTCGGACGCCGCCGGTGCATCATCGGCGCGGCCACCGCGAAAGGGATAACCCTATGCGGTTTCGCGGGTGAAAAACCATTACATTTACGGGTCGTCCGAAGCGCGGACCGTCACCGGAGAACAACTCGCCATGAAGAGTCTTCTGCCCTTATCGCATGCCATCGACAAGTTGAACACGCATGTGGGCACGCTCGCCGTCTGGGCGGTGTTCATCTCCTGCATGGTCTCGGCGGGCAACGCGACCATCCGCTACCTGTTCGATTCGAGTTCCAACGCGTGGCTGGAATTGCAGTGGTACCTGTTCAGCGTCACGGTGATGCTCGGCGCAGCAGTCGTGCTTCGTCTGAATGAGCATGTCCGGGTCGACGTCCTGTATGGACGTGGTTCGGGCACGCGCAAGGCAGCCATCGACTTGTTCGGCATGATCTTCTTCCTGATGCCGGCCGCGCTCCTGATGATCTGGATGTCCTGGCCCTGGTTCCTCGATTCCTACGTCCACAACGAAATGTCGAGCAACGCGGGCGGCCTGGTCCGCTGGCCGGTCAAGTTGCTGGTGCCGCTGGGCTTCACCCTGCTGTCGCTGCAGGGCATCTCCGAGATCATCAAGCGCATCTGCTTCCTGCAGGGCACCTATCAGATGGATCTCCAGTACGAGCGCCCGCTGCAGTAATCAGCGCATCCAGCCTACTTTCCCGCGAGCGATACAAGATGATTACCCTCGACAATATGGCGCCGCTGATGTTCGGCAGCCTAGTCATCGTCATGCTGATCGGTTTTCCGGTCGCCTTTTCCCTGGCTGCTCTCGGACTGTTCTCGGGTCTCGTCGCCATCGAGCTGGGCTTCTTCCCGGCCCAGTACATGGCGAACCTGCCGCTGCGCATCTTCGGCATCCTCTCCAACGATCTGCTGCTGGCGATTCCGTTCTTCACCTTCATGGGAGCCATCCTCGAGCGCTGCGGGCTCGCCGAGGACCTGCTCGAAGGCACGGGACAACTGTTCGGTACCCTGCCCGGGGGGCTCGCTTACGCCGTCATCGTGGTGGGCGCCATCCTGGGCGCGATCACCGGCACGGTGGCCGCGTCGGTCATCGCGATGGGCATGATCTCGCTGCCGATCATGATGCGCTATGGCTACAACATGCGACTGGCCACCGGTGTCATCGCGGCCTCGGGCACCATCACCCAGGTCATTCCGCCCTCGCTCGTGCTGGTGGTGCTGGCCGATCAGATGGGCAAGTCGGTGGGTGACATGTACAAGGGCGCGATCGGTCCGTCGATCGCCCAGACGCTGATCTTCATCGCCTACATCTTCGTGCTGTCCAGGCTCAAGCCGCACTACATGCCGCCGCTGCCCCCCGAGGCGCGCACCATGACCGGCCGCCAGCTGTGGATGAAGGTGCTGTGGGGAATGGTTCCTTCGGTGGTGCTGATCTTCCTGGTCCTGGGCACCATTTTCATGGGACTGGCCACCCCGACCGAAGCCGGCGCGATGGGTGCGGTGGGGGCCATTGGCCTGGCGGCGCTGAACCGTCGACTGACCTGGCCGCTGGTCCGCCAGGGCATGGAGACGACCGCGCGAATCACCGCGATGGTGATCTTCATCCTGATCGGCTCCACCGTCTTCTCGCTGGTGTTCCAGGGCGTCGACGGCGGCATCTGGATCGAACACATTCTGATGTCGATGACCGGCGGCACGGTGGTCGGCTTCCTGGTGGTGGTGAACCTGTTCGTCTTCTTCCTGGCCTTCTTCCTCGACTTCTTCGAGATCGCCTTCATCATCATCCCGCTGCTCACCCCGGTGGCGGCCAAGCTGGGCATCGATCTGATCTGGTTCGGCGTCCTGCTGTGCGTGAACATGCAGACCTCCTTCATGCACCCGCCCTTCGGCTTTGCCTTGTTCTACCTGCGCGGCATCGCGCCCAAGGAAGTCAAGAGCTCCGACATCTACATGGGCGCCATACCCTGGGTCGTCCTGCAACTGATCCTGGTGGCGATCCTGATCTTCTGGCCGGGCATGGTGACCATGTGGCTCGACAAGGAGGTCGTGGTCGATCTGGACAAGGTCAAGATCGAGGTCCAGTCGGTCGATGAAGACGACGACGCGAAGTCGGGCAAGGGCGGCAGTGCCGACAAGCCCGAGGAAGAGGACCTGGGCAAGCAACTGCAGCGGCAGATGCTGGAGGACGCCCAGAAGCAACTGCAGGAAGACGCGCAGAAGGCGACCAAATAGCGCAGATCCCCTGCCTCCCCGCCGCACGGCGAGGAGGCTTCAGGCCTGCTCCCCGGTGGGTGGGCAGGCGAAAAAAAGGCCGCGTCGAGCGGCCTTTTCTTTTCGAGCGGGGCGTGAGCCGCGCTCGGTTCAGGAACGGATCTTCAGCGGCGAACCGTCGCCATGAAGTCGTCGAAGGTGTTCTCGGTCACGCGGAACCAGGTCACCTGGTCGCGCTGGAAGCCGAAGTAGTGGTCATGCAGCTTCTTGAACTCGGCGCTGGCGGCAGTGGTCTCGGCGTAGACCTCCTGGGTGGCCTTGTAGCAGGCTTCCAGCACCGGACGCGGGAAGGGCTTGAGAATCGTGCCACCCCCCACCAGGCGCTTGAGCGCCTGCGGGTTGCCGGCATCGTATTTCGAGAGCATGTAGGTGTTGCCCTCTTCGTTGGCCGCTTCCCAGGCCGCCCGGAAATCGGGGGGCAGCGCGTCGAGCGCCTTCTGGTTGACGATGCTGTGCAGCGCCGGGCCACCTTCCCACCAGCCGGGGTAGTAGTAGAACTTGGCGACCTTGTTGAAGCCGAGCTTCTCGTCATCATAAGGACCGACCCATTCGGCCGCATCGATGGTGCCCTTTTCCAGCGCCGGATAGATGTCACCGGCGGCAATCTGCTGCGGGACTACGCCGAGCTTGGCCAGCACCCGGCCGGCAAAGCCCCCCACCCGGAACTTCAGGCCCTTCAGGTCGTCGACGGTGTTGATCTCCTTGCGGAACCAGCCACCCATCTGCGCGCCGGTGTTGCCGTTCAGGAACGACACCACGCCCGACTTGCGCGCGAATTCATTGAAGATCTTCTCGCCGCCGCCGTGATGCCACCAGGCGTTGTACTGGCGTGCATTCAGGCCGAAGGGGATCGCGGTGGCCACCGCCCAACTCGGCTCCTTGCCGAAGAAGTAGTACAACGCGGTGTGGCCGGCTTCGACGGTGCCGCTTTGCACCGCATCGAGGACCTGCAGGCCGGGGACGATCTCGCCAGCGGCATGCACGGTGATCTGGAACTTGTTGTTCGTGATCTGGGCGACGCGTTTGGCGACCACTTCCGCGGCGCCGTAGATGGTGTCCAGCGATTTGGGGAAGCTGGAGGCCAGACGCCAGCGCACGGTGGGCTGCGCGCGGACGATCGCGGGGGCGGCCAGCGCGCCGGCGGCGGCGCCGATACCGGCTTTGCCGAGGAAGTTACGACGTTGCATGAAAGACATCTCCTGATTGACTCTGTTTTGAGAACACAAACCGCAAGACTATAGGCGCTGCACGAGCACCTTCCAATCAGTGGTAACCCGGCCTGTGCGCCCGGGCTTCGCCGTGATTCAGGCCAGCCGCGCTCGTGCCCGGGCGATCGCCGCCAGCACCTGCGCCGGCGCGGTGCCACCGACATGGTTGCGAGCCGATACCGAGCCGTCCAGCGTCAGTGACTCAAAGACGTCCGGGCCGATCTCGGCGGCGAACTGCCGCAGTTCCTCCAGCGGCAACTCCGACAGATCGAGGCCGCGTCCGGCCGCATGACGAACCGCACGCGCCACCGCTTCATGGGCATCGCGAAACGGCAGGCCCTGGCGCACCAGGTAGTCGGCGAGATCGGTGGCGGTCGAAAACCCTTCGGCCGCGGCCTGGCGCATGCGTTCGGTGCGAACCTCGATGCCCGGCATCATGTCGGCGAAGATGCGCAGGGTTTCGTGCAGGGTGTCCACCGTGTCGAACAGCGGCTCCTTGTCTTCCTGGTTGTCCTTGTTGTAGGCCAGTGGCTGGCCCTTCATCAGCATCAGCAATGCCATCAGGTGGCCGGTGACCCGCCCGCTCTTGCCGCGGGCGAGTTCCGGCACATCGGGGTTTTTTTTCTGCGGCATGATCGAGGAGCCGGTGCAGAACCGGTCGGGCAGGTCGATGAAGCCGACCCGCGGGGACATCCACAGAACCAGTTCCTCGGACAGGCGCGACACATGGGTCATGACCAGGGCCGCTGCCGCACAGAATTCGATCGCGAAGTCGCGGTCCGAGACGGCGTCGAGCGAGTTCTCGCAGACGCCGTCAAAGCCCAGCGCGCGCGCCACCCGCTCGCGATCGATCGGATAACTCGTGCCCGCCAGGGCGGCGGCACCCAGCGGCAGGCGATTGACGCGGCGGCGGCAGTCGGCCATGCGGTCAGCGTCGCGGGAAAACATCTCGACGTAGGCCATCAGGTGATGACCGAAGGTAACCGGCTGCGCGACCTGCAGATGGGTGAAGCCGGGCATGATCGTCCCGGCATGGCGTTCGGCCAGATCGATCAGCGAGCGCTGCAGATCACCGAGCAGCCGCGCGGTGATGTCGATCTGGGCGCGCAGCCACAGGCGGATGTCGGTGGCCACCTGGTCATTGCGCGAGCGCGCGGTGTGCAGGCGCTTGCCGGCGTCGCCCGCCAGATCGGTCAGCCGCTTCTCGATGTTCAGGTGAACGTCTTCCAGGTCGAGCTGCCAGCGAAAGGAGCCGTCCTCGATCTCGGCGCGGATGCGGGCCATGCCGTTGCTGATGGCGTCGAGATCGACCCGCGACAGAATGCCGCAGGCTTCGAGCATTTCGGCATGCGCGAGCGAGCCCTGTATGTCGTACAGCGCCAGTCGATGGTCGAAGCCCACCGAGGCGGTGTAGCGTTTGACGAGTTCGGACACCGGCTCTGAAAAGCGGCCCGACCATGCTTGCGTTTTCTTGGCGAATTGATCTGTCATAATCTTCCGATTATAGAGGGCGTTCGTTGCCATGCCGGTCCGGCCCGGGCGCAGCCAGGCTGTGGTGGCGCCAGCGACAGTCCTGTCTTCACTCCCAGAGGGGCAATGCCGCCGGTCAATCCGCCCACCGCTTCCGGTTCCGATGCCCTCGGCACGCCGCCCGCCGGCGAAGCGGGCGCCGCCGCGCCAGTGTCGCCGGGAGCCCCCGCACCGGTCGATTCGAGCCCGATCGGGCGCCGGCTCTCCGACGGAGCGCTGATCCCGGTCATCCCCGACTGCTGCAACATCGGCATCCTTGCGCGCATCCTGGTGCCGCTCAATCTGGCGGCCCTGCTGATGGCGGCGCTGATCGGGTCGGGCGCGAGCGATGTGCTGATGCGGGCCTTGTCGATCGCTGCCGTGCTCGAACCGATCGCCATCGCGTCGGTGGTGGCGTTGTGTGGCACGCGGCGCCTGGTCAGCGGGCAATCGGCGGCGGTCCAGTGGTGCGCGGGTCTCGCGGTGCCGATGGTGATCACGGTGGTGGCCAGCGCGATCTCGGCCCGCTACGCACCGTCCGATGTCCCACTCCCGTCGCTGGCCGCCATGCTGCTGGTGCGGGCGCTGGCCGCCGCGGTGGTCTGCGCGATCATCTTCGAGTACTTCCGGCTTCGCACCCTGTCGCTGGCGCCCTCGCTGACCGAAGCCCGTCTGCAGGCCCTGCAGGCGCGCATCCGGCCGCACTTCCTGTTCAACAGCCTGAACACCGTTCTCGGCCTGATGCGCGGCGATCCGCGGCGCGCCGAGTACACACTGGAAAACCTCGCCGACCTGTTTCGCGTCTTCATGCGCGATACCCGCGAACTGGTGCCGCTCGATGAGGAAATCGTCACCTGCCAGCAGTACATCGCCATCGAGGAGCTTCGGCTGGGCGATCGCCTGCGCGTGAACTGGCTGCTCGAGGAGATGCCGCGTGACGCGCTCTTGCCGTCGCTGCTGCTGCAACCGCTGATCGAAAACGCGGTGCACCACGGCATCGAACCGCGCACCGAGCCGGGCCTGGTGTCGGTGCGGGTGGGTCGCTCGGGCGAGCGGGTAGTGGTCGAAATCCTCAATCCCCTGGCTGAGCACGCGCCGGCGAGACCTGGCAACCACATGGCGCTCTCCAACATTCGGGAGCGCCTGATGCTGTTGTACGATATGGAGGCGGAACTCAAGACCGACACGACGAGTGGTCAGTTCCGGGTCCAGATGGCTTTTCCTTACCGCAAAGAGAGGCGACGCAGAGATGTCCGACGCCATTTCAATCCTTATCGTTGACGACGAACCGGTCGCCCGTTCGCGTTTGCGCGAATTGCTGGCCGATCTGGCGCCCGATTTCCCTCACCGGGTCGTCGGTGAGGCGGCCAACGCGCCGGAAGCCTTGTCCCAGATCGATCTGTACCAGCCACAGGTGGTTCTGCTCGATGTCCAGATGCCCGGCATGACCGGCATCGAACTGGCGCGTCACGTGTCCGCCAGGGCGGCCTCTTCCGAGACACCGCGGGCCATGCCGCTCGTCATTTTCGTGACCGCCTTCGAAGAGTTTGCCGTCGATGCGTTCGAGGTGCGGGCCATCGATTACCTGCTCAAGCCGGTGCGTGCCCAGCGCCTGCTCGATGCGCTCAAGCGGGCCGTCACACGCCTGCCGTCCGACCAGATCGAGGCCATCGACCAGCTGGCGCGCGCCACCAACACCCGCCGCCGGCACCTGAGCGTTCACGAGCGCGGTCGCGTGATCCTCGTGCCCCTCGAGCAGGTGATCTATCTCAAGGCCGAACTCAAGTACATCACCGTGCGCACGCGCGAGCGCGAGTTTCTGATCGAGGAGTCGCTGACCTCGCTCGAAGAGGAATTCATCGACCGCTTCGTGCGCATCCATCGCAACGCACTGGTCGCCCGGCCCTCGATCGCCGGTTTCGAGCGCGTCACGCCCACCGGTGAGGACGACGCCGGGGATCCCTACTGGCAGGTGGTTCTGCGCGACATTGCCGAGCGTTTGCCGGTCAGCCGTCGCCAGTGGTCCACCGTCAAGAATCTGGTGACCTGAATGACCGTTTCCGTGTCGCCGGCGCCGCTCGATGCGCCGCGCCGGCTGGTGATCGCCTCGCGCGAAAGCCGACTGGCCATGTGGCAGGCCCTGCATGTCCAGGCCCTGCTTACCACCCGGTATCCGGGCTGCGAAGTGGTGATCCTGGGCATGACGACCGAAGGCGACCGTGTGCTGGACCGGGCGCTGTCCGAAATTGGCGGCAAGGGCCTGTTCACCAAGGAACTCGAGGTCGCCATGCTGCAAGGCCGGGCCGACCTCGCGGTGCACTCGCTCAAGGATGTGCCGATGCAGTTGCCCGAGGACTTCGCACTGGCGGCCGTGTTGCCCCGCGAGGATCCCCGCGACGCCTTCGTGTCCAACGATTACGCCAGTCTCGAGGCGCTGCCGGCGGGTGCCCGGGTCGGCACCTCGAGCCTGCGGCGGGCGGCGCTCATCCGTCGGCGTTTCCCGTCGCTGGTGGTCGATCCGCTGCGCGGCAATCTCGACACCCGTCTGGCCAAGCTCGACCGCGGTGAATACGCCGCCATCGTGCTGGCCGCGGCGGGTCTGAAGCGGCTGGGCCTGGCCGATCGCATCCGGGCCATCGTGCCCGAGACCGACAGCCTGCCGGCCGCCGGTCAGGGCGCCCTGGGCATCGAATGCCTGGCGGCACGCACCGATGTCGCCGGCTGGGTCGGTGCGCTGGCGCACGCCCCGACCTGGGCGCAGGTCAGCGCCGAGCGCATGCTCTCGCGCGTTCTGGGCGGCAGCTGCCGGGTTCCGCTGGCCGCCTACTGCGTGGCCCGTCCCGAGGGCGGGCTGCGGCTGCGCGCCTGTGTGGCCAGTGTCGATGGTGTGCAACTGCTGCAGGCCGAGGGTGTGTGCGACGAGGCCGACATCGACAGCGCCGAAGTTCTGGGCAACCGCGTCGCCCAGCAGCTCTCGGACATGGGCGCGCGCGAACTGCTGGCCTTGCCGGCCTGAAACGTCCAGGGGCCGAGCCGGGCACGCAGCGCGTCGTTCCGGATCGTCGCCCGGCCGCCGCCTCCCCGTGGCCCGCGTCATTCTGACCCAGCCCAGTCCGCGTGTCGGCGCGGTAGCGGCTGCATTGCGCGACCGCGGTCATGAGGTGCTCGAGATGCCGGTGCGCCGGCTGCTTCCCCTGACCGACGAACCGGCGGTGCGGCAGGTGCTGGGGCAGATCAGCCGCTTCGACTGGGTGATCTTTTGCAGCCCCGGATCGGTCCAGTCCGCCTGGGCGGCGGTTCCGCGGCCCTGGCCGACGTCCACCGGCGTGGCGGTCGTGGGGCCCGGAACCGGGGCGGTGCTGCAAGCCCTGGCGGGCGATTCCTTCGGCCCCTCGCATCCGCCGCTCAGTCCCCGTCAGCCCCCTTTCGATGCTGCCGCGCTCATGCGGGAAGCGCCTTTTGTCCGGCCGAAGGGTCTGCGAATCCTGGTGGTGCGCGGTGAGACCGGGCGCGAGGACTGGATCGAGTCGCTGCGCGCGGCGGGGGCGGAGGTCGAGCGCGTCGCGGTTCATCGCAGCGAGCCCACGGCGCTGCCAGCGGCTGCCGTGACGTTGGCGCGGCGCTGGCTCGAGGAGGGGGCGGTGCGGCCGGTTTTCTGTCTTTTCACCGCCGGGGATGCGATCGAGGGCTTGAGCGCAGCCCTGCCGATGGCGGGACGCGACCGGGCTTGCGCGCTTGCCGTGCATCCCAGACTGGCTCTTGCGTTGCACAAATGCGGATGGTTGCGCGCCGGTGTGATCGAACCGGGTGAGACTGGGCTGCTGGCCGCGATAGAATCCGGCCCGACGCCCTGATTTTCGGTGTCGTCATGACCGCTCGTTTTTGCGAGCGGTTCGCCTCCCGATCCGGCGCAACTGTTTCCTTCGCGAGTGTGTGTTGCCGCAGCCCCAGCCCTCCGATCCGTCGCCGAGCCCGCCAGCGAGCCCTGTCTCACCGTCTCTGACGGGGGCCGCCGCCGGACGCTTGCGAGGCGTGGGTGGTCTGGCCACCGTGGCCGCGCTGATCCTGGGCGCGGTTTCCCTGGTGACGGCGGTGGCACTGTGGCAGCGCGCCGAATCCATTGCCCAGGAGGCGGCGCGGCGGCTGCAGGCCGGCGATGTGCGCGTGACCCAGTTGGAAGGTCAGCTCAAGCAGACCCAGGACCAGAGTCGCGACCTGCAGGCCCGCTCCGGCGTTCTCGAGAGCAAGCTGACCGAGGCGCTGGGTCAGCAGGCGCAGCTCGAGCGGATGTACCGCGACATCGCGCAGGACTCGATCGACACCGTGCTGGCCGACGTCGAGAGCGCGGTGGCCATCGCGTCGCAGCAACTCGCGATCAGCGGCAACGTCCAGGGTGCGCTGGCGGCGCTGGCCGATGCCGATGGCCGGCTGGCTCGCATCCGCCAGCCGCAGGCGATCGGCATGCGACGGCTCCTGCAGCGCGACATCGATCGTCTCAAGGCATTGCCGGTGGTGGACCTGATCGGGCTGGCGCTGCGACTGGACGCGGTCACCGCCAGCATCGACCAACTGCCTTTGCTCTCTGCGGTCACGCCGGCTGTCGAGGGTGCGGGTTCGCGGCCGGCGGCCGCGGCGCGGGCACCGGGTTTCAGCCTCGAGGGCCTGGCCTCCAGCGGGCGACGGGGCCTCGATTCCCTGCTGGCCGAATTGTCGCAACTGTTCCGGGTCAATCGCGTCGATTCGCCCGATGCGCTTTTGCTGGCGCCGGAGCAGCAATATTTCGTCCGGGAAAACCTGCGCCTGATGCTGCTGTCGGCGCGGCTGTCGTTGCTGTCGCGCCTCGAACCGGTGTTCCGCAACGATCTCGAGCGCGCGGTCGGGTTGCTGGGCAGCCAGTACGACCGGCAACAGCGCTCGGTCGTCAACACCGTCGCCACGCTGCGCCAGCTTCAGACGGCGCGAATTGCGCTTGAACTGCCCTCGTTGGGCGACACGCTGGCGGCGGTGCGCACGGCGCGGGCGGCCCGCGAGGTCGCCCAATGAGGTGCGTGGCCGGTCCGGCCATGGGCCGGCGCTAGGCGAGGGCGGCGATGCGCTGGATCGTCTGGATACTCCTGCTGGCCAGCGCGGCGGTCGGGCTGGCCTTGCTGATGCGGGTCAACCACGGCAATGTGGCGGTGCTGTGGCCGCCCTACCGGGTTGATGTTTCCGTCAACCTGGCGCTGGTGGTGCTGGGGGCCGGCTTCGTTGCCCTGCATCTGTTTCTGGTAGCAATCGGCAAGGCGCTCGATTTGCCGGGGCGAGTGCGCGAATACCGCGAGCGGCGCATTCGCGACGCGGCGGTGGTCGCGCTGCGCGACTCGGTGCTCGCCCTGTTCGAAGGTCGTTTCGGGCGTGCCGAGCGGCTGGCGCAGCAGGCGCGCGAGGACAGCCGACTCGCGGGACCTGCCGCGCTGATCGCCGCCCGGGCCGCGCACCGAATGCGCGAGTTCGAGCGCCGGGACCGCTGGCTGGCGCAGGCCGAAGAGGATCGCGCGTCGGCGCCCGCCGAACTCATGACCACCGCCGAACTCGCCCTCGAAGAGCAGGACGCCGCGCGCGCCATCGCCAGCATCGAGCGGCTGCACTCGCGGGGAATGCGTCACATCCACGCGCTGCGGGTGGCGCTTCGCGCCTACGAGCAGGCCGAGGATTGGCAGCGCGTGCTGCAGGTGCTGCGCCAACTCGAGAAGCGCGATGTCCTTCATCCGGCAGCCATCCGCGGTCTGCGGGTTCGGGCCAGCCGGGCGCTGATCGCGCGGCGCGCCGGCGACGCGCCGGGGTTGCGTTCGCAGTGGAACGACCTGCGTGACGGGGAGCGCGATCTGCCCGAGGTTCTGGAGGCGGCGGCGCTGGCGTTCGCGAAGGCCGGCGACATCGGCTTCGGGCGGCGTCTGCTCGAATCGGCACTGACCCGTGATTTCGCGCCGCGGCTGCTGCACGCCTATGCCGCGCTTCCGGACGTGCCGGCCCGGGAGCGCCTGCAGCAGGTGGAGCGCTGGCGCGACACGCATGGCGACGATCCCGACATCACGCTCGTGCTGGGCCGGCTGTGCATCACCGAGTCGTTGTGGGGCAAGGCGGCGGACTACCTGGGTCGCAGCCTCGCCGCCCGCGAGAGCGTGGCCGTGCACCTCGCGCTTGCCGATCTGGCCGAGCAGGTCGAGCAGCCGCAGGAAGCGGCTCGCCATTACCGTTCGGCGGCTCGGTTGCGGGTCGGCGACTGAGCCCTCGTCGCCTCAGACGCAGCGCCCGCCGTCGACTTCCAGGCAGGCGCCAGTGATGAAGGCGGCTTCCTCGGAAGCCAGGAAGAGTGCCGCATTCGCGATGTCGGCCGGCTGCGAGAGCCGCCCCAGCGGAATCGAGCCGATGAACTTGGCCCGCATCTCGGGTGTGTCCTCGCCCATGAAGGTCGCCAGCAACGGCGTTTCTCCGGCGACCGGGTTGATCACGTTGACGCGGATGCCGAAGGGCGCAAGTTCGACGGCCATCGCCTTGGAGGTGACGATCGCGGCCCCCTTGGTGCCGTTGTACCAGACCAGGCCGGGCCTGGGCCGCACGCCGGCGGTGGATGCGATGTTCACGAACACGCCGGCGCCGCGCGTCTTGAAGTAGGGAACCATGTGCTGGGCGCTCCAGTAGAGGCTCTTCACATTGACGCGGTAGACGCGGTCGAACTCGTCCTCCGCAACAGTGAGCATCGACTGGTTCCGGTGCGAGATGCCGGCGTTGTTGACCACGATGTCGAGGCTGCCGAAGGCGGCCAGGGTGCTGTCGAGCAGCGCCTTGACTTCCTCGCCGTCCGATACGTCGGCCTTCACGAAGCAGGCCTGTCCGCCGGCGCGGCGGATCGCCTCGGCGACGCGCTCGCCGTTGTCGGCGTGGATGTCGTTGACCACCACGCGGGCACCCTCGCGGGCAAAGCGTTCGGCGATGCCTTCGCCGAAGCCGGAGCCGGCGCCGGTGACGATGGCGACCTTCTGGGCAAGTCTCATGGTTCGTCCTTGATGCAGGGGTTGAAGGAGCCGCCGCGCACGACCGGCGGCGGGTTTTTCGGTTCGGGCTGGCGGATTCCGGCAGGCGGGATTCGCATCAGCCGTGGCGGATGGCCACGGTCTTGAGCGAGGTGAATCCGTAGAGCGCTTCGAAGCCCTTCTCGCGGCCGTGCCCGCTCGCGCCGACGCCGCCGAAGGGCAATTCGACGCCGCCGCCGGCGCCGTAGTTGTTGATGAACACCTGACCGGCGCGAATGGCATGAGCCAGGCGAAACTGGCGCGCGCCGTCGCGCGTCCAGACGCCCGCGACCAGTCCGTAGCGGGTGGCGTTGGCCAGCGCGATCGCCTCGGCTTCATCCTCGAAAGGCGTGGCCACCAGCACCGGTCCGAAGATTTCCTCCTGGAACAGCCGGTTCCCGCACGGCACCCGCTCCAGCAGCACCGGCGCCTGATAGAACCCGCCGGCGGGCGCGCTGTCGACGACCGATCCCTGCGCGGCGAATGTCAGCTCGCTGGTGTGCGCATCGGAGAGGTAGTCCCAGACCCGCTGCAACTGGCGCCGCGACACCAGCGGCCCCAGATCCAGGTCGGCCTGGGCCGGGCCGGCACGCAGGGCCGCGAACCGTTCGGCCAGGCTTTGCATCACCGAGTCGTGAATCCCGCGCTGGATCAGCACCCGGCTCCCGGCCGAGCAGGTCTGGCCGGCGTTCTGGATGATGGCGTTCACCAGCACCGGCAGCGCGGCCTGCAGATCGGCGTCCTCGAACACGATCTGCGGCGACTTGCCGCCGAGTTCCAGGGTAACCGGGCAGTGGTGCTGGGCGGCTGCCTGCGCCACCCGGCGGCCGGTGTCGGCCGAACCGGTGAACGAGACATGGTCGACGCCCGGGTGCTCGGCCAGCGCCTGGCCGGCCTCGGCGCCCAGCCCGGTCACCACGTTGAGGGCTCCCTCGGGCAGACCCGCCTCAGCGGCCAGTCGGGCCACACGGATCACGCTCAGGCAGGCGTCTTCGGCCGGCTTCACCACACAGGCATTGCCGGTCGCCAGCGCCGCGGCCACCGATCGGCCGAAGATCTGCAGCGGATAGTTCCAGGGAATGATGTGACCGGTCACGCCGTGCGCCTGCCGCACGGTGAAGACGGTGTAGCCGGCCTGATAGGGAATCGTCTGGCCGTGCAGCTTGTCGGCGGCGCCGGCGTAGTACTCGAAGTAGCGTGACAGCGCGGCCGCGTCGGCACGCCCCTGGGTGATCGGCTTGCCGGTGTCGCGCGATTCGAGCTGCGCCAGTTCTTCGCGGTTGGCGTCGATCAGGCCCGCCAGACGCATCAGCAGCCGCGAGCGGTCGGCCGCCGAGACCCGGCCCCAGTCCCCGTCGAAGGCGCTTCGGGCCGCCCGAACGGCGCGATCGATGTCGCTGGCGCGGCTGCGCGCAATGCTGCCGAAGACCTCGCCATCGGACGGATCGATGACCGGGAGGGTTTCGCCGCCGTCGGCCGCACAGGAACGATTGGCGATGAAATTCAGGTGCTGTTCAGGGGTGGAAGGCATGGCTTCTCGGCTGGCGGCGGGCGCTGTGCGGACGCAGCTCGCGCTGCCGTCCGGTGGAAAGCGGTCATTATCGGTCAGCCGCGGCGCGGGTTTTGTTGCGACGCACCACCCTGGATAGAATCCCGCGCTTGCCGCACACTGTCGGCTTCGTCCTTCTTTCAGCGGGTACCTGCATGAATCTTGACCGAGTCGACTCCGGCCGCGACATTCCCCACGATGTGAACGTGATCATCGAGATTCCGATGGCCGCCGATCCGATCAAGTACGAGGTCGACAAGAAGACCGGCGCGCTGTTCGTCGACCGGTTCATGATGACCTCGATGCACTACCCCTGCAATTACGGCTACATCCCGCACACCATTGCCGACGACGGGGACCCGGTCGATGTGCTGGTGATCACGCCGTTCCCGGTGGCGGTGGGCGCGGTGATCCGCTGCCGTCCGATCGGTGTGCTGCGGATGGAAGACGAGGCGGGTGGCGATTCGAAGCTGCTGGCGGTGCCGATCGACAAGATCCTGCCCATCTACAAGCACTGGCAGAAACACGACGACCTGGCGCCCGAGCGGCTGGCTACCATCCAGCATTTCTTCGAGCACTACAAGGACCTGGAGCCCGGCAAGTGGGTCAAGGTGCTGGGCTGGAGCGGCCCGGAGGTCGCCAAGGCCGAGATCATGGCGGGCATCGAGGGTTATCAGCGGGCCGCCGAGAAGCCGCTGTTCTAGTCGGGGCGGGCGCCGCCCAGCGCTAGTCGGGGCGGGTGCTGCCCAGCGGCGAGCGCTCGTTGAGTTCGTCCAGGTAGGCGCTGATCATCGAGCCTTCGCGTGCCAGGAAGCGCTCCACCGCATCGGCGAATGCCGGCTCGCGCAGCCAGTGGGCCGAGCGGGTGGTCACCGGCAGAAAACCACGCGCCATCTTGTGCTCACCCTGCGCGCCGCCCTCGATGGTCTGGATGTCCGACTCGATCGCGAATTCGATCGCCTGGTAGTAGGCGCACTCGAAGTGCAGGCAGGCGATGGATTCCACCGCCCCCCAGTAGCGCCCGTACAGGGTGGTCTCGTCGCGCATCAGCAGGCTGCTGGCCACCGGCACACCATCGCGCTCGGCCAGCACCAGCACCAGCGCCTGCGGCAGGGTGCGGCCCAGTTCGACGAAGAACCCGGGCGTCAGGTAGGGCGTCGATCCGTGGGCGGCGTAGGTCGATTCGTAGCACCGGTAAAAGAACGCCCAGTCGGCGGCTTCGATGGCACTGCCCGCGATCCGGCGCACCGTCACGCCCTGCTCGGCGACCTTGCGGCGCTCGGCGCGGATTTTCTTGCGCTTGGGTTGTGCAAGCGCCGCCAGGAAGTCGTCGAAGTGTCGGTAGCCGGCATTGCGCCAGTGGAACTGGACACCCTGGCGCATCATGAAGCCGGCCTCGGCCAGCAGCAGCGCCTCATCGGGCGGGGGAAACAGGACATGCAGCGACGAGACGCGCGCGCTGCGCGCCTGTGCCAGCACTGCGCCGGCCAGGGCTTGTCGGACGACGGGGTCGCGACTCAGCAGCCGCGGCCCGCCAACCGGCGTGAAAGGCACCGCCGACAGCAGTTTCGGAAAGTAGCGCAGGCCATTGCGTTCGTAGGCGTCGGCCCAGGCCCAGTCGAACACGTACTCGCCCCAGGAGTGGGTCTTGCGATACATCGGCACCGCGCCGACCAGGGTGGCGCCGTCCCACAGCGTCAGATGGCAGGGGGTCCAGCCGGTGCCGGGACCCACGCAGCCGGTGCGTTCGAGCGCGCTCAGGAAAGCGTGACGCACGAAGGGCGGCGCGCCCGCCGGCGGCAGCAGTCCGTCCCAATGCGCCGCAGGGATTTCGTCGAGGCCGGCGATCAGCCGCGTGCGATAATTGCTCTGACTGTCCGTCACCGGATTCCCGTTATGTTTCTTCGACCCGACCCAGGCACAACCGCCCCATGACCGTTCTCATCGCGGCCGCGCAATTGAACCAGACCGTGGGCGATTTCGAAGGCAACGCCCGCCGCATCATCGACGCCGCCGTGGCGGCGGCCGGGCAGGGCGCTCGCGTGCTGCTCACGCCCGAACTGTCGATGTCGGGCTATCCGCCCGAGGACCTGCTGCTGCGCGAGTCATTCTATGACAGGTGCCAGGCAGCGCTGGCCCATATCCTCGCACAGACCCGCGCGCTCGATCTTCACCTCATCGTCGGCGCGCCGCTGCTGCGCGACGGACTGCGCCGCAACGCGGCGCTGCTGCTGCACCGGGGCGCGGTCGTCGGCGAGTATTTCAAGCGCGAACTGCCCAACTACGATGTGTTCGACGAGCAGCGTTACTTCGAGGCCGGCAGCCAGCCGCTGGTTTTCGAGGTCGGGGGCTTGCGCGTGGGCATCGTCGTCTGCGAAGACTTCTGGTTCGATCGTGCACCGCGCGCGGCGCACGAGGCCGGCGCGCAGCTCATCCTCGCGCTCAATGCATCGCCGTATCACCTGAACAAGCAGCACCTGCGCCTGGACGCGGCGCGCGACAATGTCTGCGCGCTGGGCCTGCCCATGATGGCCGCCAATCTGGTCGGCGGTCAGGACGAACTGGTGTTCGATGGTCTGTCGTTCGCGCTGTCGCGCTCGGGCGAACTGGCGGCGCAGGCGCTGGGGTTTGCCGAAGACCTGCTGCTGGTCGAGTTCGAACCGGTGGCCGGTGAGGACACGGTCGATGCACGGCCCGGGCGGCGCGAGCCGGTCGGCTCCCTGGAGTCACAGGTCTACAGTGCGCTGGTGCTGGGCGTTCGCGACTACCTGGGCAAGAACGGCTTTCCGGGCGCGATCATCGGTCTGTCGGGCGGTGTCGACTCGGCGCTGGTGCTCGCGGTGGCGGTCGACGCCCTGGGACCGGAGCGGGTGCGCGCGGTGATGATGCCCTCTCCCTACACCGCGGAGATCTCGTGGGTCGATGCCCGCGACATGGCGGCGCGCGTCGGCGTGCGCTATGACGAGCTGTCGATCGGTCCGGTTTTCGAGTCCTTCCTGGCGACCCTGTCGACGGAGTTCCAGGGGCTCGCGCCCGACACCGCCGAGGAGAACATCCAGGCGCGCATCCGCGGCACGCTGCTGATGGCGCTCTCCAACAAGCATGGCTCCATTGTCCTGACCACCGGCAACAAGAGCGAGATGGCGGTGGGTTACTGCACGCTTTACGGCGACATGGCTGGCGGCTTCGCGGTCATCAAGGACATCGCCAAGACGCTGGTGTACCGCCTGTGCGCCTATCGCAACGGCGTGTCGCCGATCATTCCCGAGCGAATCCTGACCCGCCCGCCGAGCGCGGAACTGCGACCGGACCAGAAGGATCAGGACTCGCTGCCCGAATACGACATCCTCGATGGCATCATGCAGATGTACATGGAGGACAACCGCAGCACCGCCGATATTCTGGCCGCGGGTTATCCGCGCGACGCCGTCGAACGGGTGCTGCGCCTGATGCGCATCAACGAGTACAAGCGCCGCCAGGCTCCGGTGGGTATCCGGGTCACCCAGCGCGCTTTCGGGCGCGACTGGCGTTATCCCATCACCTCGAAATTTCGCGACTGACCGGATCTGCCGGCTGCGTCGATCGCCCAACCACGGCTCTCAGGAGAACCCGATGAAACGTATCACCGCGATCATCAAGCCCTTCAAGCTCGACGAAGTGCGCGAGGCGCTGGCCGAGGTTGGCGTCAGCGGCCTGACCGTTACCGAATGCAAGGGTTTCGGTCGCCAGAAAGGGCACACCGAGCTCTATCGGGGCGCCGAGTATGTGGTCGATTTCCTGCCCAAGGTAAAGATCGAGATCATCGTGGGCGATGGATCGGCGGAGCGCGCCATCGAGGCGATCTGCAAGGCGGCGCGCACCGGCCGGATCGGCGACGGCAAGATTTTTGTCTCGCCGGTGGAGGAAGTGATCCGCATCCGCACCGGCGAGACCGGCGAAGCCGCTGTCTGACGGTTGGCGCGATGGGTGCGCGCCCGGCGCAGGGGCGCTGGCGGTTCAGCCGGGCTGCGGGCCCGCAAGACGCCCCAGCAGGCGCCGCGCACCGCGCACCAGCAGCCGCAGCATCAGCACCAGCCCCACGGTGACCACCGCCAGCAAACCCAGCAGCACCAGCGGATGGCGGGCGACCATCCAGGCGCCTCCGATCACCAGCGCGTCCTCGGCCAGCGACACCGCGACGTTCGAGAATGGCTCGGGCGACGCGTTGATCAGCGCCCGCGTGCCGGATTTCGCCAGATGGCTGGTGGCGGTCAGCGTCCCGCCCAGCAGTCCGGCGGCGGCGGCCATCGCCGTGCCCGAATCGCCGAACACCGCGGCCGCCAGCGCGGCACCCGCCGGAATCCGGACCAGCGTGTGCAGCGTGTCCCAGAGGCTGTCGAGCCACGGAATCTTGTCGGCAAAACCTTCCAGCAGCGCCATGAAGCCGGCCGCGCCGATCACCAGCGGATGGGCCAGCACCTGCAGATGCTCGGGCAGCGGCCAGCCACCCAGGCGCGCGGCCAGGCCGCACAGCAGCACCACCAGGTACAGCCGCAGGCCGGCGCCGAAGGCCAGTGCGCTGGCCAGCGCCAGGTCGGGCAGGTTTTCCAGGAGGGCGGTTTCGATCATGATTGCCGCCAGCTTGCCAGCATGAGCGTCGTCTGGCCACCCGCGCTTGCCCCCGATTCGAATCCGGGCTGGCAAACCTTCGCGCCGATGCCGTTTCCGGTCGGCGTGCCGTTTCGCATGCGCACCGACCTGGCCCGGCTCGCGCCCGGCGATCCGCTGCTGATCAGCGACGCCGGCTATCCGGCCGTTGCGCAGGCCAAGCTTGCCCACCTTGACGATGACCGGCGCCCGCTCGCACGCCTGGCCGATGGCGCCGATCCGCAGTGGGTGATCGGCGCGCTGCAGGCGGGGCTGGCGCAGCTGTCGCACCATCATCCCGAACTGATCGGGTTCGGTGGTGTCCCCGCCGCCGGGGGCGCAGCACCGCCGGCGCCCGAGCGGGCATCGCCAGTCGACGGGCAACTGCCGGCACCGGTGTTCGAACTGCACCGCGCTGGGCTGAGTCTGGATCTGCGCGACGGGGTCCGGGTGGGCGCCTCATTGCCGTGCGCCGAGCCGGTCGCGGCGCGTCTGCAGCGGCTTGCGCCGGGGCCACGTCTGCTGGCCTCCCTCTCGCTGGCGCTGCAGGAGGATCTCGTGCTGATGGCGTGGCCGCCCGGTGAGCCGGCTGCGCGACCGGCGGGCAGCGCGGCCCACGGTCTGCTGGCGCAGGCGATGTCGGTGGTCTTTCCCAGCGGCTGGGATCCGGCGGCCAAGCTCGGCCAGCCGCTGATCACGATCCATCAGCCGGTGGCAGACGGCGGGCCCCTGCGCGAGGCATCGCTGAACCTGTCGCGGGCGATGGTGGAGAAGGGGCCCTTCGAGCGCTTCGTCTGGACCCTGAGCGCGGACGCCGGTCTCGCGCGCTGGCCGGATGCGCCGGCGCTCCCCGATGACCTCGATCCCGAGCGACTCTTCTTCCGGATCGAGCGACAGGTCACGCTGGGTTTGCCGGACTGGCGCGCCGCGCTGTTCCTGATCCGGGTCCGCGTGGCGCCGCTGGGCGAGGTGGCCTGCGATGCGCCGCGCCGCGCCCGGCTTCTGGCGGCGCTCGAGTCGATGAGCGACGCGACGCTGGCCTACAAGAACCTTCACCGCTTGCGCGAAATTGTCCGCGCGGCCTGGGGCTGATCCGATGACGGCGATCCGGGTGGGCGGGATCCTGCTGGCGGCAGGGGAATCGCGGCGCATGAACGGGCCGAACAAGCTCGCGATCCGGATCGACGGCGAAGCGCTGGTCCGGCGCACCGCGCGCACCCTGCTCGCGGCGGGCATCGATCCGCTGGTGGTGGTGCTGGGTCATCAGCATGAGCAGGTGAGCCCGCTGCTGGCCGGATTGCCGGTTCATTGCGTGGTCAACGCCGACTATCGCAGCGGCCAGCAAAGTTCGGTGCGGGCCGGACTGCTCGCACTGCGAGCAATGACCGGCGATGCGCTGGGGGAGGGCAGCGCGCATCCGCTGGACGCATTCCTGGTGTCGCTGTCTGACCTGCCGCTGCTGCAGGCCGATCAGGTCGGTGACCTCATCGCGGCGTTCGCCCGCCGCGGTGCGGCCCGGGCGCTGGTGCCCGATCACGCAGACCAGCGCGGCAATCCGGTGATCTTCGCCGGCGCGATGCTGGCCAGCCTCGCGCAGACGCCGGGCGGCGCGCGCGGCTGGCTCGATGCGCACCCCGAGGCGGTGATGCGCATCACGGTGGCCCACGCGGGCTTCACCACCGATCTCGATACCCTGGCCGACGTCGCGGCGCTGTCGGCCGCGCCGGGGGCCCCGGTGGTGGATCTGCCATGAGCGCCTGGGATGTGGTGGTGGTGGGCGCCGGTGCCGCGGGCATGTTCTGCGCGGGTGTCGCCGGGCGCCGGGGGCTGCGGGTGCTGATCATCGATCACAGCGAGCGCCCGGGCGAAAAGATCCGCATCTCCGGCGGGGGCCGCTGCAACTTCACCAACTGCGACGGCGACCGGATCGAGCGGTACGCGAGCGCCGACCCGGCTTTTGCCCGCCAGGCGCTGCGGGCTTACCGGCCGGCCGATTTCATCGCCCTGGTTCGATCCCAGGGCATCGGCTTTCACGAGAAACACCGCGGCCAGCTGTTCTGCGACGACTCGAGCGAGCGGATCGTCTCGCTGCTGCGCGCCCAGGCCGATGCGGGGGGCGTGCAGTGGCGATTCCCCTGTCCGGTGACCGGAATCCAGGCGCTCGCGCCCGATCAGCCCGACAGCGCCCGTTTCCTGATCGGCACCGGTGCCGGCGAGGTCCGGGCGCGCGCGCTGGTGATCGCCACCGGCGGACTGGCGATCCCGAAAATCGGCGCCACCGATTTCGGCTTGCGGATCGCCCGCCAGTTCGGTCACCGCATCGTCGAGCCGCGGCCGGCCCTCGTGCCACTCACCTTCGATGCGGCTGCCTGGGCCCCCTGGTCAGAGCTGGCCGGCGTGTCGATGGAGGTGGGCATCCGCTCGCCCGCGCAACCGGCGGCGCCCGCATTCACCGAAGACCTGCTGTTCACCCACCGTGGGCTGTCGGGCCCGGCGGTGCTGCAGATCTCGACCTTTTGGATGCCTGGCCAGCCATTGGAGATCGACCTGGCGCCGGGCAGTGGCGACGACGAACTGCTGCGCTGGCTGACCCAGCGACGCGAGCAGTCACGCCAACTGCTGGGGACTGCCCTGGGCGAGCGGCTGCCGCGGCGGGTGGTGGCGCTGTGGCTGGCGCAACTCGCGAGCCAGCAGGCGCGTCTGCGGCCCGAGGCACGGCTTGCCGAACTGGGCAATCGCGACCTGCAGACGATCGCCGATTCGTTGCGCCGCTGGCCGGTGACGCCCACCGGCAGCGAGGGCTATCGCAAGGCCGAGGCGATGGCCGGGGGCGTGGCCACCGCCGAACTCGATCCGCGCACGATGCAGTCGCGCCGCCAGCCCGGCCTCTACCTGGTGGGCGAGGTGGTCGATGTGACGGGCTGGCTGGGGGGCTACAACTTCCAGTGGGCGTGGTCGTCGGGACACGCCGCCGCTCAGGCGATCGCCAGTCAGGTCGCCGCCCGGAAAACTTGATCCGCCCGGCGTGCCCCGCCAGGCTTGTCCCGCGGCCGTGATCCGCCTGCCCTGACCCGCGCCGGCCCCTCAGGCGCCGCGCAGCAGCACCAGCAGGGCGCCCGCGCCGCCGTCGTTCGGACGGGCCTGGCAGAACGCCAGCACGTCATCGCGCTGGACCAGCCAGCGCAGCACCTTGCCTTTCAGGACCGGCTCGCGGGCGATCGAGCCGAGTCCCTTGCCGTGGATCACCCGCAGGCAGCGCCGATGTCGCTTGATCGCGTCGACCAGGAACTGGCCCAGCGCTTCGCGGGCTTCCTCGACCCGCATGCCGTGCAGGTCGATCTGGCCCTGAACCGTCCAGTGGCCGCGTCGCAGCCGCGTCACCACGTCACTGCCAACGCCCTCGCGCCGGTACGACAGCGCCTCGTCGGTGTCGAGCAGTCGCTCGATGTCGATCTCGTCGGACATCGATTGCGCCAGCGCCTGCTGTTCGTCGAGCTCGCGCTGGCGAGGCTGCGGCGGCGTCGCCGGGCGCGCCGGCGACGCGCGGTCGGTTCGCGGCAGGGGCACCGCATCGACCATTGCCTGCTGAAACACCGCGGCCTCGCGAGCCCGGCGCGCCTGCTCGACACGCTCGCGCTCGCGCGCCAGCGCTCGTGCCTGCTCCTCGGCTTTCAGGGCATCGCGCAGTCGGGCGAGATCGGCGAAGTTCTTCATCGGACGAGCGCCGCTCAGTGCCCTTCCTGGGCCTCGAGGTAGCGCTGGGCATCGAGTGCCGCCATGCAGCCGGTGGCCGCGCTGGTGATCGCCTGGCGATAGATGTGGTCCTGTACGTCGCCGGCCGCGAACACGCCCGGCACGCTGGTGGCGGTCGCCTGTCCCTGCAAGCCGCTGTGGGTGACGATGTAGCCGTTGGCCATCTCGAGCTGGCCGGCGAAGATCCCGGTGTTCGGGGTGTGGCCGATCGCCACGAAGACGCCCTGCACCGCGATGTCCTGGCGGCTGCCGTCACGGCTGTCGCGCAGCCGAACACCGGTGACACCGGTCTTGTCGCCCAGCACTTCATCGACCTCCTGGAACCATTTCACCTCGACGTTGCCGGTGCGGGTCTTTTCCATGAGCTTGTCGATCATGATCGGCTCGGCCCGGAACTTGTCGCGGCGGTGGATGACGGTGACCTTGCTGGCGATGTTCGACAGGTAGAGCGCCTCCTCGACTGCGGTGTTGCCCCCGCCGATCACGCTCACCGCCTGGCCGCGATAGAAGAAGCCGTCGCAGGTGGCGCAGGCCGACACGCCCTTGCCCATGAAGGCTTCTTCCGAGGGCAAACCGAGATAGCGCGCCGACGCGCCGGTCGCGATGATCAGCGCGTCGGCGGTGTACTCGCCCGAATCGCCGATCAGCCGTACCGGGCGTTCATCGAGTCGGGCGGTGTGGATCTGGTCGAAGATCATCTCGGTGCCGAAGCGTTCCGCATGGGCCTGGAATCGCGCCATCAGCTCGGGGCCCTGGACGCCGTCGGCATCGGCCGGCCAGTTGTCGACTTCAGTGGTGGTCATCAGCTGGCCGCCCTGCGCGATGCCGGTGATCAGTGTCGGCTTCAGATTCGCGCGCGCGGCGTAGACCGCGGCGGTGTAGCCGGCCGGGCCGGAGCCCAAAATGAGGAGACGGTGGTGCTTGGGGGTGGTCATGACGACTCGTTTCGTTGTGAAAAGCTCAAAAAATCATCGGCTTAGGCGAAGTACTTCACACTTTTTCTTGTTTCGTTCGTGCCTTGGTGCAAAATTATAGGATCAAGATCCTGGAAGGCCTCTATGGCGCACGATGAAAACAAGGCGTTCCTTCGTCGGGTTCCCCTCTTTGCTGGTCTGAACGAATCCCAACTCGAGACGCTCGCGGCGGGCAGCGCGCGGCGCAGTTACCCCAAGGGGCGGACCATCGTCGCCGAGGGCGAGACCTCCCAGTCGATGTTCATCCTCCTGGCCGGCCGTGCCAAGGTCCAGCGTTCCGACTCCGAAGGCAAGGAAGTGATCCTGGCGGTCATCGGAGCCGGCGAGTTCTTCGGCGAGATGAGTCTGATCGATGATGCGCCGCGCTCGGCCAGCGTCATCACCATCGAGCCCTGTGAATTCATGAGCGTGAGCAAGGAAGCCTTCAAGTCGATGCTGCTGCAAAGCTCCGACGTTGCGATGGCGGTGATGCGCGGGCTGGTGCGCCGCTTGCGCGAGGCCGACCGCAAGATCGAGACCCTGGCCCTGCTCGATGTCTACGGCCGGGTCGCCCGCGTGCTGCTCGATTTCTCGGAAGAAGTGGCTGGCGAGCGGGTGGTCAGGAACAAGCTGCCGCGCCAGGAAATCGCCAAGATGATCGGCGCCTCGCGCGAAATGGTCTCGCGGGTCATGAAGGGCCTGGAGATCGACGGCTACATCGTGCCGCTGCCCGAAGGGCGGCTCGCCTTGCGCGAGAAACTCAGCAACTACATCAGCTGATGGGGCCTCGTTCATGAGCCGGGCCGGCGCTTCCGCCGCCGCGGGCTCCCGTCGGGGAGCCGGACTGCTGCTGGCCCTGCCGGACCGGGTGATCCACCTGCTGCGCGAGGCGCGCTGGATCGTCTCGGTGGTGATGATGCTTTTTCTGGCGCTGATCCTGCTGACCTACGACCGGCAGGATCCGGGCTGGTCGCACGCGGTCGGCAATGTCGCGGTCCACAACGCCGGCGGGCGCGTCGGCGCCTGGATCGCCGACCTGCTGCTGTACCTTTTTGGTCTTTCGTCCTACCTGCTGGTCGGGCTCGCCGCGCTGTCGGTCTGGCGCGGCTACCGCCGCCTGCGGCCGGGCCGCGACGCGACCGCGTCCGAATCCGGCACCCGCGCCAGCCGCAGCCGCATCACTGCGCCGGCGGCCGACGAGCCTGCCGAACGAGTCCGCTTTCCCTGGGAGGTGTGGTTGGGCTTTGGCGCGCTGCTGCTGGGCAGCGCGGCGCTCGAGGCCTCCCGGCTGCATTCGCTGCAGGCGGCGTTGCCGCTGGCGCCGGGGGGGCTGCTCGGTCAGCTGATCGGTGATCCCCTGATGGAGCAGGTGGGCGCGGTGGGCGGCACCCTGGTGCTGTTCGCGGTGGTGGCGACTGGCTTCAGCCTGGCCACCGGCCTGTCCTGGCTCACCATCGTTGAAGTGGTGGGCGCGGCACTCGAGACCGTCTGGCTGCGCGTCTCGCAGGCGGTTGCCGCGCGGCGGGATCGGCAGATCGGCGAGGTCGCGGCGGTCGAGCGCGAGGAGCAGGTCGAGGAGCTGCGCCGGATCATCGATGACGATCCCGAGCCGGTTCGCATCCAGGTGCCGGCGGTGCGCATCGAGCCCTCGGGGCGTGCGGCGGCCGAACTGCAGGCGCCGCTGTTCTACGACCTGCCGGCCGACACGCAGCTGCCCCCGCTGGCCCTGCTCGATCCGCCCCCGATCGCCCAGGAAACCGTGTCGCCCGAGACGCTGGAATACACCTCGCGCCTGATCGAGAAGAAGCTGGCCGATTTCAATGTGGCCGCCCGCGTGGTCGCCGCCTATCCGGGGCCGGTCATCACCCGCTACGAGATCGAGCCTGCCACCGGCGTCAAGGGCAGCCAGATCGTCAACCTGTCCAAGGACCTGGCGCGCGCGCTGTCGCTGGTGTCGTTACGCGTGGTCGAGACGATTCCCGGCAAGAACCTGATGGGGCTCGAACTGCCCAATCCGCGCCGGCAGGCGGTGCGCCTGTCCGAGATCCTGGGTTCGCAGGTCTATGCCGAGAGCACCTCGGCGGTCACCCTGGCGCTGGGCAAGGACATCGCGGGCCAGCCGGTGTGCGCCGACCTGGCGCGCATGCCGCACCTGCTGGTGGCCGGCACCACCGGTTCGGGCAAGTCGGTGGGCATCAACGCGATGCTGCTGTCGCTGCTCTACAAGAGCGATCCCACCCAGGTGCGGATGATCCTCATCGACCCCAAGATGCTCGAGATGAGCACCTACGAGGGCATCCCGCACCTGCTGGCGCCGGTCGTCACCGACATGAAGCACGCCGGCAACGCGCTGAACTGGTGTGTCGCCGAGATGGAGCGCCGTTACCGGCTGCTCAGCCGGCTCGCGGTGCGCAACCTGTCGGGCTACAACGCCAAGATCGCCGACGCCGAGAAGCGCGACACCCTGATCCCGAATCCGTTCTCGCTGACGCCGGATGCGCCCGAACCGCTGGGCCGTCTGCCGCAGATCGTGGTGGTCATCGACGAGCTGGCCGACCTGATGATGGTGGTGGGCAAGAAGATCGAGGAACTGATCGCGCGTCTGGCCCAGAAGGCCCGGGCGGCCGGCATCCACCTGATCCTCGCGACGCAGCGTCCCTCGGTCGATGTCATCACCGGCCTCATCAAGGCCAACATTCCCACCCGCATCGCCTTCCAGGTGTCCTCCAAGATCGACTCGCGGACCATCCTCGACCAGATGGGCGCCGAGTCGTTGCTGGGGCAGGGCGACATGCTCTACCTGATGCCGGGCGGCGGCGTGCCGTTTCGCGTGCACGGCGCTTTCGTGAGCGACGAAGAGGTGCACAAGGTGGTGGCCCACTGGAAGTCGCTGGGCGAGCCGCAGTACATCGAGGGTGTGCTGGAGGGCGGCGTTCCGGGTGAGGCCGACACCGGCAGTGCCGTCGGTTTCGGCGGTCTGCAGCAGACCCTGGCCGAGGCCGGCATCGACGCCGAGTCCGACGCCATGTACGACCAGGCGGTGGCGGTGGTGGTGCAGCACAACCGGGCCTCGATCTCGCTGGTCCAGCGCCATCTGCGCATCGGCTACAACCGGGCGGCACGCCTGCTCGAGCAGATGGAGAAGTCGGGGCTGGTCTCGGCGATGGCCACCAACGGCAATCGCGATATCCTCGTGCCACGGCGCGACGATTCCTGAGCGTTGCCGGCGCTGCGCCCCCGATCCGGGCGGGCGCATTCTAGGAGTCCGAATGCATTCCTTCGTCGGTTCGCGGCGCGTCCTGCTGCGGGCGAGTCTGGGTTTCCTGGCACTGATCGGCGCCGACCGGCAGGCGCGCGCCCAGGCCTCGGGCGCGACACCCGCCCAGTCGCAGCTTCGTGAGTTCCTGCAATCGATCCGGTCGGCCCGCGGCAGCTTCACCCAGCGCTCGCAGCGCGCCGGAGGCGGCTTCGAAAACGTGAGCGGCGTGTTCGCATTCCAGCGCCCCGGGCGCTTTCGCTGGGAAGTGCGCAAGCCCTACGAGCAGCTGATGGTGGGCGACGGCGAAAAGATCCACTTCCACGACAAGGACCTCAACCAGGTCACCGTGCGCCGGATGAGCGATTCGCTGGGCGCGAGCCCGGCCGCGATCCTGTTCGGCTCCAACGACCTGGAACGCAATTTCACGCTCAAGGAGGACGGCTCGCGCGATGGGCTGGACTGGGTCGATGCGCAACCGAAGAACCGCGACGCCGGTTTCGATCGGATCGTGATCGGCCTGCGTGGCGGTCTGCCCGAGGCGATGGAGGTGCGCGACGCTTTTGGACGCACCACGCTTTTCGGTTTTTCCGGCTTCGAACGCAATCCCCGGCTCGACGCCGATGCGTTCCGGTTCGTGGCGCCGCGTGGCGCCGACATCGTGGAGCAATGACATGAACGCCCCCGACCCGCACGCTTCCGAGCGGCGCGTTTCCGAACCGCGCGACCCTGCCGATGCGCCGGCTCCCGCGAGCCCCCCGGCGGCCTCTGCGCGCCCCCCGGCGGCACCCGAGCGCCCCCCGTTCCCGGCTCGCATCGGCGACTCGCTCGATCAGGTCGACACGCCCGCACTGATGCTCGACCTCGATGTCTTCGAGGCCAATCTGGCGGCGGTGCACGGGGCGGTCGCGCGTGCGGGCCTGGCCCTGCGAGCCCACGCCAAGGCCCACAAGTGCGTGGAGATCGCCCGTCGCCAGGTGGCGGCGGGAGCGGTGGGGCTGTGCTGCCAGAAGGTCGGTGAGGCCGAGATCTTCGTGGCGGCGGGCATCGGCGATGTCCTGGTGAGCAACCAGGTGATCGGCGCCTCGAAGCTGGCCCGCCTGGCGCGGCTGTCGCACCAGGCGCGGGTCGGCGTGTGCGTCGATCATCCGGCCCAGGTCGCCGCGCTCGCGCAGGCGGTGCGCGCAGCGCAGGGGCGGGTCGAGGTGCTGATTGAGGTGGATGTCGGCGGCGCGCGCTGCGGCGTCACCTCGACGGCGCAGGTGCTCGAACTCGCGCATGCGGTTCAGGCGCAGGCGCCGTACCTGGCGTTGCGCGGCCTGCAGGCCTATCACGGCGCGGCGCAGCATCGGCGCAGCCCGCAGGCGCGCCGCGAGGCGATCGCCCAGGCGTGCGAGACGGCCGAGGCCGCCCGCCAGGCGCTGCTCGCCGCCGGCCTGCCGTGTCCGGTCATCACCGGCGGGGGCACCGGCACCTATCCCCAGGAAGCGGCCTCGGGTCTGTACACCGAGGTGCAGCCCGGCTCCTATGTGCTGATGGACGCCGACTACTTCGCCAACGAACCCGATCCCGCGGCCCCCGTGCTTCGCCAGGCGCTCACCGTGCGCTGCCAGGTGATCAGTGAGCGGCCCGGTCAGGTGGTGCTCGATGGTGGGCTCAAGGCCTTCGCGGTCGACTCCGGTCTGCCGCGGCCGCTGGCCGCGGGCTGGCGCACCGCCTCGGTCTCGGACGAGCACCTGGTGATGCGCCACATCGCCGGCGAGACGCCGGTGGCCCTGGGTATCGGCGATCGTGTCGAGGTGGTTCCCGGTCATTGCGACCCCACCGTCAATCTGCACGACAGCCTCGTCGTTCATCGCGGCGGGCGGGTGGTCGATCTCTGGCGCATCGATGCGCGCGGGGCGCTTTTCTGAGGGCCTTTCGATGTCGACCGCACCCGCCACCTTTGACACGCTGAGCGCCGATCCCCAGGCCGTTCGGCGCGAGAACGCCACCATGGCCATCGTCGGCGTGGCGCATGGCACCTCGCATTTCTTTCACCTGACCCTGGCGCCGCTGTTTCCCTGGCTCAAGGACGCGTTCGCCCTCAGCTATGCCGAGCTCGGTCTGCTGGTCACCGTGTTCTTCGTGGTGTCGAGCATCGGCCAGGCGCTCTCGGGTTTCCTGGTCGATCGGGTGGGTGCCTTTCCGGTGATGATGGCCGCGCTGGGCTGCTTCGTGCTGGCCGCCTGTGCGCTGGCGGCGGCCCCGGGCTATGCCGGACTGATGCTGGGTGCGGTGCTGTGCGGCGTGGGCAATGCGCCCTTTCATCCGGTGGACTACTCGATCCTGAATGCCCGGATCGGCCCGACCCGGCTGGGCAAGGCCTATGCGGTCCATGGCGTGAGCGGCAGCCTGGGCTGGGCACTGGCGCCGGTCCTGCTGGTGAGCGTCGCGCAGGTGGCCGGCTGGCGGATGGCTTTCCTGGCAGCCGGGCTGGTGGCCCTGGCCATGATGGCGTTGATCTGGCGGTTTCGCGATCTGCTGCAAGGCGTTGGCGGCACCGGATCGGCGGCGCAGGCGGCCGCCGGCGCCCCCGCCGCCAGCCCGTTCGGGTTCCTGCGCCTGCCGGCGGTGTGGATGAGTTTCGGTTTCTTTTTCGCCTGGGCTGCCGCGCTGGGCGGCGTGCTCACTTTCGGGCCCGAGGCGGCCCGCACGCTGCACCAGATGCCGGTCAGCTGGCTCGCCATGTGCGTGACCACCTTCATGCTCGCCAGTGCGCTGGGCATGGGGGTGGGCGGTTACCTGGTGACCGATCCCACGCGGGCCGATCAGGTGGTGGCGGTGTCGCTGGCCGTCTCCACGGTGGTTGCGCTGCTCATCGCCTGGAGCGCCTGGCCGGCCTGGACGGTACCGCCCCTGTTCGCGCTGATGGGGCTGGGCATGGGGCTGGCGGGCCCTTCGCGCGATCTGCTGGTCAAGCGGGCGACTCCGCCCGGCGCCACCGGCCGGGTCTACGGCATGGTCTATTCCGGGCTGGATGTGGGCATGTCGGTGAGCCCCACCGCCTTCGGCATGATGATGGACGCGAACCACCCGGCCTGGGTGTGGGTGGGCATCGCCGCCTTCCAGGCCGCGCTCATCGGCAGCGCGCTCAACATCGCCCGCATGACCGGATTGCGGGTCCGACCCGCCTGACATGACGCAACCGCCGGTTTCCGTCCAGGCGTCGCTGTCGCTCAGTTCCGAAGGCGAGGACGCGACATCGGCAGCGCCGGTTGATCCCGCTGCGGCCACGTCCCGGGCGCCCATGCCCCCGGTGCTGCCCGGTGTTCCGCTGGCCGAGCGCCTGCGTCCGCGGCACATCGATGAAGTGGTCGGGCAGTCGCATCTGCTGGGCGCGGGCAAGCCGCTGCGGGTGGCCTTCGAGTCGCGCCGGCCCCACTCGATGATCCTGTGGGGACCGCCGGGGGTGGGCAAGACGACGCTGGCCCGGCTGATGGCCGATGCCTTCGGCGCCCACTTCATCCCGATTTCCGCGGTGCTGGGTGGGGTGAAGGACATCCGCGACGCGGTGACCCAGGCGCAGGCCGCCGCCGCGCGCGGGTTGCGCAGCATCGTCTTCGTCGATGAAGTCCATCGGTTCAACAAGGCGCAGCAGGACGCGTTCCTGCCGCATGTGGAAAGCGGTCTGTTCGTGTTCGTGGGCGCGACCACCGAGAACCCGTCCTTCGAGGTCAACAGCGCGCTGCTGTCGCGGGCCCGCGTCTATGTCCTCAACCCGGTGGATGCCGCGGCGCTGTCCGACATCTTCGATCGGGCGCTGGCGAGCCTGACGGCAGAGCAGGGCGGTGGTGCATCCGACCCGGGCCGGCCGTCATCGGAGCCGGCACTCCTTGCTGCGCCCATTCCCGTCTTCGAATCCACCGCCCGCGAACGGCTGATCGCCTGGGCCGATGGCGATGCGCGCCGGCTGCTCAACGCGATCGAACTGGTGGTCGACACCGCGCAATCGCAGGGCGAGCAGCGCATCGACGAGGCGACGCTGGAGCGCACGCTGTCCCAGAGCCTGCGCCGCTTCGACAACGCCGGCGACGCCTTCTACGACCAGATCTCGGCCCTGCACAAGTCGGTGCGTGGCTCGCATCCGGACGCATCGCTCTACTGGCTGGTGCGCATGCTCGACGGCGGCGCCGACCCGCGCTACCTGGCGCGCCGTCTCGTGCGGATGGCGATCGAGGACATCGGCCTGGCCGACCCGCGGGCGCTGCGCCTGTCGCTGGACGCGTCCGAAGTCTACGAGCGGCTGGGCTCGCCCGAGGGCGAACTGGCGCTGGCCCAGGCGGTGCTCTATCTGGCCTGCGCGGCCAAGTCGAATGCCGGCTACAACGCCTACAACCAGGCGCGTGAATTCGTCGCGCGCCAGGGCTCCGATCCGGTGCCGGTGCACCTGCGCAACGCGCCCACGCGCCTGATGAAGGAACTGGGCTACGGCCACGCCTATCGCTACGCGCATGACGAACCGAACGCCTATGCGGCCGGCGAGACCTACATGCCCGACGGCATCACCGAGCCCGATTTCTATCGCCCCACCGATCGCGGCCTGGAAGGGCGGATCGCCGAGAAGCTGGCCTGGCTGCGCCGGCTCGATCGCGAGCCTCGGGACTGAGCCGGGCCGCTGCCGGGCGCGATGCCCCCTGATACCATCGCGTTCCTCTTGCTTACCGAGGTTCCCGACCCGGAACCCCTGCCGCCATGCTCGATCCGCAATTGCTCCGACGCGACCTCGACGCGATCGCCGCCCGCCTGGCCGATCGCGGCTACACCCTCGACACCGAACGGTTCCGCGGCCTGGAAGCCGAGCGCAAGGCCGCCCAGATCCGCGCCGAGGAACTGCAGGCCCGCCGCAACACCCTGTCGCGCCAGATCGGCGGGATGAAGGGGCGGGGCGAGGACACCAGTGCGCTGATGGCCGAGGTGGCCGGCATCGCCGACGAACTCGCCGCGTCCACCCGGGTCAATGAATCGGTGCAGTCGCAACTGGCCGACTGGCTGATGACGGTGCCCAACCTGGCCCAGGCGGCGGTGCCGCTCGGGCGCGACGAAACCGGCAACCGGGAAGTGCGTCGCTGGGGCGAACCGCGCCACTTCGACACCGAGCCACTCGACCATGTCGACGTGGGTGCGCCGCTGGGCCTGGACTTCGAGACGGCCACCAAGCTGGCCGGATCGCGGTTCGCCCTGCTGCGCGGGCCGATCGCGCGGCTGCACCGCGCGCTCGCCCAGTTCATGCTCGATCTGCACACCGGCGAGCACGGCTACACCGAGTGCTACACGCCCTACATCGTCAACGCCACGACCCTGCGCGGCACCGGTCAGCTGCCCAAGTTCGAGCAGGACCTGTTCGCGGTCAGAAAGGGCGGCCAGGAGGGCGATGCCGAGCCGCTGTACCTGATCCCCACCTCGGAGGTCTCGCTCACCAACATCGTGCGCGACGCGATCGTGCCGGGCGAGCAGCTGCCGATGAAATTCACCGCGCACACGCCGTGCTTCCGCTCGGAGGCGGGCTCCTACGGACGCGACACCCGCGGCATGATCCGCCAGCACCAGTTCGACAAGGTCGAGATGGTGCGCATCGAAAAGCCGGAACACAGCGAAGCGGCGCTGGAGGAAATGGTCGGGCATGCGGAGGCGGTTCTGCAGCGCCTGGAGCTGCCCTATCGGGTGATGCTGCTGTGCACCGGCGACATGGGCTTCGGCGCCGCGCGCACCTATGACCTCGAGGTCTGGCTGCCGGCCCAGAAAGCGTACCGCGAGATCTCGTCCTGCTCGAACTGCGAGTCCTTTCAGGCCCGCCGTCTGCAGGCGCGCTTTCGCAACGCGCAGGGCAAGCCGGAACTCGTGCACACGCTCAACGGCTCGGGGCTGGCGGTGGGGCGCACGCTGGTCGCCATTCTGGAGAACGGCCAGCAGGCGGATGGCTCGGTGGTGATTCCGGCCGCGCTGCGTCCGTACATGGGCGGGCTGGAGCGAATCGCGGCGGTGTGACGAGGTCCGGTGCGCCGAGGCTGGACTGGCGACAGACTGCGGCGCAGTGCGCTATAATCTCGCGCTTAGACCAGTGAGTCACGGGTTGGCAGTCATGCCTGCCTCGTGCACATGTGCAGAACCCGGAGAGGTGGCAGAGTGGTCTAATGTACCTGACTCGAAATCAGGCGTACCGAAAGGTACCGTGGGTTCGAATCCCACCCTCTCCGCCAGACCAAGACCTTCGAACCTGCTGAACGGGCTTCGAAGGCGCTCAGAGCCCCGCATCGTGCGGGGCTTTTTGCTATGGGCTCCTGACCGCGTCTTCTGGGCTGTGGGCCGGAAAGGCGTCTGAGAAGGGCTCTGTCTTAGCGGACATGGGATTGAGTTCGTCAGCCCGGGTCGCGATCAGGAACTCTCAACCAGATATTCCTTCTTGGATGAACGGACAGCCACCAAGATCTTGTACACGGCCTGATCAGTGGTTGTTGACCCAGTTCTCTACAACCAGCCCGGCAAAGCCGTGGAAATCGGCCTCGTTGTTGGTGACCAGGGTGACGCCGAGGGAGACGGCGTGAGCGGCGATCAGCTTGTCCAGCGCGTCCTTGTTGCGGGCCCGATAGCCCAGGCGCAGCGGACCGTAGGCATGCGCTGCGCGGGCTTCGAAAGGCTCGACTGGGATGTCTTCGAGCAGGCTGTCCAGCAGGGCCTGGTTGTGGGCTCGGGCGTTGCCTGAACAGGCCACTCCGTACTCCAGTTCGGCCAGGGTGATGGCTGAGATCACCACATCGCCGACGAAGCACTCGGCAAACCTTGCTCGCACTGCAGGAGGCTGGTGCTTCATCAGGTAGATGCAGATGTTGGTGTCGAGCATGTACTTGGGTTTCATAGGGCCTCGCGCTTGCCCTCACGGTTGACGCCCCGGCCCTCGGCCATGAAGTCTGGTGAGAACTTCTCCAGCTTGCCCAGAACGTCTCCCATTCGGCGGCGCGCCGGCCGAATACGCAGTTCATCGCCTTCGCGCTCGATGACCAGTTCGATGTCCCAGCTGGTGTAGGCCAGCTCGGCTGGAATTCGCACCGCCTGGGAGTTGCCGTTCTTGAAGAGCTTGGTGTGGGCCATCTTGGGAGTCTCATAGAAGATGTACGTGTATATCCTATCCAATGTTTCGGAGATCGTACATACATGGATGTACGCCCGGCGGCTCGACATCTGCCGAAGTGCCGCCCAACCTGACGTTTGCGGGACAGCGTACGTCGCCCGGGCCTCGGTTCTCCTGCGTCGCGTGCCCCTTGCTTGGGCGGCGAAGGGGTGCTGCTGCATGGTGCCAGGTCGGCTTGTCCCATGCATTACGCCCGACGTGTCCTTCGAGGAGGTCGCGACGGGGAAGGCGCGGAATGGCTCCGTCCAGTTCGAATCCTCTGGCCCACCAGCGCAGAAAATCTTCTGACCGAAGGCTGTTTGCGGCTCCATCACTTCAGCCCCGCCAAGTCACACCGCAGGCAACCCCAGCCACCGCCGCAGCGGCTTGACCGGCTCGCAAATGCGGACGATTGCCCAGGCGCTCGCCAGCGTGCCACCGAGCAACAGCGGCCCTTCGGCAAATGGGTGCAGCGCCAGGGGTCTCAGGGCCACGGCCAGGAGGATGATCAGCGTCTGGTGCAGCACGTACACCGCGAAGATTCGGTGCACGAGTTGGCGTTGCCACGCTGTAGGCTGGCGCAGGTGAACCCAGCCGAAACCCAGCGCCGCCATGACGCCAGCCCACTGCTGCGCGGCATAGGCCGTGCGCAGCAGCGCGATGGGCGCGTCCGGTAGCGACAACAGCAGGAGCCAGGCCGTGAGCATGACCAGGAGCGCAGGCAGCCTGAGTCGCGCCACGGCCGGCCATGCACCAGGCGTGCGCGCAAGAATTGCGCCGGCCACGAAGGCTGGAAGGTACTGCGCGTGCGCCAGGGGGTCGCTGACGAGGGTGTGGGTGACCTCGAACCAAGGCCTCAGGCTCAAGCGCCCCGCGGCGAGCACGAGCCAGGGCACCGCCAGCAGGGTCAGCAGCGACAGCCGATGCGAGAGCCGGTTGCCTGCGCGGTCCAGCCAGTTCGGTGCGGCACGCGCGCTGGCCCACAGCAGGAGCGTGTAGGCCATCAGGTAAGGCAGGAACCACAGGTGGTTCCAGGTGGGGAGGATCAGGCACGACCCCGCGGCCGAGCAGAAGCCCCCGTGGCCCCCGAGGTACAGCGGCAGGAATTCCAGGTAACTGCCCCGATAGCCCATCTGCTCGACCACCTGCCAGTAGGACTGCGGTGGCACGATCACCAGCACTCCCGCGACCAGCGGCAAGCCCAGTCGCGACAGCCTGCCGCCGAGCCACCCTCGGGACCCGCGGCCCAGCGCAATCGCTGTCACGGCGCCGGAGATCAGGAACAGCAGGCTCATGCGCCAAGGGTTGACGAGCCGCATCCAGGGCTCGAGAGCGGCGCTCGCCGAGGGGCTCTTGAGGTGCCAGTCCCAGCTCACGTAGTACATGCCCACGTGATAGGCGATGAGAAGCCCCAGGGCGAGAAGCCGCAGGGGGTCCAGGAACGGGAGGCGGGCGTCGGTCCCAAGCGGCGCGTGTGTGGCGGCAGAGCCGGGGGGTGGTGTCACCTCACCCTGCCCCGCGACGGTTCAGCAGCGCCATCAGCCGCAAGCCCTCGTCGATCAAGGGCCGCGGCACGCGTTCGACACGACGGGCCTTGCGCGCCACGAGGTCGAGCATCCTGAACATGGCCTGACCGGCGGCCAGGCCCCAGCTGCGTATCCCTCGGCCGAGCGGGCTCACCCCGTCTGCAGTTCGAAGTGCACCTCGCGGCCCATCGCCGTGGCGATGTTGACCAGCGCGTCCAGCGAAAAGCGCGACACGCGGCCTCGAAGGAGGTCGTTCATGCGCGGCTGGGTCACTCCGCAGCGCTGGGCGGCTTCGGTCTGGGTCCAGTTGCTCTCCTTGACGATGGCGGTGATCTGGCGCATCAACTCCGAACGGGCGCGCAGGTTGGCCGCCTGCTCGGGCGTGTCGGCGATGGCGTCCCAGACGCTGGCGAAGGATTCCACCTGCTGCACAGGCTTCTTGCTCGTGGCGTTCTTTGCGGTCTTCATCTAACGCTCCTTGGACAATGCGAGCCATCGCGTTCGGGCCAATTCAACATCCCGTGGACTCGTCGCCTGGGTCTTCTTCTCGAACGCGTGCAAGACAGCCACATAGTCCTTCAGGCGCGCGGTGTAGATCACACGGTACGTCCCCGACTCGTCCCAGATTCGAAGGTCCTCCACGCCCTTGCCGATGGCTGGCACGGGCTTGAAGTCGGCAGGCTGCTCGCCGCGCTGGACCTTCTCCAGTTGAGCCGGCGTCCTGTCGCACGTCTTCCGGGAACTCCCGAAGACGCTTGAGCGAGTCGCCGAGGAACCGCACGGACTTCATGAACTGGATATATCCGAGTGGATATAACCGCGCAAACGATTGCTAGGTTGCTTGGTGCTTGGCTACATCAACCTCTCCGGCAGTGGCAGCCGTACCAAGATGACTGACCCGATGCAGCAGACGGGCCGCGTGCTGCGAGCACGGGGTTCAGGGAAGGGTTCGCAGTCGCCCCATCAAGTTCGAATCCCCCTCCCGACCCGTTTAGAAACCCTCCTGACCTTTGAGGGGTCGGTACGCGCGGGATCGCTAGCGGTCAGGCGATCCGCCCGAACATCCCGCCCAGGTATTTGTCGCGCCCGTCCTCCATGAACAGTACGCGCCAGTCCTCTATTCGCGTCAGAGGTGACCTGGCCGCGCCCGATCCTGCGCACGAGGACTTCAAGCCCTGTGCGCGCACCGGCTTCCCGATGCGCTTGGTAGCGGACAGCCGCTCGGCGAAGCGCTGGCGACCTTGATGAAATCCGCGCATCATCCGCGGCAGCGTCGGGCAAGCCCCTTACTGCGGATCGATCCCGCCAATCCTGGAGTTTTCTGCAATGAGACGTTCTTACGGCTGGGTGGTGGTCGGTGCCGGGATGGTGATGACCGGGCTGAGCTTCGGCGCAATGATGTCGCTTGCCGTCCTGCTGATTCCCATGGCGCAGGAGACCGGGTGGTCACGCAGCGGTATTTCCTCGGTGGCCACCATCAATTTCCTGTTCATGGGCATTGGCTCCATCCTGTGGGGCATGCTGTCGGACCGGATCGGGGCGCGCCGCGTGGTGCTGCTGGGCGGCGTCCTGCTGGGCACCGGTCTGATCGCAGCCAGCCGGGCCACCACGCTGCTCGAGTTGCAGCTCACTTTCGGCCCGATGGTGGGCGCGGCGGTGGGCAGTTTCTATGCGCCGATGATCTCGGTGGCGACCGGCTGGGTCGAGGACCGCCGCAATCTCGCCGCCGCACTGGTGTCGGCCGGCATGGGCATGGGGTCGATGGTGGTGTCGCCGTTCGCCGGCTGGCTGCTAGGCCACTATGACTGGCGAGTCACTTTGCTGATCATCGGCTGCGTCTCCGGCTGTCTCGTGCTGATCGCCGCTGCGCTGGTGCGCGATCCGCCCGGAGTGACGCGAAATGCCGGTGGCGGGGCGCAGGACCCGGGCATCGATCCGGCCTACCCGCTGACGGCTGCGCAGGCACTGCGCAAACCGCAGTTCGTGGTGGTGGCGCTGGCTCATTTCGCGTGTTGCGCTGCGCACTCGGGACCGATCTTCCACATGGTCACCTATGCGGCCTTCTGCGGCCTGGGGCCCATGGTGGCGGTCAGTGTCTTCAGCCTGGCCGGTTTGTCGGGCCTGGGCGGACGGATCGGCATGGGCATGATCGCCGATCGCAAAGGGGTCAAGCGCACCCTGGTCGCAGGCCTGGTGCTGCAGGCCCTGGCGATCGGCGCCTACGCGTTCATCGACTCATTGCCGGCGTTCTATGCGCTGGCGATCGTGTTTGGTGTGGCGTATGGCGGCGTCATGCCGCTGTACGCGGTGCTGGTGCGCGACGCCTTCGGTCCGCGCATCATGGGCACGATGTTCGGTGCGGTGAGCCTGTGCGCGAGCCTGGGCATGGCACTGGGCCCCGGCCTGGGGGGCTTTGTGTTCGACACCTGGGGCAACTACTCGCGCTTGTACATCGGCTCGTGCGTGGTCGGCCTGTGCGCGGTGGCGGTGGCGCTGATGTTTCGCGCCGACCGCGATGGCGGGTCCCGGCCGGCGCTCACGCTGAAAGCAGCCTGAGGCGAAGGCCCTTACCCGTCGCGGCGCTCAGGCGGCTTTGGCCGTCTGCGAGGCCTGCCAGACCCGCTCCGCGGTCAGCGCCTGTTTGAGCGCTCCGCGCAATGCGGTGGGCTTGCCTGGTTCCTGATCCCGCAAAGGACTACCAGCGCAGTACAGCCGGTCCGAGGATTGCACCGGCGGCGCCGGTCAGCGCGATACCCAGCGTGTACCAGACAGCGACGAATGCCGCGGACGCTTCCGGGCATGAGAGCGCATAGCCGATCGCGCCGACCGACCCGGCCAGCAGGCCGGCAGCGAAGCCGGCCACGCGGGGACGCATCGGCGCCAGGCCTCGTACCGCCCACAGGGCCGCGGCCAATGCCGGCAGCGACAGCATCAGCACCGTGGGCGGGCAACTGAACCAAGAATGCCCCAGCAGGGCAGTCAGGCGACCGTCAGCCGGCTCGGACAGCCATGACAGAAGACCGATCGTTGCCATCGCGAACACCACGGCCACGACAGCCATCCTGGGACGGGCCGCAGACGCAGCAGGCCGCGACAGCCGCGCAGCCCACCAGCCAGTGGCGGCGGCCAGTGCACCGGCGTAGATCATCTTGGTCCAGGGCACGGGCGTGCTGAAGAGCGACCACGGGATCAGTCCAAACCAGGCGATGGCCGCGCAGCCACTGGCCAGCAGCCCGGCCGCCACTGCGGGGTACAGACGCCTTGCCGCCATTGCACGCGGGGCTGGCCCCGCATTGCGGGCCAGCATATCGATCAGCGTCTCGGTCTTCATTCCCGTCGTCCCTCGGTACCCGCGTGATCGGAACCGTCGCGCCGCACGAGTGCAGCCAGCCGCTTGAGGCCACGATGCACTTGCACCTTGATCGCCGATTCCGATGCGCCACTTTGCAAGGCCGCCTCGGCCACCGACAATCCCTCCAGCTTGGTCAGCACGATCGCCTGCCGCTGCGATTCGGGAAGGCTCTTCAGAAGGGCTGCCAGGTCGCGCTTGGCGCCACCGTCGTCAGGCTCTGCAGCCAGCAGTTGCTCGTCGACGTCGTCGAGCGCGTCGTGCAGATCGTCTCGCCGACCACGCCGCCGCCACAGGTCGACCAGCTTGTGGCGCGCAATGGCCACGGCCCAGGCGCTGACGGGCAGCGTCGGGTCATAGGTGCCACGTTGCAGATGCAGGGCCAACAGCGTCTCCTGAACCAGATCTTCGACCTCGTCCGGCAATCCCGACAGGCGACGCTTCAGATACCCGCGAAGTCGAGCGGCGATCAGCGCGAGGGACTGCCGGTAAGCCAGCTCATCGCCTGACTGCGCACGCAGCCACAGCGGCTTCAGTCGCGACTCCAGATTGTCAGAGCCTGTTACTGAAGACATTTCGCTGCCGGGGGCTCTCGGGTTACATCGTGGTGACCAGGCGCATTCACCGCAGCGGTGCGGGTTCGCGCTGAGCTTGTTTTGCATCGCGGGTCTAACCGTTTCCGGTCCGCGTCCGATAGTCTCATGGTCATGGGGCGACGGTTGCCCCCTTGCTTCGAGTCCCAGGAAACCACTGATTTGAGCAACTGCCTGCCTGGGTATCGCCTGTTCCGCAGCGGGACCGGACTGTCACCGACCGGGCAGGCGGTGATGGGCACGATGTAACCGCGGGCCACTCCCCGACGAATGACAGGCATCGCATCCACTCGAGAGGACTCTTGATGCACGCCACGCTCCCCTTGCTCGCCGCCACCGACTTCCCGCCGATCCGGCGCCGGTCGCTCGACACCCTCCAGGTCAACCTGGGCTACAAGTGCAACCAGAGTTGCCTGCACTGCCACGTGGCAGCCAGCCCGCAGCGCACCGAGATGATGGGCAGCGACACGATCGCGCAGGTCATTGAGGTGCTGCGTGCGCGCAAGGTCTCGACGCTGGACCTCACGGGCGGTGCGCCGGAGCTCAACGAGCATTTTCGCCCTCTCGTGCGGCAGGCCCGGGCGCTGGGCGTGCGGGTGATCGACCGCTGCAACCTCACCATCCTGTCCGAGCCCGGGCAGGAAGACCTGGCGGCATTCCTGGCCGAGCAGGCGGTGGAAATCACCGCCTCGCTGCCGTGCTACTCGCCGGCCAACGTCGACCGTCAGCGCGGCGACGGCGTCTTCGAGCGCAGCATCGCCGGCCTGCGCCAGCTCAATGCGCTGGGCTATGGCGATCAGACCCGCGGCCTGGCGCTGAACCTGGTCTACAACCCACAGGGGCCGTCACTGCCGCCGCCGCAGGGGCCGCTGGAGGCCGACTACAAGCGCGAACTGCTGGAGCATTTCGGCATCCGCTTCGACCACCTGTTCGCGCTGACCAACATGCCGGTTCAGCGCTTCGGCAGCACGCTGGTCAGCAAGGGGACGTTCCGCACCTACATGCAGCTGCTGCGCGACAGCTACCGGATCGAGAACCTGGAGACGGTCATGTGTCGCAGCCTGCTCAGTGTCGACTGGCAAGGCTTCCTTCATGACTGCGACTTCAACCAGATGCTGGGCCTGCGCGCCAACCTGGGCGGGCAGGTGCGACCGCACCTGCGTGACCTGCTGCAACACGAACCGGCTGGCACAGACATCCGCATCGCCGATCATTGCTACGGCTGCACAGCCGGCCAGGGCAGCAGCTGCGGCGGGGCACTGGAAACCGCAGCGCCTGATGTCAAGGCAATGGCGGACGTACGCCTGACCGAGCCAGCGCGATGACGGCTCGCCCATCGAAGGCGCTGATGTGGGCCGGGGCGGCGGCTGTGGCTCTGGGGTCCCTGTGGGCCTGGCAGCACTTCGGCCTGGGCGCGATGCTGACCCTGGACAACCTCAAGGCCAGCCGCGATGCCTTGCAGGCGCAGGTGCAGGCGCAGCCGCTGGCCACGGCCGCGGTGTTTTTCGCGATTTACGTGGCCGCAGCGGCGCTGTCGATCCCGGGTGCGCTGATCCTGACGTTGGCCGCCGGCGCGATGTTCGGCTTGGGCTGGGGCCTGCTGCTGGTGAGCTTTGCCTCCAGCCTGGGGGCGCTGCTGGCCTTCCTGGTGGCGCGCTACCTGCTTCGCGACAGCATTCAGACGCGTTTTGGCAAGACCCTGGCGCCCATCAATGACGGCGTGCGCAAGGACGGCACCTTCTACCTGCTGACGCTGCGACTGGTGCCGGTGTTCCCGTTCTGGCTGATCAACCTGCTCATGGGGCTGACGCCGATCGGTGCGGGCCGCTTCTATCGGGTCAGCCAGCTCGGCATGCTGGCCGGCACGGCGGTGTATGTGAACGCGGGCACGCAGCTGGCGGCGATTCAGTCGCCGGGCGACATCCTCTCGCCGGGGCTGCTGGGCAGCTTCGTGCTGCTGGGACTGTTCCCGCTGCTGGCCAAGGCCGGCGTGGCCTGGCTGGCGCAGCGCAAGGTCTATGCGAAGTGGACCAAGCCTCGTGCTTTTGATCGCAACCTCGTCGTCATCGGCGCCGGTGCCGGCGGGCTGGTCAGCGCCTACATCGCCGCTGCCGTCAAGGCCAAGGTCACGCTGATCGAAGGCCACCAGATGGGCGGCGACTGCCTGAACTTCGGGTGCGTGCCGAGCAAGGCGCTGATCCGCTCGGCCAAGATGGCGCGGCAACTGAAGAAGGCGCATGAACTGGGCGTGGCCGATGCGGCTGGCCGCGTGGACTTTGCCGCGGTGATGAAGCGAGTCCACCGCGTCATCCGCGACATCGCGCCTCACGATTCTGTTGAACGTTACACCGGCCTGGGCGTGGAGGTGCTGCAGGGCCATGCCCGCATCACCAGCCCCTGGACGGTCGAGGTGAAGCGGGCGGACGGCGGCTCGCAGACGCTGACGACGAAAAACATCGTCATCGCCGCCGGTGCCAGCCCCTTCGTGCCGCCGATTCCCGGCCTCAAGGAAGCCGGCTTCCTGACCAGTGACACGGTGTGGGGCCTCACCGAATGCCCCAAGCGCCTGGTCGTGCTCGGCGGCGGCCCCATCGGCAGCGAACTGGCGCAGAGCTTTGCCCGGCTGGGCAGCGCCGTCACCCAGGTGGAGATGGCCGCGCGCATCCTGGTGCGCGAAGACCCGGAGGTCTCCGAACTGGTAACCGCCTCGCTGCGCGCCGACGGCGTGAACGTGCTCACCGGGCACCAGGCGGTGCGCGTCGAGGTGGTGGACGGCGCGAAGCGGCTCATTGCCAGAGCAGGTGGTGCGGAGGTGGTCATCGCCTTCGACGAGTTGCTGTGCGCCGTGGGCCGCAGCCCGCGCGTCACCGGCTACGGACTGGAGGATCTGGGCATTCCACTCACACCGCGCAACACCATCGAGACCAACGCCTGCCTGCAGACGCGGTACCCGAACATCTACGCCGTGGGTGACGTCGCCGGGCCCTTCCAGTTCACCCACACGGCCGCACATCAAGCCTGGTATGCCGCAGTCAACGCGTTGTTCGGGCGCTGGCGCCGCTTCAAGGTCGACTACCGGGTGATCCCCTGGGCCACCTTCACCGACCCTGAGGTGGCGCGCGTCGGACTGAGCGAGGGCGACGCAAAGGAGCAGGGCATCGCTTATGAAGTGACGCGGTACGGCATCGACGACCTCGACCGTGCCATCGCCGACGGCACCGCGCACGGTTTCGTGAAGGTGCTGACGGAGCCGGGCAAGGACCGCATCCTGGGCGTGACCATCGTCGGCGAACACGCCGGCGATCTGCTGGCCGAGTATGTGCTGGCGATGAAACACGGCCTGGGGCTCAACAAGATCCTGGGCACCATCCACACCTACCCGACGCTGGCCGAGGCCAACAAGTACGTGGCCGGCGAGTGGAAGCGGGCTCATGCGCCGCAGAAGCTTTTGCAGTGGGTGGCGCGCTACCACGCCTGGGAGCGGGCATGACCACCTCGACCCGACGCCGGTTGCTGGGCTTCACGCTGGGCGGTGCTGTGACCGCCGTGGCCTCGTTGCCACCATCGCCGGTAGACGCGCAGCCCGCCGGCTTTGACCACAGCCACACGGCCTGGACGGCGCTGCTGCGCAAGCATGTCCGGCTCGTGCGCGGCGGCCAGGCCACGCAGGTGGCCTACGCCGGCTTCAGAGCCGATCGCGCTGCCCTGAAGGCCTACCTCGACAGCCTGTCAGCGGTGACGCCCGCTACCTTCGCCGGGTGGGGCAGGGCCGAACGCCAGGCTTTCCTCATCAACGCCTACAACGCCTTCACGGTCGAGCTCATCCTCACTCGCTACCCGGAACTGAAGTCGATCAAGGACCTCGGCAGCCTGCTCAACAGTCCGTGGAAGCCGAAGTGGATCCCGTTGCTGGGCACCAATGTCTCTCTCGACGACATCGAGCACGCGATGCTGCGAAAACGCGGCGACCACGACGACCCACGAGTCCACTTCGCGGTCAACTGCGCCAGCATCGGCTGCCCGGCGCTGCGCGAAGAGGCCTTTGTGACCTCACGGCTGGACGCGCAGATGGACGAGCAGACGCTGCGTTTCATGAGCGACCGCACGCGCAACCGCTTCAACCCTCAGCGCGGTCGGCTGGAACTCTCGAAGATCTTCGACTGGTATGGCGAGGACTTCCGGCTCGGCCACCGCGGCATCGGCTCGTTGCAGGGCTTCGCGGCGCGCTACGCCGATCAGCTGGCCGACGCGCCTGCAGACCGCGAGCGGATCCGCACGGGCGCCGTGGACATCGCCTTCACCGACTACGACTGGGCGCTGAACGACGCGCGATGAAGCCGGCACGGTCGATCGTCATCCCGACGCTGGGTCGACGCCACGGTGACCGGTCCTGGACAGACGCGGGTGACGGTGGGTCACGATCTCGGCCGGTTGCGCCGATTGGCCACCCGTGTCATCGGCGGGTCTGAACCCCTCATCACCTTGCTCTGGGCGAACGTTTCATGCGGATCGATGATCGACTGATGGCGGCAGCAAACCCGGCGCCCGAGCGCGCATCACCGGGCCGCCGTTGCCCGTTGCACGACCTCGATGCGCCGAAGGTCCTTCGGGTCGATACCGATGCCAGTGCCTTGCCGACATCCGTCGGCTGGCCATTGCGCCTTGCGTTGATGGGTGCGCTGGCACCGTGCATGGCTGCCGCGGCGATCGTTGCACCCCTGGCGGGATCGCCGGGTTCCTTGCCACCAGAACCGTGGGTTGTTTCCGGGCTCCCGGCCCAGACGCTACCCGTCACGCGCTTCGTGCTCGAGCGGCAGGACGTCGGGATCGTGCTTCGCGTTCAGACGGCAGCCTCGTACGGCTACCTGGTGCATGCGCTGAACGGCGTCCCGGCAGGGTGGCTGTCCTGGCGGTGGCGTGTCGACAAGGCGTTGGCCTCGCCTGACTTGCGCAGACGTGAGGGCGACGATGTGGCCCTGAAGGTCTGTGTGGTTTTTGACATGCCCAGATCCGTCGTGCCTTTCGTGGAGCGGCAGCTTCTGCGGCTGGCCGAGAGCCGGTCTGGCGAGCGCTTGCCCACCGCGACGGTGTGCTATGCCTGGGATCCGTCGTGGCCCGAAGGCACGGTCGTGCCGAACGTCTACAGCCGGCGGGTCCGGTACATCACGCTTGGGTCGAAAGTCCAGTCCTGGCGGGCGGTGCAACGTGACCTGGCAGCGGATTTCGTCAGGGCCTTCGGTGACGAGACCACCAGCGTCCCCGAGGTTCTGGCCATCGCGCTGGGCGCGGACGCGGACAACACGCGTGGTGAGAGTCTGGGGTTCATCGCGGATCTCGACTTCACCCCCGGGGGCCGAACCCGGCAGGAATGAAACCCTCGAGATGGGATGGGGCCGCGGCGCTGTGGTCTGGCATCACTTGACGCAAGCGAGCTGAAAGTCTAAATTTTAGGTTAATCAAGGTAATTTAAATGACATCGAGTGAGCGTTTATACGATCCTGGCCGCATCCTGACGGGTGCGATGCACGCCATGGAACTCGCTCGCAGTCGCGGCGCGCAAGAGATTTCTCCCGGCGACCTGCTCGCCGGTCAGCTATTGGCCGTGGCGCGCTTTGGGATCGTCGAATTGGGTGATCGGGCACTCGATCTCACCCGTTTGGACCTGCCCTTCGACATGCCGTCTCCCGACCTCACCGTGCGGCCGCACTACAGTGCCGCGACGGCCGAAGTCTTCACTCGTGCCGCGCGCATCTGCCGCGGGGACGGTGGCGGTCAGCTCAGGCCGCTGCATCTGCTGGTGGCCCTGTCTGAGCCGGCAGTGCCACCGCTCGGGCGCGTGCTCCAGGCACTCGAGGTCGACGCGGCCGGATGGCGTCGTCTCCTGGCGGGCATCGAGCCGCCTGATCGGACGGGCGCCTCTGCGGCTTTCTCCACCGCGTCAGCGGCTGCGCGCCCTGCCGCGCTGAACGCGGCGCACGCCGGAGAAGACCTGCTCAGCCCGGAGCAGGTGGCGGGTGAACTCGGCGTCCACATTCAAACCGTGCGCGGCTACATCCGCCGCGGCAAGTTGCCGGCCTACCGCCTTGCAGGCGAGCGTGTGATCCGCATCCGCCGCAGCGACTTGCAGGCCTTCGTGGCGCAACCCGTCGAGGCGCCTGACGGTGCGCCGTCAAGCGGATGAACTCCCTGAACTGAACACGGCGAAAACCGCGTATTGCCCCTCGTTTCGTCTCAAGACCCACCCAAGGACCACCCCATGCCTTCCTTTGTCGCCATTCGAACGCTTCCAGGAATCACGCCCGATGCACTCGCTGGTGCCGGCGCCCGCGTCAAGACCTGCGAGGCCGGCATGCGCAGCGAGGGCGTGCCGGTGCGCTGGCTGCGCAGCTTCTTCCTGCCCTCGGTCTCGCAGACCCACTGCTATTTCGAAGGGCCCAGCCTGCAGGCTGTCGAAGAACTCAACCAGCGCGCCGGCGTACCTTTCGAGCGAATCATTGAAGTCGCCGAGATGACGCCGGAATCCGTCTGATCCAGGGGCTCATTTCATGAGTGCCATCCTCGTTCATGTCACCCACGGGTCCGAGTCACCCACCCGTGCCGCGCTCGCTTTTCTCGTGGCGCGCACCGCCCTTAACGAAGGACACCAGGTCTCGATGTTTCTGGCAGGTGACGCCGCGGTGCTGATTCGGGATTCGGTGCTCGACAACCTCACCGGCCAGGGCACCGGCCGACTGCGCGAGCACTTCGATGCGCTCGCCGCTGGCGGGTGCCGCTTCTATGTGTCGGGGATGTCGGCCAAGGCTCGAGGAGTGGGTGAGGCGGAACTGGCGGGCAAACCGGCGGAGTTTGCGATGCCTGAGGCACTGGTGCGGCTGTCGCTGTCGCACGACCGGATGTTCAATTACTAGTTTTGGGCGCTTGAGCTGGATTGCTGTTTGGGACCAACCGCAACGGCCCCTCGAATGTCGACCTCATATGCCCCGTGTACAGGCGTGACCTTCTTGGGGGTCGCGACGACTGCGTTGTGCGGCCAGGTTCAGCCCGCTGGTGGGAGCGCATCAAAGATGGCACAAGTCGTGGTTGCGTGCGCGTAGCGCTTGCCGTCGGGACCGACAATCTCAACGCCCGAGCAGCGCTGGTTTTCCTGTCGATCTCAGTAACCGAAGCCTCGCGCCATCATCGCCGCCAGGATGGGCAGCGCCGCGAACAGGCCGACCTGCAGCAACACCCAGCCCCGCGTTCGTGCGACCTCTGCCAGGCTTGGCAAGGCACCGTGCGCACCGGCTTCCCGTCGCCAGCGCAGATAGTTCAGCGTCGGCCGGACTGAAATCAGGGCGATTGCCGCAAACAGGCCGAGCTTCATCCAGAACACCGGGTTGCCGAGGTAGAAGCTCGCACCCTTGACCCCCCACGCCACGCGGGCAATCCCGGCGGCCAGCACCAGGCCCGCGAAGACACCGTAGCCGAGGTCCACGCGTGCGATCAGCTCGACCCCGCGCAATGACGGCGGTAAGCGCAGCAGCACCCACTCGGCCATCAAGACACCGAAGACGGCCAGGAGGCCGAGGTGATGCAGCCCTGCGAGGACCAGGTCGAGTGTGGCGCTCATCGGGCCACTCCCCGCTCATGGGTGGGCGTGTGGCCAGCAGTCGCGTGGCGCTGGCAGTGCAAGGGGTCAAGTCTCATTGTGGGCTCTCGTTGGACGGCTGGTTCGAGTTGTGCTGCTGATCTTTTATCTAAGCAATGATTAGATAACGAATAGTGCAATGCATTCCGCGCGAAGTCAACACTCATTCTGTCCCGCCCTCGCCCGGCTGCGTCCAGACTTCGGCGCCGACAATCCAGCGCCTGAGCCCGAGCGCCGGCGAGTCGAACCTGCTGCCACAGATCCAGGCCTTGCCTTGTCCAAGTCTTTACAGAGGTCCGCCGGGCCTCCTAGACCAGGAGGCTGAGATGACGCTTTTCAGGGATTGGATGAGCGCGGCGGCAGTCATCGCCGCGGGTATGGTCAGGATCGGACACACTGGCGCCTTCCGCTGTGACGGTGCCGATGTGCTCTGGCCCCTGTTCGAGCGGGCTTTCCTGAAACCCGTTTCGGTTGACCCGTCATGACCAACACCCTGTCTCCCGTCCCGCCGGGGTTCTGCCTCCTCCTGCGCAGCAGCCCCGTGCTCGAGGCGCTGGGTGGATTCCTGAGCCGCGGTGACGGTGATGCACTCGAAATCGGATTGCTGGTCGGCCCGACGCATCTGAATGCCCGCGGTCGTCTGCACGGGGGCGTGTCGGCGACCTTGCTGGACGTGGCGATGGGCTACATGCTCTCGGCCCGCACCGTCGTTCGCCGCTGTCCTCGAGCCCGGGTCTTGTGCTGGACTGCACGGCGAAGCCCCCCGGAATTAGTGCCCAAAACCCGCCCAGATCCGCGGATCCCGGTTCCATTTTTCAAAGACACTGACACCACATCGCAACGATCGCTGCGAGCAGAACGGCGATCGCCTCCCGGGATCGCCCTCTGGCCCTGACAAGCCAACAAGAGGGAGTACGACATGCTTGATCGTTGTACGCTGAAGAAGCGGCTGGTCACCACCTTTGTCACCATCCTGGCCCTCGCGGCCGTGCTGATCAGCGTGGGTCTGGTGAGCACCAGCCAGCTCATCGAGAAGGTGAAATGGAACGACCACACCCATCGGGTGATGCAGCAGTCCGAGGGCATGCTGCTCAGCATGGTCAACATCGAGACCGGCCTGCGCGGCTTCGTTGCCGGCGCTGACGAGAAGTTTCTCGAGCCCCTGAAGAAAGGGCAGCAGGACTTTCGGGCGCACTTCGACAAGGTCAAGACGCTGACGGCTGATAACCCGGCCCAGCAGACGCGCCTTCAGGGCCTGATGGACAACCATCAGCAGTTCATGGCGGTGGCCGATGGACTTGTGACGCAACGGCGAGAGGTCACCGGCGGCAAGTCCACCCTGGACGCGCTTCTGAAGGAGTTCCAGAGCGCCAAGGACAAGGCCGCGATGGACTCGTTTCGCGGCCGGATTGCCGAGTTCATCCAGGTGGAGGCGGACCTGCTCACCGAGCGCAACGCAGCCATGGCGTCGACCGCGTCGGCGGCCATCTACACGCTGGCGCTGGGCGGCATCGGCTTGTGTCTGGCGACGGCGGTCCTCGGTCTGGTTCTGAGCCGCAGCCTGCTGCGACAGCTCGGCGCCGAGCCCGGTACCGCGGTGTCGGTGGCCGATCGGGTGGCGCGGGGCGATCTGAGCATGACGATCGCGCTCCAACCCGGTGACACCACGAGCCTGATGGCCAACCTGGCCCGCATGAAGGACAGCCTGGCCGACCTGGTGTCGAGCGTCCGCCAGAACGCCGAGAGCGTGGCGACGGCGAGTTCGCAGATCGCGCAGGGGAATCTGGATCTGTCGGGACGCACCGAAGAGCAGGCCAGTGCGCTGCAGCAGACGTCGGCGACCATGGAGCAGCTCGGGACCACGGTTCGCCAGAACGCCGAGAGCGCCAAGCAGGCCAACCAGCTCGCGCAAGGCGCGTCAGCCGTTGCCACGCAAGGTGGCGAAGTGGTCGGCAAGGTGGTGGCCACCATGCAGGGCATCAGCGAGAGCAGTCATCGCATCGGCGACATCATCAGCGTCATCGACGGCATCGCCTTTCAGACCAATCTGCTGGCGCTGAACGCGGCGGTGGAAGCGGCGCGCGCCGGGGAGCAGGGCCGCGGCTTTGCGGTCGTGGCGAGCGAAGTGCGCAGCCTTGCGCAGCGCAGCGCCGAAGCCGCCAGGGAGATCAAGTCACTGATCGGTCAAAGCGTTCTGCAGGTCGAGCAGGGCACCGTGCTGGTCGGCGAGGCTGGCAAGACCATGGGAGAAATCGTGACATCGATCCGGCGCGTGACGGATCTCGTCGCCGAGATCAGTTCCGCCAATGTCGCGCAAAGCGCCGGCGTTCAGCAGGTCGGCCAGGCGGTCAACCAGATGGACCAGGCGACGCAACAGAATGCCGCCCTGGTCGAAGAAAGCGCCGCCGCCGCCGAGAGCCTCAAGGCCCAGGCGCAGCAGCTCGTCGCGGTGGTGTCCGTCTTCAAGGTGGCCTAGCGCGGCTCGGTGGGCGCGGCTCATGGCCGCTTCCCATCCGTTCACCCATCGACGGTAGCCGCGGTGACTACTGGCTGCCGCCGATGTAGCCGCTGCAGTTGATCTCGATCCGGGGCGGCGGATACACCTTGGGCGACCCGACCCGCTGCACCTGGATGAGGGTGGAGCAGGGGAAGTCGCCGGTGAAGAACTCGCGACGCGCGCGCCACACCTCGGTGTTCTCGTCGAGGTTGGTGACGAAGATCTGCAGGGTCATGATGTCGTCCATCTTGCCGCCGGCGGTCTCGATGAGCTTGCGGATGGACGAGAAGGTGTTTTTGGCCTGCTCGTACATGCTGTCGCCGCCGCCGACGATCCCGGCGACATGGAAATTCCCGTTGCTGTGCACCTTGATGTTCGACCAGGTCTGCGGCGGGGGTGGCGCGACATCGGGCGGGGTAAAGGTCTGATAGGGCATGGTTTTCTCCTGGTTGAGTCGTGATGGTAGTACGGCCGGCGGGCATACTGCACTCACCCAGGACCACTGCGCAGGAGCGCCGCCATGATTCCCACCGATACCCGAGCCGGCGCCGCCTTGCGGCGTGGCCTGCTGCTCGCGTTGGTTGCCGTCGGCGCGATGACACTCGGCGGACAGCCGTCGACGGTTCGCGCCCAGACGCTGGCGCCGCACCAGACGCTGGCGCGCAGCATCTACCAGCAGATCGTCGAGATCAACACCGTCACCGCGACCGGCGACACCCTCGAGGCAGCGCAGGCGATGGCCGGTCGGCTCAAGGCGGCGGGCTTCGACGACGCCGATGTGCGCGTGCTGTCGCCCGCACCGCGCAAGGGCAATCTGGTCGCGAGGCTGCGCGGCACCGGGTCGCGCCGGCCGATCCTGTTGCTGGCGCACATTGATGTGGTGGCTGCCTCGGCATCGGACTGGACGGCGGAGCCCTTCAAGCTGGTGGAGAAGGACGGCTACTTCTATGGCCGTGGCGTGGGCGACAACAAGTTCATGGCCTCGGCGCTGGTGGCCAACCTGATCCGCTACAAGCAGGAAGGCTTTCGCCCCGACCGCGATCTGATCGTCGTGCTGGAGACCGACGAGGAGATTCTGGATGCCGATTCGATGGGCATCCGCTGGCTGCTGGCCAACCACCGTGACCTGATCGACGCCGAGTTCGCGTTGAACGAGGGCGGCGGGGTGGGATTGCTCAACGGCAAGCCGTTGACCAACAGCCTGCAGACCAGTGAAAAGGTCTCGCAGAGCTTCCAGCTTCAGGTGCGCAATGCCGGTGGACACAGCGCGCTGCCGTCCCGGGACAACGCGATCTATCGCCTGGCCGACGCACTGGCAAAGCTGGCCCGCTTCGACTTCCCGGTCCAGCTCAACGACACCACGCGCGAGTTCTTCCGGCGCTCAGCCGATGTGGTCGATCCGGAGCTGGGCAAGGACATGCGCGCCGCGATCGCGGCGCAGCCTGATCCGGCGGCCCTGGCGCGGCTGTCGAACTCGCCGCGCTTCAACGCCCAGCTGCGCACCACGTGTGTGGCGACCATGCTGGGCGGGGGCCATGCGGTGAATGCGCTCCCGCAGACGGCCAGGGCCACCGTGAACTGCCGCGTGCTGCCCGGACAGCCGATCGACGAGGTGCACCGGACCCTCATGCAGGTCGTGGCCGATTCGCAGATCGCGGTGACCAGGGTCGGCGATGCGGTGCTCAGTCCGCCGTCGCCGCTGAATCCCGAGATCCTGCGCGCCGTCGAACGCCTGACGGCCGAGTTCTGGCCCGGCATTCCGGTCATCCCGACAATGAGCGGCGGCGCCACCGACGGCAGCTACCTGCGCAACGCCGGCATTCCGACCTACGGCCATTCGGGACTCGCGGGCGACATCAACGACAACCGCGCCCACGGCAAGGACGAGCGGGTGCTCGTCAAATCCTATTTCGACGGTCTGGAGTACCTGTACCGGCTGGTGAAGGCGCTGTCGTCGGGCGGTTGATCATCGGGCGATCGGCGCGCGGATGATCCGCTGACCGCCTGCCCTGCGCGTGCCTGTCCTGCGGCCGCCCCGCCGCCGCCATCCCGTCAGAAGAGGCTGCCTTGCCCGTCATCCGCGACGGGCGCCGGGGCAGACCGGCTGCGCGTCTTTCTCTGCCCGGTGGGCGGCAGGCCGCTGCGCCGTGAGCCGTGTTTCTGCTGGATGGCGCCGGCCTCGTCGCGTGCGTGGGTGGTGCCGCGCAGGCCGTAGAGCCGCTCCTTGGCGAAGGCGAGGGCGCTGCGCTCCTCGACGATGGGGGCCGGATACGCGTCGGTGCCGAACTCGGGCACCCACTGGCGGACGAAATCGCCTTGCGGGTCGTGTTCCTGGGCCGGGCGGGTCGGCGAGTAGATCCGCAGGGTGTTGATGCCGGTGGTACCCGACTGCATCTGCATCTGGCTCCAGTGGATGCCGGGCTCGAAATCCAGGAATTGCCGCGCGAGAAACAGGCCGGGTTCGCGCCAGTGCAGCCACAGGTGGTAGGCGGCGAAACTGACGAGCATCGCCCGCATGCGGAAGTTCAGCCAGCCGGTGGCCACGAGCTGGCGCATGCAGGCGTCGACCATCGGAAAACCCGTGCGCCCCTCGCGCCAGGCCTGCAGGCGCTCGTGATCGATCGCGCGCAGGTCGGTGCCGTCGCCCGCGCGCAGGCCATCGGCGGTGCGCGCGAAGTTGCGCCATTCGATGGCCGGTTCGTCTTCCAGCTTCTGCATGAAGTGGCAGTGCCAGCGCAGCCGGCTGGCGAAGCCGCGCATCCCGTAGGCCATCTCGCGATCGCCGGTGTCGGCGATGGCGGTCTCGGTGGCCTGGTGCACCGTGCGCATCGAGACGGTGCCGAAGGCGAGGTGTTCCGAGAGGCGACTGCAGCCGGTCTGGGCGGTCAGGGGGCTGGACAGGTTGCGCCGATAGCCGAGCGCCCGGTGACCCAGGAAGCTGGCGAGCACTGTCCGCCCCGCCGACTCGCCGCCCGGCGGCGTGTCGGGCGCGTCGGCCACGCCGAGCGCTCGCAGCGTGGGCAGTTCGGTGGGCATTGAAGCCGGCGAAAACCCCGCCGCCGCGCGAAACCCCGCGGGTTCGGGCAGGCAGGGCGCGTTCATTCGCTGCTGCCACCGGCCGGCCCAGCCGCGTCGATCCTTCAGGCACCGCACCACGCCGGTCTGGGCGAACTCGGTCCACGTCACGCCCTGCGCGGTGCACCAGCGCGCGACCGACTTGTCGCGCTCATAGCTCCAGCCGGCGCCGGTCTCCTCGTGGCTGAGCAGTTGCGAATAGGCGAACTCGCACCGCAGGCCGGCGAGCACCTCGACCGCATCGCCGACGCGCACCAGCAGCGCCAGACCGCGGGCGGCGAGGGCGTCGCGCAGCGGCACCAGGCATTTCATCAGCCAGGCCACGTGGCGGGGATGGCACTCCGGACTGGTCAGCCAGGCCGGTTCAACGATGAACACCGCCAGCGCGGCCTCGCACTGCGCAGCGGCGATCAGCGGCGCATGGTCGGCCACGCGCAGATCGCGTTTGAACCAGACGAGCGCGGCGGTCATCGCTGAAGCGGGGTACCCGTCGCGTCGGTGCCGATCAGGCTGATGTGACGAACCTCGAGTGCGAACGGCCCTGCCTGCCGGTCGGCGATCATGAGGCCGACCTGGCGGATGGCTGCCGGGTCGAGTGCCGGCGCGCCGGCCACCTCGCGGCCGCGGAAGGTGGCGCGAAAGGCCGCGAGCGGCAGGTGCAGCGTCTGCCAGCCTGGGCTCGCCGGGGTGAAGCCGAACTGGTAATTCAGGCTGTCGAAACCGTCGTCGGTCAGCAGGCTCAGCTTGAACGAGGGGCCGCTGCCGCGAACCTCGATCAAGCAGGTGGTCGCGCCGGCCAGGCCCCGCTCGCCTGGGTTCGAGCGCACCGAGGCGAAGCCGCCGTTGCGCGCCAGCGAAACCTCGCCCTCGAAGACCGCATGGCCGTTCGGATCGAAGCGCAGGCGACTTTGCGAAACGCCGCCCATGACGCGATCGTCGATGGCCTGCCATGCCTTGACGGCAGCGGGGTCGGCGAAGTCGAAAAGCTGTTTGTGCATGGGGGGCAGAGGCGGTTCGGGTTGGCCGCCGTCGTAGCGTCAGCCAACGGCATGAAGAGCCGGGATTGTGAGTCATGTGGCGCTTTCGCGCCTTTTGGGCCCAACCCCGCCCGGGTTGATACCGGGGTTCGTGGTCGAGAGGTCGATGGTGAGGTGCTGCGCGCCGACCCGGATCCCGGACCGCTGCTGTCCGGGATCCGCCTGATCCGATTGTCCGCCGGGTCGACGGCGTAATACAGTTGGGCCGTCTTCGCGGCTGGCTGACCGCACAGTGGCGCAATTCGTCCCGCCGCTCTGCCAGCCGAAAGCATCGACCGGCCGCGCCGAATGGTCATTGATTTCCGGAGAACGCCATGTCTTGCCTCCTGCGCCTCACCCCGGCAGCTCCTTCAACGTGTTTGTGCACAGTCCCGAACTCGGCGAAGACCTCCGGAAGGTGGGCAGCTACCGCTGCTTCAAGAGCACCCTCGGCCGCAGCCTCAGCGAACGGGCGATCCTGGTGACCGCCCGCTACTGGAGGGCGCGGTACGAATGGCATGCGCCTCACCGGCTGGCGCTGCAGGCCGGTCTGGATCCGAAAATTGCCGCGGACTTTGCGCAAGGGTGCCGGCCCGCCGGCATGAAGCCGGATGAAGCGGCGGTCTACACCGTCAACCATGAGCGGCATCACGACAAGCGGGTGAGCGCCGTCTGGACCGGTGTTCCTGAAAGGCTCGCGAGCCAGCGGGGCGCGCGATGAGGCGATATTCGATCCGGGCGGGTGTACTGCAGGTCGAGGTCCTCGAGCACGGCTCACCCCACGGCTGGCCTTGCGTCATGGGTCACGGCTTTCCCTACGACGTGCATACTTACGACGAGACTGCCCAACTGCTGGCGCAGGCTGGCGCGCGGGTGATCGTCCCCTGGCTGCGCGGTTTCGGGCCGACCCGGTTCCTGTCGCCCGACACGCCGCGCTCGGGCGAGCAGGCGGTGCTCGGCGCCGATCTGCTCGCGTTGCTCGATGCGCTGCAGATCGAGCGTGCGGTGCTGGGCGGCTACGACTGGGGCGGTCGCGCCTGCTGCGTGGTGTCGGCCCTGTGGCCGCAGCGGGTGGTCGCGCTGGTGTCGGCCAACACCTACAACATTCAGAACATCGCGCGCGCGATGGAGCCGGCAGCCACCGCCGCCGAGGAGGCGGCGCTCTGGTACCAGTACTACTTCCAGTGCGAACGCGGCCAGCGCGGCCTGGCCCGCAATCGTCAGGACATCGCGCGCCAGCTGTGGCGGATGTGGTCGCCGACCTGGGCCTTCGACGAAGAGACGTTTCTGCGCAGCGCGCCGGCGTTCGACAACCCGGATTTCGTCGAGGTGGTGATCCACTCGTATCGGCATCGTTTCGGGGCGGTGCCCGGCGACCCGTCGGTGGCCGACATCGAGGCGCGGCTGGCGGCGCAGCCGGTGATCACCGTGCCTGCGGTCACCCTCGACGGCACGGCCGATGGCTTGCGCACCGACACCACCAGCGGTGCGCCGAAGTTCACCGGTCCGCATGAGCACCGGTTCCTCGCGGGCTGCGGTCACAACCCGCCCCAGGAGCGTGCGCGCGAGTGGGCCGATGCGGTGTTGCGGGCGCGGGAGCTGGCGGGGCTCTGACGCCGCCGCCTTTCGGCTCAGCCGCAGCCGCTGGGCTGATCAGTCAGCGAAGCCGACGAAAACCACCGCTTCGTCGATCGACTTGCGCTGCGAGACGACGGCGTTCGCCGGGAATGTCTCGTCCGGCCAGCCCATCGCGATGCAGGTCTGGATCACCTGATCGTCGGGGATGCCGGCCTGCTCGCGCACGACCGGCGACTGCATGATGCCCTGACTGTTGATGACGCAGCCCAGCCCGCGTGACCAGGCGGCATTGACGATGCAGTTGACCACGCCGCCGCAGTCGAAGGGGGCGATGTCGCCGCCCTGGATCGAGCGGTCGTAGGTCACCACGATCGACACCGGCGCGCCGAACTGGCGAAAGCCGCGCAGGATCCAGTCCTGGCGTTTCTCCTTGTTGTCGCGCTCGATGCCCATCGCGGCAAACAGCTGCTTGGCGATGCCGATCTGGCGCTCGCGGTGCGCGCCGTCATAGCCCGGACCCATGCGGAATTCGCGCGAGTCGGGCACGCCGGCCAGATTGCGCTCCACATTGCCCTGACGGATGCGGTCGAGCACCTCGCCGGTGACCACATAGAAATTCCAGGGCTGCGTGTTCAGCGAGGTCGGCGCACGCATCGCGAGCTCGAGCACCTCGCGGATCAGCGCCTTGGGTACCGGCTTGTTCAGGTATCCCCGGATGCTCCGGCGTCCCTGGACGACTTCATCGAATTCCATGGCTGTCTTTCATTGGGTGGTGCGGGTGTCGATCGGTGGGAAGCGCGCGCCGTCGTGGCGCGCGCCGATCCGACCGGCATCATCCGCCAAACCGGCGGGCGCTACTTTCCGAAAACCGATCGCAGCAGCTCCGTGGTCCGCGCGACCGGGTTGCTGCGAATCTTCTTCTCTTCCTCGGCGACCATCCGGAACAGGCCGTCCAGGGACTGGTTGGTCACATAGTCGTCGAGGTCCAGGGACTGCTTGCTCACCAGCGGCAGGCTCTCGTAGCGGCCCATGAGCGCCTGGTAGGCACGGGTCGCGCCGACTTCGCCGACCTTCTTCGAGACGACCGGCTTGAAGGCGGCGTAGAGGCTGTCGCGGGTCTTGCGGCTGAAATAGTCGGTGGCGGCGGTATCGCCGCCGGTGAGGATGCCGCGCGCATCGGCCAGCGTCATGCTCCGGATCGCGTCGCCGAAATAGCGGGCCGCCAGCGGGGCGGCGGCCTCGGCGGCGCGGTTCATGCTGAGGATGAACTCGTCGACCTGTTTCTGGTAGCCGGCCATTCGGGCCATGTCGGCCACCTTGCGGATCTTCTCGGGCATCAGGATCTTCACTGCCTCGTTGCCGAAGTAGCCGTCGACCCGCGAGAGGTCCTTCACCGCCCGCTCGGTGGCGACCGCCAGTGCTTCCTTGATGCCGGACGCGGTCTGGCGATCCTCGGGTGCGCTCGCTGCGCTGGCGGGCGCCGTCGCGGCGCGCGGCGGTGCGAGGCTGCCGGCGCCCTTCATCAGGTCATCGAGTCGGGGCAGTTGCGCCGATGCGCTGCAGGCGAACAGGCAACCGATGGCCAGTGACAGTGTGCGTTTCATGTCGATGCTCCGGGTGATGGGTAAGCCTGGCTCAGCACCGGGCCCGGGTGGAGGATGCCACGAGTCGAGCCGGTCGATCCGGGCTTGAGACGGCACGGTTCCCGGGTTCCGGTTGCTGGAGGCGAACCGCCGTCGGCAGGCTGCGCTGCCGTTATGCTGATCGCCGGGTGCCAGACGGATGGCACCGGATTTTCCCAGGGCTCGACACCCGCTCAAGGAGCATCACCGACATGAACGACGCCGATTCGATCGACGGGGCAACGCGGGACATCCGCGCTTTCAGGAAGTCCACGCTGACGCTCGAGGGAGCGGTGGCGTGTTTCGAGATGACGGATGCGGCGAGTCGCAACGCGATGTCTCCGGAGTTGAAGGAAGATCTCGAGGAACTGGTCGGCCTGGTCGGATCCACCGATCGGATCCGGGCCCTGGTCATCACCGGCTCGCCGGGGGTCTTCTGCGCGGGGGGCGACCTGAAGGGCCTGACCGCGAACCGGCATCCGGACGGCTCGCCGGTGCGCGATGTCGAAGGCATCCGACAGCGCATGACCCGCAGCCATCAGTGGTTCGAGCGGCTCTTCAATCTCGAGGTGCCGGTGATTGCCGCGGTCGACGGCCCGGCCTTCGGCGCGGGCTTTTCGTTGGCCCTGGCCTGCGATTACATCGTCGCCTCACCGCGTGCCAGCTTCTGCATGGCCTTCAACCGGATCGGGGCGATTCCCGACCTCGCAGCGCTTTACCTGCTGCCGCGCATGATCGGATTGCGTCGGGCCAAGGACATCATGATGAGCGCCCGTGTGGTCGGTGTGGAGGAAGCGCTCGGTCTGGGCCTGGTGCATTCGATCCACCCCGCCGAGGCGGTGCGCGGCGTGGCGATGGCCATGGCGCACAAATTTGTTCAGGGCTCGGCGCAGTCGCTTGCGCTGACCAAGCTCTACACGAACCAGTCGCTGGAGACGGACTACGCGACGATGGCGCGCCTCGAGGGCGTCGCGCAGGCGACCTGCCTGAACAGCGACTATTTTTTCGAGGCGGTGGCGCGATTCATGGACCGCCAGCCGGCCCGGTTCAACTGGGATGCCTGAGCGGCTCGCACCGGCGGGCGTCGCGAGCCGATCGCGTCGTTACTGCCGGTGCCGCAGCACCTTGCCGGCGCGCACCCCGGTGTGCTGGCCATCGAGCACATTGATCTGACCGTTGACGATGGTGGCGTGGTAGCCGGTCGAGCGCTGGCTGAAGCGTCGGGCGCCACCGGGCAGGTCATGAACCATTTCCGGATGGCGCTCGGCGACTTTCGCCGCGTCGAACACGTTCACATCGGCCCGCATCCCCACCGCCAGCGTGCCGCGATCCTGGAGCCCGATCACGCGGGCCGGCCGCGAGGTCATCCGCTCGATCGCCTGTTCGAGGGTGAAGAACCCGCGCTCGCGCACCCAGTACGACAGCATGAAGGTCGCCCAGCCGGCATCCATCACCTGCGACACATGCGCGCCCGAATCGCCCAGGCTGGGGAAGCAGTTGTCGCTCTTGAACAGGTGGGCCAGCGCCTCGATGTCCGGGTTGAACATGCGCAGGGTGAACAGTGCCTTGCCCTGCGTCTCGCGCGAGACGCGCAGGAAGGTCTCGGCCCAGTGCTCGCCGCGCGCCCGGGCCATCGCGACCAGGCTGGTTGCCTCGCCGCCGGCGTAGTCGGGCGAGGCGCCGGTGCCCATGTAGAACACCCGTTCGACCGGCGTTCCCAGGTTTTCCTTGAAGCCGTTGTTGCGGGCCTCCTCGATCATCGCGTCCAGCGTCTGCGGATCGTCCAGCGCGGCCAGCCGGTCGGTCAGGCTTGTCATGCGCTGCACCCGGCCCCAGGCGGCGCCGCGCACCGGCAGCGAGGCCTGCAGCCCGTAGATCATGCCCGAGCCGCGCACCTGGGTGATCGCGGTGATGTCGCGGCCGACGCAGATCTCCTCGAGCGCGGTGCGCCGCTGCGCGGCCAGCGCCAGATCACCGCCGCCGGCGCCATAGCTGCACAGCACGCGGCCGGCGGTAGCGTCGGCAATGTTGCGAAGCAGCGAGAGTTCGGCGCCCACCGCCTGCACCAGGCCGTTGCGCTGCGCGACCGCGCGCGAGATCTCGATGAGCTCCGACTCGTCGGCGAAGGTGCCCGGAATCGCGCGACCATCGGGGAGGGTGTGCATCGCGAAGCGGTTCATCGAGAAGCCGACCGCGCCGGCATCGATCGATTTCGCCACCACCTCGGTCATGCGGCGCAGTTCCTCCGGTGTCGCCTGTTCCTCGACCGCCCGCTCGCCCATCACATAGAAGCGCACCGCGCTGTGGCCGACCAGGCCGGCGATGTTGATGCCGGGTTGGATTTTTTCGATGGCATCGAGGTAGCCGCCGTAATCTTCCCAGGTCCAGGGCAGGCCGGTCAGGATCGCGTTGCGCGGAATGTCCTCGACCGTCTCCATCATGCTGGCCAGCAACTCGCGGTCGGTCGACCGGCAGGGTGCGAAGGTCACGCCGCAGTTGCCCAGCAGCGCGGTGGTCACGCCGTGCCAGCTGACCGGCGTGCAGTCCGGGTCCCAGCCGATCTGTGCATCGAAATGGGTGTGGATGTCGACGAAGCCGGGCGTCACCGTCAGGCCCTGCGCGTCGATCTCGCGGTGGCCCTGTCCGGATACCTTGCCCACTGCGGTGATCACACCGCCTTCGATGCCGAGGTCGCCGGTGGTGGCGTCCCGTCCGGTCCCGTCGACGAGCGTGCCGCCGCGAATCACGAGGTCATAGGCCATGGTTTTTCTCCTGGGGGTGTGTGCTGGGGGTGGCGAGTCGAATGCAGCAGGCAGTTTCCCATCGTTCGCCCGAGTGCGCGCGATCCGGCAGCGCAGGCGCGCGGCATTTGGGTCCTGAAATGGAGTCCGATGGGTTCGAAAATGCGCTGTCGGCGCGCCGCCGGGCCTCGCGCCGGGCTGGCGCCCGCGACACGCGGGGCTGGACGCATTGACGGGGGTGTTTCCTTGTGTGAGCGTAGCCGCAGACCAGTTCAGCGGGGAGACGGCAGTGGCAACCTACGATCGCGTCATCAAGGACGGGATGATCATCGACGGCACGCGCGCACCGCGCTACCGCGCCGACATCGGCATCAAGGACGGACGGATCGCCCGGATCGGGCACATCGATGCCGCGCTCGCCGACGAGGTCATCGACGCCCGCGGGCTGATGGTGGCGCCCGGCTTCATCGACCTGCACACGCATTACGACGCGCAGGTCTTCTGGGATCCCTATTGCACGCTTTCGAGCTGGCACGGGATCACCTCGGTGGTGATCGGCAACTGCGGCTTCGGATTCGCGCCGGTGCGCCCGGCGATGCGCGAGCGCGCGATGCTTTCGATGACCCGGGTGGAGGCGATTCCGCTGGCCTCGATGGTGGCGGGCATGCCCTGGGACTGGGTCACCTTTCCCGAGTTCCTGGACAGCGTCGAGCGCACCCCGAAGGCGGTCAACATCCTGCCTTACGTGCCGATCGGACCGATGCTGGTGTGGGTGCTGGGCCTGGAGGACGCGAAGGCCGGGCGCCGGCCGACCGATGCCGAGCACGCCGAGCTGCGCCGCCTGCTCAACGAGGCGATGGACGCGGGCGGCTGCGGCTGGTCGGCCCAGCGCATGATGCCCGACGGGCCGGCGTCGGTTCAGCGCGACTTCGACGGCTCGCCGATGCCCACCGATGTGATGCACGACGACACCTGCCGCGAGTTCGCCCGGGTGCTGCGCGAGCGCAACGACGGCTTCATGCAGATGCTGATGATTTCCGGGGACAACAAGCGCGATCAGGCGTTTTACGAGGAGATGGCCGAGATCAGCGGGCGCCCGATGATCATGAATGTGGTGCAGGCCTTCGACCATCGCCCCGAGATTCACCGACGCGTGCTGGCCTGGCTGCGCCGCTGCCGCGAGCGCGGCATCCGGGTGATCGGCCAGGGGCTCACCACCGACGCGGGCTACTCGTTCACCCTGGAGAACTGGAACCTGTTCGACGACTCGCCCGCCTGGCGCGAAGCCACCACCGGCACCTTCGAGGAGCGCATGGCCAAACTGTCGGACCCGGCACGCCGACAGGCGTTGCGCGATCAGATGCCGGTGACCGCCACCGGACCGCTGCCCGGCATCGTGATCACCGGCCCCAAGCGCGCGCACAACCAGGTCTGGCTCGACCACACGCTGGCGCTGGCCGCGCAGAAGATGGGCAAGCACCCGGTCGATGCGATGCTCGACATCGCGGTCGACGAGTCACTCGAGACCGAGTTCTTCGCCGCACCGCCTAACGGCAGCATCGAGTATCTGAAGGAGATCGTCGACGACCCGTATGTGCTGTTCGGGGTCTCCGATGGTGGGGCCCACACCAAGTTCCTCACCGCCGGGCGCTATCCGACCGAGACGCTGTGCAAGGTGGTGCGCCAGCACCAGATGATCTCGCTGGAGGAGGCGCACTGGCGGCTGTCGGCGCTGCCGGCGCAGGTGGCCGGGTTCCGCGATCGGGGGGTGCTGCGCGAGGGCGCGCCGGCCGATGTGCTGGTCTACGACTTCGAGAATCTTCAGGTGCTGCCCGAGGAGATCGTGCACGACCTGCCGGGGGGCGAATGGCGGCGGATTCAGCGCGCGCGCGGCTATCGGTGGGTACTGGTCAATGGCGAGGTCACGTTGCGTGACGATGAGCAGACCGGTAACTGCTCGGGGGTGCTGCTGCGCCACGGGGTGGCGCAGGCGCAGGGCGCGGTGGCCGAGCCCCTGCGCGCCAGAGCGAAACGCCGGACCTCACCCGCTGGGCCGCAAGGCCGCTCTTTGCGGGCGGGGGCGCAGCGCCCCCTTGGGCTTCAGGCCCCGATGAGCAGCGAGGCGCAAGCCTTGGCGACGTCACGGGTCTGTTCGGCGGGATGCGTGCCGGGCGTCTTGGCCCAGCCGCCTTTTTCGACAAAATCACCCTGCGACCAGGATTCGACTTTTTTCAGGGCTTCCAGGTTGGCCGGGACGTTGCCCGCCCGGTTGAAGTTGTCGGCACAAACGGGTGCGAGGGCGAGGACGACGGCGGAACTGGCCCGCTGCTGGGCAGCGGTTTCCGACTTGGCGCCGGTGACCCACCCGCCCCAGGTGAAGCCGACGATGGCGAGTGCGGCAGCACCACCGGCGATGCCCCACAGGGCGGGCTTGGTTTCGATGGGAAGATTCATTGGAGCGCCTTTTCTGAACAGTGGAAAAGAGGGCAGGCGCCATCCCGCCGAACGATGGAATCGAACGGAACCGGTCCCCGGTCAAAAACCGGTCGGGCCGCCGGCATGCGCGTCATTCCCGACGCGGGAATGCGGTTCTGCCGAGCTCGGGTCCCGGAGTCTGTGCCGCAGTATGCGCCCGGGCCGTTATCATCGCGCCCATCATGGCCATGCTTCCTTCCCGGGTGAGCGATCTCGCCGATGTCGACCTCATCGAGCGCGCCGGCTGCCGTCACGAGATAGCCGGCGCAGCCGGCCCGATGGTCTGGCGCAGCTGGGGCGCGGGCGATCCGGTGGTGCTGCTGCACGGTGGCTCGGGCAGCTGGAACCACTGGGTTCGCAACATCGCCGCGCTGGTGGCAGCGGGTCGTCAGGTCTGGATTCCCGATCTTCCCGGTTTCGGCGAGTCGGCGCGGGTGCCCTCGGGCGGTGACGCCGATGCACTGCCAGAACCGATGCACGACGCCTTGCAGGCGCTGCTGGGCGATGCCGCGGTCGACATGGTCGGCTTTTCGTTCGGGACGATGGTTGCGGTGCTGATGGCAGCGCGCTGGCCGCAGCGGATACGCCGGCTGGTGCTGTCCGGGGCGCCGGCCCTGGGCGTGAAGTCGGAGGAGAAGCTGGAATTGCGTGCTTGGTCGCATCTGCCACCGGGACCGGCGCTCGACGCGGTGCTGCGCCAGAACCTGGCGGTCCTGATGCTGGCGCGCCCGCAGTCCCTCGATGAACTGGCGCTGGCGCTCCATGCGGCGAACCTGCCGCGCGACCGGATGCGCCTGCGCCGGCTCTCGAAGACCAACCTCGTCCGGGACACCCTGCCGGCGGTGCAGTGCCCCGTTCATGGGGTGTGGGGGCGCGAGGATGCGCTCTATCTCGGGGTTCAGGATCAGCTGGCGCCGGCGCTCGCGGCCGCCCCCGGGTTCCAGGGGCTCACGCTGATCGCGCAGGCCGGGCACTGGGTTCAGTACGAGGACGCCCAGGCCTACGATCAGGCCCTGGCGGCGGCGCTGGGCGGCTGAGCCGGCGCTACCGCGCCGGCGTTCCTCCGCTGAGCCGGCGCCGCCGCGCCGGCGTTCGTCAACTGAGCCGGCGCTACCGCGCCGGCGTTCCTCAGGAGTCTGCGCTGAATCCGATCGCCCGGATCAGCGGTGCCCAGCGTTCCTGATCGGCCTTGAGCATCGCCGCGAGTTCGGCCGGGCTCGAGGATCGCGCCTCCAGACCCATGACCTCGAGCCCTTCGATCACATCCGGCGCGGCCAGTGCGGCCCGCAGCGCCGCGTTCGCGCGCTGGACCACGTCGGCGGGTGCTTTGCCCGGCAGGTAGAAGCCGAACCACTCGTTGAAGGCCATGTCCTTGAAACCCTGTTCGACCAGGGTCGGCACCGTCGGGGCAAATTTGCTGCGCACGCTGCCGGAGCTGGCGAGCAGGCGGCACTTGCCGGCGGCCACGTGCTGGGTGAATTCGCCGACCGGGCCCGAGACGGCCTGGATCTGGCCGCCGATCATGTCGAGGATGGCGGGTTGCGTGCCGCGGTACGGGACATGCTTGAGTTCCATGCCGGCCGTGCGTCCGATCAGCACGCCGATGAAATGGGGCACCGAGCCGGCCGCCGGCGAGCCGAAGTTGGCCTGCGTCGGATTGGCTTTGCACCAGGCGAGAAACTCGCCGATGTTGCGCACGCTGGCCGGGACCGAAGGCCCGACCGCGAAGCCGAAATCAAAGTTGGCGCCCAGCGAGACGGGCGTGAGATCAGCGATCGGGTCGTAGGCCAGTTTCTTGTAGATGTAGGGATAGATGCCCAGCATCGACATGGGCGTCTGCAGCAGCGTGGTGCCGTCGGCGGGCGCGGTCTTGAGCGACTGGATGGCGATCTGGCCGCCGGCGCCGGCGCGGTTTTCCACCAGCACATTGCGCCCGTAGCCGGGTTGCAGTTTGGCCGCGACCCGGCGGCAGATCGTGTCCGAGGTGCCACCGGGCGGAAAGCCGGTGACGATGCGGACGGTGTCCAGGGGCGCGCCCTGGGCCTGTGACGCGGTCTGGAGCCCGCTCAGCAGGGTGGCGGCGCCGGCCGATTGCAGTATCTGGCGTCGGGTGATCATGATGCGGGTTCTCCTGGTGTGTCGTGACGGCTGATGCGATGGGCTCACCGATGGCGCGCGCACGGTTTCCAGCGCGCGCCGGGCAGCGCAAAATACCATCGGTGTCCCGGGCGCGCTGGCCGGCTGCGGGTTTGCAGGGTCAATGGCCCGCCACGCTGTCGCCCCGGCGCGCCGCCACCGACCCTCAACGCGTTTCCCCCTCACGGACCCCTGCCCATGCGCTGTCCTGCTGCCGTCTCCCGCCCGATCGCGGGCTTCCTCCTGGCGCTGGGTCTGGCCCTCTGGGCTCCTGTGGCGTGCGCGCAGGTGGCCGGACCGATGCTGGGTCATGTCACCCAGCGCTCGGCTAATCTCTGGGCCCAGTGGATCGGGCTCCCGGCGAGCGCCTGGCCTCCTGCCGCGACGGTGGAACTGGCGCTCGAATACTGGCCTCAAGGTCGTGAAGACCAGCGCCGGCGCTCGACGCAGGCCGTTGCTGCCCCCGAGTCGGACGGGGTCGTTCGCTGGACGCTCAGCGGTCTGGATCCCGGCCAGCGCTACGACTATCGAGTCGTCTGGCGCGCTGGCCCGCAGCAGGGGCAGGGCGAGCCCGCCTCATTTGCGACCGAACCGCACTGGCAGTGGCGCACCGATCCCCCGCCCCTGCGGGTGCTGGCCGGATCCTGCGCCTACACGAACGAGGCGGCCGACGACCGGCCAGGACCACCGTATGGCCGCGATCCGGCCATCTACCGCGTCATGGCCGCCCAGTCGCCGGACCTCACGCTCTGGATGGGTGACAACATTTACTGGCGCGAGCCCGACTTCGACGACGAGGTCGCGATGTCGGCGCGCTACGCAAAATGGCGCAGCCTGCCGCAACTGCAGCCGCTGCTGCGCACCGGCAGCCACCTGGCCACCTGGGACGATCACGACTACGGTCCCAACGATGCCAATTCCTCCTATACCTTCAAGGCGACCAGCCTGAAGCTGTTCCAGCGTTACTGGGCCAATCCGAGCGCCGGCCTGCCCGATGCGCCCGGCGTGTTCACCCGCGCCAGTCGCTCTGACGTGGAGTTCTTCATCCTGGACAATCGCTGGTATCGCGATGCCGACCGATCGGTCCTGACCGACAAGCGAATGCTCGGCACCGCCCAGATGGCGTGGCTGCGCAATGCTCTGACCCAGTCGCGGGCCACCTGGAAGGTCATCATCAATGGCAGCCAGATGTTCAACGACCTCAACCGTTTCGAGGGCTGGAATCACTTCCCGCAGGAGCGGCAGGCGTTCATCGACTGGCTGACCGCGCAGCGGGTGCCCGGTGTGCTGTTCCTCTCGGGCGATCGCCATTTCGCCGCCGCGTTCCGGGTCGAACGGCCAGGCGCCTATCCGCTCTACGAGTTCACCTGCTCGCCGCTGGCCGCCAACGCCTGGGCCGATCCCGGCCAGGAACTGATCAGCAATCCGACCCTGATCGCCGGCTCGGTGGTGGGCCGCAACAATTTTTGTCAACTTGATTTCTCGGGCCGGCGCGGCCAGCGCTCGCTGTCGGTCCAGATCCGCGATGCGCAGGGCCAGATTGCCTGGTCGCGCGCCATCGCCGAGCAGGAATTGCGCTGATCGGGGATTACGCGCTGCCGCGATCCAGCGCAGCGAAGAACAGTCTGCCCAGCGGCGAGATCGGTTCCTGAATCTCCCCCAGTTGCCCGGCCGACTGGCGCACCGCCTCCAGCAGGCGTCGCCCGTGACCGCGGCGCCGGTACACCGGATTGACGAACAGGTATTCGATGTCGCCGGCCGGCGTGAACCGGCAGTAGCCGATGGTGGTGTTGAGGTTGCGGATGAGGGCCACGCCATCGACGATCTCGATGACTTCCCGGGCGGTATCAGGGCTGATGGACATGCGGTGAGTGTCGGTCAGATCTTCCCGGCCTGACAACCGATGGTTTCGGCGGGCCGGATCGGCGGTGATAGTCTTCGGGCGCGGCCGACGCTGGCCCCGTTTTTTCTTTCTTCCTTCCTCCAGCGCCGGAGCGCACCTGTCTTGATCATTCTGAAAAATCTCATCCTGCGCCGCAGTGCCAAGGTACTGCTGGACCGCGCATCGGTCACGATCACGCCGGGCGAGAAGGTGGGACTGGTCGGACGCAACGGGGTCGGCAAGTCGACGCTGTTCGGTCTGCTCAACGGTTCGCTGCACGAGGACGGGGGCGATTTCTCCTTTCCCCGCCAGTGGCGCATGGCCCAGGTCGCGCAGGACATGCCCGAGACGTCGGAGTCGGCGACCGACTTCGTGATCAACGGCGACACCCGCCTGTCGGGTCTGCGCGAGGTGCTGGTGGCGGCCGAAAGCCGTTTCGCGCTCGACCCGGATGACCCTGAGGCAGGGATGGCGATCGCCCACGCCTACACCGATCTGGCCGACGCCGGCGAGCATGACGCGGCCGCGCGCGCGCAGGCCCTGATTCTCGGGCTGGGCTTCAAGCTCGCCGAGCTCGACAGTCCGGTCAACAGTTTCTCGGGCGGCTGGCGCATGCGCCTGCAACTGGCGCGCGCCCTGATGTGCCCCAGCGACCTGCTGCTGCTCGACGAGCCGACCAACCACCTCGATCTCGATGCGCTGGTGTGGCTCGAAGCGTGGCTCAAGGGCTATGCCGGCACGATGATCGTCATCAGCCATGACCGCGAATTCCTGGACGCGGTCACCGCAGTGACCCTGCACATCGACAATGCCCAGCTGGTCCGCTACGGCGGGAACTACAGCAAGTTCGAGGAGTTGCGCTCCGAGCAGATGCTCCTGCAGCAGGCTGCCTTCGCCAAGCAGCAGGACAAGATCGCCCACCTGCGCAAGTTCATCGACCGATTCAAGGCCAAGGCCAGCAAGGCCAAGCAGGCGCAAAGCCGGGTCAAGGCGATCGAGCGGATGGAGAAGGTCGCGCCGATGCTGGCCAGCGCCGACTTCAATTTCGAGTTCAAGGAACCGGGCAACATCCCCAATCCGATGCTCTCGATCACCGCTGCCGACTTCGGCTACATCGTCGACGGCGAGCCGCGCGTCATCGTGCGCAACGTCAGCCGCTCGGTGCTGGCGGGCCAGCGGATCGGCATCCTGGGCGCCAACGGCCAGGGGAAGTCGACGGTGGTCAAGACGATCGCCCGCGATCTGGCCGCGCTCAACGGCACCATCACCGAGGGCAAGGGCCTGACGATCGGGTATTTCGCCCAGCAGGAACTCGATGTGCTGCGCCCCCAGGACACCCCGCTGGAGCACATGCTGCGGCTGGCCCGGGAATCTGGGCCGCAGTCACGCGAGGCCACTGGCGAGCAGGCGCTGCGCGGGTTCCTCGGCAGTTTCAATTTCAGCGGCGACATGGTCCGCCAGGCGGTGGGCACCATGAGCGGGGGCGAGAAGGCGCGCCTGGTGCTGGCGATGATGGTCTGGCAGCGTCCCAATCTGCTGCTGCTCGACGAGCCGACCAACCACCTCGATCTCGTCACCCGTGAAGCGCTGGCGATGGCCCTGAACGAATTCGAGGGCACGCTGATGCTGGTGAGCCACGACAGGGCGCTGCTGCGCAGTGTCTGCGACGAGTTCTGGCTGATCGGACGCGCCACCATCGCGCCGTTCGACGGCGATCTCGATGATTACCAGAAGTACCTGCTGGACGAGGCTCGGCGCCAGCGGGACGAAGCGCGCTCGGGCGGCGGCCAGGCGGCGCGCCAGTCCGGGGGAGCGGCGCTGCTCAGTGCGGCTTGACCCGCACCAGGACCTTCAGCGTGCGCGCGGCGGCCTCGCCGGTCTCCCAGGGCCGACGGTAAGCCAGGTTGAGTTCGGCGGTGCCCGTGTTGGTCGCCTCGAAAACCCAGGTTTCCTGACCACCCGCGCCCGGCATGGCAGGTCGCGCCGGATCGGATTCGTACAAGGGCTCGCTGGCCTGGCGCAGGCCCGCGGGCAGTGGACCGTTAACCTGCCAGCGAAAACCGGTGCTGCGATTGCTCGCCAGCCGGACGATCAGTCGCTGGCCACGCACCAGGGTCACCGCCGCCTGCGGGTCGGTGGTCTGCAGCGTCACGGCCGCGGGCGCGCCATGGCCGATGCCCGGCCAGGCGATCGCACTCAACGCGGCGGCTGTGGCACCGGGCGCGAGCCGCAGCCAGGTTCGGCGGCTGTGCGAGAGGGCCGACTGGCGAGGATCCTTGGACAGGGGCATGACAGCGCCAGGGTAGGGGATGAGGGTCGGACGATGACCCGCCGGCGGGGAGCCGCCAGCGTCGGTTCACCAAGTCTAATCCAAGCCGTGGGAGCGCTTGCGCTGGCCGGCAATTGTGCCGACACTGCCGGGTCTTGCACATTTGCAATCGTCACACCGGGAGCGCGTCTCACATGAAAACATTTTCATCACTGGCAAGGGTCGCTGTGCTGGCCGCCACTGCCCTGGGTTTCGCCACCTCGGCGCAAGCCCAGTCCTATCCGAACAAGCCGATCCGTCTGGTCGTTCCCTATGCGCCGGGCGGTGCGACCGACATCATCGGCCGCGCGGCAGCCGCCGAACTGAGCAAGACCATGGGCCAGCCGGTCACCGTCGACAACCGGCCCGGCGCGGGTGGCAACCTCGGCTCCGAGATGGTGGCCAAGTCCCCCCCCGATGGCTACACCCTGCTGGTCTCGCCCAGCAGCCTGCACGGCATCACGCCGTTTCTGTATTCGAAGCTGAATTACGACCCGAACCGGGATCTCGCGCCGGCGATCGTGCTGGGCGCCTTCGCCAATGTCCTGGTGGTCAATCCCAGCGTGAAAGCCAACTCGGTCAGCGAACTGATCGCGCTGATCCGATCGCAGCCGGGCAAGTTCACTTACGCCTCCAGCGGCAGCGGCTCGACCATCCACATGTCGGGTGAGATGTTCAAGTCGATGCTCGGTCTGGACATCGTCCATGTGCCCTACAAGGGCAGCGGCCCGGCGCTCACCGACCTCATCGGTGGCCAGGTGCACCTGATGTTCGACAACATTCCGTCGGCCATCGTGCACATCCGCTCAGGCAAGCTGCGCGCGCTCGCCACCACCGGTCCGAAGCGGGCGCTCTCGCTGCCCGACCTGCCCACCATGATCGAGGCGGGTCTCCCCGGTTATGTGTCGACCGCCTGGTTCGGTCTGGCGCTGCCGGCCGGCACACCCTCGGACATCATCGCGCGCATCAATGCCGAGGGGCAGAAGGCGACACGCGCACCGGAATTCATCAAGCGCATGAATGACCTCGGCTATGAGATCGTGGGCGGCACCGCCGACCAGATGGCGGCGATGATCCAGGACGAAGTGCGTCGCTGGGGGCCGGTGGTCAAGGCCTCGGGCGCCAAGGTCGACTGACGCAGAGCCGATGCGAAACCGGCTCCCGGAGCGTTGTGATGTCCGATGAAAGCCAGATCCGGGTGCCGGCGTCGTTCATCGCCCTGTTCGTGCCGCGCGGGCGGGTGAAGCCCACCGAGTCGCGTGAGTTCATCACCGAGCGCCATGACTTCTGCGAAGACCTGGCGTCGCTGATGACCGAGCATGCGAAGGCCACGCTGTTCGATCTGGGCATTGCCGAGAGCGACGTTCTCGAGCGCTGCCATCGCGGTCTGCTGGTCGAGGGGTCGGTGGTGAGCCCGCCTGAGGCGGGCTGGGTGGTGCGGCGCCTGGCCGAGTTACTGGAATGGGCGTGCCCCGACGAGATCGGCCAGCCGGTTTGACAGTCCAGCAGGAGGCTTGATGAGCGATCCGAGCGCGGCTCTTTCCGCGGCATTTGCGCCCGACTACCTGAGCGCGCGACGGGCTTTCCTCGCGGCTGCAGGGGCGGCCCACGCCCACACCGAATCGTTCGCGCATCCGGGTCGTGGCCTGAACGGCGAAGACCTCAGCGTCGACCTCGCCTGGGTCGGTCCCCGGGATGCCGCCCGTGTGGTGGTCGGCATTTCCGGCACCCACGGCGTCGAAGGCCTGTACGGCAGTGGCTGTCAGATCAGCCAGCTGACCCGCGCGCACTCATTGCCGCCGGACAGCGCGCTGCTGCTGATCCATGCGATCAATCCCCACGGGTTCTCGTGGCTGCGTCGGGTCAACGAAGGCAACCTCGACATCAACCGGAATTTCATCGATTTCACGCGGCCGGTGCCGGTCAACGACTCGTATGACCAGGTGCACTCGCTGATACTGCCGCCCGATTTCAGTGAACAGCGCATGGCCGAGATGCAGGCGGCCCTGCATGCGTTCATCGCCCGAATCGGTCAGCGCGCCGCGGCGTTCGCGATCACCGGCGGCCAGTACACCCACCCCGACGGCATCTTTTACGGCGGCACCGAACTGTGCTGGTCGAACCGCACGCTCGCGCGGATTGCCGGCGACTACCTTCAGCAGGCTCGCGCCATCTGCGTGCTCGACCATCACACCGGGCTCGGCCCGACCGCGCACACCGAACTCATCTGCCGCCATCCGCCCGACTCGGTCGGGCTGGCGCTGGCGCGCCGTTGGTTCGGTGCCGATGTCACGTCGCCGCAGAGCGGCGAGTCCGAGTCGGCGGTGATCGACGGCAATGTGCGCATGGCCTTCGTCGGGCTGTGCCCGCAGGCCCAGGTGGTGGCGCTGGCGCTCGAGGTGGGTACCGTCGCCCAGGACCGGGTGCTGGCCGCGCTGATTGCCGACAACTGGGTCCACCATCGCGGTGACCCGCAGTCGCCGCTGGCGGCCCGGATCCGTGATCAGATGCGGGCCGCCTTTTTTGTTGACGACGCTGCCTGGCGCGACACCTGCCATGCGCGTGCCATGACGATCTATCGCCAGGCCTTCGAGGGCCTGAACACGCTCTGACCCGGAAATGCCCATGTCCCGCTGGCTCGCTTCACTCCTCTGTCTGGCTGCCCTCAGCGGCGCCGATGTCCGCGCCCAGGCCGACGCCTGGCCGACCAAGCCGGTCCGGATCATCGTCCCGATCAATGCGGGCGGTGGCACCGCCGACCCGCTGTCGCGGGTGTTCGCCGAGGAACTCACCCGGCTGCTCGGCCAGCGCGTGTTCGTCGAGAACCGCGGCGGCTCCAATGGCAACGTCGGCGCCGCACTGGCGGCCCGGGCGCCCAACGACGGCTACACGGTGCTGTTCTCCTGGGCGGGCACGCTGGCGGCCAACATCAGCCTGTACAAGAGCCTGCCGTTTGATCCGGTCAGGGATTTCGATCCGGTGGTGCTGCTGGGCGGGGTGTCGAACATCCTGGTGGTCAACAACCGCTTCCCCGCCAAGTCGCTGCAGGACTTCACCAGCCACGTCCGCAGCAACCCGGGACGATTCAACTATGCGTCCTCGGGCAACGGCAGCTCGATGCACCTGGCCGCCGAGCTCTACAAGAAGCAGACCCGCACCTTCATGGTCCATGTGCCCTACAACAGCGTCGGTCAGGCGACCACCGACCTGGTGTCCGACCAGGTGCAGCTGATGTTCCACCTGATCACCGGGGCTCAGGGCGCGGTCAAGTCCGGTCAGGTGCGTCCGATCGCGGTGCTGGCGCCGCAGCGCTCGCCGGTGCTGCCCGATGTCCCGACCATGCGCGAGCTGGGTCTGCCGATCGAATCGCAGACCTGGTTCGCGCTGATGATGCCCAAGGGCTCGCCGCCCGAGGCGGTGCGCCGGCTCAACGAGGCGGTCAACCGCCTGCTCGACGATCCCGCGGTGCGCCAAAAGCTGATGGGCATGGGGCTGGAACCGGCGGGCGGATCGCCCGAGTCGCTGGGACGCCATCTCGAGGCCGAGATCCGCAAATGGGCCGAGGTGGTGAAATTCTCCGGTGCGGCGGTGGACTGATGGCCGCGATCCTGCCGATGCCGGGCGCGTTGCCCGCGGTGCCGCCTGCAGTGCAGGGACTCGCCGCCCTGGAGGCGCGTCTTCGCCAGGATCTGGCCTGGCTGGAGCTGCCACCGCGCCCCTGGGTCGCGCCCCGACTGCACGAGGGGCAGCCCATGGCCGATGTGGTGATCATCGGCGCCGGCATGGCCGGACTGTGCGCCGCGGGTGCCCTGAAGCTGCAGGGCATACCGGCGGTGGTCTATGACCGCGCGCCGGCCGGTTTCGAGGGGCCCTGGGCCACCACCGCCCGAATGGAGACCCTGCGCTCGCCCAAGCACCTGACCGGACCGGCGCTCGGTCTGCCGGCGCTGACCTTTCGCGCCTGGTTCGAGGCGCAGTTCGGCGAGGCGGCCTGGGCTGCGCTCGACAAGATCCCGCGTCTGCAATGGATGGATTACCTGCGCTGGTTCCGGCGGGTGCTGGCCATTGATGTCCGCAACGACCACACCCTGCTGTCGCTGATCCCGCAGGCCGATGACCGGGTCGAGCTGCGGCTGCGCCACCCGGATGGCGAAATCCTGGTGCAGGCGCGGCGGGTGGTGCTGGCCACCGGTCGCGACGGACTGGGGGGGGCCTCGGTGCCGGCATTCGCGAGCGCGCTGCCGCGCGAGCGCTGGATTCATTCCGCCGATGTCTTCGATCACGACCGCCTGGCCGGTTTGCGGGTCGGGGTGGTCGGCGGCAGTGCCTCGGCGATGGACAGCGCCGCGACCGCCCTGGAGGCTGGTGCGGCCAGTGTCGACCTCCTGATCCGGCGACCGGTACTGCCCCTGGTGAACAAGAGCAAGGGCGCCGTCAGCCCGGGCTTCACCCACGGCTATCAGCACCTGTCCGACGACTGGAAATGGCGCATCCGCCACTACATGGCGCTGCTGCAGACCCCGCCGCCGCGCGGCAGCACGCTGCGGGTGTCGCGCCATCCGAATGCCCGCTTCAACCTCGGCTGCCCGATCCTGCAAGCCTGGGAGCAGGACGGCGCGTTGCGCCTGCGAACGCCCCGCGGCCTGCTCGAGCTGGATTTCCTGATTTTCTGCACCGGTTTTCGCATGGACTGGTCGGTCCGCCCCGAGTTCGCTGCGATCGGACCGCACCTGCGGCGGTGGCGCGACCGTTTCCAGCCGCCACCCGGCGATGAGGATGAGGAACTGGCCGATCTGCCCGATCTCGGCCCTGCCTTCGAATTCCAGGAAAGGACGCCCGGCGCCTGTCCCGGGCTGTCGCGCGTGCATTGCTTCTGCTATCCCTCGGTGCTGTCCCACGGGCCGGTGTCGGGCGACATTCCCGCGATCAGCGAGGGCGCGCAACGGCTGGCGCGGGGGCTGGCCAGTCGCCTGTTCGGCGAAGGCATCGCCGCTCATTACGAGTTGCTGCAGCAGTACAGCGACCCGGAGCTGCTCGGCGACGAGTGGCGCCCCGCCGGCAGCGCGCATTTCCTTCCCGATCCCACGACCAAGGCCTCCTCCTCATGACGACGCTTTCCCCTTCGGCACCGACGGGCGCGCCCGCCGCCGACCTCATCGACCGGCTCGCCGGACTGGCGCCCGGCTCGCCGGTGCATGCCCTGCGCCACCGCCGCGAAAAGGTCGTGGCCGCTACCCAGGGCAGCCACGACGGCCTGTTCGATCCGGCACTGCCGGGCCTGTCGCTGGCCGAACGGCTGCTGGTGGCGGTGTACGCGTGCCGGCTGACGCCCGCGCCGGGTCTGGCTGCGCATTACCGGGCGCGGCTGACCGAACTCGGGGTCGCGCCGGCCCTGGTCGCGGTGGTCGACGTCGGCGATCCGCAGCAGCTGGATGACGAGCGGCTGCGCGCCATGCTGACCTTCACCCGGACCCTGATCCTCAAGCCGATCGAGGGTGACCAGGCCGCGCTGCGCACCTTGCCCGAGGCGGGGATCGACACGCCGTCGACGGTGACGCTGGCCCAGCTGATCGCCTTCATTTCCTATCAGACCCGCCTGGTCGCGGGGCTGGCGGCACTGGCGGCAGCATCCGCCAGTGCGACTTCGGAGTCCGCCCGATGAGCACCGTCCTCAGGTCCCATGGCTTCACCAACGAGTCGCTCGGATGGCGCGCCTGGCTCGACACCATCGACCTGGCGCAGGCCAGCGCCGAGCAGCTGGCGGTGCTCGACGAGAGCCACCCCACGGCGCGGGTCTCGGACTACTACCTGTTCCTGGTGCATCAGCCGGAAATCCTGCGTCAGCGCTCGATCGCCTTCAACGCGATCATGTATGCGCCCGGCGGAATGTCGCGGGCCGAACGCGAGCTGGGTTCGACCGTCGTGTCGCGGGTCAACGGCTGCGTGTACTGCGCCTCGGTCCACGCGCAGCGCTTCGAACAGATGGCCAAGCGCCAGGACGTGATCGCGCAGGTGTTCGCCGATCCGGTGGGCGCCGGCACCACCGCGCGCGAGCGGGCGATCGTCGACTTCTCGATCGCGCTCACCGCGCAGCCGGACCAGGTCTCGGCCGCCAGCGTCGAGGCCTTGCGGGCGGTCGGGCTGGATGATCTCGAGATTCTCGACCTCATCCATTCGGTGGCGATCTTCGCCTGGGCCAACCGGCTGATGCTCAACCTGGGGGAGCCGGTGTTTCCGGCCTGAGTCGTCCGGTCGGCAAAGCCTCGGCCGAGCCGAGGAAGGCGCGAGCTTAGTCCGGCTCGTATCCGGCCGCCTTCATCGAACGGGTGAACATCGCGATGTAGCGCGACTGGATGTCGAAGAATTCCTTCGGCGTCGTCGTCTTCACTTCCAGTCCGAGTGTCAGCATGCGCTGGCGCATGTCAGGCGTCTCGAGAACCGCCCGCAGTTCGCGGTTCCACGCGTCGATGACGGCGGGGGCCACCTTGGCGGACGCGAAGAAGCCGTAATAGCTCTCGATCGAAAGCTTCGGGTAGCCGAGTTCGCCGATCGTCGGCAGATCGGGTGCGGCCAGCATCCGCTTGTGCGCCGAGACGGCGATGATGCGCATCTTGTCGGCGCGGTGGTGCGTCAGGAAATCGGTCAGGCCGCCACAGGCCGCCGCTGCGTGGCCGGCCGAGACGTCGGCGATCAGCGGCCCGGCGCCCTTGTAGGCGATCGGCTCCAGCGGGATGCCGATCGCCTGACCGATCTCGACGCCGAAGAAGTGGGTGGAGCTGCCCATCGCGGTGGTACCGAAATTGGCCCGCGACCGGTTCTTCTTGAGCCACTCCACATACTCGGCGAAGGTGCGAACGCCAATCGTCGACGACACCGCATAGACGGTGCACAGGGTGCCCGACTGCGTGATCGGGGTGATGTCCTTTTCCAGGTCGTAGAGCATCACTTTCTTCGAGACCTTCTGAGCCGCGGTGCCGGCGCTCGCCACGTACATGATCACCGAGCCGTCCGCAGGCCCGTCGCGCAGCAGTGCGCCGGCCAGGGTGCCGCTCGCGCCGGGCTTGTTTTCGATCAGCACGGTGTTGCCCAGTCGCTCCTTGAGCTTCTCCGCGATGATCCGCGCCATCACGTCGGTGCCCCCGCCCGGTGGGTAGCCGACCAGAATCTTCAGGTTGCCCGAGGGCAGGCCCGTCCCCTGTGCCCAGGAGGGCGCCGGTACGATCGCGGCGGCGGCCGCTGCACTCGCGAGCTTCATTGTCTTGCGTCGATCGACGGAAAACGTCATGGGCAATCTCCTGCGGATAGGGGTGAGGGGCGCCGAGGGCACGGTCAGTGCCGACTGCGTCAAAGGCTACCGCGCCGGCGAGGCGTCCGCCATCCCGCGGCGTTCCAGGATGGGGCGCAATGCTGCGCGCGGGCTAGCCGCGAACCTGCAGTCCGTCGGGTGCGGTGCTCATGCCCGTGAGCTCGCGGGCGCTGGTCTTCATGCGCCAGCTGAGCAGGCGTTGTGCGCAGTCGAGCAGCACCGGTGCGGCCGCCGGGTCGCTGGCGATGTCGGCCAGGCAGTGCGGATCCTGGCGCAGGTCGTAGAGCAGCGGCGGCAGCGCCGCGAAGTGCACATACAGATGCGTCTCGGTGCGCAACGCCGCCAGTCCGCACTGGTCCATCGGCAGACCCAGGCGTGATTGCGCGTTGGGCAGCCAGGTGTCGCGAAAGTCGAACTCCCAGTGTGCCGAGTCGCGCCAGCCCTCGACCGGGCGGTGGTGGCACAGCTCGAGCAGCGATCGGCCGTCGCATTGCCGCGGCACTGGCAGGCCGACCCATTGCAGCACGGTCGGCATCAGATCGACCGCTTCGGTGAAACGCGTTTCGATCCGACCGCGTCCGGGGTTCGCGGCAGGCGTGGGGTCGCGCACGATCAGCGGCACCTGGAAGGCCTGCTCGAAGGGGCTGTCCTTGCCCAGCATCCAGTGGTCACCGAGCATCTCCCCGTGGTCGGAGGTGACCATGATCAGGGTCCGGTCGTACAGGCCCCATTCCTGCAACTGGGTGATCAGACGCCCGACCTGTGCATCGACCTCGCTCACCATGCCGTAGTAAGTGGCGCGCAGCTGGGCGAGGTCTGAATCGGGCAGATCGGTGACCAGCCCCTGACCATGCGCGAAGAACGAACCCGCGCGCTTGTCGGCCAGCAGCGCCGACACCAGCGGATGCGTCGCGCCCTCGAGGGCGGCGCTTTCCGCGCGCCTGACCGGCGGCAACCGGTCCGGATCGACCCGGTCGTGGTACGGGTCGCTGGCGATGAAGGGCGGATGCGGGCGGATGTAGGCGGCGTGAACAAACCAGGGTTCCTCGCGGCGCATGGCGATGTAGCTCAGCACCTCGTCGGTCAGGTAGGCGGAGATGCTGTGCGCGGCGGCAAAGCGCGCCGGCGCATGGGTGGGCCCGCGCGCCCCGGGCATCGGGTCCGGGCGGTACAGCGCCTGCGGATCGGCGGCGAACGGGTAGCCCAGCTGGCTCAGATGCGCCATCCAGCGCAGCGGCCGCTCGGGCAGGTAGAGCTCGGTGGTGAAGCCGCGCATCACCTGCTCGTAGCTGCGCAGCACTGGATCGTCGGGCGCGTGCTGGCGCGGATCGGCAGCGGTATCGGTGTAGCCGAACAGCGCCGGGTCGTAGCCGGCCTTGCGGCACTCCAGCGCCAGATTGGTGAAGCGGGCGTCCAGCGGCGTGCCGTTGCGCATCACGCCGTGGTTGTGCTGATACTGACCGGTCAGCAGCGACGCCCGGGCCGGCGCACAGGGCGAACAGTTCGAGTAGTGCCGGGAAAACAGCACGCCATCGGCGGCGAGACGATCCAGATTCGGGGTGCTGATCAGCGCGTTGCCGGCGCGACCCAGCGCGTCGGCGCGCCACTGATCCAGCACGATCAGCAGGACATTGCGCTCGGGAATGGCAGGCATGGCGGTTCGATGGCAGGGAGGGCGGGTGGGTCGGCAGACGCCACTATGCCTTGCGCGCCCTTGCCCAGGCGCTGATCTGCGCATCGGAGGGGCGCCCGCTCACGAACACCGGGGCTGCGCCATCGGCGCCCAGCAGCGCCACATAGGGCGTGATGCCGCGCCAGGCGGGGTTCACGCTGAAGCGCAGCGCAGCGTCGTCGCCCTGGAAAACCATCAGCCGGTCGGCCAGCCGGTAATGCGGTTCGCGGGCCACCGTCGGGTCATCTGCCCCGTCCATCACGACCACCACCAGCCGCGCACCGCCCGGACGGGCTCGCGTGATCGCCGACAGGTCTTCGATGACCGCCGGGCAGTTCACGCACCAGGTCGCTGAAAACACCACCATGGCCGGGCGCGGCAGCGAGCCCGACAAGCGGGTCCAGCTGTCCCTGCCGAAGGCTTGCAGACGTGGAGAGGCCGCTGTCGCATCGCGCGCACGCAGCAGCCCGGCCGCGCCGATCAGCGCGGTGCCGGCGACCAGGAGTGCCCGGCGCCCGGTACCGGTGTCGCCAGGCGTCGCGCCGCGCGCAGGCGATGTGCCCGCATGACCCTGGTGTCGCGGCGGCCAGGCGTCAGAAGCGAATGGTTTCAACCCGCACCTCGGTGGTGGTTCGCCAGACGGCGAGAATCCGGTCATCCCGGCGCACCAGGCGCGGGTGGTCATTGGCGCCTCGGGCCTGGGCCAGCTCGATCAGCCGCCAGTGGCCGCCCTCGTCGTCCGATGTCCAGGCCCGCAGGCGGGTGAGCTGACCGTCGAAGCTGCGCCACACGATGGCCACCCGGTTGCCGTGGCGGATGATGTCCGCATGCTCGGCGCGCTCGTCGGGCAGCGCCACGGCGGCTCCGAGCGGCGTGCCCGTCGCACTCAGCCGGGCGTAACGCACGCCGGCCCGTCCAGCGCGTTCGCCGAACCAGACCGTATGAAAGCCGCCGTCGGAGGCCGTCGCCAGCCCGGGGCCCTGGTGCGGGCAGGCCTCGATCTTCCACTCGTCGAAAGTGGCCCGCACCGGCGCAGCGAGGGGCATGCCCGGCCTGCCGGTCGTCGGGTCCGGCGCCGCGCTCGCGTCACTTCGCAGGAAGGCATGGTCGCGGATGCTGCCCTCGAACACGTGTCGCCAGAGCGCCGCCACCTCGTTGTCTCCAACCGGCTGCAACGCGATCCTGCAGCATTCGCAACTGCTCGCGGCAACCGGGGTATCGGGACCGAAGGTGGCTGCGCCGTCGTCGGACACCGCCCGGTAGATCGACGCGCCGGCTTGGCGCGGCGTCCGATTGTCGCGTTTGTCGACCCAGTACACATGCAGCCGTCCTCGCCCATCGAAGACGATGGACTCGAAACGGTGGGTGATCACCTGGCGATCCTGGTGGACGGTGAACGGGGCGCTGAAGTGGCGGCCGCCATCGGTGGAGCGCAGCATCCGGATTTCCCCGGTGTACGGCCGGGCCAGCGGCTGGGTGTAGGCGATGACGGCCACGCCCTGCGGTCCGAAGGCGAGCTTGGGGCGGCTCTCGCCATCGGCGGCCACCTGGTCGCTGCCGATGTCCGGATACGCATCGGGCGACCAGTGGCGGCCGTCATCGGCGCTGTGGCGCAGGAACAGCCGGCGCCGCGCGTCCAGGCCGACCACCCACAGGCGGCCATCGGGCGCCACTGCCGCGCTGATGGCCAGCGAGGCGCGGGTGTTCGCTGCCGAGGTCGGCGCGTGGGAATGGGCCTGGGAAGAGGCCTGGGAAGAGGCCTGGGCCTGGGCCTGGGAATGCGCGTGGCCGGCGGTGCCGGCCTGCTGTGCCGGCGCCTGCGTCGAGGCCAACGCGGCAGCCGCCACCCCGGCCCGCAGGGCGAGCGCCGCCAGTCGCCGCAGGGCGAGCGTCGCGCGCCGCAGCGCGACGGGCATCCGGGGACAGTCGATCAGCATCCTGCTCGAACCTCCTTGATGAGGCCACCGGCCATGCATGCCGCTCACCATTTCGCCTCGAAGCCCGCGTACAGGGTGCGAGGCAATCCCGGCGAATAGACCGGCGTGTTCGAAGAAACCGATGCGCTGTCGGCATAGCGCCGGTCGGCCAGGTTCATCACTCGGGCAAACACGCTCAGTCCCTCGCTGATCGGCCAGGCCAGCCGCGCATTGAGCAGATTGTGTCCCGGATAGCGCGAGTAGGTGGCTGAGTTCGACGCCTCCAGCCAGTAGGCGCCCAGGTGCACCCATTCCAGTTGCGCCAGCGCCCGGGGCCGTGGCATCCAGCTCACCCGCAGGTTGGCCAGCGTCCGCGGGGCGGCCTCCATTTCCTTGCCACTGAAATCGGCGGCGGCACTCACCCAGTCGACGTAGGTGTGACGGGTATAGGAGAACGCGCCATCGATCCGCCAGACCTTGTCCAGTCGCGCGCCCACGCCCAGTTCCAGACCCTGATGCCGGGTTCGGCCGGCGTTCACGTTCGTGGCGAGGTTGGTGGCGAGGTCGCGCTGGCTCACCAGGTCGTCGCGCTTGACCAGATGGAACGCGGCCAGGTTGTAGTCCAGGCCCGCCCGCTCGCCGCGCAGGCCGATCTCGGCCTGTTCGGCCTTGATGGGCTTGAGGCCCAGCGACAGAGTCGCCCGGTGGGTGGCGTCGGTGGCATTGGCCGCCAGCGAGGGCCGGAACAACTGGCTCTCGGAGGGTGCCCGGAACCCGGTGTTGTAGGACAGGTAGCCGTGCGTGCGCGGCTCGAACGCCCAGGTGGCGCCGATCTTCGGGCTCAGACGCTCGAAGTTCAGCGTCGCGTCCCCCGACTGCCCATACCAGTTGCCGCTGGCGGCGTCGCGAACCGGTGCCGAGCCGAACCGGTTGTTGACCGAGTAGCTGAGGTGGTCGTACCGAACCCCGGCGCTGACCCGCAGTCGATCCAGCGGCGAGAACTCGGTGTGCAGATAGGGAGAGCTCGACCGGAAGGTCACGTCGTAGTCGAAGATGCGCGTGCCGCTCGTGTAGGCGGTGAACACCCGCGAGGCACCGCTGCCGGTGGAGGTGACGTTCAGACGGTTCTCGATGCGGGACCCCGGGCTGTTTTCCAGGTCGATGCCGGCGATCACGCGCCCCCTGATCGATGGCGCGAAATCCTGACGCCACTTGGCGGCCACGCCATAGGACAGGTTCGAGGTGGTGGCGAGGGTCGGATCCGATGCCAGGGTGAACGAGGCCAGCAGGTCCATGCGGTTGTCGCGAAAGTACGGTGTCACCGACAGCAGGCCGTTGCCGACGACCCGCTCCCATGCCGTCGACAACCGCAGGGCGTCGACCTGTCGAAACGCGATCGACAGATTGTTGCGGGTCGGGTTGTTCCGGTAGTCGGCGTAGGGCAGTGGCGAATTCGCACCGGTCTGCTGGTCGATCTGCGAGAACGACAGGATCGTCTTCAGGCTGTCCGTGCCGCTGGGTGCGGCATCCCAGCGGAAGTTGCCACTGTTGCGTTCGTAGGCGGTGCGATTCCGCCAGCCGTCGGTCCGGGTGAGGTTCAGGTCGGCCCGCATGGCTCCCCATGCCCCTGCGCCGGTATCGCCTTCGGCCATCAGTCGCCGCCAGCCGTGGCTGCCCGCCTCCGCGTTCAGGGCGGCGCCCGGCACGGGCCCGGGCAGTCGGGTGATCAGGTTGATGATGCCGCCGATGGCGTCCGAACCATAGAGCGCCGTGCCGGGTCCGCGCACCACCTCGACACCGCCGGCCATCGGCAGGTTCAGCTCATAAAGCGCGTTGTGGTTGAAGAAGCCGGTCGCGCGGATCGGCAGCCCGTCCTCCAGGTACAGGTACAGGGGGGCGGTGGTGAAGGGCTGACGGATCGCGGTGTTGTGACCTTCGCCGTTGGTCACGCCGATGGCCACGCCGGGGACCTGGCCCAGCAGTTGCTGGGGATGGGTGGGTGCGGTCTCGCGGATGGTGCGTGCGCTGATCAGGCCGACCGAGGCGGGTGTTTCGGTGAGCAGGGCTTTTTCGCGGGTGCCGGTGACGGTGACCGCCGGCAGGCGGGCGTCGGTCGGTACGGCGCTGGCGGCGCTGCGGGTCGCGGCGTCGGGTGCCGTCTGGGCATGCACGGGGAGGCAGATCGCAGCGGCGAGGAGGGCCGAACCGGCCAACCCCCGCGCGCTGCTGTTGAGCAGGGCAGGATTCATGTCGATGTTCCGATCGCGGCGCGCTCGCCCGAACCGATCGGTCAGGCAGCGCGCCAGAATGACGTGTCCCGGTGGCGGCGGCAGGCGCCGCCGGGCCGTCCCGGGGATCAGGAGACGATCAGGAAATGACGGGTGGGCCCCGTGAGCGGGCAGGCGCCCAGGAGAACAACGGCCTTGGCGCGCTCAGGAAGAGGGCGGGAACCGCTTGCGACAGGGCCGACACCATCAGCCACGCAGACGCTGTCGGGGTCGGCAGCGCCACCGGCGCCTGAGCCAGGCACATCGGGCAGTGGGCGGCTTGCGCGCCCGACGAAGAATCCGGGTCGGAGGCCGTGCGGGACGCGGCCGAGGACAGTGGGTTGTGGACCGAGCAGATCACCAGCCAGGGCGACTGGGCAGTGCGCACCGCCATCCGGGCTGAGGACAGGGCCGGCAACAGCGCCGCCAGCAGCAGCGCCAGGGCGGCCACCAGGGCCACCAGTCGCTGTTGTCTCAGGGTCGAGCGCATGTTTCCGATTTTAGCATATGTCCCGGGGGGCCCCGGCCGCGCGCCTGGCGGTCGTGCCGAAACCGCAGCGCGGCGGATTCCCCATCGGCGCGGCGCTGCTACTATCGACCGCACCGTCTCCCACACTCCAAGGAAACCACAGTCCATGACTGAAGCTCTCATCATCGACGCCTGCCGCACTCCGCGCGGCATCGGCAAGATCGGCAAGGGTGCACTGGCCGACATGCATCCGCAGCATCTGGGTGCCGCGGTTCTCAAGGCGCTGGCCGAGCGCAATGGCATCAAGACCGCCGAAGTCGACGACATCATCTGGGGCACCAGCGCGCAGCGCGGCCCCCAGGGCGGTGACCTCGGCCGGATGTCGGCGCTCGACGCCGGCTACGACGTCCGCTCCAGCGGCGTCACCCTCGATCGCTTCTGCGGATCGGGCATCACCACGGTGAACATGGCGGCAGCCTCGATCATGTCGGGCATGGAAGACCTGGTCATCGCCGGCGGCACCGAGATGATGTCGATGGCCGGTCGTCGCAGCAGCGAAGACGGCCCGGCGCTGATGGATGCCGGCAACCTGCGCCTGCGCGCCTCGCATCCCCAGTCCCACCAGGGCGTGTGCGCCGACGCGATCGCCACGCTCGAAGGCATCAGCCGCACCGACCTCGACGCCCTGGCGCTCGAAAGCCAGAAGCGCGCCGCCCACGCGATCGCCAACGGTCACTTCGATCGCAGCCTGATCAAGGTATTCAAGGCCGACGGCACGCTGGCGCTCGATCATGAGGAATTCCCCCGCCCGCAGACGACCGCGGAAGGCCTCGCCGGCCTGAAGCCCGCGTTCGCCGCGATGGCCGATGTCCCGCTGGACGAGCGCGGCACCACCTTCCGCAGCCTGATCCTGCAGGTCCATCCGGGCCTGGACATCCGCTTCGTTCACCACGCCGGCAATTCATCGGGCGTGGTCGACGGCTCGGGCGCGTTGCTGCTGGCCTCGCCGCGCTACGCCAAGGCCAATGGCCTGAAGCCGCGCGCCCGCGTGGTCGCGATGGCCAACATGGGCGACTCGCCCACGCTGATGCTCAACGCACCGGTGCCGGCCGCGCGCAAGGCGCTGGCCAAGGCCGGCCTGACGGTCGAGGACATCGATCTGTGGGAAATCAACGAGGCCTTCGCGGTGGTCGCCGAGAAGTTCATCCGTGACCTGAAGCTCGATCGCGACAAGGTCAATGTGAACGGCGGCGCGATGGCGCTGGGTCACCCGATCGGCGCCACCGGCTCGATCCTGATCGGCACGCTGCTCGACGAACTCGAGCGCCGCGACCTGAAACGCGGTCTGGTCACCATGTGCGCAGCCGGCGGCATGGCCCCGGCAGTGATCATCGAGCGGATCTGAACCGGCGGGGTGGGCTGCGGCTCACCCCATCGACCGGCCGGCGCCCTGGCGTCGGCCGAACAGGCGTTCGGCCTGCATCGCCAGGCCGCTCACCACGCTGCCGTAAGCGTCGCCCATCACCAGTGGCTGTTGCGCGAAGCGCTCGCGCAGGAGCCGCTGCACCAGCGGCGCACGCGCCGACCCCCCGGTCACATAGATCATTTCCGGCTCGCTGCCGGCCTGGCGGATCGCCTCCTGGATCAGTCGCTGCATTCCCGCGAGCAACGCCCGGAACGCCTGCGCGAGCTGCGGCGCGTTCACCGTGACCGAGAGCCCGGCCTGCAGCCGCTCCAGCGTCACCGCGACCGCGTCGGACTGGGCCAGCGCCAGCTTGGCCTGCTCGGATTTCATCGTCAGCCAGAGCGTCTGGCGGGTTTCGCGAAGCGTCTCCAGCCGGTCGATTCGGGCGGCGACCCCGGCATCGCAGCGCCGCTGGATCGCCTCGATCATCGGTCCGGCGCGAAAGAACGCGTTCTGGGCCGGAATGCTGAAGACATCGGCGGCATCGGCAAACGGGGTCAGCGGCACCGGCAACCCCGACAGCTCATTGGCCCCGCGCCCCATGGCCGGCATCAGCCCGGTGAAGGTCAGCGAGGTGTCCACGTCGTTGCCGCCGACCCGGTCGCCACTGGCGGCGAGGATGTCGGCCGCACGGCTGTCCTGCGCGACCCGATTCGGACCGAGTCGCGCCATCGTGCAATCGGTGGTGCCCCCGCCCACGTCCACGATCAGCACCAGCCGGTCGCGATCGAGCTGACGCTCGAAGTCGAGCGCGGCGGCCACCGGTTCGAACTCGAAGCGCACCTCGTTGAACCCGGCGCGTTGCGCCGCGCTCTCGAGCAGGGCGAGGGCGCGGGCGTCGCCGCGGGCCTGGTCGGCGGGCGAGCCGCCGCCGAAGTGCACCGGCCTGCCGATGCAGGCGCGGGTGATCTCGCTGCCACGGGCCGCACTGGCGCGCGCGCGCAGATGCCCCAGCATCTGTTCGACGATCCGCTCGAAGCGGGCGCGGTAGGCCGCGTCGATGTCGGCGGCCAGAAATGATTTCGGCGACCGATAGAAGAACCCCTCGGGGTCTTCCAGGCTGCTGGTGAGCGCCTGCCGCCCGAACTGCGCCTGCGCACCCAGCAGCAGGGCCTCCTGCAAGGTCTGGCGGTTCATGGCCTCGAGCGCAGCGTCCGTCGTCCGCTCCCCCCGGGCCGGTGTCGGCATCACGCGTGGCACATAGACCAGCGAGGGCAGGGTGGTCTCGCCGGGTTCCAGTTCGATCGGAACGGGCCTGCCGTCGCTGATCAGCGCCACCAGGCAGTTCGAGGTTCCGAAGTCCAGGCCGACGTGATCGCCGGCGGCCGCCGTCACGGCAGCGGCAGTGTCTTGCTGGGCCGGCTGTTCTCGTTCATGCGCGCCAGCGAGACCTGCGTTCCGGCAGAGCAGTATTGCTTTCGCAGTTCTTGTGCCTGCTGGATCTGCGAGTGGGAGGCGTCGCTCAGGCGGTCCTGGTGCTTTACCGCGAGGCTGTCGATCAGGCTGAACACGCGGGCATTCAGGGTTTCTTTCGCCAGCTTGATGAGCCGCTGCGCAGTGGCGTTCGCGTCGCCCGACAGCATCTTGGACATCGCATCATTGGTCTGGAAGGTGATATTGGCGTGTTCCTTCTCGACGATTTCAACCAGCGCGCCCATTTCGCCCAAGGCGGCGACCATCAGATCTGACCCGGTCTTGGAAATGCAGTGGCGGCTGGCGATGCGATGGACCCAGCCCTCGGCCTGGGGCAGCAAAATGCCCTCGGCACCAATTCGGCGCAGCAGCGACAGGTAATTGCAGGCGCATTCGAAGTCGAACTGCGCATCGCCCAGCCAGGCTTCCATCCGCGCCACTTGCGCCAGCACCTGCTCGGTGTCCTTGCGCGCCAGGCTCTGACAGGTGGTGGCGATCTCATGCATGCTGGTGAGCCGGAAGCTCCCCGGATCCCGAGCCAGTGCGTTCTCCAGCGCCACCACGAATTTATCGATGTCCTTGGCCGACCCTCCCCGCCCGGTGACGAGCAGGGCCAGCTGCAGCAGGGTCTGGGAGTCGAAGGTGCGCGAACCGACACTGAGCCGGAAGGCCTTCATCAGCATCGATTCCGATTCCTCGGCATCGCCGACGAAGAACGCCAGCGATCCGAGCTTTTGCAGCCGCATCAGGTTGGCCGGTGTGGCTTCCACCCCTCGGCGCAGTACCTGCAGCGCCTGCGACAGCGAGCCGTCCTCGAAGTGCACGCGGGCGAGCAGGTCATAGGCGTCGGCGAAGGCGTTGGCATCGGAAACCAGGGCCTCCAGCGTGCCGCGGGCCTTGGCGTTGTCGTTGCCGGCGACCGCCAGGTGGGCGATGCCCAGCTTCGCCCAGGGCAGTGCCTTGGCCTTGAGCACCATGTCGTAGAACTGCTGGGCCAGGCGATGACGCTTCAGATGCATCGCCAGTTCCGCGCCGATCCGGGCCGCGTCGAGCCAGTAGGGGCCGCCCTCGTTGATCATCTCGCGGCACAGGGCCAGTGCGCCTTCGAAGTCCTTGGATTCCATCCGCGTGTGGATGGGCAGCAGCGAGCGCTTCTTGGCCAGCGCCTTGTGCAGACGCATTTCCAGCGACAGCGGTTTGAAGGGCTTGAGCAGGTAATCGTCGGGGGCGTTCTCGACCACCTCCGACACGCGCTCATAGGTGGCTTCGCCGGTCACCATGAAGAAGACGGTGCGAAACGGCACCGTCCGGGTGTAGCGGATGTCGTCGAGCAGGTCCTGGCCGGTCTCGCGGCCCAGGAAGTGGTATTCGCACAGGATCACATCGTAGACGGCCGACTGCAGCAGCAGTTTCGCCTGGTGCGTCGTCGGCGCCATCTTGATCCGCGTGATCCCGATGTCACGCAGCACGCTGGACAGGGTCATCCGCGAGCTGGCGTTGTCGTCGATGATCAGCGCCTTCATGGGAGCGAAGTCGCTGGTCCGCGATTGCCCGAAGGCAATCGTGATGACGTTGTCGGGTTGTTTGGTCACTGGGATCGAAGAGGCAAGTGCGTCAGGCTCGTTTATCTCAAAGGTCTGATGGTGATGAAACGGGGAAAAGCAGACCTGATTCCCCCCTCAAGAAGGTGTCGCCTGATGGCAACACCCCTGTTGGTGATTACTTCGGTGCTGCCTGAACGATCCGGGTGTCCACCAGTCGCTGCACCTCTGCGGCGGACAGCCCCAACACGCTCTTGAGGGTCTCCTCCGTGTGTTCTCCCAGCCGGGGCGACGGCGAACGGATCGCACCGGGCGTCTTCGACAGCCGCACTGGCACGCCCACCACCCGCACCGGTCCGGCACGCGGGTGTTCCATGTCCACCAGCGATCCGCGCGCCTTGACCTGCGGATGGTCGATGAGCTGCTCGATGTTGTTGATCGCGCCCACCGGGACGCCAACCTTCAACAGCACCGCCTCCCATTCCTCGAAGCTGCGCGTCAGGAAAACCTGCTGCAGGATATCGACCAATGCGTCGCGATTCTGGCCGCGCTGCTGGTTGGTGCGAAACCGCTGATCGTCGGTCAGATCCGGACGGCCGATCGCCGGGCAGAAGATCTTCCAGAGCTTTTCGCTGCCCACCGCCAGCGCGAGATCGCGGGTCTGGGTCCGGAAGGTCTGGTACGGCAGCAATGCCTTGTAGGCGGTGCCCATCGGCTTGGGCAGTTCGCGGTCGGCCAGGAAGCCGCTGATCATCACATTGAGCAGCGACATCTGCCCCTCGAGCATCGAGACATCGATGCTCTGGCCCTCGCCGGTCTTTTCCTTGACCCGCAGCGCCAGCAGGATGCCGAAACCGGCATACATGCCCGCCGCCAGGTCGGCCACCGAGACGCCGCAGCGCACGCCGCTGCCGCCTTCCTCGCCGGTCACGCTGATCATGCCGCTTTCGGCCTGCAGGATGAGGTCGAGCGCGGCGCGCTCGCGATAGGGACCGTCCTGTCCGAAGCCCGACACCGAGCAGTAGATGATGCCCGGATTGCGGGCCTTGGCCCGCTCGTAGCCCAGGCCGAGCTTCTCGAGCGCGCCCGGCCGGAAATTCTCGAGGACCACATCGGCCTTCTCGACCAGCTTGAAGAACAGCTCCTTGCCTTCATCGGTCTTCAGGTCGATCGAGATGCCCTGCTTGTTGCGGTGCAGGCCGACGAAGTAGGAGTTCTCGCCGCCCGGCAGCGGCGCGCCCCAGGCCCGCGCGATGTCGCCGGCGCCAGGGGTCTCGAGCTTGATCACATGGGCGCCGAAGTCGGCAAGCATCGTCGAGCAATGCGGTCCGGCCAGCGCGTGGGAAAGATCGAGCACCATGACATCTTCGAGCGGCATTTTCATCGCGTGTTCGTCCCCGGGGTGGTTGCATGGCCGATCACGGTGTCGGCGCCGCGCATTTTACTCGCCGCGCACCCGCTCGTGCGACCGCTCGTGCCAGCGCCCGCCCGCGGTGAGTCGCCGGCGTTTCGATCGGATGCTGATACGCTCGCCCGACCACTCGCCACCTTTTCCCAGGAACTTTTCCATGATCGATGATCGCGCCCTCGATGCGTTGTTCAGGTCGGCCCGCACCGCCAACGCCTTTCTGGACCGACCGGTGTCCGATGACCGTCTGCGGGCCCTCTATGACCTGATGAAGATGGGTCCCACCTCGGCCAATTGCCAGCCGACCCGGATCGTGTTCCTGCGGACCGCCGAAGCCAAGGAGCGGCTGCGTCCCGCACTGTCGTCGGGCAATCTCGCCCGAACCCTGGCCGCGCCGGTCTGCGCGATCCTGGCCTACGACACCGAGTTCCAGGAAAACCTGCCGCGCCTGTTCCCGCACAACGCCACCGCCCGCAGCTGGTTCGATGGCGAGGCCAACCGGGCAGCGCGCGAAGCCGGCGCGTTTCGCAACGGTTCGATGCAGGGCGGCTATTTCATCCTGGCGGCGCGCGCGGTCGGCCTGGACTGCGGGCCGATGTCGGGCTTCGACAACGCCAAGGTCGACCAGGCGTTCTTCCCGGAGGGCCGTGTGAGATCGAATTTCCTGTGCAACCTGGGCTACATCGATCCGTCGGCCACCTTTGCGCGCAGCCCGCGACTGGATTTCGACGAGGCGTGTCAGCTGCTCTGAGCGCTCAGGTCGCCAGCCAGCTGGCCCAGAGCGCCAGGATCAGGGCGCTCAGTCCCGGCAGCACCCGCAGGGCAAACGAGGCGCCCCCGGCAATCCAGGCCGCAGCCAGCTTGCTCAGGGTGTTGGCGGTGACGCCCAGCAGGATCGGCAGGCTGGCCGCGGCCGTGTCCAGGCTGCCGCGCTCCACGAGCGCGCACACCGAGGCGACCGAGGCGTGCACATCGAGCAGTCCGGCGGCAACCGCGCCGCCCAGCGCCGCGGTGGAACCGAACTGGTCGCCGGTCCAGGCGACCAGCGCGGTCAGCCCGCTCAGCAGCGCGGCAAACCCCAACGATCGCGGCAGGTCGAACACCCGCTGCGGGCCGCTCGTCCCGGGCGGCGCGTCATCGGCGCCCAGCGCGGTCGCCCACGCGCCGGCTGCTGCGGCCAGGCCCGCCGCGAGCAGCGCCGGCCAGATCTGTCCGAGCACCGCGGGCGACACCGCGCCGCTGACCAGCGCAAGTTGCGCCACGGTGGCCAGGTTCGACGACAGCGCGCCGCCGGCGCAGGCGCGTGCCAGCGTCGGGTTCGATCGCGCCTGCGCACCCATTGCGGCGAAGGTTGCGGTGCTCGACACGAAGCCCGACGCCAGGCCTGAAAGCGCCAGTCCGATCCGGGGACCCAGCAGGCGCAGGGCGATGTAGCCGGCCGCCTGCAGCGCCAGCAGCATGACCAGCAGCCGCCACAGGGTGCGCGGATTGGTCTGGGCAAGCCAGGGCAGGGCGCGGTCGGGCATCAGCGGCAGGATCACCAGCGCCGCGCCGGCCAGGATCAGTCCGTCGCGCAACTCGGCATCGGTGAGGATGTCGGTTGAGAAATGATGCAGCCGGGTGCGGGCGGCCAGCAGGATCGCGACAGCGGCAGCAGCGCCGCCGGCGAGGGCCGGATCCCGGACGGCAGTCGCGCCGAGCAGAAAGGTCGCAAACAGGGCCAACTCGGTGGTGATGCCCGGGTCGCGGGAGCGGTTTCGCCAGTAGTTCAGCGCGCTCAGGGCACCCACCAGCAGCCCGCCGGCGCCCACCAGCAGCGGCTGCTCCAGGGTCTGGGCCATCGCGCCGGCCAGCGCGGCAAGGGCGAAGGTGCGCACCCCTGCGAGCGAACGGGCGGCGCCGCTGCCCTTGCGGCGTTCGCGTTCGATGCCGATCAGCAGGCCGCAGCCCAGCGCGACGGCGAGCGCCACCCAGTGTGTCTGCTGCGGCTCCATGGGGTGAGTTTACGGCCTGGCGGGCCTGCCGATTGCGGCAACGCATTCGCGGCGCAGGAGCCCGCCCTCATGATCAGTGGCCATGAACAACGATCGCATTCGATGACGGAAATGCCGGCTTCGGTTTGCCCGTCGGCGTCCCCCGCCGACGCATCGGGCGAGCGTGCGCTGGTGTTCGTTGCCCGTGGTCTGACGAAGACCTATGGATCGGGCCCGACGGCGGTGCAGGCGCTGCGTGGCGTCGACATGGAGGTCAGGGCAGGCGAATTCATCGTGCTGCTGGGGGCCTCGGGCAGCGGCAAGTCGACCCTGCTCAACATCCTGGGTGGCCTGGACCATGCGAGCGGGGGCGTCGCGCGCTGGCGCGACCATGACCTGACCACCGCCGACGATGCGCAACTCACCCGCTACCGCCGCGAGCATGTCGGCTTCGTGTTCCAGTTCTACAACCTGATCCCCAGCCTGACCGCCCGCGAGAACGTCGCCCTGGTGACCGAACTGGCGGCCCACCCGATGGATCCCGCCCAGGCGCTGGCGCTGGTGGGACTGGGCGAGCGCCTGGACCACTTCGTGTCGCAGCTCTCGGGCGGCGAGCAGCAGCGGGTGGCGATCGCGCGCGCCATCGCCAAGCGGCCCGACACGCTGTTGTGCGACGAGCCGACCGGCGCGCTCGACTGCGCCACCGGCATCCTGGTGCTGCAGGCGCTGGAAAAGGTCAATCGCGAGGTCGGCACGACCGTCATCGTCATCACCCACAATGCCCCGATCGCCGGCATCGCCGATCGGATGATGCGACTGGCCGACGGGCGCATCGTCGAGACCGTGGTCAATGCCCGACGGCTCGAGGCGGCGGTGCTGTCGTGGTGAGTGTTCTGCAGGTCAAGCTGTGGCGCGACTTGCGGCGCATGCGTGCCCAGGTGCTCACCATCTCGCTGGTGGTCGCCTGCGGGGTGGCCGGTTTCGTGGGCGAGTTCTCGACCCACGAGTCGCTCCTGGCCTCGCGGGATTCCTACTACCGGGAGTCCCGGTTCGCCGACGTCTTCGCCAGTGTGCGCCGGGCGCCGGTCGCGCTGCACGAGCGCATCGCGGCCCTGCCGGGGGTGGCCCAGGTCAAGCTCGAGACGGCATTCGACATCCAGCTGTCGCTGCCCGATGTGCGTCAGCCGGTGACGGTCCGGTTCATCGGACTCGATGCCAGCCGGCCGGCGGCGCTCAACCGGCTCACCCTGCGCACCGGACGCCTGCCGGGCGAAGGACCGCGACTCGAGGCGGTGGTCAACGAACGCTTCGCCCAGGTGCGCGGGCTGCTGCCGGGCACCCGCGTCCAGGCGCTGCTCAACGGGCGCCTGCAGACGGTGGAGGTCGTCGGCACCGTGCTGGCGCCCGAGTTCGTGTTCGCCACCCGTGGCGGCGCGCCGGATGACCAGTGGTTCGGGGTGATGTGGATCGATGCCGAGCAGATGGCCACCGCCTTCGACATGCAGGGCGCCTTCAACCGGGTGGCGCTCGGACTCGATGCCGGTGTCGATCCGGCGGTCGTGCTCGAGCCGCTCGATGCGCTGCTGCAGCCCTACGGCGCGACCGATGCGGTGACCCGCAAACGCCAGCTCTCCAGCGCCATCGTCGACAACGAGTTGCGCCAGCTCAAGGTGCTGGGCACGATCCTGCCGGCGATCTTCCTGGCGGTCGCGATGTTCATCCTGAATGTGGTCATGAGCCGTCAGGTGACCACCCAGCGCCAGCAGATTGCGACCCTGAAGGCGCTGGGCTATGCCGACCGCACGATCGCCTGGCATTACACGCAGATGGCGCTGGTGATCGCCGGTATCGGGGTGCTGATCGGACTGGCGCTGAGCGCCTGGCTCGGGCGTGAACTGCTCGGGCTGTATTCGGAGGTGTTTCGCTTCGCGGCGCTGCGCTATCGCACCGTCCCCTGGGTGGCTGCGCTGTCGGTCGCGCTGGTGGCTGCGGCCGCCGCTGCCGGCGCGTTCGCGGCAATCCGCTCGGTGGTGTCGCTGCCGCCGGCCCAGGCGATGCAGCCGCCGGCGCCGGCGGCGTATCGCCGAACCCTGCTGGAGCGGCTGGCCGGCGCGCGGCGCCCCGGACCGGCTGTGCTGATGGTCGTTCGCAACATCGAACGCCGGCCGCTGCGTGCTGCGTTCACCGTGATCGGGATCGCGGCGGCGGTCGCCCTGCAGATTTCCGGGGCCTACTGGAACGACACCATCGACTTCATCATCGACATGCAGTATCGCCAGGTCCAGCGCGGCGACACGGTGGTCGAGTTCAATCAGCCGGTCCCGCTGTCGGTCGTCGAGGCCCTGCGCCGGCTGCCCGGGGTCACCGATGCCCAGGCCTGGCGAAGCGAACCGGTGCGGGTGCGTTACCGCGGCCGCAGTGTCGACACGCTGTTGACCGGCCATGTCGAACAGGCACGGCTCATGCGGGTGGTCGACCAGCGCAGCGGCGCGGTCGAGCCGGCGCGCGACGGCGTCACCGTCAATGCACTGCTGGCGCGTGAGCTCGGCTTGCGCCCGGGTGATCTGATCGAGATCGACTTGCGGCTGTGGCATCGGCGCACGGTGACGGTGCGCGTGACCGAGGTGGTCGGCACGCTGTTCGGGCGTCAGCTTTTCATGGAACTGGACGCGATGAACCGGTTGGCGGGCGACGGACAGGGCGTCAATGCCGCGGTGGTGTCGCTCGATCCGGCGCTTGCCGAGGCGTTCTATGCGGCCGTCAAGGCAGTGCCGCGCATCGCGGCGGTCTCCGACAAGGCGGGATCCCTGCGGTCGTTTCAGGAAACCACCGCGCGCAACCTGGGCTTTTTTACCGCGGTGCTGACGGTCTTCGCGGTCGCGATGGCGTGCGGGATCACCTACAACGCGGCCCGCATCGCATTGTCGGAGCGGGCCTGGGAACTGGCCAGCCTGCGGGTGCTGGGGATGACACGCGCCGAGGTCTCGGTGCTGCTGCTGGCCGAACTGGCGGCCGAACTGCTGGTCGCGCTGCCGCTGGGCTGCGCGTTCGGCTGGGGGCTCGCCACCGTTCTGATGCGGCTGATGCAGTCGGAGAACATCGATTTTCCGGCGGTGATCGAGCCGTCCACGTATGGCGTCGCGGTGCTGTGCGTGCTGCTGGCCGGCGCGTTCAGCGGGCTGGTCGTGCGCAGCCGGATCGATCGCCTGGACCTGGTGGCCGTGCTGAAGGTGCGGGAATGAGGCCGCGCGCGGTGCTGACCGGGCTGGCGCGTCACTGGGCGTGGACGCTGGCCGCGGTGGCCGGGTTGCTGGCGGGTGGCTGGGCCTTCTATCCACGCCCGCTGCCGGTCGACGTCGGACTGGTGCGCGAGGGCCGGTTCGAGCAGACGATCCGCGAAGACGGCCGGCTGCGGGTGCGCCAGCGCTATCTGATCGTCGCGCCCACCGCGGCCGATCTGCTGCGCAGCGACCTCAAGGTCGGCGACCGGGTGGCACGCGATCAGGTGATTGCGCGCTTTCGGCCGGTGCAACCGCAACTGCTCGATGCCCGGGCGCGTCAGGTGCTGGCGGCGCGGGTCGGAAGCGCCGAAGCCGCCCGGCTGGCGGCGCTGGCGACCCAGGACCGCCAGCGCGCCACGCTGGCCCAGGCGCGGCTGGACGCCGAGCGGGCCGATCGCCTGGCTGCCGAACGCTTCATCTCGCCCGCGATGCGCGATCAGGCCGCGCTGACGCTGCAGGCGCAGTCGATGGCGCTCAGGGCTGCGGCCGAGCAGGTTCACGCCGCCGAGCACGCCCTTGATGAAGCGCGCGCCGCCCTCGCGCAGGCTGCCGGCGTCGAGCGGGATCGGGCCGCGCCCGGGGAGGCGGGTTCGTGGGTGCTGCGGGCGCCCGTCGCCGGGCGGATCCTGAAGATCCACCAGGAGAGCGGCGGACCGATCGCGGCGGGGCAGCCGGTCGTGGAACTCGCCGACACCGAATCGCTGGAGGCGGTAGTCGATGTGCTGTCGGGCGATGCGCTGCGGGTGCAGCCCGGAGCGCCGGTGCGTCTGTCCCTGGGCCAGGGCGTTCCACCGCTCGCCGGCCGCGTGAGCCGGATCGAGCCGGTCGCCTTCACCAAGGTGTCGGCACTGGGCATCGAGGAGCAGCGGGTGAACCTGATCATTACCGTCGATCCGCCCGACGCCGCGCCCGTTCAGCCGGGCGACGGGTTCCGGGTCGACGCGACGGTGACGCTGCGGGTCGTCGATTCCGCGCTGACGGTGCCCGGCGCCGCACTGATGCGAATCGGCACCCGCTGGGCGATGATGGTCCACGACCAGGGGCGGGTACGCCAGACCGAGGTGCAGGTCCTGGAGCGCGGGGTGGAACGGGTGTGGATCGGCCCCGGGCCGGCGCCCGGCACCCCGGTGGTGCTCTATCCGGGCGGGCAACTGCAGGACGGGCAGCGCGTCCGCGTGCGGGTCGTCCCGGCCGAGGGTTCCTGAGGCGCGTGCCGGACGCGCTCGCAGCGCCCGGTGCAGCGGTGACGGATGGGTGCCGCCCGACGGGCGGCTCGCCGGTCAGCCCGCTCGGCGGGGCGGATGCGCCGAGATGACATGGCCGACCTGCCAGGGCCGTGGCAGACGGTCATGGGCCTCCTTGACCTGCGCGAGGCGGGCCGACAGCTCGGCGGGCATCGGCGCGGTGCGCCGCTGGGCCATGTCCATGTGGATCGACAGCGACTCGTAGGTGGCCGCCAGATACCCTTCGGTCGCGTGAAACATTTCCTGATAGAAATGCAGGCGCTTGTGGTCGAAATCGATCAGCCGGGCTTCGAAGCGCAGGGGCGCGCCTTCCTTGACCTCGCGCAGGAAGTTCAGGTGCGACTCCAGGGCGAAAGTCGATGCGCCGGTGCGCTGGCGGTATTCCCGACCCAGTCCGAGAAACGTGAAGAAGGGGCTGGCGGCGATGTCGAACACCACATGGTAGTAGCCGACGTTCATGTGACCGTTGTTGTCGATCCAGTCGGGCAGGACGACAGCGGTGGCGCCGGCGAAAGGGGCAGGCAGTGGGGTGGGCAGTTGGGTGGGGGATGGGGTCATCGGGATTCCGGATCGGGCGGGCAGGGCGGTACGAGGTGTTTCGCCAGGCCAGTCTTTTACCACCGGATGACCCGGATCCTGGCCGACACGCATTCCGTCACAGTACCCGGGCAGCCGATCCTTTAGCATTCCAGGGGTGAAACTGGAATTTCAATGACCAACGATCCTGCGCTGGAAGGAGAGCGGCTGGCTCTTTTCGAGCAGGCATTGCTGCGTCTGGGCCAGACCCTCGAACGCTCGCTGGGTGCCGCCAACGCCGAAATCGCCCTCGACCTCGATGCTGCTGCCGAGAACGAGGCCGACGCGCGCGACCGGCTGTTGCTGATGTCGGCTGCCGGCGTCTTGCGCCAGGAGTCCTCGGGGCGGGCCAGCGCCATCGCCCGGATCCTGGCCGACCACGCGACCCGCTGCATCGAGTACGCCCGCCTCGCCGAAGATGAGGCGCGGGCGCTCGATCTGCTGCGCGAGGACGACGTCAACCAGCAAATGCTGGTGAGCGACATGGCGCGTGCGGTCCGCCAGATCGCTGCCGCCGATTACCTCACGCTGACCGACGCCACTCGCTCGCTGTGGCCGGGCCTCTGGACCCACGACGACCTCAATCCGCTGGGTGCGCATACCCTGGCGGCGGCCACGGTCAAGGGGCTGGTCAGCCTGGCCAGCACGCCGGCCGTGCGGGTGCAGTTGCGGCGCTCGATTCTTCGGCGTCTGCCGGCGGTGCTCGCGTTGGCGCTGGAGGACCTGGGCCGCTGGGTGGTGGGCGCTCTGGCGGCCCGTTCGCCGCGCAGCGTTGGCGCGTCGCCCACGGCGCCCGCCGCTGATGCGTTGGTCAAGCGGCCGACCGACCCGGTTCCTGCGGCCCAAAGACCTTCCACCGTCCCGGCAGCAGGTGGCGCGCCCCCCCGAGCCGGTGGCGCAACCCGTCGGGCAGGCAATGTCTCCCCCCGCACGGGCAGCGTCGCTCGCCGCGTCGGTGACCTGTCGGGCCGGGTGGATCACTTTACCCGTGAGGAGGTTGACCGCGTCGTTTCCGGCGCAACGCCCAGCGGGTTGCCCCCATCGTCTGCGCAGCCGGATGCGCCCGCAGCCCCTGCTGACGCCGCGGCCTTGCCCACGGCCGATTCGTCCCCGGCCGCCCCCGGCGCCCGGACCCTCGAGCAGATCGAGCGGACAGCCGATGCGGCGCGCGTGCTGGGCAGCTCGCCGCTGGCCAGTGCGCCGGCCGCCCGGCTGCCGGTGCAGCCGACGCTGCAGCCGGTGGTCGAACTCGAGCGCGATGCCGTCGCCTTTGCGCACTCGATCGGCGTGGCGCCCTACGGTCGCGAGGCGCGAGCGCGGTTCTTCGGCAACGCGCGTGACCGTCTGCGGCAGGCCTCGGTGCCGCCAGCCCAATTGGCGGTCGTCGAGGTGGTGGCCGCGATGTTCGACTACGTCATCGACGACCACCGCCTGCCGGAGTCGGTCAAGCCGATGATCTGGCGCCTGCAGCAGCCGGCGCTGGCGCTGGCGCTGCTCGACCCGGCCTACCTGGGTGACGAGCCGCGCTCCCTGCGCCGGATGATCGAGAACATCGGTTCGATCGCCAATGCCTTTGCCGACGACATGGGCCGGGGCAGCGAGCTGCATCGCCGCCTCGAGACGGTGGTGCGCGCGGTGGAGATTGTCGCCGGCGCGCTGCAGGCCCGTTCGGCGGTCATGGCCCGCCAGGTCGAGCACGAGTACGCGCGCGCCGCCCGCAACGTCGGTCAGCTGATCGACCGGCTGGTGCGCGAACGCGCCGAGCTCGAATCGGCGCGCGGCAACCAGAACCGGCGCGACTACCGCCGCCGCCCCACCGCCGAGCGGGAGCAGGAAGTCACGATACGGCTGTCGGTCATGCTTGGCGAGCGGCTCGAGCGCTTTCGCGTGCCGGAGTCGGTGCGCGAATTCCTGCTCACCGTCTGGCTGCGCCAGCTGCGCACCGCGGCCTTGCGCGATGGCGAGGAAAGTGGCGAGTTCAAGGTCGCCCTGCAGGTGGTCGACGATCTGCTCTGGAGTCTGAATCCCGATGCCCAGCGGGGCGGGCGTCGCGAGCTGGCACTGCGCATTCCGCCGCTGATCCGCATGCTCACCCAGGGGGTGCGCGATGTCGGGGTCAAGGACGACGAACTGAAGCCCTTTTTCGACGAACTGTTCCTGGTTCACCTGCGAAAGATGCAGGGAGAAGACGAGGCGCCCGCTGCGCGCCGTCAGTCGTCGAGCCGGTCGTCACGGTTCGCGGCGGGGGGGCCTGCGAGCGTTTCCGTTCAGCCCGGTCCACCGCCCGCCTCGTCGGCACGGGCCTTGCGGACCCGTGTGGCCGCGCCGCCGATCCCGACCTCATTGCGCCGGCGCCCCGAGTCCGACATGACGTCCGGTCGCATCGGTAGCGCTCCGGATACGATTCCCGATACCTTGCCGCGGGTTTCCGGCGCCGCCGAGCAAGCGCCGCTGCCGGCGCGTCGCCAGAGCGCAGCCCCAGCGCCCGCTGCCGCCCCAGCGCCCGCCGCAACCCCAGCGCCCCTCGCACCCCCAGCGCCCCTCGCACCCCCAGCGCCCGCCGCAACCCCGGCGGCTCCGGCCAGACTGGCGTCGCAGGCAGGCGCGCCGGCCAATCAGGAACTGCTGGACATCCTGTCCTCGATCGATCTGGGCGATCTGCCGCGCGAGCCCCGCGCGGTCCGGCTGGCGGATGCCGACCCGCTGGTGCACCTGGCGCGCGGCGCCTGGCTGCAGCTCGAGTCCCAGGAAGGCGAGACGGTTCATGCCAAGGTCGCGTGGATCAACTCGCGCCGCACCGCGGTGCTGATGGTGCGCCATCCGGATCGCCGGGCCCTGTCGATGGGCACGACAGAACTCGCTCAGCGGTTCGCCCGGGGGCGCGCCTTTCTCATCGAGTAGCGTCCGAGGGTCGGGCCGCGAAGGTCACCACATGGTCGGCGTCGAAGCGGATCCCGATCCGCTCACCCAGGGCGTGGTTGTGGTGACTGGGCACCAGCGCCAGCAGCTGGGCCCCGCTGGGCAGCCGCAGGGTGTACAGGAACTGGGCGCCGCGAAACGCCTTGCGCACCACCTGCGCCTGGAGCGGGCTCTCATCGTCGTGGATCACGTCGTCGGGCCGCAGCAGGATCGATACCGCGCCGTCGAGGGCCGCGCTTGCGCCCGCCAGCGCCTGGTCTGACCGGTTGCGGATCGGCAGCACGCCCAGCTCGAAGCGAATCTCGGCCAGGCCGTCGCGCTGGTGCAGCTTGCCCGGCAGGAACGATCCCATGCCCACGAAATCGGCCACCTCGCGCGAACCCGGCCGGTGGTACAGACGGTAGGGCGAGTCCCACTGGGCGATCGCGCCCGACTGCATCACACCCACCACATCGGCCATCGCAAAGGCTTCGTACTGATCGTGGGTGACCAGCAGCGCGGTGGTGCCCGCCTCGTTGAGGATCTCCCGCAGTTCCATCGCGAGCCGTTCGCGCAGGTCGGGGTCGAGGTTGGAGAAGGGTTCGTCGAGCAGCAGCAGCCGAGGCGAGGGCGCCAGCGCGCGCGCGAGTGCGACCCGCTGCTGCTGGCCGCCCGACAACTCATGGGTGAAACGCCCGGCGAGGCTGCTCAGCCCGACCAGGTCGAGCATGCGCCGCACCCGAGCCTGCCGCTGGGATCCCGAGACCGCGGGCGCGCGCAGGCCGAAGCCCACGTTGTCGGCCACGCTCAGGTGGGGGAACAGCGCATAGTCCTGAAAGACGATGCCCACGCCGCGATCCTCGGGCTCGACCCAGACGCCGGGACCGGTCAGCGTCTGGCCGTCCAGGCGCACCAGTCCGGCCTCGGGGCGAACGAATCCGGCGATTGCGCGCAGGGCGGTCGTCTTGCCACAGCCGGAAGCACCCAGCAGGCAGCCGATGCTGCCATGCGGCAGCTCGAAGCTCAGCGAATCGACCACCCGCTGGCGTCCGGCCGGGGTGTCGTACGACACGGTGAGTTCGCGCACCGACAGGGCCGGCTTGGCCGGCCCGCCGGCGTCGGGCGAGGAGGGAAACGGTGAATGCATATAATTCTTGTTCACCATCATTCTACCGAAGCGCCATCGACTCCTCCTCTCGCATTGCCGCGCCATCCCCGCATGGACTGGCGCGTGCCTCATCGGCCACCCTGGGAACGCTGGCGGCCGTCGGTGCGCTGATGACCGCGGCCCCGATCCTGGTGCTCTTCTGGATGGCGGCCTCGCCGGCCGGCGGCTGGGAGACGCTCGGGCATCTGGCGGGCACGGTACTGCCGCGCGCGGTCCTGACGTCGGCCGCGCTGGTCGCGGTGGTGCTGGCGGTGGTGCTGTTGCTGGGCGTGGGCACCGGCTGGCTGGTGGCCGCCTACGACTTTCCGGGGCGAGACTGGTTTTCCTGGGCCCTGGTGCTGCCGCTGTCGATGCCGGCCTTCGTGCTGGCCTATGCCTACACCGATTTTCTCGACACCTCCGGCCCTCTGCAGACGGCGCTGCGCGAAGCGACCGGCTGGGCGGTGCGCGGCTACTGGTTCCCCGATATCCGCTCGTTGCCCGGCGCCGGACTTTGCCTGGGGCTGGCGTTGTATCCCTATGTGTACATGCTGGCGCGGTCGGCTTTCGCCGAGCGCTCGGCCTCGCTGTCGGATGCCGCCCGATCCCTGGGCCTGTCGGCGCGCGCCACCTGGTGGCGGGTGGTCTGGCCGGTGGCGCGTCCCGCGGTCGCGGCCGGCTGCGCGCTGGTTCTGATGGAGACCCTGGCCGACTTCGGCACCGTCAGCTATTTCGGCATCGACACCCTGACCGCCGGCATCTACCGCTCCTGGCAGGGCCTGGGCGACCGGGTGGCTGCGGCCCGCCTGGCGATCGCCCTGCTGGTGGCGGTCGGGCTGCTCGCCTGGGCCGAGCGCCGCCAGCGGGTCCGGATGCGGTTTCATTCCCGCACCAGCCGGCCGGCGCCGCGCGAACGTCTGCGCGGCGCCCGCGCCTGGCGGGCGACGCTGTATGCCACCGTGCCGGTCACGCTGGGCTTCTTGCTGCCGGCCGGGCTGCTGCTGCGCGCCTGGGTCAACGCGGGCATGCCCGGCGATGCCCGCGTGGGTGACTGGCTCACCCATTCGATGCTGCTGGCCGGCGCCGCGACCCTGATCATCCTGCCGGTCGCCCTGGTCACCGCCTATGCCGCGCGAATCGTCGGCGGCCGGCTGGTGCGCGCCGCGGTGGCGCTGGCCTGTGCCGGCTACGCGCTGCCGGGTGTGGTGATCGGGGTGGGGCTGCTGGTGCTGGTCGGCACCCTCGATGACTGGTTCGGCCGCCTGGTGCTGGGCGGCACCGCGGCGGCGGTGGTCTATGCCTATGGCGTGCGTTTCTTCTCCATTGCCTACCAGGGGGTCGAGTCGGCCCTGGCCCGGATCAGCCCGGCCATGGACCAGAGCGCGCGCAGCCTCGGCGCCGCGCCGCTCGAGGTTCTGGTCCGGGTCCACTGGCCGCTCCTGCGCCCCAGCCTCGCGGCCGCGGCCTTGCTGGTGCTGGTCGACTGCCTGAAGGAGCTGCCGGCCACGCTGGTGCTGCGGCCCTTCAATTTCGACACCCTGGCAGTGGCGGCCTACCATTTCGCCGCGGACGAGCGCCTGGCCGAGGCGGCGCTGCCGTCGCTGCTGATGGTGCTGGTCGGGCTGGCGCCCGTCTTGCTGCTGTCGCGTGCGGCCGAAAAAAGCAGCGCGCGCACCGACGAGTGAGCGAACCTGCCGGGGGTGCGTCTTGCGGTGCCGCCTCCCCCGGCGGCAGGGCGGCCGATTCGCCACCCGGAAAAAATGCTGATATAGTCTTGGGCTTGCAGGCGCGTAGCTCAGCTGGTTAGAGCACCACCTTGACATGGTGGGGGTCGTTGGTTCGAGTCCAATCGCGCCTACCAGAATTCCCGGGGAAGCGGTGCTTCCCCGGATTCGGTTTGCCTGCTTTTCTGCTTCTGTTGTCCAGACTCCATTCATCCAGACTCAATCCTCACCGACCATGGTTATGACACCGCTGACTACGTTCTGTCAGGCGTTTCAACGCTAGGTCGGCGCTCGTCTGCAGTCCATTCGAAAAGCGCGGCCGGTCCGCGCTTTTTGCTTTCTTGCACTCAGGATTCAAGCCATGGTCACCATCACCCTTCCCGACGGTTCCTCGCGTCAGTTCCCGGCCCCGGTCACCGTGGCCGAGGTGGCCCGCTCGATCGGCCCGGGCCTGGCCAAGGCGGCGCTGGCCGGCCGCGTTGACGGCACCCTGGTCGACGCCACCACGCTGATCGAACACGATGCGCGTCTGGCAATCGTCACCGACAAGGATGCCGACGGCCTCGAGATCCTGCGCCACTCCACCGCCCACCTCCTGGCGTACGCGGTCAAGGAGCTGTTTCCCGACGCGCAGGTCACCATCGGCCCGGTAATCGACAACGGCTTTTACTACGACTTTTCGTACAAGCGTCCGTTCACCCCCGAGGATCTCGAGCGCATCGAGGCGCGCATGCGCGAGATCGCGGCGCGCGACGAGGCGGTCGCGCGCGAGGTCTGGAACCGCGACGAGGCGGTCAAGTTCTTCGAGTCGATCGGCGAGCACTACAAGGCCGAGATCATCGGCGCGATTCCGGCCGACCAACCGATCTCGCTGTATCGCGAAGGCAGCTTCGTCGACCTGTGCCGCGGCCCCCACGTGCCCGCCACCGGCAAGCTGAAGGTCTTCAAGCTGATGAAGCTCGCCGGCGCCTACTGGCGCGGTGATGCCCGCAACGAGATGCTCCAGCGCATCTACGGCACCGCCTGGGCCAACCAGAAAGACCAGGACGCCTACCTGCACATGCTCGAGGAGGCCGAGCGCCGCGACCACCGCAAGCTGGGCCGCGAACTCGACCTGTTCCACATGCAGGAAGAGGCGCCCGGCCTGGTGTTCTGGCATCCCAAGGGCTGGACGATCTGGCAGCAGGTCGAGCAGTACATGCGCCGGGTCTACCAGGACAGCGACTACCAGGAAGTCAAGGGTCCGCAGATCCTCGATCGTTCGCTCTGGGAGCGCACCGGTCACTGGGAAAACTACCGCGAGCACATGTTCGTGACCGAGTCCGAGAACCGGGTGTACGCGGTCAAGCCGATGAACTGCCCGGGCCACGTCCAGATCTTCCGTTCCGACCTGCGCTCGTATCGCGAGCTGCCCCTGCGCTATGGCGAATTCGGCCAGTGCCACCGCAACGAGCCCTCGGGCGCGCTGCACGGCATCCTGCGGGTGCGCGGCTTCACCCAGGACGACGGCCACATCTTCTGCACCGAGGACCACATCCTCGACGAGTGCGCGAACTTCACCGCGCAGCTGCAAAGCGTCTACGCCGACTTCGGCTTCTCGGACATCCTCTACAAGGTCGCCACCCGGCCCGAGAAGCGGGTCGGCTCCGACGACCTGTGGGACAAGGCCGAGTTCGCCGTCATGGAGTCGCTGCGCCGCTCGGGCTGCGAGTTCGAGATCTCGCCCGGTGACGGCGCCTTCTATGGCCCGAAGATCGAGTACACGCTGAAGGACGCCCTCGGGCGCCAGTGGCAGTGCGGCACGATGCAGGTCGACTTCAACACCGCCGAGCGGCTGGGCGCCGAGTACGTGGCCGAGGACAACGCCCGCCACCACCCGGTGATGCTGCACCGGGCCATCGTCGGCTCGCTCGAGCGCTTCATCGGGATCCTGATCGAGAACCATGCCGGCGCGCTGCCGATGTGGCTTTCGCCCCTGCACGCGGTGGTCATGAACATCACCGAATCACAGGCAGACTATGCCCGTACCGTTGTCCAGGCGCTGAAGAAACAAGGGTTTAGGGTGCAGGCCGATTTGCGCAACGAGAAAATCAATTATAAAATCCGCGAGTTTAGCCTGCAGAAAGTTCCCTACATCCTCGTCATTGGCGAGAAGGAACGGCAGGCAGGCATGGTTGCCGTGCGGGCGCGCGGCGGGGTTGATCTGGGCGCGATCTCGCTCGATGCATTCATCGAGCGGCTCTCATCGGACATCACCGCCAAGCGCGCTCAGCCGCAAACCACCCGTGCGTCATGATCGCCCCGCTGCGTGTCCTCCGGATGACGCCGCAGGCGCGTTCCGGGCGGCACCGGCGGTGGGCAGTGCGCACGGCCTTGATCGTCATCTGACCGGAGGTTGAGACAATCGCTACCGAACGTTCGCATCGCATCAACGGTGAAATCACTTCACCCGAACTGCGGCTCATCGGAGTCGATAACGAGCCACTCGGTATCGTCGCTTTCAGGGATGCCATCCGCATGGCAGAAGAGCGTGAGGTCGATCTCGTCGAGATCGCGCCGACCGCTTCCCCGCCCGTCTGCCGGCTCATGGACTACGGCAAGTTCAAGTACCAGGAGCAGAAGAAAGCGCACGAAGCCAAGCTCAAACAGAAGATCATCCAGGTCAAGGAAGTCAAGTTCCGGCCTGCCACCGATGACGGCGACTATCAGGTCAAGATCCGCAACCTGGTGCGCTTTCTGGATGAAGGCGACAAGGCCAAGATCACGCTGCGCTTTCGCGGGCGCGAGATGGCTCACCAGGAGTTCGGTGTCCGACTGCTCGAGCGGGTTCGCACCGATCTCGACGCGGTGGGGCAGGTCGAGCAGATGCCCAGGCTCGAAGGGCGCCAGATGGTCATGATCATCGCGCCGCGCAAGAAAAAATAAGGTGGCACGCCTTCGGGCGTGCTGCTGGTGGGACCCGCCAGCCTTCGGGGGGCGGGGGTTCGGCAGCAGTGCCGGACCGATACAAGCCGAGCGGGTATGGAAAGTTCCGGTGATGCCATCCGGACACCTGTCAAGGCATTAAAAAAGGAAGCCGGGGGCCCCATGCCCAAGATGAAAACCAAGAAAAGCGCTGCCAAGCGATTCCGCGTCCGCGCGGGCGGCAGCATCAAGCGGGGACAGGCGTTCAAGCGCCACATCCTCACCAAGAAAACCACCAAGACCAAGCGTCAGCTTCGCGGATCCACCGCCGTTCACTCCACGAACGTCGATTCCGTCAAGTCCATGATGCCGTACGCATAAGGGAGCGCAACCATGCCCAGAGTCAAGCGTGGCGTAACCGCGCGTGCCCGTCATAAAAAGGTCCTGGCACTCGCCAAGGGTTATCGCGGTCGTCGCAGCAAGGTCTTCCGGATTGCCAAGCAGGCAGTCATGCGGGCCGGCCAGTATGCGTACCGTGACCGTCGTAACAAGAAGCGGGTGTTCCGCTCGCTGTGGATCGCCCGTATCAATGCGGCGGCCCGTGAGCACGGCATCAACTACAGCCGCTTCATCAACGGCCTGAACCGTGCCGCCATTGGTCTGGACCGCAAGGTCCTGGCCGAGCTCGCGGTCAACGACAAGCCGGCGTTCGCGGCCATCGTGTCCAAGGTCAAGGCCTCGCTCGCGGTTGCCTGACGGCGGCCCGGTCCGGCGTGCGTTGGTTGCGCGCCTGATCGGATCGTGTCTTTCGGACGGGGCCCTCGGGCCCCGTTTGCCATTGCGGATCACTGTCGATCCGATCCCGTTTCCGCCGGCGTGCGGGACGATCACCGGAGTTTCCAGCTGATGGACCAGGAGCTGAACACGCTCATCGAGCAGGCTCGCGAAGCGCTTGCCCAGGCCGACGACACCGCCGCACTCGCCAATGCCAAAGCCCGATTCCTGGGCAAGGACGGCGCCATCACGCAGCGCATGAAGACCCTGGGCAAGCTGTCGCCCGAGGAGCGCTCGCAGGCCGGCAAACGCCTGAACGAAACCAAGCAGGCGGTCGAGGCGCTGGTGAGCGCGCGCGAGCAGGCGCTCGGCCAGGCGCTGCTCGACGCCCGGCTGGCGCAGGAATCGATCGACATCACGCTGCCCGGGCGCGGCCTGGGCAGTGGCGGGCTGCACCCGCTGACGCTGACCATCGAGCGCATCGAGGCGATTTTCCGGTCGATCGGCTTCGAAGTGGCCGACGGCCCCGAGATCGAGGAAGACTTCTACAACTTCACCGCGCTGAACACGCCCGAGAACCACCCGGCGCGTTCGATGCACGACACCTTCTATGTCGAGGGCCAGGACCAGCACGGCCACGGCCTGCTGCTGCGCACCCACACCAGCCCGGTGCAGATCCGCTATGCGCGCCTGCACAAGCCGCCGATCAAGGTCATCGCGCCAGGCAAGACCTATCGCGTCGACTCCGATGCCACCCACTCGCCGATGTTTCAGCAGTTCGAGGGGCTGTGGGTCGACGAGGACATCAGCTTCACCGACCTCAAGAGCGTCTACACCGAGTTCCTGCAGCGCTTCTTCGAGACCACCGAACTCGATGTGCGCTTTCGCCCGTCGTACTTCCCCTTCACCGAGCCCTCGGCCGAGATCGACATGCGCTTTCACGACGGCCCGCTGGCCGGGCGCTGGCTCGAGGTCTCCGGATCGGGTCAGGTTCACCCGAACGTGATGCGCAACTACGGGCTCGATCCCGAGCGCTACATGGGCTTTGCCTTCGGCTCGGGCGTCGAGCGGCTGGCGATGCTGCGCTATGGCGTGGGCGACCTGCGCCTGTTCTATGAGAACGACCTGCGCTTTCTGGCCCAGTTCAACCGTTGACGAGGCATTGGCATGAAGTTTCCTGAGAGCTGGCTGCGCAGTTTCTGCGACCCGCAACTGAGCACCGAAGCGCTGGCCGAGCGCCTGACCATGCTGGGCCTGGAGGTCGAGGAGATCACCCGCGCCGCGCCCCCGTTCACCCAGGTGGTGGTCGGGTTGGTCACTTCGGTGATCCGCCACCCGAACGCCGACAAGCTGTCGGTGTGCGAGGTCGACACCGGCGCCGGCCTGCGCACCATCGTGTGCGGCGCGCCCAATGTGGCCCCCGGTCTGCGGGTGCCGTGCGCGCTGCCCGGTGCGGTGCTGCCGGGCGGGCTCGAGATCCGCCCGGTCGCCATGCGGGGCGTGCAGAGCGAAGGCATGCTGTGTTCGGCGCGCGAGCTGGGCCTGTCGGAGGACCACGGCGGGCTGCTGGTGCTGGGCGCCGACACGCCGGTGGGCGCGGATCTGCGCGAGGCGCTGCACCTGGACGACGCGGTCTTCACCCTGAAGCTCACGCCCAATCTGGCGCATTGCTTCGGCGTGTACGGCATCGCTCGCGAGGTGTCGGCCGCCACCGGCGCGCCGCTGCTGGCCCGTGCGTTCCCGGCGGTGGCGCCCACGCTGACCGATCGCCTGGCGGTGTCGCTGCAGGCGCCCGATTTGTGCGGTCGTTTCAGCGGCCGCGTGATCCGCGGGGTCGATGCGCGCTCACCCACCCCCGACTGGATGCGCCGGCGCCTCGAGCGCGCCGGCCAGCGGCCGATCTCGGCGCTGGTCGACATTTCCAACTATGTGATGCTCGAACTCGGCCGGCCCTCGCATGTGTTCGATCTGGCGCGCATCCACGGCTCGCTGGAGGTGCGCTGGGCGCGTCCCGGCGAGACCTTGAAGCTGCTCAACGGCCAGACCGTCGAGCTCGACGCACAGGTCGGCATCATCGCCGACCAGCAGCAGGTCGAAAGCCTGGCCGGCATCATGGGTGGCGACAGCACCGCGGTGTCGCTGGACACCACCGACATCTACCTCGAGGCCGCCTTCTGGTGGCCGCAGGCGATGGCCGGCCGGGCGCGCCGCTACAACTTCTCGACCGACGCGGCCCAGCGTTTCGAGCGCGGTGTCGACGCAGCGAGCACCGTCGAGCACATCGAGTACCTGACCGCGCTCATCCTGCAGATCTGCGGCGGCCAGGCCGGCCCGGTGGACGACCAGATCACCGGCCTGCCCGAGCGCGCGCCGGTGGCGATGCGCACCGAGCGCGCCCGCAAGGTGATCGGCGTGGCGATCAGCGACGACGAGATGGCGACCACCTTCGAGCGACTGGGGCTCGCGTTCCAGCGCGAGGCTGACCGTTTCGTGGTCACGCCGCCGTCCTGGCGCTTCGACATCCAGATCGAGGAGGACCTGATCGAGGAAGTGGTTCGCCTGTGGGGCTTCGAGCGCCTGCCGGTGCGCCCGCCCAGGGCCACCTCGCCGATGCTGGCGCAGCCCGAGCGCGAGCGTCCGGTGGCGCTCCTGAAGCGCTCGGTGGCGGCGCGCGACTACCAGGAAGTGATGACTTTCAGCTTCGTGTCGTCGGCGCTCGATGCGCAACTCGGGCAGGGCCGGGCGATCCGGCTGCTCAACCCGATCGCTGCGCAGATGGACGCGATGCGCACCACGCTGTGGGGCGGGCTGATCGAAACCCTTCAAGGCAACCTGAACCGCAAAGCCAGCCGCGTGCGCTTGTTCGAGGTCGGCCGGGTCTTCCACGCCGATCCGACGGTCGAGCCGGGCCCGCTGGCGGTGCGTGGTGTGAGCCAACCGCTGCGCCTGGCGGCGCTGGCCTATGGCCCGGTTACTGATGAGCAGTGGGGCGTGCCGTCCCGGGTGGTCGACTATTTCGATGTGAAGGGTGATCTGGAGTCCCTCTGCGGCGCCCTGGCCTCGTCGCTGCGCTACGAGAAGGCGGGGCATCCGGCGCTGCACCCGGGGCGCAGCGCCCGCATCGTCTTCGAGGGGCGCGCGGTCGGCTGGATCGGCGCGATGCATCCGGCGCTGCAGCAGCAGCTCGAACTCGCCCATGCGCCGATCCTGTTCGATCTCGATCTGGAGCTGCTGCGTTTGCGTGAGCTGGCGCGGCCGGGTGAAAACTCGCGTTTCCCGCCAGTGCTGCGCGACATCGCGCTGGTGGTCGCGGAGGACATCGCTGTGCAGTCGGTGCTCGATGAGATCGGTCGCGCGCTGGCTTCGCAGGCGTCCGGAAACCTTGTGAAAAACATCATGTTGTTTGACGAATATCGCGGTAAGGGCTTGGAAAATAAGGAGAAAAGTCTTGCCTTCCGTTTATGGATACAAGATACTCAGCGCACACTGAACGACGCCGAGGTCGCGGTTCTGATCGACGCAGTGGTGAAGTGGCTGGGGGAGCGGCTGGGTGCCCGGCTTCGCTCCGGCGCCTGAATCCCGACTGATTTCCCATGAATGTTTCCGGTCAGCCATCACCCGTTGTCGATCTTCTGGATTCCTCTGCCGAACGGCTTGAGGCGTTCGATCCGGCCGAAATCGACCCCGACGCCTTCACGCTGACCAAGGCCGAACTCGCCGAAATGCTGTTCGAGCGGGTCGGCCTGAACAAGCGCGAGGCCAAGGACATGGTCGAGACCTTCTTCGATGAAATCCGTGGCGCGCTGGAGAACGGGCACAGCGTGAAGCTGTCGGGTTTCGGCAACTTCCAGCTGCGCGACAAGCCGCAGCGCCCGGGGCGCAATCCCAAGACCGGCGAGGAGATCCCCATCTCGGCGCGCCGGGTGGTCACCTTTCACGCCAGCCAGAAGCTCAAGTCCCAGATCGACGGATCCGAGCGCGGCTGAGCCGCCGCTTCCTCGTCTTCGTCCCGCCGATGCTCAACAAATCCGAACCCAAGATCGTCCTGCCGCCGATCCCGGCCAAGCGCTACTTCACCATTGGTGAAGTGAGCGAGCTGTGCGGGGTCAAGCCGCATGTGCTGCGCTACTGGGAGCAGGAGTTCACCCAGCTGCGGCCGATGAAGCGGCGCGGTAACCGCCGCTACTACCAGCACCATGAGGTGCTGCTGGTGCGGCGCATTCGCGACCTGCTCTATGAACAGGGCTTCACCATCAGCGGCGCGCGCAACCGGCTGAGCGAGATGGGCGGCAATGGGCGGGCGCGGGTGGCGGCGCCGGCGGCGGACGAAGATCTGTTCGCGGACGATGCCGAGGGCGGGGAGGGCGATCTGCCGGCGGGCGACGAGTCGGGCGATGCACAGTCGGGTGATTCTCAGTCGGGTGAGTCGGGTTCAACGACGAGGCCGGGTGCGGCATCGGCCGGTGGCGCCGGTGCTGCGGGCAGTGGCGTGTCCGCCGCCGATGTGCGGGCGATCCGCGACGAGTTGCTGGCTGCGCTGAAGTTGCTGAGCTGATGACGATCGTGCGCCGGCGTCGAGTTGGTTGCGCAAAAGGCTGGCGAAATCGGATATACTCATCGGCTCACGGGGCGTAGCGCAGCCTGGTAGCGCACTTGCATGGGGTGCAAGGGGTCGCGAGTTCGAATCCCGCCGTCCCGACCAATGAAATCAAGGGCTTATCTCTCACAAGGAGGTAGGCCCTTGGCCTTTCTGGACGCCACGTTCACCATTACGTTCAGAAAATTCCGACGCTGTCTCATACCGGCACTGGCAGGACGCACCGGGACGCCGGCGGAACGGGGGTTCAATTTCCCCACATTTCGTGAAAATTGGCGGGCGAAGATCTCAACCATCGCAGGCTTGACCTGCATGGATCGGAGATCGAAATGTTCGAATTCAAGCCCTGGGCCCGCTACGGCGGCGGACGTTCGACCTGGTACAAGCACGTCAAGGACGGGCTGTTACCGCCAGGTGTGCCGGTTCCTGGCGGTCGTACTGCCTGGCTAACCGCCGAACTGGGTGCAGTCGACGCGGCTATCGCCGGCGGTGCAGTCGTCGAGGAGCGCCGCCAGTTGGTCCGTGAACTGGTTACTCGGCGCAGCGGGCGCATCGCAGCCGCTGAGTTGCCCGCCGCGCCAGCGATCCCGCCAGCCCCCAACAGCCCGCTACTGACGCGTCGTGAGGCCGCTGCCGTGCTGCGCGTCAGCGAGGCGACGTTCGGTGATCTGGCCAAGCGCGCCGACTTCCCCAGGCCAGTGAGCTTGGGCCCACGCTGCAGCCGCTACGTGCGCGAGGAGGTCATGCGCTGGGTTCTGACCCAGCGCAGCGTCGCGGTTGGCTTGGAGGTGGCGTGATGGGAAACATGGACTCCCATGGTGTCTCCAAGGCTGCCGCGCGGGTCTACAAAAAGCGCGGCAAAGATCCGGCGATCCTGAACCAGACCGCAGCCGGCGAGGTGCGCGAGCGCGGGCTCCAACTCGTGGGCTGGGTGATGGAGGAGTCGCATAGCCTACTGCTGGGCCTCCCTATGAGCCTACAGGCCTTACCTGTGATGAACCCCATCACAATCCAGCACGTGGCTACGGCAACCAGGGCGATATGCCTGGACCCACGCGACTCATTCGCCAGCTGTTTCACCGACTCGACGCGGATGAGGGGAACATGAGCGCGACCCCGATCGATGGCGCCGTATTGGCGCCGCGCGTGGACGATGGTTTCGCGAGTCCGTTGTGTCAGCTGACTTGGACGCGTTTCTACGGTTACGGCGCGAGCACAAAAACGGAGGTCACGCAGACGTTCGCTGAGTTGGTGCGCCATATCGAGGTGGCTGGACCGTTCCCGAACAAGTCGGCTTGCTGGTGGTTGAAGCTCGCGCGCTCAATCAGCGTCCCGCCAGGGCAAGGCCGAACGCTGGTTATCGAATTCAGCTTCCAACTCGATCCCAAGTGTGGCGGCCCCCCGCTGCCAGACATGCCCATTCCACCCGCGCTGCGGCCGATGCGCCGGTTTGTGAGCAGCAATGCGTGACGCCATCGAGCAATTCCGCGACGCGATCCGCGCAGCCGGGCTGTGCCCACCGGACATCATCGAACCCGATGGCCGGCTGCACCGATTCCCCAGCAACGGCAAGCGCCGCGACGATTCCGGCTTCTACGCCCTGCACTTGGACGGCATCCCCGCCGGGTACTTCGGCTGCTGGCGCACCGGGCTTACCGAGAAATGGCGGGCCAACATGGGGCGCAAGCTGACGACCGAGGAAAGAGAGGTCAACCGAAAGCGCATGGCAGAACTGAAGTCGCAGCGCGAGGCCGAGGAGGCAAAGCGGCGGGCCGCAGCGGCGCGTAAAGCCGGCGAAGTCTGGAAGGCAGGCACGCCGGCTGGCGAGGATCATCCCTACTTGGTCCGCAAGGCCGTTAGTCCCGTCGAGACGCTGCGCGAGATTGCAGCCGACGAGCTTGTACACGTCATCGGCTACCCGCCGCAGGCGAGTGGCGAGAGGCTGGCGGGCCGTGTTCTGCTGGCCCCGGTGAAGATCGGCGACAAGCTGTCCTCCGTCGAGATGATTGACGAGGCCGGGCGCAAGTCGGCGCTGGCCGGCGGGGCTAAGGCTGGCGGCTACTGGGCCGTGCAGCCGCTGCCCGAGGGCGACGGTGCGGGACATTGCATCATGATCGCCGAGGGCGTGGCGACCGCGCTATCGGCCCGCGAGGCTAACGGGCACGCCGCGATTGCGGCGCTGTCGGCGGGGCAACTGGAAGCGGCTGCGAAGACGATCCGAAAGCGATATCCGACCGCCGCTATTGTGATCCTGGCCGACTTGCTGAAAGACACTGCCGAGTCTGATCCGAGGGCATTGCAGGCGGCGCGTGCCGTCGGCGGTGCAGTGGCCGTCCCCGACTTCGGCGGCAGCCGCGAGGCCGGCGATACCGACTTCAACGACCTGGCGCAGCGGTGCGGCAAGGATGCCGTGCAACGCGACATCGCGGCGGTGCTGGCGTCATTGATGGGCGACACCGAGACACGGGCCGACGACGACCCGGCGACGTTAGGCGAGCCGCTCAGCGTTGCGCACGATTCTGACGTAACAGCCGTAACAGACGTGCAAGCAAGCAATGACGTCGCTTCCGGCGTTACGCCTGCCGATTCCGCGTGCGTAACAGGCGTAACACCGAGTCCGATCCCAAAGCTTGGGGAAAAGCGATTCGTCGCCCTGGATGACTGGCGCGAGGGGAACGGCCGGAAGTACCGGCCGGGCGTTTGGTGGTTCTCGTTCAGGGAAAACAAAGATTCGATGACGCCGATCGAGGAATGGATTTGCTCGCCACTGCACCTTGAGGCAGTCACGCACGACGACCAGCAACATCACTTCGGGCGGCTGCTGCGGTTCAAGAACACGCTGGGCCGGTGGCGAGAATGGGCCATGCCGATGGAGCTTCTCAAGGGGTCCGGCGATGAGTTGCGCGGCGAACTGCTGGCAATGGGCGTGCAGATCGACCCGAACGGGCATCGGCTGCTGGGCCGCTACCTGCAAGCCCTGACGCCCGAGCGGCGCGTGCACTGCGCCCTATCGGTGGGCTGGTGCGGGAATTCCTATGTCCTGCCGGATGTCGTCATCGGACCGAACGCGGCCGGCGTGATCTTCCAGTCCGGCGAGCGCGGGCACGACGAGCATTCGCGCGCCGGGACGCTGAGCGGCTGGCGCGAAGGCATCGCAGCGCAGGCCGTCGGCAATCCGCTGCTGGCGCTCGCGCTGTCCGCATCGTTCGCGGGGCCGCTGCTGGCCCGCTGTAACGCCGAGAGTGGCGGAATTCATTTCATCGGCGATTCGTCCACCGGCAAGACGACGGCGATTGAGGCCGCCTGCGCGACCTGGGGCGGGCCGGGGTTTCGCCGAAGCTGGCGCGCGACCGCCAACGGCATGGAAGGCGCGGCGACAATGTTCAACGATTGCCTGCTGGCCCTGGACGAGATATCCGAGTGCGATCCGCGCGAAGTCGGGGCCATCGTCTACGCGCTGGGCAACGGGCGTGGAAAACAACGCGCGAGCCGCAGCGGCGCGGCGCGGGCCGTAACGCGCTGGCGGTGCGCGGTGCTATCCAGTGGTGAGCGCACCATCGGCACGACAATAGCCGAGGGCGGGAAGCAGGCGAAGGCCGGGCAATCGGTGCGACTTCTGGACGTTCCGGCCGCGCGGCGCTATGGCGCATGGGACACCCTGCATGGCTTCCCAAACGGGCCTGCACTGTCGGATGCGATCAAGCGCACCGCCGCGACGCACTACGGGCACGCCGGCCGCGCGTACCTGGAGCGGCTGACCCGAGACCCGCGCGACTTCGCCGAGATGCTGGAGCGGATCAAGAGCCTGCCGGCGTTCGCGGCCGACGGCGGCGAGGGGCAGGACAAGCGCGCGGCGGCACGGTTCGCCATGCTGGCGCTGGCCGGCGAGCTTGCCACCGAATACGGCATCACCGGATGGCCTGAGGGCGAGGCCATCAACGCGGCGGCCGAGGCGTTCAAGGCGTGGCGCGGGCTGCGAGGCACCGGCAATGACGAACACCGCCAGATCGTCGAGCGAGTGGCCGACTTCCTTGAGCGGCATGGCGATAGCCGTTTTTCGGATGTCAACCTCCGCGAAGGCGACTCCATGCGGATCAACCGCGCCGGCTGGTGGCGCGACGAAGCCGGCGGCCGGAAGTACCTATTCACTTCGGCGGGGCTGAATGAAGCCCTGAGCGGCTTCGACTTCAAGCGGGCGCTGGTCACCCTGCAACGGGCTGGCGTGCTACCGCCGTCGAGCGGCGAGCGATCCAAGCCCGAGCGCATCGGCGGGCGTACTGTGCGCATCTACACAATCCACGCCGATCAACTGCGGGGCAGCGATGGGGCTTGATGCATTGCTGACCCGACTCGAAGCCGATGCCGTTACGCCTGCTACGCCTACCGAAATCCGAGACGTAACGGCGAAACCCCCGCCAGCGTTGGATTGCACGGCTGTTACGCCTGTAACGTCACCGGATCGAGTTACGCCACAGGCGCGCGCCTGCCTCTGGCAGTTGCAATTCCTTGATGTTGACCCTGTGGTCGTAGCGTTCGCACCTGACATCGATCATGCCGGAGCACTGGCAGCCTACCCGGCTGCGATTGCAGCCGAGCCGATGGCCGAGCCGCCGGCTGTGACGGTGCCGGACGACTTGGCGGCGCTGTTCGACGCCTGCGCGCGGGCCGGGCTGTATGACGATTCGGACCGAGCCGTGTTGCCGGTGATGTTCGCGGCGGACGCTGAGGGCACGCGAGGACTGATCGAGGCCATGCATTCGCGCATCGGGCGTTGTAGGCGCTGCCGTCACTTTCGGCAGCCGGGACTTGCGAATCCAGGCTACTGCACTGGACGCGATGACCTGCAGCACATCTACGGCTTTATGTACGAACTGGCCGACCACGGCGGCGCAAGCTGCGACCTGTTCGCCGATGGGTAGGGGCGTCCGGATGTTTGGCCCGCGCAAGCTGGAAACCCGACGGTACCCAACGGACAGATTGTTTTCCCCCATAAGCACGGGATTCAAACGATGACCAAGCGCAAGACCACGCCGAAGGACGGCGCCAAAGATGCACACGAACTAACCCTTACCGCACAGCCTGACGAAACGAGAGGTGAGATGTTGGGAAAGATCGCAACGGCGGGGATGCTGGAAAACGCCTGCACGATCAAGGCATTCAACAATGGCACCTTGGGCGAAATCGGGATCACCGAGACCTTCCACGCCCTACGCGCCCGTGCCAACGAGATGAGCCGAGGCAATCTGTCCGGGGGTGAGGCGTTGCTTGCGGCGCAGGCGTCCAGCTTGAATTCGATCTTTACCGAGATGGCGCGGCGGGCCGCTTCGAACATGGGGGAGTACTTAGGGGCAACTGAAACCTATCTTCGGCTTGCGCTAAAGGCGCAAGCGCAGTGTCGGGCGACACTGGAAACACTTGCGACGATCAAAGCCGGGCCGGTTGTGATTGCTCGGCAAGCAAACATCGCGCACGGCCCGCAGCAAGTGAACAATGGGGTGCCGAAGCCAGTACGCGCGGGGAATTTCGAATCAGCGCAGAACGAACTATTGGAGACGGGCGATGGCGAACGGTTGGACAACGGAACGGCGGGTGCGGCAATTGAACCGCCCCGGGTTTTAAGGAGGCCATTTTGTGTGAGTCAGGCCTGGATGGCCTGCTCGGTGAATTGACGGTAGTAGTTTGCTTCAGCTTCGGCCGGCGGGACGTACCCGAGCGGCTCCATGAGTCTGTGATGGTTGAA
>CAIZNI010000066.1 GCA_903934295.1 uncultured beta proteobacterium
CGGCGCCCGCGACCCGCCCGGCCCCGGCCCCGGCCCCGGCGCGCGCACCGGCCCCCACGGCCCGTCCGGCCCCGGCGCCGCTCGAGTTCCAGGACACCATCGCCGAAGCACTGGGCGAGGCTCGGGAGTCGATCACCGAAGCGGTCCAGACATCGGTGATGGCGGAACTGCGTCAGATGAAGCACTTCATTGCCGACCAGATCGAGGCCCTGAGCTGGTTTGACGAGACCCGTCGCCAGCCGGTGCGCAAGCGTCTGCTCAAGACCCTGATGACCGCCGGCTTCTCGCCGGCTCTGGGCCGCGCGCTGGTCAATCGGGTGCCCGCCGAGCTGGATGAAGTTCAGGCGCTCGGGTGGACCGCCAAGGCACTCGAGCGCAATCTGCGCTGCGATGCCGATGGCAGCCTGTTCGATGCCGGTGGCATCTTCGCGCTGATCGGACCGACCGGCGTGGGCAAGACCACCTCGACCGCCAAGATCGCGGCCAACTTCGCGCTCAAGCATGGCACCCAGTCGATGGGGCTGATCACCGTCGACGCCTATCGGATCGGTGCGCAGGACCAGTTGCGCAGCTTCGGCCGGATGCTGGGCGTGCCGGTGCATGTCGCCCACGACACCGCCTCGCTGAACGATTTCCTGCAACTGTTCGCCAAGAAGAAACTGGTGCTGATCGACACCGCCGGCATCGGCCAGCGCGATCCCCGGGTCGACGAACTGCTGGCCTCGCTGTCGGCCAAGGCGGTCCGCAAGCTGCTCGTGGTCAACGCCGCGGCCCAGGTCGAGACCCAGGAGGAAGTCATCACCGCGTATCGCGGCGCCCAGGCCGCTGGCATGATCATCTCCAAGCTCGACGAGGCGGTGCGTCCGGCCGGTGCGCTGGATTGCGCGATCCGGCACCGGATGCGGGTGGTGGGCGTGGCCGATGGCCAGCGGGTGCCCGAGGACTGGTCCTGGCCCGATGGCCGGGCGCTGATCCGGCGTGCCCTGTCGGTGCAGTCGTCACCCGCGTTCGCGATCGACGATCAGATGCTGGGAATGATGTTCACCGGCAGCCGCGGCGCGGGCGCTGGCGCCTCTGCCGCCGGCGCTGCCGCCCGTCGGCGCTCCGATGTTTGAACCCGGCCACGATCAGGCCAGCGGCCTGCGCCGCCTGTTCAAGCCGCGGGCGCTTCGCCTGCTGCCGGTGGCGGTCGACCCGCAGCCGTCGGTCAGCGCCGCCTTCGCCCTGAATCTGGCGGCCGCGTTGGTGCGAAGCGGCTGGAATCCGATCGTGCTCGATGCTCATCGGCAGGGCGTGGGCAGCCTGTTCGGGCTCGACTCCGGCTATGAACTCGATGATCTGATGGCGGGGCGATGCAGCTTCTCGCAGGCGATGCGTCGCAGCCCCGAGGGGGTGGCGGTGCTGATGGCACGGCGGGGCCTGGGTTCGATCGCCGCCGATCCGCGCACCGCCGAGGCGGTGTTCAGTGCGCTGGCCTCGCTGAGCGGCGCCTTCGACGTGGCGTTGCTGCATGCGCCGGCGGCCACCCTGGGCGCGCTGCTGTGCGAACAGGAAGCCGAGACCGCGCTGCTGTGCGGTCCGGATGACCGCGACCTCACCGACACCTACGCCCGCCTGAAATCGATGGTCAACGACCACCACCTGTCGCGTTTTCGCGTCGTCTTCGATGGAACGCACTCGCCGGCCGATGCGGCCTCGCGCCATCGCCGTCTGGCGGCTGCGGCCGCCCGCTTCCTGGACGTGTCGGTCCTCTTCGGCGGCTCGATGGGCAAGGGCGCTGATCGTGACGCGGCGGTTCGCGACCGGCGCAGCGTATTCTCTGTCGCGGCCGACGGGCCGGCGGCGCGCGCGTTCGAGCGGATCGCCTCGGCGGCCCACGACTGGCGCATGCCGGCCTTCACGCCGGACCTGCGCACGATTCATTGAGCAAGGCGACCGATATGTATACCTCTCGCGGGACCCTCGATCGGCAGGCGGCGGTCAACCAGTACGGACAGCTGGTGCGCCGCGTGGCCGCGCAGCTGATCGCCAAGCTGCCGGCGAATGTCGAAATGGATGATCTGGTGCAGGCCGGCATGATCGGGTTGTTCGATGCGCTGTCGCGTTATCAGACCGACCAGGGTGCCCAGTTCGAGACCTTCGCGATGCAGCGGGTCCGTGGCGCGATGCTCGATGAGCTGCGTGCCAATGACTGGATGCCGCGGTCGGTGCGACGCAGCCAGCGCACCATCGAGACGGCGATCCGCAAGCTCGAGCAGCGCCTGAAGCGTCCTCCGCTCGATCTCGAGATCGCCGCCGAGCTGAGCATGTCGATCGATGCCTATCACGCGATGCTGGGCGATGCCCGCGGCGCGCAGCTGATCTATCTCGATGAAATGGGGTCCAACGACTCCGAGGAAGGCTTTCTCGACCGGCACCTGGTCGCCGACAAGGGCGAGCCGTCCTCGATGCTGCATGACGACCGGTTTCGTGCGGCACTGATCGCTGCCATCGAGGACCTGCCGGAACGCGAGAAGCAGGTCATGGGCATGTACTACGAACAGGACATGAACCTGAAAGAGATCGGTGCCGTGCTCGGCGTGACCGAGTCGCGTGTGTCGCAACTGCACAGCCAGTCGGTTGCCCGGTTGCGGACCCGCTTGCGGGCCTGGTCTTGACGGGTCCCCGCGCGCGCGGCGCCGACCCCGCGGCAGCGCCGCGGCCGTCGGCCAGCGCGCGCGCACGCGCTCCGGTCACCGGCGATCTGGATCGTCTGGTCGGTGGCGTCGCCATCGAAGTGCAGCGGCACACCGCGGCCCTGGACGAGCTGGCCCGCGGGATCGATCAGGCCACCGCCGGGGCGCGCGAACTGCAGCGCGGCGCCGCGACGGGTCGCGAACAGATCGTCCAGACCCGGGCCGTCGTCGGCCGGGTCGGCCGGGAAGTCGCGCAGGTGGTCGATTCGCTTCGTCTGGTGGCTGGATCGGCGGATGAGATCTCGCAGATTGCCCTGCAGACGCGGCTGGTCGCCTTCAATGCCTCGGTCGAGGCCAAGCGCGCCGGCGATGCCGGACGGGGTTTCGGGGTAGTGGCCGAGGCGGTCAAGGACCTCGCCGGCAAGGTGGATCAGTCCTCGCGCATCATCATGGCCACCCTGCGTCAGCTGGATCAGCGCATCGGCCTGCTCGCGCGCGAAATCGCCGCCGATGCGGACAGCCCGCCGAGCGAATTCGGGCGGGCGCTGTCGGCGGCCGAGCAGGCGGTGATCGATCTGGGGGAAGCGGCTGGGCGCCATCTGGTCGACTGCCATCAGGTGGGCAGTCAGGTCAGGACGGTGGGCGAGCGCCTGCCGGAACTCAGCCGGCAGCTGGAAGCCGTTCGGTCAGCCGCGCGCCGAGAGCCCGCTCAGCGGGTGTCTGCCGCGCCGCCCGTCAGTCGTCGGGGCTGATCAGGCCGAGCGCAGGACCCGCGACGGCCGGGCCAGTCCGCTGCCACCGGTGTTGCCATAGGTGGTCGACGGCTCGAACAGCGTGTTCAGTGCGCGCTGATTGCCAGCCGCTGCCCGCTGCAGCAGTTCCGCATTCACTTTCAACTGGCGCGCACCGGCTGCCAGGCGCTCACGGGCGGCCGGGTCCGGTTGACTTGCGCGCCGGGCGCGCAGATCCGCCATCGCGCCGGTCAGTGCATCGGCAGCCTGCTGAAGCCGGGCCAGATCGCCGGCAATCAGCGCCTCGTGCTGCTGCGCCAGGGCATTGAGCGCCTGGTCGAGGGAATCCGGAGCGGCAGCTAGGGGCATGGCGTGTGCTTATCGGGTGATGGTCTGCAGCAGTTCGGCTGCGGCGCTGATCATCTTTTCTGCCACCGCCTGCGAGGACACATTGAAGGTGCCCGCGTCGATCGCGGCGCGAACCTCGGCGACCTTGTCGCTGCGCACCGGTGCCTGGCTGCCCTCGGCGGCCATGCTGCGCGAGGTGGCCGACAGCTCGATGCGGTCGACCGGTGCCGCGCCAGCCACTTCCTGCGAGCCGGCCGCGGGTGATCGTGTTCCGTTGGCGGCACGGGCAGCAATGTCTGCCTGAACCGAGTCTGTGCTGTTTCCAATTTTCATTTTTGGCTCCTTGTCAGCCTAACGACAGTTTCCTGACGCTGTGGAACTGTTATCGGCGACGTTGCCCGGAACTTTAATGGTCTGGCGGCTGCCTGTCGATTTGGGTCAAAGGCGCAGTTCAACCGTGCGGTCCCGCAGCGTGCCGGCGATCACCCTGCCGGACTCCGTGCGCACCCGCAGACTCTGTCCTTCACTACCCGGCGTCAAGGCCACTCCGTCACTGGTCAGGGAGAATCCCTGACCGACAACGATGATCTGAACGGGATCGCCGGCATTGACGGTCGGCGGTACCCGCAGGGCATCGACACGCAGAGGCTGACCGGCGGCGATGCTTCGTGTCAGTTGTTTTCCGTTGAGCGTCGTCGGATCGGTGACCAGCGGCGTGTTCTCGCGCGTCAGGTCGAATTCCTCCAGTCGAACGTCGCTGGCGTTCAGCGCGGCGCCCTGGCTGAGCGCGGTGTTGGCGATGGCGACCATCGCGAACACCTGGATGTGGACGGGCAGGCGCACCGACCAGCTGGCGCCCGCGGTGCAGCGGATGCCGACCTGGGTGCGGCCCCACAGCTTGCCCCCGGGTGGCACGAAAGGTTCCGCGCTGGCGCAGGGCGCGAGCTGCACCCGGGTGTCGAGCTGACCGACCCGGATCTCGATGCGATTGCGGGTGCCCAGTTCCCGCTCGGCCAGCAGCCGGATCGCCTGTTCGGTGGGGTCGACCGGGGCCAGGGCGGGGGCAGGGGAGGCGAGCGGGGCGGCAGGCGCCGTGCCCCCGTTCGGCGTCGCCGCGAGGCTGGCCGGTCTGGCCATGGCCACCGACTGGGCGAGTGCAGGCAAGGCAATCCAGGAGCCGATCAGCAGCAGGCAGGCGACGGGCAGTGCTCTCATGACGGACTCCGGTTCGATCGAGGGTGCCACTTTGCCCTTGTCCCGGCGGTCCCGGGAGCGGGAATAGGGGCGCAAGCCCGGTGCTTATCCGGACTTAAGAAATCGCAGCGCGGCCGATGATCGGCCTGTCAGATTCACCCGTTCGCCTGCCGGAGAAGCCGTCATGCTCGATCGATTCCTCAGCTCCATCCAGTTCCAGGGCCAGGCCTTGCAGCTGCGCGCCGACCGCCAGAAGGTGCTTGCCGGCAACATCGCCAATGCCGACACGCCGGGCTTCAAGTCGCGCGATTTCGACTTCGCCAAGGTGCTGCAGACGGCCACCAGCGGCGCGGTCGAGCCCGGCCGGATGGCCGCGGTGAGCACGCAGGCCGGCCACCTGCCAGTGGGCGCCGCCAGCAGCAATCCGCTGGACCCCAAGCTGCTGTACCGCCAGCCCGAGCAGGCGTCGATCGACGGCAACACCGTCGAGCTCGACCGTGAACGCGCCAACTTCGCCGACAACTCGGTGCGCTACGAGGCAACGCTGCGCTTCATCAATGGCGGCGTGCGAACCATGCTCTCGGCGATCCGCGGCGAATAGCCGCGCAACCGATCCGCAGCCGTCTTCCTAATACAGACAGGACATCGCCATGTCGCTCTCGAAGATCTTCGACATCAGCTCCACCGCGATCGCCGCGCAGAGCCAGCGGCTGAACGTGGTGGCCTCCAACCTCGCGAACGCCGACAGCGTGGCGGGCCCCGACGGCAAGGCCTACAAGGCCCGCCAGGTGGTGTTTCAGGCCCGTCAGCCCGAGCGCGTCGACGGCACCGCGGGGGTCAAGGTCAGCGGCGTGATCGAGGATGAGACGCCCGGCAAGCGCACCTTCGATCCCAAGCATCCGCAGGCTGACGCGGAGGGCTACATCACTTCCAGCAACGTCAACGTGGTCGAGGAGATGGTCAACATGATCTCGGCCTCGCGCTCTTACCAGAACAACGTCGAAGTGCTGAACACCACGCAGCAGTTGCTGGTGAAGACGCTGCAGCTCGGCCAATAACCGGAAAGCCCGCCATGACCGCCGTCACCTCCTCCTCTACCGCCATTGCCGACCAGAATGCGGCCCGCCTCGCGCAGGCCGCCAGCGCCTCGACGCTGAACAATCCGCTCGACAAGAAAGCCGAGTCGGGTTCGACCGCCGCCGACACCGAAGACCGTTTTCTCAAGCTGCTGGTCGCGCAGATGCGCAACCAGGATCCGCTCAATCCGCTGGACAACGCGCAGGTCACCACGCAGCTGGCGCAGATCAACACGGTGCGCGGCATCGAGACGCTGAACACCTCGGTGGCCAAGCTCGTCGATCGGGGCAACGCTTCCTCGCCCCTGGATGCGGTCGGCATGCTCGGGCGCAAGGTGATGGTCGCGGGCGACCGGGTCGACAGGGCCGAGGGCGACGCCGCCACGCGTCTGGGCTTCGAGCTGGCCGGTGCCGGCCGGCGCGCGCTGGCCGAGGTGGTCGATTCGACCGGCAAGGTGGTGTTCAGCAAGACCATCGACTCCCCGCCGGCCGGAGTCACCGCATTCGAATGGAACGGCGCCGACACCCAGGGTGCGCGCGTGCCCGCCGGCAGCTATCAGCTGCGGGTGAGCGCCACCGACGGCACCAAAGCCATCAGCGCGACCGCACTGACGCCCGCCCAGGTGATCGGCGTGTCTCAGGCGGCCGACGGCATCCGGCTCGATCTGGCCGGTCGCGCCGGTGTGGCCGCCAGCGCGGTCAAGGCGATTCTGTAACGCGGGCGCGGCCTGCAAACCTCTTTCAACGATTTTCCAGGAGCATTTCCATGGGTTTTCAGCAAGGATTGAGCGGCCTGAACGCCGCCGCCCGCAACCTCGACGTCATCGGCAACAACGTGGCCAACACCAACACGGTGGGCGCGAAGTCCTCGCGCGCCGAGTTTGCCGATCTCTATGCCACCTCAATGCTCGGTGGGGGCAGCAGCGGCATCGGCATCGGCGTGACCCTGGCCGACGTCGCCCAGCAGTTCACGCAGGGTGACATCTCGACCACGAACAACCCGCTGGATGTGGCGATCACCGGCAACGGCTTCTTCCAGATGTCGACCAATGGCGCGCTGAGCTACACCCGCAACGGCCAGTTCAAGCTCGATGCCCAGGGCTTCATCACCAATTCGCAGGGCGCGCGGCTGCAGGGCCATGTGCGCGACGACGCCACCGGCGCCCTCGGCCAGACCGTTACCGACATGCGCCTGCCGGTCACCGGCATCGCGCCCAAGGGGACCGATACCGCCGCGGTGGAACTGAATCTGGATGCGCGGGTGGCGGTGCCCACCGCGGCTTTCAATCCGGCGGTGCCGACGACCTATTCGGGGCTGACCTCGATGAGCGTGTACTCGCCCCAGGGCCAGCCGCACACCCTGGCGATGTATTTCCGCAAGACGGCTGACAACGCCTGGCAGGTCAATGCCACGCTCGACGGCACTGCCTTCCCGACCAACCCGGTCTCGACCTTCACCTTCGGTACCAACGGCCTGCAGACGGCGCCCGCGCCGGTGGCCCTCACCGTGCCGTTTCCGGCAGGCGAGGGTGGCCCGCTGCCGGTCTCGGTCGACCTGAAGGGCGTGACGCAGTACGGATCGCCTTTCGTGGTGAATTCGCTGGAACAGAACGGCTACGGCTCGGGCGATCTGGCGGGCTTCACCTTCGGTGCCGACGGCAAGCTGCTGGCGCGCTACACCAACGGGCGCACCCAGGAGCAGGGCGAGCTCACCCTGGTGAACTTCCGCAATGCGCAGGGTCTGCAGGCGATCGGCGCGAATCAGTGGGTCGAGACCGCCAAGTCGGGCGTGCCCAACCAGCCGCAGGCGCCGGGAACCGGCAACCTGGGGCAGCTGCAGGCGGGCGCACTCGAGCAGTCGAACGTCGACCTGACCGGTGAGCTGGTGAGCATGATCACCGCCCAGCGGGTCTATCAGGCCAACGCCCAGACGATCAAGGCGCAGGACCAGCTCCTGCAGACCATCGTCAACCTGCGCTGATCGCGTCGGCGTAGACACAGGCACCGGAGACCACGATGGACCGCATGATCTACCTGGCGATGTCGGGCGCCAAGGCGCTGACCCAGCGCCAGGAGGCTCTGACGAACAACCTCGCCAACGCGAGCACCACCGGGTTTCGTGCCGACATGATGACTTTCCGGTCGGTGCCGGTGAACGCCGAGTCCGCCGCCTCGACCCGCGTCTTCAGCATGGAGGCCACCGCGGGCTTCAACGTCCAGCAGGGACCGGTGTCGACCACCGGCCGCTCGCTGGATGTGGCGATCCGGGGCGACGGCTGGTTCGTGGTCCAGACCCCCGACGGCAGCGAAGCCATGACGCGCAACGGCTCGTTTCAGCTGGGCGCCGACGGCACCTTGCAGACCGCCAACGGTCTGCCGGTGCTCAGCGACGGCGGTCCGATCACCTTGCCGCCCAATGCCGAGGTGCTGATTGGTGCCGACGGCACCATCACCGCCCGCCAGGGCAACCAGGCGCCGCTCCAGGTGGGCAAGCTGAAACTGGCCAATCCGGATCCGGCGACCCTGACCAAGGGGGCCGACGGCATGGTCCGCACCACCAACGGCGATCCGCCCACCGACGATCCGCTGGTGCGCGTCGCCGACGGCGCGCTCGAGGGCAGCAACGTGAACGTGGTCGAGTCGATGGTCGGGATGATCGCGCTGGCGCGTCAGTTCGAGATGCAGATGCGCCTGCTGAGTAACGCCGAACAGAACGAACAGAAGGCAGCGCAGTTGCTGTCGCTCAAGGGTTGAGCGGCCGCTTCGCGCGCCGCAGGGAGAAATAGATGATCAGATCACTCTGGATCGCCAAGACCGGTCTCGATGCGCAGCAAACGCAGCTCGACACCATCACCCACAACCTGGCCAACGTCAGCACCGTCGGCTACAAGCGCTCGCACGCGGTCTTCGAAGACCTGCTGTACCAGAACATGCGCCAGGCCGGCGCGCAGAGCACCCAGCAGACGCAGCTGCCCACCGGTCTGCAGCTCGGCGTCGGCGTGCGCACCGTGGCCACCGCCCGGGTCTTCAGCCAGGGCGCGCTGCAGCAGACCGACAACAAGCTCGATGTCGCCATCAACGGCAACGGCTTCTTCCCGATTCAGCAGCCTGATGGCTCGGTCGGCTACACGCGTGACGGCCAGTTCCGGGTCGATGCGCAAGGCCAGCTGGTGACGTCCAACGGCAGCCCGATCGCTCCGCCGATCACCATCCCGGCCAATGCCCTGTCGGTGACGGTGGGCGCCGACGGCGTGGTGAGCGTGACCACGCCCGGCCAGGCCGCGGCCACCACCGTCGGCCAGATGCAACTGGCCAGTTTCGTGAATCCGGCCGGTCTGGACCCGCGCGGCCAGAACCTGTTCTTCGAGACGGCCGCCTCGGGCACCGCCACCATCGGCGCGGCCGGCACCAACGGCACCGGATCGCTCAAGCAGGGATTCGTCGAGACCTCGAATGTGAACGTGGTCGAGGAACTGGTCTCGATGATCCAGACCCAGCGTGCCTACGAGATCAATTCCAAAGCGATCCAGACATCCGATCAGATGCTGGGCAAGCTGGCTCAGCTGTGAGGTTGATGATCATGCGTGGCTTTCTGATCCTGATCGCCGGCGTGCTGCTGGCCGGCTGCAACGACCTGCTGGTGCGCCCGACCGTCGATGTGCGCGAGCCCACCACCGTGCGCCCGCCCGCGGCTGCGGTCGCCCAGCCGTCGGCCATCGTTCCCGAACCGGGTGCGATCTTCATGGCCAGCGCGCATCGGGGCCTGTTCGAGGATCGCCGCGCGCGGCTGGTGGGCGATGTCATCACCATCCAGATCCAGGAGAAATACTCGGCCAAGCAGAGCTCGAACAGCTCGGTCGAGCGCCAGGGGGCGGTCGACGCCAAGGTCAGCCTGATTCCCTTCTTCACACCCAACAGCACCAAGCGGCTGACCGCGCAGGGCAGCTCGTCGAACACCTTCGAGGGCAAGGGCGAGACCGGCACCGACAATGAATTCACCGGCACGATCACCGTGACGGTGGTCGAGCTGCTGGCCAACGGCAACCTGGCGGTGGCCGGCGAGAAGCAGGTCGGCATCAACCAGAACGTCGAGCGGCTGCGCTTCTCGGGCATCGTCAATCCGGCGACCATCCTGCCGGGCAACACGGTGAACTCGACGCAGGTGGCCGATGCCCGGCTCGAGGTCCGCAGCCGCGGCGACATCGACCGGGCCCAGACGACCGGCTGGCTGTCGAAGTTCTTCATGAGTTTCCTGCCGATCTGAGGTGATGGTGAAAACGACTCTCTTTCGGCAATCCGCCGCGCTGGGCCTGGCCATCGGCCTGCTGCTGACCATCGCCGCTCCGGTGCGCGCCGAGCGCATCAAGGAAATCGCGACCCTACAGGGCGTGCGCACCAACCAGCTGCTGGGCTACGGGCTGGTGGTGGGTCTGGACGGCAGCGGCGACCAGACCACGCAGGCGCCGTTCACCGCGCAGAGCGTCAATTCGATGCTGTCGCAGCTGGGCATCCAGCTGCCGCCCGGTGTCACGCCGCAGCTGCGCAATTCGGCAGCGGTGATGGTGACCGCGCAGCTGCCGGCTTTCGCGCGTCCCGGCCAGCCGATCGATGTGACCGTTTCGTCGCTGGGCAATGCGCGCAGCCTGCGCGGGGGCACGCTGCTGCTGATGCCGCTGCGCGGCGCCGACAACCAGATCTATGCAATGGCCCAGGGCAATGTGATCGTCGGGGGCGCGGGCGCGTCGGCCGGCGGCAGCCGGGTCCAGATCAATCACCTGAGCGCCGGCCGCGTGCCGGGTGGCGCCACCGTCGAGCGGGCGGTCCCCAGCCCGGCGCTGACCGGTGATTCGGTGCGTCTGGAACTGAGCCAGACCGACTTCACCCTCGCCGGCAAGGTGGCCGAGGCGATCAACCGGACGCTGGGCAGTGCCGGTACCGCGCCGCTGGCGCAGGCGCTGGACGCCCGGGTGATCCAGGTCCGACTGCCGGTCGATCCGGCGGCGCGGGTGCCCTTCCTTGCGCAGCTTGAAAATGTCGATGTGGTCCAGGCGCTGCCCTCACCCAAGGTGGTGGTCAATGCGCGCACCGGGTCGGTGGTGATGAACCAGACGGTGACGCTGGAGCCCAGCGCGGTGGCGCACGGCAACCTGAGCGTCACCATCACCTCGACGCCGGTGATCTCCCAGCCCGGCCCCTTGTCTCAAGGTCAGACGGTGGTGGCCGAAAAGGCTGATATCCAGATTCGCCAGGAAGGCGGGGCACTGATGCGGCTCGAAGCGGCAGCCAAGCTGACCGATGTGATCAAGGCGCTCAACGCGCTGGGGGCGACTTCGGGGGACCTGATCGCGATCCTGCAGGCCCTGAAGGCTGCCGGCAGCCTGCGCGCCGAGCTTGAAATCATCTGACGAACGGGCAAGCGATGGATCCCCAATCGATGCTGGCCACCGACGCGCGATCGCTCAACGCCCTGCGGCGTCAGGCGGGCAACGATCCCAAGTCGGCGGTGCGCGCTGCCGCAGGCCAGTTCGAATCGGTCTTCATGGGCCAGATGCTCAAGGCGATGCGCGAGGCGGTGCCCAAGAGCGGGATGTGGGATGGTCCTGGCCAGTCGACCTACACCGACATGCTCGACCAGCAGCTCGCCCAGACCCTGTCCGGTCGTCCGGGCGGCCTGGCCGATGTGATTGCCCGGCAGCTCACCCGTCAGATGGGATCGGCCATGCCGGAGGCGGTGGCCGATGAGCCGACGGGCGCGGCGCAGAATCCCTTCGGCGACCGATTTCCCACACGCGTCGCACCCGCTGCGTCAGGCGTGTCATCGGCACCGTCCCAGCCGGCCACGCTGCCGCCATTGCCGCTGCGCGTGCCTGCGACAGGGGCGTCGAGCGGGACGCCCACGGCGACCTCCTCTGACGCGATGATCCGCCAGGCCCTCGCCGCGTTCGTCGCCACCGGCGGCGCACCGACCCGGCCGAGTGGTGCGGGACCGGCACCGGGCCATGCGGGATGGCCGGGAACGGCGACCCCGCCGACCGGCGCTCTGCTGCCGGTGCGCGCCTCGGGTCAGGTCCTGGCCGCCCAGTCGGCTCAGGCCCGCTGGGTTGACGCCGCCGGGTCGGTGAGTTCGCCGGCAAAGCCCGATGTCAGCCAGTTGAGCGGCCCGCAGGCCGATTTCGTGCGCAAGGTCTGGCCCCATGCGTTGCTGGCCGAGAAATCGACCGGGGTGCCCGCTGCCTTCATCGTCGGCCAGGCGGCGCTCGAGTCGGGCTGGGGCAAGCACGAGATCCGCAATTCGCAGGGCGGCAGCAGTTTCAACCTGTTCGGCATCAAGGCGAACGCCTCATGGCGCGGCGATTCGGCTGCCGCCAGTACCACCGAATATGTCGCCGGTCAGCCCGTTCGTCAGGTCGAGCGGTTTCGCGCCTATGGTTCGTACGGTGAAGCTTTTCAGGATTGGGCCGGAATGATGGCCAGAAGCCCCCGTTACAGCAAGGTGATCGAATCCGGCGGCAGCGTGCAGGCCTTCGCGGCGAACATGCAGCGCGCCGGCTATGCCACCGACCCCGCCTATGGCGCCAAGCTCGAGAAAGTCATCCAGAAGACGCTGTCTCTGCAGCGCCTGGTGACCTGACCCGGTCAATGTAGGAGTACCAGGCATGTCCGGACTTCTGAATGTGGGTGCCTCGGCACTGACGGCTGCGTACACCCAGATGCGCACCGCCGGGCACAACATCTCCAACGTCAACACGCCCGGTTACAGTCGCCAGGAGGCGCAGCTCGGCACCGCCACCTCCACCTTCGGGGGCGGCGGCTTCATCGGCCGCGGCGTGGAAGTGCAGACCATCCAGCGCCGCTACGACCAGTTTCTGACTGCCGAAGTCGCTGCCAGCGTGGCGCTGTCGTCGGCTGACGCGGCGCGCGCCGGGCAGCTCAGCCGCCTCGACTCGGTCTTCGCCGACAGCGAGACCGGCATCGGCGCCTCGATGGATGACCTGACCGCGGCGCTGGCCGATGCGGTGAACCGGCCCTTCGACCCGTCGGCGCGCACGGTGGTGGTGAGCCGGGCGACCACCCTGGCCGAACGCTTCACCAGCGCGCGCAACCGGCTCGAGGAACTGCGCAATCAGGCCGATCTGCGTTTGCGCGAGAGCGTGAACACCCTGAACGGATCCCTGAAGCAGCTGGCGGGTGTCAATGAACAGATCGCCCGCTATGCGGCCAGCGGTCAGCCCCCCAACGACCTGTTCGACCGTCGCGATGCGCTGGTCGAAGGCATCAACAAGCAAATGAAGGCGACCGCCTTCATCAACCCCGATGGCAGTGCGAGCCTGTTCTCGGGCTCCGGCCAGGCGCTGGTGATCGGTGGTTCGGTGGCAAGCTTCTCGCTCGGCGCGGACCCGCTCGATTCGCGCAAGCTCTCCGTCACCCTCAACACCTCGGGCATGGCCATTCCGATCGATGGCGAACTGCTGGGCGGCGGTGAACTGTCGGGCCTGCTGCGGTTTCGCGACGAGGACCTGGCTGCCGCGCAGGGCCGGCTCGGCCAGCTCGCCGCGGCGGTTTCCTTCGCCTACAACGAACAGCAGTCGCTGGGCCGCGATGCCACCGGGGCGGTGGGCGCGGCGATGTTCCAGACCGGCGCCCCGACCGTGGGCGGCGCGAGCACCAACAGCGGCAATGCGGTCTTCGCCGCCACCGTCACCGACGGTGCCCAGCTCGGCGCCGGTGACTATGAACTGAAATACGACGGCACCAACTGGTCGGCCACCCGCCTGTCCGATGGCCAGGCGCTGCCGATCACCGGTTTTCCGGCGAGCGTGGACGGATTGCAGATCAGCCTGAGCAGCGGCGCGGCGTCCGCGGGTGACCGTTTCCTGCTGCGTTCGGCCTCCGAGTTCACCAATGGTTTCTCGATGGTGCTGCCCTCGGCGTCGCGCCTGGCCACTGGCATGGCGGCCACGCCGCAGCGCGGCGCGACGAATGCCGGCGATACCTCGGTGGCCGGCTTTCGCATCGACAGCAATGATCCGAACCTGACCGCGCCGGTGAACATCCAGTTCACCAGTGCCACCACCTTCAACGTGACCGGCACCGGCACCGGCAATCCGACCGGGGTCGCCTACACACCCGGCATGACCCTGAGCTACAACGGCTGGGAGATGACCCTGCGGGGTACGCCGGTCGCCAGTGATTCATTCACCGTCGCCGCGACCCAGAATCCGGCCGCTGACAATCGCAATGCGCGCGCGCTGGTCGGCATCGCCGACCGGCTGGCGGTGGGCGGTCAGCGCCCCGCCGATGCCTACGGCGACCTGGTCGCCGACATCGGTACCCGCACCCAGTCGGCCAACTCCTCGCAGGCCCTGTCGGCCCGCACCCTGGCGGATTCCCAGCAGAGTCGCTCCGAGGTCTCGGGCGTCAATCTCGACGAGGAAGCGGCGCGGCTGCTCCAGTACCAGCAGGCCTATCAGGCAGCCGCCAAGGTGATCGCCACCGCCCAGGCTGTTTTCGACACCCTGCTGCGGGTGGCGGGATGACCGTGACCCTCGCCGTTGATTTCCACGGAGTGACCCCATGCGTGTAGCCACCGCTTTCGCCTTCCAGAATTCGATCGACGCGATGAACGATCGCCAGGCCCAGCTGGTGCGTTCGCAGCAGGAGCTGTCCACCGGCAAGAAGCTGCTCAGCGCGGGCGAGGACCCGATGGCCGCGGCCGCGGTCGAGCGCACCCGCTCGGCGCAGCGCCGCAACGAGATCCAGACCCGCATGAACGACTTCGCCGGCTCGACGCTGCGCCAGGCCGAACAGACGCTGGGCCAGACCACTGAAGTGATGCAGATGCTCCGCGAAGGCGCGGTCCAGATCGGCAACGCCACCTTGTCGGCAGGCGATCGGGCGATGATCATCACCCAGTTCAAGGGCTATCGCGACGAGCTGCTGTCGCTGGCCAATCGCCCCGACGGATCGGGCGGTTATCTGTTCGGCGGGCAGGGCAGCCGCTCGGCACCCTTCGTCGACGGCGCCTCGGTCATCTACCAGCCGGATGTCGGCGAGCAGCAGGTGGGGATGGACTCCGACACGCCGACCAGTCTCGACGGGCGCGCCACCTTCATGAACCTGCCGGCGGGTGCCGGCACGCAGAGCGTTTTCGACCTGCTCGACAACGCCATCGCGTTGCTGGGCAATCCGGCCACTTCCCAGGCGGTGGTCAAGGCCACCGCCACCGCGACGCTGTCGGGGCTGGACACCGCCATCGATCGCGTGTCGACCAAACGCACCGAGGTCGGCGAGCACCTGCGTGCGATCGAAAGCCGCGGGCGGCTGGCCGAGCAGGGCGCCATCGAACTGTCGGCGCAGATGTCGGACCTGGTCGATGTGGACTTCGCCAAGGCGATCTCCGATTTCCAGAACAACCAGACAGCGCAGTCGGCCGCGATGAAAACCTATTCGCAGATCTCGAAGCTGTCGCTGTTCGATTACCTCTGAGCGATCACTGCCGAGCGCTGCCGAGGGCCCTCATTCCGGATCCAGGAAGAAACGCATCATGACCGCCGCGGCCATCACCAGCACGCTCCTGGGCTACGAGCCCATCCTCGACCGGACCCGCAAGGCCATCGCGATGCGCTTTACCGCGCGCGGACGCGCCGGCGAGCCGGCCGACCTGGCGAAGCTGCAGAGCGAGTTCGCCACGCTCTGGCCGGCCGATGCGACGCCGGTGCTGCTGCGCGCCGACGGTGACAGCCTGCCCGAGTCGCTGCTCGAGCAACCGATGTTCAAGCACCTGTGGATCGAGGTGCCGGGCGCACTCACCGGATCGCCGCAGGGCCTGGCGCTCATTGCGCAACTGCACCGTCAGGGCTGCCCGATGGTGCTGGGCGGGCGGCCGGTGGGCACCCTGGCGCCGTCGCTTCTGCCAGCCTTCCGGATGTCGATCATCGACACCGCCGATGACCGGCGACTGCGCGAGCCGCTGGCGCCCCAGGATCAGGCGGTCACGCGGCGCATTCCGTATGCGCAGGCCGGCGTCAAGACGATCGCGATGCTGCGCAGGAGTTTCGAGACGGGGGCGCTGGCCTGCATCGGCTGGCCCTTCGACGACGCGACCGCGCATGCGATGTCGAGCAACGCCAGCCCTGATTTCGGGATCATCACCGAGTTGCTCACCATGATCGGCGACGAGGCCGATCCGGGTGACATCGAGCGGGTGATTCGTCGCGACGCGGCGCTGTCCTACCGGATGCTGCGTTACATCAATTCGGCCGCCTTCGCGCTGCCGGTGGAGATTCAGTCGTTTCGCCACGCGGTGATGATGCTGGGCTACGAGCGGCTCAAGCGCTGGCTGCTGCTGCTGCTGATGACCGCCAGCAAGGATGCCAACATGCAGCCGGTGATGTTCGCCTCGTTCCGGCGCGGTCTCTTCATGGAGCATCTGGTCGGCGAGGACGGCGGTTCGTCCGACCGTGACGAGGTGTTCATCCTGGGCGTGCTGTCGCTGATCGACAAGCTGTTCCGCGAGCCGATGCCGGTGCTGCTCGACAAGCTCCATGTGCGCGACAGCATCCGCGAGGCGCTGCTCGATCGCAGCGGCCCGTTCACCGCCTACCTCGGGGTGGCCGAGGCCGTCGAGGGCGCCCCCGACCAGCAGCTGGCCGATCGGCTCGACGAGGCGCTGGTGTCGATCGAGCAGTGCAACCGGGCGCTGGTGAAGGCAGTGACCGTGCGCGAGTTCGCCGCCGCCTGAGCGCGCGGGGACCGCGGAGCCGGCGACCGCGCGCGCCGGCTGCCCGGGCCGGCCACGCTAGAATCCGGCCCATGAACCAGGATGATCTGAAACGCGCGGCCGCCCGTGCCGCCCTCGCCGAACTGGTGCCCGATACCCTGGTGGGGGTGGGCAGCGGTTCGACCGTCAATTTCTTCATCGAGGCACTCGGCGAACAGGCCGCACGCTTCGCCGGCGCCGTCTCGAGTTCCGAGCGCAGCACCGAGCGGCTGCGCGCGGCCGGTGTGCGGGTGTTCGACCTCAATGAAGCGGTGCTGGCCGGGATGGCCCGCCCGGTCTATGTCGATGGTGCCGACGAGATCGATCCCGGGCGCCGGATGATCAAGGGCGGCGGTGGCGCGCTGACCCGGGAAAAGATCGTGGCCGGCGCTTTCGATCGCTTCGTGTGCATCGTCGATGCCTCCAAGCAGGTCGAGACCCTGGGGCGTTTCCCCTTGCCGATCGAAGTGATCCCGATGGCGCGCGAACTCGTTGCTGCGCGGGCGCGCTTGCTCGGTGGGTCGCCGGTGCTGCGGGAAGGGTTTGTCACCGACAACGGCAACCAGATCCTGGACGTGGCGGGACTCGCGATCAGCGACCCCGTCGCGCTGGAAGAACAGATCGATCACTGGCCCGGTGTGGTCACCGTCGGGCTGTTTGCCCGGGCCCCGGCATCGGTGGTGCTGGTGGCTACCGCGCAGGGCGTACGGCGCGTTTCAGCGCCGGGCTGACCGGCGCCCGGCCCGCGAGACCCGCCGGCCGCTGCCAGCGGGCCCGGTGCGGCGGTTTTTCTCGCGGACCGATGCCTGCTGACCGATTGCTGCAGACCGATTGCTGCTGACCTATTCCTGCGGGGGCACGTAGCCCGCGGGCTTGTCGCCGCCGTCACCGAAGAAATATTTCTCCAGTTGCGTGGCCAGGTACTTGCGGGCCCGCGCATCGGCCAGACTCAGCCGGTTTTCATTGACCAGCATGGTCTGGTGCTTGAGCCAGGCCTGCCAGGCTTCCTTCGAGGCGCCTTCCCACAGCCGCTTGCCCAGTTCGCCGGGGTAGGGCGGGAAATCGAGGCCCTCGGCCTCCTTTTGCAGCTTGACGCAGAACACGGTGCGAGCCATGAAACTTCCTGTTCGGGGGTGAGGGCGCAATTGTCACAGGTTCCGATCCGAATCGAAACCCGCGGCGTTCGGGGCCGTCATGCCGGCGGCGGCTCGATGCCGCCGGTCGGTCGGCAGTCGCCGCAAGGACTGGCGCTGCTGGCTGTCCGGAAGGGCAGAGGGCATCGTGAGTCCGCAAGCGGATACCCATGGCGCGATGCGCCAATGCTTTGACCCTGGATACGCGGCCTGTGCGCCTGTTTCAACCGCTCGTGGACCGCTACCGGCGCCCGATCTCTGCCGCCGTCGGGCGTCTGCGCGCCCGATTCCCGGCGCTTCGCCCCTGGTTGCCAGCGGGCGTGGCCATCGTCCTGTCGGTATTCGTCGCGGTCTTCATCGGCGAGACGCGTCAGCAGCGCCACCGCCATGATCTGCTGGCCGATTTCTCCTTCGAGAGCCGCGAACTCGGCCTGCGTCTGCAGGATCGGATGATCGCTTATCGCCAGGTCCTGCGTGGCGCGCGTTCGGTGTTTTCGTCGGTCGGCTTCCTGTCGAAGGACGAGTGGGCGCAGTACGTGTCCAATCTGTACCTCGGCATCGATTTTCCCGGCATCCGGGGCATCGGTTACGTCTCGAAGGTGCCGCCCGATAAGCAGGCTGCGCACATCGAGCGGATGCAGGCGAACGGGTATCCGCTCTACCGGGTCTGGCCGCAGGGACCGGACGATCAGCGCATGCCGATCGTTCGGCTGGCCCCGGCCAGCGATGTCAATGACCCTCTGATCGGTCTGGATCTGGGCGCCAGCGCCGGGCTTCGCGAAGCGCTGGAGCAGAGCGCGGTGAACGCGCAGGCGCGAATGAGTCCGCCGTCATCCCTGCTGACCCAGGCCTCTGCCGATCCGGCCACTGCCCACGCCGATCACATTTTTTTCTTCCAGCCGATCTATGACCCGACCCGGCTCATGGCGTCGGCCGGCGCAGGGGAGGCCGATCGCCGCCTTGCGCTGACCGGCTGGGTGTTCGGTTTGTTCCAGCCTTCGGCGCTGGTGAGTGCAACCCTGGGGCCCTTGCCCCGCAACATGACCCTGAGGGTCTATTCCGGCGATCGACAGACGGCCGACCGGCTGATTCACGACAGCACCGCCGGTCAGCCGGTTTCCTGGCAGGGGGCAGTGCCGTTGCGGGTCGTCATGCCGCTGCTGCTGGATGGTCAGCGCTGGACACTGGTCTTCGAGGGTTTCCCGCGGGCGTATGCCAATCAGACCGCGTTCAACGGAGAATGGCTGGCGATCCTGATGATCTGCCTGTTGTTCAGCCTGAGTGTGTTGCTGATGACCCGGGCACGAGCCAGCGCGGTCCGCCTGCACAACTTGAGCCTCGAACTGCAGGCGAGCAACGAGCGATACCAGTTTCTGGCCACCCATGACGCACTGACCCGGGTGGCCAACCGGTTCCTGTTCCAGGAGCGTCTGGCCTCCACGCTGGCGCAGGCGTCGCGCTACGGTCGCCCGTTTGCGCTGATCTACATCGACCTCGACCATTTCAAGCCGGTCAACGACCAGCTCGGACACCACATCGGTGACCTGCTGCTGCTCGACGTCACCCGGCGGCTGCAGTCGCTGCTGCGCGATACCGATCTGCTGGCGCGCCGTGGCGGCGATGAGTTCGTGGTGCTGTTGCCCGAGGTGGAGTCGATCCGGGATGCCGAGCGCCTGGCCGACCGGATCTGCGCAGCGCTGGCGCAGCCCTTTGAACTGGAGGGTCACCCGGTGGCCATTTCCGGCAGTCTGGGGCTGGCGACGTTCCCGCACGATGGCGTCCAGGCCGAAACGCTGGTCAACGCCGCCGACCACCGCATGTACCTGGCCAAGCAGCAGGGACGCAATCGCTGGGTATCCCAGGGAATCGAGTCCATTGAGGTCTGACCGGAGGCGCGTCACCGGTATCACTCTGGTCGAAATCGTCATGGCGCTCGCCGTGATCGGCGTGTTGTGCGCCCTTTGCATTCCGGCGTACGGGGACTACACCCGGCGCACCTATGTATCGGAGGGATTGATCCTGTCGGCGGTTGCCAAGGCTCTGGTCATCGAGGAGGTGATGGTCAACACCGGCGGGAGCATGCAGCGCCAGCCTTCATACGCCACGGGTCCCGGTGGGACTCCATTGCCGCCGACCTACAAAGTCATCGAACAGAACCCTTCGCGGATGATCAGGCAGATCGTCCGGGCCGGCTCCGTGGTGGTGATCACTTTCAACCAGGCCATGGACCCGGGCAACCGCATCGAATACTCCCTGGTGTTGACCGGCAGTTTCCCGGTCAACGGCGGGAAGATGACCTTCACCTGTCTGTCGGGTTCCGCCGCCGCCCCAGACCTGAGCGCCGCCCGGCGCGCGGGTGCCACTGTTGGCGAGCCGCTGCCGCCCGAATGGGCGCCCGCCAGCTGCCGCTCCTGAGCCAGCCCCGGCTCAGGACAGGTTCTTGATCAGGACCTGCGACTTGCGCTGCCAGTTGTAGAGATTGATCCGCTCGCGCGGCAGCTGGTCGACATCGGCCGGCACGAAGCCGCGCTTCAGAAACCAGTGCATGGTCCGGGTGGTCAGCACGAACAGCCGGCGCAGTCCGGCGGCGCGCGCGCGCTGCTCGATGCGCTTGAGCAGCCGCTCGCCATCGCCCTTGCTCTGGACCTGCGGGTTGACCGCCAGGCAGGCCATCTCGCCGATGCCTTCCTGAGGGTAGGGGTAGAGCGCCGCGCAGCCGAAGATCACGCCATCGTGCTCGATGACGGTGAAGTTGCCGACCTCGCGCTCGATGCGGGCGCGGTCTCGGCGCACCAGCGTGCCGTCCTCCTCGAGCGGTCGGATCAGCGCGACCAGTCCGCCGACGTCATCGGCGGTGGCTTCGCGCAGTGCCTCCAGGGTCTCCTCGACGACCATCGTGCCCACGCCATCGTGCTGGAAGAGCTCGAGCAGCATGCTGCCGTCGAGGTCGAAGGGAATCAGGTGGGCGCGCGCCACGCCGCCCTCGCAGGCGCGCAGCGCGTGGCGCAGGTAGAACGCGGTTTCCGGGGTCAGCGAGCCGGCTGCCAGCAACTGCTGGGCGAGCGCCTCGGAGACTTCGCCCACCACCTGCCCGGCGTCGTCCAGTACCCCCGGCGTCTCGGTGACGAACACCAGCTTGTCGGCGTCCAGGGCGATCGCGGTCGCGGCGGCGACGTCTTCCATGCTCAGGTTGAAGGCTTCGCCGGTGGCCGAAAAGCCGAGGTTCGACATCAGCACGATCGAGCCGCTGTTGAGGGCGAAATTGATGGTGTCGGCCTCGACCTTGCGCGCCAGGCCGGTCTGTTCATAGTCGATGCCGTCGACGATGCCCACCGGCCGGGCGCTGATCAGGTTGCCCGAGAGCACCCGCACCGAGGAGTGGGCCATCGGCGTGTTGGGCAAGCCCAGCGAGAACGCGGCCTCGATGTCCAGGCGGATCTCGCCCGAGGCCTCCTTGGCGCACTCCAGCGCCACCGCGTCGGTGATGCGCAGACCGTTGGCGTAGCGCGCCGGCACGCCGCGCAGGCGCAGCTGCTCGTTGATCTGCGGGCGTGAGCCGAACACCACCACCAGCCGCATGCCCATGGCGCTGAGCAGGCTGATGTCTTGTACCAGCGCCGGCAGCCGGCCGGCCTGGACCAGTTCGCCCGGAAACGCGACCACGAAGGTCTTGCCGCGGAAGGCGTGAATGTAGGGCGCGACGCGGCGCAGCCAGTCGACGAACTGTTGCGAGTCGGGGAGAACGGAGGAGGGGCTCATCGAAACATTATAATTTCGATGTGATCCCTGACCTGCGGCCGCTGCCTGCTTTCGAATTCCCCGAGTCGTTGCCCGTCAGCGCCCGCCGCGAGGAGATCGCGCGCGCCATCCGGGATCACCCGGTGGTCATCGTCTGCGGCGAAACCGGCTCGGGCAAGACGACCCAGCTGCCCAAGATCGCCGCGGCGCTCGCCGAGCGCGGGCGCGCGGGGCTGATCGGCCACACCCAGCCGCGCCGCCTGGCGGCCACCACCGTGGCCCGGCGGATCGCCGACGAGCTCGGCTCGCCGCTGGGCACCCACGTCGGCTACAAGATCCGCTTCAACGAGAAGTTCAGCCGCGGCGCCTGCATCAAGCTGATGACCGACGGCATCCTGCTCGCCGAGAGCCAGGCCGATCCGCTGCTGCGGGCCTACGACACCCTGATCATCGACGAGGCGCACGAGCGCAGCCTGAACATCGATTTCCTGCTGGGCTACCTGCGCCAGCTGCTCGAAGGGCCGCGGCGCGACTCCCTGAAGCTGATCGTCACCTCGGCCACGATCGACGCCGAGCGCTTCTCGCGGCACTTCACCCTGGCCGGCCGGCCAGCGCCGGTGATCGAGGTCTCGGGCCGGCTCTATCCGGTCGAGATCCGCTACCGCGATTTCGACGAGAACGCGCGCGACGACGATGACGAGGACGACCTGCCGTCGCGCATCGAGGAGGCGATCGACGAGCTCTGGCGCGAGCGGCCCGGCGATGTGCTGATTTTTTTCCCCGGCGAACGCGAGATCCGCGATGCCGCCGAGCATCTGCGCCGGGCCCACGCGCGGGCGGTGGCGGCGCGCAGTCCATCGCCGCTGGCCCGCGGTCCGCTCGAGGTGCTGCCGCTGTATGCGCGCCTGTCGGCGGCCGATCAGCAGCGCGTCTTCAGCGGCTCCACCGGCCGGCGGATCGTGCTGGCCACCAATGTGGCGGAAACCTCGCTCACCGTGCCGGGCATCCGCTATGTGATTGACACCGGCACCGCGCGGGTCAAGCGCTATCGGTATCGCAGCAAGGTCGAACAGCTCCAGATCGAGCCGATCTCGCAGGCGGCGGCCAACCAGCGCGCCGGGCGCTGTGGCCGGGTGTCCGACGGCATCTGCATCCGCCTGTATGCCGAGGCCGACTTCGCCGGGCGCACCCGTTTCACCGATCCCGAGGTCCTGCGCTCGTCGCTGGCGGCGGTCATCCTGCAGATGAAGGCGCTGCGCCTGGCCGAGATCGAGGCCTTCCCCTTCCTCGACCCGCCCCCGCGCAAGGCGATCGCCGACGGGTACGCGCTGCTGCACGAGCTCAACGCGATCGACGCGCAGAACCAGCTCACCGACATCGGGCGCCAGCTCGCGCGTCTGCCGGTCGACCCGCACATCGGCCGCATGCTGCTGGCGGCCCGCGATGGCCAGTGCCTGCGCGAGATGCTGATCATCGCCGCCGCACTGTCCTCGCAGGATCCGCGCGAACGCCCGATGGACGCGCAGCAGGCCGCCGATCAGCAGCATCGGCGATTCGCCGACGAACAGTCCGACTTCCTGGCGATGGTCCGGCTGTGGGACTACTGGCACGCCGCGATCGCCCAGAAGGAAAGCAATCGCCGCCTGCAGACCCGCCTGGAGCGCGAGTTCCTGTCGCCGCGCAAGCTGCGGGAGTGGTCGGATGTGCACGCCCAGCTGCTCGAGACGGTCGAGCAGATGCACTGGCGGCTCAACGCCACCGCGGCCACCTACGACCAGCTCCACCAGGCGCTGCTCACCGGCATGCTCGGCAACCTGGGCATGCGCCCGCCCGACGAGCCGCAGTACCTGGGCACCCACGAGACCCGCTTCACCATCCACCCGGGCTCCTGGCTGGCGCGCAAGCAGCCCAAGTGGCTGATGGGCGCCGAGCTCGTCGACACCGGCCGGCTCTATGCCCGCACGGTGGCCCGCATCGAGCCGGTCTGGATCGAGCGCGCCGCCCGCCACCTGGTTCGCACCTCCTGCAGCGAGCCGCACTGGGAGCGCAAGGCCGGCCAGGTGGTGGCCTTCGAGCGCGGGGTGCTCTACGGACTGACGTTGTGGTCGCAGCGCCGGGTGCATTACGGACCGCGCGATCCGGCGCTGGCGCGCGAACTGCTGATTCGCGAGGCGCTGGTCGCGATGGACTGGGACAGCGAGCTGCCGTTCTTCCGGCGCAACCGCCGGCTGATCGCCGAGGTGCGCAAGCTGGAACACCAGATCCGGCGCCCCGACCTGCTGGTCGACGAGTCCTGGCTCCATGCGTGGTTCGATGCCCGGATCCCCGAGACCGTGTTCTCGGCGGCGACGCTGGAGGCCTGGTACCGCGAGGCGGCGCTCGCGCAGCCCGGGCTTCTGGAACTCTCGCGCGACGAACTGATGCGCAAGGACGCCGCCGGCGTCGACACCGAGTCGTTTCCGCGGCGCATCCTGATGCGCGGCGTCGGTTTCGACCTCGACTACCGGTTCGACCCGGGTGCCTCCGACGACGGCGCGACGTTGACGGTGCCGCTGTACGCGCTCAATCAGGTCGATGCGGTGCGCTGCGAGTGGCTGGTGCCGGGCATGCTGGCCGACAAGGTGGGCGCGCTGGTCAAGTCGCTGCCCCAGAAGCTGCGCCGTCACCTGGTGCCGGTGCCGGCGTCGGTCGAGGCCTTCATCGGGCGCTGGTCCGGGGACAGCGGGCCGCATGCCTGGGGCAGCCGTCCGCTGGTCCAGGCGCTCATCGACGACCTGCGTGAGACCCTGCAGCTGCGCGCGGCACTCACCGACTTCAAGCTCGAGACGGTGCCGGCGCACCTGTTCATGAATTTCCGGCTGGTCGACGAGCACGGCGGCGTCATCGGCCTGTCGCGCAACCTGGCCGAGCTGCGCGCGCAGCACGGTGCCCGCGCGCAGGGCAGTTTTCAGGATGCGCTGCGCGACATCGCCCAGCGCATCCGGCCGGTGGCCGAGTCGCCGGCCGTGTCTGCTTCCGCGTCCGCTGCCGCGTCGGCGGGTCCGTCAACGCCCGCCGCGGCTGTCCGGGGGGCGCGGGCGGCGGCCACCGATCCCTCGGCCCAACGCTCGGCCGCGCTCGCGCTGCAGGCCGGGCAGCGATATCGCGACTGGTCGTTCGGCCCGCTGCCGGAGCTGATGGAGCTCAGCCGCGGCCGGGAAACCCTGATCGGCTATCCGGCGCTGGTCGATGCCGGCGATGCGGTGGAACTGCAGGTCTTCGACTCCCCCCAGGAGGCCGCGCCCGAGCATCGTCGTGGCCTGAGCCGCCTGTTCGCGCTGGTGCTCAAGGAGCCGCTGCGCTTTTTCGAGCGCAACCTGCCGGACGCGCACAAGCTGACCCTGCTGTATGCGCCCTTCGGTGGCGCCGACGACCTGCGCCGGGAGCTGGCCACCGCGGTGATCGAGCGCGCCTGCCTGGCCGAGCCGCTGCCCGCCGATGCGCCGGCCTTCGCCGAGCGGATCGCGCAGGCCCGCCCGCGCCTGAACCTGATCGGCCAGGAGGTGGCGCGTGCGCTGCTGGCGATCCTGGTCGAGCACCAGGCGGTGATTCGCAAGCTGCCGCAGGCCCGCGGCCAGCCCGCCGCCGCCGCCGACATCGCCCAGCAGCTCGAGGGCCTGTTCCCCGGACGCTGGCTCAACGGCACGCCGGCGGCGCAACTCGCCCACTACCCGCGTTACCTGAAGGCGATCGCGCTGCGCATCGACAAGCTGCGCACCGAGCCGGGCCGCGACGCGCCGCGTCTGGCCGAACTGGCCGCGCTGCAGACGCCGCTGCGCCGCACGCTGGCCCAGCGCCGCGGCGAGGACGATGCGCGCCTGGAAGAGTTCCGCTGGCTGCTCGAGGAGCTGCGGGTGTCGCTGTTCGCACAGGAGTTGCGCACGCCGATGCCGGTGTCGGTCAAGCGGCTGCAGAAAGCCTGGGCCGCCATCATGGCCGGTCACTGATCGGCGCGGTTCCTGCGGGGGCAAGCGGCGGCGCGAGCGCGCGGTTGCCGATTCCTTCGGCCGGGTTCAGCCCGCGCGCAGCCCGAGCATCCAGATCACCAGTGACACGCTGATCAGCGACACGAAGGTGCCCACCAGGATGGCGGCACTGATCTCCTGCGAGGGAACCCGGTAGCGCTGCGCGATGATGAAGGTGTTGCTGGCCGCCGGCAGGCTCGCCGCCAGCACGCCGATCGCCGCCGCCCGGTGGTCGGCCCCGAACACGCCATACAGCAGCAGCCCGGCCAGCACCGGGTGGACCACCAGCTTGATCAGCATCAGGCCGACGATGCTGCGGTCGACCCGGATCGGCCGGTCGCCCAGCGAGGCGCCGATGGCGAACAGCGCGCAGGGTCCCGCCGCAGCCCCCAGGATGCGGGTGAAGTTGTCGAGCACCGAGGGCATCGCCGGGGCGGCCAGTGCCCACCCGAGACCCAGTGCGATGGCCATCACCAGCGGGCTGCGGACCAGCCCGAGCGACACCGTCCTGAGCACCGGACCCAGTCCCCGCGCCCCGCCCGCCGTGTGCCGGCGGCGATCCAGTTCCAGCAGCGCGATGGCCAGGGTGATCACCAGGAAGATGTCGCAGATCATGGCCAGGATCATCGAGGGGACATAGTCGCGGCCCAGTTCGATGACCAGCGGCATGCCCAGATAGCCGATGTTGCCGTGGGCGGTGTTCAGTCCGAAGGTGGTGGCCTGAGACGAGGCTGCGGTGTGCGCGATCGGGTGGGTGCGGGGGCCGGGACGCGGGGGCATCGCGGCCGACCGGGTGAACAGGAAGACCGCGAGGGTGGCGCCGGCATAGCCGAGCGCGAAGCGCCAGTCGGTCAGGCTGGTCACCGGCTGGGTCGCCACCACCCGGAACAGCATCGCCGGCAGGGCGAAGAAGAAAACGAACGCGTTGATGCCCTGGACCGCGTGCGGGGGAAGCAGGCGCCAGCGTTGCCCGAAGAATCCGCAGAAGACCAGTGCGAAGACGGGGAGGGTTACTTCGAGTACGCGCAACATGGGGGGGCCTGTGCCCGGAGTCTAATAGAATCCGGGTCATGACTGCTGCAGTGCGCCGTCCATTTTGGCGACGGACGTCGGCGGGCATCGGGCGCCCCCCTGCCGCCTCACCTCTTCGTACCCGGGTCTGTCGCCATGAATCCTCGTTCCCTCCTTCGCCGGCTCGCCGTCCTTCTTGCCCTGTCGCTGCCGGGCTGGGTGGTGCACGCCCAGATCGCGGTGGTGCTGAACTCGCGCGATGCGTCGGTCTCGCTCATCGACCAGAAGACCTTCACCGAAGCCAGCCGCATCACCGTCGGCAAGGAGCCGCACCACCTCTATCCCGCGCCGGACGGCAAGTCGCTGATCGTGGCCAACGCCATCAGCAATGACCTGCACTACCTCGATCCGGTGACCGGCCAGATCCAGCGGCGTGTGCGCGGGATCGACGACCCCTACCAGATCGGTTTCTCGCCGGACAACCGCTGGTTCGTCGCGGTCGGCCTGCGCCTGGACCGGGTCGATGTCTATCGCCACGAAGCCGGTGAACTCACCCTGGCGCGCCGGGTCCCGCTGGGCCGCGCGCCCAGCCATGTCTGGTTCTCGGCGGACAGCCGCCAGGCTTTCGTCACCCTGCAGGACAGCGATGAGATCGCCGCCGTCGACCTGGCCACCCAGGCGGTGCTCTGGAAGATGAAGGTGGGCAAGCAGCCGGCCGGCATCATCATGACCCCGGATGACCGTTACCTGATGGTGGGCATCATGGGCGAGGACCATGTCGATGTGATCGACTGGCGGGCGCGCAAGAGCATCGCCCACATCCGCACCGGCAAGGGTGCGCACAACTTCCGCGGCGCCGGCGACCGTCGGCATCTGTACGTTTCCAACCGGGTCGAGAACACCGTCTCGCGAATCGACATGAACACGCTCCAGGTGGTGCAGACCATCGCCGTTCCCGGGGGGCCGGACTGCATGGACATCGCCGCCGACGGGCGCCTGATGTGGGTGACCGCGCGGTTTGCCCGCCAGGTCGCCATCGTCGACCTCGCCGCGGGCAAGGTGGTGCGAACCATTCCGGTGGGACGCTCGCCGCACGGGGTTTACCTCCACAATCGCGCCCCGCTGCTCTGAGTCGCCGGCCCGCCGTCATGCATCCGACCCCGTCCACCGATCGAGTGCGCGCCCGCCGGACGAGCGCTGTCCTGCTGGCGCTGCTGGGCCTGACCGGGATCGCCCCGGCGGACGCGGTCGAGCCGGCCTGCCGCGGCACCGTCTACCTCACCCTGGACACCGGCAGCATGAGCCAGGCCGAGCCGATCGCCGACATCCTGAAGCGCCATGGCGTGCAAGCCACTTTCTTTCTGGCCAGCGAGCGCACCACCCGCGGCGATTTCTCGCTCGACGACAGCTGGGCGCCCTACTGGCGTGCCCGGGTCGCCGAAGGGCACGCCTTCGGTTCGCACACCTTCGATCATGTGTATCTGAAGCCGGCGTCGGCGCGGCCGGCCGCCGACCGATCGCCACCCGCCGGTGCCGATCCGGTGGTGGTCCAGGCCCGGCCGCAGTTCGGCCCGCGCGCCGGCCAGACGCTGAACTGGACCGGGCGCGCGCTGTGCGACGAGATCGCCCGGGTCGACACCCGCCTGAAGGCGATGACCGGGCGCGGCGTCGATCCCCTGTGGCGCGCGCCGGCCGGTCGCGCGCCGGCGGCGGCGCTGGCGGCCGCGAGCGCCTGCGGCTACCGCCACGTCCACTGGTCGCCCGCCGGCTTCCTCGGCGACGAGCTGCCGTCCGAGACGCATCCCAACGAGCAACTGCTGCGCCAGGCCCTGGCCGGCATCCGCGCCGGTGACATCCTGGTGGCGCACCTGGGCATCTGGTCGCGCCGCGACCCCTACGCGCCGATGCTCGATCCGCTGATCGCCGGCCTGAAGGCCCGCGGCCTGTGCTTCGCCACGCTGCGCGAACACCCCGGCCTGTCGGCCGCGATGCCGAAGGCGGCTCTCGCGGGGGTGCGCCCGTGACCGCGATCATCGATCAGGCGGTCGCCGGCTTTGCCGCGGTCCATGGCTGGGTCTACGAGCAGCTGGTGCAGCCACTGCTGTTTGCGCTGGGCTGGATGCGGTTCTCCGAACCGGCTTTCGATGCGCTCGAGTGGCTGCTGATCGGCGTCCTGGAAGTGCTGTTGCTGGCCGCGGTGTTCGTGCCCCTGGAGCGGCGCTTTCCCGTCGAGCCCCTGACCGACCGGCGCGCGGTGCGCACCGACCGCCTGTACACGCTCCTGCACCGGCTGGGCGCGGTGCCGCTGGCGGCCTTCGCCCTGATGACGCCGGGCTTCGACTGGCTCGAGGGCGAGTTGCGCCTGCTGGGCGTGTCGCGCCCGAATCTCGATCAGTGGTGGCCCGGCGTGACCGATGTGCCCTGGGTCGGTTTCCTGATCTACCTCGTGGTGCTCGACGGTGTGGATTACTGGATGCACCGCGGCCAGCACGCGTGGCGCTGGTGGTGGGCGCTGCACTCGCTGCATCACAGCCAGCGCCAGATGACCTTCTGGAGCGACGACCGAAACCACCTGGCCGACGACCTCCTGCGCGACGCGCTGCTGGCCGGGGCGGCGCTGGCCATCGGAGTGGCCCCCGAGCAGTTCATTTTCCTGATCGTCGCTTCGCGGGTGCTGCAAAGCCTGCAGCACGCGAATCTGCGCTGGCGCTGGGGCGGCTGGGCCGAGCGCCTGCTGGTCAGCCCGAGCTTTCACCGGCGCCACCACGCGATCGGCGTCGGCCATGAAGGGCCGGCCGGCGGCTGCAATTTCGCGGTGCTGTTCCCGGTCTGGGACCTGATCTTTCGCACCGCCGACTGGCGTCCCGGCTTCGTGCCGACCGGCATCCGCGACCAGCTCGACGGGCGCGACTACGGACGCGGCTTCTGGTCGCAGCAGTGGCTGGCGCTCGGACGCCTGCTCGATCGGCGATGAGCCGCGTCGGCATCGCCTTCCTGCGGGCGCTGGCCAGCCAGCTGCACCCGCGGATGCTCGGGCTGCTGCTGCTGCCTTTCGGGGTCGCGGTGGTGTTCTGGATCGGCGCCGCCTGGTTCGTCTGGGACCCGCTGACCGGCTGGCTGCGCGAGTCGCTGTTCGGCGCGACCGCCGGTGGCGGCTGGCTGGCGACCCTCGGGCTGGGCGATGTCGGCGCCGGGATCACCGCGCTTCTGGCCGTGCTGCTGCTGGCGCCCCTGATGTTCGTGGTCGCGCTGATCCTGGTCTCGCTGGCCGCCACGCCGATCGTCAATCGCCACCTCGGGGGCGGGGCGTACCGCGATGTCCAGCGCCGGGGCGCATGGTCGCTGGCGGCCGGCGTCGGCACCGCCCTGGCGACCTTCGGCGTGTTCGCGATCGGTTATCTGCTGACGGCGCCGCTGTGGCTGGTGCCAGTGGCCGGTCTGGCCGTGCCGTGGCTGTGGTGGAGCTGGCTAACCGCGCGGATCCTGCGTGTCGACAGCCTGGCCGAGCACGCCAGCGCCGAGGAGAGCGACGCGCTGATCGCCCGCCACCGTGGCGAATACTTCCTGCTCGCGGCGCTGGTGTGCGCGCTCAACTATGTGCCCCCCCTTTTCCTGGTCACGCCGGTGCTCTCGACGCTGGCGTTCGGGCATTTCTCGCTGGCGGCACTGCGTGCGCATCGCAGCGGCCCGGCCGCCGGGCGTTTAAACTCGGACCTGGCTCCTCAAACTTCGACAAGGCAGATTCGATGAACGTCGGCTTGATCATCATTGGCGATGAAATCCTCTCGGGCAAACGCCAGGACAAGCATTTCCCGAAAGTCGTCGAACTGCTCGGTGCCCGCGGCCTGCAGCTGTCGTGGGCGCGCTACCTGGGCGACGAGCGCGACCGGCTGGTGGCCGCCCTGCGCGAGTCCTTCGCCACCGACGACCTCGTCTTTTCCTGCGGCGGCATCGGCGCCACCCCCGACGACCACACCCGTCAGGCGGCCGCCGCGGCCCTGGGCGTGCCGCTCGCGCTGCACCCCGAGGCCCGGCAGCTGATTGCCGAGCGCACCGCCGAGATGGCGCAGTCGGGCAAGGGCAGCGCCGACATGAATACCCCCGAGAACCGCCAGCGCCTGAAGATGGGCGAGTTTCCCGAGGGCTCGGCAATCATCCCGAATCCCTACAACCGGATACCGGGTTTCTCGATCCGCCGGCATTATTTCGTGCCGGGCTTTCCGGTGATGGCCTGGCCGATGATCGAACAGGTGCTCGACCGCGACTTCGCCCACCTGCATCACCAGGACGCGCGCGGCGAGCGCTCGCTGCTGCTGTTCGATGTGCCCGAATCGGCGGCCACCCCGCTGATGGAGGCGGTCGAGTCGCGCTTCCCCGGCATCCGGGTGTTCTCGCTGCCCTCGGTGGGCGACGACCGGCGCGCCCGCCACATCGAACTCGGCGTCAAGGGGCCGCTCGCCCAGCTCGACGCGGCCTGGGCGCAGCTCGAAGCGGGCGCCCGCGGCCTGGGCCGGGTCGAGCTGGACTGATCCCTGCTTCGTCAAATCGCACCGAATCGCGCCCGCCAACGTCAGCCAACGCCCGCCAACGCTCCTGAACGCCCCTGAACGCCGAAGGAAATGCCGCCATGAACATGCCGATCGACTCCGGCTTGCGCCAGGTCACCCTGGACGACAAGTACGACGCCACCGATGGTCGCGTCTACATCACCGGCACCCAGGCGCTGGTCCGCCTGCCGCTGATGCAGCGCCAGCGCGACCTCGAGGCCGGACTGAACACCGCCGGCTACATCAGTGGCTATCGCGGCTCGCCGGTGGGCGGCTACGACCAGGCGCTCTGGAAGGCGCGCAAGCAGCTGGAAGCGCACCATGTGCGCTTTGTGCCGGGTCTGAACGAAGACCTCGCCGCCACCGCGATCTGGGGCACGCAGCAGGTCAACTGCTTTCCGGGCGCCCGCTACGACGGGGTGTTCTCCATCTGGTACGGCAAGGGTCCCGGGGTGGACCGCAGCGGCGATGTGCTGCGCCATGCCAACCAGGCGGGTTCGGCGCAGCACGGCGGCGTGCTGGCGATCGGCGGCGACGACCACGGCGCCAAGTCCTCGACCGTCGCGGCCCAGACCGATTTCATCTTCAGCGCGGTCGGGATTCCGGTGCTGGCCCCGGCCACCGTCCAGGATTACATCGATCTCGGCCTGCACGGTTTCGCCCTGTCGCGGCACTCGGGCCTGTGGGCCGGCATGAAGGCGGTCACCGACACCATCGAGACCGCCGGCATCGTCGACGTCAGTGCGTCGCGCTTTCGCCCGATCCTGCCGGAATTGGCCGATCTGCCCCCGGGTGGCCTGCACCTGCGGCTGCCCGAGGACACCTTCCTCAAGCTCGAGGAGCGACTGGCGCGTTACAAGCTCCCGGCCGCGCTGGCCTACGCGCGGGCCAACCGGCTCGATGCGAACGTCTTCGGGCGCGATGATCTCGCCGCCGGCGGCGAACCCTGCCGGCTGGCCATCGTCAGCACCGGCAAGAGCTGGCTCGATGTCATGCAGGCCCTCGCCGACCTGGGGATCGACGACGCCAGCGCGCGCCGGATCGGTCTGAAGGTCTACAAGGTGGCGATGCCCTGGCCGCTCGAGCCCGAGGGCATCCGCGAGTTCTGCGCCGGTGCGGCCGAAGTGCTGGTGATCGAGGAAAAGCGCGCGCTCATCGAATCGCAGCTCAAGGATCACCTCTATTCGCTGGCCGAGCGGCCGCGGGTGATCGGCAAGCAGGACGAGCGCGGCGCGCCCTGTGTCCCCGACTATGGCGAGCTCTCGCCGGTTTTCTGCGCGCAGCTCATCGCCACGCGTCTGTACCTGCTGGCCGAACACGCGGGCGCCGACGACCGGCGTGGCTCGCTGGGCGAAGACATCCGGGCCCGGATCGAGGCCCGGCTGGCGGTGCTGCAGGCCAGGGAGCGCACCGGCGGGCGCCACTTCCAGACGATCGAGCGGATTCCCTATTTCTGCTCGGGCTGCCCGCACAACACCTCCACCCGGGTGCCCGAAGGCTCGCGCGCGCACGCCGGCATCGGCTGCCACTACATGGCGCAGTGGATGGACCGCTCGACCTCCACCTTCACCCAGATGGGCGGCGAAGGCATGACCTGGGTCGGTCAGGCGCCGTTCACCGAAACCGCGCACATCTTCCAGAACCTGGGCGACGGCACCTACAACCACTCCGGGTCGCTGGCGATTCGTCATGCGGTGGCCACCGGCACCCGCATCACCTACAAGATCCTGTTCAACGACGCGGTCGCCATGACCGGCGGGCAGACCCACGACAGCCAGCTCACCCCGGCGGCGATTGCCCGCCAGGTTCAGGCCGAGGGCGTGCGCACGGTGGTGGTCGTCACCGACGAGCCGCAAAAATACCCGTCGGGCTATTTCGACGCCCAGGTCGCGGTGCACCACCGCAGCGAGCTCGATGCGGTGCAGCGCACGCTGCGCGACACCGAGGGCGTGTCGGTCCTGATCTACGACCAGACCTGTGCGGCCGAAAAGCGCCGCCGTCGCAAGCGCGGCGCCTTCCCCGATCCGGACAAGCGGGCGTTCATCAACGAGGCGGTCTGCGAAGGCTGTGGCGACTGCGGCGTGCAGTCCAACTGCGTGTCGATCGAGCCGGTCGAGACCGAGTTCGGCCGCAAGCGGGCGATCAACCAGTCGTCCTGCAACAAGGACTTCTCCTGCGTGAACGGCTTTTGCCCCAGCTTCGTCACCGTCGAGGGCGGCCGGGTGCGCCGCGGCAAGGGCTCGGCCGCCGGACCCGACGCGGTCACCATCGGCCTGCCCGATGTGCCGTTGCCGTCGGTCGCCGGCGCCTACTCGCTGCTGGTCACCGGCATCGGCGGCACCGGCGTGGTCACCATCGGCCAGATCCTCGGGATGGCCGCCCACCTGGAAGGCAAGGGCGTGACCGTGCTCGACATGGCCGGGCTGGCCCAGAAGAACGGCGCGGTCATGAGCTTCGTGCGTTTCGGCCTGTCACCCGAGCATCTCTACGCGCCGCGCATCGGCCTGGCGAGCGCCGACGCGGTGCTGGGTTGCGACATCGTGGTCACCGCGGGCAAGGATGCGCTCACCCGCATGGTGTCCGGGCACACGCGGGTGGTGGCCAATGTCGCCAGCACGCCGACCGCCGATTTCACCCGCAACGCCGACTGGAAGTTCCCGCTGGGCTCGATGGAGGGGGCGATCGCCGCCGCGGCCGGCGAGGACCGCGTCTCGTTCGTCGATGCGACCCGGCTGGCCAATGGCCTGATGGGTGACTCGATCGCCGCGAACATGTTCATGCTCGGCTATGCCTACCAGCACGGTCTGATCCCGGTGTCGGCGCGCGCCATCGACCGGGCCATCGAGCTCAATGAGGTGGCCATCGAATCGAACCGCCAGGCCTTCCTTTGGGGCCGGCGGGCTGCGGTCGATCTCACCCGGGTGGAGGCGGTTGCCGCCCCGCCGAAGGCACTGCCGGTCGCCCGCCAGCGCTCCGAGACGCTGGATGAACTCATCGCGCGGCGCGTCGACTTCCTCACCGACTACCAGAACGAGGCCTGGGCGCAGCGCTATCGCGCGCTGGTCGAGCGGGTGCGCGGTGTCGAGACGGGGCTGGACGAACGGCCCGGCGCGGACGCGCGGCGGGTCGTGACGGGCGAGAACAGCGCCTTGCCGCTCACCGAGGCGGTGGCGCGCTACTTCTTCAAGCTGATGTCCTACAAGGACGAGTACGAGGTCGCGCGCCTGTACACCCGACCCGAGTTCACCGCCCGGCTCCAGGAGCAGTTCGAGGGCGACATCCGCCTGCAGTTCCATCTGGCCCCGCCGCTGCTCTCCAAGCGCAAGCCCGATGGCCAACTGATCAAGCGAACCTTCGGGCCCTGGGTGATGCCGGTGTTCGGTGTGCTGGCCCGCCTGCGCGGTTTGCGCGGGTCGGCGCTCGATGTGTTCGGCTACACCGAAGAGCGCCGCAGCGAGCGGGCGCTGATCGCCGAATACGAAGCCACCATCAGTGGATTGCTCGCGGACCTGACGGCGCAGCGCCGGGACCTGGCGGTCTCGATCGCTTCGGTGCCCGAGCACATCCGCGGCTTCGGCCACGTCAAGGCACGACATCTGGCGGCGGCGGTGGCGCAGCGCGCGCAACTGCTCGAGCAGTACCGCAGCCCGGTCGCGTCCGGCGAGCGCGAACTCAAGCGCGAAGGCGCGGTCGCCGGCTGATTCGATATCGGGATCGGCACGAAAAAAAGCCCGGTTGAAGAACCGGGCTTTTTTTTATTCACACCTCGCGGGGACAAGCCCCGCTGACGGCGCCCGCGGGCGCCCGGTGTTGACTGGCTCAGGCAGCCTTGCGGGCGGCCGGGCGGGTGGACTTGGCTGCTGCCGCGATGTTGGCTTCCGCCACTTCGACGGCCTGCTTGGTGGCCTTGTTGACCTGGTCGTAAGCCGAGTTCGCCGCGGTCATCGCCGACTTCACCAGGGTCACGATGCCTTCCGAGCCGGCCGGCGCGTTCTTGGCCATCGCCTCGATCGACGCGTTGATCTGCTTGCTGCCGTCGGCTAATTGCTTCTCGACCAGCTTGGCGATCTCGCTGCCGGTTTCGCTGGTGATGTCATAGACATGCTTGGCGTAGGCACCGACCTTGTCGGCGGCCGGGTGGGCGGCGTTGAGCGACCAGTCGCCCATCACCTTGATGTCCTTGGCGGCCATCAGCGACTTCATGTTCTCGGCGTTTTCCTCGATCGAGGTCTTGAAGGCCTGCATGTTCAGTTCAGCCAGCTTCTCGAAGCCTTCCAGCGATTTCAGGGCCATGGCCTGGAACAGGTCGAGGGTGTTCTTCTGGACTTGAACGAACTGCTCGGGGGTGTTGATCATCATGACCTCTCGGGTTTCGGGAATCGGGTGGGGAATGGGGGTGGATCTGGAAGCCGGCGAATGGGGTACTGCGGGTGCATTCCTGGTGCGAATGGTGCAATGCACAAAGCGGATGTTAGCCCATTGTCAGGCAATGTCAATAGCGAATGGCGAATCGCCGCCGACTGCCGATCCGGCATCGGGATGGGTCACGATGTCATTGATTACACGAGGCTTTCTATCGCAAGCCCTGATCTGGCGAATCGAGTTGCGACGCCGATCGATCATGTGACGCCCGAGCGTAATTTTTTTCTAGTGAAATTAGAAAAATTCGTATCGACCCAAAGCATTGCATCGCAACGTGACCAGAACGTTCCCTTCGAGCGCGCTGCATGACTGCTTTCACTCGACATCGCGCGGTAATGTCCGATCGCGTCGAGGGAGTCGCGCACCGTCCAGCGGCTGCCTGTATTTTTCATTGAGTGATACTTTCAGTTTCCTTCAACCGGTCTCCCTCATGCACGCCTACTACAGCGACCATTTCGTGCTGCCGCTGCCCCCGGGGCATCGTTTCCCGATGCGCAAGTACGCGCGGCTGCGCGAGCGCGTCGACGCCGAACTGGCGGGCGTTCGTCTGGTCGAGCCCGAGGCGGCCACCGATGGCGTGCTCGCGCTCGCCCATCACCCGCGCTACATCCGGCGGCTGACCGATGGCGAACTGAGCGCTGCCGAGCAGCGGGCGATCGGCTTTCCCTGGTCCCCGGCAATGGTCGAGCGCTCGCGCCGCTCGACCGGGGCGACGATCGCGGCCTGCCGCGCCGCGCTGCGCGACGGCGCGTCCGTCAATCTGGCGGGCGGCACGCATCACGCGTTCGCCGACCGGGGCGAGGGTTTCTGCTGTTTCAACGATGTGGCGGTGGCGGCGCGCCTGATGCAGGCCGAGCGCCGCGTGCGCCGGGTCGCCATCGTCGACCTCGATGTGCACCAGGGCAACGGCACGGCCGCGATCCTGGCGGGCGACGACTCCGTCTTCACGCTGTCGATTCACGGCGCCGGTAACTATCCGTTCACCAAGGAACGCAGCGATCTCGATGTCGGGCTGGCCGACGGCATTGGCGATGACGACTATCTGGCGGCGCTGTCGGGTGCACTCGATTCCCTGAGCGCGGATTTCCAGGCCGATCTGCTCATCTATCTGGCGGGTGCCGATGTGTTCGAAGGCGACCGCCTGGGCCGGCTGGCGCTGACGCAGGCAGGGGTTGCGCGCCGTGACGCGATGGTCTTCGAGCATGCCCGCAGACACCGATTGCCGGTCGCGGTCGCCATGGCCGGCGGGTATTGCGCCGACATCGAGCCCATCGTCGCGATCCACCTGGAAACGGTTCGTCAGGCAGCGGATCACGCGCAGCGGGCACGCGATTCGGGTACCCGCGGATGCGAGGACCCTCGTCCATCCATTTTGTGAAGGCGACGGGTGAGCAGTCGCGTGTAAGCGGCTATTTTTCCTCATCTTTTTGCTACACTCGCTGTCGATGATGCACGTCATCGTACTGACCGGCGCGTGGCGCTGACCGTCAGGCTGTCCGCCGGCGGTGGCCAGGTTGCTTTCCGATGAGGGGTACTGTTTGTCCAAGCTGATCTCGTTGCATTCTGTCGGCCGCGCCCTGCTGCTGTTGGCTGCCCTTCTGACGGTGCCGGCGACCGATGCGCTCGCTCGCGAAGCGGCTGCCGGCCGCGGCGCCGCTCCCGCTCCCGCTCGCGGTGCCGCTCCTGTCCGGGGTGCCGCTCCCTCCCGACAGACCGCTTTGCCGGCTGCCGCGAAACGCCAGAGCGCGGGGCGATCGGCGGTGGCTTCGGCAGCGTCCAGGCCTGCCCGGGTTCAGCGCGCCGTCGTGCGCTCTTCGGCACGGGCCGGCAGTCGCCCGGCGCTCTATCAGCCCTCCCGTCAGGCCGAACCGCAGCGTCTGTCGGTCGGCCAGTCGATCGGCCTGCACGCGGTCGACGATCCGCTGGATCTTCGCTCGGCAGTGGCCCTGGTGACCGATCAGCGCACCGGAGAGGTCCTGTTCTCCAAGAACGCCGACGCGGTGCTGCCGATCGCCTCCATCACCAAGGTGATGACCTCGCTGGTGGTGCTCGATGCCCATCAGGCGATGGCCGAGACTGTCGAGATCACCACCGACGACATCGACACCGAGAAGGGGTCCCGGTCACGGCTTCGCCCGGGAACCCGGCTGTCGCGCGCCGAACTCCTGCAACTCGCCCTGATGGCGTCCGAGAACCGGGCGGCACACGCGCTCGGTCGCCACTATCCGGGCGGGTTGACCGCTTTCGTGGCGGCGATGAATGCCAAGGCGGTCCAGATCGGCATGACCGCCAGCCGGTTCTCCGACCCGACGGGTCTGTCCAATCGCAATGTCTCCAACGCGCATGACCTCGCCCGCATGCTGCGCGCCGCCTACGACTATCCGCTGGTGCGCCAGTTCTCGACCGCGCCGGAACTCACCGTCGATGCCGGGCATCGGATGATCAGCTTTCGCAACACCAACCGGCTGATCGATCACGCTTCCTGGTCGATCGGCCTGCAAAAGACCGGCTATATCACCGAGGCTGGCCGCTGTCTGGTGATGCAGGCCGACATCGAGTCGCGTCCGGTCCTGATGGTGCTGCTCGATTCCGCCGGGCGTCATTCGCGCTTCGGCGATGCGCAGCGGCTGCGCGACTGGCTCGAATCCGAGCGGCGCCGGCCCACCGTCATCCGCGCGCGCAGCACCGCCCAGGCGCCCGTCCTGCCGGCGCTGGCTTACACGTCGGCCGGTTCGTAACCCAGGGCGGCCGAGATGCCGGCGGCGGTCCGGCACAACTGGTCGATCCAGTCGTCCTGGACGAAATCGGCCGGTGCGGAAATCGACATCCCCGCCACCAGCCGACCCGTGTCATCGCGAATGCCCGCCGCGATGCAGCGCACGCCCAGTTCGAGTTCCTCGTTGTCGCGCGCATAGCCGCGGGCCCGCACCAGGGCCAGTTCGCGCTCCAGCCGGACGATGTCGGTGATGCTGTTTCGGGTATGACCGGCCAGTCCGGTACGGGTCGCGTAGGCCCGCACGTTGCGGACCTCGTCGGCGCTCAGGAACAGCTTGCCCACCGAGGTCAGGTGCAGCGGCGCCCGCCCGCCGACCGCCCGCACCACCTGCATGCCGGAACGCTCCGACACCGCGCGCTCGATGTAGACAATCTCGTCGCCCTGTCGGATCGACAGGTTCACCGGCTGGCCGGTTGCCCGGTGCAGTTCGCGCATCGGCCCCAGCGCTGCGTCGCGAACATTGAGCCGTGCCTTCACCAGGTTGCCCAGTTCCAGCAGGCGCATGCCGAGCTGGTAGGCGCCGGGTTCCGAGCGATCGACGAAGCGTGAGGTGACCAGGTCGTTGAGAATCCGGTGCGCGGTCGAGGGATGAAGCCCGGTGCGAAGCGACAGCTCCTTGAGGCTCACCGAGTCCGGTTGCGCGGCCAGCGCATCGAGCAGCGAGACCATTCGCTCGATCACCTGGATGGCTGTCTTGCCTTCTTCATGAAGGGCACTGCGAGGGCGCGGCATGGGGTGTCGGGACCCGCGTTCGGGTCAAGGAAAGGAATGACGATGAAGTCAGTCTATACCACCTTGTGAAATACGATTGCGGCAGCTGTCACGAGACGACGACCGTTCATGTCTCATCAGCCGCCGTTCGTCGGCAGCCGAGCCACGGTATCGACCCGCAGGCGAGCGCCTAGACGATCAGTCGTTCGCTCGCACCACGGGTGCCGGCGTTCCCGTCGAAGCGCGCCAGGGCGAGCGCGCCGATGTCGATGAAGGGAGGCTCGCCGGTGGCGATCTGGGCGACCAGGCGGCCCACCGCGGCCGCCTGCTGGACGCCGTGGCCGGAGAAACCGCAGGCGTTGATCCAGCCGGGTTGTGCCGGGTCGCGCCCGATGATCGCGTTGTGGTCGGGCGTGTCTTCGTAGTAACCCCACCAGCTCGCGCGCCGATCCAGCGACACCTGGTCGAACCAGGGAAAGCGGTCCAGCGCCGACTCGATCACCGTGTCGAGCCAGTTCCAGTCGATGCCCTCGCTGAAGCCACGGTCCTCGGGATTGCTCTGACCGAAAATCAGCCGCTGGCCCTCCGACCGGAAGTAGAAGCCGGTGCCCAGATCCACCGTCAGCGGATAGGGCTGGGCGCGGCTGATCGACGGGGGCAGTTCGGCGCTGGCGAAAACGATGCGTCGTGCGGCGTCGACGGGCACCCGCAGCCCGGCCAGTGCGGCGATTTCCCCGGCCCAGGCGCCGGCGGCGTTGATCACCTGCCGGGCCCGGATCGTCTGGTCACCCGCTTCGATCGTCCAGAGGGCGCTTTCGCACCGGATGGCGGTCACCTGCGCCCGGTACATCGCCTGCGCCCCGCGCTCGCGGGCCCGGGCGGCGTAATGAAGGCAGATGCCGTGCGGGTCGAGCACGCCGTCGGTGGCGCACCAGGTTGCACCGGCGAGGCCGGTCGTGTCGGCGGGCACGATCCGGTTCGACTCCTCGGGGCTCAGGACCTGGACCGGCGCGCCGTGTCGGCGCTGAAGCGCGACCGCGGCGAGATGGTCGGGCCATTGCGCTTCGGGCACCAGCAGCAGATAGCCGATCGGCCGGTAGCCGGACTGCGGCAGCTGCCGGTATTCGGCGAGGCTGGCGGCCGACAGCGCGATGTTGGTTGCGTCGGAGAACTGCAGGCGGATGCCGGCGGCGCTGCGTCCGGTCGAGCCCATCGCCGGCGCGCTCTCGCGCTCGATCAGCGCCACTTTCAACCCGGCCTCCGCCAGCCGCCAGGCGCTGGCGCAGCCGACGATGCCGGCGCCGATCACTGCCACATCGAATGGCTCGGTGGGGCGAAGCGCGCGGGGTGCGCCGGTGGCGTCGCTCAGCATGCCGTGCCGCCCGATGAGCGGCCCGCCGACGGGCCGGCCGCACCACCCGCGTTCCCCAGCCCCTCCCATGCAAGTCGCGCCGCGGCCAGGTCCCAGAGCGCCTGACCGACGCTCTTGAAGACCACCGGTCGTCCGGGATGGGCACGCGCCGCGCCGGTCGCGATTTCCTGGAGCGCCCTGACCGAGCCGAAGTCGATGCCGGCTCGGAGCAGGTCGCCCGCTTCGTGAGCGGCCCCGGCGAGGTCATCGACCCAGAGGTCGGCCCGGTGCAGCAATGCAGCCGGGAGTTCGCACATGTCCGGGCGGTAAGCGCCGACCGCGGCGATGAAGGCGTCGTCGCGGACGTGGTCGGGAATCACCGGGTCGTTGGCGGTGGTCGCCGTCACGATGATGGCCGAGGCGGCCAGTGCCGCCGGCAGGTCATCGGCGGTGTCGGCGTGCAGCCCGCTGGCACAGGCCCGTGCGGCCAGGGCCTGCGCGTGCGAGCGGTCGCGCGAGCGCACCCGGACCCGGGTCACCCCGAGCAGCCGGGCAAAGGCGGCGATGTGGGCCTGCGCCTGTACGCCCGATCCGATCACCAGCAGCTCGGCGCCGGCGGTGGCGCCCAGACGCAGCGCCGCCAGCGCCGACAGCGCGGCGGTGCGATGCGCGGTCACCGTCGGCCCGTCGAGCATCAGCAGCCGCTCGCCGGTGTCGGCGCGCATCAGCAGCACTTCGCCCAGCAGGCTGGGCAGCCCGCGCGCCGGATTGTCGGCGTGCACGGTGACCAGCTTGGTAACGGCGAATTCGGCGTCGCAGGCCGGCATGGCCAGCAGCACGCCACCGGTCAGCGGCACCACCAGGCGCTCGGGCGAGCGGGTCAGTCCGTCGCGCCGGCGCACCATCATGGCGGCCAGCGCGGGCGCCAGCGTTTCATAGGGCAGGGCGCGGGCGGTCGCCGGCGCGTCGAGGATCGTCATCGTCATGCGAGGTGGCGCGCCTGTCGTTGGGGGGCGGTGTGCCCGGGTGTTGCTGCGGTCGACGCGGGCTGGCCGCCCGCCAGCCCGCGCGCGAGAAAAGCCGGCCGGCCGCGCGCGCCGCTGGCGCTGTAGTCGGCCTGCAGGCGGCGATCGATCTCGGCGACTGCCTGCGCCGCTTCGCCATCATCGGGCGGTGCCCCTTCGCCATCGAGCGCTGCCCCTTCGCCATCGAGCGCTGCCCCTTCGCCATCGAGCGCTGCCCCTTCGCCATCGACCTGCGCCACCAGCCATTCCCGCACCCGTTCATAGAGCCGTTCGGCGGCCACCCGATGGGTCGCGTCGGTGCGGTCATAGAGCCAGTCCGAGAACGCCATGAAGCGCTCGAAGGGCGTCTGTCCGAGCAGCACCGGCAAGGTCAGCCGGAAGCGCCCCGAATTGGCGATCAGGTCCCAGTAGCGCGCAAAGCGGGTCAGCCGCTGCAACTGCGTGAACGACAGGTCGCGGGTGCTCAGCACGTTGTAGGGCGGCGACGGGCTGAAGCGCAGGTCGAACGCCTCGGTGTGGCGGGCGATCGGTGCCCCGCGCAGCCGCTTCAGGATGCCCAACTGGATCTCGTGGGGACCGATCGCCGCCAGGCGGTCGAAGCCGGCGGCGAAGCTCTCGAGCGTTTCGCCCGGCAGCCCGGCGATCAGGTCGACATGCAGGTGCGCGCGCGTCTCGGCCAGCAGCCAGGCCAGGTTCTCCTCGGCGCGCCGGTTGTCCTGGCGCCGGCTGATCAGTCCCTGGACCTGCGGGTTCCAGGTCTGGATGCCGATCTCGAACTGCAGGCTGCCCGCCGGAAAGCGCGCGATCAGCTCGCGCAGCGTCAGCGGCAGATGGTCGGGCACCAGCTCGAAGTGCGCGAACACCGGGTCGTGGGGCGCCGCCTCGATCCGTTCCAGGAAAAAGCGCAGGATGGCCGCCCCGGTGTCCGCCTTCAGGTTGAAGGTCCGGTCGACGAATCGGAAGTGTCGGGCGCCCCGCGCGTACAGGGCCTCGAGCGCCTGCAGCACCCTGGGCAGCGCGAACGGCCAGGCGGTCTTGTCGAGCGCCGACAGGCAGAACTCGCATTTGAACGGACAGCCGCGCGAGGCTTCCAGGTAGAGGTGGCGTTCGCGCAGGTCGCGATCGCTGTACTCGTCATAGGGCAGGGCGATCGCGTCGAGGTCGGGACCGTCACCGGCGATCACCTTCATCAGCGGTCGCGGTCCGTCGAGCAACTGGCCGGCCAGTCGGGCGAAGGCCTGCTCGGCCGCGCCGGTGACGATGTGATCGGCCAGCGCGCAGATCGCCTGCGCCCCGGTCTCGTGGCTCACCTCGGGCCCGCCCAGCACGATCGCCACCTCGGGCGCGACCCGGCGCAGCATCTCGATCAGCCGGGTGGTCGGTTCGACATTCCAGATGTAGACCCCGAAGCCGATCACCCGCGGCGCCAGCGCGAGCAGTTTCTCGACCATGTCCTCGGGCCGCGCGCCGATCACGAATTCCACGATCGACGAGCGTTCGCGCAGCGCACCCAGGTTCGCGCGCAGGCATCGCAGCCCCAGCGAGGCATGGGCATGGCGGGCGTTGAGGGTGCAGAGGATCAGTTCAGACATGGGTGGGGTATGGAACGCGCAACCGCAGGACGCACAACCGCGGGACGCGCAACCGCGCCCGGCTTCGGGCAGAATCATACGCATGACCGAACCTACCCCCCATTCGCATCCCGCCGCGCTGTCGGACATGGATGTCCGCGTGCGCGCCCTCGAATCGCTGCTGCTTGAAAAGGGCTACATCGACCCCGCCACGCTCGACGAACTGATCGACACTTATGAACACCGCGTGGGTCCGCACAACGGCGCCCGCGTGGTCGCGCGCGCCTGGACCGATCCCGCTTACCGCGAGTGGCTGCTGCGCGATGCCACCGCCGCAGTCGGCGAACCCGGCGGTTTCGGTTTCACCGGGCGCCAGGGCGAGCATCTGGTGGCGATCGAGAACACGCCGCAGATCCACAACCTGGTGGTCTGCACCCTGTGCTCGTGTTATCCGTGGCCGGTGCTCGGATTGCCGCCGGCCTGGTACAAGTCGGCGCCGTTTCGCGCCCGCGCGGTGATCGATCCGCGCGGTGTGCTGGCCGATTTCGGTGTGGTGCTGCCCGCCGACACCGAGGTCAGGGTCTGGGACTCCACCGCCGAGATCCGCTACCTGGTGCTGCCCCAGCGCCCCAGCGGCACCGAAGCGCTGTCCGAGGCGCAGCTCGCCGCGCTGGTCACCCGCGACTCGATGATCGGTACCGGCCTGGCGATGGCCCCTGCCATCGGTGAGGGAGCGCGTCCATGAACGGTGCCCAGGACCTCGGTGGAATGATGGGATTCGGGCCGATCCGCCCCGATCCCGATGAAGCGATCTTCCATGATGCGTGGGAGCGGCGGGTCTTCGCGATGACCCTGGCGACCGGCTTCACCGCGCAGTGGAACATCGACATGGCGCGCTCGGCGCGCGAGAGCCTGCCCCCGCCCCAGTACCTGGCGAGCACCTATTACCAGATCTGGTTCGAGGGGCTCCAGCGGCTGCTGGTCGCCCGCGGCATGGCGTCGGCCGATGAGATCGCGCAGGGCCGCTCTCTCCAGGCGCCCCTGCCCGGTATCACTGCAGTCGGACCCGAGCGCGTGGCAGCGGTGCTGGCGCGCGGCGGACCGACCGAGCGCGAGGCGCCGGCGCCGGCCCGCTTCGCGGTCGGCGACCGGGTGCTCACGCGCAACCTGAATCCCACCGGCCACGTCCGGCTGCCGCGCTATGTCCGGGGCCGCGTGGGTACCGTCGTCGCGCTGCACGGTGCCCACGTCTTTCCCGACACCAATGCCCGGGGCGAAGGCGAGCATCCCGAATGGCTCTACACCGTCGCCTTCAGCGGTCATGAACTCTGGGGTACCCAGACCACCGCCGATTCGGTGCGCGTCGACTGCTGGGAGCCCTATCTGGACCCGGCCCCGGCGCGCGATCCGGCCGGCTGATGCGAGCCGTCAGCGAGCCCTCCACGAACGAGCCCGGCGTCACCGAGCCCCCGGTGGCCGCTGTCGGCCCGCTGCCCTGCGGTGCCGATGGCCCGGTCTTTCGCGAGCCCTGGGAGGCCCAGGCCTTCGCGATCGTGGTGGCGCTGCATCAGCGCGGTCTGTTCGAGTGGACCGAGTGGGCGCGCTACCTGTCGGAGGCGATCCGCCAGGCCCAGGCGGGTGGGGACCCGGACACCGGCGAGAACTACTACCACCACTGGCTGAGCGCACTGGAGCGTCTGGTCACCGACAAGGGGCTGGCCGCGCCGCTGGCGCTGGGCGCCCTTCGCCAGGCCTGGCGGGTGGCCGCCGAGATCACCCCGCACGGCCAGCCGGTTGAGCTCAGCTCGGCCGTCAGGGCGATCAGCCGGCGCGGCTGATTCACTCGAAGGGCGGCTCGTCCCACCAGGGAAAGAAGGCCGGCATGTCGGTCGAGACCTTGTCCGGATACACCGGCTGGCGCTTCTCGAGGAAGGAACTCACTCCCTCGCGGGCGTCAGCCGACTGACCGCGCGCCTGGATCGCCCGGCTGTCGACGCGATGCGCCTGCATCGGGTGGTCGGCGCCCGCCATGCGCCACAGCATCTGGCGGGTGAGGGCGATCGACACCGGTGCGGTGTTGTCGGCGATCTCGCGGGCCAGCGCGCGTGCCGCCGGCAGCAGATCTTCGGGCGCGTGCAGCGATCGCACCAGGCCGCGATCGAAGGCTTCCTGGGCGTTGAAGACGCGCCCGGTGTAGCACCACTCCAGCGCGGTCTGCATGCCCACCACCCGCGACAGGAACCAGGACGACGCGGCTTCGGGGACGATGCCCCGGCGCGCGAAGACGAAGCCGAAGCGCGCCTCGGTCGAAGCCATCCGGATGTCCATCGGCAGCTGCATGGTGACGCCCACACCGACCGCCGCCCCGTTGATCGCGCCGATCACCGGCTTGAGGCTCTTGAAGATGCGCAGCGTGGTGATTCCGCCGCCATCGCGATAGACGTCGCCGACCCGCAGCGATTCGCGGGCGGCGTCGCCGCGCGAGGCGTAGTCGAAGGTCTTGCCGCCCGACGACAGGTCGGCGCCGGCGCAGAAGGCCCGCCCGGCACCGGTGATGATCACTGCCCGCACCGCGTCGTCGGCATCGGTCTCGTCGAACACCGCCACCAGCTCATCACGCATCTGGGTGGTGAATGCGTTCATCTTTTCAGGGCGGTTCAGCGTGATCGTGGCGACGCCGTCCTCGACGCTGTACAGAAGGGTTTCCAGGGGCTTCAGGGCCATCGGCTTGTCTCCGTTGAAAGCGCGTGGAACGCGCGGGGTCGGACGCCAGCCTACTGGATCGGCCGCCCCTTCGTGCCGCTCACTTGCGCATCACCGCACAGATGCGTTCCAGAAGCATCTCGGTGGACCCGTCGACGAAGCCGGCGACCCGCGCGCCCATCAGGTGACGCGCGAACGGGTGATGCTCGCGCAGGCCTTCGGCGCCCATCGCCTGCGCCAGCACGGGCAGCTGGCGGTCGGCCATCCGGGTGGCGATCAGCTTGGCCTGGGCAGCCGCCAGCTGTGCGTCTTCGCGCCGATCGATCAGTGCGGCGGCATGCTCGACCATCAGCCGGCTGGCCGCCAGTTCGCTGGCTGCCTCGGCCAGGCGCCAGCGCCAGCCCTGGTGGTCGGCCAGGGGCTTGCCGAAGGTCGATCGCCGTTCGCCGAAGTCGGCGCAGACCCGCAGCGCCTCGCCGACCATGCCGCAGCACATCGCCGCGATGTAGGTGCGCGCGCCGTTGATCGAGCCCAGGGCCGCCTTGAAGGCCTGACCGGGCGGATGCAGCATTTCCTCGTCGCTGGCCAGGTAGCCCTCCAGGCGAAAGCCGCCGGTGCCGATGGTGTTCTGGCCGCCGAGCGCGAACGCCGGTTCGCGAACGAACCCCTCGCGCCGGCCGTCGATCACGAAGCAGGCGATGCCGCGTCCGCCCGAGCCCGGTTCGGTCTGCGCATAGAGGATCACCACATCGGCCCGCTCGGCGTTGCTGATCCATGCCTTCGCGCCGTCGATCCGCCAGCCGCCGTCGCAGCGAGTGGCGCGGGTGGTGATTGCCGCGAAATCCGACCCGGCGCCCGGCTCGCTCAGCGCGGTGCAGCCCACCCGCTTGCCGGCGATCAGGTCAGGCACATAGCGGGCCGCGACGGCGGCGGGCGCGTCGCGCGACAGCTTGGCCGCCGCGTTCTGGGTGTTGAGCACCGACATGGTGAAGCCGAAGTCGCCGGCACCCAGCACATCGGCCAGGCGGGCCTTGCAGGCAAAGGACATGTCGAATCCGCCAAAGGCGGCAGTGACCTGCAGGCGGGTCAGCCCGATGTCGATCGCGGCGGCGAGGCCCTCGTGGTCGATCGTGCGTTCCCGCTCCCAGCGGGCGGCGTTGGGGGTGACGATGTCGCGGGTCAGCGTGGCCGCTCGCTCGAGCAGCGCCTCTTCGGCAGGGGTCAGTTTCATGGGGCGGCGGCGGTGTTGACGGGTGGCCGCCGATCTTACGTCAGCGGCCCCCTCCCGGCCGCGCCGCCGCGCGGCCCGTGGTTCAGTTCCGCGCGGCCTGGCGGGCCAGCGCCTGCGTGCACTCGCGCACCAGCGTCGGTCCGCGATAGATCAGGCCGGTGTAGAGCTGGACCAGGGTCGCGCCCGCGTCGATCTTGGCGCAGGCGTCGGCGCCCGACATCACGCCGCCCACCCCGATGATCGGGTAGGGCTGGGGCAGCCGGGCCCGCAGTGCGGCGATGACCCGGTTCGATGCCTCGAACACCGGCCCGCCGGACAGCCCGCCCGTTTCCTGCCCGTTCGGCAGGCCGGCGACCGCGTCGCGCGAAATGGTGGTGTTGGTCGCGATCACTGCATCGAAGCCGTGGCGCGGCAGCGCCGCGGCGATGACGTCGATCTGTTCCTCGTCCAGGTCGGGCGCGATCTTGAGCGCCAAGGGCACGCGGCGGCGATGTTCGGCGGTGAGCCGCTCGCGCGCCTGCGACAGGCCGTCGAGTATCCGGTCGAGATCGTCACCGCCCTGCAGCTGGCGCAGGTTGCGGGTGTTGGGCGACGACACGTTGACCGCCACATAGCCCGCATGCGGATAGACCCGCTGCAGGCAGATCAGGTAGTCGTCCAGGGCATTTTCGAGCGGCGTGTCGCCGTTCTTGCCGATGTTCAGCCCGAGGACTCCGCGGTAGCGGGCGCGCGCGACATTGGCCACGAATGCGTCGACCCCCTCGTTGTTAAAGCCCAGCCGGTTGATCAGGGCGCGGCGCTCGGGGATGCGGAAGATGCGCGGACGCGGATTGCCGCCCTGGGGGCGTGGGGTGACGGTGCCGACCTCGACGAATCCGAAGCCCATCGCCTGCAGGGCGTCGATGTGGGCGCCGTTCTTGTCCATGCCGGCGGCCACGCCCAGCCGGTTGGCAAAGCGCAGCCCCATCACGTCGACCGGATCGGCCACCGGCGCGCCGGCCAGCAGGCGCATCGCGCCGCAGGCCGCGGCGCGGTCGATCTGCCCCATCGTCAGTTCGTGGGCGCGTTCAGGGTCGATCGCGAACAGCAGCGGTCGAGCCAGGGGGTAGAGGTCCATGAGTCAGTCAGTCAGTCGGGGGGCGGTTCGATGGGTGATTCGAGGGCCGGGTCGTCCGGGGGATCGCGCTCCCAGCGGCCCTGGCGCAGGTATTCCAGCGGACGGTAGCCCGCCTTGTACGCCATCTTCGGGCTCTGCGCGATCCAGTAGCCCAGGTACAGATGCGACAGGCCGAGCTGACGGCACTGTTCGATCTGCCACATGATGTTGAAGGTGCCGTAGCTGGTGCGGGGTTCGTCGGGGTCGTAGAAGGTGTACACCGACGACAGGCCGTCATTCAGGATGTCGATGATCGACACCATGCGCAGCAGTCCGTCGGCCTCCCGGAATTCCACCAGCCGGGTGTTCACCTTGCTCTGGAGCAGGAACTGCGCGTACTGCTCGCGGCTGTCCTGGTCCATGCCGCCACCGCTGTGGCGCGACGACTGATAGCGCAGGTAGAGATCGTAGTGCTCGGCGGAAAAGCCCAGGCGCGCCACCAGCGTGCGCAGGCCGGCGTGGCGGCGGTGGGCCCGGATCTGCGATCGCGAGGCAGTGAAGTCGGCCGCGGCCAGCCGGACCGGCACGCAGGCGCGGCAGCCGTCGCAGTGTGGGCGGTAGGTGAACACGCCGCTGCGCCGAAAGCCGGCTTTGACCAGTTCGCTGTAGACGTCGGCATTGATCAGGTGATTGGGCGTGGCGACCTGGCTCCTGGCCTGGCGGTTGGCCAGATAGCTGCAGGGGTAGGGCGCCGTCGCGTAGAACTGCAAGGCTGAAAACGGCAGTTCTTTGAGGTGCGTCATGCGTCGGGCAGTTCGATCGTCAGGCTCGACCAGTCCGGCGGGGGCATCGCGACGAGCTCGCCGACCTGGCGCAGAAACGAGGCACGGTCGATCGGTCGGGCGCCCAGCGAGGCGAGATGCGACGTGTCCTGCTGGCAGTCTATCATGCGAAAACCGCCGCTTTGCAGCAGCCGTACCAGCCCGGCCAGCGCCACTTTCGAGGCATCGGCTTCGCGGGCGAACATCGATTCGCCGAAGAACATCCGCCCCAGGCTCACCCCGTAGAGTCCACCGATCAGCACCCCGTCGCACCAGGTCTCGACCGAATGGGCCAGCCCCATCCGGTGCAGGCCGACGTAGGCCTGGCGAATTTCGTCGGTGATCCAGGTGCCGTCCTGACCGGAGCGTGGCGCGGCGCATTCGCCCATCACCCGATCGAAGGCGGTGTCCATTTTCAGTGTCCACCGACCCTCCTGGCGCAGGCGGCGCAGTGTCTTGCCGAACGAGCGGGTGACGCGAAAGTCGGCCAGCGTCAGCACCATCCGCGGGTCGGGCGACCACCAAAGGACCGGCTGGCCCTCGCTGAACCAGGGAAAGATGCCGCGCCGATACGCTTCGATCAGCCGGCGCGGACTCAGGTCGCGGCCGGCCGCCAGCAGCCCGTTGGGCATGACGAGGGCACGAGCCAGCGGGGGCAGGGGCTCGTCGGGTTCGATCCAGGTGAGCTTCACGGTTGGCGCCGGCGTCGTTCAGGGCCTGCCGTTCGCCGGGGTGCGGCGTCGTTCAGGGCCGTGGCTTGGGTTCGTAGCGGACGATTGAATGGTGCAGCCGGCAGCCGCCCGCCTTGATGTCTTCGAAATACCACCGAAGGGTCTGGGTGACGGTGCGGAAGGCGAGCTGGTCCCAGGGGATCTCGGCCTCGGTGAACAGGCGCGCCTCCAGGCTCTCGGGTCCCGGGTCGAACCGCGAGTCGAGTACCCGGGCCATGAAGAACAGGTGCACCTGCTCGATTTGCGGGACGTCGATGATCGAGAACAGGTCGCCCATCTCGATCTGCGCGCCCGCTTCCTCGATGGTCTCCCGCAGGGCCCCCTCGCTGGTGCTCTCGCCGTTTTCCATGAAGCCGGCCGGCAGGGTCCAGTAACCGTAGCGGGGTTCGATCGCGCGCCGGCACAGCAGGATCTGGTCGCCCCACACCGGCACGGTGCCCAGGACCATCTTCGGGTTCTGGTAGTGGATCGTGCCGCAACCCGCGCAGCAGTAGCGCGGCCGGTTGTCGCCGGGGGGCACCGATTGTTCGACCGTCTGGCCGCAGGCTGAGCAGAATCGCATCCGTAGGGGCTATCGCGTTGGGGTGGTCGAGTTTAGCTCAGGCCGCCCGGTCTGAGCGGGCCAAAACCATCGAGTTGCGGCCGGGACGATTTGTGTAGTAGTATCTATCTCTTCCGGACGCGGGGTGGAGCAGTCTGGCAGCTCGTCGGGCTCATAACCCGAAGGTCGCAGGTTCAAATCCTGCCCCCGCAACCAACCCCGATCAGATAGCGCAGGTGCCTGGAGCACTGCGAACCTTCTCGAGACAGCGCCCCGGCGTGCGTATCGGAGGTTTTTTCCGGGGCTCGGTCCCGATGACGGTCTTTCAGGATCGTCGCCCTTATTTCCTGCATCTCTGTTTTGCATGAACGGCAGTCCGCTTCCGGCTTTCAGGCTGGATTCGGAATCATTCGACTCTCCACTCGGGATACTGCGGGCTTGGGCACGCGGATGGAAATCGCGCAGGCGAAAATCGTCGTCGAGGCAGCCTTGCTGTCGACGGGCTCACCGCTGGGCATGCCCGAGTTGCGGCGTCTGTTTGAGCTTGAGCTGGGCGTGCACGACATCGAGGCGGTGCTGGCCCAGATCGATCTTGACTGGCGTGACAGGGGGCTCAAGCTGGTTCGCCTGGCGGGTGGGTGGCGCTTTCAGACGGCTCCCGAAGTGGCCGGCTTTCTGGCGCGCCTCAATCCCGAGCGCCCTCCGCGCTATTCGCGCGCCGTGCTCGAGACGCTGGCCATCGTTGCCTACCGTCAGCCGGTGACCCGTGGCGACATCGAGGACATCCGCGGTGTCACGGTTTCCACGCAGCTGGTGCGCACGCTCGAGGAGCGCGGCTGGATCGAGGTGATCGGGCACAAGGATGTCGTCGGTCGGCCGGCGCTGTTCGCCACCACTCGCCAGTTCCTGGATGACCTGGGCCTGCGGTCGCTGGACGAACTGCCGGCGCTGGCCGATGGGCAGCCGTCCGCACCGGCTTTTGAAGCGCTCGCGCAGCAGGTGATTCCTTTTCTCGAGGGGCCGGGCTCGGCCGCGATGACCCCGGCGCGTCCGGGCGAATCGGGCGCCGCCGCGGCGATCCCCGAGTTTTCTGCCCCTTTGCTGGTCGGCGGCGCATCCGACCAGGCGCAAGCCCTCGATCCGGGTTCGCCGACCGAGTTTGAAACGAGCGTGGCCCAGGTGCCGACGCCGCCGAAAGGAACTGATCTTGAGCATTGACTCGCACGACGACGCTTCGACCCCCACCCCGACCGCTGACACGGCCCCTCGGACTGACGCGTCTGTTGACCAGCCGGAGGCGGGCCCTCGCGTGCCGCGCCGCTCGCCGCGCGTGCGTGCGCTGGCGGTCGATGCGGCGGCCCAGGCGGATCGGGTTGCGGCGGCGGCTGCGCAGTTCGGTGAAGCCAACCCTGGCGACGCCGAGCGTGCGCCGCGGCGCACGCTGTCGATTCGCCGGCCGGCAGCGGCGGTGGCGCAGGGCGGTGATGCGGCGGGGAGCCCGATCGGCGGTGACGGCGGCGCGGGCAACGGGACGCATTCCGGTCGAGCGGACGAATCGGGCGCCGATCGCGCAGGCGAGGCCACCGATGGTGCATCAGGCGCCGCTGGCGGTCATCCGGTCGACGATCAGCCGGCCGGCGCCGAAGGGCGTGGACCCCGGCAGGGCGCGGGCCGCCGGCGTGGCGGTCGTGGCAATGGTCGGCGCGGTTCAGGGACGGGTCCGGCGGACCGATCCGATGACCCGTCGGGCAGCTCTGCCGGAGAGTCGGCTGAGGCGGTTGAATCGGGTGAGCCTGGCAACGTCGCCCAGGCCGGTGAATCCGGAGCGGGTGGGTCAGCCCGGTCGCGCGCCCCGCAGGGTCGACCGCGTCAGGCTGACGCCCGACCCGGTGCCGCCGGCGCGCGGCTGCGTGGCCCCGGCAAGCGGCAGGGCGGGCAGGGTGGTCCGTCAGGCGAGGGGCCCCGGCGCGGCTTCCCCGATGGCGGTCCGCGCCAGGCGGAGGGTGCTCAGGCCGAGGCAGGACGGCCGGCCGGCGGCAAGGGTCCGGGGCGTCGCGCCGAGCCGGTGCTCGAGCCAGCCGAGCCGATCCCTTTCTATGCGGAACAGGCGGTGGTCGGCGCCGAGCCGCTGGCCCCCGACGCGGTGCCCGAGGGCCTGACCTTCGAGGACGGCCCCAAGCTGCACAAGCTTCTGGCCGACGCCGGGCTGGGTTCGCGCCGTGACATGGAAGAGCTGATCGTGTCCGGTCGAGTCTCGGTCAACGGCGAGCCTGCCCATGTCGGGCAGCGGATCGGGCCGAACGACCAGGTGCGGGTCAACGGCCGGGTGCTCAATCGCCGGCACACGCCGACGCAGCCCCGGGTGCTCCTGTATCACAAGCCGGCGGGCGAGATCACCAGCCGCGACGACCCCGGTCAGCGCGCCACCGTCTTCGAGCGCCTGCCCAAGATCCGGGGCGCCCGCTGGGTGTCGGTGGGCCGGCTCGACTTCAACACCGAAGGGCTGCTGGTCTTCACCACCTCGGGCGAACTCGCCAATCGGCTGATGCACCCGCGTTACGGCTGGGAGCGTGAATACGCGGTCCGTCTGATCGGGCGGATCAGCGAGGAGTCCAAGGCGCAACTGCTCGCGGGCGTGCAGCTCGAGGACGGCCCGGCGGCCTTCTCCCGGATCGACGATGTCGGTGGCGATGGGATGAATCACTGGTATCGGGTGGTGATCGCCGAGGGCCGCAATCGCGAGGTCCGGCGGATGTTCGAGTCGGTGTCGATGACGGTCAGCCGGCTGGTGCGGATCCGCTTCGGTCCGATCGCGCTGCCCCGGGCCCTGTCGCGGAGCCGCTGGAGCGAGCTTTCGGACAGTGAGGTCGCCGTGCTGATGTCGGCGATCCGGCGTGCCGGCAATCCGGTGGCAGGCGGGCAACCCGGTGCCGATGGCGATGACGACGAGTCCTTCCGTCATCGCGATGATGATTTCGATGATGACGACGACATCGAGAGCTTCGATGACGAGTGGCAGCCCAGCACCGCGAACGCGCATCTCGAGGGCATTACCCGCGAGGTTCGCAAGGGCGAGCCGGGCACCCGCGGCGGTCCGCGCGGGCGCCGCGATCTGATGGGCACACCAGGGCCCAGCGGCAGCGCCGAGGTGGTCTTCACCTATCCGTCGGGTGGCGCGCCGGCGGCGGCCCGGTTCAACTCACCGGGTGGTCAACGCTCCGGCGGACAACGCCCTGGCGGTCAGCGCCCCGGTGGCCCGCGGCCCGGTGCGGGTGCGGGACCCGGTGGTCCCCGGCGAGCCAAGGGGCGTGGAGGCAATGTCGGCGGGCCGGGTGGACCCGAGGGATCGCCTGCCGCCGGCGCGCGCGGGCCTCGTGGTGCGGCGTCCGCCGGCGGTGGCCGTTCGGGCGGCGGTCAGGGTGGGCGTGGTTTCGGCGGTGGTCAGGGTGGTCAGGGTGGCCAGGGTGGTCAGGGTGGCCAGGGATTTGGCGGGGGTCAGGGTCGCCAGGGTGCCGGCGGCGGGCCGGGTCGCCAGGGTGGGCAGGGCAATGGCGGCGGCCAGGGTCCTGGCGGTGGTCAGGGACAGGGTCGGGGCGCCAGCCAGGGTCGCGGTGGCGGCCAGGGCCGTGGTGGCCAGGGCTTCGGCGCCACCGCGGGCGGTCAGGCGGGCGGTCAGGCGGGCGAGAACCGCGGACCGGCGCAGCCGGGAGGTCGTCAGCGCAGTCGCAAACGTTCGCCAAATAGTTGAATTTCCGATATAATCTTGAGATTCCAAGCGCTCGACCGGCCAATTACCGGCGGGCGTGCTCAGACGAGAAATGGGCTGGCAAGCCCATTTTTTTTTGGGCCGGCATCCTGAGAGCCGTGGCGCTTCGGGAGTCCGCGCGGTGGCGTCGTCTGGAGTCAATCCCGACTAATGGGTGGAAAACGCCCAACGATTGGGTGGAAAACCCCCGACTTTTGGGTGGAAAACGATTGGGATCCTGGCAGTCTGCCGTCGAAACGACGGTCTCGGGTATGGGTTACGAGCTGGTGGATGCCGAAATGGCGGCCGGTGGCGTGCTGCGTGTCTACATCGATCGGGTCGAGGGCATCCGCATGGAGGATTGCGAGCTGGTGAGCCGGCAGCTTTCCCACGCGTTGGCGGTGGATGATTTCGACTATCGGCGTCTCGAGGTGTCGTCTCCGGGGCTGGACCGGCCCTTGAAGAAGCCGGCTGACTTTGTCCGCTTCGCGGGCACCGAGATCTCGGTGAAGCTCAAGCGGCCGCTCGAGGGTCGGCGGGTCTTCGAAGGGGTGCTCAGTGTCGAGGACGACGGGCGCTTCGGGCTCGTCCTGATCGAGCCTGCGCAAGCGGGCGGGAAGGCGCATGGTGCGCCGGCCAAGCCGGGCGCGGCGCGACGGGTGGCCCCGGCGTCGGTGCGGGGCAAGGCGGCGGGCGAAAAGGCCCGGGCGGATGAAAAGGCCCGAAAGGGAACGGAAAATGATGCGCCGGTGGCCAGAAAACTGGTCTTCGCGCTCGATGAGATCGATCGGGCGCGTCTGGTGCCCAAGGTTGAGTTTTAGGAGGCCTGGCGATGAGCCGTGAAGTCCTGTTGCTGGTCGATGCGCTGGCGCGCGAAAAAAATGTTGCCCGCGAGGTGGTTTTCCAGGCGCTCGAGAGCGCCCTTGCGTCCGCAACCAAGAAGCGCTTCAAGGAAGAGGCCGACGCCCGCGTCGCCATCGACCGCATGAGCGGTGACTATGAGGCGTTTCGGCGCTGGCAGGTCGTTCCGGACGGCGAACTCGAGGACCATGATCTCCAGATCATCGTCTCGGAAGCCCGCAAGCAGTTCCCTGATGTCCAGGTCGGCGAGTTCATCGAGGAAGAGCTCGAGGCGATCGACCTCGGGCGGATCGGTGCGCAGGCCGCCAAGCAGGTGATCCTGCAAAAGATCCGGGACGCCGAGCGCGAGCAGATCATCGCCGACTTCCTCGATCGCGAAGAGCCCATCATGTCGGGCACCGTGAAGCGGATCGACCGTGAGGGCGCCGTCATCGAATCGGGCAAGCTCGAGGCGCGGCTGCCGCGCGACCAGATGATCCCCAAGGAAAACCTTCGCGTGAGCGATCGGATCCGGGCGGTCGTCCTGAAGGTCAATCGCGAGGGCCGCGGCCCGCAGCTGATCCTGTCGCGTACCTCGCCCGACTTCATTCGTCACCTGTTTGCGCTCGAGGTTCCCGAGGTCGAGCAGGGGCTGCTCGAGATCAAGGCGGCTGCACGTGACCCTGGCGTTCGCGCCAAGATTGCCGTCTTCACCCAGGACCGCCGCATCGATCCGATCGGCACCTGCGTGGGCGTGCGCGGTTCGCGCGTCCAGGCCGTCACCGGCGAACTCGCCGGCGAGCGGGTCGACATCGTGCTGTGGTCCGAGGATCCCGCGCAGTTCGTGATCGGCGCGCTGGCGCCGGCCAACGTCTCCTCGATCGTGGTCGACGAGGACAAGCACAGCATGGATGTGGTGGTCGACGAGGACAACCTCGCGCTGGCGATCGGCACCGGGGGGCGCAACGTGCGTCTGGCCTCCGAGCTGACCGGCTGGCAGATCAACATCATGAGTGCCGACGAGTCGCAGCTGAAATCCGCTTCCGAGCGCTCCGGTGCGCGTGAACTGTTCATGCACAAGCTCGATGTCGACCAGGAAGTGGCCGATATCCTGATCGACGAAGGCTTCACCAGCGTCGAGGAAGTGGCCTACGTCCCCATCAATGAAATGCTCGAGATCGAGGCTTTCGATGAGGACACGGTCAATGAGTTGCGCACCCGTGCGCGCAACATCCTGCTGACCGAAGCGATCGCCACGGAAGAGAAAATCGAACACACCGCCGAGGACCTGCTGTCCCTCGAAGGCATGGATCATGAGCTGGCGGCGAAACTCGCCGACAGCGGTGTGCACACCCGCGACGAGCTGGCCGAGCTCGCCGTCGATGAACTGGTCGATGCCACCGGCATCGATGAGCAGCGAGCCAGGGATCTGATCCTGAAGGCGCGCGCTCACTGGTTCGAAAACGAGTCGGCTTGACTGAGCGGGAGCGACCCAAAGGATGACGATGGTGATGACCAACGTAGCGAAGTTTGCTGCCGAGCTGAAGATGCCCGCTGATGTGCTGCTCGAGCAGCTCAAGGCGGCCGGCGTGACCAAGTCTTCGCCTGATGACGCCTTGTCCGAGGCGGACAAGGAGCGGTTGCTGACGGCGCTGCGTCGTTCCCACGGCGCTGATGATCCGCTCAAGAAAAAGAAGATCACGCTCACCCGCAAGCAGACCTCCGAGATCAAGCAGGCGGACGGCACGGGCAAGGCGCGAACCATCCAGGTCGAGGTGCGCAAGAAGCGCGTCTTCATGCAGCGCGACGGTGTCGAGGTTCTCGTCGAACCGGCGGGTGCAGAAGCCGGCGAGCCGACCGAACTGCTCGAAGGCGTGGCGGAGCGTCAGGCCGAGGAGCAGCCGGTCGATCGCGAGGAAGAAGCGCGTCTGCAGTTGCTGATGGAGCAGCAGGCCGCCGAATTGCGGGCCAAGGAAGAAGCGCTCGCTCTTGAACGCCAGCGCGAACTCGAAGCCGCGCAGGAAGCGGCACGTCGCGAGGCCGATGCCCAGCGCGAGCGCGAACACATGGCCGAACTGGCCGCCGCGGAACTCGCCAAGGCGCGCGCCCAGCCCAGCGGGCCGGCCGAGCCGGTGACCGCCGCCGCCCAGGAAAAAGCCGATGCCGAGCAGCTGGTGTCCGACGCGCAGTCGCGTGCGGCTGCCGAAGCGGCTGCGGTGGCAGCCGCTGCCGCCCTGAAGGCGCAGACCGAAGCCGCCGTGCGAGCCGATGCGCGCCGCAAGGCCGAGGCCGAGGTCGCCGAAATCAACCGTCTGATGAGCGCGCAGCGCCGCCCTCAACCCAAGGTTGCCGAAGCGCCCGTCCCCCCGCCCGTGGTTGCCAAGCCGGCGGTTGCGCCGGGCAAACCCGTACCGGGTGGACCGGCCGGCGCCAAGGGTGCCACCACCGGCACGCTGCACCGTCCCGCCACCGGCAAGCCCGAGGCCAAGCCTGGTGCGCCCGCGCCGGCACCCGACAGCAAGGAAAAGAAACACGTCAAGTCCGAGAAGCTGTCGTCGTCCTGGCATGAGGAAGGCGCCAAGCGGCGCGCCCTCAAGACCCGTGGCGACACCGGCGGCGCCAGCGGCTGGCGCGGCGGACCGCGCGGCGGTTCGCGTCATCGCGGCGATCAGCGCGATGCGATGCAGGGAGCCGGTGCCGCCGAGGCGGTGGTGCGCGAAGTCCACGTCGCCGAAACCATCACCGTGGCCGACCTCGCCCACAAGATGTCGGTGAAGGCGGCCGAGGTCATCAAGCGCCTGATGCAACTGGGTCAGATGGTGACCATCAACCAGGTGCTTGATCAGGAAACCGCGATGATCCTGGTCGAGGAAATGGGTCACAAGGCGATTGCCGCCAAGCTCGACGATCCCGAGACCTTCCTCGAGGAGACCCCGACCTCCGACGCCGAGCTGATCTCGCGTCCGCCGGTGGTCACCGTCATGGGCCACGTCGACCACGGCAAGACCTCGCTGCTCGACTACATTCGCCGCGCCAAGGTGGCAGCGGGCGAAGCGGGCGGCATCACCCAGCACATCGGCGCGTACCACGTCGAGACCCCGCGCGGGGTCATCACCTTCCTGGACACGCCGGGTCACGAAGCGTTCACCGCGATGCGGGCACGCGGCGCGAAGGCCACCGACATCGTCATCCTGGTGGTGGCGGCCGACGACGGCGTGATGCCCCAGACCATTGAGGCGATCCACCATGCCAAGGCGGCGGGTGTGCCGATCGTGGTCGCGGTCAACAAGATCGACAAGCCGGATGCCAATCCCGAGCGCGTGCGCCAGGAACTGGTTGCCCAGCAGGTCGTTCCCGAGGAGTACGGCGGCGAGTCGCCGTTTGTCGAAGTGTCGGCCCGTACCGGTGCCGGCATCGACACGCTGCTCGAGAACGTGCTGCTGCAGGCCGAGGTCCTTGAACTCAAGGCGCCGCGTGAAGGCGCCGCCAAGGGTCTGGTGATCGAAGCGCGCCTGGACAAGGGCCGCGGCCCGGTGGCCACCGTGCTCGTGCAGTCCGGCACCCTCAGGCGCGGCGACGTGCTGCTGGCCGGCAGTGTGTTCGGCCGGGTGCGCGCCATGCTCGACGAGGCCGGCAAACCGATCACCGAGGCGGGTCCGTCGATCCCGGTCGAGATCCAGGGTCTGCAGGAAGTGCCGCAAGCCGGCGAATCGGTCATGGTGCTCGGCGATGAGCGCAAGGCCCGCGAGATCGCCTTGTTCCGTCAGGGCAAGTTCCGCGACGTGAAGCTGGCTCGCCAGCAGGCCGCCAAGCTCGAGAACGTGTTCGAGCAGATGACCGAAGGCGCGACCAAGGCCCTGTCACTGATCATCAAGTCCGATGTCCAGGGCTCACAGGAGGCTCTGATGCACGCGATGGCCAAGCTGTCCACCGACGAGGTCAAGGTCCAGGTGGTTCACTCGGCGGTGGGCGGCATCACCGAAAGCGACATCAATCTGGCCACCGCGTCCAAGGCCGTCGTCATCGGCTTCAATGTCCGCGCCGATCAGCAGGCCAAGCGCCTGGCCGAGTCCAACGGCATCGACATCCGCTACTACAACATCATTTACGAAGCCGTCGATGATGTGAAAGCCGCGATGTCCGGGATGCTCACGCCGGAGCAGAAGGAAGAGATCATCGGTCTCATCGAGATCCGTCAGATCTTCCGGATCTCCAAGCTCGGCACGATCGCCGGTTGCATGGTGCAGGAAGGCATCGTGCGCCGCAGTTCGCGGGTTCGGTTGCTGCGCGAGCAGACCGTCATCTGGACCGGCGAGCTCGAGTCGCTCAAGCGCTTCAAGGACGATGTCCGCGAGGTCAAGGAAGGCTTCGAGTGCGGCCTGTCGCTGCGCGGCTACGACGACATCCGGGACGGCGATCAACTTGAAGTGTTCGAGGTCAAGGAGATCGCGCGAACCCTATGACCAGGCACAAACCGGGCGGCAGCGGCCGCGGGGCCCGAGTGGCCGAGCAGATCCACCATGATCTCGCCGAGATGATTCGCGGCGAGCTCAAGGACCCCCGGGTCGGCCTGGTGACGGTCACCGGTGTCGATCTCACCGCGGACTACGCTTATGCCACCGTCTGGTTCAGCGTTTTTCCGGGTGACGAGCAGACCGTGGCCAACACCCTCGAGGGACTGCAGCGGGCGGCGGGCTTCCTGCGCTCGCAGCTGTTTCGGCGGGTGCGCATCCACACGACGCCGCAGCTGCGCTTCGCCCACGACCCGTCGGTCGAGCGCGGCGCCTCGATGTCGGCCCTGATCGATCAGGCCAACGCCGTCCAGGGCAAGGACTGACGCTGGCGGGATCGGCGGCGGTTCCGGCGCATCCCGGTTCTCGCGCTTCACGTCGCCGTCATCGAAGCGGCGTACACGACACCTATCAAGCGGATCCGACGGATCGGCGAACGGGCGGCGCACACCGCTTCAGCATGAACAGGCAGGCATTGCAGGATATTCACGGCGTCGTGCTTCTGGACAAACCTCCGGGATGGGGTTCGACCGATGCGCTCAGCCGCGTCAAGCGATTGCTGGGCGCGCGCAAGGCGGGGCATGGCGGCACGCTGGACCCGATGGCCACCGGGCTGCTGCCGCTCGCGTTCGGGCAGGCGACGCGCTTTTCCCATGAGAGCCTGGAGGCCCAGAAGACCTATTCGGCGCGTGTCCTGTTCGGCATCACCACCGACAGCGGCGATGCCGACGGCAAGCCGCTGGCGCACCACCCGGTGGCCTTCGATGAACCGGCGCTGCGGGTCGCCCTGCAGGCCTTCGTGGGCGAGATCGACCAGGTGCCGCCGATGTTCTCGGCCCTCAAGCGAGACGGCAAGCCGCTCTATGAGTATGCGCGGGCCGGCGAGACCGTCGAGCGTGCGCCGCGGCGGGTCACGATCGAGTCGCTCGAGCTGATTTCGCTGTCGGTACCCGAGGGCGCCCGGGCGGGCGAGCCCGGCTCGCTGCAGGCCTGGATCCGCGTGTGCTGCAGCAAGGGCACCTACATCCGCACGCTGGCCGAGGATGTCGGCGCGCGCCTGGGTTGCGGTGCGCACCTGACCGCGCTGCGCCGCGAGCGGATCGGCTCGCTGTCGATCGACGATTCCCTCACGCTCGAGCAGATCGAGGCGATGGCGCCCGAGGCGCGGCTGCAGTGCCTGCGCCCGGCCGATTCGCTGATCGCCGCGCTGCCGCCGATGGTGCTCGACGAACCCCACGCCCGGCGTTTTCTCCATGGCCAGCGCCTGCGTCTGGCCGCTCCGCAGGAACCGCCCCCCAAGGTGGCGCGGGTGCGGGTCTATGCGGGCGCGCAACTCATCGGCACCGGCACGCTCGATGATGGGCTTCTGGCCCCGATCCGTCTGGTGTCCCAGGACCCCTGAGTCCCCGCTTCCCATTGAACCGAATGCCTCTCTACCGTCCTCCTCTTCGAATCGAGTCTTCATGAATACCCCGATCCGCAACATCGCGATCATCGCGCACGTCGATCACGGCAAGACCACCCTGGTCGACCAGCTGCTGCGGCAGTCGGGCACCTTCCGCGCCCATCAGCAGATGACCGAGCGCGTGATGGACAGCAACGATCTCGAGCGCGAGCGCGGCATCACCATCCTGGCCAAGAACTGCGCGGTCGAGTACGAAGGCACGCGGATCAACATCGTCGACACACCGGGGCACGCCGACGTCGGCGGCGAGGTCGAGCGCGCGCTCTCGATGGTCGACGGCGTGCTGCTGCTCGTCGATGCCGTCGAGGGTCCGATGCCCCAGACCCGTTTCGTCACCCGCAAGGCGCTGGCGCTCGGTCTGCACCCGATTGTGGTGATCAACAAGATCGACCGCCCGGGCGCGCGTCCCGACTGGGTCGTCAGCCAGACCTTCGACCTGTTCGACAAGCTCGGCGCGACCGAGGAGCAGCTCGACTTCCCGGTGGTTTACGCCTCGGCGGTCAACGGTTTCGCGCTGTCGCGCATCGAGGACCTGCCCGCCGAAGGTGTGGTTGGCGCCGCCGCCGCCGCTGCCGCCGGCCTGACCATGTCGCCCCTGTTCGACTCGATCCTCGCCCATGTCCCGGCGCGTGCCGACGACATCGACGGCCCGCTGCAGTTCCAGATCTCCGCGCTCGATTACTCCAGCTATGTCGGCAAGATCGGTATCGGGCGCGTGGCCCGCGGCCGGGTCCGCACCGGCCAGTCGGTGCTGGTCATGTACGGCGATCCGGCAGTGACCGGGCGCGCCCCGGTCACCGGCAAGATCAATCAGGTGCTGCGCTTCAAGGGCCTGGAGCGGGTGATCGTCGACGAGGCGCATGCCGGTGACATCGTTGCGATCAACGGCATCGACGAACTGGACATCGGCTGCACCGTCTGCGAAGCGCAGCAGCCCAATCCGCTGCCGATGCTCTCTGTCGACGAGCCGACGATGACCATGGAGTTCCTGGTCAATGCGTCGCCGATGGCCGGCCGCGAGGGCAAGTATGTGACCAGCCGCCAGATCCGCGAACGGCTCGAGCGCGAGCTGAAGAGCAACGTTGCGCTGCGGGTCGATTTTCCCTCCGACTCGGACACCTTCATCGTGTCGGGCCGCGGCGAACTGCACCTGACCATCCTGCTCGAGAACATGCGCCGCGAAGGCTACGAGCTGGCCGTCTCGCGTCCCAAGCCGCGCCTTCGCACCGTCGATGGCGAGCGCCAGGAGCCGTATGAGTCGCTGACCATGGACCTGGAAGACGGGCACCAGGGCTCGGTGATGGAAGTGCTGGGTCGTCGTCGCGGCGAACTGCAGAACATGGAGTCCGACGGCAAGGGCCGCACCCGCCTGGAATACCGGGTGCCGGCGCGCGGCCTGATCGGCTTTCACAACGAGTTCCTGAACCTGACCCGCGGCACCGGCATCATGAGCCATGTGTTCGACGCCTACGACGTCTGGGCCGGCGACATCGAGGATCGGCGCAACGGCGTGCTGATCTCGCAGGACGACGGCGGTGCGGTGGCCTACGCGCTGTGGAAGCTGCAGGAGCGCGGCCGGATGTTCGTGAAGCCCGGCGACCCTCTCTATGAGGGAATGATCATCGGCATCCACTCGCGCGACAACGATCTGGTGGTCAATCCGGTCAAGGAAAAGAAGCTGACCAATGTGCGCTCCTCGGGCAAGGACGAGCACATCGTCCTGACCCCGCCGATCGAGCTCACGCTCGAGAAGGCGGTGGAGTTCATCGCCGACGATGAACTGGTGGAGCTCACCCCGAAGAGCATCCGGCTGCGCAAGCGTTTCCTGAAAGATCACGATCGCAAGCGGGCGCAGCGCGAGACCGAGAACGCCTGAGTCCCGGATACAACAACGGCTTGCATGACCCACGACATTTTGTTGTGAGCCTATTGGCGTTCGAGCCAAGAAGCGTCATTCTTGCAATCGTGTGACGAGGGGCGCCCCAGGGCGCTTCTCTTTGTCGAATTTCGATCGTCTCAACCCACTGACGGAGGCAATCTGATGGCAACAGCCAAGGGCGGCGCGAAAAAAGCAGCCGAGAAACCTGCGAAGGCGCCGGCGAAAAAACCGGCGGCAGCGAAAGCGCCGGCGAAGGCACCGGCCAAGAAGGCCGCTGCGCCGGCAAAGGCACCGGCCAAGAAGGCCGCTGCGCCGGCAAAGGCACCGGCCAAGAAGGCCGCTGCTCCCGCGAAGGCACCGGCCAAGAAGGCCGCGACGCCGGCCGCCAAGGCGCCCGCCAAGAAAGCCGCCGCCAAACCGGCGCGCAAGCCGAATGCGGCCTTCATGAAGCCGCTCACCCCCAGCGCCGCGCTGGCCTCGATCGTGGGCGACAAGCCGCTCCCGCGCACCGAGGTGGTCAAGCGGATGTGGGACTACATCAAGAAGGGTGGTCTGCAGGACGCCGTCAACAAGCGCATGATCAATGCCGACGCCAAGCTGAAGGAAGTCTTCGGCAAGGCCCAGGTCAGCATGTTCGAGATGACCGGTCTGGTGGGCAAGCACCTGAAGTGATCCGGGCCTTCCCGGAAAGCTGAAAAGGCGGCCTTCGGGCCGTTTTTTTTTACCCGTCAGGGGCGCGGCGCCCAATAGTCGGGGCTGCCATAAGCGAGCTTCAGGCAATCGATGAACATGCGCACGCGCAGCGCGAGGTGCCGGCGCTGGGTGAACACCGCATAGATCGCGTTGTCGGGGGCGGCGTAGTCGTCGAGCACGCTGACCAGCCGCCCGGCGGTCAGGTCCTCGGCGACCTCCCACATCGAACGCCAGGCCAGGCCCTGGCCGCTCAGCGCCCAGTCATGCAGCACCGCCCCGTCGTTGCATTCGATGCTGCCCGGCACGCGCAGGGCCTCCAGCTTGCCGTTCAGGGTGAACAGCCAGCCCCGCGCCTGGTTGCCATAGCGCCCGAAGGTCAGGCACTGATGGCGGGCGAGATCGGCCGGTTCGCGGGGCGTGCCGCGACGCGCCAGGTAGTCCGGGCTCGCCACCACCACGCGGCGGTTGTCGGCCAGCTTCACCCCGACCAGACTCGAGTCGTCGAGGTGACCGATGCGGATCGCCAGGTCGATGCCTTCGTTGACGATGTCGGCCAGCCGATCGGCCAGTTCCAGCGACAGCGTGACTTCCGGGTTGGCCTGCAGGAATGCCGGGACGAGCGGCGCGACATGGCGCCGTCCGAATCCGGCCGGCGCCGTCACCCGCACATGGCCACTGGCCTTGACGCCGCCCAGCGACACCGAGCTCTCGGCGTTGTGCAGGTCATCAAGGATCTGCTGGCAATGCTCCAGGAAGGCGTTGCCCTCGAAGGTGAGGCTCACCTTGCGGGTGGTGCGCACCAGCAGCTTGACCCCGAGCCGGGTCTCCAGGGCATCGAGCCGTCGGCCGATGATGGCGGGCGCGACTCCCTCGAGCGCGGCCGCCGCCGACAGGCTCCCGCGCTGGGCGACGGCGACGAAGGTTTCGAGCTGCTTGAATCGGTCCATGGCTCTCGGGCCCGCCAGTGGGGCGGGCAGGGGGTGGCTGGGGGACGGGCCGGCCGGCAGCGGATCGACGGCGCACACGCCCGGGACGGATTCTCTCCCGAACCCGTCCCGGCGGGTGCGCCTGGCGCCACCTGGGAGGGCGGACCCGTGCCTGTGCGACCCCGAGGTTCCGATTGTTGGCGCCGCGGGCGGCCATCCCCTTGCCACCGGCGCTTGTGCCTCGACAGGCGCACGCGAAAGTCGCGATACTCATGCGCTGCACTCGCTCGCGGTCGGCGTCGCCCACCGCGTGTGCAGGACCGGCGCGGCCCAGGGGCGGGCGCCACTCACCGCAGGAGACTGGCAATGTCCGAACTGGTCCTCAGAAGCGACCGGGAGGGTCTGGCGACGCTGACGCTGAACCGGCCCGACAAGCTCAATGCACTGACCGTGCCGATGTTTCTCGAACTGCGGGCCCATGTCGAGCGCATCGCCACCCAGACCGATACGGTCGGCCTGGTCATGGTGCGGGGCGCCGGCAAGTGTTTTTCGGCCGGCAACGACCTGGCCGGCATCGCCGGCGGAGTCGAGGCGCCCAAGCCCGGTTTCCAGTCCGAGACGCTGGAACTGCTCGCCGATCTGCCTCAGCCGGTCATCTGCGCGGTCCACGGGCATTGCTACACCGGCGCGCTGGAAGTCGCGCTGGCCGGTGATCTGATCATCGCCGCCGCGTCGGCGCGGTTCGCCGACACCCACGCCAAATGGGCGCTGACCCCGCGCTGGGGCATGAGCCAGCGGCTGCCGCGCCGCGTCGGCCGGGCCAAGGCCAGCGAGATGAGCTTCACCGGGCGCACCTACAGCGGCGAGCAGGCGCTGGCGATGGGGCTGGCCAACGAGTGCGTGGCCGATGCCGAGTTCGATGCCCACCTTCAGCGGCTGGCCGACCAGATCCTGGCCAATTCCTGGTTCAGCCATCGCGCCAACAAGCGGCTGATGCGCGAGACCGAGTCGCTGCCGCTGGCCGCCGGGCTCGCCCATGAAAGCCATCGCAGCGAAGGCCGTGGCCCCGACATGCAGGCCCGCATCGCCGCGTTCACCAGCAAGGGTGCGGCGCGCGGCTGATCCGGCCCGGCGGCGACCCGATTCAACCGATCTTTCAGAACGACAACCGAGGAGATAGACGATGGCAGAGCAGTCCGTGGCCAACCTGACGATCGAGGGCGATGTCGCTGTCCTCACCCTGAATTCCCCGCCGGTCAATGCACTGTCGGCGCAGGTGCGCCAGGGCATTCTCGAGGGTGTGCAGAACGCGGTGGCCAACCCGGCCGTCAAGGCGGTCGTGCTGATCTGCGACGGTCGCACCTTCATCGCCGGCGCCGACATCACCGAGTTCGGCAAGCCGCCGCGCGCGCCCGGCCTGAAGGAGGCCCAGGATGCGATCGAGAACGCCAGCAAGCCGGTGATCGCCGCGATCCACGGCACCGCGCTGGGCGGTGGGCTGGAAGTCGCGCTGTGCTGCCACTACCGCGTCGCGGTGCCCTCGGCCAAGTGTGGCCTGCCGGAAGTGAACCTGGGTCTGCTGCCGGGCGCCGGTGGCACCCAGCGCCTGCCGCGCATCGTGGGCGCGGCCAAGGCGCTCGAGATGATGACCTCGGGCCAGCATGTGGGCGCCCGCCAGTGTCTCGAGATGGGGCTGGTCGACGAGATCGTGCCGGAAGGCGAACTGCGTGCCGGTGCGATCGCGCTGGCGCGCCGCATCGTGGCCGAGAACCGGCCGCTCAAGAAGGTCCGCGACCTCAGCGACAAGATGCTGGCCGCCCGCGGCGATGCCTCGCTGTTCGCCGATTTCCGCAAGGCCAATGCCCGCAAGTTCCGCGGTTTCATGGCCCCCGAGTACAACATCCGCTGCATCGAGGCGGCGGTGAACCTGCCCTTCGACGAAGGCATGAAGGTCGAGCGCGAACTGTTCACCGAGCTGATGCAGGGCACCCAGTCGGCCGCGCAGCGCTATGTGTTCTTCGCCGAGCGCCAGGTCTGGAAGATTCCCGACATCGGTGACGACGTCGAGCAGATCCCGGTGCGCAAGGTCGGGATGATCGGCGCCGGCACGATGGGCGGCGGCATCGCGATGAACTTCGCCAACGTCGGCATCCCGGTGATCCTGGTCGAGACCCGCCAGGATGCGCTCGATCGTGGCCTCGCGGTGGTGCGGCGCAACTACGAGACGACCGCCAAGCGCGGCCGTCTGAGCATGGAGGATGTCGAGAAGCGGATGGCGCTGCTGAGCGGCTCGCTCGAGCTCGAGGCGCTCGCCGACTGCGATCTGGTGATCGAGGCGGTGTTCGAGAACATGGACATCAAGAAGCAGGTGTTCGCCCGCCTGGACGCGATCTGCAAGCCCGGTGCGATCCTGGCCAGCAACACCTCGGCGCTCAACGTCAACGAGATCGCCACCGCGGTCAAGCGCCCCGAGGCGGTGGTCGGCATGCATTTCTTCTCGCCGGCCAATGTCATGCGCCTGCTTGAGGTGGTTCGTGGCGACAAGACCTCCAAGCCGGTGGTCGCCACCGCGATGCAGATCGGCAAGAAGATCGGCAAGATCGCGGCGCTCTCCGGGGTGTGCCCGGGCTTCATCGGCAACCGGATCCTGCGTGCCCGTTCACTGCAGGCGCAGGCGATGCTCAACGAGGGTGCGATGCCCTGGGACATCGACAAGGTGCTCTACGATTTCGGCATGCCGATGGGGCCGTTCGCGATGTCGGACCTGGCTGGCCTGGACATCGGCTGGGCGCGCGAGACCTCGACCAGCTCGACCATCCGCGAAGTGCTGTGCGAGATGGACCGCCGCGGCCAGAAGACCTCGGCCGGCTACTACGACTACGACGAGCAGCGCAATGCACGGCCGTCGCCCGTCACCGAGAAGCTGATCCGCGAGTTCGCCGCCAAGGCGGGCAACGCGCCGCGCACGATCAGCCAGCAGGAAATCCTCGAGCGCTGCACCTACCCGATGATCAATGAAGGTGCCCGCATCCTCGAGGAGAAGATCGCCCTGCGAGCGTCCGATGTGGACATCGTCTGGATCAACGGTTACGGCTGGCCGGTGTACCGCGGCGGTCCGATGTTCTATGCCGACACCGTCGGCCTGGCGCAGGTGGTGGCCAAGCTGAAGGAATACGCGCCGCGCCTCGGGCCGGAGTTCGTCCTCTCGCCGCTGCTCGAGCGGCTGGCGGCCGAGGGCAAGCGCCTGCAGGACGTCAAGTAGCGGGTGCCGCGTCCCGCGCCGGCGATCGTCGGCGCAGGGCGCGCAAGGGGTCGAAGCTGCCCTGCCGCTCGAAATCGAGCGGCAGCGGCCATTCTCCCCAGCGGGCTGAGCCCTTCAGCCGATAGTCGAGACCCTCGGCATTCGTCGCCGCCCCCGGCAGCCGGCGCAGCAGCGCCAGCAGGTCGGCGGTGCGCGCGCTCATCTCCAGGTTCACCGCGCTCGTCGCCTGGCGCGGCAACACCAGCTTCGTGTCGGCAGCCGCGCCCCGCGTCAGTTCCTGGCCGGCGATCTCGAGGCGAAAGACCAGTCCGCTGATCGGCAGGTCGATGGCGTTCGGATTCTGGGCATCGATGACCAGGGTGAACGCGATCTGCTGCAGGCCGGCCTCGCGCACCGCCAAGTCCCGAAACGACAGCACCGGCGGCTTCAGGCCCGGCCGGGGCAGGGTGTCGCAACCGGCCAGGGCCAGCGCCGCTGCCGCGCCCAGCCAGCGGCGCCGCGCGGGCGATGCGCCCAGCGCCTCAGAGCCGTGACAGGCGGGCCAGCGCATTGTTCAGGGTTTCATCGCGCTTGGCGAAGCAGAAGCGAATCTGGCGGCGGTCGACCGGCGAGTCGTGGAAGGCGGTCATCGGTATCGCGGTGACGCCGATCTCGCGGGTCAGCCACTGGGCGAATTCAGCCTCGGGTTCATCCGAGATCGCCTGATAGCCGGCGACCTGGAAATAGGTTCCCTCGCAGGGCAGCAGCTCGAACCGGGTCTGGGCCAGCCCCTGGCGAAACAGGTCGCGCTTGCGCTGGTAGAACGCGGGCAGTTCGAGATAGGGCGCCGGGTCGGCCATGAAGCGCGCCAGGCCCACCTGGGCGGGGGTGTTCACCGTGAAGACGAGGAACTGGTGAACCTTGCGGAACTCGGCGGTCATCGCTGCCGGTGCCGCGCAGTAGGCGACCTTCCAGCCGGTGACATGGTAAGTCTTGCCGAACGACGAGATCACGAAGCTGCGCGCCGCCAGGGCCGGGTAGCGGCTGGCCGAAGCGTGGGCGACGCCGTCGAACACCATGTGCTCGTAGACCTCGTCGGCGATGACGAACAGGTCGTGGGCCAGCGCGATCGACTCCAGCGCGCGCAGGTCGGTGTCGCGCAGGATGCGTCCGCTCGGGTTGTGCGGCGTGTTGACCAGGATGGCCCGGGTTCGCGGGGTGACGGCCGCCTCGACCCGCGACCAGTCGATGGTGAAGTCATCGCTCATCGGCACGCAGACCGGGTGTCCGCCGGCCAGCAGGATGTTGGGGATGTAGCTGTCGTACATCGGCTCGATGACGATCACCTCGTCGCCCGGCTGCACCACCGCCATGATCGCGGTGAAGATCGCCTGGGTCGCGCCGGCGGTCACCGTGATCTCGGTATCGGGGTGATAGGTGGCCCCGTAAAGGGTTTCGATCTTGGCGGTGATCGCCCGGCGCAGCTCGGGCACACCGGCCATCGGCGGGTACTGGTTGTGGCCCTCGGCCATTGCCTGTGTCACCGCCGTCAGGAGCCGGGGGTCGCACTCGAAGTCGGGGAAGCCCTGTCCCAGGTTGACCGACCCGTGCTGGTTGGCCAGCGCCGACATCACGGTGAAGATGGTGGTGCCGACCCGTGGCAGCTTGCTGTGGATGGCGGGCGAGGAGTGCGGTGTCGGGTTGTCGGTCATGGTTCGCGCGGATCGGGGAATGGGGGATTATAGGCAGCGGCGAAACCGGCGGGGGTGAGTACCGCCACCGCGTGACGCGCCCGCGCGGCGCGCGCCAGCCGCAGCAGCGCGCGGTCCTTGGTGATCAGCCAGCGCGCCCGGTGGTGGCAGGCCAGGTCGATGAAGGCCTGGTCCGCAGGATCGGTGCACACCAGGCGGCAGGGCGGTGCCGCGTCGCGGATCGAGACCAGCGAATCGAACAGGGCGATGCGGGCTGGCGCCTCGGGCAGGCGCGTGCGGATCAGCGGCCGCGCCAGCACCGACTCGAGCTCGTCGCGCATCCAGGGGCTGGCCAGCAGCGCGATGCTGCCGCGGGCGACCGCTGCGCGCAGACCGGTGATCCCCGGATCGTCGAACACCAGCCAGTCGAGCCAGATGTTGGTATCCAGCACTGCCGGGTCAGTCATCGGCGCGCTCCCTATAATCACGGCTCTGGGTTCCGGGCCGCTGGCCGGCCGCGAGCGCGCGGGCCGCGCGGGTCCGGGGCCGTGCAAGCGCCGACCGGAGTCGCCGATGATCATCGTTCTTTCGCCCGCCAAGACCCTCGACTTCGAGTCGCCCCTGGTCACCGACCTCCACACCCAGCCGGCCCTGCTCGACGAGTCGGCGCGGCTGATCGAGCGGCTGCGTCAGTTCGCGCCCGCCGAGGTGTCCTCGCTGATGGACATCTCGAGCGCGCTGGCCGATCTGAACGTCGAGCGTTTCCAGCGCTGGCAGCCGCCGTTCACACCGGCCAACGCGCGCCAGGCGGTGCTGGCCTTCGCCGGCGATGTCTATGACGGTCTGGCGGCCGGCTCGCTCGATGCCGCGCAGCTCGACTGGGCGCAGCAGCACCTGCGCATCCTGTCGGGGCTCTATGGCGTGCTGCGTCCGCTCGACCTGATGCAGGCCTATCGCCTCGAGATGGGCACGCGCCTGCCCAATGCCCGCGGGCGCGACCTGTATGCGTTCTGGGGCGAGCGCATCGCCCGCGATCTGGCGGCGGCCTTCGAAGGGCATGCGCATCCGGTGCTGGTCAACCTGGCTTCCGAGGAGTACTTCAAGTCGGTCGACACGAAGGTGCTGGGCTGCCCGGTGGTGCAGCCCGTCTTCCAGGAACGCCGGGCGGGCGCTTTCAAGATCGTCAGCTTCAGCGCGAAGCGGGCGCGCGGCATGATGGCGCGTTTCGCGATTGACCAGCGGATCACCGATCCGCAGGACCTGAAGGCCTTCGACCGTGACCGTTATCGCTTCGATGCCGGGGCTTCCGACGACCGGATGTGGTTCTTCCGGCGCGAGGCGGCCTGAGGCGGCGGGCGCTTCGTTACCCGAGGCGGGCGCGGCGCGGCTCGGTCCGGGCGCTTCGCGCCCTGCCGCGCGTCTCATGACCCGCCGATGATCGACGGCTCGGCCTCCAGCCAGACGCCATAGCGCTCATGGACGCTCTGCCGGATGCGCTCGGCCAGCGCGGCGATCTCGCGCCCGCTCGCCTGGCCGTGGTTCACCAGCACCAGCGCGTGGGCCTGGTGGACGCCCGCGTCACCCTGGCGAAAGCCCTTCCAGCCGCAGCGCTCGATCAGCCAGCCCGCTGACAGCTTCACCCGGTCCTCGCCCGCCGCCGTCACCGGATGCCCCGGCATCCCCGGTTCGCGCACCCGCAGCTCGCGCGCCGCCTCGGCGCTGACCACCGGGTTCTTGAAGAAGCTGCCGGCGTTGCCCAGCACCGTGGGATCGGGCAACTTGCGCGACCGGATCGCGCGCACCGCGGCGGCGATCCGCGCCGCAACCGGCTCGCCGGGCGGACCGCCCTCCGCGGTCAGCGCCGAGGCGAGTTCGCCGTACTGCAGCACCGGGCGTTGGCCGGCGCCCACCCGCAGGCGCAGCGTCAGGATCAGCCAGTGGCGTCCGCCCGCCTGCTTGAACAGGCTGTCCCGGTAGTCGAAGCGACAGTCAGCCAAGCCGAATTCGCGGGCCTCGCCGCTGTCCATGTCGACCGCGCGCAGCGAGTCGAAACGGTCGCAGAGCTCCACGCCGTAGGCGCCGATGTTCTGGATCGCCGCGGCGCCGCAGGTGCCGGGGATCATCGCCAGGTTTTCCAGGCCGGCCAGACCCTCCTCGAGCGTCCAGGTGACGGTCTCGTCCCAGGATTCGCCTGCCGCCACCGCGATGCGGTTGAACGGTGCCCCGTGCCCGTCGCCGAGCACCTGGCGCCCGCGGGTACGCATCAGCAGGATCGTGCCGTCGAAATCGCCGGCGAACAGGACATTGCTGCCCGCGCCCAGCACCAGACGGGGGCCGTCGGCGAGGGCGGCCAGCGCCTGCGGCAGGTCGCGTTCATCCTCGAGCATCACCAGCCGGCGCGCCCGCGCGGCGACTCCAAAGGTGTTCAGGCCGGCCAGCGGCGCGTTCTCGAGAAGGCGAAGGCTCATGGCCGCAGTGCGTGACGGTTCAGCTCGGCTGGTAGGCCAGGCGCACGTAGATCGGCGCGTAGGCCTGCGCCTGAGTGATCTCGACCAGCGATTCGCGGGCCAGTTCGAGCAGCGCCACGAAGGTCACCACCGCGACCGGCACGCTCGCATCGTCGGCGAAGAGTTCCTGGAATTCGGCGAATCGGCGGTTGCGCAGCTTGCGCAGCACGATGGTCATGTATTCGCGCACCGACAGCGCTTCGCGGGTGATGTGGTGGTGCTGGGTCAGGCGGGCGCGGCGCAGCACGTCGGCCCATGCGCCGCGCAGGTCGGCCAGGTGCACTTCCGGCAGCTGCTGATGCGCCTGGCTCTGATCGAGATGAACCTGGGCAGCCAGGAAGTCGCGGCCGATCAGCGGCAGGGCGTCGAGCCGCTGCGCGGCCAGCTTGATGCGCTCGTATTCGAGCAGCCGGCGGGCCAGCTCGGCACGCGGATCCTCGACTTCCTCGCCGGTGTCGGCCTTGCGCACCGGCAGCAGCATCCGCGACTTGATGTCGATCAGCATCGCCGCCATCAGCAGGTACTCGGCCGCCAGCTCGAGGTGGTGCTCGCGGATCTGCTCGACATAGACCAGATACTGCCGGGTCACATCGGCCATCGGGATGTCGAGGATGTTGAAGTTCTGCTTGCGGATCAGGTAGAGCAGCAGGTCGAGCGGCCCCTCGAAGGAGTCGAGGTAGATCTCCAGCGCATCCGGCGGGATGTAGAGATCGAGCGGCAGCTGCAGCATCGGCTCGCCGTACAGGCGAGCCAGCACCTTCAGTTCGAGCTGCTCGGCCTCATGCTCGGGCGGCTCGAGCAGCGGGGTCATTCCTTCGTCTGATAGACGTAGGCCTTTTGCGCCACGCGCGACTGGCGGTTGCGCTCGGTGGTGTCGACGTCCTGCTGGTGGTCCCACCAGATCGCCCGGCCCTTGCGCTGCTCGTCTTCGAGCTGCGGCCTGGCCTGCTTGAGCTGTTTCAGGAACTGGGTGATCTCGGATTCGTACATGGCCATGTCGTGTGCTCCCAACCCGGTATTTTACGACACATCGCCTGCCGGACGGCGGCGCGCGTCGGCCAGCGCCGATTCGAAGTCGGAGAACAGGTTCTCGGGGCCCAGTTCCTCCAGGAAACCCGAGCGGCCGAGCAGCGAGAGCGGCTGTTCGGTCGGCTCGGCCAGGATCAGCCGTCCACCGCGCTTTTGCAGCATCTTCAGCAGCGCTTGCAGCGCCTCCAGGCCGGTGGTGTCGAGGTTGATCACCTGATGCAGTTCCAGGATCACGATCTGGCCCGGCGGCATCGCCGGATCCATCAGCGCCTCGAGCTTGGTGACCGACCCGAAGAACAGCGATCCGAAGACGCGATAGGCCCGTATCCGGCGTCCGTCGGACAGCTTCGACAGGTCCGATGGCAGCCGGATCGGCTCGACCCGGGTCAGCGTCGAGATCCGGTAGATGAAGAACAGGCTGGCCAGCACCAGACCGACCTCGATGGCCACCGTGAGATCCAGAATGACCGTGAGCAGGAAGGTCGCGAGCATGATGGTGCGGTACATCAGCGAGAACTGGCGCAGCCGCAGGAAGGCCTTCCAATCGCCCATGTTGTAGGCGACGAAGAGCAGGATCGCCGCCAGCACCGCCAGCGGAATGTCGCGCGCCAGCGGGGCGAACACCAGCACGATCGCGGCCAGCGTGATCGCGTGGATGATGCCGGCCACCGGCGTGCGGGCGCCGCTGCGCACGTTGGTGACCGTCCGGGCGATGGTGCCGGTGGCGGCGATGCCGCCGAAGAACGGCGCCACCACGTTGGCGATGCCCTGCGCCATCAGTTCCTGATTGGGGTCGTGGCGATCCTCGATCATGCCGTCGGCCACCCGCGCGCACAGCAGCGATTCGATGGCGCCCAGCAGCGCGATCGAGAGGATCGGACCGGCCAGGTTGCGCACCACCTCCCAGTCGAAGGCCGGCACGCCGAAGGGCGGCAGCGTGCGGGGAATGCCGCCGAACCGGCTGCCGATGGTCTCGACATTCAGACCGAACACGCTCACCGCCAGGGTGCCCAGGACGATCACCACCACCGTGCCCGGGATGCGGGCCAGCCATCGCCGCCAGCGCGCGTCGTTGTCCTTGTAGGATTTCGGCCAGACGACCACCAGGAGCAGCGCCGCCAGCGCCAGGCCCAGCGCGCTCGGGTTCAGGGTCCGGGCATGGTTGGCGATGGCCTCGATCTGGCCAAAGAAGTGCGCCGGCATCCGGGGAATCGCCAGGCCGAAGAAGTCCTTCACCTGCTGCAGGGCGATGATGACCGCGATGCCATTGGTGAACCCGATCACGATCGACACCGGGATGAACCGGATCAGGCTGCCCAGCCGCAGCGCACCCATGGCGAACAGCAGCACGCCGGCGCCGATGGTCGCGATCAGCAGGCTGGGCACGCCGTAGCGCTCGACGATGCCGTAGAGCAGGGCGACGAAGGCGCCGGCCGGGCCGCCGATCTGCACGCGCGATCCGCCGAACACCGAGATCAGCAGTCCGGCGACGATGGCGGTGAAGATGCCGGCCTCGGGCTTGACGCCGCTGGCGATGCCGAAGGCCATGGCCAGCGGCAGGGCGACCACCCCGACGGTGACGCCGGCCGCGAGGTCGGCGGAAAAATCCTGTCGGGTGTAGGTGCGAAGCGCGTCGACCAGGCGCGGGCGGAACGGGAAAGAGATCATGGCGGGCAGCCGGCGGCGATTATTCGCGGTTCCCGCGATGTCGGCCGCCCGCGCCGCGCCGCATCACCGGACCTTCATGCCCGGTTGCGCGCCCTGGTCCGGGTCGAGCAGGAAGATGCCTGTGCCGCGCGCCGGATCGTCCCAGCCGGCCGCCAGCACCATGCCTTCGGAGAGCCCGAACTTCATCTTGCGGGGAGCCAGGTTGGCGATCATCACGGTGTGTCGACCGATCAGTTGCTCGGGCGAGTATGCCGAGCGAATACCGGAGAATACCGTGCGCGGCGTTTCCTCACCGCAGTCGAGCGTCAGGCGCAGCAGCTTTTCCGAGCCGGCAACCGTCTCGGCGTTGACGATGAGCGCAATTCGCAGGTCGAGCCGGGCGAAGTCGTCGATGGAGATCGTGGCCGGCGCCGACGCGGCCGCGTCGCCGGCCTTGTGGTCTGCCGCCTTGGGGTTTGCCGCCTTGACGGCGCCCGCCGCCTTCGCGACCGCCTTCGCCGCCGGCACCGCGGCGTCGGGCGCCGGCGCCGAACCGGCGGGCGGCTCGAACAGCGAGTCCAGCAGCTTCGGATCGACGCGGGTCATCAGGTGCTCGTAGCGGCTCACCTGGCGGGGCAGGCGCAGGCAGTCGGCCCAGCCGAGCGGCCCGGTCTGCAGGAAGGCTTCCGCCTTCAGGGCGAGCGCCGGCAGCACCGGTTTCAGCCAGACGGTCAGGGCATGGAACCCGGCCAGGCACACCGAGCAGATCGCCTGCAGTTCCTCGCGCCGCGCCGGGTCCTTGGCCAGGTCCCAGGGTTTGGCGGTGTCGAAGGTCTGATTGACGCGGTCGGCGAACTCCATCGCGATGCGCAGCGCCCGGCCGAAGTCGCGGCCCTCGTAGCACTGGGCGATGTCGGCACTCGCCGCGCCGACATCGAGCGCCGTCCAGGCGGGGTGCTGCGCGACATCGGCGAGCTGGCCCTCGAACAGGCGGGTGAGGAAGTTCGAGGCGCGGCTGGCGATGTTCACATACTTGCCGACCAGGTCGGCATTGACGCGGGCCACGAAGTCATCGGGATTGAAGTCGAGGTCTTCGACATGCGAATTGAGCTTGGCGGCGATGTAGTAGCGCAGCCACTCGGGGTTCATCCCGATGTCCAGGTAGCGCAGCGGCGAGATCCCGGTGCCGCGGCTCTTGCTCATCTTGTCGCCGCTGACGGTGATGAAGCCGTGCACGAAGATGTTGTCGGGCACCTTGCGTCCCGAGAATCGCAGCATCGCCGGCCAGAACAGCGTGTGGAAGTAGATGATGTCCTTGCCGATGAAGTGGAACTGCTCGACCCCCGGATCGGCGATGAATTCCTCGAAGCGCTGGGCGGTCTGGCGGGCCGCCCCGCCGGTGTCGAAGTGGTGCTTCAGGCTGGCGAGATAGCCGATCGGCGCGTCGAGCCAGACGTAGAAGTACTTGCCCGGCGCATCCGGGATCGGGATGCCGAAATAGGGCTCGTCGCGCGAGATGTCCCAGTCGCCCAGGCCCTGGTCGCCCTCGAGCCATTCGCGGGCCTTGTTGGCCACCTCGGACTGCAGCCGCCCGCCCAGGCTCCACTCGCGCAGGAAGTCCACGCAGCGCGGGTCCGACAGCCGGAAGAAGAAGTGTTCCGATGAGCGCAGCACCGGCGTGGCACCCGACAGCGTCGAGCGCGGATCCGTCAGATCGGTGGGCGAGTAGACCGCGCCGCAGACCTCGCAGGCATCGCCGTACTGGTCCGCCGCGCCGCACTTCGGACACCCGCCCTTGATGTAGCGGTCGGGCAGGAACATGCCCTTGACCGGGTCGTAGAACTGCTCGATGGTCCGGGTGTCGATCAGGCCGGCGGCCTTCAGCGCCCGGTAGATCGACTGCGACAGCTCGGTGTTTTCCGGCGAATGGGTCGAGTGCCAGTGGTCGAATGAGATGTGAAAGCCCTGGAGGTAGCGCGGCCGCTCGGCCGCGATGCGCGCCACCAGTGCCTCGGGCGTGAGCCCCTCGGCCTGGGCCTTGAGCATGATCGGCGCGCCGTGCGCGTCGTCGGCGCACACGAAATGGACTTCGTGACCCTGCATCCGCTGGAACCGCACCCAGATGTCGGCCTGGATGTACTCCATGAAATGGCCGATGTGGAACGAGCCATTGGCGTACGGCAGGGCGGTGGTGACGAACAGGCGGCGCGCAGCCATTCGGGATCCCAGTCAAGGAGGACAATGTGGAGAACCCTCGATGGTAACAAACGCCCTTGCTAAACTGGGCACCCAGCGCACCCTGGTCTGACACTGTTCCGCCGCGATCTCAGGAGTTTCTCGAATGGCCCTATCCGAATCCGATGTCCGTGACGTTCTCGCTGCGGTTGTCGACCCCAACACCGGCAAGGACCTGATCGCCGGCAAGTCGGCCAAGAACATCCGCGTCGATCAGGGCAGCGTCAGTGTCGACATCGAGCTCGGCTATCCGGCGCGCACCCAGATCGAACCGATTCGCCGGCAGGTGATCGCGGCCCTGCAAGCGCTGCCCGGTGCGGGCAATGTGACCGCCAACGTGTATCAGCGCATCATCGCCCATGCGGTCCAGCGCGGCGTGAAGCTGATGCCCAACGTCAAGAACATCATCGCGGTCGCCTCCGGCAAGGGTGGCGTCGGCAAGAGCACCACCGCGGTGAACCTGGCGCTGGCGCTCGCCTCCGAAGGCGCGTCGGTGGGCATGCTCGATGCCGACATCTACGGCCCCTCGCAGCCCATGATGCTGGGGATCACCGGTCGTCCCGAGACCCGCGATGGCAAGACGCTGGAACCCATGGAAGGTCACGGCATCCAGGCCAGCTCGATCGGCTTCATGATCGACATGGACACCCCGATGGTCTGGCGCGGGCCGATGGTCACCCAGGCGCTCGAGCAGCTGCTGCGCGACACCAACTGGCGCGACCTGGACTATCTGGTGATCGACATGCCCCCGGGCACCGGCGACATCCACCTGACGCTGTCGCAGAAGATCCCGGTCACCGGGGCCATCATCGTCACCACCCCGCAGGACATCGCCCTGCTCGACGCACGCAAGGGCCTGAAGATGTTCGAGAAGGTCGGTGTACCGATCCTGGGCGTCGTCGAGAACATGGCCACCCACATCTGCTCGCAGTGCGGGCATGCCGAGCACATCTTCGGCCAGGGCGGTGGCGAGCGGATGGCCGCGCAGCACGAGGTCGAATACCTGGGCGGGCTGCCGCTGGACATCCGGATCCGCGAGCAGGCCGACTCCGGCTGCCCGACAGTGGTGGCCGATCCCGATGGCGAACTGGCCGAGATCTATCGCGCCATCGCGCGCAAGGTGGCGGTGCGCATCGCTGACCGGGCGAGCGACATGTCGCTGAAATTCCCGAGCATCGTGGTGCAGAACACCTGATCGCGGGGTGGGCCGGATGGCGCCCGGCGGATCCCCTTGCCGGTATCGGCGCGGAGCAACCCCTTGAGCGCAGCATCGGCGAAACGGCAGAAGGCGCTGCCCCTGGGCCCCTGGTCGAGGGCGTCGGTGCTGCCTCTGATCGCGATCTTGCTGATCGCGGTCGTTTTCGCCGCCCTGTCGGTCGGGCAATTCCCGATCGGACCCACGCAGGTGCTGAGCCTGTTCTGGTCCGCGCTGGCCGGTACACCCCCCTCCCTGAGCGACACCGCCGCGAGCCTCTTCTGGCAGGTTCGGGTGCCGCGGGTTTTTTGCGCGCTGCTGGTGGGTTGCGCGCTGGCCGCTGCGGGCGCCAGCCTGCAGTCGGTGTTTCGAAATCCGCTGGCTGCGCCCGACCTGCTGGGGGTGTCGGCCGGCGCTGCGCTCGGGGCGGTGATCGGCATTTTCCTGGAATGGGGTCCGCTGGCGATCCAGCTGGCGGCCTTTGGCGGGGGCCTTGGCGCGGTGGCGTTGGTGATGCTGGTCGGTCGCTGGCTGCCGATCCACGACCGCAGCCTGGGCCTGGTGCTCAGCGGTATTGCGGTGGGCAGCATGCTGGGTGCCCTGGTGGCCCTGGTCAAGACGCTGGCCGATCCGTATCGCCAGCTGCCGGCGATCACTTTCTGGCTGATGGGCAGCTTCGGTTCGGTCACGCTGAACGACCTGCGGATGCTCGCGATCGGGCTGGTGCTGTCGGTGGCGCCGCTGATCGTGCTGCGCTGGCGCGCCGATGCGCTGGTGCTCTCCGACGATGAGATCCGCTCGATCGGCATCGATGCCGTCCGCCTTCGGCTTCTGCTGATCGCCTGCGCCACCCTGGCGGCCGCACTGACGGTGGCTGCTGCCGGGATCATCGGCTGGATCGGGCTGGTGGTGCCGCACGCGGCCAGGCTGCTGGTGGGCGCGCGGTTTTCCCGCCTGCTGCCGGTGGCGATGCTGATCGGCGGTCTGCTGATGCTGTTCATCGATACCCTGGCGCGCAGCCTGACCGCTGCCGAGGTACCTCCAGGCGTCCTGACCGCACTCATCGGCGGGCCGGTCCTGTTCGCGCTCATGGTCCGGGGCGGGCGGCGATGAAGGGCCCGTTCGATCCGCCGCGCGCGAGGATGCCGGATCCCGGCTCAAACGGTGTCGATTCCGGACTGCTGAGGACCCGGAGCCTGGTGATCGGCCACGCCCGCGCGCTGGCGCGCCTGCCGGACTTGCGCCTTGATGCGGGCGATGTGCTGGTGGTTCTCGGACCCAACGGGGTGGGCAAGACGACCCTGTTTCGCACCCTGCTGGGCGCGCTCGATCCGCTCGCCGGAGAGGTCCGCTGGTCGGGCTCGGCGGTCGGCGATTTCGACCCACGACGCTTGTCGCGGGTGCTGTCCTATGTGCCGCAGGCGGCCGAGTCGGCCTTCGAGATGCCGGCGGGCGACTATGTGCTGCTGGGACGGGTTGGCCGGCTGTCGGCGTTCGGTGCGCCCGGCCCCGAGGACATCGAGGCGGCGCGCGCCGCGATCGAGTCAGTCGGTCTGGGTGCGCTGGCCGATCGGCCACTGTCCCGGCTTTCGGGAGGCGAGCGACAGCTGGCAGCGATTGCCCGGGCGCTGGCCCAGGGCGCGGCGGCCCTGCTGCTCGATGAACCCACCGCCAGCCTGGATGCGGCGAATCAGCTGCGGGTGCTGCAGGCGCTCTCGCGGCTGGCCTTGGCCGGGCAGGCGATCCTCTACTCGACCCACGACCCGAATCACGCCCTGCTGCTGGGCTCGGCCGCGCTCGTGCTGGCGCCTGGCGGCGAATGCGCTTATGGACCGGTCGCCGATGTGGTGAGCGCGTCAGCGCTCTCGCACGCCTATGGGACCGTGATTGAAGAAGCCTCGACCACCGCCGGCCGGCGCCTGTTCGCCTGGGGTGTGCCGCCTGTCTGACCTAGGTCGCGCAGGCTGGCCCGGCCGTCTCGAGCGGTTTCTTCTGGCGGATTTCAACCGAATTCCTGACCGCGATGATCTCGGCGAGAATCGATACCGCGATCTCGCCCGGCGTCCGGCTGCCGATGTCTAGCCCGATCGGCCCGTGCAGCCGGCTGATCTCGTCGGCCGACAAGTCGAACAGGGCCATCCGCTCCTTGCGCTTGGCGGTGTTGGCCCGCGATCCCAGCGCCCCCACATAGAAGGCCGGCGATTTCAGTGCTTCCAGCAGCACCATGTCATCGAGCTTCGGGTCATGGGTCAGGGCAACCACCGCACTGTGCGGGTCAAGATTGAGCTCCAGCGCGACATCGTCGGGCATCCCGGGCGCGAAGCGGCTGCCGGGCACGTCCCAGGTCAGGTTGAACTCCTCGCGGGGGTCGCAGCAGATCACCTCGAAGTCCAGCGCCAGTGCCATCTGGGCCAGCGCCCGTGACAATTGTCCCGCGCCGACCATGAGCAGGCGCCAGCGCGGTCCGAAGATCGCCCGCATCGTCGACCCATCGAAGGAGAAGGCCTCGCCCCGGTGTGCCGATTCCAGCACGACCTGGCCGCTGGACAGTTCGAGCCGGCGCGCCACGAGTTCATGGCGGGCAGTGCGGGCCAGTATCTCGTCGATCCAGCTCGCGTCGATCAGCGGCTCCTGGACGAGGCGCAGGTTACCGCCGCAGGGCAGGCCGAAGCGCGCCGCCTCGTCCTTGCTCACGCCGTAGCGAATCTCGGAGGGGCTGCTCACGCGTTCGCCGGTGCGGATCCGCTCGATCAGGTCGTCCTCGACGCAGCCGCCGGATACCGATCCCACCACCAGCCCGTCATCGCGCAGGGCGAGCAGCGCGCCGGGCGGTCGCGGGGCCGAGCCCCACGTCTCGACCACCGTGACGAGCCAGACTGCGCGGCCCGAGCGATGCCAGTCGCGGGCCTGTTGAAGTACCTGAAGGTCGAGGCTGTCCATGTGTTTTCTCCTGCGCTGTGGCGGGGATACCGGTCCGCTGCGGGCTCTATCGGGTCAGCAGCCAGGTGATGAGCGAACCGGCGGCTGCGCCGATCGCGACCCAGCCCCAGGGGATGCCGCCGGCGGCAGTTGCCGGCCCGACCCCAGCCGTTGCGGGCGCGGCGGGTCGGGCCGCCGGTGCTGCGCGCTCGGGCTGCCCCTCGGCCGCCGTTGCCGCAACCCCTTCGGCCGTCACACCGACCGCCGCTTCGGTCACCGGTTGGGTGGTGGCCAGGTCGAGCAGGTATTTCTCGAAAGCGGTGAAGAACTCGCCGGCAACCTTGTTGGCCGCCGAGTCCACCAGCCGGGAGCCGATCTGCGCGATCTTGCCCCCGACCTGCGCCTTGGCGGTGTAACGCAGCACCGTCTGCTCGCCTTCGGCCGTCAGGACGACATCGGCCGAGCCCTTGCCAAAGCCGGCCACACCGCCCTGACCGTCAAAATCGATGGTGTACGACGATGGCGGCTGCACATTGAGCAGGCGCAGCCGCCCCTTGAATCGGGCGTTGACGGGGCCGATCCGGACCGCCATCACCACGGTGTATTCATCCTCGCCGGTGAGCTCCATTGACTCGCAGCCGGTGATGCAGGCCTTGAGCGCCTGCGGATCGTTGAGCGCAGCCCACGCTTGCTCGATGCGGGCTGGCAGACGTCGTTCTCCCTCGAGATTCATGTCGCGTTCGTCCTTGTCGGTGTGGCGTGTCCGGCGGTGCCGGGTGTCTTGCGTGCGCCATGGTAGCCGACTGCGCGCTGTCGTTCGATGGCGTTCGCGATGTCGGCCAGGCTGCGCAGGTCGTGGACCGGGATCATCATCGAGACATGGGGCAGCAGTGCGCGGATGCCGGACGCCTTCGGTTCGAATCCGGCATAGCGCAGCAGCGGATTGAGCCAGATGATCTCGCGTGCCCAGCGGGCCAGCGTGGCGGCTGCCGGTCCGAGCGCGCCGGCCTCGTTTCGGTCAAGGCCATCGGTGACCAGCATCAGCGAGGCATTGCGGGTCAGGACCTGGCGTGCCCATTGCCGGTTGAACTGGGCCAGGCTGGCGGCGATCAGGGTCCCGCCTTGCCAGTCCCGGGCCGCCTGGCCTGCCAGCGCCAGTGCCTGATCCGGGTCGCGGTGCCGCAGGCAGCGCGAGATGTCGGTGAGGCGCGTCCCGAACACGAAGGTTCGGGTATCGCGATGGCGCCGTGACAGCCCGTGGGCGAAATGCAGGAAGGCGCGCGAATACCGCTCCATCGATCCCGAAATGTCGATCAGCATCACCAGGGGCGGGCGGCGCTGCTGGCGCTGCCCGAAGGCAAGCCTGGGCGCGTCGGGCTGGCGCGCCATCGTGCGCAGCGAGCCGCGCAGATCGACATGGCCCCGCGCGGCCGGCGAACGCCGGCGGCTGATCAGCGGGCGCAGCGGCAGTTCGATGCGCTCGGCCAGGCGCCGGGCCTGGGTGAACTCGGCCGCGCTCATCGACTCGAAATCGGTCACCCGCAGGCGTTCCTGTGCTGAATGGGTGCCGGTCGCCGCGTCAGGCGGTCCCTCCCGATCGTTGTCCGGTGCCGGGGGCGGCGAAGCGTTCCCGCGCGTGGCCTGCAGGGCATCGCTGACCCGTCGGGGCGGCCTCTCATCGCCGGGCTTGGCATCGAATTCCCCCGTCTGCGGCAAGCTGAGCAGCATCAGACGTTCGAGCAGATTTGGATCGCGCCAGAAGGCGTCGAAGGCGGCGTCGAAGACGGCCTGCTGGTCGTGCGACTCGAGCATCACCGATGACAGCGCCGCCCGCACGTCATCGCGTCGCGCCAGGCCCACCGCCTCGACGGCGCGAACCGCAAACAGCGCCCGATCGGTGCCCACCGGCAGGCCGGCCGCGCGCAGCACCCGCGCGAAGTGCAGGATGTTTTCGGCCAGGTGATGGGCCATGAAACCGGCGATCGATCAGGCGGGCAGCGCGCCCTGGGCACGCAGCTGCGCCAGCAGCCGGTCGATCTCGGGGCGCGAGAGCCGGGTGATGTCGTCCTGGTACTTGAGCAGCACCCCCAGGGTGGCTTCGATCGAATCCGGGTCCAGTGCCATCGCATCGAGGGCGACCAGCGCGTGAGTCCAGTCGATTGCCTCGGCCACACCGGGGGACTTGAACAGATCGAGCGCGCGCATCTGCTGCACGAAGCGGACCACCTGCTCGGCGAGACGCTCGCTGGCCTGCGGCGCCTTCAGGCGCAGGATGTCGAGTTCCCGGGCTGCATCCGGGTAGTCGACCCAGGCGTAGAGACAGCGGCGACGCAGCGCGTCGTGGATCTCGCGGGTCCGGTTCGACGTGAGCAGCACGATCGGCGGGTGTTCGGCGTGGATCGTGCCCAGTTCCGGAATCGTGATCTGGTTTTCCGCCAGGGTCTCGAGCAGGAATGCCTCGAAGGGTTCGTCGGCCCGATCGAGTTCGTCGATCAGCAGCACCGGCGATACCGGGCGCGTCAGCGCCGCCAGCAAAGGCCGTTCGATCAGCAGCTCGCGCCGGTAGAGCGATCCTGCGACGGCCTGTCGGTCGGTTTCATGGACCGCTTCGGCCAGCCGGATTTCGAGCATTTGGCGCGCCACGTTCCACTCGTAGGCAGCCTGGGCCACATCGAGCCCCTCATAGCACTGCAGGCGGATCAACGGTGTGTTCAGTGCCGCCGCGAGGGCCTTGGCCAGCTCGGTCTTGCCGACGCCGGCTTCGCCCTCGAGCAACAGAGGCCGCTTCAGGCGCAGTGCCAGGAACACCGAGGTCGCCAGCCGGCGGTCCACGACATAGTTCTGCGTCGCCAGCAGGGCGATCACCTGATCGACATCCGCCATTTCATTCATGGAGCGACTCGCTTCAAAGGAGGAGCCGGGCGCAGCCCGATCGATCCGGGCCCGGTTGCCGCCCGGATCGATGCCGTGCATCGGAACGATCGGCGCGCACACCGGCCCCGGCGTGCGCGCGCCCCCCGGGACGGGGGGTGCGCGCCGGCGGGGTCAGCGCGCCTGTGCGGCCGTCACCGCGCGCGCGGTCATCACCACGATCATCGCGGCCCGGTATTGCGCCGAGCAATGGATGTCGGCATTCAGATCGTCGGCCGGCAGGGTGACCGACGAGGCGGCTGCGGCCGAGAAGTCGGCGCTCAGCGCCTGCTCGAGTTCGGGCACCCGGAAGACGGCCGAACGGGCGCCGGTGACCGCGACCCGCACGCCGGCAGCGGTCTGGCTGACCATCACTCCGACCATCGCGAAGCGCGATGCCGGCTGCTTGTACTTCGCGTAGGCGGCTTTCAGCGGGATCGGGAAGGTCACCGAGACGATGAGTTCGCCGGCGCGCAGCACGGTCTCGTAGAGCCCGGTGAAGAAGTCGTCGGCGGCGATCTCGCGCTGAGTGGTCTTGACGCGGGCGCCCAGCGCGACGAGCGCTGCCGGGTAACAGGCTGCCGGGTCGGCGGTGGCCAGCGAGCCGCCCAGCGTACCCAGGTTGCGCACCATCGCGTCACCGATACCGGCGGCCAGTTCCGCCAGGCCCGGGATGGCCTGGCGCACCGTGGCCGATGCGGCCACTTCGGCGTGGCGCACCATCGCGCCGATGGTCACTTCGGTGGCCGATGCGCTGATGCCGCGCAGGGCGGTCACGCCGGCCAGGTCGACCAGACGTTCGGCGCTGGACAGGCGCAGTTTCATGGCCTGCACCAGGCTCTGGCCGCCGGCCAGGAAGCGGGCTTCGGCCCCCTGGGCCGCCAGGGTGGCCGCCTCGATCGTGTCCGGTCGCTGGTATTCGAATGCGTACATGTTTGTCCTCGTCAGCCTGCCGCGACCACTGACTCGATCGCGCGCACGATGTTGTGGTAACCGGTGCAGCGGCACAGGTTGCCTTCCAGCCCGTCGCGGATCTCGTGCTCGTTCGCCTTGGGGTTGTCCTTGAGCAGCGCCACTGCCGACATCACCATGCCGGGCGTGCAGAACCCGCACTGCAAGGCGTGGCACTCCCGGAAGGCCTGCTGCATCGGGTGGCTGCCGTCGGTCGACAGGCCCTCGATGGTGGTGACCTCGCCCCCTTCGGCCTGAACGGCCAGGATCGAACAGGCCTTTACCGCACGCCCGTTCAGGTGAATGGTGCAGGCGCCGCACTGCGCGGTATCGCAGCCGACATGGGTGCCGGTCAGCTCGAGGTTTTCCCGGATGAAGTGCACCAGCAGGGTTCGAGGGTCGATGCTCTTCGAAACGCGCCTGCCGTTGACCGTCAGGCTGACGGTTTGATCCATGTGGTAGCTCCTGTGTCGATCCGTGATGGGCAATGGAGTATCGGTGCGGACCGGCGGGCCTGAGCCGCCGGTGCCCTGATGTCGTGATTATGCGGGTTCGCCGCGATCCGCGCCCCACGACCGCCCCGGTTGTGTGCCAAGGATCGATGCTGCGCTGCGGCATTCGTCTGTTTTCGACATCTTTGTGCGAACGGATTCCCCGGCACGCCGCGGCGCGGTTGATCGCGTTGCGGCGCCGCGATGCTCACGGACCCGATCCCGGCGCGTCGCATTCCATGCCTGGCGAGGCGGCCGATGAAGGCGGTCAAGCTGGCCTCAGGCTAAAATCGGTCCCCCGTCGCCTCCGTGACCGCATTGCCCCGCAGACTGACATCATGACCATCAAGTCCGACAAGTGGATCCGCCGAATGGCCCCCCAGGGCATGATCGAGCCCTTCGAGCCCGGGCAGGTACGCGAGATCAACGGTCGGCGGATCGTCTCGTACGGAACCTCGAGCTACGGCTACGACGTCCGCTGCGCCGATGAGTTCAAGATCTTCACCAACATCAACAGCACCATCGTCGACCCCAAGGATTTCGATGAGAAGTCGTTCGTCGACTTCAAGGGCGATGTCTGCATCATCCCGCCCAATTCCTTCGCGCTGGCGCGCACCGTCGAGTTCTTCCGCATCCCGCGCAGTGTGCTCACCATCTGCCTGGGCAAGTCCACCTACGCGCGCTGCGGCATCATCGTCAATGTGACGCCGCTGGAGCCGGAATGGGAGGGCCATGTGACCCTCGAGTTCAGCAACACCACGCCGCTGCCGGCGCGCATCTATGCCGGCGAAGGCTGCGCGCAGGTGCTTTTTCTGGAGTCCGACGAGGTCTGCGAGACCTCGTACAAGGACCGCGGGGGCAAGTATCAGGGCCAGCTCGGCGTTACCTTGCCGCGCACCTGACGATCCTGTCGACCCGTCTGGCGCTGGTGCCGGTTGGCGCTCTGGCGTTTATTGCCTATAATCCAAAGGCTTTGCCCATTGTTGGCAGGGCAACCAGCCGATTTCGGCTCAACAGCACGGCCCGCGTTCCCTGCGGTGCCGCAAGTCGCAAAGGGAAACCATGACTGTCGCAACTCTCGACAAGGCGAAGATCGTCGCCGACTTCCAGCGTTCCAAGAACGACACCGGCTCCTCCGAGGTCCAGGTCGCTCTGCTGACCGCCCGGATCAACGACCTCACCGGCCACTTCAAGGCCCACACCAAAGACCACCATTCGCGTCGCGGCCTGCTCAAGATGGTCAGCCGTCGCCGCAAACTGCTGGACTACCTCAAGTCAACCAATCAGGCCAGCTACAAGGCGCTGATCGAGAAACTCGGGCTGCGCGGCTGAACCAGGCCGTTCACCGTTGCAACGGGTCGATTGAAAGCATTCCGAAGCCCGCAAGTGATTCGCTTGCGGGCTTTTTTGCGTTTGAAAGATCAAAGGCGAACCGCGCCGCCGGCCAACCGCGCGGGTAATGTCTGAAAAGGAAAACAACAGTGTTTGATATCGCACGCAAGACCTTCAAATGGGGTCAGAACACCGTCACCCTGGAAACCGGCGAAGTGGCTCGCCAGGCGTCCGGCGCGGTCCTGGTCACCATGGACGACACCGTCGTGCTGGCCACCGTGGTGGGCGCCAAGAGCGCCAAGCCCGGCCAGGACTTCTTCCCCCTTACCGTCGACTACGTCGAAAAGTTCTATGCGGCCGGCCGCATCCCGGGCGGTTTCTTCAAGCGCGAAGGTCGCCCCACCGAGCGTGAAATCCTCATCTGCCGTCTGATCGACCGGCCGATCCGCCCGCTCTTCCCCGAGGGCTACTACAACGAGGTCCAGGTCATCATCCAGGTGATGTCCAGCAACCCGGAAGTCGACAGCGACATCCCCGCGATGATCGGTGCATCGGCCGCGCTGGCCGTGTCGGGCATCCCCTTCAGTGGCCCGATCGGCGCCGCGCGCGTGGGCTACATCAACGGCGAATACGTGCTCAATCCCAGCACCAGCCAGATGAGCTCGAGCCTGCTCGACCTGGTGGTCGCCGGCACCGACGCCGCGGTGCTCATGGTGGAATCGGAAGCCCACCAGCTGGCCGAGGACGTGATGCTGGGTGCGGTGGTCTTCGGCCACGAGCAGATGCAGACCGCGATCGCCGCCATCGACGAACTGGTCGAACTCGGCGGCAAGCCCGAGTGGGACTGGGCGCCGCCGGCCCGCAACGAAGCGCTGATCGCCCGCATCAATGCGCTGGCCGAGGCCGACATGCGCGCGGCCTACGGTACCCGCAACAAGCAGGAGCGCACCGCGCTCGTGCGCGGCATCGAGAAGAGCACCGCTGCCAAGGTTGCCGAAGAGGCGAAGGCAGCCGGTCAGCCGGCGCCCGACTCCAATGAAGTCGGCAACATCCTGTTCGAAGTCCAGTCGCGCATCGTGCGTCACCAGATCCTGTCTGGCGAGGCCCGGATCGACGGCCGTGACACCCGGACGGTGCGCCCGATCGCGATCCGTTCGAGCGTGCTCCCGCGGGCGCACGGCTCGTCGCTGTTCACGCGCGGCGAGACCCAGGCGCTGGTGGCCGCGACCCTGGGCACCGCGCGCGACGAGCAGATCATCGACGCCATCACGGGCGAGTACCGTGAGCGCTTCATGTTCAACTACAACATGCCCCCCTTCGCCACCGGTGAAGCCGGTCGTTTCGGTTCGCCCAAGCGGCGCGAAGTGGGCCACGGCAACCTGGCCAAGCGCGCGCTGCGCCCGCTGCTGCCCAGCTCGGCCGAGTTCGGCTACTCGCTGCGTGTCGTCTCCGAGATCACCGAGTCCAACGGCTCCTCGTCGATGGCATCGGTCTGCGGCGGCTGTCTGGCGCTGATGGACGCGGGTGTGCCGATGAAGGCGCACGTGGCGGGTGTCGCGATGGGTCTGATCAAGGAAGGCGCGCGCTTCGCGGTGCTGACCGACATCCTGGGCGATGAGGATCACCTGGGCGACATGGACTTCAAGGTGGCCGGTACCGAGCAGGGCATCACCGCACTGCAGATGGACATCAAGATCCAGGGCATCACCAAGGAGATCATGCAGGTGGCGATGGCGCAGGCCCGCGAAGGCCGCCTGCACATCCTCAACCACATGAAGAACGCCGTCGGCGGCGCTCGTGAAGAGCTCTCCGACTTCGCGCCGCGCATGTACAAGATGAAGATCAATCCCGAGCGCATCCGTGACGTGATCGGCAAGGGCGGCGCCACCATCCGCCAGATCACCGAGCAGACGGGCACCACCATCGACATCCAGGACGACGGCACCATCACCATCGCCGCGGTTGATGTCGGCGCGGCCAAGAAGGCCCAGGGCATCATCGAGGGCCTGACCGCCGAAGTTGAAATCGGCCGGATCTACGAAGGCACCGTGCTCAAGATCCTCGACTTCGGTGCGATCGTCCAGGTCCTGCCGGGTCGCGACGGCCTGCTGCATGTGTCGCAGATCGCCAATGAGCGGGTGAACCAGGTCTCCGATTACCTCAAGGAAGGCCAGCAGGTTCGTGTGAAGGCCATCGAGGCCGACGACAAGGGTCGTCTGCGTCTGTCGATGAAGGCTGCCGCCGCGGACGACGCCGTCAAGACCGACTGATCAACGCAATCCTCGACCCTTCACCGGGTCGCGAACCCCCAGACGGCCGTCGGTGCCGTCTGGGGGTTTTTTTTATGGTGTCAGCGAGGCGGACGCCGCGTCAGCGGCGCGCCTGCCTTCAGTGGGTTGCCTGCCAATGGCCCGCGCTGGAGACGGTGACCTGGTTGTCCAGCGCCAGCTTCTCCAGGTGCGCCAGCAGCGAGCGCTTGGCGACCGGGTGCATGATCGCATCGACATCGTCGTAGACGGCCCGAACCAGCTCGTCGATCGTGCCGCCGCCGGTGCGCTTCACCGACGAGAGCACTTTGGCCTCGCGCTTGAGCCGGTGAGCGATGAGCTGGCGGATCGACTCATGGGCAAAGCCCAGCACCCAGCCGTGCGCCGGCAGGATGTACTCGATGGGCTCCTGCAGCAGGCCTTGCAGCGCCTGCAGGTAGTCGCGCATGTTGCCGTCCGGCGGGTCGATGACCACGGTCGAGCCGTTGTTGATGTGATCGCCGGAGATCAGCAGGGCGTCTTCCTCCAGCAGGAAGCACAGGTGGTTGGACGCATGCCCGGGCGTGTGGATCACTTTCAGGGTCGAACCCGCAACGCCGATCCGCTCGCCATGGGCAAGGGTCCGGTCGGGGGTGAACTGCCACTCGCTGCGGAAGTTCGGGCCTGACGGCGCCCCGAAGATCGGCGCGCCGGTCAGCGCCTTCAGTTCAACCGAGCCGGGCGAGTGGTCCGGATGCGCATGGGTGCAAAGAATCGCCTTCAGGCGGTTCCCCACGATCGCTGCGATGCGCTGCACATGGATCGACAGATCGGGCCCGGGATCGATCACCAGGTAGCCCGCCTCGGGCTCGCCGATGATGTAGGTGTTGGTCCCCGGTCCGGTCATGCGGCCCGGATTCGGCGCGGTCAGCCGCATCACGTTGCGCAGCAGCGCGACCGGCTTCTCGTGCTGCCAGTCGAGCGAGTGCAGCAGGCGGCCGTCGGGCACGATCAGTTCGAGTTCGCCATACGGCGGCTCATGCTCGGAGAAACGCTCGATCTGGTCGCGCAGCATCGCGCCCCGGGGCGAGGAGGTCCACAGGGGTTTCTCGGAGACACACTGATCAAGCACCGACTGGACATCAGCGAACTGAGCCAGGCGCCGCAGCGTGCGGATCGTCGGGAAGATCATCGAGAAGCTGCCCTGCTCATGGCGCTGCAAGGCATCCCGGGGCGAGATCCAGACCGGTTCGAAGGTTTCGCCTTCATCGGCCACCGGCTCCTGATCGGCCGGCATCCGGGCGACGAAAAAGCGGGCGTCGAAGCGCTTGGGCAGGTCCCGGTCGGTGATCCAGTGGCACAGCCAATACACATCCTCCACCGCGAGGTTCATGCCGTGGTGGCCGATCTGCTCGAGGAAGTCGGCATCGCGCTCGCGCGACATCCGGTCCAGGTGGGCTTGCCCGGCGGACGAGCCATCGGGCAGGCGGGCCAGCAGGACGCCCAGTTCCTCGAAGGCTTCGCGGATCGCGGCGACGGTGAACGCCTGCTGCTCATGCGATTGGGTCTCGCGGGACCGGGACAGCGAGCGGGCGGTGTCGCCGCGGTCGTCGGCATCCACTGCGCCGCCCGGAAACACGAAGACGCCGGGCGCGAAGCTCGCCTGCATCGAGCGCCGGGTCATCAACACTTCGATGCCGTCACTGGTGTCGCGCAGCAGCAGGATGGTCGCCGCGGGGCGGGGCTCGACGGGCGGGCGGTAGTCGTGGACTCGGTATTCATGGCGGGGCATCTGTGGTCTCCAGTGGTCCGGGCGCCCGGTGAGCGGGCAGCACGCGAATGGGAATGAAGTGGGTCGGCGCTCAGAAGGGGGCAGGGCCTGCGGCAGCGAAAGCGCCGCAGACCCGGCTGCCCGCGGATCAGAGCGGGCGGCCTTCTGCGGCGAGTTGGACCAGCAGCGCGGGCGGCTCGAAACGCTCGCCGTAACGAGCGGCCAGTTCGCGGGCTCGCTCGACGAAGCGCGCGACGCCGACATGGTTGACGAACTGGGCGGTGCCGCCGGTGTACGCCGGGAAGCCCCAGCCGAAGATCGAGCCGATGTTGGCGTCCCGGGTCGATGCCAGCACGCCTTCCTGAAGGCAGCGAACGGTTTCGATGGCCTGGGCGTACAGCAGCCGATCGCCGATGTCTTCCGGGTTCACTGCCTTGCCGCCCTTGGCAAACGCGCTCAGTCCCGGCCAGAGGTGTTTCGGACCGTCGGCCGGGTAGTCGTAGAACCCCCCGCCGTGGGCGCGACCCATCCGCCGGTAGCCGTGCGACATTTTCTCCAGGACATAGACGGCCGATTCCGCCATCAACCGGGACTTCACCTTGTGGTTGTGCTTGTGGGGCTTGGCCGCAGCGATCGGGATCGTCTTGCGGCTGCCGGCGTCGGGCTTGTGCGCGGCCTTGCCGTGCGCTTGATGATCGTGTGCGTGGGGGGCGTGGTCGTGTTTGTGATCGTGGTCGTGGTCGTGGTGCTCATGAGCCTGATGCCCATGTCCATGTCCGTGTTCATCGTGCCCGTGATCGTCATGCGCGTGATGCTCGTGGCCGTGATCGTCATGCGCATGATGCTCGTGCCCGTGATGCGCATGATCGGCATGGTCGCAGTGCTCGCCATGGGCATGGTCGTGATGTGCATGGTCGTGATGTGCATGGTCGTGTCCATGTGCATGCCCGTCGTGACCCTCTTGCGCGGCGCGGGCGGCGCGCTCCAGATCAGCCAGTTCCTGATGCAGGACATCGTCCGCCAGTTTCAGCGAGACTTCATCGAGAACCGCAAGCGGTCCCACCGGCATGCCGGCCTGGACCGCGATGTTTTCGATCATCGCGGGGGGGACGCCTTCACCGAGCAGCGCCATCCCCTCATTGACGAAGCTGCCGAAGACGCGACTGGTGTAGAAGCCGCGCGAGTCGTTGACCACGATCGGCGTTTTGCCGAGTTGAAGGACGAAGTCGTAGGCGCGTGCCAGCGTCTCATCCGATGTGAGCCGGCCGCGGATGATTTCGACCAGCTGCATCTTGTCCACCGGTGAAAAGAAGTGCAGACCGACGAACTTGTCGGGCCTGGCGCAGGCCTGGGCCAGTCCGGTGATCGGCAGCGTCGAGGTGTTCGATGCGAACACCGCGTCGGGCGACAGCAGCGCTTCGGTCTCGCGGGTGACGGTCGCCTTCAATTCGCGATTCTCGAAGACCGCTTCGATCACCAGGTCGCATCCCGCGAGGTCTTGCAGGCTGGCGGTTGCGTGAATGCGCGCCAGCGTTTCCTGGGCTGCAGTCGTTGTCATCGTCGCCTTCTTGACTCGCCGGGCCAGCAGTGCCTCGGTGTGAGCCTTTCCCTTGTCCGCGGCCTCCTGGCTGACGTCCTTCAGGACGCAGTCGATACCGCGCGAAGCACAGGCCCAGGCAATGCCGGCCCCCATCATGCCGGCGCCGATCACGCCGACCCGGGTGCTGGAGAAGCGCGCCGGCACGGGCGGACGGCTTTTGCCCGCCCTGACCTCGTTCATCTGGAAGAAGAAGGTGCCGATCATGTTCTTGGCCACCTGTCCGGTGGCCAGCTTGGTCAGGTAGCGCGACTCGATGCGCATCGCGGTGTCGAAGTCGACCTGCGCGCCCTCGACCGCAGCCGCCAGGATCGCTTCGGGCGCCGGCAGGTTGCCGTGCGTCTTGTCGATCAGCATTGCCGGCGCGACAGCCAGCATCCCGGCGATCGCCGGGTTCGCAGGCGTGCCGCCGGGGATGCGGTGGCGGGGATCGTCCCAGGGCTGAATGGGGGACGGGTTGGCGGCGATCCAGGCGCGAGCCGCCGGCATCAGCGCGGCTGCATCGGGGACGAGTTTTCCCAGATAACCGGTCTCCAGGGCTTCCTTCGGCGTGAACCGCTTGCCTTCGGAAAGATAGGGCAGGGCGCGCTGCAGGCCGAGCAGCCGCACCGACTTCACCACCCCCCCGGCACCAGGCAGAAGGCCCAGCGTCACTTCCGGAAAACCGAGCTGGATCGCCGGGTTGTCGATCGCGATCCGATGATGGCAGGCGAGTGTCAATTCGAAACCGCCACCCAGCGCATGACCGTTGATCGCCGCCACCACCGGCTTGCCGAGTTTCTCCAGCCGGCGCAGAACGCCCTTCATGTGCTCGATGCCGCGGAAGAAGTCTTCTGCGTCTTGCGGGCGCACCGCGATCAAGGCGCGAAGGTCGCCTCCTGCAAAAAAGGAGGACTTGGCCGATGCAATGATGACGCCTGTTATCTGGTCGCGTTCGGCTTCCAGTCGGTCAACGGTGGTCGCCAGATCTGCCTTGAATCCGGTGCTCATGGTGTTGACAGGCTCGCCGGGCGCATCCAGCGTCAGCACGACGATGCCGTCTTCGCCCTTGTGATAACCAATACTGCTCATCGGATCTCCAGCCAGACGATTGCGGGCAGGGCCGTTGCTCGACCCTTCCGTGGAGGTCCAATGATAATGGAAGGCGTGACAGGCCTATCGAGCGTTCCCGCTGACGCACCGCCTATCGGAACGAAGGCTCAGCGAAGCCGCAGGATCGGACCCCTGGGCGGGCGTTGTTGGCTGCTGCCCGAGTAAAGCACCTGCAGGACCTTCTGGTCGCGGATGAGCTCGGCGCAGGAGTTGGCCTCGGTCACCAGGACCTTGTCCATTGGCCTGGCCAGCGCAAAACCCTGCCCGTAATCGACCTGCAGGTCGACCAGCGAGGCCACCGTGTCGGCCGTCTCGGCCCACTCGGCGATGCTGCGCATGCCGAGTTCATGGGTCAGCTCGACGATCGTTCGAGTGATCGCGTAGTTGGCGGGATTGCTGTTGATGTCGCGGATGAAGGAGCCGTCGATCTTGATGAAATCGGCCGGAATTTCCTTCAGGTAGTTGAACGAGGTGTAGCCGGCGCCGAAATCATCCAGCGCCAGCTTGCTGCCATACATGCGCACACGGTCGATGAACCGGCGCGTCGAGCCGATGTCGTTGAGCGCAACGCTTTCGGTGATCTCGAAGCACAGCTTGGGCATCGCCATCGGGTGATCGGCGATCATCGAGAACGCATCGTCAACAAAGCGCGAGTCATTGAGCGAAGCGCCACTGATGTTGATCGTCGCGAACGCCAGCCGGTCCCGATGCCCCGGGTGCGTGTCGAGCCACTCCAGCGTGCTGCGCAGCACCCAGCGGTCGATGTCCGACATCAGGCCGTTGCGCTCCGCCGCGCCGATGAAACGATCCGGCGGTACGACGCCGCCTCGCTCGTCTCGCATCCGCAGAAGCACTTCATAACTGAGCGTCTCGTTGGGGGCGTGAAGCGAAACAATCGGCTGGAAATCGAGGAAGTAGCGATCGGACGTCACCTTCTGTTGAAGGTCGGCGACCACCTTCAACTCCTCCAGGTGACTGCGCAAACGCTTGTCGCGCTCGCCCATGAGAACGACACAGTTGCGTCCTCTCGATTTGGCTTCTGCGCAGGCCCTACCGGCCGAGGCAATGATGTCGACTGCCCGTATGTTCTTGTCGAACGCGACAACGCCGATACTGGCGGTCACGATGAGTCGCTTGCCGGCCGGCTCGAACGGCAGTGAGTCGATGGATTCCCGCAGGCGCTCGCTGAACCCCATGATGGCGAACTCCGGGCAGTCCTGGAGCACGACCACGAAGGAGTCGGCCATGCGAGCGATGTGGTCGCCGGTCCGGACGGTATTGCTCAGCCGCACAGCAACCTGTTGAAGGATCGCGTCGCCAATGCCGTGTCCATAGAGATCGTTGATCAACTTGAATCGATCCATGGCGACATAGGCAACCGCGCAGGGCGTACCGGCGAGCACCAGCTGTTCCGCCTCTGCCATCGCCTGCTCCAAGCCCCGCCGGTTGCGCAGTCCGGTCAGCGAGTCGTGATCAACCAGGTGGCGAAGCTGCGACTCGGCGATCTTGCGAGAGGTGATTTCCTGGATCGACCCCTCGATCGAGTCTCCCTTCGCAGTGACTCGGGCCTGAAACCACCGTTCCGGTTGGGTGTCGGTGGCGGGTGTATGGAATTCAAGGTCGGGGGAGTCGGAGTTGGCGGCCTCGATTATCGTCTGAATACAATTTGCGCCTAGAATTGAATCGATTCTAATAAGACCAGGTGCTCGGGCTGTCTTTTCAAAAAAGAGGCAATCAAAAGCCGGGTTCTTGAGCGTTACATAACCAGCATTGTCTAGGCTAAACAAGCCGATGGGCATCGAGTTGTAATTGGCTTTAAATCTCTCAAGTGTATCAAGGCTTTCGCGTTGCGCTGACAATCGTGCGACGCGTTCTACCCTGAGTTTCTCGGCCAAGGCGATGGCCGTTGCAAGGGCTGACGCTACGGATGCGGTTTGGGAGTTTAGGCCGGGGATTACAGTCGAAATAAATCCTGATGCATACCCAACTTCCAGAAGCGTGCCGACAAAGGTGACGCACCAAGAGGCTGCGTACCAAACGGAAGCGCTTGTCCGTGACTTATATGTTATTACTCCGAGATTAATTAAGACTAAAAGTATTCCGAGTGTCGATGAGGTCCAGATTATAGGCAGGAAAATTGAGTGATCCAAGAATGGCGATGCAATAAACACTACTGCACAGACTGTCTTGGCACCATTCATCCATTTCATTAACCCGAGTTTCTCGAGATCGGCCTTCAAGAGCGCGATAAAGAGAGCTGCGGTAAGTAATGGATGTGCGGCAAGAGTCATCCGGAGGATCACGAGTAACATCTCGGGGTCCGGGTTGATGCCAAGCCAAAACAAATCCCATCCATCATTGATGGACGCCACTCTTAGACTTGTAATCAGCCATCCAGAAAACAAGAAGAAAGAGCGATCGTTGTTAAGTAAGCCAACGCAGCATCCGAAGAAGGCCAATAATATCAATGACCCAACGAGCGCACCTCCGCCCCTTTCGAACAACCGTTGTGAAGATCCGTAAGCTTCGCTGTCCCATAGAAATATCTTTGGTCGGCTGACACCCAAAGGTGCAATCTTTCCCAGGAGATAAGCGCTTTCGTTCTCGGCCAAATCGAGCCTCACCGAAATGCCGCCTTTCTCATTTGCAGCGTACACTTTTTCGGGATCTCTAGTCTTTCCACCTCTGTAAAGCCAAAAGTCTACGTTAGTAGACCGCAACATCCGTAATTCGACAACTTTGGCGCTATTTTTATCAGGGTTGAATATCGGGACGCCGATCCAGAAAGGTTCGTCTGGTTGGCTCCTTGCCGTGTAGCCTTTCGGAAGGCTTGGCGAAAGGGCGTCGCTGATTATCTTGTCAGGAGAGTTGGTGTCGGCGCCAGCGGTCAGCAATGATACTGAGCGTTGGGAGATGGCGGTGCTGTGAACTTCTTGTTCGCTTGTTTTCCAAACAACGGCGACCGCGCACGCGAGCAATACGAGCACGATAACGGAGAGAAGGCCGTTAGTTGCTCGAGAAAAGAAACGGTATTTTTTCGCAGTTGTCGCGGGCATTGCCTTGAGCGCCTGATCTCACCGGTGGCTTATTCCTCGATGAGTGTGCCCGATCGGCAGCTGCTCAGGTGGGTCGGCCGATCAGCGGGCAAACAGGCAGTGCGAACGGTAGCTCATGCCGTGATGGGCGCAAAGTAGTCCGGGAGTATGCGTAACTGTTCTGTCCCGGAGCGGTTCCAGCGAACTAAGACGTAAATTTAGAGAATCGGAATTCCAAACGCTTCGCCCAGGCTGTTTGATGTGGTCGATTTGGCGTTCTCGCGTCGAGGCTGACTCCACATTCCGTTCACTGACGAAAAAATCTCGATCTCTGGGTGAAATCGTTTTACCATGAAGTCGTAAAGTGGGTTTTTCGATTCAAACCAATGCCGCTCTGCGCTCACAGTTTCGAGGGCCATTACTCTGACGGGTATGCCGCCGGAGGAGGTGATTGGAAGGAGTCCAGCATTCGGTAAGATATCGTGAAACCCCAGTCGAACATAATCTCTATCATTGGGGGGCCTCACACCAACCAAAATCCAGGATAACTGTTTTGCAAGGCAATAGCGATGTAGTGATTTGAAAAGAGCTATCTTTACGAGCGGGCCAATGGCTCCCTGTTTTACTCCAAGTCGCGTGACATAGGCAAAGGGTTGGTTGGAAATCGAACGCGGAAGTTGCACATCTCTCATTATCGGCAGCGCCGAAACAAGATTGGTGTCTATTCTTAGTGTGCCGAGAGGGTTGCTATTATTTTTATGTTCTGCAAGAAATACTATCGAGTTTGGGTTTCGATCTTGCGTTTCGGCTGTTTGCAGTTCATCGGAAAGGTTTGGCCAATGCCTTTTGTATGCTTCTGATCGAATTACTACAGCCTTGTTGAGCTGATCCTCGTTTCGGACAATTCTAATTCGAAATGGAAGCGTTTCGCGTTTCTCGCTGGCGTTACTGTTAAGCATCTCAGGCGAGCCTAAAAGAGATTGTTGGAGCTGGTGCGAAAGTTGGTCGAGTCGTCTTGCAAGTCTGTGGAGTTCTTCCAGATCGACTGAGGCGCACTTGGGCATCTGGTACTTCTCGGCAAAGTCTATCCGAATGCTTCTGCGAGCTCAGTCTCCGGTCCTGATTTTATGCGAAGTGTCGCCGCGAGCCGACAGTTTCCCCGCTTGATGATGTGTTTTTCAGCCCAACCATGTTGCCAGCTTCGAAATTGGTTGTCAGGCTAATTGGTCAATCGGGGCAAATCGAGCTCCCGTGGGCCCATCTTGCGTTGGAGGGCATATGAAGGCTGGAGATGACGGGTCTCTACGTGGTTGGCGGCGTACGCCCCCTGCCGACTCGCCTGTCGTGAGGTTTTCGCCCGCGGATGAGGCTTTGTTCCTTCAAGACTATCGATTAGAGGGACTTCGTTGGTCGTCCTATGCGTGCCTTGCGGGGATCATAGTCTTGGTTTTGTTTGTCGCGTTTCCTGGTCTTTCAAATCGCTATACGGCGGAAGCGACGTTGCTTCGAATACTTTTGATATTCGTTCTCGTTGCTATTCAATTTGTATTGTTGCGTTTTCGATCCTGGGCGGTGCGGCATTATTTTTGGTTGGTTGGTGGCGGATGCTTTGCTGTGTTATCGGGACTGTTATGGCTTATTCTGGATCCTCAGTTTGAGTCTGTCTCTTCGGGTTTTTCCGTTTTGCCTGTTGCGATGTTTTTTATTTTTTTGTTATATGGATTTCTTAGATTGCCAATTGTTTTTGCACTTTTCCTGGGGTGTATTTTTTCCGCTGTGATTTCTTTTGTTGTCTATGCTGAAACTCCCGGCGATGGCTGGTATAGAGTCGTATTGTATTTGGGGTTGGAGAATGTGCTAGGTGGTCTGTTGCTGGTGTCGATCGAGAATAGGGAGCGGCAGGTGTTTCGGCAGTCGATTGCGTTGACGGCAGCCAAGGCGGCCGCCCTAGTTAGGGCGGAGTCAGCAGAGCGAGCGTATGAGGACAAGATCCGTCTGATATCTGCTATTAATCATGATTTGCGGCAGCCTTTATTGGCAATTAATGCCCATGCGGGTTTGATTGAGAGGAGGATGGTTGGGCTGCAGCCTGATAGTGTTGGGTCGTCTGTTCGTAATCTTGGCGAGGCTGTACAGTTTCTAAACATCGCGTTGGATAACTTGCTTGCGGCTGCACGGTATGAGTCGGGTGACGAGCCTGTGCATGTTGAGCGGGTGCTGGTCTCTGACCTTGTAAATGCTGCGGTTGATATTATTTCCGTAGATGCTCTTTCCCGTGGGCTGGAGGTCAGGGTTAGGCTGCCAAGCTTTCGGGTGGAGCTTAGCACTGATCGCGCTTCGATGATTCGAGTTCTTATTAATTTAATTTCTAATGCGTTGAAATTTACCGAAGTAAAAGTAGGGCGTGCTAGCGGTGTCGTGATTTTTGTTGGTTTTCGCAATGGAGTTTGTAAGATTGCTGTTGCCGATACTGGGATTGGGATTCCAAAAGAGCATTTGTCAGTTATATTTGAGCCTTACAGCAAGGCCGGACGGGCGGTTCTTGGGCGCGATAGTGGCCTCGGATTGGGATTGTTTCTAGTCAGGGCTGCCTTAAATAGATTGCACAGTCATTCGGTCGACGTGCGTTCGCGTGTGAGTCATGGCTCACGGTTCACCGTAAGCGTTCCTGGAAAGATTTTTCTTGGTGCGTCGAATCGAGAGATATGTAACGCTGACTTGGACGAGGGCTTGGAGCAGGCGTTGGACGGATCGTATGTCCTGCTGCTGGAGCAATCGGATACCAAGCGTCAGGCCATGATTGACGTGTTAGAGGATTGGGGCGTTATTGTCTCGCCTGCGGCTAGCGTTAAAGAGTTGATTGCTAACGAGACTGAGTCTGAGCGAACCGTTGATTCTTTATTGGTTGGGCTCGACGGGCTGGACGCTCAAGCGCAAGACGATCTCTTGCACTTGAGAGGATTACTTCCGGTGGGCGTTAATCCAATCTTTACTTCAGACTCCGGTGCGGTGTTCCGTGGTCAATTTCTTCCGGACTGGAATTCAAAGATCCTAAGAGTACCGTTTTCCCCTCAAGATTTAGCCTTGGCGATTCTTGCCGGGGTGGAGGAGAACCGGAGGAGGGAGACAGAGGAGTAGAGCCCTTCTCCTCCGCCGCCAATCACCACCTCAAACCCGCTCCACAATCGTAGCAATCCCCATTCCGCCGCCCACGCACAGCGTGATCAGTCCCCGTTTCAGTTGCCGCCTTTCCAGTTCGTCCAGCACGGTCCCCAGCAGCATCGCCCCGGTAGCGCCCAGTGGATGGCCCATGGCGATGGAGCCACCGTTGACGTTGACCTTTTCCGGCGGAACGCCGAGTTCATTCATGAAGCGCATCACCACGGCAGCGAAAGCTTCATTGACTTCGAACAGGTCGATGTCGTCGATACCGAGACCTGCTTTCGCCAGGGCTTTTCGGGTTGCGGGTACGGGTCCGGTCAGCATGATCGTGGGATCGGTACCGGTGAGTGCGGTGGCCAGTATCCGGCCGCGAGGGGTCAGTCCCAGCCGCTTGCCGGCGGCTTCATTGCCGATCAGGACGAGTGCGGCACCATCGACGATTCCGGATGAGTTGCCGGCGTGATGGACATGGTTGATCCGTTCGACCTGCGGGTACTTCCGCAGCGCAACCGCGTCGAAGCCCATGGCGCCCAACTTGTCGAACGAGGGTTTCAACTGAGCGAGCGAGTCGGCCGATGTGTCGGGTCGAATTGTCTCGTCGCGCTGCAGGATGGCGATGCCCAGATCGTCGAGCACCGGCACCAGCGATCGGTCGAAGTGTCCGGCGCTTCGGGCCGCAGCGGCCTTGCGATGCGAGTTCGCGCCGAACTCATCCACCATCTCGCGGCTGTAGTCGTCGAGCGTGGCGATCAGGTCTGCGCCGATGCCTTGAGGCACGAAGCCGGTGGTCAGATTCGTTTCCGGGTCCTGCGCCCAGGCGCCGCCGTCCGACCCCATGGGGACTCGCGACATCGACTCGACGCCGCCGGCTACAATCAGATCTTCCCATCCGGATCGCACCTTCTGGGCGGCCAGGTTGACGGCCTCCAGTCCCGATGCGCAGAAGCGGTTGATCTGCATCCCGGCCACTTTCAGGTCCCAGCCCGCGGCGAGAGCAGCGGTCTTGGCGATGACGGCCCCCTGGTCTCCGACCGGGGTCACCACGCCAAGCACCACGTCTTCCACCTGCGAGGTGTCCAGATCGTGCCGACGTTGCATCTCATGCATCAGCGTGGTCACCAGTTTCACCGGTTTGACCTCGTGCAGAGAGCCGCTGGACTTGCCCCGGCCGCGGGGGGTGCGGATGGCATCGAAAACGTATGCTTCTGACATTTGGAACTCCTTATTTGCGCGGTGAACCTCGAGACCGCATCGACAAGGCAGTCTAAAGGAAGTTCTGGTAGCTTTGAGACGACTCAGTGACAGGAATGAATATGATCGAACGCACCTTGTTTTCAGAAGACCACGATCGGTTCCGGGATTCGATTCGCCGATTCCTCGAGACCGAAGTGGTGCCGAACCACAGCGCCTGGGAAGACCAGGGTTATGTCGACCGTGACGTCTGGTTGAAGGCGGGGGCCAACGGCTTTCTCTGCTCGTCCATGCCCGAGGAGTACGGCGGCGCAGCGGCCGACAAGCTCTACTCCGTTGTGCTGATGGAGGAGGTGGCGCGCGTCAATGCCACCGGGCTGGGATTCGGGCTGCACTCCGAGATCGTCGCCCCCTATCTCGCGCGTTACGGCACCGAAGAGCAGAAGCAGCGCCTGCTGCCGCCGATGGCGCGCGGTGAACTGATCGGTGCGATCGCGATGAGCGAGCCGGCGGCCGGCTCGGATCTGCAGGGTGTTCGCACCACCGCGATTCGCGACGGCGATCATTACGTGCTCAATGGCTCCAAGACCTTCATCACCAACGGCTATCTGGCCGATGTGGTGATCGTGGTGGCCAAGACGAATCCGACCGCCGGGGCCAAGGGCACCAGCCTGCTGCTCGTCGAGCGCGGCATGCCCGGCTTCGAGAAGGGCAAGCGGCTGAAGAAGATCGGCATGAAGGCGCAGGACACCTCCGAACTCTTCTTCGACAACGTCAAGGTGCCGGTGGCCAACCTGCTGGGCGGCGAGAACCAGGGTTTCATCGCGCTGATGCAGGAGCTCCCCTGGGAGCGGCTGCAGATTGCGATCACGGCGATCGCGTCAGCGCAGGCGGCCATCGACTGGACAGTGGCGTATGTGAAAGAGCGCAAGGTCTTTGGCAACACCGTCGCCAGCTACCAGAACACCCGGTTCACCCTGGCCGAGGCGCAGACCGAAGTGCAGGTGGCGCGGGTGTTCGTCGACAAGTGCACCGAGCTGCTGATGGTGGGCAAGCTCGACACCGCGACCGCGTCGATGGCCAAGTACTGGTGTTCGGACCTGCAGTGCAAGGTCATCGATGAATGCCTGCAACTGCATGGCGGGTATGGCTACATGTGGGAGTACCCGATCGCACGCGCCTATGCCGATGCGCGCGTCCAGCGCATCTACGGCGGGACCAACGAGATCATGAAGGAACTGATCACGCGCTCGATGGGTCTCGGGGCGAAATAGCCGGGGTGGCCCCGGGGTGGTCCCGGGGCAGTCGCGGAGCACTCGATATCCGGGGCTTTCGATCGCCCGGATATTCGATCGCCGGCAGGGTCGACCTCAGCGGGCGCGGCTGTTCAGGCCGTCGCCCTCAGCGCGGCGCCAGAAACAAACCCACCAGAACGGGACCGGCGATGCTCAGCCAGGCCAGCGCGGTCAGGGCGAGGGCCAACATCACCGCCGCGCTGCCCAGGTCCTTCGCCTGCCCGGCCATCGGGTGGTTCTCGGTGGAGATGCGGTCGACCACCGCCTCGACGGCCGAGTTCAGCAATTCCACGATCAGCACCAGCAGCAGGGATCCGAGCAGCAGCAGACGTTCGACCGCGCTGAACGGAAAGAACACCGCGACCGGCGCAAGTACTGCCGTCAGCGCCAGTTCCTGGCGAAAGGCGGCCTCGCGGCGGAAGGCATCGGCCAGCCCCTGGCGCGAGTAACGGATGGCATGGCGGATTCTCGCGATGCCGCCGTGGCTCTTGAAGGGGCTGGGCTGCACTGTTCAGCGGCCCTTGAACTGCGGGGGGCGCTTTTGCAGGAAAGCCGCAACACCCTCGCGGAAGTCTTCGGTCTTGGCGGCCTTCATCTGCAGTTCGGCCTCGAGCTCGAGTTGTGTGGGCAGGTCACGCTGGTGGCTGTCGTTCAGCGCTTCCTTGATCATCGCGTAGGCGCGGGTGGGCATCGATGCCAGCTTGGCGGCCATCTCGCGTGCCTGGGTCTGCAGCGCGTCGTCCTCGCAGACCTGCCAGACCAGCCCGAAACTCTTGGCGTCCTCGGCGCTGATGCGATCGGCCAGGATCGCCATCGCACGGGCGCGCACATCGCCGACGTAGCGCGGCAGGAACCAGGTGCTGCCCGCATCGGGCACCAGGCCGATCTTGGAGAAGGCCTGCAGGAAGCTGGCCGAACGGCCCGCCAGGATGATGTCGCCCGCCATCGCGATGCTCATGCCCGCGCCGGCGGCCACGCCGTTGACGGCGCTGATGATGGGCTTGGGCATGGACCGCATCAGGGTGATGACCGGGTGATAACGGTCGCGCAGCGTCGAGCCGGGGTCACTGCCACCGCCCGGCGATGAGCTCGCGAGATCGGCGCCGGCGGAAAAGCCGCGGCCCGCGCCGGTGACGATGACCGCGCGCACCGCTTCGTCGGTCTGGGCCTGGGTGAGCGCTTCACGAAGCGCCAGCATCAGGGGGGTGTTCAGGGCGTTGAGCACGTCGGGGCGGTTCAGGGTGATGGTCGCCACGGCGCCGTCGACCTGGTAGAGCACGGGAGAGTCGGACATCGGATGATCTTTCGGGTGGGGTCAGCAAAAAGAAAGGGTGTTCGAAACAGGGAGGCTCGAAGCAGGGATGTTCGAGATGCCTGCCGCAGCCGGCGTGCGCTGCGGTTCGTCAGAAACGGATGCTTCAGCCGCGCGGCACGATGCCCATGGTCTTGGCGATGATGCCCATCATGACCTCGTCGGCGCCACCACCGATCGAGCCGAGCCGCGAGTCGCGCCAGAAGCGGTTGACCCGCGTCTCTTCCATGTAGCCCATGCCGCCCCAGAACTGCACGCACCAGTCGGCCACCTCGCGCGCGACGCGGGCGCACTTGAGCTTGCACATCGAGGCGAGCTGGGTCACGTCGGTGCCACCGACATACAGCTCCACCGCCCGGTGCAGCATGCAGCGGACCGCCTCGACTTCGGTCTGCAGTTCGGCCAGCTTGTAGTAGATGTACTGGTTGTGCAGCAACGGCTTGCCGAAGGCTTCGCGCGAGCGCAGGTAGTCGATGGTTTCCTGGATGATCAGTGAGTTCTTGAGCCAGCCGGCGGCGGCCCACAGGCGCTCTTCCTGGAACTGCATCATCTGGTAGGTAAAGCCCATGCCTTCCTCGCCGATGCGATAGCGCTGCGGCACCCGCACGTCGTCGAAATGGATCTGCGCGGTGTCCGAGGCGTTCATGCCCACCTTCTTGAGCTTGCGGGCGATCTCGACCCCGGGCGTCTTCATCGGCACGCAGATCAGGGTCTTGTTGCGGTGCGAGTTCCCCTCGCCGGTGTTGGCCAGCAGGCAGATCCAGTCGGCCTGGGTGCCGTTGGTGGTCCACATCTTGCCGCCGTTGATGATGTAGTCGTCGCCATCCTTGCGCGCGCTGGTCTTGATCGAGGCGACGTCGGATCCGGCGCCGACCTCGGAGACGCCCAGGCAGGCGACGTATTCGCCGCTGATCGAAGGCTCGAGGAATTCGCGGCGCAATTCATCGGAACCGAAGCGCGCCAGTGCCGGCGTGGCCATGTCGGTCTGCACGCCGATGGCCATCGGAATGGCGCCGCAGTGGATGTGGCTGAGTGCTTCGGCGGTGGCGATCGAGTAGGAATAGTCCAGCCCCAGGCCGCCGTATTCGACCGGTTTGCTCACGCCCAGAAAGCCGAGCTTGCCCATCTTGCGGAACACCTCATGCGCCGGGAAGATGCCGGCGGCTTCCCATTCATCGACATGCGGGTTGATCTCGCTGTCGATGAAGCGCTTGAGGGAGTCCTGCATCTGGGTGTGCTGTTCGGTGAAGATCATCTGGCGTTTCCGATATTGAATTCTGTTCATTAAGATGCTGTAATCAATGACGGCAGTCAATGTGCAGTGCAGCAATTCGCCCGTTTCGGAGCGTGAGCGTCATTCCTGAATCCCATTCAAATCAGTCACCGCCCGAGGTTCGCGAACGGCTGCCGCGGCGCCGCAAGTCGGCGCGCCGCTCGGAGATCCTGGCGGCGGCGCGCGAGGTGTTCGCCGCGCATCCCTACGACGAAGCCGCGATCAGCGACATCGCGGCGCGGGCCGATTGCGTCGAAGGAACCATCTACACCTACTTCCGGAACAAGCGCGAGCTGTTCGATGCGGTGCTCGCGACGTTCTACGACTCGCTCATCGAAGACATCGCGCCGCGCTTTGCCGCCATCCACGGCACGCGCGACCGGCTGCGCTTCCTGGTGACACGGCATCTGCTGATCTCGGTCGAGGATCCGGGGCTGGGCGCGATCATCGTGCGCGAGTCGCGAACCCGCAGCGGCTATTTCGGCTCCAAGCTGCACGCGCTGAACCGGCGTTACAGCCGCTTCCTGCTGCAGACCCTCACCGACGGCGTGGCGCGCGGCGAACTGCGCGCCGACCTGGACACCGCGCTGGCGCGCGATCTGCTGTTCGGGGGGATGGAGCACTGGACTTTCAATGAACGGGGACGCCATCGCAGCTTCGATCCGGCGCTGGCAGCCGATGCCATCGTCGGCATGCTGCTCGACGGCTGGAGCGCCGTCGCACCGGGTTCTCCGCTCGAGCGGCTGAGCCAGCGAATCGACCGGCTCGAGACGAGCCTCAAACAGACAGGGAGACGAAAATGAGTGAACAGGCGGGCAATGAGCGGGTGGTGCGAATCGGCGGTGCTTCCGGGTTCTGGGGCGACACCGCGATGTCGGCGCCGCAACTGGTGCGTGGCGCCGACATCGATTACCTGGTCTTCGACTACCTCGCCGAGGTCACCATGTCGATCCTGGCCAGCCAGCGGCTGAAGGATCCGGCGGCCGGCTATGCGACCGATTTCGTGCAGATCACCATGAAGGCACTGCTGCCTGACCTGGTCGCGAAAAAGATCCGCGTCGTCGCCAATGCGGGCGGCGTCAATCCGCTGGCCTGTCGCGACGCGCTGGCCCGGGTGGCGCAGTCGCTGGGGCTCACGCTGCGCATCGGCGTGGTGACCGGCGATGAGATCTCGGCGGCCGTGCCCGCGCTGCGCGAGCGCGACACCCGCGAGATGTTCAGCGGCGAGGCGATGCCGCCGGCGTTCGTGAGCGTCAACGCCTATCTGGGCGCCATTCCGATCGCCCGCGCGCTCGACCAGGGGTGCGATGTGGTCATCACCGGACGCTGCGTCGATTCGGCGGTGACGCTGGGTGTGCTGATGCACGAGTTCGGCTGGCGCGACGACGAGCACGACCGGCTGGCCCAGGGCACGCTGGCGGGCCACCTGATCGAGTGCGGCGCGCAGTGCACCGGCGGGCTGTTCACCGACTGGGACCAGGTGCCCGACTGGGAAAACATCGGCTTTCCGATCGTCGAGGCGCGCGCGGACGGCAGCTTCACCATCACCAAGCCCGAGGGCACCGGCGGGCTGGTGACGCCGGCCACCGTGTCCGAGCAACTGGTCTACGAGATCGGTGATCCGCGGGCCTATCAGGTGCCCGACGTGTGCTGCGATTTCACGCAGGTGCGGTTCGAGCAGACCGGCGAGCACCGGGTCCGGGTGTCGGGCGCGCGCGGTCGCGCACCGACCAGCACCTACAAGGTCAGCGCCACCTTCGCCGACGGCTATCGCAACATGGCGGTGCTGGTGATCGGCGGTCAGGATGCGCCGGCCAAGGCCCGCCGCACCGGCGAGGCGATCCTGACTCGCACCTCGCGCATGCTGGCCGCGCTCGGTCTGCCCGCCTATTCGGAGACCCGCATCGAACTGCTGGGCGCCGAGGACATGTTTGGCGCGTCGGCGCGTCCCGACACCCGCGAGGTGGTGCTCAAGATCGCGGTGCGCTGTCCGTCCAAGGCGAGTCTCGATCTGTTCGCGCGCGAGTTCGCGCCCGCCGGCACCTCGATGGCGCCCGGTACCACCGGACTCATGGGCGGGCGGCCGTCGCCCACGCCGGTGATCCGGCTGTTCTCTTTCCTGGTCGACAAGCGTGAGGTGCCGATCGCGCTTGAGGTCGACGGCACGCGCACCCTGATCGAGGTCCCGCATGGAAGCGCGGCTGCGCCCACCGATCTGCCACCGGCGCGTGCGCTGCCCACCGCCGCGCCGGCACCCGGGGTGGCGCTGCGCACCGTGCCGCTGATCCGGCTGGCCCACGGCCGCTCGGGCGACAAGGGCAACAAGGCGAACATCGGGGTGATCGCGCGCCGTCCGGCGTATGTGCCGGTGCTGTCGGCCTGGCTCACGCCCGAGCGGGTTGCCGCGCACTTCGCGCACAACCAGCCGAGCAGCGTCGAACGCTTCGATCTGCCCGGATTCGACGCGATGAATTTCCTGCTGCACGACGTGCTGGGCGGCGGCGGCATGGCGTCGCTGCGCACCGACAGTCTGGCCAAGGCCTTCGCCCAGGTGCTGCTGACCCTGCCGGTCGATGTGCCGGCCGACCTCGTCGACTGATGACGCAGCAGCCCGCGCCGCTCGCGGCGCCGCAGTCGGCCCGGCGCCTGCTGATCGTCTGGTGGAGTGTCACCGGCGCCAGCCGTGCGATGGCGCTGGCGGCGCACCGGGCGGCCTGCGACGCGCAGGAGTGCGAGGTGCAGGCGTGCGAGGTGCACTTGCGGCAGGCGGGCGAGGCGAGCGTCGATGACCTGCTTCAGGCGAACGCCTTCCTGTTCGTGATGCCCGAGATGCTGGGGTCCATGGCGGGCGCGATGAAGGACCTGTTCGACCGGACCTACTACCCGCTGCTGGGCCGCCTCGAGGGCCGGCCTTACGCGCTGGTTGTGTGTGCCGGATCGGACGGCAGCGGGGCGGTGCGCCAGCTCGAGCGCATCGTCACCGGCTGGCGCCTGCGCCGGGTGGCCGAGCCGCTGATCGTGTGCACGCACGCCCAGACCCCCGAAGCGATCGCGGCGCCCAAGGTGATGACGCCCGAGGCACTGGAAGCCGCCGCCGTGCTCGGCCAGAGCCTGGCCACCGGGGTGGCGCTCGGCATCTGGTGAGTTCGCAACGGCCGGGTCAGCGCTCCATCCCGGGAATCCAGTTCGTGCCGGCCAGCGGCACGCGGGCCATCGCGGCAGCCTCGATGGTGAGCGCCACCAGGTCTTCGGGCTCGAGGTGGTGGACATCCTGCTTGCCGCAGGCGCGCGCCAGCGTGGTCAGCTCCATCGTCAGTGTCTTCAGATAGTTCTTGAGCTGACGCGCGCCCCAGTCTGGCTCCAGGCGCTGTTCGAGCACCTCGTCCTGGGTGGTGATGCCCACCGGGCAGCGACCGGTGTGGCAGTGATGGCAAAAGCCCGCCTGAGTGCCCAGCGCCGCATAGTCGGCCTCGGCGCTGATCGGCTGACCCTGCTGGAAGTAGACCTCGCGGTTGCAGCCCAGCGCCATCAGTGTGGCCTGGCCGATCGAAACCGCGTCGGCGCCCAGCGCGATCGCTTTCGCGACATCGGCGCCGCTGCGGATGCCGCCCGAGACGATCAGCTGGACCTTGCCCTTCATGTCGAGCTCTTCCAGCGCCTGCACCGCCTGGCCGACCGCGGCCAGGGTCGGGATGCCGACGTTCTCGATGAAGCAGGTCTGGGTGGCGGCGGTGCCGCCCTGCATGCCGTCGACCACCACCACATCGGCGCCGGCATGCACCGCGAGCTTCACATCGTTGAACACCCGGGTGGCACCGACCTTCACATAGATCGGCTTTTCCCAGTCGGTGATCTCGCGCAGTTCCTTGATCTTGATGGCCAGGTCATCGGGCCCGGTCCAGTCGGGATGGCGCGAGGCCGAACGCTGGTCGACGCCTTCGGGCAGCGTGCGCATGCCGGCGACGCGGGGATTGACCTTCTGGCCGAGCAGCATGCCACCGCCGCCCGGCTTGGCGCCCTGGCCGATCACCACTTCGATCGCATCGGCGCGTCGCACGTCGTCGGGCTTGAAGCCGTAGCGCGAGGGCAGGCACTGGTAGACCAGGATCCGTGAGGCGTCGCGCTCCTCGCTGGTCATGCCGCCGTCGCCGGTGGTGGTCGAGGTGCCGGCAGCGGTCGCCGCGCGGCCGATCGCCTCCTTCACCCGGGCCGACAGCGCGCCGAAGCTCATGCCGGCGATGGTGATCGGGATGTCGAGTTCGATCGGCTTGCTGGCGAAGCGGGTGCCCAGCACCGTGCGCGTGGTGCAGCGTTCGCGGTAGCCCTCCAGGGGATAGCGCGACAGCGACGCGGCCAGGAACACCAGGTCGTCGAAGTGCGGCAGCTTGCGCTTGGCGCCCAGCCCGCGAATCTCGTAGAGGCCGGTCGCACAGGCCCGGTGGATGTAGTCGAGCGTGGCGCGGTCGAAGGTGGCGGACTCTTCGCGCTGCAGGCGCTTGAGCGGGATCGGCTGTTCGTTGCTGCTCATCAATCAATACTCCTGATCGGCGTCTGAATTCCAGTGGTACAGGGAGCGCGCCGAGGCGACGCGCCGGAACTGCGCCGGGTCATGGGCGAGACCCGCGGCCGCCAGCAGTTCGGTCACGCTGGCCAGGTCGCTGTCGGTCATCGGTTCGAGCTGGGCATCGGCGCCCAGCGAGGCGATTTTTCCGCGCACATAGATCACCGCCTCGTACAGCGAGTCGCCCAGCGCATCGCCGGCGTTGCCGCAGACCACCATCCGGCCGGCCTGCGCCATGAAGCCGGAGAAGCTGCCGACCGAGCCGCCAACCACGATGTCGGCGCCCTTGAGCGAGATGCCGCAGCGCAGGCCGGCGTCGCCGTCGATGACCAGCAGGCCGCCGTGTGCCGATGCACCCGCGGCGTTGGAGGCGAAGCCCTTCACATGCACCCGCCCGCTCATCATGTTTTCGGCCACACCGGTGGAGGCGCTGCCCTCGATGGTGATGTCGGCGAGCTGGTTCATGCCGCCGGCGTAGTAGCCCGCGTGGCCGTCCACCGTGACCTTGACCGGCGCGTTCAGGCCGACGGCGATGTTGTGCGCGCCGTCCGGGTTGGCGATCAGCACGTGGCGGTCCTGCAGTCCGGCCGCCGGGCCGTGCAGGAAGCGGTTGACCTCGCGCAGCGGCGTCGCGGCCAGGTCGAAGCTCAGGCTTTCCATACGTACATTTCCTCGGGAGCGGGTTCGAAGACGTGGGCGTGCTTGATGTCGGGCAGATGGGCCAGGGATCGGAACTCGCTGGCGATCGCGACGTAGTCGTCGGTCTCGGCGACCACCGCCGGCTTGCAGGCGAAGGGGTCGCGGATCAGCGCCAGCTCGGTGGGCGTGCCCATCAGGAAGGTGTAGAAGCCGTCGAGCGCCTCGAAGCCCTTGCGCAGCGCCTCGTGCAGGGTGTCGCCCTCGCGCAGCCGCCACTCCAGGAAACGGCACGCGGCCTCGGTGTCGTTGTCGGTCTCGAAACGGATGCCGCGCGGCTCGAGCATGCGGCGGATCCCGTTCGGGTTGGACAGCGAGCCGTTGTGCACCAGGCAGAAGTCTTCGCCGGCGGTGAACGGATGCGCCCGGTCGGGCGTCACCGCCGACTCGGTCGCCATCCGGGTGTGGCCGACCAGATGGCTGCCCGTCAGTTCGCCGAATCCATAACGGGCGGCGACGTCGGAGGGCGTGCCGATGTCCTTGTAGAGCTCGATGCTGCGGCCGGCCGACAGCAGGTGCAGCCTCGGGTCATGCGCCTTGATCCAGGCATTGACCGATGCACTGCTGCCTTCGAAGTGGATCACCGCGTGGTTGCCCTGCGCGCTGGCCTGCGCCTGGATCGGCATCGCGGCGTTGAGCGCCTCGACCAGTGCCGCCCAGTCATAGGCATCGGCCTGCGCGGTCAGCCCGGCGTAGACGCTGATCTTGCGCCGGCTCTGGGGCAGCGTTTCGGTGAACACCGCGAGCCCGGCGGAATCCGGGCCGCGCTCGGTCATGCCGATCAGCATCGGCACCATCAGTTCGCCGAGCTGGCCGCGCAGCGCTGAATTTTTCAACAGCAATCCGACAATGCCGCACATCGGTTGTCTTGCCTTTCGAAAGGGGGGTGGATGGCTCGTTCAGAAGAACTCGAGGTAGGTCTTGATCTCCCACTCGGAGACATGGCGCATGTACTCCACCCACTCGCGTCGCTTCAGTTGCAGGAATTCGCCGGCGACCGGGCCCAGCGCGTCGGTGATCACGGTGTCGGCCTGCAGCGCAGTGAGTGCGGCGTCCAGGTTCTGCGGCAGCACCGCGATGCCGGCCTCGCGCAGCTGCGCCTCGTTCCATTCGTAGAGATTGACGTTGCGCGGCGGGCCCGGGTGCAGTTCGCGCTCGATGCCGTCCAGGCCGGCCGCGATGACCGCGGCGGTGGCCAGGTAGGGGTTGGCCGAACCGTCGGGCAGGCGCAACTCGAGCCGGCCCTTGGGCACCCGAACCATGCTCGAGCGGTTGTTGTCGCCATAGCTGATGTAGGCCGGCGCCCAGGTCGCGCCGGTGAGCGAACGGCCCACCACGAGACGTTTGTAGGAGTTCACCGTTGGCGCGCAGATCGCGGTCAGCGCCGGCGCGTGGGCCAGCAGGCCGCCCAGGAAATGGTAGGCGAGCGTCGAGAGCTGCAGCCCGTTCGGATCGCTCTTGTCCTCGAACAGGTTGCGTTTGCCGTCGCCGATCGACAGGTGCATGTGCATGCCGTTGCCCGGCAGATGGGCGAAGGGCTTGGGCATGAACGAGCAGATCAGGCCCATCTCGTTGGCGATCTCGCTGGCGGCCATCTTGAAGAAGATGAAGTGGTCGCAGGAGGTCAGGCAGTCGGTGTAGGTGTAGTTGAGTTCGAACTGCCCGTTGGCGTCCTCATGGTCGATCTGATAGACGTCGATGCCGACCGCACGCAGCGAATTCGAGAGTTTCTCCAGGTAGGCGCGGGTGCGCGACAGGCCCTTGTAGTCGTAGCACGGCTTGGCCAGGGTGTCGCTCGCGTCGCAAGGCTCGATGCGGCCCTCGACCCGGCGCAGCAGCGAGAACTCGGGCTCCAGGCCGGTGAACAAGGTCCAGCCGCGGGCACTGAGCCGCTCGATCTGACGGCGCAGGGTCACCCGGCTGTCGAAGGGCCAGGGCTTGCCGTCGACGTGGCCTTCGCAGACCACGCGCGCCAGTCCCGGTTGCCAGGGCACCAGACTGACCGCGTTCAGATCGCCGACCGCCATGAAGTCGGGACCGTGCGGCTCGATGCCCACGCCCCAGATGGCAAAGCCGGCGAAACCGGCGCCGTCGGTGAAGAGGGAATTCAGGTGCGACACCGGCACCGACTTGGCCTTGGCCACGCCGTGGATGTCGACGAACTGTGCCAGCACATAGGTCACGCCGCGCGCACTCAGTTCGGCCTGGGCCGAACGCACGTCATGGAATCGCAGCGGATCCGTTGATTGGGCGGCAGCGAGGGCGAGGTCGGGCGAGTTCATGGCGGGTGTGATCCTTCGCGGTTCAATGAATGTCGCCGGCGAAGACCGCCAGCATAAACGTTTCTCTTAAAGCAAATAAGGTGCCTGCAGAGAAACTTTCATTGGAGCGCAAGGCCGGTAAACTCGTGCCATTGACCCAAACTCAGGACCGCGCATGGACAAGGACCCCTTACCGGACAGTCTCTCGCTCGAAGCGTCGGTGGGCGCGGCGATTCGAGAGCTGCGTCTGAGAGACGGGCTGACCATCGCGCAGGTGTCCGAGCGGGCGGCGATCAGTCGCGGCATGCTCTCGAAGATCGAGAACGGCCAGACCACCGCCGGTCTGGACACGCTGTCGCGGATCGCCCGCGCGCTGGGGGTGTCGATGTCGATGCTCTTCAGCCGCTATGACGCGGCAGGCACCAGCGCGCAGCATGTGCGCCGGGGGCAGGGCATGGAGACGGTGCGTCGCGGCACCAAAAGCGGGCACACCTACCACCTGCTGGCTTACGACCAGGGGCCGACCAAGCTGTTCGAACCGTTCCTGATCTCGATCGATGACGACTCGCAGCGTTACCCGACCTTCCATCACCCGGGGACCGAGTTCATCTACATGCTGGAAGGCGAGATCGAATACCGCTGCGGTCAGCAGACCTATCGGCTGGAGCCGGGCGATGCGCTGAGCTTTCCCGGTTCGGTTCCGCACGGGCCGGAACGTCTGCTCCAGTGCCCGATCCGCTTTCTGTCGGTGATCGTCTATCCGAAAACGGTCGAGTAGCGGTGCGCCGGTTCAGCGACCCTGCAGATGGGCGAGCGCGCCGCCCAGCATCGCGCGCAGCAGCGGCTGCACGCGCTGCGCGAGATCGGGCCGATAGGCGAAGGGCGCCGTTTCATTCATGTAGACCGACTGGCACATCTCGAGCTGGATGGCATGCACGCCGGTGGCCGGCTGGCCGTAGCGTCGGGTGATGTAGCCGCCCTTGAAGCGGCCATTGGTCACATGGGTCATCCCATCGGGCGCGAGCCCGGGCAGGGGCGCCAGCGCCGCCTCGAGCAGGGCGGGGGCGCAGGCCAGCCCGTCGTTGGTGCCGAAGTTCAGGTCCGCCAGCTTGCCCTCGAACAGCCGCGGCAGCACGCTGGCGATCGAGTGCGCCTCCCACAGCAGCACCTGCCCGTGCAGCGCCCGCAGGCGCTCGAGTTCGGCCTGCAGCACCTGGTGGTAGGGCTGCCAGTAGGTGGCGATGCGATCGCTGCGCTGCGCTTCGTCCGGCTCGGCGCCGGGCCGGTAGAGCGGGACGCCGCGGAAGGTTTCGCCGGGAAACAGGCCGGTGGTCGTCTGGCCCGGGTACAGGCTCTCGCCACCGGGCGGACGGTTCAGGTCGACCACATAGCGCGACACCCGCGCGCCCAGCACGGTGGCGCCCAGATCCGCCGCGAAGTCGTACAGCTGATCCAGGTGCCAGTCGGTGTCGGCCAGGATCGCCGCCTCGGGGCTGTAGGCGGGGCGCAGCGCCTCGGGCAGCGCGGTACCGAGGTGAGGGATGGAGACCAGCAGCGGCGCCGTGCCGCGGCGCAGGTGGTAGACCGGGTGTTCGATGCGTTCGGGTGTCGTCATGGTGGAGGGCGGTTCAGGCAGCGGGTTTATCGGGAATGCGGATGATGTCGGCGGGCAGGGCGGGCATCAGGCGGCGCAGGGCCGGCAGCGTGTCCTGCATGAGCACCTGTCGGCTCACCCGCACCACTTCGTCGTCCAGGCCGGTCCATTCGTTGTCACGGCACAGCACGAAGAAGTCGCGCTGCCCGAGCCGCGAGGCCGGCAGCGGCAGGACCTGGACCTGGTCCAGCCAGCTGCGCGACTGCCACAGGCAAAGCGGGGTGCTGATCGCCCATCCGAGGCCCGCGGCGACCAGGCTGAGCAGCGGGTCGGTGGCGTCGAACTCGAAGCGGCGCGGCATCGGCAGCCCCAGGTGGGTCAGGTAGCGATCGATCTGCTGGCCGATCACCGATCGCTGGCTGTAGCGGACCAGCGGCAGCTCGCCAAGATGGCGGACAAGCGTCTTCAGGCTCTGGGGGCGGGCAGGCGACGGCAGCGGCCGCCCCGGTGATCGGGCCGGCATCACCACCACCCACTCTTCGGAGAACAGCAGGCGCTGGGTGATGCGGGGATCGTCCAGTGCCGTCTCGGTGCAGATCGCCAGGTCGAGTTCGCGCGCCTGCAGCTGGGCGCTCAGCCCCGGGGTGAGTCCGGACCACAGCTGCAGTTCCCGCGCGCTGCCCGACAGGGCGCGCACCAGTTCCGGTCCGACGGTGGCGGCGAACGAGTCGACGCAGCCCAGCCGGATCCGGGTGTAGTCCTGGCGGGCGCTGGCGCGCAGCTGTCCGGTGACCTCGCGCGCGTGCTCGAGCAGCGACCGGGCGAGCCCGAGGAGCGAACCGCCGGCGCGCGTGGGCCGGGCCGGGCGCATCTCGCGGTCGAACAACTGCAGGTCGTATTGCTGCTCGAGCGCGCGGATCATCTGGCTGACCGCGCTCTGGCTCACGCCGAGCCGCTGCGCGGCGTGCGACATCGAGCCGGCCTCGCAGACGGTGACGAAGGCTTCGAGCGAACGCAGCTCCGGCAGGGCGTTCGAGCGGCGGGCGGGCGCGGCAGAGGGGGCGAGCGTGTCGTTCGTCATGAAAGGCGTCGATGGTCGGATGCTCGGCCGACGGCGGCCGAATCCGGATAGTCGCACCAAAACTAATTCAATGAATAAGCTTTACTTCATCATTGAGTGGCGATCGAGACCCCTCCTAAGCTGATCGGCGTTGAATCCGTCCTGTTGGAAAGCCTGGAGTTGCCATGGAAAACTATGACGCAATCGTGATCGGGGCCGGCGTGATTGGCTCGTCGGTCGCCTATCACCTGGCCCGCTTCGGCGCGGGTCGGGTACTGGTTCTCGACCGCGCCCAGATCGGTGCGGGGACGACCTCGCAATCCAGCGGCATCCTGCGCACGCATTACTCGGTGATCGAGAATGTCGAACTGGCCCTGAGCTCCTGGCAGGTCTTCAAGGACTTTGCCGGCTACCTGGGCGACGAGGAGGCCTCGGCCGGCATGGTGAAGTGCGGTTACCTGATCGCCGCCCCCGACGGCCCGAAGCTCGAGCCGCTGCGCGCCGCGCTGGCCGGCCAGCAGGCCAAGGGCATCGAGGTCCGCCTGCTCGACCGGGGCGAGGCCGCCAGCCTGCTGCCGATCGCGCATTTCGATGATGCCGCGCTGATCGGCTTCGAGCCCGAGGCGGGCTTTGCCGACGCGTATCTGGTGGCCACCGGATTTGCCCGGGCCGCGCGGCGCCTGGGTGTGCGGATCATCGAGGGCGTCGAGGTCCATGCGCTGCTGCGCGAGGATGGCCGGGTGGTGGGTGTCGACACTTCGCAGGGCCGTTTCGCCAGCACCACCGTGATCAGCACCCAGAACATCTGGGCCACCGACATCGAGCGCTGGACCGGCATCGCCACGCCCGTCAGTGCCGAGCGGCACACCGTGCTGGCGCTGGAAGGCCCCGAGCCCTATTCGTTCGCGATGCCGGTCTACAAGGACCTGGCCTCCAGCGGCATGCTTTATTACCGAAGCTACGGCGGGCGCCAGATGCTGGTGAGCGAAGGCGTGGTCGGCGAGACGCTGCCGGCGCCCGACAACCAGCCGGGCGACATTCCGATGGACTATGTCGCGGAAGTGGGGGCGCAGGTCGCCGAGCGCTTTGCCTCGTTCGAGACCGCCGGCCTCGCGTCTGCCTGGACCGGTGTCTATGACGTGACGCCCGACTGGAATCCGGTGCTGGGGCGGCTGCCTGACGTGCCCGGGCTGGTGGTGGGTTACGGCTTCTCGGGGCACGGCTTCAAGCTGTCGCCCGGCGTGGGCCGGATCCTGGCGCAGGAAGCGCTGGGTCTGCCCACCGATGTGCCGCTGGCGCCCTATGCGCTGGAGCGTTTTCGCAGCGGCCGTTTCCTGACCGGCCGCTACGGGCTGGGCGCGGTGTCCTGAGACATGCTGTCCGATGCCGGCGTGGCTGAGCCGCCCCTGCCGTCGGGGGTGCGCCTGTTCACGCTCGAGGAGATCGATTCCGAGCCGTGGCGCAATGGGGGCGGGCGCACCCGGACGGTGGCGGCATCGCGTCTGCGCGGCGAACTGGTGTGGCGGATCAGTGCCGCCGACATCGACGCCGATGGCGATTTCTCGGCCTTCGATGGGATGGACCGCACCGCGGTGCTGATGCGCGGCGAGGGGCTGGCGCTGCGACTCAGCGACCAGACGCTGCGTCTGCCGCGGGTGGGCACCGTCGTGCGATTTCCCGGCGAGGTGCCGGTGCGGGCCTGCCTGGCGGGCGCGCCGGCGCGGCTCTGGAACGTGATGGTGCGCCGGGGCCTGGCGCAAGTCGACACGCAGGTGCTCGGGGTGGGGTCGATGCCGGTGCTGCCGGGCGAGACGGTGTTGGTGGTGCTCTCGGGCCGGGTTCAGGTCCGCGCGCCGGGGTCGGGTGAACTGCTGGGCGTGCTGTCGGCCGGGCAGGGACTGATCTGCAGTGGCTCGCGTGCGTGTCTGATGCTGGTCGGCCTGGCGGCGATCGATGCGCTGGATGAGGCGCCCTGCTGGGTGCGCTCGGCGTTGCAGACGGGAGGTGACCGACCGCCTCAGTCCACGCTCTCGTCCGAGAAGTAATAGGTCAGGCTTTCGCGCGGATTGAGCCACGCCAGCGCGTCCTCGGGCATTTCATCCGGGTGCAGCGACTTCTCCACCGACAACTGGCCCGCGGTGTCGGCAAGATCGACCAGCAGCGCTTCGCTCTTGTCGATGTCCGGATCATGGATGAGCACCTTGGGCAGCAGGCTGCTCTTGCCTGGCGACACCGAGAGCGCCAGTGAGCCATCGCTCAGCTTGACCAGGGTGCCCGGCGGGTAGACCCCGAGCAGGCGCACCAGCGCGGCCAGCAGCGACGGATCGAGCCGGGCCTGTTCGTCGCGCCACATTGTCTTGAGGGCCTCGGCCGGCAGCAGTGCCCGCGACCGGGCCTTGGGCGATTCGGGGCTGCACAGGCGGTCATAGCGGTTGGCGATGGCGACGATCCGCGCGGCAACCCCGATCTGCGGCCCCAGTTTTCCGGCGGGAAAACCGCTGCCGTCCAGTGCCTCATGATGGTCGCGGATCGCAGCGATCGCGTGCTCGGAAAAAGCGCCGCTGTCGGTGGCCAGTTCGACGCCGAGCCGGCAGTGCTCCCGGTACCAGCTTTCCTGGACGCTGGAGCGGTTCTCGGCGCGCAGCACATGGGCGGGAATCAGCAACTTGCCGATGTCGTGGGCCAGGGCACCCAGGCCGATGGCGCCGACGGTGGTGGACGAGAGGTTCATCGAACGGGCCAGCAGCATCGACAGCGTCATGCAGTTGAGCGCATGGTGCTGCAGGCCTTCGCCCGGCTGCTTGCCCAGCAGTTGCAGCAGCACCGGCCCCTGGTTCATCGCGCTGGCCAGCCGGGCGGCCAGGTCGCGCATGCCGGCGCCGGCCTGCTTGGGGTTGTCGCGCATGCCCAGCAGCGACTCCCGCACCTGCTGGCTCGAGGCATCCCATTCGCGCTGGATGCGCGCGGCGATCAGACGCTGGCGCCGCAGTCGCTGCTCTCCGGTCGCCACGGCCACGGGCGCCGCCGGCGGCGGTGGCGGTGACGGCGGTGTTGCCGCGCTGGTCACCGGCGGCAGCGGTGCCGCGTCGCTGAGGGCGGGAATCCAGTAGAGGCTCTTCGGACCCAGTTCCCGCAGCGTCTTCAGCTGCTTGTCGGAACTGATCCGGAAGCGGTTGCGCAGGAACGGATGGGCGGTCCAGGGCAGGTCGATCCAGACATAGACGCCCAGTCGCAGCTGCTGCTCGCCCAATGGCTGCGGCCCCTCGGGGTGGTTGGTCTGGACGTCTGGCATGCGTTCTCGGGCGTTCCGGTGGAATCGGTGCGATGGGTCATCGCCCGTCCGGGCGAGACCCGCGCTGGCGCGCAGGGCCCACCCCCGCTCCAGGGCATCCCCGCGCTTGCGCGCAAGGCATCTTAACCGAGTGCGTTCAGCCCTCGAGCACCATCGCCGCGCCCTTTTCGCCGATCATGATCGCGGCGGCATTGGTGTTCGTCGACACCATGGTGGGCATCACCGATGCGTCGATGACCCGCAATCCCTCGATGCCGCGCACGCGCAATTTCGCATCGACCACCGACGTCGCGTCGCTGCCCATCCGGCAGGTGCCGCTGGGGTGAAACACCGTGCCGCCCTTGTGTCGAGCGAACTGCGCCAGCTCCGCATCGGAGCGCGCCGCGTTGCCGGGCATGTATTCGTCGTCGGTGATCAGGCCCCGGAACGCCGGCTGGTGGTAGATGTCGCGCAGGATCTTCAGGCCATCGACCAGCACGGCGATGTCGTGCGGATCGGTCAGGTAGTTCGAGACGATTCGCGGCGGCGCAAGCGGGTCGGCCGACCGGATGCCGACGGTGCCGCGCGAGCGCGGGCGGCATTGGGCGGCCGAGGCCGAGAACCCGGAAAACCGGTGCAGCGGATCGCCCGGCTTGTCCACCGAGAGCGGCATGACGTTGAAGAGCACGTCGGGGCGCCCGTTGTCGGCGTGGCGGCTGCAGACCATGCCGCCGACCTGGCCGGCACCCACGGTGAGCGGACCGCGCTGGCCGAACAGCCACTGGGCGCCCATGCGCGCCAGCCCCAGCGGGCTGCGGACCTGGTCGTTCAGCGAGATCCGCTCGCGCAGCTTGACGATCACCCGCGCCTGGTAATGGTCCTGAAGATTGGCCCCGACCTCGGGTGCGTCGGCATGCACCGCGATGCCGTGGCTGCGCAGCAGGTCGGCCGGGCCGACGCCCGAGAGCTGGAGCAGGTGGGGCGACTGCAGGGCGCCGGCGGCCATCAGCACCTCCGAATCGGCCCGGGCGGACTGCAGCGCGCCATCGGCCAGCCATTCGACGCCCACCGCCCGGCCCTGCTCGATCAGCACCCGGGTCACCTGCACCCCGGTCATCACCGTCAGATTGGGCCGCCGGCGCACCGGCGCGAGAAAGGCCATCGCGGCATCACAGCGCCAGTGCCCGCGCAGGGTCAGCTGATACGCACCCACGCCCTCGGTGAGGGAACCGTTGAAATCGGGGTTGCGCCCGTACCCGGCCTGCACGCCGGCCTCGATCCAGGCCCGGCAGGCGGGGTGATCGTTGCGCAGGTCCGAGACATCGAGTTCGCCGGAACCGCCGTGGTAGTCATTCTCGCCGCCCTGGTAGCGCTCGGATTGCCGAAAGACGGGCAGCACTTCGCGATAGCCCCAGCCGGTTGCGCCGAGCCGGTGCCAGTCGTCGAAGTCGGCCGGCTGCCCGCGGATGTAGAGCAGGCCGTTGATGGCGCTGGAGCCGCCGAGCACCCGCCCGCGTGGCCACACCAGCGCGCGGTTGCCGGTGGCCTCTTGGGGCTCGACGGCGAACTGCCAGGAAAAGCGCCGGTCCTGCATGCTGCGGAAATAACCCACCGGCAGGCGCAGCCAGAAGTGACCACCCTCGCCACCGGCCTCCAGCAGCAGCACGCGGCGGCTCGGATCGGCGCTGAGCCGGTTGGCCAGCACGCAGCCGGCCGAGCCGGCGCCCACGATGATGGTGTCGTAACCTGAAGGGCTCATGGCGTCTCTGGAAGGGGACCGGTTTGCGGACGGGACACGCCAGCGGGCATCGGAAAACATAAAGTCATCCGGTAGACCGGATGTTTATATAATAACGGATGTCATCGACATTCCTGAACAGCCCGGTGCCGCGCTATCTGCAGCTCGCCGACCTGATGCGTCAGCGGATTGCGCGCGGCGTCTGGCCGCGCCAGTACCGCCTGCCGTCGCTCGATGCGCTGGTGCAGGAGTTCGGCGTGTCGCGCGCGACGGTGCGCCAGGCGATCGAACTCCTTGCGCGCGAGCAGCTGCTCTCGCCCCAGCAAGGACGGGGCACCTTCGTCACCGGGCTGCCGGCGCCCGACCGCTTCATCAGCGTCAAGGGCAGCCTCGCGGAACTCTCGCGTGCCTACGAAGACACCCAGCCGCGGATCATGAACATCGACGAGTCCGCCAGCGCGCCGCCGCTGCGCAAGGACGAGGGCGATCCGGCGCCGGCCTATGTCTTCATGCGCCGGGTGCACTTTCGCGACGGGCATCCCTATTGCGTCATCAATATCTATCTCGATGAACGGATCTTTCGCCAGGCGCCCGACGCGTTCCGCGGCCGCACCGTCATTCCGCTGCTGACCTCGATGCCGACAGTGATCATTGCCCAGGCCCATCAAGTGCTGACCATCGCCAGTGCGGATCTCGAAGTGGCGCGTCTGCTGGAATTGCCGATGAATGCGCCGGTGGCCGAGGTCCGCCGCCTGTTCCGCGATCCGGCCGGCACCGTCATCTATCTGGCCGAGGCCACCTACCGGGGCGACGCCATCCACGTTCAAATGGACCTCAAGCCGTGAACCCTCTGCCGCTCTCTGCCGTCTGCTGCGCGCGAATCGACGCCTTCGTCTTTCGGGCGCCGATCGCCACGCCGGTGCGAACCTCGTTTGGCACCATGCATGACCGGCCCGCGGTCTTCGTGCGGGTCGAAGACACCGACGGCGCGGTGGGCTGGGGCGAGATCTGGTGCAACTTTCCGGCCTGTGGCGCCGAGCACCGAGCCCGGCTGCTGGAAACAGTGATGGCGCCGCTGCTGATCGGGCAGCGCTTCGACAGTCCGGCCGCCGCCTTCCAGTGGATCAGCGAGCGCACCGATGTGCTGGCGATCCAGTCGGGCGAGGCCGGGCCGATGGCCCAGACGATCGCCGGCATCGATCTGGCGCTGTGGGACCTGTGCGCGCGCCGCGCCGGGCAGCCGCTGTGGCGCTACCTGGGCGGGCGCCAGGACCGCGTCGGGGTGTATGCCAGCGGCATCAATCCGGATGCGCCGCAGCGGGTTGCCGCGGCCCGTCTCGCCGACGGCTATCGCGCCTTCAAGCTCAAGATCGGTTTCGGCGAGGAGCGCGATCTGGCCAACCTGGCCGCGATGCGCGAGGTGATCGGCCCCGACCTGCCGCTGATGGTCGACGCCAACCAGGCCTGGTCGCTGGCGCAGGCCTGCCGGATCGCGCCGGCCCTGGCCCCCTTCGGTCTGGGTTGGCTGGAGGAGCCCTTGCGCGCCGACACGCCCTGGGCCGACTGGCGCACGCTGGCCGGCGTCACCGGCATCCCCCTGGCCGCCGGCGAGAACATCGCCGGCACCGCGGCGTTTCGCACCGCGATCGGTGAATCGCCATTAAAGGTGCTGCAACCCGACGTGGCGAAATGGGGCGGTATCTCCGCCTGCTGGCCGGTGATCGCGCAGGCGCGCCAGGCGGGCCTGCGCTATTGCCCGCACTGGCTGGGCGGCGGGATCGGCCTGCTGGCCTCGGCGCATCTGCTGGCGGCGGTGGGCGGCGAGGGCCTGCTCGAGGTCGATGCCAATCCGAATCCGCTGCGCACGCTGCTGGCGCCGCGGCTGTCGACGGTGATCGACGGGGTGGTGCAACTCGGCAACGATCCCGGAATCGGTGTGGAACCTGATCTGGCGCAACTCGCAGCGGTCTGATTTAGACTCGCTTTCATGAATGAAAGCGACGACAGGACAGAGCGATCGGGCGCAGCGCAGAACCGGATCACGGCCCGCCCGCCGGCGCCGGCGGGCGGTGTGCCGCGCACCATCGGTCTGGTGATTCCGCACCTTGCCCACTCGTCCTTCGCCGATCCGGTGCGGGGCATGACCGATGTGCTGGCCGGCGAGGGCTATGAACTGCTGCTGGGCCTGAGCGGCGATTCGCCCCAGAGCGAATTCGCCCAGGTCACCGCGCTCCTCGAGCAGCGGGTGAGCGGGCTGTCGCTCACCGGCGCCATCCGCGATGCGCGCACGACGGAGGCGATCCGTCGGGCGGGCATTCCGGTGGTCGAGACCTCGACCCTGAAGGGGCCGTGCAACGACATGGTGGTCGGTTTCTCGAACGAGGCCGCCGCGGGCGCGATGGTCCGCCATCTGGCGGACTGCGGGTACCGCAAGATCGGCCTGATCTCGCCGGGGGCGAGCAACGATGACCGCAGCGCCGATCGCCAGGCCGGCTATCGGCAGGCGATCGAGGCGCTCGAACTGGCGAGTGATCCGGGTCTGATCGTCGAGTCCGGGATCGACCTGGCGGCAGGCGCGCGCGCCTTCCTCGAACTGGTCGGCGCGCACCCCGATGTCGAGGCGATCTTCTGCACCAGCGATGTCCTGGCGGTGGGGGCGATGCTGGAGGCTGTGCGCTGCGGCATCCGGGTGCCGGGTGACCTGGGCATTGCCGGTTTCGACGACCTGGAACTGGCGCAGCAGTTCGTGCCGGCGCTCACCACGGTGCGTCTGCGCCGCTACGAGATCGGGCGCGTGTCGGCGCGGCTGCTGCTGCAGCGCATCCGCGGTGAGACGCCCGCACAGGCGGTGGTCGACCTGGGCTTCGAGATCATGCCCAGGGACTCGACCCGCCGGACGCCGGCCTGATCCGGGGCGCGGCGCGAGGCCGGCCCCGGGGCGGACTCAGTCCATCTGGGTGACGAACTTGGTGTTCAGGTAGCCGTCGAAGGTCTCGGTGCCGCCTTCGCTGCCGATGCCGCTGTCCTTCACGCCGCCGAACGGCGACTCGGCCAGCGCCTGCCCGAAGTGATTGATGTTGACCATGCCGGACTCGAGACCGTTCTGGGTGGCCAGCGCGTTCTTGGTCGAGGTGGTGAACACGTACGACGACAGGCCGAAGGGCAGTGAGTTGGCCCGCCGCAGAACCTCGTCGAGGTCCTTGAAGGTCACGAACGGAGCGATCGGTCCGAAGGGCTCGGCGGTCATCACCAGGCTGTCGTCGGGCACGTTGGTCAGCACGGTGGGCGCGAAGAAACTGCCGATCTCGCCGATCCGCTGGCCGCCGGTTTCCACCTTGGCGCCACGACGGGTCGCGTCATCGATGAACTGGGCCATCGAGGGCAGCCGGCGGGCATGCGCCAGCGGTCCCATCCGGGTGTCGGCCTCCAGGCCCGAACCGACCTTCAGGTTGTGGGTCTTGTCGATGAAGCGAGCGACGAAACGGTCGTAGGCCTTTTCATGGATGTAGAAGCGGGTCGGCGACACGCAGACCTGGCCGGCGTTGCGGAACTTGAAGCCGTGCAGCATGTCGGCGGCGCGATCGATGTCGGCGTCGTCGAACACGATCACCGGCGAGTGCCCGCCGAGCTCCATGGTGACGCGCTTCATGTGGGCGCCGGCCAGCGAGGCCAGGTGCTTGCCCACCGGCACCGAGCCGGTGAACGAGATCTTGCGCACGATCGGCGACTTGATCAGGTGCTCGGAGACTTCCGAGGGCACGCCCCAGACCAGGTTCAGCACGCCGGGCGGCAGACCGGCCTCGTGGAACATGCGGGCGATCGCGACGACCGCGCTGGGCGCGTCCTCGGGGCCCTTGATGATCACGGTGCAGCCGGCGCCGATCGCCGCGGCGATCTTGCGGATCGCCTGGTTGTAGGGGAAGTTCCAGGGCGTGAAGACCGCGCACACGCCGACCGGCTCGCGCAGCACCATCTGGCGCACATTGGGCAGCCGCGGCGGGATCACCCGGCCATAGATGCGCCGGCACTCTTCGGCATGCCAGTCGCAGTGCTCGGAGCAGGACATGACCTCGGTGATCGCCTCGGCGACCGGCTTGCCCATGTCCAGCGTGATGTTGCGGCCGATGTCGGCGGCGCGCTCGCGCGAGAGCTCGCCCACCTTGCGCAGGATGCGCGAGCGCTCCATCGGGGAGCTGTGCTTCCAGGTGCCGAAGGCGCGCTGGGCAGCGGCCAGCGCACGGTCGAGGTCGGCCCGGCTGGCGTGCGGCAGGCGCGCGAAGGCCTTGCCGGTGGCCGGGTTCACCACATCCTGTTCCTGGCGCCCGCCGCCGGCGATGAATTCGCCGTCGATGTACAGGCTGAGCGTCTCGTAGGCGGCCTGCTCGAGCACGGATTGTTCCGACGTCGCTGCGGTGTTCATGGTCTCGCTCCTGGGTGGTTTTTTCTGGCGCCCCCGGCACGAATCGAACGTGCGACCCTCCCCTTAGGAGGGGGATGCTCTATCCACTGAGCTACGGAGGCTGTGCGCCGGATTCTACCGGAGCAGGCGGTGCGCTAGCGGCGCCGGTAGTCGACGATCGCGAAGCGGGTGCCGTCGGCGCCGGTCTGCGGCTGGCGCGACGTTTCCTGCCACTGGCCGGCGGGCAGCGGCCCGAAATGGGCGTCCCCCGGCACGTCGAGTTCGATCTCGGTGACCAGCACCCGGGCCGCGATCGGCAGGGCCTGGCGGTAGATCTGTTCGCCTCCGACCACGAAGACCTCGCCCTGGCCCTGCGCATGGGCCGTCGCCAGGGCTTCATCGAGGCTGGCGGCGAGCAGGCAGCCCGGCGCGCGCCAGTCGGGGTTGCGGGTCAGCACGAGGGTGGTCCGTCCGGGCAGCGGTCGCCCGATCGATTCGAAGGTGAGCCGGCCCATGATGAGCACATGCCCCAGGGTGGTGGCCTTGAAGTGGCGCAGGTCCTCGGGCAGCCGCCAGGGCAGCTGGTTGTCGCGTCCGATGACCCCGTTGCGCGCGCGCGCAACGAGCACGGTCAGCTGCGGATCGATGCCGGTGGGGACGCTCATCGTGCCGGGCCCGTCGGCAGCGCCGTGAGGCAGGCACTCGCGCCGCAGCGGACCGGTGCGATCATCAGACGGCGACCGGCGCCTTGATGTGCGGGTGCGACTGGTAGCCGTCGATCGCGAAGTCTTCGTAGCGGTAATCGAACAGCGTGTCCGGCCGGCGCTGGATCGTCAGCCGGGGCAACTCGAAGGGCGTGCGCGAAAGCTGCTCGCGGGCCTGATCGAGGTGATTGATGTAGAGGTGGCAGTCGCCCCCGCTCCAGACGAAGTCGCCGACCTCGAGGTCGCACTGCTGGGCCACCATGTGGGTGAGCAGCGCGTACGAGGCGATGTTGAAGGGCACGCCCAGGAAGATGTCGGCGCTGCGCTGGTACATCTGGCAGGACAGCCGTCCCTGCGCGACGTAGAACTGATAGAAGGCGTGGCAGGGCGCCAGCGCCATCCGGGGCAGGTCGGCCACATTCCAGGCCGAGACGATCAGGCGGCGCGAGTCGGGGTCGCGGCGGATGCGCTCGACAACCTCGCTGACCTGGTCGATCTCGCGCCCGTCGGGGGTGGGCCAGTGGCGCCACTGGTAGCCGTAGACGGGGCCGAGCTCGCCCTGGGCGTCGGCCCATTCGTCCCAGATGGTGACCCCGTTCTCGCGCAGGTAGCGCACGCTGGTTTCCCCCGAGAGGAACCAGAGCAGTTCATGGATGATCGAGCGCAGGTGCAGCTTCTTGGTGGTGACCAGCGGGAAGCCGCGCGACAGGTCGAAGCGCATCTGCCAGCCGAACACCGAGCGGGTGCCGGTGCCGGTGCGGTCTTCCTTGTGGGCGCCGTGCTCGAGCACATGGCGCATCAGGTCGAGATACTCCTTCATGCGCGAGCCTCCTGCGACGCGGCAGGGGCGGCTGCGCCGATGCCGTTGAAGCAGGCCGCGACCATCTGGTCGACGATCCGGGCGTCGGGGATCGAGCCGCCCTGGCGCAGGAAGTCGAGCGTCGGGTCGCAGGAGCGGGCGTAGAAGGTGTAGAGGATGAATTCGTCGTCGAGATCGGCGTTCAGCGAGCCCTCGCGCTTGGCGTCGCGGATCAGCGCGCTGACGTCGTCGGAGAGCTGCAGCAGTTCGTCCACGTAGAGACGGTGGCCGAGCAGGCTGTCGCGCAAGGCCTGGCTGGTGGAGGGCAGGTGCGGCACCGCGCCGGCGAGCCGTTCCTGCAATGTCCAGCGCAGCAGCCCCTCGAGGCGTTCCCGGGCGGTCGCGAGCGTGGCCAGTTCGGCCAGCGCCAGGCGGGTTCGCTGGAGCAGGCGCACCATGACCGCGGACACGAGCGCGTCCTTGGATTCGAAGTGCTTGTAGAGGCTGCCTTTGGCGACGCCCACCTCGGCGGCGATGTCGTCCATCGACATCGGCTCATAGCCCTTGATCGCCAGCAGCCGGTTGGTCGCGTCGAGGATGGCTTCCTCTCGGACCTCGAACTGGGTTTCCCGGAACGACTTTCGCGCGGGCGGGCGCGGTGCAAGGACGGAGGACACGGCGGTTTCCAGTTTTTACCAGCCGGTCATTATGCACCCGGGCCGGTTTTTTCGGCGATAAACCCCGGCAGCGCTGGGTTCAGGAGGTCGGTTTGGCGATTGCGGGCGGCAGGGGGGCGGTCATGGGCGGCACCGGTGCCGTCAGCGCGGGTACCGGCATCGCCGACGATGGCGCGGGCGGCGGCGGGCCCGGTCGGGCAGCAGGCGGACTCGCCGGCGGCACCGGTGCGCTGCTACCCGGATCGCCCGCTGCACGCGGTCGCGGCGGGCCGCCGGTCAGGACTGCGCTCGAAGACCGCGCCGGGGCGGGCACCTCGGCACGCCGGCCGTTGTCGTCGATGACCACCACATCGGCGCGCACGCTGCTGACCCGCTGCCCGGGACCCAGCAGATCGCCGACCGCGAACGATCGGGCCGGCTTGCCGTCGACGATCAGGATGGCGCTGCCGAGCCGGCCGGCAGCGACCACGCCCAGGACCTGCACATTGCCCAGCACCGGCGCCTGCTCGACGCGGGCGCCCGCGGGTTGCCCGAACAGGGGCAGGGCGGGCCCCAGGTCGGGGCGTTCGCCACCGGCGGCCTGGAGTGTGGCCGGCGCGACCGGCGCGCGCGGCGCGGTCAGCTGGACACCCCAATAGGCCATCACGCCGCACAGGCCGGCAAAGGTTGCAAGCGTGGCCAGCCAGGCGGTCCGACCCATCGATGACAGGCGTGCGAGCGGGTTGATTTTCATGGCAGATGACAGGACGGTGACCTCGCGTTGGCGGCCCGGTCGGGCAATCGCCGGCTGGTATCATATTCCTAACCCCAGGCGCATCGCGCGGAGATGGAAAATGGCACTTGGCAAGCGGCGCGCACCGAACCGTTCCGGACTGAGCGGTTTCACGCTGATCGAGGTCATGGTGGTCATCGTGATCCTGGGCGTGCTGGCCGCGCTGGTGGTACCGCGGGTGATGAACCGGCCCGACGAGGCCCGCGTGGTGGCCGCCCGCCAGGACATCGCCTCGGTGATGCAGGCGCTCAAGCTCTATCGACTCGACAATCAGCGCTACCCATCGACCGAGCAGGGCCTGCAGGCATTGGTGACCCGTCCCACTTCCGGGCCGGCCGCCACCAACTGGAAGGCCTATCTCGACCGGCTGCCGATGGACCCCTGGGGCAAGCCCTACCAGTTTCTGAATCCGGGTCTCAAGGGCGAGGTCGACGTGTTCAGCCTGGGGGCTGACGGCGCGCCCGGCGGCTCCGGCACCGATGCCGACATCGGCTCCTGGTCCCTCTAGGCGGCGGATCGTCGCCCGCGAGCGCGCGCCCGCCCGGGCGGGCGCCGGCTTCACCCTGATCGAACTGCTGATCACGCTGGTGGTGATCGGAGTGGCGGTCGCGATGGTGGCCATCAACGGATTGCCCAACGAGCGTCAGGGGCTTCGCAACGAAGCCGAGCGGCTGGCGTTGCTGCTATCGCTGGCCCGCGAGGAGGCGCAGGTGCGCGGCGCACCGATCCGCCTGTCGTCCGACGAGGGCGGCTACCGTTTCCAGATCTGGCGCGATCGCCAGTGGCGGGTGTTGCTAGACGATCCCGAGTTGCGCGAGCGCGTCTGGCAGGCGCCCACCTCGCTCACGCTCACCCGCGCCGATGGTCGCGCCGACGTCGAGTTCGGCCGCGATCCGGTCGATTCGCCGCTCGTCCTGAGCCTTACCCGGGGCGGTGCCACCGTGCGCATCGACGCCAACGGACTGGGCCTGTTCGAGGTCCAGCCATGAGCCGGCCGGCGCGCGGCTTCACCCTGGTCGAGGTGCTGGTGGCGCTGACCATCGTGTCGGTGGCACTCATGGCGGCGCTGCGGGCCGCCGGCACCCTCACCCAGAGCAACGGCGATCTGCGCATTCGCGCGATGGCGCAATGGAGTGCCGAAAACCGGCTGGCCCGGATGAGGGTCCAGTCCGACTGGCCCGCGGTCGGGCTGAACCGCAGCGACTGCTCGCAAGGGGGCGAGCAGCTCGACTGCCAGGAAGAAGTCTTCGCCACGCCCAATCCGTTCTTTCGGCGGGTCGAGATCACCGTGCTCGATCCGACGGACAAGCGCCGGCTGGCGCGGCTGGTCGGGTTCGCGACCAACCTGCCCTGAGATGCCGCGTCTTCCCCCAGCCGGCGCGAGCCGCGGATTCACCCTGCTCGAAGTGCTGATCGCCCTCTCGCTGATGGCGGTGCTGGCGGTGCTGGGGTGGCGCGGGCTCGATTCGGTGCTGGTCACCCGCGAGCGCCTGACCCGGTCCTCGGCCGACCTCGCGGCGTTGTCGGTCTGCTTCACCCAGCTGGAGGAGGATCTGCGGCGCGCCTGGCCGGTCCGTCTGCTCGGGCTGCCGGTGCCGGCGGTGGGTTTTTCGGTGCCGCAGGCTGACGAGCCCGCCGCGCCGCTGCAGTTGCTGCGCGAACCGCCGGCCGATGGCGTGCCCGGCACGGTGCAGCGGGTGAGCTATCGCCTTCGCGCCGGCACCCTCGAACGCGGTTTTGCTCCCTGGGCAGCGCCGGCCCCGGACGGGACGGCGAGCCAGCAGGGCCTCCTCTGGCAACCGCTGGTCACCGGTGTCGCGAGCCTGCGGATGCGCGGTTTCGTGGCCGGGACAGGCTGGGTCGATGGCGCGGCGCTGGCGGCCCAGCCGATGATGCCGTCGGCACCGACGGGCGGAACCGGGACCGGGCAGCCGCCCGCGCCCGCGCTCGTGCCGATCGTGGTGAGCGGCCTGGAGCTCGAACTGGAGCGGATCGGCGGCGAGCGGCTGCTTCGGGTCTTCTCGGTGAAGGACTGATCGTGGTGCGACCGATCCTGGTGCGACCGATCCCGAGGCGACCGATCCCGAGGCGACCGATCCCGAGGCGACCAACCCCGAGGCGACGGACCCTGGCGCGACCAACCCCGCAGGCCGGTCTGGCGCAGGGGATCGCGCACGGCCGCCAGCGCGGTGCGGCGATCGTCACTGCCCTGCTGGTGGTGGTGCTGGCCACCGCGGTGATCTCGAGCCTGTTTCTGCGCGAGAGTGTGGCGGTGCGTTCAATCGAGAACCGGCTCGCGCTGTCCCAGACGCGCTGGGTCGAGCGGGCGGCGATCGACTGGGCCAAGGTCATCCTGCGCGCCGATGCCAGCTCGGGCAATGTCGATCACCTGGGCGAACCCTGGGCGGTGCCGGTGGCCGACACCAAGCTGGACGAGACGGTCACCGCCGGTGCCCGGATCAGCGAGAGCAGCCGCCCGGCGATGCTGTCCGGTCAGATCCATGACCTGCAGAGCCGGCTGAATCTGACCGCGCTCACCGCCAGCGGCCAGCCCTCGGCGCCGCATCTGGTTGCGGCGCGCAAGCTGTTCTCGCTGCTCGACGTGCCGGAAAGCCTGGTCGATACCCTGCTCACGCGGCTGCTGCGCAGCCAGACCCGGGTGGTCGACGGCAAGCCGGTGGCGGCGCTCGAGACCCCCCTGATCCGCCTGTCCGACCTGGCCGGCGTCGCCGGGTTCGATGCCGCCATCATCGAGCGGCTCGAGCCCTTCGTGACGGTGATTCCGATCACCCCGGGGCTGCCGCTGGCGGTGACGGTGAATGTGAACACCGCGGCCCCGGAAGTGATCGCCGCCATGGTGACCGGGCTGGATCTCGCGGTGGCACGCCGTTTCGCGGTGCGGCGCGAACGAACCTTCTTTCGCGACCTCAACGAGGCGACGCTCCAGATCGATGGCCAGCCGGTGCTGCCGCCGGCGCTGCTGGGGGTCGGATCGAGCTTTTTCCTGCTGCGCGGAATGGTACGCTTCGACCGCGTCGAGGTAGCCAGCGAAACCCTGCTGGTCAGGTCCTCCGGAAAAGTCGACATCGTATGGCAGCAGCGGCTCTGAAACACACGACCATCTGGATTGCGCCGCGCAGCGTGGGCGAACGCTCGCTCGTCACCGATCCGGTGCTGCAGGTGCGGCTGGGCGGGCGCGCCGGGCAGTCGACGGCGCTGCAGCGCTGCAGCCTCGAGGCCTTGCCGCCGGTGCGCTCGGCGGTGCTGGTGTTCGATGCGCGCGACGTGGCGCTGATGCGGGTGAAGGTGCCGCCGCTGAGCGGCGCGCGTCTGCTGCGCGCGCTGCCCAACATTCTCGAAGACCAACTGCTGCAGGATCCCCAGGCCTGCTCGTTCGTCCCGGGCCCCGCCCAGGGTGACGGCGAGCGGCTGGTGGCCGTCATCGACCGCTCGTGGTTCGAGTTCGTGATCGGCGCGCTGGAGCGGCGCGGCGTGCGCGTGCTGGCGGCATGGCCGGGTCAGCTCGCCCAGCCGATCGAGCCGGGGTGCTGGTCGCTGTCCTGTCTGAACCAGTCGCTCGCGCTGCGTCTGTCGCCCACCGAAGGTCTGGGCTGGTTTGCCGGGGCCGAGTCGGCCGGGCGCACCGAGGCGCTGAGCGCGCTGTTCGAGACCGCGGTCTCGCTGATGCCCAAGCCGGCGCTGCTGCATGTGCGCATCGACGATCCGGCGTGGCAGCCCTGCATCGAGGAAGCCGCCCGCCAGGCCGGCCTCGCGGTGGACTTTCACGAACTGGCGCCTGATTTCGCCTGTCCGATCGACCTGCTGGCCGCCCGTCAGGGCAGTGTCGGGCGGCGCTGGCTGGCCGGTGTCGATTGGCGCGCCTGGCGGCTGCCGGCACTGCTGGCCGGCGCGACCGCAGCGGTGGCGGTCATCGGACTGAATCTGCACTGGGCGCAGCTCGCGCGCGAGCGAACGGAGTTGCGCCAGGCGATGGAAGCCGGTTTCCGCCAGGCCTTCCCCAAGGCGCAGGTGGTGGTCGATCCGCTGCTCCAGATGCGTCGCCAGACCGCCGAGTTGCGTCTGCGTGCCGGGCAGGACGGCCCCGAGGATTTTCTGCCGCTGTTGCTGCGTTTTACCCGGCTGATGGGGCCGGGCGCGGCGGATGCACTGGCGGCGCTCGATTATCGCGACGGGCGACTGAAGGTGCGCTGGCGGGCGGGCGCACTCGACCCCGCGCGGCGCGAAAGCCTGCGTCTGGCCTGTCAACGCGCCGGGCTGCGCCTGGAATTCGAGGGCGACACGCAGGCCCTGGTGTCGGTGGCGGGCTGAGCCGGTGCTGGAACGCGCGCTCCAATACTGGCGTTCGATCGCGCCGCGGGAACGGCGCCTGGTCGGGCTGGCCGCGCTGGTGCTGCTGCTGGCCGTTTTCTACCTGGGCCTGATCGAGCCGGCCTGGCAGGGCCGTCAGGCGCTGCAGCGCGAACTGCCGACGCTGCGTCAGCAATACGCCCAGATGGTCGCGCTCGGCGCCGAGGTCCGGCAGCTCGCCGCGGCCGTGCCCACCGGCACGAACCGGCCGCAGGCCTTGCGCGACTCTCTCGCGCAGTCGGTTCGGTCGGCGGGCCTTGAGCCGGCGTTGCAGAAGATCGAACTGAACGGCGAACTGATCGAACTGCGCTTCAAGGCGGTGGGCTACGCACAGTGGCTGGCCTGGATGGAAGGAGCGCTGCGGGAGACCCGCATGCGGGTGGCCGATGTGTCGGTGGTCCGTGAAGCGGACGCCGGCGTCGTCACCGTGCGGCTGGTGCTCGAAGCGCCGCGGCGCGAGGCGGGATGAGCGCGACGAGGGCGGCCGCGTGCGGCGGCGGGGCGTCTTGAGCGGGCCGGCGGGTCGGGTGCCGGGCGGCGGGCGCGCGGGCATGCGTCTGGTGGCGCTGGCCATCGTCGGCCTGCTGACCGCGGTGGGCGTCGCGATGGCGAGCGCGCCCGCTTCCTGGGTCGACTTCGCGCTTCGGCAGCTGTCGCTGGACCGGGTGCGGCTGGCCGATGCGTCCGGGAGTCTCTGGCAGGGCGAAGGGCGCATCGTCTTGCTGGAGGGTGCGGCCGGATCCGAAGTCACCGAGGGTTTTGCGCTGCCCGGCGTGCTGCGCTGGGAACTGCGCCCGCTGCCGCTGGTGGCCGGCCTGGTCGATGCCGTGGTCTCGCTGCCCGGGATGGCGCAGCCGATCCGGGTCAACGGCTCGCTGGGGGAGTGGCGCATCGATGGGGGCACGCTCGAGCTGCCCTCGGCGCAGCTGTCCCGGCTGGGCTCTCCCTGGAACACCATTCAGCCGTCGGCGGCGCTGGGCCTGCGCTGGGAGGCGCTGACGATTCGCGCCGGCGTACCCGATGGCCGCATGACCATCGATCTGCGCGATGTCGCCTCGGCGATGACGCCGGTGCGACCGCTCGGCACCTACCGGGTCGATGTGCTGGCTGCCGGCGGTAAGGTCGATCTCACCCTGTCGACGCTGTCGGGCGCCTTGCGCCTGCAGGGGGGCGGACGCTGGGACCGACGGACGGGGCTGCGATTCGAAGCGCAGGCGCAGGCCGAAGGACAGGATCGTGCGAGACTGCAGTCCTTGCTGGGACTGATCGGGCGTCGCGATGGAGACCGGACAGTGATCAGGATCGGGGGATAAGCGAGTGCGAAGTTCTGTGGTCGTGTCATCGGGCAGGGCGGATGGGCCGCGGGTCAAGCGGCTTGCCGGCGCCGTGGCGCTGGTTCTGCTGGCCTGGACCGGCCCGCTGCCGCCCGGGCGCGAGGCGCGGGCGGCCGGTCCGACGCCCGCCGCCGCCCCGGCTGGCGCCTCTCCGGCAGCGGCCGCGAGTCCCGGCAACCCCAACAGCATCACCCTGAATTTTCGCGATGCGGAAGTCGACACCGTGATCGGCGCCTTCGGGCACCTGCTCAATCGCACCTTCATCATCGACCCGCGGGTGCGCGGCAAGATCACGCTGGAGACGCCCAAGCCGGTGTCGCGCAGCCAGGCCTATGCGCTTTTGCAGTCGCAGCTGCGCCTTCAGGGGTTCGCGATCGTTGAGTCGGGTGATCTGGCGCGGGTGGTGCCCGAGGCCGACGCCAAGCTGCAGGACGGCCCGGTGGGCCTGGGGCGCGACACGCTCCCGCGCGGCGAGCAGATCGTCACCCAGATCTTCCGGCTGAACTACGAGTCGGCCTCGAATCTGGTGCCGGTGCTGCGTCCCCTCATTTCCGCCAACAACACCATCTCCGCCTACACCAGCAACAACTCGCTGGTCATCACCGACTACGCGGCCAACCTGCAGCGGCTGGCCAAGATCATCGCCACGCTGGACAGCCCGTCGACCAGCGAGGTCGAGGTGATCCCGATCCGTCATGCGCTGGCTGCCGATCTCTCGGTGTCGGTGTCGCGCCTGCTCGACGACACGCAGCGTGCCGGCGCCGGCGCGCAGGTCGACCCCGGGCAGCGGATCACGGTGCTGGCCGACCCGCGGATCAACGCGCTGATGATCCGCGCGGCCAGCCCGGCCAAGCTGAACCTGGCCAAGAGCCTGATCTCCCGGCTCGACCAGCCGAGCAAGCAGCCGGGCAACATTCATGTGGTGTACCTGCGCAACGCCGAAGCCGGGCGGCTGGTGCAGGTGCTGCGCAGCGTGCTGTCGGGCGGTGATTCCGGCGCACCCGGCACGCTCGGGCAGGGCGTCTCGGCCCTGAGCCAGACGACGCCGGGGCAGGGCGCCGCGGCCGGTGCCGCCGGTGCCCAGGCCACGCCTGGCGCCAGCGCGCTCACCCCGTCGGCCGGCACGGCCGGCGGCTCCGCGGTCAATGTGGGGGGCGTGATCATCGCGGCCGACTCGTCGACCAACTCGCTCATCATCACCGCACCCGATCCGGTCTACCGCAATCTGCGCGCGGTCATCGACCAACTCGACACCCGCCGGGTGCAGGTCTTCATCGAATCGCTGATTGTCGAGGTCAGCGCCGAAAAGGCGGCCGAACTCGGCATCCAGTGGCAGTTCCTCTCACAGGGCTCGGGTACCGGATCGTCGGTGGTGGGCGGCACCAACCTGCCGGCGCGCTCCTCGGGCAGCAATATCCTCGACGCCACCGCCAACATCCTGGCGCTCGGACAGGGCCTGAACATCGGCCTGATCCGCCCCGGGTCGGTGGTCGGCAATCCGTCGTCCACCAGTGGGGTCTCGCCGATCAACCTGGGGCTGCTCGCACGGGCGCTGGAAAGCGGTGCCAATGCCAACATCCTGGCGACACCGAACCTGCTGACCCTCGACAACGAGGAGGCGCGGATCATCATCGGCCAGAACGTGCCCTTCATCACCGGCCAGTTCAGTGCGGCCGGCACTTCCGGCGCGGCGGTCAATCCCTTCCAGACCATCGAGCGGCGCGACGTCGGCACCACGCTGCGGGTGCGCCCGCAGGTGTCCGAGGCCGGCACGGTGAAGCTCCAGATCTTCCAGGAGGTCTCCAACGTCCAGGACCGCACCTTGTCGGCAGGCCTGATCACCAACCGCCGGGCGATCGAGTCCAACGTGCTGGTCGACGACGGCCAGATTGTGGTGCTGGGCGGGCTGATCGAGGAGCGGGTCGAGGGCGGCACGAGCAAGGTGCCGGGGCTGGGCGACCTGCCGTTCGTGGGCCAGATGTTCCGCTACGACTCGCGCAAGCGGGTCAAGACCAACCTGCTGGTGTTCCTGCGCCCGGTGGTGGTGCGTGATGCCGGCGCAGCCCACAGCGTGACGGCCGACCGCTACGACTACATCCGTGGCCTGCAGGGTGACTCGCGGCTGGCGCCGCACTGGCTGCTGCCCGATTTCCCGCCGTCCGATCTGCCGCTCATGCCCAAACCGCCGGGCAGCGCGGCGGGCATGATCCCGAAAGTGCTTCGCGAAGGTCCCGCCAGCCTGTCGCCGGACATCGATGCAGCGTCCCGGCTGCCGGCCCGTGCGCCCGCGCCTGCGGCGGTGCCCGCGCCGGCCGTCGCGCCGGCCCCCGCGCCAGCCCCCAGACCCTGACGAGCGAGGATCGCGCCCCATGGCCAGCGTCTCACCGGCTCGCTATGTGCCCTATGGATTTGCCCGCCACTTCGATGTCCTGGTGGCCGGGCAGTCGGGTGACGCGATCGAGGTCTGGATCAGTCCGCGCACGCCGGTGAGCGCGCTGACCGAACTGTCGCGGGCGCTGCCTTATCGCCTGGTCACGGTGCGCAAGGATGCGTCCGAACTCGCCGGGGCGATCTCGCGCGCCTACGCGCAGCAGGAGGGCTCGGCCGCCTCGGTGGTCGACGAGGTCGAGAGCGATCTGGACCTGTCCCGGGTGATGCAGGACCTGCCGCGCATCGAGGACCTGCTCGAAACCGAGGACGATGCGCCGATCATCCGCATGATCAACGCGCTGCTGACGCAGGCCAGCCGCGACGGCGCCTCCGACATCCATGTCGAGCCCTTCGAGACCTATTCGACGGTGCGCTTCCGGGTCGATGGAACGCTGCGCGACGTGGTGCGTCCGCGGCGCGAACTGCACGCGGCGCTGGTCTCGCGGATCAAGATCCTGGCGCAGCTCGACATCGCCGAGAAGCGGCTGCCGCAGGATGGGCGGATCGCGCTGCGCATCGGCGGGCGCCCGATCGATGTGCGGGTGTCCACCCTGCCCACCGGCCATGGCGAGCGCGCGGTGCTGCGTCTGCTCGACAAGGAGGCGGGGCGTCTCGATCTGGCCCGGCTGGGGATGAGCGAGGCCGCGCTGGCCCGGTTCGACCGTCTGGTGCGCCAGCCCCACGGGATCGTCCTGGTGACCGGACCGACCGGATCGGGCAAGACCACCACCCTTTATTCCGCACTGGCGCGGCTCGATTCCACCACCACCAACATTCTGACGGTGGAAGACCCGATCGAGTACGACCTCGAAGGCATCGGCCAGACCCAGGTCAACGCGCGCATCGACATGAGCTTCGCCAAGGCGCTGCGCTCGATCCTGCGGCAGGATCCCGACGTGATCATGATCGGCGAGATCCGCGATCTCGAAACCGCGCAGATCGCGGTGCAGGCTTCGCTCACCGGACACCTGGTGCTGGCCACCCTGCACACCAATGACTCCGTCTCGGCGGTGACCCGGCTGATCGACATGGGCGTCGAGCCCTTTCTGCTGTCCTCCTCGCTGCTGGGCGTGGTCGCGCAGCGCCTGGTGCGCAAGCTGTGCCTGCAATGCCGCCAGCCCGACCCGGTGGCCGGCGGCTGGCGCGCAGTCGGCTGCCTGGCCTGCAACCGCAGCGGCTTCACCGGGCGCACCGGCGTGTACGAGCTGATGGTGGTCGACGATGCGCTGCGCGGCCTGATTCATCGCAACGCGCCCGAATCGGAGATGCGCCTGGCGGCGGCCGCCGGCGGCATGGTCTCGATGCGCGACGATGGCCAGCGCTGGGTCGACACCGGCGCCACTTCGCTGGACGAAGTGGTTCGCGTCACCCGCGACTGATGCCGGCCTTCCGCTTCGAGGCGGCCGATGCGGCCGGTGACATCGACAAGGGTGTTCTCGATGCCGAGTCGGCGCGCCATGCGCGCAGCCTGCTGCGCGAGCGCGGGCTGGTGCCGCTGGAGATCACCGCGGTCAGCTTCACCCCCGGCGCGGTGCAGGGTGCGCTGAGGGGGCGACTGCGTTCGAGCGAACTGACATTGGCCACGCGCCAGCTCGCCAGCCTGCTGGCGGCGCGCCTGCCGCTGGAACGGGCGCTGGGTGCGGTGGTCGAGCAGGCCGAGCGACCGGCGATGCGCGACCGTTTTGCGGCGGTGCGCAGCGAGGTGGTGTCGGGCCAGACCTTCAGCCAGGCGCTGTCGCGCTATCCGCGTGATTTTCCCGACATCTATCGCTCGCTGGTGGCTGCCGGCGAAGCCTCGGGCGACCTGTCGACCGTGATGTCGCGGCTGGCCGACTATGTCGAGGCGCGCAGCGCGCTTGCGCAGCGGGTCGGGCTGGCGTTCACCTATCCGGCGATCGTGACGCTGGTGGCCGTCGGGGTCATCACCGCGCTGCTCGCCTATGTGGTGCCGCAAGTGATCGGGGTGTTTGCCCAGACGCGCCAGAAGCTGCCCTTCCTCACGCTCGCGCTGATCGCCCTGTCGGATTTCGTTCGCCACTGGGGCTGGGCGGTGGTGCTGGCCATGGTGGCCGGCGGGTTCGGCTTGCGCGTGGCGCTGCGCGCCCCCAGCTTCCGGCTCGCCTGGGATGCCCGGATGCTGCGCTTGCCGCTGATCGGTCGGCTGGTGCGCGGCGTGAACACCGCGCGCTTCGCCTCGACGCTGGGCATCCTGTCGGCCAGCGGCGTGCCGCTGATCCGCGCCCTCGAGGCCGGGGCGCAGACGCTGGGCAACGAAGCGCTGCGGGCCAATGTGGTCGATGCGATCGCCCGGGTGCGCGAAGGGGCGCCCCTGTCGCGCGCGCTGGCGGCGGGCGGGCAGTTTCCGCCGATGATGGTGCACATGATCGCCAGCGGCGAGGCCACCGGCAACCTGTCCGAGATGCTCGAGCGCACCGCGGCCACCCTGTCGGGCGAGACCGAGCGTCGCGCCATGGCGCTCACCGGCATCCTTGAGCCGGCGCTGATCCTGATCATGGGCGGGGTGGTGCTGATGATCGTGCTGGCGGTTTTGCTGCCTATCATCGAGATCAATCAACTGGTGCGCTGACCCGTGCCGGGCGGACCGCTCGGCGCGCCGATCCCTTCACCTCCCAGGCAGGTGGCGAAATCATGTGGTTCTTTCGATTGCGCCGGATGTTCCGGGTGGCCGGGCGGGATGCGCTGATCCTGTTCTTCGCGATTCGCGATCCGCGCACGCCGCGCGGGCTCAAGGTGGCCTCGGCGGCGGCGCTGGCCTGGATACTGAGTCCGATCGATCCGCTGCCCGACATCCCGCTGATCGGCTGGGTCGACGATCTGCTGGTCTTGTCGGTGGGCCTGCCGCTGCTGTTGCGCCGCCTGCCGGACGCGGTGCGCGAGCAGGCCGAAGGTCGGGCCGACCGCTTCATCGCCGCCTGGTGGCCGGCGCGCAAGCCGGTGGCGAGTGGCGAGCCAGAGGAGGCGCCAGCCACGGTGGCGCAGGGTCTGTCGGGTGCGGCGAAGGCGCCGCGGGCCAAGCGTGCGCGGACGAGCGGGGCACCGGCGAAGTCACCGGCGAAGTCACCGGCGAAGGCACCGGCGAAGGCACCGGCGAAGGCACCGGCGAAGACCCCCCGGCGCCCGGTCTGAGCGCTCAGAGCCGCAGCGGCGCCGCGTAGCCGGTCAGTTCCAGATAACCACGGCCGACCGGTCGACCCTGCTCGGTCACCCGAACCGCGCCTTCCCAGTAAAAGCCGCCCGTGCTCGCACGGGCATCGATTTCCTGGTCATCGAAAACCGGCGACAGGTCGAGCTGGCGGCCGGACACGCTCACCCGCATCGCGACCGGGTATTGCGCGGCGCTGCGTGGCGAGCGCCACCGGCGCAGCGCCTCGAACACCGGTGTCGGCGCGGACGGTTCGCCCGTCAGCCAGCGCGCGTGCGACCAGAGCGTGGCGCCCGTTCGCGTGCGGATCCGGAAGGCCATCAGCGCGCTGCCGTCGTCCAGGTTCAGACCGACCCAGTCCCAGCCCACGGCTTGTGGATCGAGCACCTCGCTGGACCATTCATGATCGAGCCACGCGCGTCCGGTGCGCACCGGCACACGCTGTCCGTCCAGTCGGATCTCCCCGCTCACCCCCATCTGCGGGCGGCTGTAGTAGTAGCTCGCCTGGGCGGGGTTGGGTCCCTTGCGGGAGAACCCGGCATCGCCCTGCAGTCGCGGCGGCGCGCCGGGCTCGAAGACGAGATCGAGGGCAAAGTCACGCGCCCCGATCCGGGCCCGGTAACGGTCGCCCTCGTCGCGGGTCAGCTCCCAGCCCTGCAGGACCAGCCGGGTGTCGCCGGTGGCCGCCTGCACCGCGCCAAAGCCCATTCGGGCGGCGCGCTGGTCGTGACGCAGCCGGCCGTCGGGCGGGTTGGCGAGTGCCGCGTGCGCCAGCAGCAGCTGGGTCGGCGCGAATCGGCTCGGGTTGGCCGGATCATGACCGGTCCGGCTGCGAAAGAAAGTGATCTGGACGCCGAGACCCGGGTTGTCCGAACCGGCGCCGGTGCCCGTGCTGCCCGCGGTGTCGAGCCAGCCGGTGATGTACCACCACTCGGTGCGAAATTGCGGGTGCGCACCGTGATCGGCGGGGAATCGCAGCCGGTAGCCGGGGACCACCGGTGCGAAGTCGGGCAGGGCGGCGGCGGCTGCACGCCACCCCGGCAGCCAGGCGGCCATCGACGCCGCCGCCCGGGCGAGCCATTGCCGGCGCAGGCGCATCACCAGTCCTGCCTGACGGCGCGCACCGGTGAGGTCCCGGCCGCCGAGCGGGCGGCGGCCACCGCGGCCAGGATGCCCAGTGCCACCAGCGACAGCGCGCTGGCCGCCAGCAGGGGACCGGGCCAGTGCATGTCCATGGTCCAGTGAAACGACTGCGGATTGACCCGGTGCACCAGCACCACCGCGATCACCGACCCCAGCAGCGCACCCCAGGCCACGCCCGCGGTGATCAGCAGACCCGACTCGATCGCGAACAGCGCCATCACCTGCCGGCGGGTGACCCCGAGGTGGCGCAGCATGCCGAATTCACGGGCGCGTGCCAGCGCCTGGCCGGTGTAGGTGGCAGCCACCCCGAACAGCCCGACCACGATCGCGATCGCCTCCAGCACATAAGTCACCGCAAAGCTGCGATCGAAGATCCGCAGCGACAGTTCGCGGATCCCGCGCGAACTGCGCAGCTCGATCGGCGCCAGCGCGGGCAGTCCGGTGCGGATGCGCTGGATCACCTGGGCTTCGCTGGCGCCCGGCGCGAGCCGGATCGCGATGTCGCTGGCGCTGTCGTCGCCGGTCAGCGTGAGGTAATCCTGCCGGGAGATCACCACCGCCCCATGCTGGCGCGCGTAGTCGCGCCAGATGCCGGCGACCTGAAAGCGCTGCCAGCGTCCGCCGATCGGCAGCTCTGTCACCGCGCCGGGCTTCAGGCCGTAGAGGTCGACCATCGCCTCGCTGATCCAGACCGGTCGCGCGTCCGGCGCGACCGGCACGGCCAGCCCGATCATCGGCAGGTGTCGCTGCGGTGCGGCGGGGTCCATCACCCGGATCATCAGGCCGACCGGCGGGCGGGCTGGGTCGAGCGCGATCTCCAGGCTGCGCAGGAACTCGACCTGTGCGATGCCGTCGATCGCCGCCAGGCGGCGCTGGGTGTCCGGGGTCAGGGTGGCCAGCGCCCCGGCGGTCCCGGCCCGGCCATAGAGATCGGCCGGCAGCACGGTGTCGAGCCAGTCGGCGACCGAGTGGCGAAAGCTGTCGACCATGATGGTCATCGCGCTGGCCAGCGCGAAGCTGGCGACGACCCCCGACAGGGCAACCGCTGCCGACTGCGGCGCGCCGCGGATGCGTTGCAGCGCCAGCCACGCTGCCGGGTGCCGCCAGGCGCCCGGGATCAGCGCATCGGCCCAGCGGCCGGCCAGCGCGGTGATCGGACCGACCAGCGCGATGCCGGCGAACAGCCAGCACGCGATCGCCGCATAGGCGGCCAGTGGCAGGCCGTTCCAGGCCGGCAGGAAGGTGAGCACCGTGCCGATGGTCGCCAGTGCCAGCGCGAGTCGCCGGGCGGCGGCCGGGTTGCCGGGAGCACTGTCGCCGGCGGTTTTCAGGGCCTGTGAAGGCGACTGCCGGCGCACCGCCAGCGCGGCGCCGGCGCTGCCCAGCAGCGCGGTGGCCAGCCCCAGCCCGCCGAAGAGGACGAGCACCAGCGGCGCGGCCACCAGCGAACCGCTCAGTCCGGAAAAATAGCCGCCACCCAGGTCGCCGCCCACCAGACGCAGCAGTGCCGCCGCCAGCAGCACACCTGCCGCGACTCCCAGCACCGCGCCTGCCAGTCCGAGCGCGCAGGCCTGCGCCAGCACGCACTGCAGGGCATGGCGGGGCCGGGCGCCCAGCACCGCGAGCAGGGCGAGGGTGGGCGCCTGGCGTGCGGTGGCCAGCGAAATGGTGGCGTGGACGATGAAGCCGCCGGTGAACAAGGCCACCAGCGCCAGCACCGACAAGTTCACCCGGTAGGCGCGCGACAGGTTGGACATGCGCTGCGCGCCCGCCGACGGCGTGGTCCAGATGGCGTCGGCCGGCAGGCGCGTTGCCCAGGCGGCCGCGAGCGCCGCCGGTGTGCCGCCGGCCGCCAGCCGCAGGTCGATCCGGGTGAGCCGCCCGAGCCAGCCCAGGCGCCATTGCGCCGCGCCGATGTCCATCACGCCCAGCGCCTGGCCGGCGCCCGCGCCCGGGACCGTGCCGGCGATCCGCAGCGAGACGGTCTCCAGCCCCCGGCGCGCGCTCACCCGGTCACCGACCCGGACCTGCCAGAGCGCGAGCGCCGCGTTCGACAGGAACAGCGCATCGTCGGCGAACAGGCTCGATGCCGAGCCCTGATCGGATCCTTGAGCAGTCCCTTCGGCAGATGCCTGATCGACCCCTCGCGGCAGCAGCCCCGGGGTGACCTCGGCCGCGCGCATCGGGTCCAGGCCGATGATCGTCAGCGCCTTGCCGTTCAGGCTGAGCGAGCCTTCCACCACCGGGCTGGCGGCAGCGATCGCGGGATCGGCCAGTACCGCCTCGTAGACCGACTCGGCCATGCCGTTGCTGCGGGCGGCGATGCTGGCCTGGGCCTGGCCGTTGACGATCGCCAGCGCGTCGCCGAACTCCGACAGCGCGCTGCGATTGACCAGCTCGATGGCCAGGCTGAGCGCCACCCCGATGGCGATCGCCAGGACCGCGGTGGCCAGCCGGCCGGGCTGGGCGCGCCATTGACCGATCAGCAGCCACCCGATCAGCACGGGCGACGGCGCTCTGGCGGGCGCGCCCGCGGGGGTCTGCTTTGTCATCGGGTAGCCGTGTCGGGCTCAGGCGAGGTCACGCAGACCGCTGGCATCGAGCGTGAGCCGGCGATCGCAGGCGGCGGCGGCCTGCTGCGAGTGCGTCACCATCAGCAGCGCCGCGCCGCTGGCGGCGATCTCGTCGCGCAGCAGTTCGATCGCCCGGCCGGCGGAGGCCGCATCCAGGTTGCCGGTTGGCTCATCGGCCAGCACCAGGCGTGGCCGATGAACCAGCGCGCGGGCGAGCGCGACCCGCTGCTGCTCGCCGCCCGACAGTTCGCGCGGCAGGCTCGCGTGCCGATCGGCCAGGCCGACCCGCGCCAGCAGCGCGCCGGCCCGCTCCAGCGCCGGCCGGCGGGCCATCCCCTGGAGCAGCAGCGGCACCGCGACGTTCTGCGCCAGGTTCAGGTGGCCGATCAGATGAAACGCCTGGAACACGAAGCCGAGTTCGGTGCTGCGCAACTGCGCCGCCTGGTCGGGGTCGAGCCCGTGGACCGCGCGCCCGCCGATCCGGATCTCACCGGTGTCGGCGGGTTCCAGCCCCGCGATCAGGTTGAGCAGCGTCGACTTGCCCGAACCGGACTCGCCCAGCAGCGCCACCCGTTCGCCGCTGGCGATCGCCAGCGACAGGTCGCGCAGCACCCAGCGCGCACCGTAGCGGCGACCGACGCCGGTCAGACTGAGCAGGGTGGGGCGCGCTGACGGATCGGACGCGCCCGGGGCGCCGGTCGGCTCGAGGGGGGCGGCTGAAATCGGCGCGCCGCTGGCGGGCGATGCGCCGGAGGAATCGATGCGGTCGGACATCGGTCCATGATACGGTGCGGCGCCCTGGGGGCAGCGAATGCCCGCGCCCCTTCCCGGATGCAGCGTCCCCTGGGACGCCTTCATCCGACCGACACCTGCTCACCGGCCCTTCATGACCGATTTCACCGCCAACCCGTTTCGCTCCCCGGTCTTTCTCGATCGGCACGCCGCTGGCGCAGGCGACCTGCGCGACGAGATCGTCCACGGCCTGCTGGCCACCCCGGCCACGATCGCGCCCAAGCACTTCTACGATCCGCTCGGATCCGCGCTGTTTGCCGCGATCTGCCTGACCGACGAGTACTACCCGACCCGTACCGAGGCGGTGCTGCTGGCCGCCCACGGCGCGGCGATCGCTCGCGCGATCGGCCCTGACGCCTGTCTGATCGACCTGGGCGCCGGTGATTGCGCCAAGGCGGCGGGCCTGTTCGATCGGCTGCGGCCAGCGCGCTACCTGGCGCTCGACATCTCGGTCGAGTACCTGCGCGACTCCCTGGGCGCGCTGGCCAGGCGTTACCCGGCGATTGCGATGGCCGGCATCGGCACCGATTTTTCCAGCCAGCTCGATCTCGGCGGCCAGGCGTCGGCCGAGCGGCGCTGGTTCTTCTATCCTGGCTCGAGCATCGGCAACTTCGATCCGGCGCAGTCGCGGGCTTTTCTTGCCCGTCTGCGCGAGCAGACCGATCCCCAGGGGGGACTGTTGATCGGCATCGACCTGGTCAAGCCCCAGCCGGTTCTCGACGCCGCTTACAACGACGCGCTGGGTGTGACCGCGGCCTTCAACCGGAATGTGCTGCGCCACCTGAACCGGCTGGTGGGCAGCGATTTCGAGATCGGTCAGTGGGACCATCGGGCCTTCTACGATCCGCGCCACGGTCGCATCGAGATGCACCTGGAAGCGCGCGAGCCGGTCACCGTGCGCTGGCCGGGCGGCGCCCGAAGCTGGCAGGCCGGCGAGCGCATCCACACCGAGAACTCCTGGAAGTTCACGCTCGCGGGGTTCGAGGCGATCCTGCGCGATGCGGGTTTCCGGCTGGATCAGGCATGGCGGGATGAGCGTGACTGGTTCGCGCTGGTGCTGGCCCGGCCGGTCTAGAGGGCGCCCGCGAGTCCTTCCTCAGCCAGCGCCTGTACCGCGGCCCGCTCGCGGGCCGGCTCGAACAGCGCGGCGCGGGCCTGGCACCGGGCGAGCAACTGCGCGCCGAAGGCGGGATCGTCCTGCAACCGGGCAATCAGGTCCGCCAGCGCCGCCGCATCGCCGACCGGAAAGAAGCCCCGATAGTCGGCGCCCAGCATACCGATCGAGCCGTCGATGCGCGAAGCGAGGACTGGCACGCCGCTGGTGACCGCCTCGATCAGGACGTTGGCCCCGCCTTCCATCAGCGACAGCAGCACCAGCGCCCGTGCGCGGGCGATCTGTCGGCGGGCCTGCGCATGCGTGAGCGCGCCCAGCAGATGCAGGCGCCCGTCGCGCGCCGCCAGGTCGGCCATCGCCCGGTACAGCGCCCGGTCCCGATCGCCACCGATGTGCAGCAGGCGCAGCCGCTGCCGCACCGGATCGGTCGGGTCGAGAGGGCCCAGCGCCCGCAGCGCGGTCAGCGGATCCTTTTCGGGGCGGACATGGCCGACCATCACCAGATCGAAGTGGCGAACGCGCGGCGCGCGCGGGGTCAGCGTGCGGGCGGACTGGTGGATCACGCAGGCGCGCTCGCGCACGTCCGCGGGCAGGGCGGACCGGCCCTCGGACTGCAGCAGCACCAGTCGGCTGGCCAGTGTCAGGGAGCGGATCGCGTCGGGGTCCTGCCGGATGTCCCGATACAGGTCGGTGCCGGTCAGCACCACCGCCACCGGCGCCCCGGTGGCCGCGAAACGGGCGATCGAATCGGCCGAGCGGCGCGCGTGAAGGGCGATCATCAGCCCGGCCGCTTGCCCGTCCCATTCGCGCTGCAGGCGCACCCGGTGCCCGGCCGCGCGCAGGAAGCGTCCCCAGCGCGAGGCCGTCTGCCAGTTGCCATTGTTGGCATCGGCCAGGGCCGGCGTGATAATCACGATCGAGCGGTTCATGGCCGGCAAGCATACTGGCCGCCGGCTCCCACAGGAAACCCTCTCACATGCGCCTTGGCGATCGCCACGCACTGGCCGACGCGCTGATCCGCGCGCGCCGGCTCACCCTGTCGTTCTTCGCGAACGCGGGCACCGCCCTGCCCGAGGTACCGTGCCTGCCGACCCTGAATCCCCCGCTCTGGGAACTGGGCCATGTCGGCTGGTTCCAGGAGTACTGGTGCCTGCGCTGGCCGCTGCCGGCGCGGCGCGGACCGGTGGCCGATGTGTCGCTGGCGCCCTCTGCGCTGCCCTCGGCCGACGCGTGGTACGACTCCAGCCGAATCGCCCACGACAGCCGCTGGTCGTTGCCGCTGCCGTCGCTGGCGCAGACCCGCGATTACCTCGAGCGCACGCTGCGGGCCAGCCTGGAGAAACTCGCTGCGGCGGACGACTCGGATGACGCGCTCTATTTTTTCCGGCTGGCGCTGTTCCACGAGTGCATGCACGCCGAAGCCTTTGCCTGCACCTGGCAGACGCTGGGCTGGCCCGCGCCCGATCCCGACTGGGTGATCGGTCCGGTCGAGGGCATCGGCCGCGACCTGGTCCTGCCGGCGGGCTCGGTGCGGATCGGCCGCGAGGGCCCGGGCTTCAGCCACGACAATGAGCAGCCGGCCACCGAAGTGCCGGTGCAAGCCGGCCGGATCGCCGCCGCGCCGGTGACCCACGGCGAATACCTGGCGTTCGTGGAGGACGGCGGGTATCGCGATCCGCGCTGGTGGGAGGCGCCGGTGTTCGCGGCGCTTGCTGGCGAGGGGCGTCAGGCGCCGCGTCACTGGCAGCAGCCGGGCGACTGGCGCCTGCGATGGTTCGACCGCCAGCTGCCCTTGCCCCTGGCCGCGCCGGTGGTGCATGTCGATGCCCATGAAGCGCAGGCCTATTGCCGCTGGGCCGGCGGACACCTGCCCACCGAGGCCCAGTGGGTCCAGGCCGCCACCCGGCTGCCCGGCTTCCAGTGGGGCCGGCATGTCTGGGAGTGGACTGCCACCGATTTCCTGCCGCTGCCCGGGTTCGCACCCGGACCCTATCGCGACTATTCCGAACCCTGGTTCGGCGATCACCGGGTGGTCCGGGGCGCCTCGTTCGTCACCCCGCGCGACATGGCCGACACGCAGTTCCGCAATTTCTACCGACCCGGGCGCTCGGACCTCTTCGTGGGGTTCCGGGTCTGCCGCTGACCCGGCGTCAGGCGGGTTCCGAGCCGCCCGCGACACCGCTCATCACGGTGTTGAATCCGCCGTCCACATAGGTGATCTCGGCGGTCACGCCGGCCGCCAGGTCCGACAGCAGGAATGCCACCACGTTGCCGACATCGTCGATGGTCACATTGCGCCGCAGCGGCGCATTGCTCTCGACGAGCGACAGCATCTTCGAGAATCCCTTGATGCCGCTGGCCGCCAGCGTGCGGATCGGTCCGGCCGACACGCCGTTCACCCGGATGCCGCGCGGGCCGAGGCTTTCGGCCAGGTAGCGCACGCCAGCCTCCAGGCTGGCCTTGGCCAGGCCCATGGTGTTGTAGTTGGGCACCATGCGCTCGGCGCCGAGATAGGTCAGCGCGACGAGCGCGGCGGCCCGGCCCTGCATCATCGGGTAGGCCGCCTTGGCCAGTGCCGGAAAGCTGTAGCTCGAGATGTCGTGCGCGACCCGGAAAGCCTCGCGCGACAGGCCCTCGAGGAAGTCGCCGGCGATTGCCTCGCGCGGCGCGAAGGCGATCGCGTGGACGAGTCCGTCGAGCCCGTCCCACTGCTGCCCGAGCGCGCTGAAGAGGGCTTCGATCTGCGCGTCGTCGCCGACATCGCAGGGGTGGACGCGGGTGGAACCGAAGTCGGCCGCCATCTCGGTGACCCGGTCCTTGAAGCGCTCGTTCTGATAGGTGAACGCGAGTTCGGCGCCCTGCTGGTGGCAGGCCTTGGCCACGCCGTAGGCGATCGAGCGGTTCGACAGCAGTCCGGTGACCAGGATGCGCTTGCCGGCGAGGATTCCCATGGTGGATCTCCGATTTTCATTGAACTCGGGGGAGTTCTGGGGGGGCTGTGTCTGCGGCGCGGATTCTCGCATGAGCGGCCGGGCGAGTGCGATGGGCGAGCGCTGGCGGCTGGTGGCCCGCGGTCCGCGGACGGCGCGTTGGCGTCCGCGTCACCGGTCAGATCAAGTAAAGTACGGCGGCAGCCAGTTGCCGCGGCCACCGACCGGCGGCGTTTTTCCCAGGCGATGCGCGCATGCCAGCCGTCGCCGTCCGGGCCCGGGTCGCGATGACCCCGGCCGATCCGTCATTGCTCATCCGTAGAGGGCATTCATCTTGCGAAATCCGACACTGATTCGACCGGCCGGCCGGGCTGCCGCCCTGGCCCTGACGATCCTGATGGGCGCTGCCCTGGTCCAGTGTCCGGTCCATGCGCAGTCCGGTACCCCGGCGGCGGCCACCGCACCGGCCGGTGCCCCGCCGACCGCCGTGGCACCAGGGGCCCCCGCCGCACCGGCGGCCCCCGCGGCGCTCCCGACGGCTCCGGCCCGCGAGTCGACCGACAACCCGTATGGCCTGGAAGCCCTCTGGAAGGGCTCCGATTTCGTCGCCAAGGGGGTGCTGATCATCATGCTCATCATGTCGATGGGCAGCTGGTACATCCTGTTCACCAAGTTTTTCGAGCAGGCGCGCGCGCAGCGTCAGGCGCGGGCGGCGGCCGCCGGTTTCTGGAGCGCAGCCTCGGTTCGCCAGGGGGCCGAACAGCTGGAGGCCGGCAGTCCGTTCCGGTTCATCGCCGATGCCGGTCTGGAAGCCACCCGCAAGCACCAGGGACTGCGCGGTCAGATCAACCTGAACGAGTGGATGGCGATGTCGATCCAGCGCGCCATCGATCGCGTTCAAAGCCGGCTGCAGGACGGGCTCGCGTTTCTGGCCACGGTCGGATCGACCAGCCCCTTCGTCGGACTGTTCGGCACCGTCTGGGGCATCTATCACGCGCTCACCGCGATCGGCGTGGCCGGACAGGCCTCGATCGACAAGGTGGCCGGGCCGGTGGGCGAGGCGCTGATCATGACGGCGATCGGCCTGGCGGTGGCGGTCCCGGCGGTGCTGGGCTACAACTGGCTGGTCCGCCGCAACAAGGCGGTGATGGACGAGGTGCGTGCCTTCGGCGGCGACCTGCACGCGGTCCTGCTGGCCTCGGGCAACGCACCCGCCGCCGGTGCACCCGCCGCCGGTGCACCCGCCGCCGGTGCACCCGCCGCCGGCGCTCCCGCCGCCGGTGCGGCGCCCCGCCGGGCCTGAGTCATCATGGGCATGCACCTGGGTGCCTCGGGCGCTGACGAGGACGAAGTGGTCTCCACCATCAACACCACGCCGCTGGTCGATGTGATGCTGGTGCTGCTGATCATCTTTCTGATCACGATTCCGGTGGTGACCACCTCGATCCAGCTGCAGTTGCCCAAGGAGTCCATCGAGGTCCGCGAGACCAAGCCGGACAGCATCATCCTCTCGGTCGATCGCGACGGCGCGATGTACTGGTATGACTCGAAGGTTCCCGATGCCCGGTCGCTGGTGGAGCGGCTCAGCAAGGTCGCCAGCCGCAGCCCGCAGCCGGAAGTCCAGATCCGCGGCGACCTCGACGCCAACTACGAATCGGTGGGCAAGATCATCTACGCCTGCCAGCGCGCCGGCATCACGAAGGTGGCCTTCATCACCGAGCCGCCCGCGCGTGGCAACTGAGCGGTCGGGCCGCAGGGTCCTGCCCAGGAGCGAGACATGGCAATGAACATCGGTCCTCCCGGCGGCTCGGCCGAACCGGAGATCATGATCGACATCAACACCACGCCGCTGATCGACGTGATGCTGGTGCTGCTGATCATGCTGATCATCACCATCCCGATCCAGCTGCATTCGGTCAACCTGAACATGCCGGTCGGCACGCCGCCGCCCAGCGTGGTCAAGCCCGAGATCGTCAAGATCGACATCGATGAAAAGAGCGTCGTCTACTGGCAGGGCGTCGCGGTGCCCGACCGCGAGGCGCTGTTCGCGAAGATGACCGCCGCCGCCGCCCAGTCCGAGCAGCCCGAGATCCACCTGCGCCCCAACCGGCTGGCGCGCTATGAAGTCGTCGCCTATGTGCTCGCGTCCTCCCAGCGCTTGGGGCTGACGCGCATCGGTGTTGTCGGCAGCGAGCAGTTCGTCGAGTAGGCCGGTGGAATTTTCCGACAAGCCCCGTCATTCACCGCGCCGCCTGATGGGCATTGGCGCGGTGGTGGCGCTCCACGGCTTGCTGGGCTACGCGCTGGTGTCCGGCCTGGCCCGCAAGGCCATCGAGGTGGTCAAGAAGCCGCTCGAGACGCGGATTGTCGAAGAGGTGAAGCTGCCACCGCCACCCCCGCCGCCGCCACCGCCGCCCAAGGAACTGCTCAAGCCGCCGCCGCCGGCCTCGGTGCCGCCGCCCTATGTCCCCCCGCCCGACATCACCCCCCCGCCGACCGCCGCCCCGCCGGTGATCGCCCAGGTGACCACCACCGTGCCGACGGCGCCGGTGGTGATCGCGCCG
>CAIZNI010000067.1 GCA_903934295.1 uncultured beta proteobacterium
AGTCCGCTTTCGCGGACTTTTTGAATGGTGCCCAGAAGAGGACTCGAACCTCCACAGTGTTGCCACCGCTAGGACCTGAACCTAGTGCGTCTACCAATTCCGCCATCTGGGCTTTCTGTCGCGCGGAGTGTTCCGACGTCAGAGGCGCGAAGTTTAATGTACCCGCGGGATTTGTCAAATCGGCGCTGCAGCCGATGGCATGTCCCCACTTTCAATGATCGTCCGAGGGACCACACCATGACTGAACCTGCGTGGGTGATTCCCACCCGCGAGGAAATCCTCGACAGCCTGCGTACCGCCGATGCACCACTGACGCCGCAGGAGCTTGCCCTGCGCCTGGCCGTGCCGCCCGCTCATCAGGAGGGGTTGTTCCGGCGCGTCGCGGCGATGGAGCGTGACGGTCAGCTGATGCCCAACCGCAAGGGCGTGCTGCTGCTGGCCAGCAAGCTCGACCTGGTGGCCGGACGCCTGCAGGGCCACCGCGACGGTTTCGGGTTCATGATCCCCGACGCCGGCGGACCCGACATGTTCATGAGCCCGCGCGAGATGCAAAAGGCGATGCACGGCGACCGGGTGCTGGCCAAGCGCACCGGCTTCGACAACCGCGGGCGCCCCGAAGGCATCATCATCGAGGTCACCGAGCGGGCTCATCGCCGACTGGTCGGGCGCTTCCTGTCCGAGCGCGGCGTCACCATCGTGGTCCCCGAGGATCAGCGCATCAAGCACGACATCCTGATCTCCCCCGGTGACGCCGGGCGCGCCCAGCCCGGGCAGGTGGTCACCGTCGAGATCATCGATCCGCCATCGGGCCACAGCGGGCCCATCGGCCGCATCATCGAGGTGCTGGGCGACATCGACGATCCGGGCATGGAGATCGAGATTGCGGTGCGCAAGTTCGATGTGCCCTACGAGTTCAACGAGGAGACGCTCGCGCGCGCTGCGGCGCTGCCCGACAAGGTCAGGCCGGTCGATCTGCGCGGACGGGTCGACCTGCGCGACGTGCCGCTGGTGACGATCGATGGCGAGGACGCGCGCGACTTCGATGATGCGGTCTACTGCGAGCCGCATGGCGATGGCCGCAAGGGCGGCCACCGGCTGATCGTGGCGATCGCCGACGTCAGCCACTATGTGACCAGCGGCGACGTGCTCGATCGTGAGGCCCTGCAGCGATCCACCTCGGTGTACTTCCCGCGGCGCGTGATTCCGATGCTGCCCGAGAAGCTCTCCAACGGCCTGTGCTCGCTGAACCCGGCGGTCGATCGCCTGGTGCTGGTCTGCGACATGGTCATCGCCGCGTCGGGCGAGATCAAGGCCTATCAGTTCTATGAGGCGGTGATGCATTCGGCGGCCCGCCTGACCTATGACGAGGTGTGGGGCATCCTGTCGGGGCGCGATCCGCTGGCCATCCGGCGCCGCGCGCCGCTGGTTGCGCAGTTGCAGCACCTGCAGGATCTCTACCGGGTGCTGTCGCGCGAGCGCGAGGTTCGCGGTGCCGCGGAGTTCGACACCGTCGAGACCAAGATCGTCTGCAACGACATGGGGCGCATCGAGAAGATCATCGCGCTGGTGCGCAACGATGCGCACAAGCTGATCGAGGAATGCATGCTGGCGGCCAACGTCTGCGCGGCCGACTTCATGAAGCGCAGCCAGCACGCCGGGCTGTTCCGGGTGCACGAGGGACCGACCCCCGAGCGGCTGACCAATCTGCGCGAGTTCCTGCGCACCGTCGGGCTGTCGCTGGGTGGCGGCGAGAGCCCGAGTCCGCGCGACTATGCCGAGCTGTCGCAGCAGGTGCGCCCGCGCCCCGATGCGATGCTGCTGCAGCAGATGATGCTGCGTTCGATGCAGCAGGCGGTCTACACGCCGCACAACAACGGGCACTTCGGGCTCGCCTACGAGGCGTATTCGCACTTCACCTCGCCGATCCGGCGCTATCCGGACCTGCTCACGCACCGCGTGATCAAGGCGCTGCTGCGCGGCCAGCGCTACGTGCCCCGGTCCCCGGGTGCCGACGAGGACGACGCGGCGCCCCCGCCCAAGCGGCGCAGCGACGAGCCGATGATGGTCGATCGCTGGGAGCAGTACGGCATCGTCTGCTCGGCCAATGAGCGGCGGGCTGACGAGGCGTCCCGCGATGTCGCGGCGTGGCTCAAGAGCCAGTACATGCGCGAGCGGGTCGGCGAGCAGTTCGTCGGGCGGATCACCGGCGTGGCGCCGTTCGGCGTGTTCGTCACGCTGCTCGATCTGTTCGTCGAGGGGATGGTGCATGTGTCGGAACTGGGCACCGAGTATTTCCAGTACAACGAGGCCTCGCACGAACTGCGCGGCGAGCGCACCGGGCGCCGGTTCAGGCTCACCGACGAGCTGCATGTGCAGGTCTCGCGGGTCGATCTCGAGGCACGCCGCATCGAGTTCCGGCTGGTGCAGAAGACCGGCTACAAGGAAGTGATCGCCGCGGCCCAGAAGGCGGGGCCGGAGCGGCCCGCGGCGCCGGCCCGCAAGGCGGCGCCGGCCAAGACCGAGCAGGTCGAACGCGCGCGCAGCGATCGCCTGAGCGCCCGGCGGCCGGATGCCGCCAAGGCGGCCGCCGGCGCGTCGCGTGCAGCCAAGCGGCGCAAGCGCAAATGACGATCTCCGGCAGGAGACCCAAACCCGATCACCCTGATGAAAGTTGCCCGATGAGGATTTGCGCCGAGAAGGGCACCGTGATGAAACGTGTCGCCAGACCGTCGATGATGCGAAAGGTCGCCACGTGCTGATCTGGGGATTTCATGCGGTGACCGCGCGCCTGAAGCGCGGCGCCGAGGGCGTGGTCGAACTCTACGTCGCCCAGCAGCGCGGCGATGCGCGAGCCCGTGACCTGTTGGCGCTCGCGCGCTCGCTGGGGGTCGCCGCGCACGCGGTCGACATGGGCCGCATCGACAAGCTCTGCCCCGGCAATCGCCACCAGGGGGTGGTGCTGCGAGCCGAGGCCTCGCTGCCGTTGGCGACCGGCCTGGAGTCGGTGCTGCAGGCCCATCCCGAGCCCTTCCTGCTGCTGCTCGACGGCGTGACCGATCCGCGCAACCTCGGGGCCTGTCTGCGGGTGGCCGACGGGGCCGGCGTGCACGCGGTGATCGCGCCCAAGGACCATGCCTGCCCGCTCACCGAGGTGGCAATCCAGACCGCCTCGGGTGCCGCCGAAAGCGTGCCCTACCTGATGGTCACCAATCTGGCGCGCACCATCGACACCTTGCAGGAGCACGGGGTGCTGGTGGTCGGTGCGGCCGATGAGACCGACCAGACGGTCTACCAGATGGCGTTGCCGCGCTCGCTGGCCTGGGTGCTGGGCGCCGAAGGCAAGGGCATGCGCCGGCTCACGCGTGAGCGCTGCGATGCGCTGGTGCGCATCCCGATGGCCGGGCGGGTGTCCAGCCTGAATGTCTCGGTGGCCGCCGGCATCGTGCTCTACGAGTCGGTGCGTCAGCACCAGCGGCCGGCTCGCGCCGTGCGCCCGCCCGGGGCCTGAAACCCCAACCCGCAGCGCCGCCGCGAGGTTCAGCCGCGGTTGCGCTGACGAAACGTCCAGGGCGCCTGCGGCTGGGGGTCGGTCCACAGCCCGCGCCGCGCCAGACGGGCCTCGCGTTCGGCGAGCGCATACCGCTCGCGCTCATCGGCGGGCTGTTCGCCCGCATAGCGCATGAAATGCCAGGCGAGGCCGGCCTGCAGTTGCCTGAGCGCGACGTCCTGGCCCCGCGCATGCACGCGCGATACCCGGCGCCCGAAGGGGTCGGTCTTGATCGGCAGGATCTCGATCGATCCGAGGGCGAGCATCCGTGCCAGGTGATCGCGCGCCGCGTCGGCATGCGGCTGGGACTTTTCGGGGGCATCGATGCCGGCGATTCGGATGCCGATGCGACGCCCGTCTGCGTCGACCAGGGTGAAGGAGTCGCCGTCGGAAACGGCGGCGATGCTGCCTTGCAGGCGGGTTCCCTGGCCGGTGTCGCCGGACTGCGGGCGGGTACAGCCGGGCAGAAAAGCGGCCACGCTGCTCAGCAAAACGGCGCTCAGCAGCGCGGCCAGCAAAGACCTGCGGGGTTTGGGCGGTGCGGTGACGGCTGTCGGCATCGCGCCACTATAGGCTTGCGTGGGCCCATGGAGATGGGCTTGGACTTTCGGTCGAGGCCCGGCGGCCGATGCCGGCCCGCGTGGCCGCTGGCATCGGCCACGAGGAGCGGGCGCGGCAGCTAGTTGTCGAATCCGGGCAACTCATGCAGGTCCAGGCGCAGACGCGCGCTGGCCTCGGCCGCGTCCAGACGCGCGCCCAGTGCCTGCTGCTGCGCATCATTGGCGCTGCGACGTGCCTGCAGCCAGTCCGACAGGCTGGCTTCGCCCAGCGAGTAGGCCCGTCCCATCTGGCTGGCGACGCCCGATTGCGCCTGCGCAGCCTGGGTGAGCGCCCAGGCGGCGGTAGTCCGTGCGGTCGCGTCCGACCAGCCGACCTCGAACGCCGCCTGCAGGCGCCGTTCGAGGTCGCGTGCGCGCTCCTGTGCCGCCTGGTGCTCGGCCAGGGCGGCGCGCAGAGTCGCATCGCGGGCCGGACCCGCCAGCGGCAGGCTGAGCGCCACGCCGAGCACCCGCTCCGAGCCGCCGCGATCGACGGCAGTGAAGACGCCGATCGACGGATCGCTGCGCAGTTGCGCGCGCAGCCGGTCGGCGATCAGCTGCGCGCGCCGGGACTCGGCCCTGGCCAGCAGGAGCTCGTGGCTGCGCGCCAGGTACAGCACGCGCAACTGTTCGCGGGCGGCGCTGGTCGCCAGGGTGGCGGTGGCGGCATCAGCCGCCGCAGCGCCCGTTTCCTTGCCCACGGGTGACTGGCCTCGGGCCGGCTCGGCGGTGATGTCGGGAAAGCGGCTGCGCAGCGCCAGGCCGGCCGCTTCTTCGCGGGCGCGTGCGAGCAGGGCGCCGGCCCGTGCCCGCTCCAGCTCCGCGTTTGCCAGCCCCGCTTCGAGCCGGGCCGCATCGCCGGCCAGCAGCCGTCGCCCGACCGTGTCGGACAGCCTTGAGACCAGCTCGAGTTGTTCGGCGGCCAGCCGTGATTCGCCGACGCCGCGCAGCCAGCCGAACCAGGCATGCAGCAGTTCGCGAGCGGTTTCGTGGCGCGCGTCTTCGACCAGCTGATCGCCCAGCAGTTCCTCCTGGCCGGCCAGGAGGGCGTCGGCACGCTGCTTGTCGGCCGAGCGCAGCACCCGCTCGGCGCTCAGGGTCCACTCATGCTGAGTACCGCTGAGCCCGTCGCTTCGCCGGCGTGCCTGGGTGGTGCGAAGCACCGTCTCGTTGGGCCCCGCGCGCAGCGCATCGCCCGCGGCCTTCAGGGCCAGCAGTCGCGCCTGGGCGGCCGCGACGCGCGGATGGTTCTGCAGCGCCGCCTGGATCTGCGGGCGTGCGGGCAGCGCCACCTCGGCGTTGCCCAGGCTGGCGATGATCTGCACCGCGCCGGCCGTGGACCCGGGGTCGGAGGCGGCAGTTGCCGGGCCCGCGACAAGCAGTGCCGCGGTGCCGATGCCGGCCGCGGTCAGCGAACGCCAGCCGTTGGAACGCCAGGTCCGCGAACGTCGGGTCGCGCAGCGCCAGGGCAGGGGGCTGTTCATGAAATCTCCCGGGTTCGGGGTTGTCCGAAGCGCACGAACAGGATGGGCAGCAGCACCAGCGTGAGCAGGGTGGAGGTCAGCAGTCCGCCCACCACCACGATCGCCAGCGGCCGCTGGATTTCCGAGCCCGGTCCGGTGGCCATCAGCAGTGGCAGCATTCCCAGCGCGGTGATGGCCGCGGTCATGAGCACCGGACGCAGCCGCCGCAGTGCACCACGACGCACGCACTCGTGCACATCGAGCTTGCCCGCCAGCAGTTCGTTGAAGTGGCTGACCAGCACCACGCCGTTGAGCACCGCGATGCCGACCAGTGCGATGAAGCCTACCGAGGCCGGAACCGACAGGTATTCGCCACTCAGGACGAGGGCGAACACGCCGCCGACGGCAGCAAAGGGAATGTTCGAGAAGACCAGGATCGCCTGGCGGATCGAGCCGAAGGTCATGGTGAGCAGCACGAAGATGGCGCTCAGCGCGATCGGGATCACGATCGCCAGGCGCTGCGCTGCTCGCTGCTGATTCTCGAACTGTCCGCCCCACAGCAGGCGCATGCCCTCGCCCAGCGGCACTTCGCGGGTCACCGCGGCGCGGGCCTGCTCGACGAAGCCCACCAGGTCGCGCCCGCCGACGCTGGCCTGCACGATGCTGAAGCGGCTGGCGTTCTCATGGTCGATGCGCACCGGGCCTTGTGCCTGTTCGAGCCGGGCCAGCCGTTCGAGTGGCCAGACCTGTCCATCCGGCGCGGTGATCGCCAGGCCGGCGAAGCGCTCCGGCGAATTCCGAAGATCTTCCTGCCCGCGCAGCATCACCGGTACCCGCCGGCCGGCCTCGATCACCAGGCCCACCGGTTCGCCCTCGATCTGGGCCCGCAGGCGCTCTTGCAGGGCGTCGATCGAGAACCCGGCACGCCCGGCGGCTGCGCGGTCAATCTTCACCGTCAGGTAGCGCAGTCCTTCGTGCCGGGCGGTCAGCACGTCCTGGGCGCCCGGCACGGTTCGCAATACCTCGGCGATGCGCTGGGCGGTCGCCTGGTTGGCCGCCAGATCGGGGCCGAAGACCTTCACCGCCAGGTCGCCCCGCGTGCCGGTGAGCATTTCCGAGACCCGCATCTCGATGGGTTGTGTGAAGCCATAGGCCAGACCGGGAAACCCTTCGATGACTTCGCGGATCTTTTGCGTGATGAAGTCCTTGTCGCCGCGCCAGCGACCACGTTCGGCCAGCACCAGGAACACATCCGATTCATTGAGCCCCATCGGGTCCAGCCCCAGATCATCGGAGCCGGCCCGCGCGACGATCGCGGTGATCTCGGGCACCTCGCGCAGCAGTGCCTGTTGCAGCCGGGTGTCGATGGCGGCGGTTTCATTGAGGCCGATGGCGGTTGACTTCTGCAGTTGCACCACCAGGCTGCCTTCATCGAGCACCGGCATGAAACTGCGCCCGATCATCGGATAGAGACCCCCGGCGAGCACCAGCAGGAGGAGCGCGCCGGCCATCACCGGTCGCGGATGGGCGAGCGCCGCGTCCAGCAGGCGCTGATAAGCGGCCTGCGAGCGCCGCACCAGCCAGGGCTCGCGGTGGCTGCCGGCCCGCAGCAGCAGCGCCGCCAGCGCCGGCACCAGCGTGAAGGCCAGCGCGAGCGAACCCGCCAGCGCGTAGACGATCGACAGCGCGACCGGCGAGAACAGCTTGCCCTCGAGGCCTTCCAGCGTGAGCAGAGGCAGGAAGACGGTGGCGATGATCACGATGCCCGAGATCACCGGCCGGGCCACCTCGCGGACCGCCTGCGCCAGGCAGTCGAGCCGCTGCGCGGTGCCCGGGGGCGTCTGCGCCAGTCGCGTGGTGGCGTGCTCGACGACCACCACCGCGGCATCGACCAGCATGCCGATCGCGATCGCCAGTCCGCCCAGGCTCATCAGGTTGGCCGACAGCCCGGTGCGTTGCATCAGGATGAAGGCGGCCATGATCGACAGCGGCAAGGTGACCGCGACCACCAGCGCGGCGCGCAGATCGCCCAGGAACAGCAGAAGCACCACCGCGACCAGGATCACCGCCTCGGCCAGTGCCTTGAGCACCGTGGTCACCGCCCGGTCGATCAGTTCGCTGCGGTTGTAGAACACGCGGATCTTCATGCCGGCGGGCAGCTTCGGCTCGATCTCGGTCAGCCGTGCGCGAACGCCGGACACCACTTCGCGGGCATTGGCGCCGCGCAGCCCCAGCACCACGCCCTGCACCGTCTCGCCGGTGCCGTCGGCAGTGACGCTGCCGTATCGGGTGGCGCTCGCGATCTGCACGCGGGCCACGTCGCCGATGCGCACCGGGTTGCCCTGGGGGCCGCGCATCACCGTCTCACGCAGATCGGCCAGCCCGCGCACGCTACCCTCGACCCGCACCACCAGGGCCTCCTCGCCTTCGTTGATCCGGCCGGCGCCGTCGTTGCGGTTGTTCGTCTCGATGGCTTCGCGCAGCTGCGCCAGGGTGATCCCGAGCGCATTCATCCGCTCGGGTGTTGGCGCCACCTCGTAGGTGCGAACCTCGCCCCCCAGGGCATTGACCTCGGCCACGCCAGGCAGGGTGCGCAGTGCCGGCCGGATCACCCAGTCGAGCACCGTGCGGCGCTCCTGCAGGCTGTGGCCGTCACCGTCGATGGTGAACATGAACATTTCGCCCAGCGGCGTGGTGACCGGCGCCAGCCCCCCGCTGGCACTGGCCGGCAACTCGCGCATCACCGCCCCCAGTCGCTCGCTCACCTGCTGGCGCGCCCAGTACACGTCGGTCTGGTCGTCGAAATCGACGGTGATGTCGGCGATCGCGTACTTGGAGACCGAGCGCACGATCCGCTTGTGCGGGATGCCCAGCATCTCGAGCTCGATCGGCGTGGTGATGCGCTGTTCGATCTCCTCCGGGGTCATGCCCGGCGCCTTGACGATGATCTTTACCTGGGTGGGCGAGACATCGGGAAAGGCGTCGATCGGCAGGCTGCGCCAGGACTGCACGCCGCCCAGGGCCAGCAGCAGCGCCAGTGCGAAGACCAGCAGCGGCTGGCGCAGCGACAGGTCGATCAGGCGCCCGATCATCGCCGCTGCTCGCTGACCATCGACTTGAGCGCCGACACCCCGCTGACCACCACCCGGTCGGTGGCGGTCAGCGCCGCTTCGATCATTGCGCCGTCCTCGTCTCGTCCGTGCACTTGCACCGCGACCATCCGCGCGCCCTGAGGATGGGTAACGAACAGCACCGTGCGCGGGCCCAACTGCGTGATCGCCGCCTGCGGCACCCGCCAGTTCGCTGCGGCCGGCACGGCCAACCGCACCAGCGCCTGCAGCGATTCGCCGGGTCGTATGCGCTCGCCGCCTTGCGCGACCGTGGCGCGCACCATGACCGTCTGGCCGGCGGCGACCGCCGCGCCGATGGCGCTTACCCGGGCGATCACGCCGCGTTGCGGCCATTCGACGCGGTTGCCCAGGGCGATCGCCGCGACCCGATCGGCGGGCACCTGCAGTTCCAGCCAGAGGGTGGCCGCGCTGGCGATCCGGAACAGCGCGGTGGCCGCTTCCACGCGCTGGCCGTTCAGGGCGCTGGCTTCGATGATGACGCCGGCTGCCGGGGCGACGATGGCTGCCTGCGTCCGCAGATCGGCGTCGCCCGACTCGGCGTCTCCCAGTCCGGCCAGACGCAGCTGCAGCCGGCGCTCGGTCACCAGCGCGTCGGCGTCGACCCGGCGGGCGCGCGCTGCCTGTACCCGGGCCAGCGGGATCAGCCCTTCGGCGAGCAGCCGTTCGTCGCGATCCAGCGTGTCGTTCGCCAGGCCGAGCTGCACCCGGGCGCTCTGCAGGTCACGCTGCAGACCGACCAGGTGCGGGCTGCTGATGCGCGCCAGGATCTGGCCGGCGGCGACCCGATCGCCGACGCCGACCCTGACCTCGGTGAGCAGGCCTGCGACTGCCGAGGCAACCACCCGCTGGCTTTCTGGCGGCACCACGACGCTGCCCGGCAGACTGAGCACCGGTGCCTGGGCTGGGTCGATCGGGGCCAGCCGAATGCCCATCGACACCTGCTGGGCCTGTGACAGGGGCAGCAAGGACGTGGCCGGCTCGGCCGGGCTGCCGGCCGCCAGGATCGTGACGGGCAGGGTCAGCAGCATGGCTGCCGCAGCAAGCCTTGCGCAAAGCGCAGGGGCAGGAAAAATCATGACGATCTCCCGTGAGGGCGTGCCTGGTTCGGGCGCTGGTGCCGGCTGGCATCGGGTCACAGCCCGATGGACGGGCTCGCGGCGGCTCCGCGATCAGCCGCCGATTCGACGAATCAGGCGTGCCGAGGGGGCCCGTGAGGCAGTGCCGGCATCCCCGGCTGACTCTGGTGCGGATCGAGGCGCGCTGTGGATGCGGGCTGGCGCAGGCAACGCGTCCCGTCGTCCACAACCCATGCGCCGCTCAGTCCGGCCCCTGGCAGGAGCGTGCCCCCGAGCGCAGTCGCCGGCTCGCCCGCCAGTGTTGTCTGGCGGGGCTGGGCGATGCCGGTGACGATTCCGACCTCGGGGGAATCGGAGCCGCCCGGCGGGTCGACGGCGCGCACGCCTTGTTCGGTCGGCGCCGACGGCGGCAATGCCGACCCGGCGGCCTGGGCAGCGGGATGCAGATGCCATCCGCCGGTGGTCACCGCGCCGGCGTGGGCGTGCACGAAGGGCGCCAGCAGCTGGATGCAGGCCAGCAGGAGAACCGTCATCGTCCGCAGCAGTCGTGCGCCGAGCCGCTGGCCTTGACACGATTTCGCAGGGGTTTGTGACGGGAGAGGCATCGGGGGATTGTATGCTCGCGGTCGCGACGATCGATGCGGCGGCGCAGATTGCCGTTCGGCGTCCCGGAGCACCCGGGCCTGCGATCGCCGCACGACAACAATGACTCAGGAGCGAGACATGGCGAAGACAGATCGATTTTCCCCGGCCCATCCGGCCCAGCCCTCGACGGGCGCGATGCGCCGGCGCGTGGCGCTCGGCCTGCCGGCCCTGATCGCCCTGGGTGCGGCGCCTGCCGCCCGCGCGCAGGCTGGCTGGCCGAACAAGCCGATCCGCATGCTGGTCGGCTATACGCCCGGTGGTTTCACCGACAACATGGCGCGCGCCGTCGGCGAGCCGCTGGGCCGCGTGCTCGGGCAGCCGGTGCTCTTTGACTACAAGCCCGGCGCCAACAGCATCATCGCGGTCGACATGACCGCCAAGTCGGCCCCCGACGGCTACACCCTCACCACGGTCATTGCGGCGCATTCGGCCAACCCGTCGCTGTACGCCAAGCTGCCGTTCGACCACGCCAACGACCTCGTGCCGGTCGCGCTGACCGGCGTGGCGCCGCTGATCCTGGTCGCCAACAAGGACTTCCCGCCGAGCACCCCGGCCGAGCTCATTGCCTATGTGAAGGCGCGCCCCGGGCAGTTCAATTTCGGCTCCAGCGGCATCGGGGCCGCGGCGCACCTGGCGATGGAGCAGTTCATGGCCCAGCACGGCCTGAAGATGCAGCTCATCCCCTACAAGGGCACCCAGCCCGCCCTCACCGACCTGATCGGCGGCCAGATCCAGCTGCTGTTCGATGTGCCGCTGGCGATGGTCCAGCACGCCAAGGCGGGCAAGATCAAGGTGATCGGCATGAGCAGCGAGAAGCGCCTGCCGGCCTACCCGGAGGTGCCGACTTTCGCTGAGGGTGGCGCGCCCTTCATCGCCAACACCTGGTCGATGATCCTGGCGCCAGCCAAGACGCCCAAAGAGATCGTCACCCGCATCAATGCCGAGGTCCAGAAGATCCTGGCCTCGCCGGCGGTGCGCGAGAAGCTCGAGAGCACCGGCGTGCTGCCGGGCTCGGGCAACGTGGACGACGCGCTCGCGTTCCTCAATTCGGAAGTGGCCCGCAACGCCCGCGTCATCCGCCAGGCCGGGATCAAGCTGGAGATCTGAGCCTCAGATCACCCCGTCGGCGCGCATCGCCCCGATGTCGCCGTCGGCGAAACCGAGTTCGCGCAGCACCGAGTCGCTGTGCTCGCCCAGACCCGGGATCGGGTCCATGCGCGCCTCGTAGGCGCTGGACACGCCCGGCGGCAGCCAACTGGTGATCGGACCGGCCGGCGAGCCGATCTCGCGCAGCCGCCCGCGCGCGAGGTTCTGCGGGTGCTGCCAGAAATCGCCCGGGGTGTTGATCCGGCCGGTCGCGATGTTGGCCTCGGCCAGGCGGCGCTCCACCTCGGCGGTGTCCAGCGGCGCAAAGCACTCGGTGATGATCGCCGCGAGCGCATCGCGGTTGGCATTGCGCGCGGTGTTGGCGCTGAAGCGCGGATCGGTCGCCACTTCCGGGCGACCCAGCACGGTGGTGCAGAACACCACCCACTCGCGTTCGTTCTGGACACCCATCATCACCTGGCGGCCGTCGCCGACGGTGAAGGGTCCGTAGGGCACGACGCTGGGGTGGAAGGCGCCGGTGCGCGGCGCCGGCGCCTGACCTTCATAGGTGTAGAAGATGGGGTTGCCCATCCATTCGGTGATCGCCTCGTACATCGACAGGTCGATGTGGCTGCCGGTGCCGGTGCGATGGCGCAGCAGCAGCGCCGCCATGATGCCGGCATACGCGTACATGCCGGCGCCCACATCGGCCGATGAAAAGCCGGTGCGCGCGATGGCATCGGCGGTGCCGGTGACCGACAGCAGGCCCGACTCGGCCTGGATCATCATGTCGTAGGCCTTGTGGTCCCGGTAAGGACCGTTCAGGCCATAGCCCGAGATGTCGCAGGTGATCAGGCGCGCATTGAGCGCCGACAGGCGCTCGCGCGAGTAGCCCAGCCGCTCGACCGCGCCCGGCGCGAGGTTCTGGACCAGCACGTCGGCGCGGGTCAGCAGGCGGCGCAGCACCTCGTTGCCGCGCGGATCCTTGACGTCGAGCGTGAGGCTTTCCTTGGACCGGTTGGCCCAGGCGAAGTAGGAGGACATGCCCTTGACGCGCTGGTCGTAGCGGCGCGCGAAGTCACCCTCGCCGGGGCGCTCGATCTTGATGATGCGCGCACCCTGGTCGGCGAGGTGGCGGGTGCACACCGGCGCGGCCACCGCGTGCTCGAGCGCCACCACCAGCACGCCGTCGAGCGGGCGCAGACCGCCCGCCGCGCCCGCTGGCGCGTTCATCAGAACGACCTCGGCAGGCCGAGCACGTGCTCGGCGACGTACGACAGGATCAGGTTGGTGGAGATCGGCGCCACCTGGTAGAGCCGGGTCTCGCGGAACTTGCGCTCGACGTCGTACTCGCAGGCGAAGCCAAAGCCGCCGTGGGTCTGGATGCAGGTGTTGGCGGCCTCGAAGGAGGCCTTGGCCGCGAGGTACTTGGCCATGTTGGCCTCGGCGCCACAGGGCTTGCCGGCATCGAACAGCTCGCAGGCGCGGAACCGCATCAGGTTGGCGGCCTCGATCTCGATGTAGTCCGAGGCGATCGGGAATTGCACGCCCTGGTTCTTGCCGATCGGGCGTCCGAACACCACGCGCTCGTTGGCGTAATGGCGGGCGCGGTCGACGAACCAGTAGCCGTCGCCGATGCACTCGGCCGCGATCAGGGTGCGCTCGGCATTGAGGCCGTCGAGGATGTACTTGAAGCCCTTGCCTTCCTCGCCGATCATGTTCTCGACCGGGATCTCGAGGTTGTCGAAGAACAGCTCGTTGGTCTCGTGGTTCACCATGTTCGGGATCGGGCGCACCGTCATGCCGTTGCCGATCGCCTGGTGCAGGTCGACGATGAAGATCGACATGCCCTCGGACTTGCGCGCCACCTGGTCGACCGGCGTGGTGCGCGCCAGCAGGATCATCAGGTCGGAGTGCTGGACGCGCGAGATCCAGACCTTCTGACCGTTGACGACGTATCGGTCGCCTTCGCGCCGCGCCACCGTCTTCAGGTTGGTGGTGTCGGTGCCGGTGGTGGGCTCGGTGACCCCCATCGACTGCAGGCGCAACTGGCCGGTGGCGATCGCCGGCAGGTAGCGCTGCTTCTGCTCGGCCGAGCCGTGGCGCAGCAGCGTGCCCATGTTGTACATCTGGCCGTGGCAGGAGCCGGCGTTGCCGCCGCAGCGGTTCACCTCTTCCATGATGACCGAGGCCTCCGACAGGCCCAGGCCCGAACCGCCGTATTCCTGCGGGATCAGGGCGGCCAGCCAGCCGGCGTGGGTGAGGGCGTCGACGAAGGCTTCCGGGTAGGCGCGGTCGTGGTCGACCTTCTGCCAGTAGGCGGAATCGAACTGGTTGCAGACGGCGCGAACGCCGTCCCGGATGTCGGAATGCAGGGTGTCCAGAGGAGCCATGGGGTGTGTATGCTTTGAGTTGATCGTTGGAATTGACCGACGGATTATCCGCGAACGGGGCGAGCAGTGCTGGCACTTCATTCCATCCGTGTGCTCGACCTGACCCGCGTGGTGTCCGGGCCGTGGGCCACCCAGATTCTGGCTGACCTGGGCGCCGATGTGATCAAGATCGAACGTCCCGGTGAGGGTGATGACACCCGGCGGATCGGTCCGGCCATGCACGATGCCGGCGGCATGCCCACCGGCGAGGCCGCCTATTTCCTCGCCTGCAACCGCAACAAGCGCTCGGTGACGGTCGACATCGCCACCGAAGCGGGCGCGGCGCTGGTGCGCGAGATGGCCCTGAACTGCGATGTGGTGGTCGAGAACTACAAGGTCGGCAACCTCGAGCGCTTCGGGCTGCACAGCGCGGCGCTGCGGGCCGCCAATCCCCGGCTCATCTACTGCTCGATCAACGGTTTCGGTCCTGACGGCCCCTACGCGCCGCTGCCCGCCTACGACTTCATCCTCCAGGGCTTGAGCGGCCTGATGAGCACCTGCGGCCACCCCGACGACGCACCCGGCGGCGGTCCGATGCGAACCGCGGTGCCGCTCACCGATCAGGTCACCGGGCTGTACGCGGCGGTGGCCATTCTCGGGGCGCTGTTCGCCCGCGTCTCGAGCGGGGCGGGCCAGCACATCGACATGGCGATGATCGACTGCGCCACCGCGATCGCCTCGCCGCTGTCGGCGGGCTATTTCCTCTCCGGGCGCCAGCCCCAGCGCGCCGGCAATGACAACCCGATCGCGGCGCCGTCCGGCGTGTTCCCGACGGCCGACGGACCGATGATCATCGCCTCGGGCAACAACGGCCAGTTCGCCGGACTGTGCCGGGCGCTCGGCCTGACGGCGCTGCTCGAGGATCCGCGTCTGGGGTCCAACCCGCTGCGGGTCGCGAACCGCGCGCTGGTGCACGGCGCAGTCGCCGAGGTGACCCGTACCCGCACCCGGGCCGACCTGACCGCGGTGCTGCAGGCCCAGGGCGTGCCCTGCGGACCGATCAATGATTTCGAACAGTTCTTCGACGACCCTCAGGCCCGCCACCGGCAGATGCAGCGGGTGGTGGCGCACCCGGCCGGCGTGCCGGTGTCGCTCACGCGCAGTCCGCTCGATCAGGCCGCGGCACCCGCCCCCTATCGGGTGCCGCCGCAACTCGGCCAGCACACCGATGAGGTGCTGGCCTCGGTGCTGGGCCTGTCGTCGGCGCGCATCGCCGAACTGCGCGCCGCGCAGGTGATCTGACCCGCAACCGGCGCCGTGCGCCGCCAGGAGTGTCCATGACCCAGACTGCCCGCGGCTTGCTGCCGCCCGACGTGAATGCCGCCGAGCTGGCTGCCGGCCGCGAGGACCTGGCCGCGGCGCTGCGCTGGTCGGCGCGACTGGGCCTGAACGAAGGCGTGTGCAACCACTACAGCTACGAACTGGCGCCCGATCGCTATCTGATCAACCCCCAGGGTCTGCACTGGAGCGAGGTGCGCCCGGCCGACATCCTGCTGATCGACGGCGCGGGCCATGTGCTCGACGGGCCGCATCCGATGGAGCCCACCGCCTTCTTCATCCACAGCTGGATCCACCGCCTCAATCCGCATGCCCGCGCAGTGCTGCACACCCACATGCCCCACGCGACCGCGCTCACCCTGATCCAGGGCGGACGGCTCGAATGGTGCAACCAGAACGCGCTGCGCTTTCACGGCCGGGTCGCGTTCGACGACACCTACAACGGACTGGCGCTCGATGACGCGGAAGGTCGCCGGATCGCCTCGCAACTCGCCGGCGCCGACGTGGTGTTCATGGCCAGTCACGGCGTCACCGTGGTCGGGCGCAGCATCGCCTGGGCTTTCGACGACCTGTACTACCTCGAACGCGCCTGCCTGCACCAGGTGCTGGCGGTGCAGGCGGCCGGCGGGCGGCCGTTGCGCCAGGTGCCCGAAGACCTGTGCCGCAAGGTGGCCGCGCAGATCGCCGGCGAGCGCCAGCAGAGCGACCTCTTTCTGCAGTCGGTCAAACGCATGCTCGACCGCGACGAGCCCGGCTGGCGCTGAGGCGCACGGCCGCTTCCCCGGGCTGGCGCGGAGGTGCCGGCCGTTTCCCACTCCTCGACCTTTTCTCTTCAGGAAACAGACATCATGCAGATCAGCTTCAAAGGCAAACGCGTCGTGATCGCCGGCGGCAGCCGCGGCATCGGACGCTCGATCGCGCTGGGCTTCGCACAGGCCGGCGCCGCGGTCTCGATCTGCGCGCGTGGCGAGCAGTCGCTGCGCCAGACCGAGGCGGAGCTGGCCGCGCACGGCGGTCAGGTGCATGCGGCGTCCTGCGATCTGGCCGACGGGGCGGCGGTGCGCGCCTATGTCGCGGCGGCGGCGCAAGCGCTGGGTGGCATCGATGTGCTGGTCAACAACGCCTCGGGATTCGGCCGCACCGACGATGAGGAAGGCTGGGCGGCGAGCATCTCGGTCGACCTGATGGCCACGGTGCGGGCCACGCAGACCGCCATGCCGCACCTGCTCGCCTCGCGCGGGTCGGTCGTTCACATCTCGTCGATTTCCGGTCTGGCGCCGTCGGTCCGCACGCCACCCTATGGCGCGGTCAAGGCGGCACTGATCCAGTACACGCTCACCCAGGCGGCCGCGCTGGCGTCCAAGGGCGTGCGGGTGAACTGCGTGGCGCCAGGCTCGATCGAATTTCCCGGCGGCGTCTGGGATCAGGCGCGCCAGCACAATCCGGCCCTCTACAAGGGCATCCTGTCGAGCATCCCGTCGGGGCGCATGGGCACCCCCGAAGAGGTCGCCAACCTTGTGATGTTCCTGGCCAGCGACGCGGCCAGCTGGGTCACCGGCCAGACGGTGGTGGTCGACGGCGGACAGATGCTGTCGTGAATCGCGGTGGCGGCGGCCCCCGC
>CAIZNI010000068.1 GCA_903934295.1 uncultured beta proteobacterium
GCCGGATTCAGCGCCCGCCGGCGCGCGCCGGATTCAGCGCCCGCCGGCGCGCGCCGGATTCAGCGCCCGCCGGCGCCCGCCGGATTCAGTCCCGGTACGACGGATCGATGCGGTCGAGCTTGCGCAGCAGCGCCGGCCATTCGCGCAGGCCCAGACGCAGGCCGCCCTGCGGGCCGAGCGCTTCCTGCGAGTAGCGCACTGCCTCGGGCGGCGGCATCTGCAGTTCGGTGTTGCACGACAGCGCCATCACCTGCAGCTGGCAGGCGCGCTCCAGTCGCCACATGTTGTTGAAGCACTCGGGGATCGTCGGCCCGACGGTGAGCAGGCCGTGGTTGCGCAGCACCATCGCCTCGCGACCGCCCAGGCTGGCGACCAGCCGGGCCTGCTCGTCCAGCCGCAGCGCGATGCCTTCGTAGTCGTGGTACGCGACGTCGGCGAAGCGCATCGACGATTGCGCGATCGGCATCAGCCCGACCTTCATCGCCGACACCGACATGCCGGCCAGCGTGTGGGTGTGGATGATGCAGCCCACGTCGTGGCGCGCCTTGTGGATCGCGCTGTGGATCACATAGCCGGCCTTGTTGATGCCGTAGCCGCTGGCGTTGAACAGCACGTTCCCGTCGACGTCGATGCGGATCATGCTCGAGGCGGTCATCTCGTCGTAGAGCATGCCGTAGGGATTGAGCAGGAACTCGTTCTCGGTGCCGGGCACCCGCATCGAGATGTGATTGGCGATCATCTCGGTCATGCCGTGCAGCGCCATCAGGCGGTAGCAGGCGGCCAGGTCGACGCGGGTCTGCCATTCTTCGGGGCTGACCTGGTCGCGCACGGAGCGGGCCAGCGTCGGGTCGGGTGCGTTCATGGGGGCGGCCTTCAAGGGGGCAGGGTGATCGGGGAGCGGTCGTGTGCCAGCATACCAACCGGCCCGGCCGCCGGATAGGCGTGCGCGGTTCAGTCCGGCTGCCGTTGGCGGCGCGCCATCATCGACGCCCAGACCGCGTGATCGATCAGGTGCTCGGGCTTTTCGCCGCGCAGCAGCACCGCCTGCAGCGCCCGCACCACGCTCGCGCCGTTGCGCTGCGCGGCGTTCTCGGTGTGGCCGGCCAGGTGCGGCGTGACCACCAGGTTGGGCAGCGCCGGCAGCGTGGTGTCGGCGGACCACTGCCGGTCGGCCACCACATCGAGTGCCGCGCCACCCAGATGACCCGAGCGCAGCGCTGCGAGCAGCGCGGCCTCGTCGATCACCTCGCCGCGCGACGCGTTGACCAGGAAGGCGCCCGGACGCATCGCCGCGATCGCGGCGGCATCGATCAGGCCGCGGGTGAGTTCGGTCAGCGGCACGCAGGGCACCACCACCTCGGCCTGGGCCAGGCACTCGGCCAGGCTCACCGCCCGCACATGGGCGGGCAGGGTCGACGGGGTGCGGGTGAACGCGCAGACCTCGACCTGGAAACCTTGGTGCAGCATGTGCGCCAGGGCGCGGCCGATCGCCCCGCAGCCGATCAGCCCGACGCGGGTGCCGCCGAGTTCGCGGGCCTTGCCCGAGAACGCCCGGCGGGTGACGTCCCAGCCGCCGGCCCGCATCGACTCGCCGATCTGCGGCAGGCGGTGGAACAGCGCCAGCATCTGGGCCACGCACCACTCGGCGACGCTGATCGCGTTGCCCCCGGGCACGTTGCTCACCGTCACCGCGTGGCGCGCGCACTCGGCCATCGGGATCACATCGAGGCCGACCCCGTGGCGCGCGACGTGCAGCAGCGACGGGACGTCCGCGCAGATCGAGTGCGGCAGGTCATCGCGCACCACGATCGCGTGCGGCGCGAAGGCGATCGCGGCTGCACCGATGCCGGCCGGGTCGCTGGTCGGCGAATTGAAGACCTCGAAATGCTCGGCGAGCGCCCGCTCGACCGGCGCGGTCAGCGCCTTGGTGACCAGCACCCGCGGGCGTACCGACGGCGTCGTCTGCACGCTTGTCGGCTCGCTCATCGCGTCGTTCATCCAGTCGCTCATCGGCGCGCTCAATCGCGGTACTCGGGGTCCAGCCGGCAGGCGCAGTCGACCCGCGCGGCTCATTCGGCGGCGGCGCCCGCGCTGTCGTCGCCCGCGCGCGGATGGTGGCTCGCCAACACCTTGTCGATGCGCTTGTTGTCCATGTCGACGATCTCGAAGCGCCAGTCGGCCCACTCGACCCGGTCACCGGTCGACGGCACCCGGCCCAGCAGCAGCATGATCATGCCGCTCAGAGTCTGGTATCGGCCTTTGTCCTCTTCCGGCAAGGCCGCCAGCGCAAGCCGGTCCTTCAGTTCCGGCAGGGGGATCAGGCCGTCGAGCAGCCACGAGCCGTCGTCGCGCTGCATCGCCCACGCGTCCTCGGCCCGCTGCGGCTTGAATTCGCCGGTGATCGCCTCCAGCACGTCCTGCAGCGTGACCAGGCCCTGGATCTCGCCGTACTCGTCGATCACCAGCGCCAGATGGACGTTGTTGGAGCGGAAGTTCTCCAGCAGTTCCATCCCGGTCTGGGTCTCGGGCACGAAGACCGCCGGCATCAGGTCGCGCGCCAGGTCGGCCTGCTCGCCGCGCAGGGTCTGGGCCAGGATCTGGCGCGCGGTGGCGATGCCCAGCACCGTCTCGGGTCCGCCCTTGCAGACCGGGAAGCGGCTGTGCTCGGCGCGCTCGATCTTCTGCAGGTTGGCTTCCAGCGGGTCGTCGATGTCCAGATAGACGATGTCGGCGCGCGGGATCATCAGCGAGGTGATCTGGCGGTCGTCGAGCCGGAACACGTTGCGCACCATCTGGTGCTCGTGGCGCTCGATCACGCCGGCGTCGGAGCCCTCGGCCAGCATCGCCTGGATGTCCTCCTGGGTGACCGCCGCCTGCGCATCGTCGCGCACGCCGAACACCCGCAGCATCAGCTCGGTGGACAGGGTGAGCAGGCGCACGAACGGCTTGGTGACCAGTGCCAGCACCTGCAGCGGGCGCGACACCAGGCGGGCGATCGGCTCGGGGTTGATCTGTCCCAGCCGCTTGGGCAGCAGTTCGCCCAGCACGATCGAGAAATAGGTGATCGAGACCACCACCAGCGCGGTCGCGCCGATCTCGCTGACCCCGCGGGCCAGGCCCAGCGACTGGAGCCAGACCGCGAAGGGCTTGGCCAGGGCCGCCTCGCCCACGATCCCGTTGAGCACCCCGATCGAGGTGATGCCGATCTGGATCGTCGACAGGAACCGGGTGGGGTCCTGGCCCAGCGTGAGGGCGGTGGCAGCGCCGGCGTCGCCGGCATCGGCCATTTTCTGCAGCCGGGTCCGCCGGGCGGTGACCAGGGCGATCTCGGCCATGGCGAACAGGCCATTGAGCAGGATCAGACCGAACAGGACGGCAATTTCCATAAGTCGGGCGCAGGGCGCCCTGGGCAGTGTCGGAAAGCGGATTGTCGCAGGCCCGGGGCCACCTGCGCAAAGCGGCGTCGCCACGCGTCGCGCGCCAGGCCTTGCGGGGCGCACTAAACTCGGGCTTCGTCTCCCGCCACCCGCCCCATCCCGCCACCCGCCCCAAGGACCCGCCCATGATCGAGCACCACCTCGAGATCGCCACCCCCGACGGATCGATGAACACGTTCTATGTCCACCCGGAGGAGGGCGGGCCGCATCCGGCGGTGCTCTTCTACATGGATGCCCCGGGCAAGCGCGAAGAGCTCCACGACATGGCGCGCCGCATCGCGGCGGTGGGCTACTGCGTGGTGCTGCCCAACCTGTACTACCGCCGCACGCCCGAGTTCCTGATGGAGCGCACCGAGGAGGGCATGAAGCGGATGTTCGAGATGATGGACCACCTGAGCAATGCGCTGATCGCCCGTGACACCGGCGCGCTGCTGGCCTTCGTCGACTCGCGTCCCGAGATCGACCACAGCCGGGTCGGCGCGGTGGGCTACTGCATGAGCGGGCCCTTCGTGGTGACCGCCGCCGCCCATTACCCGCAGCGGCTGTCGTGCATCGCGTCGATCTACGGCGCGCGCATGGTCACCGACCAGCCCGATTCGCCGCACCGCGTGCTCGACAAGGTGAAGTGCGAGTCGTATTTCGCCTGCGCCGAGATCGATCATTACGCGCCGCGGGAAATGATCGACACGCTCGAGGCATCGCTGCGCCAGGCGGGCACGAAGTACCGGCTGGACTGGTACCCGGGCGCGCAGCACGGTTTCGCCTTCCCGCAGCGCAAGGGCATCTACGACCAGCCCAGCGCCGAGCGGCACTGGGAGCGGCTTTTCGACCTGTTCGACCGGAACCTGCGGCGCTGAGTCCCGGCGCGGCGCGGCGGTCGCCGGCGGACGCCGATCCCGGGTCCGCTGCGCCGCAACATTTGTTATTCTCGTGCCGGAAGTGGCGGGTCGGCAGCGGCCGCTCCGGTCCGCTCCCCTGCAACAGGAAGTCCCCATGAGTGACGTTTCGGTCGACCGCACCCGGCGGGTGCGCCCGGTTCTCGAATACCCCTGTGGCGAACCGCCGGCGACCGGTGCGGTCAGCGAAGTCGCGCCGGGCGTGCTCTGGATCCGCATGCCGCTGCCGTTCGCGCTGGCCCAGATCAACCTGTGGGCGATTCGCGACGGCGAGCGCTGGACGCTGGTCGACTCCGGACTGCAGACCCCCGAGACCGCCGAGGCCTGGCGCCAGCTGCTGCCCGGCGCCCTCGAGGATCGCGCGGTGCGCCGGCTGATCGTCACCCACATGCACCCGGACCATGTCGGCATGGCCGGCTGGCTGACCCGCAAGTTCGGCTGCGACCTGTGGATGACCCGGCTTGAATACCTGAACTGCCGGGTGCTGGTGGCCGACACCGGCCGCGAGGCGCCCGACGACGGCGTGCGCTTCTATCGCCGCGCCGGCTGGAACGAGGACTCGATCGAGTTCTACCGCACCCGGTTCGGCGGTTTCGGCAAGAGCACCTACAAGCTGCCCGACAGCTTCCGGCGGCTGCGCGACGGCGAGGTCTTCGACATCGGCGAGCACTCGTGGCGGGTGGTGGTCGGCACCGGCCATTCGCCCGAGCACGCCTGTCTGTACTGCCCGTCGCTCAAGCTGCTGATCTCCGGGGATCAGGTGCTGCCGCGGATCTCGTCGAACGTGTCGGTCTTCCCGACCGAGCCGCAGGCCGACCCGCTGGGCGACTGGATGGCCTCGCTGGCCAAGCTCAAGCGCGAAGTGCCCGATGACGTGCTGGTGCTGCCGGCGCACAACGAGCCGTTTCGGGGCCTGCACGCGCGGCTCGACGATCTGGCGCACGGCCACGAGATCGGCCTGGAGCGTCTGCGCCGCAGCCTGGCCGACCGGCGCTGCCGCGCGATCGACGTCTTCGGCGCGCTCTTCGCCCGCAAGATCGAGGGCGATCAGCACCTGCTCAGCATGGCCACCGGCGAGAGCATGGCGCACCTGAACTATCTGGTCGCGCGCGGCGAGGCGGTGGTCGAGCCCGACGACCAGGGCGTGAACTGGTATCGGGCCGCCTGAGGCGGACCGGCGCCCGCCCAAGACGGATTCAATCGCCATGTCAGCCGACTGGTTCGCGGCGCCTCAGGGCGCCAGCCTCCTGGGGATGCTGGCGGCGGTTGCGCTGCTGGGCTTCAAGCACGGCTTCGATGCCGATCACCTCGCGGCGATCGATGCGCTCAGTCGGCTGAATCGCCAGTCCGGGCGCGAGCGGGCTGCCCGCTGGAGCGGCGCGCAGTTTTCGACCGGTCACTCGCTGGTGGTGCTGCTGGGGGCGGTGGCCGCGCTGCAGGCCGGTGGTTCGCTGTTGCCCGACTGGCTGGACGCGGCGGGCGCGTGGCTGTCGATCGCCTGTCTGGCGCTGGTCGGCGTGCTCAGCATCCGCTCGGCGCGGGCGGCCGGGCAGGGGCCGCGCCCGCTGCCGGCGCTGCTGCGCCCGATGCTGCCGCTGATGGTGTCGCGCTGGGGGGCCGGCACCACCGGTGCCTTGTTCGCGCTGTCGCTCGACACCTTGTCGATGGCGATTTGGTTTGGCGGTACCGGCGCTCGCCTGGGCGGGCTGCCCGCGGTCGTTGCCCTGGCGGTGGTGTTTGCCGCCGGCATGCTGGCCGCCGACGGTGTGGCCGGCTGGTGGGTGAACCGCCTGTCCGGGGCCGCCAGCCTGCGGCGCGCGCGCGGTCAGTGGTTCGCCGGCTGGCTGGTGGGCGTGGGCGCCCTGGCCACCGCGGCGCTGGGCGTGGCGCGCCAGATGGCCGCGCCGCTCGACGACTGGGTCCAGGGCCATGCGCTGGCGCTGGGCCTGGGGCTGCTCGCGGCGACCAGCGTGGCGCTGGTCGCCGCAGCGGCGGTCAGTCGGCTTCGCCCCGGGTGAGGTCCTCGGGATCGCGTCCGGCCTGGAAGCTGGCCAGATTGCGTTTCACCTTGGCCAGCAGCGCCTCGCGGATGTAGTTCGAGAGCGCCGAGGTGTGCGGCGAGATCCGCACCTTCGGGTGGGTGTAGAGCGGGTGGCCGGCCGGCAGTGGCTCGGGCTCGGTCACATCCAGCGTGGCCCGCGCGATCCGGTCCTGCGACAAGGCGGCCAGCAGCGCCTCCTGGTCGATCAGCGCCCCGCGGCCGATGTTGATCAGGTGCAGACCCGGCTTGGCCTGCGCCAGGACCTGCGCGTCGACCATGTGGTGGGTGTGGGCGGTGGCCGGCGCGGCCAGCACCACCTGGTCGCAGCTGGCGAACATCGCCGACAGGCTGGTCGCGCGCTCGATGCCGGGCAACTCGAACGGCGTGTCCGAGCGGCGCAGCGCCTGCACCCGCATGCCCAGGGCCATGGCCTTGCCGGCCAGCGCCATGCCGATCGGCCCGACGCCCACGATGCCCAGCGTGCTGTCGCGCACCATGCCCAGCATGTTGTGCTTCCAGCGCTCCGGGCCCTGGATCCACAGGCGCGGCATCTTCTTGGCGTGCTCGAAGATCGCGGCCAGCACGTATTCGGCAATCGGCTCGGCAGCCACGCCGCGCGCGGTGCTCACTTGCGGCACCTCGAAGATCCAGTCCGGGTAGGAGTCGATGCCGGCCGAGATCAGCTGCACCCACTTCAGCGAGAACGGCCAGCCGGCCGGGCGCACCCGCAGCGGCGAGTCGGGCTCGCGCGGAAAGGTCGCCGCCAGCAGCACCGTCACCTCCGGCGGCAGGCTGGCCGGCGCGCCGGGCGGCAGCCGCAGCCACTGCGCCTCGGGGATGGCGGCGGCCATGTAGTCGTCCATGATTTCGCCGAACTGGGTGGCGATCACGATCTTGCTCATTCGGTCCTCGTTGCGCGCGGGCGGGTCGGTGGAAGGGGGATCATCGGTTCAGCGCCTGCCAGACGATCGCCGGGGTGAAGGGCATGTTCATCGGCGGCACGCCGGCGCGCCGCAGCGCGTCGCTCATGGCATTGACCAGCGCCGGCAGCGAGCCGGAGCAGCCCGACTCGCCCACGCCCTTGGCGCCCAGCGCGTTCAGGCCGGTGGGCACCAGGTGATAGTCGGTGCGGATGTGGCGCACCCAGCCGGCGCGCGGCATCACATAGTCCATGAAGCTGCCGGTGAGGAGCTGGGCCGATTCCTCGTCGTAGATGGCGTGCTCGCCGAACACCTGGCCGGCGCCCTGCAGCACGCCGCCGTGCACCTGGCCCTGCACCAGTTGGGGCGACACCACATGGCCCAGGTCGTCGACCGCGGTGTAGTCGGTGACTTCGGTGATACCGGTGGCCGGGTCGATCTCGATCTCGGCCACATGGCAGCCGTTCGGATAGGTGGTGCCCGACACCGACTCGCCCTCGCAGTCCAGCGGATGGGGGCTGGGGCCACGCAGCGATCCGGCCAGTTCGAGCAGGCCGATGCGGTGCTCGCCGCCGTGGAAGGCCCCGTCGCGAAATTCGAGCGTGCCCTCGGGCAGCGCCAGCGCGCGGGCGGCGTGGGGGCGGGCGCGCGCGATCAGGTTGCCCACCAGCACCTTGAAGGCGCTGCCGGCGCCGTACAGCGAGCGCGATCCGCCGGTGCCGTTGCCCATCAGTTCCTCGGTGGGGTCGCTGGCCTTGTAGCGGATGCCTTCGCGCGGCACGCCCAGGCCGTCGGCCACGATCTGCGCGAACGAGGTTTCGTGGCCCTGTCCCGACGGGCCGGTGACGCCGTACAGGTGCAGCAGCCCGTCGTCCCGGAATCGCACCGACACCACGTCCTTGGGTGCGCCGCCGGCACCCGAGGCCTCCAGGTAGCAGCCGAAGCCGATGCCGCGCAGCCGACCACCGGCCTCGCTGGCCCGGCGCCGCGCATCGAAGCCGGCGTAGTCGGCCAGCGTGAGCGCCTTGTCCATCACCTGGGCGAATTCGCCGCAGTCGTACACCGTGCCGTTGGCGGTGGTGTAGGGGAAGTCGCCGGGCGGGATGAAGTTGCGTCGGCGCAGCGCGACCCGATCCAGGCCGTGCTCGGCCGCCGCCTGATCGATCAGGCGCTCGATGGCGTAGGCGATGTCGGGCCGGCCCGCGCCGCGATAGGCCGATACCGGCACGGTGTTGGTGAAGACCAGCGTCGAGCGCGCGTAGAGCGCCGGCACCCGGTAGACGCCGCTCATGGTCACCGTGATGTTCTTGGTGCCGATGAACGACTGCCAGTAGCAGGTGTAGGCGCCGAGGTCGGCCTGGTTCTCGAACCGGAATGCCAGGATGTTGTTGTCGGCGTCCAGCGCGATGCTGCCCTCGAGGGTCAGCGCGCGCCCATGCCAGTCGCTGGTGAAGATCTCGGAGCGTGAGCCCACCCATTTCACCGGGCGCCCGAGCCGGCGCGCGGCCAGCATCACCAGCGCCTGTTCGGCATAAGGTCCGCCGCGCAACCCGAACGAGCCGCCGACGTCCTGGGCCATGACCTCGATGCGCGACTGCTCGTAGCCGGTGACCGCCGACAGGGCCGAACGCATGCCCAGCATGCCCTGGGTGGGGGTGTAGACGGTGAAGTGATCGCGCGCCGCGTCGTGCACCGCAAGGCAGGCGCGCAGTTCGAGCGGCGCGCCGATCAGGCGCTGGCTGTGCATGCTCAGCGTGGTGGTGCGGGCGGCGCGCGCGAAGGCGGCCTCGACCGCGGCCCGGTCGCCGGCCTCGAAGACCAGGCCGACGTTGCCGGGGTGGCCGTCGTGCAGCCGGGGCGCGCCCTCGGCGAGCGCGGCCGCCATCGAGGCCACCGCCGGCAGTTCCTCGTAGTCGATCAGCACCTGCTCGGCGGCGTCCTGCGCGGCCAGCGCGGTGTCGGCGATGACCATCGCGATCGGCTGGCCGACGAAGCGCACCCGGTCGGTGGCGAGGATGGGCAGGGGCTGCTTGACCTGCTGCTGGCCGTCGGCACCGGCCAGCGGCGCGCCGGCCGGGATGCTGCCGAAGCCGGCCTGGGCGACATCGGCGGCGGTCAGCACCGCGATCACGCCGGGCGCGGCCAGCGCGCCGGCGGTGTCCACCGAGAGCAGCGTGGCGTGGGCCCGGTCCGAGCGCACCACGAAGGCGTGCAGCTGGCCAGGCAGGTTCCAGTCGGCGGTGTACTTGCCCTGACCGGTCACCAGCCGCAGGTCTTCGTGACGGGCTGGCTTGAGATCGCTGACCCGCGGGTCGATGATCGCGCTCATGACCGGACTCCCGGGCCGGCGGCCAGCTGCGCGGCGGCGGTTTTGACCGCGGCGACGATGTTGACGTAACCGGTGCAGCGGCACAGGTTGCCGGCCAGACCCTCGCGGATCTGGTCATCGGTGGGCGCCGGGTGGCGGGCCAGCAGGTCGACGCTGGCCATGATCATCCCGGGGGTGCAGAAGCCGCATTGCAGGCCATGGCAGGCGGAGAACGCCTGCTGCACCGCGTGCAGGCGCTCGCCCTGCGCCAGTCCTTCGATGGTGAGCACCTCGCAGCCCTCGGCCTGCGCGGCCAGCATCGTGCAGGATTTGACGGCCTGGCCGTCGAGGTGGACGGTGCAGCAGCCGCACTGGCTGGTGTCGCAGCCGATGTGGGTGCCGGTCAGCCCGAGCGTGTCGCGCAGCAGATCGGCGAGCAGCGTGCGCTCCTCGCATTGCACCTGGTGCGGCTGGCCGTTGACGACGAGTTCGATCTTCATCGGATTTCCTTGCGGGGTTCAGGCGCTGGCGCCGGTGATGTCGGCGACGGCCTGCCGGGTCATGAGGGCCGCCAGGTGGGCGCGGTAGGACGCCGGTGCGTGCTGGTCGGCGTTCAGGCCGTCGGCGGGCAGGGTCAGGGATGCCACCGCTGCCGCGGACAGGTCGCGCGTGAGCGCCGTTTCGGCCGCTTGCCACCGGAAAACGCAGGGACCGGCGCCGGTGACGGCGACGCGCACCCCGTCGTCGAATTCAGCGACGAAGACGCCGGTCATCGCGTAGCCCGAGGCGGCGTGCGCGAACTTGCGGTAGGCCGCCCGGCGCGTGCGCTCGAAACGCACCGCGACGATGATCTCGTCGGCTTCCAGGGCGGTGGTGAACATCCCCTGAAAGTAGTCATCGGCGTCGATCGTGCGGCGATCGGTTTCTATTTTCGCGCGACAGGCCAGGACCGCCGCCGGATAGTCGGCCGCCGGATCGTTGTTCGCGACCGCGCCGCCCAGGGTGCCGCGCGCCCGCACCTGCGGGTCGCCGATCAGCCCGGCCAGGTGGGCGAGCGCCGGCAGGGCGGTGCGCGCCTGCGCATCCGTGGCGAGCTCACCGTGGCGCGTGGCGGCACCGACCACCAGCGCGTTGCCGTCGAGTCCGATGCCGCGCAAGGCCGGCAGCCGGGCAATGTCGATCAGGCGGGAGGGCGCGGCGAGCCGGTGCTTCATCGAGGGCAGCAGCGTCATGCCGCCGGCCAGCAGCCGGGCCTGCGGATCGGCTCGCAGGGCGGCGAGTGCCTCGGCCAGATCGGTCGCCCGCTGGTAGGAAAAGGGATACATCGGGGCGCCTCTTTCGGGTGTGCCATCGGCGGGGAATGCGACATTACCATCGAGCGCCCGGGGCCGTCGGGGCCGCGCCGGCCGTTTTCCGCCCACCGGCGGTCGATCGCGCCGCCCGAGCGGTCTGAAGTTTTCGATGGTGCGGCCGAAAATAACGCATGGCCTCGAAAGTTTCCCGTTTTCGCATTCTCACCAGCCGGCAGTGGCGACTGCTGTGCCGCTTCGCCCCGGCGGTCGCGGCCTGCCTGATCATCGGCCTGGGCAGTACCGTACGCAGCCAGCCCGCCCAGCCGCCGGCGCCGCCCGCCGCCGGCGAGCGCGTGCCCGCGGTGGCGGTGGTGGTCGGCGCCAGCGGCGACACCGTCCTGCTGCGCCAGTCGTCGCTGATCTCGCCGGTGCGCGACGGTGCGCATCTGTACAGCGGTGATCGGGTGACCACCCGGGCCGGCGGCCGGATCGAGTTGCGGTTCTCCGACGGGTCGGTGGTGGCGCTGCAGCCCGAGACCGAGTTCCGCGTCGACGACTACCGGTTCGACACCGCCGGCCAGCGCAATTTCATGACCCTGGTGCGCGGCGCGCTGCGCACGGTGAGTGGCGCGATCGGCAAGCGCGCCCGCGAGGATTACCGGCTGAGCACGCCCAGCGCCACCATCGGCATTCGGGGAACCGAGTACGAGGCCACCGAGACGGTCTGTCCGCCGCGCGGCTGCGAGGCCGGCGCGCGCGCCGGACTGTTGGTGAAGGTCATTCAGGGCCGGGTCGCGGTGGCCAATCCCGCTGGCACCGTCGAGGTGCCGGCCGGCTCCTCGGTCCAGGTGACCGGCCGCGGTGCGGCGCCCACCCTGCTGCGCGGCCTGCCGATCACGCCGATGTCACCGTTGCCCGCGCCCTCAGCGTCGCCCCGCTTGCCGGCTGCCAGCGGGGCTTTGCCCGCCGCCGCCAGCCCCGCCGCGAGCATCCCCGCGAGCCTCCCCGCCAGCCCCGCTGCTCTGCGCGCCGAGCCAGCGCCCGCTGCGCCCCCGGTGTCGGTGTCCACGCCCGTCCTGCTGCCGTTCACCGAAGCGCCATTCCTGCACGCGCCGGCATCCGGCGCATCCCCGGTTGCCGTCAATCCGGCCGGCGCCGCCGCCTCGCGTGCGGCCCCCGCCGAGCCCGGCGAGCGATTCGATGCCTCGGCGCCGATCACGCCGAGGTTGCCGCCCTACTGAGCCCGGCGCATGGCACCGGCATCGGCCGTCCGCTCAGCACGGCCCGCGGTGCGGGCCTGCCTGTCGGTGGGTCCGGTCCCGCCCCGGACCCGCGCTGACGCAGGACGGCCGCCTGTTGCGGGTGTATGGTTGGCGGCCGAGCCACTCTCCTGCCGCGACGAGCCCGGAAGAGGGGCTGTCGCGCCGTGATGATGAACCTGCCCCCTGCCGTTCTCGAGTCCCGCGATGCCGTGCCGGGAATCCTCGGCGAGATCATCCGTCAGTCGCCGATCGGCGTCGCGGTGATCGACCATGAGGGCATCTTCCGCAGCGTGAATCCCGCCTACTGCGCCATTTATGGCTATCGCGAGGAAGAGCTCGTCGGACGCAGCTTCACCCTGGTCTTTCCGCCCGCGCAGCAGGCGCGCATCCTGCAGCTGCATCAGCGATTCCTGGACGAAGGCAGCGAACTCAAGGGAGAGTGGGAGGTCGTGCGGCGCGATGGCGCCCGGCTCTCGATCCTGTCGGAGTCGGTGCGCATCCCCGGCGATGATGGCCGCGGCCAGCGTCTCGTCTATGTGATCGACACCACCCGGTCCAAGCAGATCGAGCGCGAACTGCGCGAGTCCCAGCGCTTCATCCAGTCGGTGCTCGACTCGCTCGGCGCCCGCGTCTGCGTGCTCGATGCCTCGGGTGTCGTCGTGTCGGTCAACCGCGCCTGGCGCGAACTCGCCAGCGCGGGCGAGCCGGGTTTCGGCGCCGAAGGCAGCCGGTATCTGGAAGCGCTCGATGCAGCCGCCCGCACCCCGACCCCCGGGCCGGGTGCCAGTGCCGACTTCCCCGGCCTGCTGCGCGACCTGCTCGCCGGCGGACGCGAGGGTTTTCAGCTGGAACATCCCTGCCAGTTCGCCGCCGGCCGGCGCTGGTTCGTGACCCGCGCATCGTGCATCCCGGACAGCACCCCGCCGCGATTCGTGGTGGCGCATGACGACATCACCTCGCTCAAGCTGGCCGAGGAGGCGCTGCGGGAAAGCCAGGCGCTGCTGCTGGACATGACCGCCTCGGTGCCCGGCGCGCTCTTGCGGATGGTGACCCAGGGCCCGGATCGGCTGCGCTTCGTCTACCTGAGCGCCGGTATCGAGACGCTGTTCGGCATCACGCCGTCGCAGGCCTGCGCCGACCCGCTCGCGCTCAAGGCCTGCGTGGTGCCGGAGGACGCCCCGGGGTACGACGCCGCGGTGCGCGCGGCGGTCCAGGCGGCGACGCTCTGGGAGCACGAGTTCCGGATCCAGACCCCTGCGGGAACCCTCAAGTGGATCAGCGTCAAGGCGACGCCCAAGCCCGAGCCGAGCGGCGGGCTCGTCTGGAGCGGCATGCTCACCGATGTGTCCGAGCACCAGCAGATCGAGTCGGTGCTCAGGGCCAGTGAAGAGACCTACCGGACGCTGTTCGAGACCGTTCCGCAGGGGATCGTCTATCAGGACACGCAGGGACGCATCACCTCGGCCAATCCGGCTGCGCAGCGCATCCTGGGCCTGACGCTGGACCAGATGCAGGGTCGCGAGTCGATCGATCCGCGCTGGAAGACGATCCATGAAGACGGTTCGGACTTTCCCGGCGACCAGCATCCGGCGATGCGGACCCTGGCGACCGGCCAGCCGGTCCACGACGTGCTGATGGGCGTGGCGGTGCCCGAACGCGGCTATGTCTGGATCCTGGTCAACGCGGTGCCGGTGATCAAGGACGGTCAACTGACCGCGGTTTACGCCAGCTTCGAGGACATCACCCAGCGGGTGCTGCTCAGCCGCGAACTGCGCGAGCAGGCGAGCACCGATTTCCTGACCGGGGTGGCCAACCGCCGCAGCTTCATGGAACGCCTGACCGCCGAGTTCGAGCGCATCCGCCGCTACCCCGATTCGCCGGGCTGCGTGCTCGCGCTCGATCTCGACTTCTTCAAGCGCATCAACGATTCCTATGGACATGCCGCCGGCGATGCAGTGCTGGCCCAGGTGGCCGGCGTCATGCGTCAGATGACGCGCCGCCCGGATGTGCTCGGGCGCACCGGCGGCGAGGAGTTCATGCTGTTGTTGCCCGACACCGGGATCGACGAGGCGATGGCGCTGGCCGAGCGACTGCGCGAGCGGGTCGAGCGCACCCCGATGCGCTTCGAATGGCGCGAAATCGCGATCACGGTGAGCATCGGCGCGAGCGAGTTGCGCGCCACCGATCCGGGACCGGAGACGGCGCTGGTGCGGGCCGACCGCGCCCTCTACATCGCCAAGCAAGAGGGACGCAACTGCGTGCGGATGTCCGGCTGAAATTCTGGTTGAATGCGCGCTGGCGGCATCGCCACTCGCACCCCACCGGAAGATCTCATGCCCGTGACCCTCAGCCCCGACGAACTGGCGCAACTGGTGTGCGCCGAGGACCGCGCGTTCCGCTCGCCGATCCCCACTCGGCCGATGTCCAGCGACGAGTTCATGCCGGCGGCGCGCACCGCTCGCCAGCGCGAGTTCGAGCAGCGCGTGAAGCGCTATGGCAGCGAGTTGGGGGCGCACCAGGGATTGTCGCGTCGGCGCTTCTTCCAGACCGCCAGCGGCATGGCAGCGGCTTTCCTGGCGATGAACGACACCTACGGCCCGGTGTTCGGGGTGTCGCGTGCCGAGGCAGCGACGCCCGAGATGGCGGGCGAGCGGGCGGCGCGCCTGTCGGGTCAGTTCATCATGGACATGCACACCCATTTTCTGCACGACCAGACCCGGCTGGCCGGGTTCGTCCGGTCGCGCGAGGCGGTGGGGCGCGCGGGCTGGAACCCGGCGCTGACCGGGCGCGAACAGACCCTCGAGGACCTGAAGTTCGCCAACTATCACAAGGAGGTCTTCCTCGATTCCGACACCAAGGTGGCGCTGGTCAGCGGATCGGCCTCCTTCGATCCGGCCGACTGGTTCCTGAGCAACGCCGAAAAGAGGGACGCCCGCGAGCGCATCAACCGCATGGCCGGTGGCACGCGACGGGCGCTGTCGCACCTGATCTTCACCCCCGGCGTCCCGGGCGCGCTGGCGCGTTTCGAGACCGAGCTGGCCGAGCTCAAGCCCGATTCGATCAAGGGCTACACGATCGGCGATAACACCAACAAGCCGATGGCGAAGTGGCCCTGGCGGATGGATGACGAACAGCTCGCCTACCCCTACTACGAGCGGGCGCTCAAGGCGGGCATCCGCAACATCTGCGTTCACAAGGGGCTGTTCCCCCCGCACACCGAGCGCCAGTATCCGCACCTGCTCGGCTTCTGCGACGTCAGCGACGTGCCGCGCGCGGCGCGCGACTGGCCGCAGCTCAACTTCATCATCTATCACTCGGCCTACCGGTTCGCCGCCGGTGGTCGCACCGAGGACGCCTGGGCGCAGGTGCAGCGCAGCGGCCGCGTCGAGTGGGTGAGCGATCTCGCCGAGATTCCGGCGCGCCACGGCGTGAACAATGTCCATGCCGATCTCGGGCAGATCTTCGCCCAGAGCACGATGGCCGATCCGAATCTGGCCGCGTTCCTGATGGGCACGCTGCTGCGCGGGCTGGGGGCCGATCGGGTCGTCTGGGGCACCGATGCGATCTGGACCGGATCGCCGCAATGGCAGATCGAGGCCCTGCGCCGCCTGGAAATTCCCGAGGCGATGCAGCGCCAATACGGCTTTGCGCCGCTGGGCGCGGCCGACGGTCCGGTCAAAAGCGCGATCTTCGGCGGCAACAACGCGCGGCTCTACGATTACACCCCGGCCCAGCGGGCGGCGCTGTCCACCGACCGGCTCGCGCAGTCGCGCGCCGCCTACGAAGCGGCGGGCCCCGGCCGCTCCAACCGCGTGTACGGCTATGTCCGGCGCGCCGACACACTCTAGATAGAATCCGCATCTTGGCGTGGGCTTCGGCCCGCGCGCAGTTCATCACTCAGGAGACACCATGACCGATCGCTTCGACCTTTCCCGGACCGGCCCGCAGATGCCGGCCGACTCTTCCCCGCGCCGTCGGGTGCTGGCCGCCGGTGGCGCGCTGGCCCTGGGCGCCGCGCTGCCCGGTGGCGCGCGCGCGCAGTCCGACTGGCCGACCAAGCCGGTTCGCCTGGTGGTGCCGTTTCCCGCCGGCGGTGGCGCCGACCTCGGTGCCCGGGTGGTGGCGGTGCACCTGGGCAACGCCTTCGGCAAGCCGGTGGTGGTCGAGAATCGCGCCGGCGCCGATGGCGCGGTCGCCGCGCTCGAGGTGCTGAAGTCGCCCCCCGACGGTCACACCCTGTTCTTCGGCACCGCGACTTCGCTGTCCTATGTGCCCTCGCTCAAGCGCACGCCGCCCTATGATCCGCTGGTCGATTTCACGCCGATCTCGACCTTCTGCATCTTCACTTTCTATCTGATGGTGTCGCCCTCGCTGCCGGTGCGCACCCTCGAGGAACTGATCGTCTACGCACGGGCCAATCCGGGCAAGCTGTCGTACGCCACCGGTAACAGCACCGGCATCCTGTCGATGGGTCAGCTGGCCCAGCAGAACAAGCTCGACATGACCCATGTGCCCTACAAGGGCGAGGCGCAGGCGTCGCTGGACCTGATCGGCGGGCGGGTGCACATGATGTTCGCCACGCCGGCGGTGATGCCCTCGCTGCTCAAGGAGAAGTTCCGGCCGCTGGCGGTGCTGCTGCCGCGGCGCACCGGGACCATGCCCGAGGTGCCGACGATGGCCGAGGCCGGTCAGCCGCTGGTCAACATCATGCCCTGGGGCGGACTGCTGGGACCGGCGAAGATGCCGCGCGATCTGGTCGAGCGGATCTCGCGCGATTTCGGCGGCGTCATGCGCCGCGCCGACGTCGGCGAGCAGTATGAAAAGCTGGGGCTGTTCCCCACGCCCTCGTCGCCGCAGGTGATGGCCGACCTGCTGCGCGATCAACTCGCGGCATGGTCGCGCACGATGCGCGCGGTGGGTATCGCACTGGAGTGAGTGCACTGGCGTGAGTGCGCCGGCGTGCTCGCCGTGATGCGGTCGCGCTGACCGGATCGTGCCGCCGGGCCAGTGCCCTGGCGGCGTCATCCGCCCGGCAGCATCACCAGCACGGCGGCCAGCCCGGTGACGATCGCCGGCAGGCCCAGCGGCCAGGCCCGCCGGTACAGGGCGGCCTCGGCCGCGGCCATGCCCATGATCGCGGTGCCCATCGACACCCGGATCGGCGAGAGCATGCTCAGGTTCGCGGTGACCGAGTTCTGAACCGCCGCGATCCACGCCGGGTCCAGTGCCAGCGCGCGCGCCAGCGCGATGTCCATCGGCAGCAGCATCGCGTTGGAGGCGGCCCCGCTGCCGGTCAGGAAACCGCCGGTCGCGGCGAACACCGGCACACCCAGCACGGCCCACTGGCCGATGCCCGCGCGCAGGCCCTCGGCCAGCGCGGCGGCCATGCCCGAGCCGAGGTAGAGCTGCGCCATCAGCACGAAGGCCAGGGTCACGGTGCAGCTTCGCCAGGCGCCGCGCGCCGTCTCGCTGACCAGTCGCGACAGGGGCGTGCGCGTGCTCAGCGCGACGCCACCGGCCACCAGCAGCAGCCAGAAACCGGGCGAATAGAAGGGCGCGAACGCCGGCAGGAAGTCATAGGGTCGGATCGCCGCCAGCGGCTTGAGCAGGTCGCGAACCGGGGCGATCAGCCGGGTCGCGCACAGCAGCAGGGTGAGTGCGACATAGGGGGCGCTCGCGCGCAGCGCGCCAATCAGCCGTGCCCGGTCGGGTCGCTCGTCACGCCAGAAGCGCACCGCCAGCAGCAGCGCGCAGGGCGCCGCGGCCGCGATCTCGGGGTCGCCACGCCGGTTCATCAGCACCAGCAGCGCCAGCAGCAGGGCGGTCCAGGCGATGTCGTCGAGCTTCTGCTTGAGCGCCACCGGCACGCCGGCCTGGCGCACCAGCCGCCAGTAGAGCGCCAGGTACAGGGCATGGATCGGAATCTGCAGCAGTGCCGACCGATAGCCCAGTTCGCCGGGCGCGAGCCCTGCCAGGGCGGCCCCGACGCTGGTGCCCACCGCGAGTGCGCCCCACGGCACCAGGGTCTGGCTGTAGAGCCCCAGCAGCAGCGCCGGCATCGCGCCCAGGCCGAGCCGGCGCAGGGCGGCCAGTGCGATCACATACCCCACGCCGAAGCCGGTCACCGATTCGGCGAAGGGCGCCAGCAGGAAGCACAGCGACCACAGCCGGCGCGGGGTCGGGGCATCGGCGTTGCCGGTCGGCGCTGCCGCGCGGGTCAGCGTGCTGCGGTAGAAAAAGACGCCGGTCACCACGATCGTGACCACCTGCCAGGCCAGCCAGAGGCCAACCGGCGTCTCGCGCGCCAGCAGCGCGATCGCCGCCGCCGGTCCGCTGTCGGCGATCGCCAGCCCGCCCGCCACCGCGACCGTGGCGGCCAGTCCGGCGAGTCCGGCCGCCAGTGATCCGGCGCGGCCCGATCCGAGCAGCGCGAGTACCAGAAACAGGGGAATCAGGGCGAGGGTGGCGTTCATGGCGGGATCCCCTCATAGCATAATCCGCGGGTTTCCCGTCCCCCTCTCATTGCGCCCGCGCGACCTGCGTCGGCGAACCCAGGATCCCGTCCATGAACATCACCACCGGTCGCCCCGTCACCATGGCCCCCTCGGGCATGGTTGCCTGTCCCCACTCGCTGGCATCGCAGGCTGGCGTCGATGCCCTGCGCGCCGGGGGCTCGGCGGTCGACGCCGCGATCGCCGCCAGCAGCGCGCTGGCGGTCATCTACCCGCACATGACCGGCGTGGGCGGCGACGCGTTCTGGCTGATCTACGACGCGGCCGCCGACAAGGTCCGTTATCTGGATGGCGGTGGCCGGGCCACCGCGGGCGCCAGCCCCGAGTGGTTTCGCGAGCGTGGCCATGAGGAGATTCCGTTTCGCGGCATCCTGCCCGCCACGCTGACCACGCCGGGAGCGGTGTCGAGCTGGGTGGAGGCGCATCGCGCCTACGGACGCCTGCCGCTGGCGCGCGACCTCGAGGCGGCGATCGGCTATGCCCGCGACGGGTTTCCGGTCACCGAGCGGCTGGCCGGCTGGATCGCCGAGACCACCGCAGAACTCGCCGCGCATCCGCATGCCGCGGCGATCTTTCTGCCGCAGGGCCAGGCGCCGGCGGCCGGCAGCCGGCTGCGCAATCCGGACCTCGCGCGAACCCTGGTTGCGCTGGCCGAGGGCGGCCATGCCGGCTTCTACGAGGGCGACGTGGGCCGCGAGATGGCCCGCTTCTCGCAGGCGCAGGGTGGTTTCTTCGATGCCGCCGACCTGAAGGCGCAGCAGGCCCGCTGGGGCGAGCCGATCCGGGGCACCTACCGCGACGTGACCATCTATGAGACGCCGGCGCCCACGCAGGGGTTCACCGTGCTCGAGATGCTCAACCTGCTCGAGCCCTTCGAGCTCCACAAGCGCCCTTATCTGGGCGCCGATCATGCCCACCTCATGGTGCAGGCCAAGCAGCTCGCCTACTTCGATCGCGACCGCTTCCTGGCCGATCCGGCCTTCGGCCCGGTGCCGATCGAGCGGATGATCTCGCGCGCCCACGCCGACGAGCGGCGCGCGCTGATGGACCCGGCGCGCGCACTGCCCTGGGACCGCATCCCATCGTGGGGCAGCCTGAAGGGCGACACGGTGTTCATCGCGGCCGTCGATGCCCAGGGCAACGCCGCCGCCCTGATCAACAGCCTCTATGGCGTGTTCGGCTCGGGCGTGGTCGCCGGCAGCACCGGCGTGGTGCTGCAGAACCGCAGCGCCTATTTCTCGCTCGACCCGGCGCATCCGAACTGCGTGGCCCCGGGCAAGACACCGCTGCACACGCTGATCGCGTCGCTGGCGTTTCGCGACAGCAAGCTGTGGGGCGTGATCGGGTGCATGGGCGCCGACGGCCAGCCGCAGATTCATGCGCAGACCTATGTGTCGATGATCGACTACGGCCGCAACATCCAGGAGGCGGTCGAGGCGCCGCGCTGGCTGTCCGGGCGCTTCGGTCTGGGCGAGGCGCGCGACACCCTGCACATCGAGTCGCGCTTCGCGCCCGAGACCATCGCCGAACTCGAGCGGCGCGGCCACCCGATCAATCGCTGGGGTCCGTTCAACGAGCGCGCCGGTCATGCGCACGGCATCACCATCGATCCGGTCAGCGGCCTGCGGATGGGTGGCTCGGACCCGCGCAGCGACGGCGCCGCGATCGGTTACTGAGCCGCGAGCCCCCGGCGCGCGCGCCGGGCCGGCTCCGGCGTTCCTGTTGTTCCACCGTTTCTGCTGACGCGAGGCAAGCCGAATGAAGATCCGATCGGTACAGGCGACCTGGGTTCACGTGCCCATTCCCGAGGCCCAGCAGCATGTCAGCGATTTCGGCCGGATCGCCTCGTTCGACGCGACGCTGGTGCGCATCGAGACCGAGTGCGGTCTGGTCGGCTGGGGCGAGGCCAAGGAAGAGGTCGGCAGTGCCGGCAACAACCACGGCCTGACGGCCCTGCTCAACCACAAGTTCGGCCCGGCGCTGATCGGCCAGGACCCGCGCGACATCAACCGCATCTGGGAGGTGCTCTACAACGGCGTGCGCGACCACTATGCGCTGGCGCACGGGCATGTCTTTCCGATCCTCGGGCGGCGCGGCATCAGCGTGTCGGCGATCGGCGGCATCGACATGGCGTTGTGGGACATCCTGGGCAAGTCGCTGAACGCGCCGGTCTGGCGCCTGCTGGGCGGGCGGCGCGCCAGCGCGATGCCGGCCTATGCCTCGGGCGGCTGGGCCGACGCCGATGGCATCGGCGAACAGTTGCTGTCCTATGTCCGGCGCGGCGGTTTCAAGGCGGTGAAGATGCGGGTGGGCGTCGTCGACGGCGCGGTTCGGCATTCGGTGGCCCGGGTGCGTGCCGCGCGGGCGGCGCTCGGTCCCGACATCGGCCTGATGTGCGATGCCCATGGCACCTACACCGTCGCCGAGGCCCGCCAGTTCTGCCGGCTGGTGGAGGACTGCGACCTGATGTGGTTCGAGGAGCCGGTCACCGCCGATGACCACCGTGGCCTGGCCGAGGTGCGCGCCGGGACCTCGGTGCCGATCGCCATCGGCGAGAGCGAGTTCACCCGCCACGACTTCCTGGACGTGGCCAGCCGCGGCGGCGCCGATGTGTTCCAGCCCGACCTGGCGATCTGCGGCGGGATCAGCGAAGCGATGCGCATCGGCGCCATCGCGAGCGCCTTCAACATCCGCCTCGCTCCCCATCTGTGGACCGGCGCGCTGGCGTTCGCGGCCGGGCTGCATGTGACCGCAGCCTGCCCGGCTGGCTGGGTGCTGGAGTATTCGCTGGGCGCCAACCCACTGCTGCATGAACTGGCCCGCGAGCGCTTCACCGTGGTCGACGGCATGCTCGAGATCCCCGACCGTCCGGGGCTCGGCGTCACCGTCGACGAAGACTTCGTGCGCCGCTGGGCGGTGCCGGCCCCCTGAGGGCAGCCGCGCCGGTCTTTCACGGCGTGGGTCATCCAGGGCGCGCAGGCCGCGCCGTTCCCCCTTTTCACCCGGGGCCGCGCCTGATGCGCGGTCCGTCTTCAGGAGCCTTCACATGTCGACGATCAACCGCAGGATTCTTTGCGCCACGCTGGCGCTCGCACTGGCCGGGCTCGCGGGCGGCGCGGCCGCGCAGGCGCCGGCCGACTATCCGACGCGCCCCATCAAGGTGATCGTGCCGTTCGCTCCGGGCGGTGCCACCGATGTGCTCGCGCGCATGATCGGCCAGAAGCTCGCCGAGTCCTGGGGCCAGCAGGTAGTGGTGGAAAACCGTCCCGGGGCTGGCGGCAACATCGGCGCCGAAGCCGGGGCACGCGCCGCTGCCGACGGCTACACGCTCACGCTGGCGGCCGCCGGCTTCATGGCGGTGAATCCGTCGCTCTACGCGAAGCTGCCCTACGATCCGGTGCGTGATTTCGCGCCGGTGGCGCTGCTGGTGAAGGCGCCGCTGCTGCTGGTGGTGAATCCGGCGGTGCCGGCGCGCAACACCCGTGAACTGGTCGAGTGGGCGCGCGCCAATCCCGGGCGACTCACCATCGGCAACGGTGGCCAGGGCACCGCGCAGCACCTGGGCGGCGAACTGTTCACCAGCGTGGCGGGCATCCGCGCGGTGCACCTGCCCTACAAGGGCAGCGCGCCGGCGACCACCGATCTGCTGGCGGGCGTCTTCGAGGCGCAGTTCGACAACATGGTGACGCTGCTGCCCCATGTGAAGTCGGGCAAGCTGCGCGCGCTCGGCGTGTCCTCGGCTGCCCGCGTGCCGGTGCTGCCCGATGTGCCCACCATTGCCGAGTCGGCGCTGCCGGGTTTCGAGACCGGCACCTGGTACGGCATGGTGGCGCCGGCCGCCACCCCGCCCGCGGTGCTCGACAAGCTGAACCGCGAAATCGCCCGAATCGTCGCACTGCCCGAGGTGAACGAGCGGATGGTGGCGATGGGTCTGGTGCCCGCGGTGGGGCCGCGCGCATCGTTCGGTGAATTCATCCGCAGCGAGATCGCCCAGTACGGCAAGCTCATTCGGTCGGCCGGCATCAAGCTCGATTGATCCGGGGTTACGCATCGCCGCGGTGCAGGGCGACATCGGCGGCCCGTTTAAAGAGCGTCCCGCCTTGGTCGCGCGGCACCCCTCTGGTGCGTTGGCGCATGTGTGGGGCTGGCAAGGTTTTTGCTTCCTGTGAATCATCTTTTTTGCACAACAGGAACTTTCAACCATGTCGAATCGCTCCGCGGTGTCCAGCCCCTCGTCTTCATCCGCTCTGGCCAGCGGCCGGCGCCGACGCCTGTTGCTCGGTTCGGCCGCCCTGGCCGGAACGGTCATCGGTGCGCCGGCCATCGCCCAGTCGCGGCCCAAGCTGAAGGTTGGTTACTGGCCGATCGCTGGCGGCCTGGCGTTCTTTGCCGCCCTCGAGCGCGGGTTCTTCAAGGACGCCGGCCTGGATGTCGAGCCGGTGCGTTTCGCCGGTCCCAACCAGGTGGTCGAAGCGCTGCTGGCCGGGCGCATCGACGGCTCGGCCAACGGCACCGCGTCGACTGCGCTGGCGCTCGGCGATGCCCAGGCGCCCGGCCTGCTGAAGTTCTTCTGCACCAACTACGCCAATGCCAGCTTCGTCCTCGACCACATCATCGTGCCCAGGGACAGCACCCTGAAGTCGGTCAGGGAGATCGGTGGCAAGCGATTTGCCTGCGGCCCCGGCATCAACAACATCACCCTGGCCAAGACGGTGCTCGAACGCGCTGGCGTCGCCGACCCGAAGGTGACCGAGCTGCCGTTCGGCCAGCTGCTGCCCTCGCTGGCCGCCGGCCAGCTCGACGCCGCCTATGTGCTGGAGCCGACCGCGGTCATCGGGCGTCGCCAGAACATCTCGCGCATCCTCGAAACCGCGGTCATCTCCAAGTACGTGCTGGGCGATGCCCAGACCCCGTGGCATGGCGGCGCGGCGGCCCTGAGCGCCGAGGCGATCAGCCGTCACGCGGCCGCGATGCCGAAGTTTCTCGAGGCCTACGCCAAGGGTGTCGACTATGTGCGCAAGGCGGGTGTCGAGGCCAACCAGTACCTGAAGGGCTACACCGCGGTCGAGGGGGACCTGATTCCGGAAGTGCCGCTGTCGGGCTACCGGATGTACAACGAGATGAGCGGTGCCGATGTCGCGGCGATGCAAAAGCTCTTCGACCTGTTCGCCGACAAGAAGGTCTTCGAGAAGCGGCTGATGGTCGCACCGCTGATGTACAAGGTCTGAGGACCGGCGCCGATGAATCCGATCATCCGCACCTGGCTGCCGCTGGCCGGCCCCGTGGCGCTGCTGGGCCTTTGGTCGCTGCTGGTGGCGACCAAGGCGGTCAGCCCGATCCTGCTGCCGGGACCCGGCGTGACCCTGCAGCACCTGTGGACGGTGACCGTCAGCGGCACGATGGTGCCCGACTTCCTCGCGACGCTGTCGCGCACCGCCCAGGCGTTCGCGATCGCGACGGTGGTGGGTGTGCCGCTGGGCGTGGCGCTGGGCAGTTCGGTGTCGCTGTACCGCAGCGTCGAGTTCCTGGTCGACTTCTTCCGCTCCACGCCCTCCAGCGCACTGATTCCGCTGTTCATGCTGTTCTTCGGCATCACCGATTTCAACAAGGTGGCGATCTCGGCCTTCGCGGCGGTGCTGGTGGTGATGTTCAACAGCGCCTACGGCGTGATGAACGCCAAGCGCACGCGAATCATGGCGGCCTCGGTGATGGGCGCGGGCACCTGGCAGCGCTTTCGTGACGTGCTGCTCTGGGAGAGCCTGTCGCAGACTTTCGTCGGCCTGCGCAGCGGCATCAGCATCGCTCTGGTGATCGTCGTGGTGGCCGAGATGTTCATCGGCTCCGAGAACGGCCTGGGACACCGGATCATCAACGCCCAGCAACTGCTCAACGTCAAGGACATGTACGCCTCGATTCTCGCTGCCGGTGTGCTGGGCTACCTGCTCAACGTGCTGTTCCTGGTGCTGGATAAACGCATCGTTCACTGGAGTGGCCGAGCATGAGCGCCAACCCCCTCATCGATCCGCCGGGTCTGATCGTCGCGCCGTCCGGTGCGACCCTGCCCGCGACCGCGCGCCCGCAGATCACCATCCGCGGTCTGTGCAAGGCCTTTGGCGGCGCGCCGCTGTATCGTGATTTCGATCTGGACATTGCGCGCCGTTCGGTGGTCAGCATCTTCGGCCCGAACGGCTGCGGCAAGTCGACGCTGATCAACCTGGTCGCCGGACTGATGCCCTTCGACCGGGGCGAAGTGCTGTTCGACGGCAAGACGCTGCGCCAGACCACCATCGGCTATGTTTTCCAGAACTATCGCGATGCGCTGTTTCCCTGGCGCCGCGCGATCGACAACATCCGCTATCCGCTCAAGCTCGCCGGGCGCAGCAAGGCGCAGGTCGAGCGCCGCGTCGAGCAACTGGTGGCGTCCTTCCAGGTCACCTTCGACCTGAACCGCTACCCGTACGAGCTGTCGGGCGGCCAACAGCAGCTGGTCTCGATCATGCGGGCGCTGGCGCCCGAGCCCGAGGTGCTGTTCCTGGACGAGCCCTTTTCGGCGCTGGACTACGAGATGACCCTGTTCATCCGGGAGCGCTTGCAGCAGGTGTTCATCGAGACCGGCACCACCATGGTGCTGGTCTCGCACGATCTGGAGGAGGCGGTGTGGCTGGCCGACACCGTGGTGCTGCTGACCCGGCGGCCGACCCGCGTCGCCGAGGTGCTGCAGTTTCAGGCGCCGCGCCCGCGTGACATCGCCACGCTCAGCGACGCGGCCTTCATCCGCACCAAGGCGCAGGCGTTGCAGGTGTTCCAGCGCGAGGTCCGCAAGGCCGAAGGTGCGCATTCCTGATCGGGTTCCGGTCACCCTGTTGTCGATGAGGCGGTAGCGATGGATATTCACGAACGAGACACCCTGGGTGCCTTCATGCCGCAGTCGCCGGCGCGGCGCGAGGGTGCCGCCGACGGCCCGCTCGCCGGCGTCGCCTTCGGGCTGAAGGACCTGTTCGATGTGGCCGGCGTGCCGACCGGTTTCGGGCATCCGGCCTGGCTTGCCTCGCACCCGGTTCCGGATCGCGATTCGGTGGTGCTGACCCGGCTGCTGGCGGCGGGTGCGCAACTGGTCGGCAAGACCCATTGCGATGAGCTCTGTTACAGCCTGAACGGCGCGAACACCCACTACGGCACGCCGGTCAACCGCGCGGCACCCGGGCGCTTGCCCGGTGGCTCGTCGAGCGGGTCGGCCGCCGCGGTCGCCGGTGCGCTGGTGCCGCTGGCCATCGGCAGCGACACCGGCGGCTCGGTGCGGGTGCCGGCCAGCTATTGCGGGGTCATCGGCATGCGCACCACCCACGGCGCGGTGCCGCTGGACGGCGCGGTGCCGTTTGCACCCAGCTATGACACCGTGGGCTGGTTCACCCGCGATGCGGCACGGTTCGAAAAGGTGGGTCGCGTGCTGCTGGCCGATGACGCGGTCGCGCCGGCGCCGGGACGTCTGCTGATCGCGCGCGATGCTTTTGCGCATGCATTGCCCGAGACCGCGCTCGCCCTGCGCGCGGCGCTCGCGCCGATCGCGCAACGGCTGGGCTCGGTGGCCGAGGTCACCCTGGCCGAGGAAGGGCTCGCCTCCTGGATGCAGGACTTCCGGCTGATCCAGGGCAGCGAGATCTGGGCCACCCATCGCGACTGGATCGGCAGCCTCAAGCCGGGGTTCGGCGGCGGCATCCGCGAACGCTTCGACTGGGTGTCCACCCTGACCGATGACCAGGTCGCGCCGGCGCGCCGGCGCCGCGGGGACATCGCCGCGCGCCTGCACACGCTGCTGGCCAACGACGCGGTGCTCGCGATACCGACGGTGATTGGCATCGCGCCCCTGTGCGCGACGTCGGTGGCCGAGCTCGAGGCCTGGCGCAATCGCTGCATCGGTCTGCTGTGCATCGCCGGTCATGCCGGGCTGCCGCAGCTCAGCCTGCCGCTGGCGGTGGTCGATGGCTGCCCGGTCGGGCTGTCGCTGATCGCCGCGCCCGGCCGCGATTCGATGCTGCTGGCGCTGGCCCGCGAGCTGATGGGCTGAGCAGGGGCGGGCCTGAGCACCGCAGTCCCGGGCCGGAACGGTCCCGGCGCTGCCGCAGGGATGCCCCCGCCGAGCGTTCATCCGACCGGACTTGAGGGGGCTGCCGCGCGATCGCTAGAGTCTGCTGCTCCGATCCCTCGAGGCGCCCCGCATCGGTTCGCCCGGGTGCATCCCCGCCTCTTCACGCCCGCCATGCGTTTTCGCCAGCATCAGGACCGCGCCCGCGACACCACCCGCCAGTTGCTCTGGCTGTTCGTGCTGACGGTGGTGCTGACCCTGGTGGTGCTCAATGGTGCGCTCGCGCTGGTCTGGCTGCTGAGCGTTCGGGGCCGGGTCGGCTGGCCTCCCTGGTTTTTCGAGACCAACACGCTGGTGGCGCTGGGGTTCATCCTGGGTGGTTGCTGGCTGGAGACCCGGCGCCTGCGCGAAGGGGGTGCATGGGTGGCGTTGCAGCTGGGGGGGCGGGAGGTGCTCGAGGGCGCCGGCGACCTCGAGCGTCGCCTGGTCAATGTGTCGGCCGAACTCGCCATCGCGGCGGGGCTCAAGGCGCCGCGGCTCTTCGTCCTGCCCCGGGAGGAGTCCATCAATGCGTTCGCGGCTGGCTGGGATCAGCACGACAGCGTGGTGGCGGTCACCCGGGGCGCTCTCGAGCGACTGACCCGGGACGAACTGCAGGGCGTGCTCGCGCACGAGTTCGGTCACATCGTCGGCGGCGACACGCGACTGAACATGCGCCTGATCGGCTATGTCCACGGCCTGCAACTCATCTTCCTGTTCGGCCGCTCGCTGGCGAGCGCCGACGACGAGCGCAGCCATGGCCGTTTCGGCGCGCTGTTCGGACTGGCGCTGATGGCGGCGGGCAGCCTGGGCTGGATGGCGGGGCGCCTGCTGCGCGCCGCGGTGTCGCGCCAGCGCGAGTTCCTGGCCGATGCGGCGGCAATCCAGTACACCCGGCTGCCCGATGGCCTGGGCGGCGCGCTGCGCAAGATCGCCGGACAGTCGCCGGCGCAGGCCACCCTGCGTCATGCGCGCGCCGAGACGGTGTCTCACATGCTGCTCGACGACAGCCTGTTCGGCCACTCGGCACTGGCCACCCACCCGCCGCTGGCCGAGCGCCTGCGGCGCGTTTATGGGCGAACGATGCCGGCCGTCGCGGCGCCGGTGCTGGCATCGGCCCCGGCATCGGCCCCGGTGGGGTCACCGGACCTGCCCCCGCTCGAGGCCTTCGAGACCGCGGGCGTGGCCGCTCTGCTGTCCTCACCGATACCGGAGTCCGCCCCGCCGGGCCCGTCCCCGTTCCCGTCCCCGGCCGTCGCCGGCTGGATCGACACCCTGCTGACGCAGGACGGCCTGGGCGAGTTGCCTGCGAGCGTGCTGGCCTTCATGGTCAGCGCCGATTCGGTGCCGGAAGCGCAGGCCTGGGAGCGGGCGACCCGTCTGTCCGCCACCGCCTCGCTGCCGAGCGACCCGCCCCTTGCGCCCCTTGCGCCCCACCCGCCCCCAGCGCCCCCAGCGCCCCCAGCGCCCCCAGCGCCCCCAGCGCCCCCAGCGCCCCCAGCGCCCCCCGCGCCCCCCGCGCCCCACGCGCCCCACGCGC
>CAIZNI010000069.1 GCA_903934295.1 uncultured beta proteobacterium
ACGAAACGCTCGACCCGAGCGCCTGCCGCCACCGCCGCCAGGGCATCGGTCTGGGTCGCCAGCACCGCCTCGGTACGGCCGGCCTCACGGTCGTCCAGGGACTCGCCGACGCAGACGATCACCCCGATGTCCTGGGCCAGCGCCCGCTGCGCCTTGTGCGAAACGACATCGTCGGTCTCGCCGAGCAGCGCGCGCCGCTCGGAATGACCGACCGTGACCCAACGGCAACCCAGGTCACGCAACATCGACGCCGACACCTCACCGGTGAACGCGCCATTGTCGAAGGAGGCGACATCCTGAGCGCCCCAAGACATGTCGGTGTCGCCCAGCCAGGCCGACGCCTGCCCGAGATACGGATACGGCGGCAGGATGGCGACATCGACCTGCGAGAGCAAGGACCGATCGATCCCCGACCGCAAGGCAGTGAAAAGATGCTCGTTGGCGACCAGGTCGCCATTCATCTTCCAGTTGCCCACCACAAAGGGTTTGCGCGTCTTCATCCGCTCGAATGCTCTCTTTGAGGAACCTTCGATTTTAACCGGCAGCGGCGAGCAGCGTCAAATGAGCTCGGCCGCATGCAGGGGGCTATTTCGACTCTGGCGGCGATTCGCGGGCGTCGGGGACTTCGCGCCAGGGCGCCGATCGGCCCGACTTCAGGCGCCAGGCCCACACCACATAGCCGGACAGACCGTACAGCACGAACAGCGAGAACAGCACCACCGGCGGATCGCTGGAGACCAGCACGAACAGCAGCACCACGCCGATCACGAAGATGAAGGGCACACTGCGGCGCAGATTGATGTCCTTGAAACTGTAGAACGGCGCATTCGACACCATGGTGACGCCGGCGTACACGGTGAACACCCAGGCGACCCAGGCGAGGTCCTTGGGCGAGGCGGTGATCCAGCGGGTCTCGCGCAGGTCGGTGACGATCCAGATGAGGCCCATGACCATCGCCGCGGCAGCCGGGCTCGGCATGCCCTGAAAGTAACGCTTGTCGACGACACCGATGTTCGCGTTGAAGCGCGCCAGCCGCAGGGCGGCGCCGGCGCAATAGACGAAGGCGGCCAGCCAACCCCACTTGCCCAGTCCGCGCAGCGTCCACTCGTACATGATGAGTGCGGGCGCTGCCCCGAACGACACCATGTCGGACAGGCTGTCGTACTGCTCGCCGAAGGCGCTCTGGGTGTTCGTCAGACGGGCGACGCGGCCGTCGAGACTGTCGAGCAGCATCGCCACGAAGGTGGCCATCGCCGCGTGATCGAAGCGGGCGTTCATCGCCTGGACGATCGCGTAGAAACCGCAGAAGAGCGAGGCGGTGGTGAAGGCGTTGGGCAGCAGGTAAATGCCACGGGCCCGCCGCGGCGCCGGCTCTCCGGGGGCTGCGGGGCGGACACCGCGCAGCGGTCTGAAACGACGTCGACCAGGTTCCATCGGAGGCTTTCAGTGCCCGCGTGCCAGCGGCCGCGCGAGGCGGTGCCAGCAGGACGGGTAGAACATCAACACACGGCAGCTCATCGCTGGTAATGCCCTTGTCGCAACCATTTGGTGGCGATCCATTTCTCGCCGGCAATGACCGGCGTGCCGGCGTGCAGGCAGCGCGTGTCGAGTTCGCCCGCGCCGTTGAGGTACTCGAAATAGACCGCGCCGCCGCACAGCGGCTTCACATCGAGGGACAGTTCGGGAAAACGGGTCTCGCCCCCCTGGGCGACATGGTTCAAGTAGACCACCACCGTGGCCACCCGCTGACCGCCCCAGCGCAACAATTCGGCACTGCCGGGATCGACGGGATCGAAATAGTCGTGGTGACTTTGGTATTCGTTGCCGGGCTGGTAGTGCAGGATCTGGAGCGGCTCGCCGTTCTCCAGCGGCAGGCCGCACAGCGCGGCGATGCGCTGCTCGAGCAGGGCAGCCACCCGGTTCTCGCCTCGCTCGAAATAGGTGCCGGCACTGGTGCGAACCGCGCTGACCTGATCCCCGCCCGACGCGCGATCAACCACCGTCGATCGCGCGAGCCGGCCTCTGGCCAGCGCGATGAGCTCGGCGCACTCGTCGGCCGAGAGCAGGTTCTGCAGGAGCGCCACATTCGGATCGGCCAGGGTGAAGCCGATGCCGATGGAGTGACCCTCCACTTCGAGGCGGTTGACTGCAGGCAGCCGGATCGGATCGGCGCGATAGCCGCTGAGCATCGAGGGTGCCTGCTGCTGCACCCGCTCGGTCATCGAGCGCACCACCGCGATTGCCACGCGGGCGTAGCTCGCCTCGAAACCGTTCTCGCACATGACCGCCAGGATGTCGGCATCGACACAGCCGCGAACCACGCTGCCGGCGAGCCAGTCCTGCCACTCAGGGGCCAGCCGGGGCTGCTCGAGAATGTCGGTTGCCGCGCGCATGGCTGCGAGTATAGCGTCGGGCGCAGCACCGCCGCGCCCGACGCGCAAGCCCATCAGTTGCGGCTCTTGTCGACCAGCTTGTTCGCCTTGATCCAGGGCATCATCGCGCGCAGCTGCTCGCCGACGACCTCGATCTGGTGCTCGGCCATCAGGCGACGGCGCGACAGCAGCGTCGGCGCACCGGCACGGTTCTCGAGAATGAACTGCTTGGCGTACTCGCCGGTCTGGATCGTCTTGAGCACTTCACGCATCGCGGTGCGCGTCTGCTCGGTGATGATCTTCGGCCCGGTCACGTACTCGCCGAACTCGGCATTGTTCGAGATCGAGTAGTTCATGTTCGCGATGCCGCCCTCATAGATGAGGTCGACGATGAGCTTGAGCTCGTGCAGGCACTCGAAGTAGGCCATCTCGGGCGCGTACCCGGCTTCGACCAGGGTCTCGAAACCCATCTTGATCAGCTCGACGGTGCCGCCGCACAGCACGGCCTGCTCGCCGAACAGGTCGGTCTCGGTCTCTTCGCGGAAGTTCGTCTCGATGATGCCGGCCCGGCCGCCACCGATCGCACAGGCGTAGGACAGCGCCATGTCACGGGCAATGTTCGAGCGGTCCTGATGGAGCGCGATCAGCATCGGCACACCGCCACCGCCCGCATAGGTCGAGCGCACGGTGTGGCCCGGGGCCTTGGGCGCGATCATGACCACATCGAGGTCCTCGCGGGGCATGACCTGACCGTAGTGCACGTTGAAGCCGTGGGCGAACGCCAGCGTCGCGCCCTTCTTGATGTTGGGCTCGACCTCGTCGCGGTAGGCCGCGCCGATGTGCTCGTCGGGCATCAGCAGCATGACGAAGTCGGCACCCTTGACCGCATCGCCGATCTCGGCAACCTTCAGACCGGCCTTCTTGACCTTGTCCCAGGACGGGCCGCCCTTGCGGGCTCCCACGACGACCTTGCAGCCGGAATCGTTCAGATTCTGGGCGTGGGCGTGGCCCTGCGAGCCGTAACCGATGATCGCGACCTTCTTGCCCTTGATCAGCTTGAGGTCGCAGTCCTTGTCGTAATAAACCTTCATGTCGTTCTCCTCTGTGTTTCAGCTGGCGCGCCGTACCCGGCGTCGATATGCACCGAGTGGTGCGCAGTCACAACCCTTCAGGGCCCTGAGAATCAGGCCTTGAGCACTCGCTCGCCGCGGGCAATACCCGAGGCGCCGGTACGAACCGTCTCGAGGATGGCCGCCCGATCGAGCGCATCGATGAACGCATCGAGCTTGGAGCCGTCGCCGGTGAGCTCGATGGTGTAGGACTTGTCGGTGACGTCGATGACACGTCCCCGGAAGATGTCGGCCATGCGCTTGATCTCCTCGCGCTCCTTGCCCACCGCGCGCACCTTGATCAGCATTAGTTCGCGCTCGATGTAGGGGCTTTCGGTGAGGTCGACCACCTTGACCACGTCGATCAGCCGGTTCAGGTGCTTGGTGATCTGCTCGATCACGTCGTCGGAACCGGAGGTGACGATGGTCAGGCGCGACAGCGACTTGTCCTCGGTGGGCGCAACGGTGAGGGTTTCGATGTTGTAGCCGCGAGCCGAGAACAGCCCGACCACTCGCGACAGCGCACCGGGCTCGTTCTCGAGGAGGATGGAAATGATGTGTCTCATTGCAGCCGCCTCCTCACAGGTCTTCGGATGAAAGCAGCATCTCGGTCAGCCCCTTGCCGCCCTGCACCATCGGCCAGACGTTCTCCTTCTGGTCGGTCAGGATGTCCAGGAAGACCAGCCGGTCCTTGTACTTCACGAACGCATCGCGCAGTGCCGGCTCGACCTCGTGGGGATGCTCGACCCGGATGCCGATGTGCCCGTAGGCCTCCGCCAGCTTCGAGAAATCAGGCAGCGCGTCCATGTAGGACTCGGAATAGCGGCTGCCGTACTCGATCTGCTGCCATTGGCGCACCATGCCGAGATAGCGGTTGTTCAGGCTGACGATCTTGATCGGCAGGTGATACTGCTTGCAGGTGGAGAGTTCCTGGATGCACATCTGGATCGAACCTTCGCCGGTGACGCAGGCGACCTGCGCATCCGGATGCGCCATCTTCACGCCCATCGCATAGGGCAGGCCCACGCCCATCGTGCCCAGGCCGCCGGAATTGATCCAGCGGCGCGGCTTGTCGAACCGGTAAAACTGCGCGGCCCACATCTGGTGCTGACCGACGTCCGAGGTGATGAACGCATCGCCCCCGGTCACTTCCCAGAGCTTCTCGATCACGAACTGGGGCTTGATGATCGGCGAGTTCCGGTCGTACGACAGGCAGTCCTTGGTGCGCCACTGGTTGATCTGCTTCCACCAGGCGCCCACCGCGGTCTCGTCAGTGCCGTGACCGCCGGCGATCTGCTGCTCGATCAGCGCGATCAGGTCCTGCAGCGTCTCGCGGACATCGCCCACGATCGGCACATCGACCTTGACCCGCTTCGAGATCGACGAAGGATCGACGTCGACGTGAATGATCTTGCGCGGGTTCTGGGCAAAATGCTTCGGGTTGCCGATCACCCGGTCGTCGAAGCGCGCACCCACCGCCAGCAGCACGTCGCAGTGCTGCATGGCCATGTTGGCTTCGTAGGTCCCGTGCATGCCGAGCATGCCGACGAACTTGGGGTCGCTGGCGCGATAGCCGCCCAAACCCATCAGGGTGTTGGTGCAGGGATAGCCGAGCAGGTCGACCAGCCGGTTGAGTTCGGGCGCCGCATTGGCCAGGATGACCCCGCCGCCGGTGTAGATCATCGGTCGCTCGGCCTGCATCAGCAGTTGCAGCGCCTTCTTGATCTGTCCCTGATGCCCCTTGACCACCGGGTTGTAGGAACGCATCTCGACGGTGCGCGGGTACTCGAAGCGGCATTTTTCACGGGTGACATCCTTGGGGATGTCGACCAGGACCGGGCCGGGACGGCCGGTGCTGGCGATGTGAAACGCCTTCTTCATCGTCTCGGCCAGGTCCTTGACGTTCTTGACCAGGAAGTTGTGCTTGACGCAGGGCCGGGTGATGCCGACGGTGTCGCACTCCTGGAACGCATCCTGGCCGATCGCGTGCGTGGGAACCTGACCCGAGATGATGACCATCGGGATCGAGTCCATGTAGGCGGTGGCGATGCCGGTGACCGCGTTGGTCACACCCGGACCGCTGGTGACCAGGCACACACCGACCTTTTCGGTGGAGCGCGAGTAGGCGTCGGCCGCATGAACGGCGGCCTGCTCGTGGCGCACCAGGATGTGCTGCAGGCCTTCCTGCTGAAAGATGGCGTCGTAGATGAACAGAACCGCGCCACCGGGGTAGCCGAAGATGTGCTCGACGCCTTCTTCCTGAAGACACCGAACGACGATTTCCGCACCAGTTAATTCCATGAAAGTATTCCTTTCAAGATCCAGGGAGCCCGACCGCCGGCGCCAACGCGATGCCCTTGACGGGCCATCGCCTCGACGCAGACCTTGGATCAGGACCTGCGAGGTTGATTGGGCGCCGGAGGCTCCCCTTGTGAGGGAGATCCGGGCAAGAAGTGCCTTGAATGGCTGCGGGCGGATGAGCCCTGAGCCGCAAAGACAACGGCGCCCGGCAACACGAAGCGGTTGCAGGACGCCGCGGGGATCGGCCGAAGGATACTGCAGCGCAGCAGCCGGGGTCAAGAATGAAGACCCGGACCGGACAGCCTCGCAAACCGCGGTCTGCTAGGATTGCCGTCCCGCAGATTCACCACACAGTCGCCCGCACCCCCCACTCACCGATGGCCACACGGCAGGAATTGTCGGACTTTCTGGCCTCGGTCGAACGGCGAGCCTTCAAGCATGCCGTCTACGCGGTACGCGACGATGAGTTCGCCCTCGACCTCGTCCAGGACAGCATGCTCAAGTTGTCGGAACGCTACGGCGACAAGCCGGCGGCCGAACTGCCGATGCTTTTCCAGCGCATCCTGCAGAACACGATCACCGACCACTTCCGGCGCCAGAAGGTCAGAAACACCTGGACCACACTGCTGTCGGCACTGGTACCCGACGACGACGAAATGGGCGAACGCGACCCCCTGGAGGTGCTGGAAGCGCAGGAAGGCTCTCAGAAGGCAAAAAGTGCTGCCGACGAGATCGAGCAGGCACAAACCATGCGTGCGATCGAAGATGAGATCAAACGCCTGCCGCCGCGTCAACGAGAGGCCTTTCTGATGCGTTATTGGGAGGATATGGATGTTGCGGAGACCGCCGCTGCCATGGGATGTTCTGAAGGCAGTGTCAAGACGCACTGCTCCCGCGCGACCAACACACTGGCCATCGCGCTGCGAGCAAAAGGCATCACGCTATGAATGAACAACAGATTGCTCAGGGGATTCGCGACGCGCTCGACGAATCGGCGTCCCGCCTGCCCTACCGGATCAGCCATCGCCTGGAGCAGGCGCGACTCACCGCGCTGGCCCATCAGCGCACCAGCGACGTGCGTGTCGACACCCGTCAATTCGCCCTTGCCGGCTCGGGATCCTCCGGCACGGGATCCTCCAGCTCGGGCCGCACCCTGTGGTGGCGTCTGGGCGTGACGCTGCTGCCCATCCTGGCGCTCGCGGCCGGCCTGCTGGTCATCTCGGCCTGGAACGACAGCGAGACCGCTGACGAGATCGCCGAGGTCGACACCGCCGTCCTGACGGACGAGGTTCCCCTGGCCGCCTACACCGATCGCGGATTCGGTGTCTTCCTGAAGAACAGCCGCCAGTGATCACCCCAGCCAGCCTCGACTCGCCGCGCTGTCGCGAAGGCCAGCGCAAGGCGGGTGTTCGCCTGGCCTGCCTGCTGGCAGGTCTGGTCGCCCTGATCTTTTGCACCATGACCCTGCCCGTCCGGGCGGCCGAGCCGGCGCCGGGCAAGGAGCGGCTGCCGCTGCTGCCACTGGCGCAACCGCTGTGGAACGATCTCAGCCCGTCACAGCGCGAAACCCTGGCGCCGCTGGCCGCCAGCTGGAACGCTTTGCCGCTGGCCAAGAAACGCTCCTGGCTGAGCCTGACGGAAAAGATGCCCTCGATGATGCCCGAAGACCGCGCCAAGGCGCAGGCGCGCATTCGCGAATGGGCGTCCCTGACGCCCGACCAGCGGCGAATGGCGCGCAACAACTACCGGCTGGCCAAGTCGCTGGATCGGGATGAACGCCTGGCCACCTGGGAAAGCTACAACCAGATGACCCCGGAACAGCAGTCGGTGCTCAGGGCCAACGGCTGGACGAGCAACACCGCGGCGAAACACGCCGGCGCGCCCACCGGCCTGGCCAAGGAAGCCGCTCGTCCCATCACTGCCGTCCCGGCCAACAAGATCGCCACCCGTCCGCGCAGCGCGGTCAAGCCCCCTGCCGCCGGCGAGACCGCGGATACTCCGAGCAGCGCCGACTGAGCCGGAACGCCCGCCCATGACCGACCCGAAATCCCCATTGCTGCCCACGGCAGCCGGCGGCGTAACCGACGCCACCGTCTGGCGCCGTTTCATGTCCATCGCCTATGAAGGCGTGATTCTTTTCGGCGTCGTCTTCTTCTTCGCCTACGGTTTCTCGGCCCTGACCCAGTTCAAGGGCCAGCCCGGCATGCTGCGCAACGGGTTCCAGGTGTTCATGTTTCTGGTGCTGGGCGTGTATTTCGTCTGGTTCTGGGCCAATGGCAGGCGAACGCTGCCGATGAAGACCATGGATGTCCGGCTGGTGGATGCCCGCGGAATCCCCATCGGACGCGGCCGTGCCACCGCACGCTACCTGGCCGCGTGCGCCGGCTGGCTGGCGGCACTGGCGATGGCGACCTGGGTCCATCCGGCAGGCCTGCTGCTGGCCATCGTCCCCTTCGCCTGGACCTTCATCGACCCCCAGGGTCGGGCGCTGTACGACCGGCTGAGCGGCAGTCGGCTGGTGACCGGGACCGCCAGCGACCGCCTTGGCTCAAAGACGCCAGCGGGCGAGAACCTCGGCCACTGACACCAGCCCCCGGGCGGCGCTGTCCAGGCGATCGCCAAACCGCAGAAAACCGTGAATCGCGCCAGGCATCCGCTCGAACTCGGCGGGGACACCGGCGCGGCGAAGCTGTACCGCCATCTGCTCGCCCTCGTCGCGCAGCGGATCGCAGCCGGCAGTCAGCACGAAAGTCCGGGGCAGCCCTGACAGATCGTCGGCCAGCAAGGGCGACAGATCGGGATGCGCTTCGGGCAGACCGCTTTCACCGGCGAAGGCATCCCAGCACCAGCGCAGGTCATCGGCGCTGTGCAGCGGACCCTGGGCGAACTGGCGTGCAGAGGCGCTCACCAGACGCCGGTCGGTGATCGGGCAAAACAGCAGCAGCGCCGCCGGCAGCGCCGCGCCTTCGCGCTTGAGCCAGCGCGCCGCGGTCAGCGCAAGCTGGCCACCCGCGCCCTCGCCCACCATCAGCAGGCGATCCGGGTCGATGCCGAAGGACCGCGCCTCGCTGCGCAGGTAGCCGAAGGCACGAACGACATCGGTCACCGCCGCCGGAAAGGGCGACTCGGGAGCCAGGCGGTAATCGACCGAAAAGACCTGTGCGTCGATCGCCAGGGCGAGCTGACGGCAGACCCGGTCGGCGGCATCCAGTCCGCCCGCCACCCAGCCACCGCCCTGCAGGTACACCAGCGCCCGCCTTGCCTCGGGCGTCGGCTGATAGCGCCGGATCGCGAGGGCGGGCTCGGCGTGCCGCCCGACCGGCACGACAAGATCATCGACGGCCGCAAGCGCCGGCAACGGGCTGCCAACCCAGCCGGCAAGGGCCTGATGATCGGCGCGCCAGGCCTCGAGGCGGGTCAGCCGGTCCGACGGCGACCGGCTCGCTTGCGCTGCCGCCCGTTCGGCCTGCAGTGCATCGAGCAGCGCAGCCGACTGCGCGTCCGGGCGGTCGGCTGCGGCCAGCGCCGCCAGCGCCGGACGCATCAGGCCGGCACTTTCACGCAATCGACGAAGTAGCGGTTCTCCTCATCGATGAACAGGCCGTGGACATCGGTGTCGAAACCGGGGAACCGCTTGTTGAACGAGCGGGCGAACTGCAGGTACTCGACGATCGCGCGATTGAAGCGCTCGCCCGGGATCAGCAGCGGGATTCCCGGCGGATAAGGGGTCACCAGCATCGTGGTGACGCGACCTTCGAGTTCGTCGATCGGCACCCGGTCGACCTTGCGATGCGCCAGGCACTCGAAGGCGTCGGAGGGCTTCATCACCGGCACCATGTCCGAGAGGTACATCTCGGTGGTGACGCGGGCGACGTCGTGCAGCTTGTAGTCCTCATGGATCTGCTGCGCCAGGTCGCGCAGGCCGACCCGCTCGTACTGGGGATACTTCTGGACGAACTCGGGCATCACCCGCCACAGGGGCTGGTTGCCGTCGTAATCGTCCTTGAACTGCTGCAGCTCGGTGACCAGCGTGTTCCAGCGGCCCTTGGTGATCCCGATGGTGAACATCACGAAAAACGAGTACAGACCCGTCTTTTCGACGACCACGCCGTGCTCGGCCAGGTACTTGGTGACGATGGCCGCGGGAATGCCCCAGTCGGCGAATTTGCCGTTGATGTCCAGACCCGGCGTGGCGATGGTCGCCTTGATCGGGTCGAGCATGTTGAAGCCGTTGGTCAGCCGCCCGAACCCGTGCCACTTGTCACTGGACTTGAGCAGCCAGTCCTCGCGTGCGCCGATGCCGTTGTCGGCGAGATCGTTGGGGCCCCAGACCTGGAACCACCAGTCCTTGCCGAACTCGGCGTCGACCTTGCGCATCGCGCGCCGAAACGCCAGCGACTCGAAGATCGACTCCTCGACGAGGGCGGTGCCCCCGGGCGGCTCCATCATCGCCGCGGCCACGTCGCAACTGGCGATGATCGCGTACTGGGGACTGGTCGAGGTGTGCATCAGGAAGGCTTCATTGAAGCGGTACTGGTCGAGCTTGCGGGTCTGGGACTCCTGGACGAGGATCTGCGAGGCCTGCGACAGGCCGGCCAGCAGCTTGTGCGTCGACTGGGTGGCGAAAACCATCGCGTCCTTGCTGCGCGGCCGGTTCGGGCCGATGGCATGGAACTCGTGATAGAACGGATGGAAGACGGCGTGCGGGAGCCAGGCCTCGTCGAAGTGCAGGTTCTCGATGTAGTCGCCCAGCGACTCCTTGATCCGCTCGACGTTGTAGAGCACGCCGTCGTAGGTGGACTGGGTGATGGTCAGCACACGCGGGCGAACCGTCTTGTCCTTGACCAGCGGATTGGCGTCGATCTTGCGCTGGATGCTCTCGACATCGAATTCCGCCAGCGGGATCGGGCCGATGATGCCCTGATGGTTACGGGTCGGCTGCAGGAAGATCGGCACGGTGCCGGTCATCATGATCGCGTGCAGGATCGACTTGTGGCAGTTGCGGTCGACCACCACCACGTCATCGGTGCCCACCGCGCTGTGCCAGACGATCTTGTTCGACGTCGAGGTGCCGTTGGTGACGAAGAACAGGTGATCGGCGGTGAAGATGCGCGCCGCATTGCGCTCCGAGGCCGCCACCGGACCGGTGTGATCGAGGAGCTGGCCGAGTTCGTCGACGGCGTTGCAGACGTCGGCGCGCAGCATGTTCTCGCCGAAGAACTGGTGAAACATCTGCCCGACCGGGCTCTTCAGGAAAGCGACACCACCCGAGTGGCCCGGACAGTGCCATGAGTAGGAACCGTCGTTGGCATAGGCCACCAGCGCCTTGAAGAAAGGCGGCGCCAGGGAATTGAGGTAGTTCGTGGCCTCGCGGATGATGTAGCGCGCCACGAAATCCGGGGTGTCCTCGAACATGTGAATGAAGCCGTGGAGCTCCTTCAGGATGTCGTTGGGGATGTGCTGCGAGGTGCGGGTCTCGCCGAACAGGAAGATCGGGATGTCGGCGTTGCGCCGGCGGACCTCGATGATGAATTTCTTCAGGTCCTGGATGGCAGCGCTCTCGTCGCCGTCCTCGGAGATCTCCTCGTCGTCGATCGACACCACGAAAGCCGAGGCGCGGGCGGCCTGGTTGGCGACCATCGTCACGTCGATGTAGGTGAAGCCGCCCACCACATCCATGCCCTGGTCCTCGATCGCCTTGGCCAGCGCGCGAATGCCCAGGCCGCTGGAGGACTCGGACTTCCAGTCTTCGTCGATGATCACCACGGGAAACCGGAACTTCATGGCCATGCGATTCTTTCGGAGAGGGGAATGGAGACGGCAGGGATCCGCTGCGCGAAGGCGCGCGGCCGCTGTCCGGCGCTGATCATCCGGCGCGCGCCGGCCAGCGTCAATGAGCATAGCGATGGCGCAGACAGGCGGGCACCGGGCGTTGCGAAAATCGATGGCCGGGGCACTGCCGCGCGGCCGCCGGCGGCCCGATTCATCAGCGCGTCATGTGCGGGCGTGAAGGCTGCCGAGACGGAAATCATCGGCCTTTGCCGGCCTTGAGAAAAGCGTCGGCCAGCGCGCTGTTGCCAGGCG
>CAIZNI010000070.1 GCA_903934295.1 uncultured beta proteobacterium
CCGCCGGCACCCGGTCGGGCGTCGGGGTGGCGGCTGGCGCGCCGGCAGCGGCCTCGGCGCCCGCCGCCTCGGCGGCCGGCGCCGGCGCAGGTCGGGCCTGGCCCTGGAGCGGCTTGTTGGGATCGGGCGCGTTGGCCGGCGTCTTCGGCTCGAACCCGCGATCGGCGGTGCGTCCGGTCTTGTTCAGGAAGGGCACCGGCGCGTTCGTGACGAACAGCGCCACCACCACCGCCACCGCGAGACCGAGCACCAGCCCCAGCGAGAAACCCACCAGGGTGCCGCCGTGCTGGCGATGCCAGCGGGTGCCCAGGGACAGGCTCATCACATCCTTTCGGGCGCGGACACGCCGATCAGGGCCAGTCCGTTTCGCAGCACCTGGCGGGTGGCGGCCAGCAAAGACAGCCGGGCCAGGCGCAGGGCCGGGTCGTCGACCAGGAACCGCTCCCCGTTGTAGTAACCGTGCAATTCCGCCGCCAGGTCCTTGAGGTAGAAGGCGATGGCATGGGGAGAGAGCTCATCGGCCGCCTCGCGGACCATCACCGGAAATGCCGCCAGCCGGGCGCACAGCGAGAACTCGCGGGGCGAACCGAGCGGCGCCATCAGATCCTCGGGCGCCGCCGCGAGCGCCGCCAGCACCGCCGACTCGTCGGGGCCGCCGCGCTCGGCCGACTGGGCAAACACCGAGCAGATCCGGGCGTGGGCGTACTGCACGTAATAGACGGGATTCTCGTCGGTCCGGGCCAGTGCCAGGTCGACATCGAACACGAATTCGCTGTCGGCCTTGCGCGAGATCAGGAAGAAGCGCACCGCGTCGCGACCGCGCCGCAGGATCTCGTCGGGCGACCCGGCACCCGCCACGCCCTCGGCCGCGGGCGCCTCGGCGCCGCCGCTCCACTCGATCAGGTCGCGCAGCGTCACATACCCGCCGGCGCGCTTGGAGATCTTCACTTCCTGGCCGCCGCGCATCACGGTGACCATCTTGTGCAGGACATAGTCGGGAAAGCCCGGGGCGATGCCCGCGCCCAGCGCCTGCAGTCCGGCCCGCACGCGGGCGATGGTGCCGTGGTGGTCGGAACCCTGGATGTTGATCGCCTTGTGGAAACCGCGCTCCCACTTGGCCCGGTGATAGGCGACATCCGGCACGAAATAGGTGTAGCCGCCCTCGGACTTGCGCATGACGCGGTCCTTGTCGTCACCGTAATCGGTGGTGCGCAGCCACAGCGCGCCGCCTTCCTCGAAGGTCTTGCCGGCGGCGGTCAGCGCCGCCACGGTGGCGTCGACCCGGCCGTCCTCGTAGAGCGAGGACTCGAGGTAGTAGTGGTCGAAGCGCACGCCGAAGGCGAGCAGGTCGCGATCCTGCTCGCGGCGCAGGTAGGCCACCGCGAACCGGCGGATCGCCTCGAGATCGTCGGGGTCGCCTGCGGCGGTCACCGGCTCGATGCGCTGCGCGGCCACGGTCTGGCCGGCGAGGTAGTCGGCGGCGATGTCGGCGATGTAGTCACCGCGGTAGCCGTCGGTCGGAAAGCGCGCGTCGTCGGTCGCGATGCCGCGGGCGCGCGCCTGCACCGACAGCGCCAGATTGGCGATCTGGGCGCCGGCGTCGTTGTAATAGAACTCGCGGCTGACCTGCCAGCCGTTGGCTTGCAGCAGCGCCGACAGGGCATCGCCGAGCGCACCCTGACGGCCATGGCCCACGTGCAGCGGACCGGTCGGGTTGGCCGACACGAATTCGACCAGCACCGGCCGGCCGGCGCCACTGGCGTTGCGACCGAACGCCTCGGCCTCGCGCAGCGCCGCGCCCACCACCGCCAGGCGGGCGGCGCGCGAGAGCCGGATGTTGATGAAGCCCGGGCCGGCGATCTCGAGGGCGTCGATCAGGCCGGCGCCGCCGGGGCCGGCGTCATGCTCGTGCACCCGCCGGGCCAGGTCCTCGGCGAGCGCGCGCGGATTCATGCGCAGCGGCTTGGCCAGCTGCAGCGCGAGGTTGCAGGCGACATCGCCGTGGGCGGCCTGCTTGGGCCGGTCGAGTTCGATCTCGGGAATGGCCAGCGTGGCGTCGCCCAGCACGCCGGCGCGTTCATGGATCAGGGCAGCGGCGGCGTGGCGAAAGCCGGCGACCAGCCGGTCGGTCTGTGAGGAGAGCATGGGACGGATTGTCTCAGAAGCGCCCGTTCAGAAGAGCACCGAGCTGAGCTGGCGGCGCCAGGCCGCCACCAGCTGGGGCTGCGAACTGGCCAGGTCGAAAACCTGGATCATCGTCTTGCGCCCGATGTCCTCGCCGAACTGGCGGTCGCGGCGGACGATTTCCAGCAGCTGCTCGAGCGCCGGCTCCCAGGCCTTGTGGGCGATGCAGTGCTCGGCCAGCTCGAGTCGGGCGGCCAGGTCGCCGGGATTGGCGGCGATCCGGGCGTCGAGCTGCGGCGTCGGCGGCAGGCGGTTTTCCTCCAGCATCACGGTGATCCGGGCCGCGAGCGCCTGGGCATGCGGGTCCTGGGCGGCTTGCGGCGAGAGCGCCTCGAGCTGGGCCTGGGCGGCGGGCGCGTCGTCCTCCTCGAGCAGCACATCGGCATAAGTCAGGCGGGCGGCATCGCTGGCCGGGTCGAGTGCGATCGCCTTCTTCAGATGGACGATGGCGGTGGCGCGGTCCTCGGCCTGCAGCGCCTGAAGGGCAGCGTCGAGCTCGATCTCGGCCGGGTTGGGCATCAGGCGGTCGATGAACTCGCGCAGCTTGCCTTCCGGCAGCGCGCCCTGGAACTGGTCGACCGGACGCCCGCCGACGATCGCAAACACCGTGGGGATCGACTTGATGCGGAAGTGGCTGGCCAGCTCCTGTTGCTCGTCGGTGTTGACCTTGACCAGCCGAAAGCGCCCTTGATAGGCCTCCTCGAGCTTCTCGAGCAGGGGGGTGAGCGACTTGCAGGGGCCACACCAGGGGGCCCAGAAGTCGACCAGGACCGGCATCTGCATCGACGCGTCGATCACATCGGCCTGGAAGTTCTCGAGAGTGGTTTCGATCATGGAGCGCTCCGCAGCAGCTGGTTCGGGGGCGGCGCCGGGCGCCGCGAGACCACAATGTTGCCACGGCGCGCCAGCGCAGCGCCCGGGCACGCTAACCTTGCGGGTCTGCGGGCGCCCAGCCCCGCCCATCTTCTCGCGCCGGAGCCGCCATGCAACTGCCGCACAACCCCTTCAAGAAAGCCCTGATCGAGGGCCGTGCGCCGATCGGCCTGTGGGCGAGCCTGCCCTCGCCCTATGCGGTCGAGGTGATCGCCGGCGCCGGTTTCGACTGGCTGCTGATCGACACCGAGCACACCCCGGCCGACATCGAGACGGTGCTGGCCGAGTTGCAGGCGGTGGCGGGCTATCCCTCGCATCCGGTGGTGCGACTGCCCTGGAACGATTTCGTGGCGGTCAAGCGCTACCTGGACATCGGCGCGCTCACGCTGATGATTCCGCAGATCGGCAACGCCGACGAGGCGCGCGCCGCGGTGGCCGCGATGCGCTATCCGCCGGGCGGCGTGCGCGGCGTGGGCGGCACCACGCGGGCGACCCGCTTCGGCCGGGTCGACGACTACGCGCGCCGCGCCGAAGAGGAACTGTGCCTGCTGGTGCAGGTCGAGACCCGCGAGGCACTCGACGAGATCGAGGCGATCGCCGCGGTCGACGGGGTCGACGGCATCTTCATCGGTCCGGCCGACCTGCACGCCTCGTTCGGCCATGTCGGCGAGCGGGCCAACCCGGCGGTGATGGCGCGCATCGACGACGGCATCCGGCGCATCCGCGCCGCCGGCAAGGCGCCCGGCATCCTCACGTCCAACGAGGCCGACGCCCGGCGCTGGCTCGCGCTGGGCGCGCAGTTCGTGGCGGTCGGCTCCGATGTCGGCCTGCTGGCCCGCAGCGCCGATGCGCTGGCGGCGCGCTTTCGCACATGATCGCTGGCCGCCGACGATGGCTGCTGGCGGCAGCGGCGCTCCCGGCGGGCGCGGCGCTGCCGGGCTGCGCGGGCAGCGGCCCGGCACCGGCCGGCGCGCCGGTCGCGG
>CAIZNI010000071.1 GCA_903934295.1 uncultured beta proteobacterium
CGCGCCGAGCACGGTGAGCGCTGCCCGCGCGGCGCCACGAGCCATCGCTGCCAGCCGGGCGCGCCGAGCCACGAGCAGGGTCACGTGGGCGGGGGGCATCGGTCAGCAGGCATCGGTCAGGCGCGGCGGGCCTAACGCCCGCGCAGGAACCAGCCGTCCAGATCGCCGATGCCGACCTGGATCCAGGTCGGGCGTCCGTGGTTGCACTGGTCGGCGCCCGCGGTCCGTTCCATGTCGCGCAGCAGTGCGTTCATCTCGGGCAGGCCCAGTTTGCGATTGGCGCGGACCGCGGCGTGGCAGGCCATGGTCGCCAGCATGTCGTTGCGCCGTTCGGCCAGCGCACGTGAACTGCCGACCTCGCGCAGTTCGGCCAGCACCGAGCGCGCGAGCGAGGCGGCGTCGGCATCGGCGAGAGCCGCCGGCACCGCGCGCACCGCGAGTGCGGTCGGCGAGAGCACCGAGAGATCGAGCCCGAGCGCCGCCAGCACCTGCGGCTCCTCCTCGACGAGGCGCACCTCCAGGGGGTCGGCGCGAAAGGTGGCGGTGATCAGCAGCGCCTGCATGGCCGGCGCCCCCCGGTCGAGCTCCGATTTCAGGCGCTCCAGGACCACCCGTTCATGGGCGGCGTGCATGTCGACCACCACCAGTCCCAGGCGGTTCTGCGCCAGGATGTAGATGCCGTGCAGCTGCGCCAGGGCAAAGCCCAGTGGCGGGATGTCCGACCCTGGCGCCGAGTCCTGTGCGAGCCCCGGTGCCTGCCACGGTGCCGAGGGTTCCTGAACCCGGGTCCCCGCCGTCGGATCCGCGCCGACCTGCAGCCACGGCGAGCCCGCCCCCGAGGGGGCGGCGAAGGCCAGCGCCAGCGCCGACTGCGCGGCGCCAGCCGATCGCCAGTCGCGCGGGGCGCCGAAGCCGCTGGCCGCACCCGATCCGCCCCCCGCGCCGAACCCGCCCGCGCCTCCCGAACCCCCGCCCGGCAACCCCTGCCCCGCGTCCCGGGCGCCGGCCAGCGCCTGCAGGCTGGTCAGCGGCGCGCGCAGCGACGGATGATCGGCCGCGCCCGCGCGCAGGCTGTCCTGGATCGCGTGGAACAGGGCGCGGTGCACGCCCTGGGGTTCGCGAAAGCGCACCTCGGTCTTGGCCGGGTGCACGTTGACGTCGACCAGACCCGGATCGATCGTGAGGAACAGCGCATAGGCCGGGTGCCGGTCGCCGTGCAGCAACTCGCTGTAGGCCTGGCGCGCCGCGTGCATCAGCAGACGATCGCGCACGAAGCGGCCATTGACGTAGACGAACTGGCGATCGGGCCGGCCGCGGCTTTCGGTGGGCAGGCCCAGCAGGCCGGTGATGCCCAGCGGACCGGCCTGCTGGCTGATCGCGCGGTGGGCCGTGCGGAAGTCCTCGCCCAGGCCTTCGAGCGCGCGCGCGGTCCAGTCGCCGGCCGGCCACGACAGCGTGATCCGCCCGTCGACCGACAGGCTGAACGACACCGCGGGATGGGCCAGCGCGACCCGACGCAGGGCGTCGGCGCAGTGCGCGGCCTCGGTCTGCACCGATTTCAGGAACTTGCGCCGCGCCGGAGTGGCGCTGTAGAGGTCGAGCACTTCGACAGTGGTGCCCGGTCGGCCGGGCGCGGGCTCGATCCGGTCGTCGATCGAATCGATCAGGCTGGCATGGTCCGCGTCGGCGGTGCGGCTGGTGATGCGAACCCGCGCCACCGAGGCGATCGACGCCAGCGCCTCGCCCCGGAAACCCAGCGAGGCGACCTGCTCGAGCTCGGCCAGCGTGGCGATCTTGCTGGTGGCATGGCGCTGCAGGGCCAGCGGCAGTTCGTCGGCCGCGATGCCCGAGCCGTCGTCGGCGATCGAGATCCGCCGGATGCCGCCGTCCTCGATGCGCACTTCCAGGCGACGGGCGCCGGCATCGATCGCGTTCTCCAGCAGTTCCTTCACCACCGACGCCGGGCGCTCGACGACCTCGCCCGCGGCGATCTGACTGACGAGCCGGTCGGGCAGCGGACGGATCGGGCGAGCAGCGGCCAGGGCAGTCTCCGTGAGGCGGTTCAAGGGGCGGTGAGGCGGTTCAAGGGGCGATTCGAACCGTCGATTATATCGGCCGGGTATCATCCGAAGATGGATCTTGCCAGCCTGATCGACATCTTCCTTCATCTCGACCGGCACCTGGTGCAGGTGGTGCAGGACCACGGCGTCTGGGTGTACGCGCTGCTGTTTCTCATCATCTTCGTCGAGACCGGACTGGTGGTGATGCCGTTTCTGCCCGGCGACTCGCTGCTGTTCGCCGCTGGCGCCATCGCCGGCCTGGGCGGGCTCAGCCTGCCGGCGCTGCTGGCGCTGCTCACCGTGGCCGCGGTGCTGGGCGACGCCCTGAATTATTCGGTCGGCCGCTGGTTCGGGCCGCGCGTCTTCCAATGGGAAAACTCGCGCTGGTTCAACCGCGCGGCCTTCGACCGAACCCATGCCTTCTATGAGCGCCATGGGCCGATCACCATCGTGGTGGCGCGCTTCCTGCCCTTCGTGCGCACCTTCGCGCCGTTCGTGGCCGGCATCGCCCACATGACCTATCCCCGGTTCGCCTTCTACAACGTGCTGGGCGCCGTCATCTGGGTGGGCAGTCTCGTCACCCTGGGGCATCTGGTGGGCAACACCGCCTGGGACACGGCCCATTTCTCGTGGGTCACCCTGGCGTTCATCATCGTGCCCGCGCTGCCGGCGGTCTTCGAGGTGCTGCGCCACTGGAGGCGATCCCGTGCGGGTCCTGGTCGTTGAGGATGATCCCCTGGTGGCCGATGTGGTGGCCACCGGTCTGCACAACGCGGGTTTCGCGGTCGATCAGGTGCGCAGTGCCGAGTCGGCGGAAACCGCGCTGGTCACCGAACACTTCGACCTGATCGTGCTCGACCTGGGACTGCCCGGGCGCGATGGCCTGCAGTTCCTGGCGTCGCTGCGCCGCGGTGCCGGCGAGTCGGCGCGGGTGCCGGTCCTCGTGCTGACCGCGCGCGACGGGCTCGACGACCGGGTCGAGGGCTTGGAGCGCGGCGCCGACGACTACCTGGTCAAGCCCTTCGAGCTGCGCGAGCTGGTGGCCCGCGTCCGGGTGCTGATCCGGCGCACCGGATCGTCCGCCGCCGGGGGGCTCGGGTTCCTCGGGCTGGTGCTCGACGAGGCCAGCCGGGTGCTGCGTGCGGCCGGGCGCTCGATCGAACTCACGCCGCGCGAGTGGTCGATCCTCGAGTACCTGATGCTGCATGCCGAAACCGTGGTCCGCAAGGACAAGCTCCTGCAGGCCATCAGCGGCTGGGACGACAGCATCGCGCCCAACGCGGTCGAGGTCTATGTCTCGCGTCTGCGCGCCAAGATCGAGGGCAGCGGCGTGGCGGTGCGCACCGTGCGCGGTGTCGGCTACCGGCTCGAGCGCGCCGCTTTCGTCTGATGTCGTCGCTGCCAGCGGGCGAACGGACAGCGCCCGAACCGGCGCTGTCGGCTTCTGTCGACAGCGCCCACCGGGTCGGCATGAGCGTTCGCACCCGCTTGCTGCTGTGGCTGGTGGTGCCGCTGCTGCAGATCGTCATCTTTGCCTCGCTGATGGACTACCGGGCCATCGATCGCACCGTCGACGAGGCCTTCGACCGGGTGCTGCTCAACAGTGCGGTGGCGATTGGCGAGAGCGTGCGCGGCGACGATCGGCCGGGCACGATCCGCCTGCCGGTCGATCGGCTCAAGGTGCTGTTGTCGGATCCGGTCGACACGCTCGACTATCGCATCGTCGGTCCGCGCGGTGAGCACCTGGCGGGCAATGTCCAGCTGCCGCTGCCCTCCGATGACAGCGAGGCGGCCTTCTATGACGTCACCCAGGGCGGTGAGGAGATGCGGGCGGTGCGCATCGTCGCGCCCACCGATGCCGGCATCGTGTCGGTGGTGGTCACCGAGACCCAGCGCAAGCGCCGCCACTCGCAGGAGCACCTGCGCTCGTCGCTGCTGGCCGAGGACGCGATGATCCTGGCGCTGACCGTGGTGCTGAGCCTGCTGGCGGTGTCGATGGCGCTCAAGCCGCTCGAGCGCATGGCGGCCCAGCTGGCGCGCCGCTCGCCCGCCGATCTGACCCCGGTCGTGCTGGACAAGACCCCGGGCGAGGTCCGCCCGCTGGCCGACGCGCTCAACCGCCTGTTCGAGCGGCTGACCGAGAGCCGTGACGCGCAGCGCCGTTTCGTCGAAAACGCGGCCCATCAGCTGCGCACCCCGCTCACCGGTATCAAGGGGCAGCTCGAACTGGCGCTGGGCCAGGTGCGCGCGCTGCCGTCGCATCCGCCCGCCGACTTGCCCGGCGAAGCGGCGGCTCTGGAGGATCGGCTGTCGTCGGCGCAGCACGCGGTCGATCGCCTGGCGCACCTCACCCATCAGCTGCTCACCCTGAGCCGGGCCGACCAGACCACTCGGGACGCCTCGACGCCGCAGCAGGTGCCGATGGCCGACCTGGTCGACGAGGTGGTCTCGATCCATGTCGACGCGGCGCTCGCCCGCGGCCAGGACCTGGGCGCCGAGACAGTCGGTGTGACGGTGCCCGGGTCGCGCTGGCAGCTTCGCGAGATGCTCACCAATCTGGTCGACAACGCGATCCGCTACAGCCCCGTCGGCGGGCGCATCACCGTGCGCTGCGGGTTGCTGGCCGGCCACCCGTTCGCCGAGGTCGAGGACAGCGGACCGGGCATCGATCCGGCCGAGCGTCGTCGCGTGTTCGAGCGGGTCTACCGCTCGCCCACGGCGATCGCCGAAGGCTCCGGGCTTGGCCTGGCGATCGTGCGCGAGATCGCCCAGTCGCACGACGCGCAGGTCCGGGTGATCGATGTCGAGGGCGGTTCCGGCATCGTCGTGCGGGTGCTCTTCAGGTCGGCTTCAGGCGCGCCGGCGGCGGATACTTGATGAAGTAGTGGCGGATGCCGGTGTGGATCGCCTGCGCCACCTTTGCCTGGTAGTCCGGATCGGCCAGCCGGCGCTCCTCGGCCGGATTGCTGATGAAGGCGGTTTCGACCAGCACCGACGGAATGTCGGGCGCCTTGAGCACCGCGAAACCGGCCTGCTCGACCGCCGGCTTGTGCAGTTCGCCCACCGTGCCGAGTTGGCCCAGCACGATCCGCGCGAAGTTGCTGCTGTCACGGATCTGGGTGTCGGTGGACATCTGCAGGAGCAACTGCGCGACCTCGCGGTTGCGCCGGCCCAGGTTCAGCCCGCCGATCAGGTCGGCCTGGTTCTCCCGCTCGGCCAGCCAGCGCGCGGTGCTGCTGCTGGCGCCCCCTTCCGAGAGCACGAATACCGACGCGCCGCGCGCGTCGGGGCGCACGAAGGCGTCGGCGTGAATCGACACGAACAGGTCCGCCTGCACGCGCCGGGCCTTCTGCACCCGCACCGCCAGTGGCACGAAATAGTCGGCATCGCGCGTGAGGAACGCGCGCATGTTCGGCTCCCGGCTGATGCGCTCGTGCAGCCGCTGGGCGATCGCCAGCACCACGTCCTTCTCGCGGGTGCCGCCCTTGCCGATCGCGCCCGGATCCTCGCCGCCATGCCCCGGGTCGATCGCCACCGTCACCAGTCGGGTGACTGCCTTCGGTTCGACGGCGCGCGCGGCGCGTTCCTCGCGCTCGCGCACATCCTGCAGCAGCGCCTGCAGCGGGTCGTCGGGCTGCGCCGGGTAGAGGTCGATCACCAGCCGATGGCCGTAGCTGCCGGCCGGGGCCAGCGCGAAGACCTGCGGCGCGATCTCGGCCTTCAGGTCGAAGACCACCCGGACCACGCCCGGTCTGAACTGGCCGACCCGGACCTGCCGGATGAAGGGGTCGTCGGTGCGCACCTTGGCCACCAGGTCGCGCAGCGCCGCATCCAGTTCGATGCCGTCCAGATCGACCACCAGCCGCGGCGGATCGGGCACCAGCAGTTCGGTGTGGCGCAGGGCCTCGTCGAGCTCCAGCGCGATGCGGGTGTATTCGCGCGCCGGCCAGACGCGCACCGCCAGCACCGCGGCGGCGCGCGCCAGCGGGGCGTTCAGGCTGAGGACGGGGGCGCCGAGGGCGCCGAGCAGGACACGCCGGCGAGCCGATCCTGGCGTACCGTATCGGCCAGTGCGCTCAGACATGCCTCGCCCCGGGCGGTGTGGGCGCGCAGCAGGACGCGGCGAGAGGCCTCGTCGGGGCCGGCGTGCAGGTGCAGCCAGAGGTCGGGTTCGGGCAGGCCGGCGCCTGCCAGTTCCGGCCATTCGACCACTGCTGCCACCTGGCCGCCGATGAGTTCATCGAATCCCGCTTCCCGCCATTCGTTTTCGTCAGAGAATCTATAGAAATCAAAATGATACAAGTCGAAGCTCGACAAATTATACGGTTCGGCCAGCGTGAAGGTGGGACTTCTCACTCGACCTTCATGGCCAAGCGCCCGCAGCATCGCGCGGGTGAATGCGGTCTTGCCGGCGCCCAGGTCGCCGCTCAGGAACAGGACGAAGCCGGGGCCGACGGCGGGCGCCAGCGCGCCCGCCAGCCGGGCGGTGGCGCGTTCATCGGCCAGGAGCAGGGTCAGCGGCGCGGGCGGTGCGGACATGGATCGGCGGTCTCTTCGGGGCGTGGACGCCGGGGCGGGCGATCGTGACGGCGCAGGGCTTGCCCGATGACCGCGCCGCGCTGCCGGCGCAGATCGCGCAATGGGCGCGCGAGCTGGGCTTCGGCTCGGCGGGGGTGACCGGCATCGATCTGGCCGATGCCGAGCCGGGCCTGCGCCAGTGGCTCGATGCCGGCTTTCACGGCGAGATGGATTATATGGCGCGCCATGGCCTGCGCCGGGCGCGCCCGGCCGAACTCGTGCCCGGCACGCTGAGCGTGGTGATGGTCACCCTCGACTATTCGCCCACCGATCCGCAGTGGCGCGAGCGTGCCTGGCAGACGCTGGCGGCCGATGAGCAGGCCTATGTCTCGCGCTATGCGCTGGGGCGCGATTATCACAAGGTGGTGCGGGCCCGCCTGGGCCGGCTCGCCGACCGGATGGCGGCGCAGTTCGGCGCGCACGGGCACCGGGTCTTCTGCGATTCGGCGCCGGTCATGGAGGTCGAGCTGGCGCGCCGCGCCGGTCTGGGCTGGCGCGGCAAGCACACGCTGCTGCTCAATCGCGAGCAGGGCTCGAGTTTTTTCCTGGGCACCCTCTACACCGACATGCCGCTGGCGCCCGACGCGCCGGGCGGTGATCACTGCGGCAGCTGCGAGCGCTGCCTGCAGGCCTGTCCGACCGGCGCGATCGTGGCGCCTTACCGGCTGGACGCGCGCCGTTGCATTTCCTACCTGACCATCGAGCTGGCCGGACCGATTCCGGTGGAATTGCGTCCGGCGCTGGGCAACCGGATCTACGGCTGCGACGACTGTCAGCTGGTGTGCCCCTGGAACCGCTACGCGCGCGCCGCGGTGGTACCCGACTTCGCTGCCCGCCACGGGCTGGACACCGCCTCGCTTGCGCAGTTGTTCGCCTGGACGGCGGCGCAGTTCGACGAGCGCACCGCCGGCTCGGCCATCCGGCGGATCGGCCATGAACGCTGGCTGCGCAACCTGGCGGTGGCGCTGGGCAACAGCGGTCCGGCGGGCCGCGCCGCGGCGTTGGCGGCTCTTGGCTCGCGCGCGGACGACCCGTCGGAACTGGTGCGCGAGCATGTCGGCTGGGCGATCGCGCGGCTTTCGGATTCCCCTGCCGGTACCATGGTGGGCGCAGCGGCCGGGCAGTGATCCGGTTCACCCGAGGATTGCGCGCACCCGCCGCCGCTGATCAACGCCTCATCAACAGGAATCGCCATGGCCGACCCCGTTGTCCACCACCGCGGCTCGCATTCGGTCACCGAAAAGGCCATCCTCGCGCGGGTCACCGGTGATCTCTCCCGCCCGTTGCGCATCCTCGACCTCGGCTGCGGGGGCGGCGCCCTGATCTGGCAGATCGCCCGGGCCTATCAGGCCCGGGGCTGGGATCCCGCCCAGTGGCTCAACGCCGCCGACATCGACGCAAGCCGCTACGCGACCACGCAGGTCCCCTTCACCCGGATTGATGTGAACCAGCCGCTGCCCTTCGAGGATGCGTCGCTGGACGTGGTCACGCTGGTCGAGGTGCTGGAGCATTCCGAAGCGCCCTATGCGCTGATGCGCGAGGTCCACCGGGTGCTGCGCCCGGGCGGGCGGCTGGTTTTCTCGGTGCCCAATGTGAGCCACATGCTCAGTCGCCTGAGCTTTCTGCTCACCGGCTTCTTCCACACCTATCCCCCGCCCAGCGTGCTGCCCGAGAACGCCGGACGGCTGTGCGGCCACATCATGCCGCTGCCCCTGGCCTACTGGGCCTACGGCCTGCGCAAGGCGGGCTTTGGTGCGATCGATGTCGGCGTGGACCGCATCAAGCGCGGCGCCACCTGGGCGGCGGCGCTGCTCTCGCCGCTGTGGTGGCCGGTCTCGGCGATCTACCGGCGCCGGATTCAGCGCTACGACGCGGGAGTCTTCGCCGAGAACGCGATGCCGCTGGCGCGCGCCAGCGGCTTCGAGCTGCTGGGCGCGCGCAGCCTGGTGGTCACCGCGCAGCGTGCGCCGGGCTGAGTGCCGCAGCGCCCGGCACGCCCCCGCCTTTGAATCCTCTCTCGAACCTTCTTGCAATCCCTTCGTTCAATTCTTCTGCCCGCGGAGCTTCCATGGCCAACCAGTTCGATCCCGCCGTCCTGCTGAACAGCGACCGCCTCACGCTGATGGGCGTGCCCGGTTCCCCCTACACCCGCAAGATGCTCGCGGTGCTTCGATACCGGCAGCTCGCCTATCGCCTCATCCTGGGCAGCAACGTCGCGGGGGGCGAGGTGCAAGGGCTGCCGATGCCCAAGGTCTCGCTGCTGCCGACCTTCTTCCTGCGCAATGCCGCGGGCGCGCTCGAGGCGGTCACCGACTCCACGCCGCTCATCCGGCGTTTCGAGACCGAGTTCAGCGGTCGCAGCGCCATTCCGCACGACCCGGCGCTGGCGCTGGTCGATGCGCTGATCGAGGACTATGCCGACGAGTGGCTGACCAAGGCCATGTTCCATTACCGCTGGACCTATGCGGCCGACATTGCCAAGGCCGGTTCGGTGCTGCCCACCTGGTCGCGTCCGCCGCTCTCGGATGCCGAGCTCGCGCGCTACAACCAGCTGGTGTGCGATCGCCAGATCCCGCGCCTGCGCTACGTCGGCTCCAATGAGATCACCGGGCCGGTGATCGAGGCCAGCTACGAACGCTTCCTCGATGCCTTCGAGGACCACCTGCGCTCGCACCGCTTCCTGCTGGGCGCGCGTCCCGGGTCGGGCGATTTCGGGGTGTTCGGTCAGCTCACCCAGCTCGCCCATTTCGATCCGACCTGCATGGCGGTGACGCTGGCGCGGGCGCCGCGCGTCTACGGCTGGACCGGGTCGCTGGAAGACCTCTCGGGCCTGCAGCCCGAAGACGCCGACTGGTTCGACATCACCCGCCTGCCGTCCACCCTGACCGCGATCCTGCGCGAGATCGGCCGCGTGTATCCGGACTTCATGCTGGCCAATGCGCGCGCGGTCCAGTCCGGCGCGGCGCAGGTCGAGACGCAGATCGACGGCAAGCCCTGGGTGCAGCAGCCCTTCCCCTACCAGGCCAAGTGCCTGTCCTGGCTGCGCCGCGACCACGCGGCGCTCGACGCATCGGCGCGCCAGCGCTTCGATGCCGCGATCGCCGGCACCGGTTGCGAGGCGCTCTTCTAGGCAGTGACGGCACCCGGCGCGCTCCAGTGCACCGGAGCGCGCCGCGCCTGCGAGTTGCGCGCGGGGGCGCTCAGCGCTTCATCGCGTTGCCGAAGGGCACCCACGACTTCCCGTCGAAGCGTTGCAGGCGCAGCGCGCCGTAGATCTCGTGGTCGGTGGGCGAGGTGCTCAACCCCACGCCCGGCAGCATCACCGGCGTGCTGAAGTCGTTCATCGCCAGCGCCTGGCGCATCACGTTTTCGCGCGTGAGGTCGTCGCCGCAGCGCTTGAGGATGTCGGCCATGATCATCGCGCTCGAATAGCCGCTCACGTTGAGCGAATCGTTTGCGTCCAGTCCCGGCGCCCAGCGCTTCATGAACTCGAAGTAGTCCTTCATGCCCGCGTCGTCGCGCCACTGCGGATCCAACGGGTTCTTCTGGTTGGCCAGCGTGATCGCGCCGATCGCGCGCTCCACGCCAGCCGGCTGCAGGATCGCGGCGATCGACGAGGCGCCCACCGGCAGGTATATCTGCGGCTTCCAGCCGAGTTCGGCGGCGCGCCGGATCGCCTGCGAGGTGAACTTGCCGTTGGCGAAATTCATGAAGACAGTCGCCCCGGAGGTCTTGAGCTGCAGCACCTGCGAATCGATCGTCGGGTCGGTCACCTCGTAGCTCGCTTCGGCGACGATCAGCGTGCGCGCGCGCTCGCCCAGTACGTCGCGCAGCCCGCTCATGTAGTCGCGCCCGAAGTCGTCGTTCTGCGCCAGCACCGCGATCCGGGGCTCGGCGACGGTGGCCAGCATGTGCCGGGTGTAGAGCCGTGCCTCGGTGTTGTACGAGGCCATGCCCGACAGCGTCCACGGGTTGCTGCGCGGGTCGTTCCACTTGTTGGCGCCCGACATGATCAGCAGCTGCGGCACCTTGCGCGTATTCAGGTAGCGGTGGATGGCGGTGTTGGTCGGCGTGCCGATCGTCTGGAAGATCAGCAGCACCTCGTCGTTCTCGACCAGCCGGCGCGTCTGTTCGACGGTTTTCGCCGGGTTGTAGCCGTCGTCCAGCGACAGCAGCTTGATCCGGCGGCCGTTGATGCCACCGTCGGCATTGAGCTTCTCGAAATAGGCGTTGGCCGAGCGGCCCAGCACGCCGAGCATCGACAGCGGCCCGGAGTAAGGCATGGTCTGACCGATCCGGATCTCGGTGTCGGAGGCACCCGGACCGTATTTTTTCTGGGCAATGGCGACGCGGGCAGACAGGCCGGCCGCCAGCGCACCGGCACCGCCCAGAAGGCGCTGGCCGAACCGGCGGCGTGGCGGGTTCGTGCCGGGCGTGCGACGGGGGGCGGTCGAGTCAGTCATGGGCAAGGCTCCAGTGGGCAAGCGGGGCGGGCAGTCCGGCGAAACGGGCGCCGGCACCGAGTGTCTCCTCGATGCGCAGACACTCGTTCCATTTGGCCATCCGTTCGGAACGGGCGAACGAGCCGACCTTGAGCTGACCGGCGTTCCAGCCGATCGCCAGGTGGGCGATCGTCACATCTTCGGTCTCGCCGGAGCGCGCTGACACCACCGTCGCCCAGCCGGCCCGGCGCGCCGCCTGCATCGCGGCCAGGGTTTCACTGACGGTGCCGGCCTGGTTGAACTTGATCAGCGCGCAGTTGCAGGCGGGCAGTGCCGCCGCGGCACCGATCCGCGCCGCGTCGGTCACCAGATAGTCGTCGCCGATGATCTGCAGGCGTGTGCCGAAGCGGCGGGTGAATTCGACGAGTCCGGCTTCATCGTCCTCGGCCAGCGGGTCCTCGATCGAGGCGATCGGGTAGGCGTCGATCCAACTGCCCAGCAGATCGATCATGCCCGCGGTGTCCAGTTCGCGCGCTTCCAGACCCAGCCGGTATCGCCCGCCGGCACCGAACTCCGAGGCGGCGATGTCCAGCGACAGCGCCATGTCCCGGCCGGCGTGCAGCCCGGCGTGTCCGATCGCCGTCACCAGTTTCTCCAGGGCCTCCTCGTTGGTGGCGAACACCGGCCACCAGCCACCCTCGTCGGCCACGCCCTGGCGCCGGCCGGCGGCCTGCATCAGCGCGCCGGCGGCGGCGTAGACCTCGGCGGTCATTTCCATGGCCTGGGCGAAGGAGGTCGCGCCGACCGGCATCACCATGAAATCCTGGACATCGACCCGGCGCCCGGCGTGCGCGCCGCCGCCGAAGATCTGGATCTCGGGCATGGGCAAGGTGACCGCCGCCTCGCCTGCCAGGTGGCGCCACAGCGGCAGCCGGCGCGACGCGGCGCCCGCGTGCAGCACCGCCAGGCTCACCGCCACCAGGGCGTTGCCGCCCAGGCGCGATTTGTCGGGGGTGCCGTCGAGCGCGATCAGCGCGGCGTCGATCGCGCTCTGGTCGAGTGCGTCGTGGCCGGACAGGTGGCGGGCGATCTCGCCCTGCACACCGGCCACCGCGCGCGTGACATCCAGGCCACCCAGGCGCGACCCGCCGTCGCGCAGTTCGATGGCTTCGCGCGATCCGCGCGAGGCGCCGGCCGGCGCGATGCCGCGTCCGGTGCTGCCATTGGCCAGGGTGATCTCGGCTTCCAGCGTCGGGCGGCCGCGGGAGTCCCAGATGCGCCGGGCTTGCAGCGATCGGATGCGGGTGTCGGAAGCGGTCATCGGGGGCTGTCTTTCGAAGGGTCGGGCGGGTGGCGGGCGGGTGGCGAGCGGGTTGCGATGATGCGGCGACGATTCGGCGACGATTCGGCGACGATTCGGCGATCAGCGGCCGATCAGCGGTCGATCAGCCCGCGCACCCAGGCCGCGCGCAGTTGCGCCATCGTGTCGGGCGGCGCGAGCAGCAGGGCCCGGGCGACGGCGCGAACCGGCTCGCGTTGCGCCGGTTCGGTCAGGTACTCGACCGGCGACTTGCCGTCGATGCGGGCCAGCAGCAGCCCGGCCAGCAGGCGGGCCGCGCGCCGTTCGAGCGCGGCCGGCGCTTCCCAGTCGATGCGCCGGCGGTAGCTGTCGAGCAGGTCGTCGAAGGCGGCGAGGAAGTCGGCGGCGCGCGTCGGCAGCCACGCGCACTTGAGCAGCAGGTGGTTGAGCACGAAAGCCAGGTCGAAGGCCGGGTCGCCATACCAGGCGCATTCGGCGTCCAGCAGGACCGGCCCCTGGCCGCCGCACAGGATGTTCTTGGGGCTGACGTCACCATGCACCAGCGCGATCCGGTGGCCGGCGGTGGTCTCGATCAGTGCGTGCAGCGCCGGTGCGCAATCGGGGTGTGCGAGCGCGGCGGCGCCCAGGTAGGGGTCCAGGCGCAGCGCGAAGAAGTTGTCGTCATTGGCGAAGGCGGCGGCCAGGTCGGCGCGGTGCGCGCTGGCGCAGTGGATGTCGGCCAGCATCGCGCCCACCCGGATCGCCACCGACCGGTCGACCCGCCCGGCCAGCAGTTCCCCTTTCCAGACCGGGTAGTCCCGCGGCTCGAGGTAGGCCATCGCGAAGGCCCGCGATTCGCGATCCTCGCCCAGCACGGTCGGCACCTCACCCGGGACGATGGCCGAGGCAGTGCGCAGCCACGCGACCTCGGCGCTGTTGCGCTCGACCGGCGCGAACCACTGGGCGGCGACCTTGAGCTGCGCCAGCGCGGTCTTCACGCACACCGGCCCGGCGCGGGTGTGGGCCAGCACGATCAGCGACGAGACGCCGCCGGTCAGCGGCGTCAGGCCGGGGCTTTCATCGGGCTCGATCAGCCCCATCCGGCGCAGGGCGGCGGTGAGGTTCAGTGCGTCGGCGGCGCTCAGGCTCATGGCGGCGGATTCTCCCACGGCGCCGTGGCGGACGCAGTCTGCTTCGGCCACAATGCGGATCCGCCGGGCCCGCCGACGGGCCGCCTCGACTCAACGATCACCGGAACTTTCTTCATGACTTCCCCTCACCTGCTGGCGCTCGGCGATCCCGGGTCCAGGCACTTCAAACTGCTCTCGAAACTGCCGCCCGGTACCTCGTGGGTCGCCACCCAGGACCCGGCGCAGGCGGCCGAGCACGCCGCGCGCGCCACCGCGATCCTGTGCGACATGGGCCGCGCCAGCCTGCTCGAACCGGTCATCGCCCAGGCCGCGCAGCTGCGCTGGGTGCATTCGCTGTCGGCCGGCGTCGAGACGCTGATGTTCCCCGGCCTGGTCAGCCACCCGGCCACCCTCACCAACGGGCGCGGCATGTTCAAGCGCGCGCTGGCCGAGTTCGTGATCGCCGGCTGCCTGTTCTTCGCCAAGGACATGCGCCGGCTGCGCGCCAGCCAGGCCAAGGGCCAGTGGGATCCCTTCTACATGCGCGAGCTGGCCGGGCGCACGCTGGCCATCGTCGGCTATGGCGAGATCGGTCGCGCCAGCGCGGAACTGGCGCGCGCCTTCGGCATGCGGATCCTCGCCTACCGGCGCCGCCCCGAACTGTCGCGCGACGATCCGCTGGTCGATCGCGTCTACGGTCACGGCGAACTCGCCGACATGGTCGCGCAGGCCGACTACCTGTGCTGCGCCGCGCCCGATGCACCCGGTGCCGCCGGCCTGATCGGCGCGGCCGAGTTCGCGGTGATGAAGCCCGATCTGGTGATCATCAATGTCGGTCGCGGTCCCACCATCGTCGAGAGCGAACTCGTGGCGGCGCTGGCCGGCGGCCGCATCCGCGGCGCGGCGCTCGATGTCTTCGACACCGAGCCGCTGCCCGCCGGCCATGCGCTGTACGGCCTGGACAACGTGCTGCTCTCGCCGCACTGCGCCGACCGCGTCGAGGGCTGGCTCGAAACCGCGATGACCGTCTTCCTCGAGAACCATGCCCGTTTCATTGCCGGCGAGCCGCTGGTGAACGTGGTCGACAAGCAGGCGGGCTACTGATGAGCGCCGCCACTTCCGCCGTCGGTGCCCCGGGAGCCGCGCAGCCTGCGGCGACGCTGGCCGGCATGACCGCACTCGTCACCGGCGCCAGTCGCGGCATCGGCCGCGCAATCGCGCACTCGCTGGCCGGGCAGGGCGCCAACCTGTGCCTGATGGCCACCGATGCCGCCCGCCTGGCCGAGGTCGAGAGCTCGCTGGCCGGACTGCCTGGACGGTGCCTGAGCCTCGCGCTGGACGTCACCGACCGCGCCGCCTGTCGCGAGGCGGTGGCCCGGGCCAGCGCCGAGTTCGGGCGGATCGACATCCTGGTCAACAACGCCGGCATCCATCACGCGGGGTCGTTCCTGTCGCACGAGCCCGAGGACTTTCAGCGCCTGCTCGATGTGAACCTGTTCGGCGTCATCCACATGACCCAGGCGGTGCTGCCGGGCATGATCGAACGCGGCTACGGGCGCATCGTCAACATCGCCTCGACGGCCGGCAAATGGGGCTCGCGCAACCAGGCCGGCTACAACGTGAGCAAGCATGCGGTGGTCGGGCTGACCCGCTGCGTGGCGCTCGAGACGGCCGCGCAGGGCGTGACGGTCAATGCGATCTGCCCCGGCTTCGTCGACACCGACATGATGGGCAGCTTCCGGCGCGATCAGGCGGCCCGCGGCGTCGCCGACCCGGCCGCGGCGATCGAGGCGATGCTGGCGGCACGCGTGCCGATCGGGCGCGCGCTGCGCACCGACGAGATCGCCGGTCTGGCGCTCTATCTGGCCTCGCCGCAGTCCAGCGGCATGACCGGGCAGTCGATCATCATCGACGGCGGGATGCTCACCGCCTGAGGCGCGCCGTGGCCGGTCCGCGCGCGGCGCGGCTGTCCTCCCGGCGCCCCGCCGTGTCCCCGGCTAACGCCCGCCCTACAGAACCCCGAGCCAGAACGGCAGCGCGATCATCGACGCCAGGGTGGACACGCTGATCATGAACGCCACCAGCCGTCCGTCACCGCCCATCCGGCTGGCCAGCACATAGGCCGCCGGCGAGGTCGGCATCGAGGCGAACATCACCACGATGGTGGTGGCCAGCGGCGCCAGTCCCAGCGCGCGCGCCGCCAGCAGGGCGGTCAGCGGCATGGCGACCAGCTTGCCCAGCGTGAACCAGGTGGTGAGCCGGCGCGCGCTGCGGGCCAGCGCCGGGTCGGCCCCCGGCTCGCGCTCCAGGCGCAGGCCGGCGCCCACGCACAGCAGCCCCAGACCCAGCGCGGCCTGACCGAGCCGCTGCAGGGTGGCGTCCACCGGCTCGGGCATCTTCAGTCCGGTGGCCTGCACGAGCAGCCCGCCGACGGTGGCCAGTACCAGCGGGTTGCGCGCCAGGGCCTTCCAGACGCTGCCCCCGCCGTGGCGCGCCAGTGGATAGACCGCTGCGATGTTGGCGATCGGCACGATGAAGCCCACGATCAGTGCCGCCAGCCCGAGCCCCGGGGCCTCGCCGATCCGCGCGGCCAGCGACAGGGTGATGTAGGAGTTGAACCGGAAGCCGCACTGCGCCCCCGAGGCGAACTGCCGGGCGTCGGGCCCGAGCAGGTGGCGGGCGCTGTAGCTGATCGCGATGCCGGCGCCGAGCGCGCAGTAGGCCACCGCGATCATCGGCCCGGCCTGGGTGAGCGACAGGTTGGCACGGCTGATCGACCCGAACAGCAGCGCCGGAAACAGCACGAAGTAGACCAGCGTCTCGGCCCCCTCCCAGAACCGTTCCGGCAGACGCACGAACCGGTTGAGCAACCAGCCGATGGCGATCAGGGCAAGGTCGGGGAACAGGAGCGAGGCGATGTGCATGGGTGGGTGCCGGCGGCTCGCCAGTGTAGTGGCTGGCGCGATCGGGCAAAATCGGGACGCGAACAAACCGATGAAACCGAAACCGCCCACCGCTGCGCCCGCCGCCCTTCCCGACGCCGGGCCCGGACCCGACCTCGAGCCGGACCTCGAGCCGGACCTCGAGCCCGATCCCGAGCCCGAGCCCGAGCCCGAGCCCGCCCTGCCGGCGCCCGATGCCCAGGCCATCGAGGCCTTCTGCGAGGCGCTGCTGCTGGAGGACGGGTTGTCGTCGAACACGCTGGCCGCCTACCGGCGCGATCTGCAGGGTCTGTCGCGATGGCTGGCGCGTGCCGGCGGGCTGTCGCTCGCGCAGGCGACCACCGCCGATCTGCAGGCCTACATCGCATACCGCTATCCCGACTCCCGGGCCAGCAGTGGTAACCGCCGGCTGACGGTGTTCCGGCGCTTCTATCGCTATCGGATCCGTCAGGCCCAGCGTGCCGATGACCCGACGCTGCCGGTGCAGGCGGCGCGCCAGCCCTTGCGGTTTCCGAAGACGCTGTCCGAGAGTCAGGTCGAGGCGCTGCTGCGGGCGCCCGATCCGGCGACGCCGACCGGCCTGCGCGACCGGGCAATGCTCGAGACGCTGTACGCCAGCGGGCTGCGGGTGAGCGAGCTGGTGGGCCTGACCGGCATGCAGGTCGGCCTGAACGAGGGGGTGGTCCGGGTGGTCGGCAAGGGCGACAAGGAGCGCCTGGTGCCGCTGGGCCAGGAGGCCCAGCACTGGATCGTGCGCTACCTGAACGAGGCGCGTGTCGCGCTGCTCAAGGGACGCGCCAGCGATGCCCTGTTCGTCACCCGGCTGGGCGGCCCGATGACCCGCCAGATGTTCTGGAAGCTGATCAAGGCGCATGCCCGGGCCGCCGGCATCGTGGCACCGCTGTCGCCGCACACGCTGCGCCACGCCTTCGCCACCCACCTGCTCAATCATGGCGCCGACCTGCGCGTGGTGCAGCTGCTGCTCGGACACGCCGACATCTCCACCACCCAGATCTACACCCACGTCGCCCGCGAGCGTCTCAAGCAGCTGCACGCCCGGCATCACCCGCGCGGCTGAGCGCGCACCGGCGCCGCGCTATAAACTCGCGCCTTTCGGGCGCAAAGGCGGCGGCATGAAGTTCTGCGTATTCGGACTGGGGGCGATCGGCGGATTCATGGCGGCGCGGCTCGCGCTGGCCGGCCATCCGGTGTCGGCGCTGGCGCGCGGGGCCACCCTGGCCGCGGTGCGCGAGCACGGGCTGCGCTGGCGCAGCGCGGCCGGCGAACAGACGGTCCGCATCGCGGTCAGCGACTCCCCCGCCAGCCTGGCCGGCGCCGATGTGGTGGTGCTGGCGGTCAAGACCACTGCGCTGCCGGTGGTCGCGCGCACCATCGCGCCGATGCTCGGACCCGACACCGTCGTGCTGTCGGCGATGAACGGCGTGCCCTGGTGGTTCTTCCATGGCCTGGGCGAACGCTGGCGCGACACCCGGCTGACGGCCACCGACCCCGACGGCGCCCTGGGGCGTGCCATCCCCGCCGAGCGGGTCCTGGGCTGCGTGGTCCACATGGCCGCTTCCTGCCCGCAACCCGGCGTGGTCCATCAGGCCTTCGGTGAGCGCTTCATTCTGGGCGAGCCCGGCGGTGCGGCCACGCCCCGGCTGGCGGCGGTGGCCGCGGCGATGTCTGGCGCCGGCCTTCAGGTCGAGACCGACGAGCGCATCGAGCAGGCCGTCTGGCTCAAGCTGTGGGGCAACATGACGATGAACCCGCTCACCGCGGTGACCGGCGCGACCATGGACCGGGTGCTCGACGACCCGCTGCTGATGCGCTTCGTCACCGCCGCGATGACCGAGGCGGCGCGCATCGGCGAGTGCTTCGGCCTGCCGGTCGCGATGACGCCGGCCGAGCGCAACCAGATCACCCGCAAGCTGGGCGCGGTCAAGACCTCGATGCTCCAGGATGTCGAGGCCGGCCGACCGATCGAGCTCGATGCGCTGGTCGGCGCGGTGGCCGAGATGGCGGTGCTGGCTGGCGTTGCTGCCCCGTCGATCGACGCGCTCCTGGGACTCACCCGGGTGTTCGCGCGCGGACGCGGGCTCTATCCGGCGCTGCCGGCCGCCGACGCCGCGCCCGCGGCGCCCTGACGGCGGCCTCCTCATGGTCCGGCGCGTCTCCGAGACACCCGCCACCCAGTGGCTGCGCCGCCACGGGGTCGCGTTCGGTGAACACGTGTACGACTATGTCGATCACGGCGGCACGGCCGAGTCGGCGCACCAGCTCGGGGTCGACGAACACTGCGTGATCAAGACCCTGGTCATGCAGGATGAGAACGCCCGGCCCCTGATCGTGCTGATGCATGGCGATCGCACCGTGTCGACCAAGAACCTGGCGCGGGCCATCGGCTGCAAGTCAGTGGAGCCTTGCACGCCAGAGGTTGCGCAGCGCCATTCCGGCTACCAGATCGGTGGCACCTCGCCCTTCGGCACCCGCAAGCCGATGCCTGTCCATGTCGAGTCCACCGTGCTCGATTGTCCGCTCATCTACATCAACGGCGGGCGCCGCGGCTATCTGGTCTCGCTCCTTCCCTCGGTCCTCACCTCGCTGCTCCAGGCCCGCCCGGTCAGCTGTGCGCTGGCCCCTTCCTGAACGACCGTTTCCTGAACGACCCTTTCCCGACCGACCCTTTCCTGACCGACCTTTCCCGGAGCACCGCATGACCCTGCTGCCCAGCCTGATCGCGATCGTCCTGTCCTATCTGATCGGGTCGGTGTCCTTTGCGGTGGTGGTCAGCCGCGTGATGGGTCTGGCCGACCCGCGCAGCTACGGCTCGGGCAACCCGGGCGCCACCAATGTGCTTCGCACCGGCAACAGGACTGCCGCGATCCTCACCCTGCTGGGCGATGCGCTCAAGGGGGTGTTGGCGGTGCTGGCGGTGAAGCTGCTGTCCGATCGCTGGGCGTTCGGCGAAGACACCCTCGCGCTGGCTGCACTGGCGGTGTTCGCGGGGCATCTGTTCCCGCTGTTCCACCGCTTCCAGGGCGGCAAGGGCGTGGCGACCGCGGCCGGCGTGCTGCTGGCGGTGCATCCCGCGGTGGGCGGGGCGACGCTGCTCACCTGGCTGATCGTGGCGTTCTTCTTTCGCTATTCCTCGCTGGCGGCGCTGGTCAGCGCGGTGTTCGCCCCCCTCTGGTACGGCCTGCTGTTCGGAATCGATTCGATCGCCGCGGCGATCTTGGTCATGAGCGCGTTGCTGGTGTGGCGCCATCGCGCCAACATCGCCAGCCTGATCGCCGGCCGCGAGAGCCGGATCGGGCGGCGCAAGACCTGACCGCCGTGCGGCTGGGCATCGACCTGGGCGGCACCAAGACCGAGATCGTCGCGATCGAGGGCGACGGCACGGTGCGGGCCCGGCGGCGCGTTCCGACCCCGCAGGGCGACTACGCGGCCACCGTCCGCCTGATCGCCGCGCTGGTCGACGGGGTGGAGCGCGAACTGGGCGCGCGCGCCTCGGTGGGGATCGGCATACCGGGGTCGATCTCGCCGGTCAGCGGCCGGGTGCGCAACGCCAACTCGGTGTGCCTGAACGGCCAGCCGCTGCGCGACGACCTGCAGGCCCTGCTCGGGCGCGAACTGCGCATCGAGAACGATGCCAACTGTTTCGCGATGGCCGAGGCACACGACGGTGCCGCGGTGGGCGCCGCCTCGGTGTTCGGCGTCATCCTGGGCACCGGGGTCGGCGCTGGCTTGGTGATCGGCGGCGCGCTGGTGCGCGGCGCCAACGGGATCGCCGGGGAATGGGGGCACAACCCGTTGCCACCGGGCGCGGCGCCCGACTGGCCGGGCGAGGCCTGTTATTGCGGGCGTCGCGGTTGCATCGAGACCTGGCTCTGCGGTCCTGCCCTGGCGCGGCAGGCGGGCCGGCCCGATGCCGATGCCGCGGCGGTCTCTGCGGCGGCCGCAGCCGGCGATCCGCTCGCCATCGGCGCGATCGCCGCCTATGCCGACCGGCTGGCGCGTGCCCTGGCCGGCGTCATCAATCTGCTCGACCCGGCGGTGATCGTCCTGGGCGGCGGGGTCTCGAACATCGATTCGCTCTATGAGGCGGTGCCGCGGCGCTGGCGGCCCCACGTGTTCGCCGATTCGGTGAGCACCCGGCTGCTGCGCAACCGCCTCGGGGACTCGGCCGGCGTGTTCGGCGCCGCGCGGCTCTGGCCGGGCTGATCCCGGCCTTCAGCCCTCGACCGGCGCCAGTTCGTGCAGCGGCCAGCGCGGCCGCACGGTGAAACCGTCGACCGGCGCGCTGCCGTCGGCCGGCAATGCGTCCAGCCGCAGTGCGCCCAGCCGCAGGGCGCCCGCGAACGCGATCATCGCGCCGTTGTCGGTGCACAGCGCTGGCTCCGGGAAAAACACCGCCAGCCGACCGCCGCTGGCCGCCCGGGCCAGTGCCTCGCGCAGGCGGGTGTTCGCGCTGACGCCGCCGGCGATCACCAGCCGCGTCAGACCGGTGGCTTTCACCGCCGCCACCGACTTGGCCACCAGCACATCGACGATGGCCGCCTGCAGTTCGCAGGCCAGGTCGGCACGCGCCTGCTCGTCGGGCAGGCCCTTCTTCACCGCCGTCAGCACCGCGGTCTTCAGGCCGCTGAAGCTGAAGTCGAGATCACCCGAGTGCAGCAGCGGCCGCGGCAGCGTGCACGCGCCCGGCCGTCCCCGGCTGGCCAGCGCCGCGATCGCCGGGCCGCCCGGGTAGCCCAGCCCCAGCAGCTTGGCGCTCTTGTCGAAGGCCTCGCCGGCCGCGTCATCGAGCGTGTCGCCCAGCAGTTCGTAGCGGCCCACGCCGTCGACCCGCATCAGTTGCGTGTGGCCGCCCGACACCAGCAGCGCCACGAAGGGGAAGGCCGGCGGCTGCGCCGACAGCAGCGGCGAGAGCAGGTGTCCCTCCAGATGGTGGATGCCGATCAGCGGTCGTCCCAGCGCGGCCGCCAGACCGGTGGCGACCGCCGCGCCCACCAGCAGCGCGCCCGCCAGCCCCGGGCCCTGGGTGAACGCGATCGCGTCGATGTCGCCCAGGACGAGCTGCGCATCGGCGAGCGCCTGGCGGGTCAGGGGCAGCACCCGGCGGATGTGGTCGCGCGAGGCGAGCTCGGGCACGACGCCGCCGAAGCGCTCATGCATCGCCACCTGCGAGTGCAGCCCCTGGGCCAGCAGGCCGCGCGCGGTGCTGTAGAGCGCCACGCCGGTCTCGTCGCAGGAGGTCTCGATGCCGAGCACGATCAGGTCGGGTTTTTTCATCAGCAGGATTGTGCCCGACCGATGCCGGATCCGGCCCGTCCAGTGCCCGGACAAGGTCAGCCTCCGGCCAAGGCGCTCCCCACGGCGCTGCGCCCCGGGATGCCTGCCGGGTCTTTCCTGCCGGGTGTTGGCGTGCTATATTGGTGGGCTTCGCCTTTGGGGATGAACCTGATGCTTCATCCACGCCCGTGCACCGGTTCGTCCGGACGGGAGGTGCCGCGGCCTTCGCCGCAGCCGATACCACCAGGCGAAAATCGCAGCGAGAGGGGGTGATTACATGCCGACCATCAGGGTCAAGGAGAACGAACCGTTCGACGTTGCGTTGCGCCGCTTCAAGCGCACCATCGAGAAAACGGGGATCATCACCGAGCTTCGCGCACGCGAGTTTTACGAAAAGCCGACTTCCGAGCGCAAGCGCAAGAAGGCAGCCGCCGTCAAACGTCACTTCAAGCGCCTGCGCAGCCAGATGTTGCCCAAGAAGATGTACTGAGCCCGGCTCAGCCCATCTGACAAAGGCCCGCGAGCAAGCGCTCAGCGGGCCTTTTTCGTCTGCCAGCCGATGCCAGGAGAACTGTCATGACACTGAAAGAGCGAATCAACGAAGACATGAAATCCGCGATGCGGGCCCGTCAGGCCGAGCGGCTGTCGGCGATCCGCATGCTGATGGCGGCGATCAAGCAGCGCGAGGTCGATGAGCGGATCGTCGCCGACGACCCCCTGATCGTGGGCATCACCGACAAGCTGATCAAGCAGCGCAAGGACTCGCTCACCCAGTTCGAGCAGGCCGGCCGCCAGGATCTGGCCGACCGTGAACGCGCCGAGATCGAGACGCTCTCGGTGTACCTGCCCCAGCAGGCCGATGCCGCTGAAATCGAGGCGGCCATCGAGGAAACGCTGGCCCATGTCGGTGCCACCGGTCCGCAGGACATGGGCAAGGTGATGGCGGTACTCAAGCCGAAGCTGGCCGGACGCACCGATCTGTCGGCGGTATCGGCGCAGGTCAAGGCGCGGCTCAACCGTTAGACGCCGGGAGTGATCCCCCAGTCGTTCATCCAGGAGTTGCTGGCCCGCGTCGACATCGTCGACGTGGTGGGCCAGCATGTGAAGCTGCGCAAGGCCGGCGCCAATCTCCTGGGTCTTTGCCCCTTCCATTCCGAGAAGTCGCCCTCGTTCACCGTCAGCCCGGTCAAGCAGTTCTATCACTGCTTCGGCTGCGGCGCGCACGGCACCGCGGTGGGCTTTCTGATGGAGCACATCGGCCAGTCGTATGTCGACGCGATCGGCGATCTGGCGCGCGCGGCCGGGCTGACGGTGCCCAGCGAGCCGGGCCGCGACGACCGCGGCGCGCGTGTCGCGCCCGACCTGTTCGAACTGCTGCAGGCGGCCGCCGATTTCTATCGGTTGCGCCTCAAGGAGTCACCGCGCGCGATCGAGTATCTGAAGGGTCGCGGTCTGTCCGGGCGCACCGCATCGCGTTTCGCCATCGGCTTCGCACCCGACGGCTGGCGCGGCCTGCAGGCCGCGGTGCCCGACTACAACGCGCCCGGCCTGGTCACCGCCGGCCTGGTGATCGAGCCCGAGCGCGACGAGGAGCAGGACCCCACCGAGGCACCATCCGCGCGCAAGCGCTACGACCGGTTTCGCGACCGGATCATGTTCCCGATCCGCAATCCGCGCGGCCAGATCATCGGTTTCGGCGGCCGGGTGCTCGGCGCGGGCGAGCCGAAATACCTGAACTCGCCCGAGACGCCGCTGTTCACCAAGGGCCGCGAACTCTATGGAATGTTCGAGGGACGCGAGGCCATGCGCGCCGAGAACTGCGCGATCGTGGTCGAGGGCTACATGGATGTGGTCATGCTCGCCGAACACGGTGTGAACAACGCGGTGGCCACGCTGGGTACCGCCACCACCGGCGAGCATGTGCGCAAGCTGTTGCGGGTGGTCGACCGGGTGGTCTTTTCTTTTGACGGGGATCCTCCCGGCCGCAAGGCGGCGTGGCGGGCGCTCGAAGCCTGCCTGGCGCACGCGCAGGACAGCAAGCGACTCGAATTCCTGTTCCTGCCGCCCGAGCACGATCCCGACAGTTTCGTGCGCGAGCACGGCGCGCAGGGGTTCCAGGAGAAGCTGGGCTCGGCGATCCCCTTGTCCGAGCTGCTGGTGCGCGAGCTATCGGGTCAGGTCGATCTGTCCGAGCCCGAGGGGCGCGCGCGTCTGCTGTCGCTGGCGCGCCCCCTGCTGCGCCAGTTGCCCCCCGAGGCGCTGCGGCTGCAACTGGTGCACCGGATCGCTGACCTGTCGCTGATCAGCGCGCCCGAGGTCGAGGGTTTCCTCGCGGCGGGCGAGGCTGCTGCGGGTCGGCGCCCCGATGCGGCCAGTGCGCCCTGGAATCCCTCCGGTGGCCGCGGCGAATCGTCCGGACGCGGCGGTGGCGACAACTGGGGATCTGGCCGCAGCGAGGGCGGTGGCGGGTCGGGTCGCTTCGAGGGGCGCGGGTCGGGTCAGGGCCGGGGATCGGGCCGGGGAGGGCAGGGCTGGAGCGGTTCGGGCGGTGGGCGCGGCGAGGGCCGCTGGGGCGGCGACGATCGATCCGCCGGTTTGCGCGCGCGCGCCGCACCGCCGGATCTGGATCAGCGGGTGCATCTGCTGGCGGCGCTGCATCCGGCGCTCGCGACCCGGGTGGGCGATCACGATCTGCTGCCCGAGGGCCTGTCGCGCTGGCTCGATGCGCTGGGCGAGTTACCCCCCGGCTCTTCGTTCGCCGCGGTCTGCGAAACCCTGCGCGGGCGTCATCAGGAACTGGTCGCACAACTCGAGTCGGCGGCGATCACCGACCGCAACGAGCTGGCCGAGATGTCTTTCGACGAGGCGCTGGCCGAATTCGAAGGGGCGCTGGCGCAGTTGCGGGGGCGTCGCGTCCGGGCGGAACTCCAGGTTCTGGCTGACCAGGGTCTCGCCACCGCGGAGGCTCGCGAGAAATACCAGCGACTTCTCGCCCTTCGATCCAAATTCTGATAGAATAGAGGGTTCCCCTTTTCGGGGGTGATGTTGCCTTGACGCCCTGGATGGTGGTGGTTTGCCGGCGGGGCGGTCGGCAGGTTCGCAAGATTTCCGGTTGCGCGAAATTCCGGTTGCGCGAAACTCAGTGCGGAGGTTCACCCGTGGGCATCAGGAAGACAGATGTGGCCAAGGCAAAGGCTGCCGGTGGCGCAGCCAAGCCAGTCTCGACGAAGGCGGTTTCGTCCAGGGTAAGCACCGCCAAGGAAAGCCCGACAAAGGCGACTGTCGCCAAGGTCAGCGGGGTAAAGACCGCCTTGGCCGGGTCTGGCACCTCCAATGCCAGCGAAGGCGCAGCCAAGGTGACCACAGCCAAGGTGACCACAGCCAAGGTGACCACAGCCAAGGTGACCACAGCCAAGGTGACTGAGCGGAAAGCGGTCCCGGCGGAGGCAGGCAAGGCCCCGCAGAGCAAGGCTCAGCCCAGTGCCGTCGTTCGCAGCGCCTCTGGTGCGGCGACCGGTCAGCGCGCTGCTGGGAGCGCTCGCGCCGAATCCAGGGCAGCCGCCAACAAGGCGCCAGCAGTGAAAGCAGCAGCACCGAAAGCAGACTCAGTGAAAGCGTCAGCCCCGAAAGCGTCAGCACAGAAAGCGGCAGCATTGAAAACACAAGCAGTCAAAGCATCAGTGAAAGCACCGGCGGCCAAAGCCACTGCGGCCAAGGCAGTCGAAGCCAAGGCCACCGAAGGCAAACCCGTCGAGCTCAAGGCCACTGCGGTCAAAGCCAGCGCCCCCAAGGCAAGCGCGCCGAAGGCGGTCTCCGCCAAGGCCGCTGCTGCCAAGGCTGCACCCGCGAAGCCTGCGCCCGCGAAGCCTGCATCCGCCAAGACCGGCGCTGCCGCGTCGCGCCCGGTGGCCGCCGCCGCCGCTTCGTCCAAGGGACCGTCGGCCAAGGCCAGCGCGGTGCCCATGGGCAGCGAGGAGTCCGCCGCGTCGACTGCGAAGGCCCCGGCCGCCAAGACTGCCCTCAAGGTCGTGCCGCGCGTGGCGGGAGCCAAGGCCGCTGCGGCCAAGCTCGCCGCGACCGCGCCGGCGGTGGCCGTTGAAGCCGCTCCGGTCGCCGATGCCGTACCCCCCGCCAAGCCTGCCAAGGTGGCCAAGGCTGCCAAGGCCCCCAAAGCGGCCAAGCCTGCCAAGGCCGTCGCTGCGGGCAAGTCCGCCGGCAAGCGCGCCGCGCTCAGCGAGTCGGCACAGGCGATGGAGCCCGAGGTCGACGACATGTCCGACGATCCGGTCGCCACGTTTGACGAGATGGAGATGGAAGTCGAGTCCGAGGCCGAGGTCGAGGTCCCCGAGGTGGTGGTGCCCGCGCCCAGCAAGTCCAAGCGCGGCGCGCGCGCCCGCGAAAAGCAGCTCCTCAAGGAGTTCGGCGGCAAGCAGGGCCTGTCGGAGGCCGATCGCGAGGCCACCCGCAACAAGCTCAAGCAACTGATCAAGCTGGGCAAGGAGCGCGGCTATCTCACCTACATCGAGATCAACGACCACCTGCCCGACGACGTCATCGATGCCGAAGCCATCGAGTCGATCATCAGCACGTTCAACGACATGGGCATCGCGGTCTACGACCAGGCGCCCGACTCCGAGACCCTGCTGATTTCGGATGCCACGCCGGTGGCCACCTCGGACGAAGATGCCGAGGAAGAAGCCGAAGCGGCGCTGTCCACCGTCGACTCCGAGTTCGGCCGCACTACCGACCCGGTTCGCATGTACATGCGCGAGATGGGGTCGGTCGAGCTGCTGACCCGCGAGGGCGAGATCGAGATCGCCAAGCGCATCGAGGACGGCCTGAAGCACATGGTGCAGGCGATCTCGGCCTGCCCGACGACCATCCACGAAGTGCTCAGCCACGCCGAGAAGATCGCCGCCGGCACGATGCGCATCGACGAAGTGGTCGACGGCCTGATCGATCCGAACGCGGTGGAAGTCGATTTCCGCGCCGCTCCGGCGCCGGTGGTGGTGGCTCCCGCAGCCGATGGCGAGCTCGACGAGGAAGCCGAAGAGGAAGTCGACCAGGCCGGGCTGAACACCGCCAAGCTCGAAGAACTCAAGGCGCGCTCACTCGAGAAGTTCGAGAGCATCAACAGCTGGTTCGAGAAGATGAAGGCCGCCTACGAGAAGGAGGGCTACAAGTCCAAGCCCTATCTCAAGGCGCAGGGCGAGATCCAGGAGGCGCTGATCACCATCCGCTTCACCGCCAAGATGGTCGAGCGGCTGTGCGACACCCTGCGCAGCCAGGTCGATCAGGTGCGCTCCTATGAGCGCTCGCTGGGCGAGATCTGCGTGAGCAAGGTCGGCATCCAGCGCACCGTGTTCCTGGCGACTTTCCCGGGCAACGAGACCAACCTGAAATGGTCGGAGAAGCTGGCCGCCTCCAATCCGCCGTACGTCGATATCCTGCGCCGCAACATCCCGGCCATCCAGGACCTGCAGCAAAAGCTGATCGACCTGCAGGCGCGGGTGGTGCTGCCCCTACCCGACCTGAAGGAAATCAACAAGCAGATGTCGGCTGGCGAAGCGAAGGCGCGCCGGGCCAAGCGCGAAATGACCGAAGCCAACCTGCGGCTGGTCATCTCCATCGCCAAGAAGTACACCAACCGCGGCCTGCAGTTCCTGGACCTGATCCAGGAGGGCAACATCGGCCTGATGAAGGCGGTCGACAAGTTCGAATACCGTCGCGGCTACAAGTTCTCGACCTATGCCACCTGGTGGATTCGTCAGGCGATCACCCGGTCTATCGCCGATCAGGCCCGCACCATCCGGATTCCGGTGCACATGATCGAGACGATCAACAAGATGAACCGGATCTCGCGTCAGATCCTGCAGGAAACCGGCCTGGAGCCCGATCCCCAGACCCTGTCGACCCGCATGGAGATGCCCGAGGACAAGATCCGCAAGATCCTGAAGATCGCCAAGGAGCCGATCTCGATGGAGACCCCCATCGGTGACGACGACGACTCGCACCTGGGCGACTTCATCGAGGACACGACCACGCTGGCGCCGGCCGATGCCGCGCTGCATGGCTCGATGCGCGACGTGGTCAAGGAAGTGCTGGATTCGCTCACCCCGCGTGAGGCCAAGGTGCTGCGCATGCGCTTCGGCATCGAGATGAGCACCGACCACACGCTCGAGGAAGTGGGCAAGCAGTTCGACGTCACCCGCGAGCGCATCCGTCAGATCGAGGCCAAGGCGCTGCGCAAGCTGCGCCACCCCTCGCGTGCCGACAAGCTCAAGAGCTTCCTCGAAGGGCAGTAAGCGGCTGCCTCAGGGCGCGCCGGTCGCGCCCTGACCCGGCGCCGGGTCGACCAGCGCCGCTTTCAGGATCGCGGTGACCGCGATCATTCGCGGCAGCTCGATGCGGGCCAGAAAATCGGCCAGTGCGGCGCGCCCTTGCGGGTGCGATGGCTGTGGCGGCTGCGAGGGCGGTTCGTGCTGTCCCGCCGTCGACCCGTTGCCCAGCACGCGTGCCACTCGGCGCGCCTCTTCATCGGCCAGCGCCAGCACCGTCGCGGTGGCGCCCTGCAGCGCGCCGCTGGCCGTCATCCCCGACAACTGGGCCCAGATAAGCGCCAGCAACCCCGGCGAACCGGCCAGGTGCCGGTACATGCTGGCCAGGATGATGTCGCTGCCCACCGTGCCCAGGTCATTGAGGCGCAGCACCAGCGCCGCGGTCGCGGGCGCCATCTCGTCGAGCGCGAGCAGGCGCGGCAAGGGCGCCTCCAGCGGGTCCGACGCCCCGGCGGACGCGTCGAAAGGCACGTCGGAAGGCACGTCGGAAGGCCCATCGATCGGCGCGCCGGCGGCCGCATCGCCGGACCCGGCCTCCCCCGGCGCCAGCAGCGCCGACAGCGCGATGAAGTTCATCGGGTTGCTGCGGTCGTAGGCACTCAGCACGGCCGCCATGGCCTGCCGCGCTTGCGCGCCCATCCCCAGGCTCGCCAGCACCTCGGACGGAACCGGCGTCAGAACCGGCAGCCGTCCCCGCCACCCGGCCTTCAGGCGCGCCGTCGCCGCGGCCACCGCACCGCTGCGATAAGCCGGCCGCACCGCGCCCCAGGCCCAGGGCAGGGCGCCCTCGATGGTCGCCAGATGACGCCACACCAGGTTGACCACCGGCACGCCCAGCGTGGCGCGGATGTCGGCGTAGAGGGTGGCGATCTCGCCGCGGGCCTGTGCTTCGGTGATCGCGGCGACCGGATCCATGGCGCTCAGCGCTTGCCCTCGATGCCGATCTCCACCAGCCGCGGTCCGCCATCGGCGAACGCCTCGGCCAGTGCGCCGGCCAGGTCCTCGGGCTGGTCCACCCGCACGCCCGGCACGCCCATGCCGGCGGCCAGCGCAACGAAGCCCAGCGGCGGTCCCCCCAGATCCATGTGCGGATAGGGCTTGTCGCTGGCGGCGTCAAAGCGCTGGCGATAGATGTCCAGGTTGTGCTTGAGCACCCGGTACTCGCGGTTGGCCAGGATCACGAACACGATCGGCAGCCGGTGGTGGGCGGCGGTCCACAGGGCCTGGATCGAATACATCGCCGAGCCGTCGCCCGACACGCACAGCACCGGACGCCCGGGGTGCCCGACCGAGGCGCCGATCGCGCCGGCCAGACCCTGCCCGATGCCGCCGCCGCGCGCGCCCAGAAAGCGCTCGTCGGCATCCAGCGCGAAGGCGGCGGCGAAGTCGACGCTGGCGGTGATCGACTCCTCGACGATCAGGGCGTTCGGCGGCGCTGCCCGCTGAATCTCGGTCATCACCCGTGGCATCGAGATCGGCATCCGCGACCACGCCTTCTCGACGCGTGCCTGATAGGCGGCCGTCTCGCGGGCCTTCTGCTCGGCCAGCACCGCGCAGCGGGCGGCCGCGGCGCTGTTCCAGGCGGCGTCCGCGCCCGCGGCCAGCGCGAGTTCCAGCGCCTGCAGCGTCGGCTCCATCGGCCCGACCACGCCCGCGTCCACCGAATGGTTCCAGCCCAGCGGGCGCACCGACGCCTCGATCTGGATCACCCGCGCGCCGTCGGGGAACGGGCTGCCCGCGGTAAACCAGACTTCCTCGAAGAACGCCCCGCCCACCAGCAACACCCGGTCGGCGCTGCCCAGCGTCTTGCGGATCGCGGCGGCATCGAAGGGCAGCGAGGCGCGCGCGTGCGGATGGCGCGCCGGAAACGCGCTGTGGCCGCGGATGCCCTCGAACCACACCGCGGCGCCCAGGCGCTCGGCCAGGCGGATCAGCTCGGCGGCCGCGCCGGTGCGGGCCACCTCGTCGCCCACCACGATCACCGGCTCGCGCGCGCCCAGCAGCAGTTCGCAGGCCACCGCGATGCCCCGCGGATCGGGCTGCGCCGGCAGGAACACCCGCGAGGGCGGCTGCGGTCCGTTGCGCGTCTCCTGGGCCATCACATCGATCGGCAGCGACAGGAACACCGGCCCGTAGGGCGGCTCGTTGGCGATCTTGAACGCGCGGCGCAGCACCTCGTCCATCTCGTCGGCGTGGCGCACCTCGGTGCTCCACTTGGTGACCGGGGCGGCCATCGCCGCCAGGTCGTGCGACAGGATCGGATCGCGGCGCAGCATGCGCGTGTCCTGTTGGCCGGCGGTGACGATCAGCGGCGCCTGGCTCTTGAACGCGTTGTAGATCATGCCGATCGCGTTGCCCAGGCCCGGGGCCACATGCAGGTTGGCCACCGCGGTGCGTCCGGTGGCGCGCGCGTAGTAGCTGGCCGCGCCCACCGCCACGCCCTCGTGCAGGTGCACGATGTAGCGCATCGCCGGGTGGTCGGCCAGCGAATCGAGCAGCGGGCTCTCGGTGGTGCCGGGGTTGCCGAAGATGCGGTCCACCCCGTGGGCAGCCAGGCTCTTCAGGAAGACTTCGTGTCCGCGCATGGTGAGGTCCTTTCGTGTGTGGGTGTGAGGGCCGTGCGCGCGCCTCAGGCGGGCGCGGCGCGGCGGGCGATGAGGGTGTCGACCTGGTCGCTGACCGATTGCCAGGCCGCTTCGAACGCCGGCGTCCAGTCGTTGCCCAGGATCGTGCGGAAGGCGTCGATCATTGCGGTGAAAAACAGCGCGAACTGCGCCGCCGGCACGCCCAGGTTCTGGTGGTTGACCCATTCGGTGCCGATCAGCACGCCCGCGTAGTGGTCGTCGCCGACCAGGTCGAGCACCGTCTCGAGCACCTGCTGCAGCATCTGCCCGCGCACGCTCGCGTCGGTGTCGCGCACGAACAGTTCGCGCAGCGCCGGCGCCAGCTCGAACAGCCGGTCGTAGACCTGGTGCGTCGGGTCGCCCGCGCGCAGCGCCACCGCTTCGAGGGATGCTTCGATCGCCTGTGCTCTCATGGGGGACGGGTCCTTGGTGCGGGCTCTGTCGCGGCTCAGGGGGGCCAGCCTGACGGCATGCCCTCGCGTCGCGACGCCTGCGGCCTCCATGATCGGCGCATCGATTCCCCCGCGAGCGCGCGGCCGATCCGAAAACGAGATGTGGGTTTATTCTTCGCCACCATGTGGCGCGGCCTGTTCATCGCATTCCTGCTGTCCTTCGGGCCAGCGGTCTCCAATTCGTTCGCGCGCTTCGCCTACGCGCTGCTGCTGCCCGCGATGCGCACCGACCTGCAGTGGAACTGGTCGCAGGCCGGCGCCATCAACACCGTCAATGCCTTCGGTTATCTGCTGGGGGCGTTGCTGGTGCGCGCGGTGGTCAACCGCACCGGCAACCGCAGCCTGTTCTGCGCAGGCATGGTTCTCACCTCGCTCGCGCTGCTGGCCACCGGCTTCACCCGCGACCTGTCGATGCTGATGGCGCTGCGGGTGGTCACCGGCATCGGCGGCGCGGCGATCTTCATCTGCGGCGGGGCGCTGTCGGGCAACATCCTGCCGGCGCGCCCGGCGATGGCCACCACCACCATCGCGGTCTACTTCGGCGGCGCCGGCATGGGCCTGATGCTCAGCGGCGCGGTGCTGCCCGCGATGCTCGACACCCAGGGCGTGGCGGCATGGCCGCAGGCCTGGCGCCAGATGGGTGTGGTCGCATTGCTGATGACGGTGGCCACTTTCTGGGCGGCGATGCGCATCGAGGAGCCCGGCGCGGGCAGCGGCTCGGCGCGCTGGCAACTCCGTCCGCTGGCGGCCGAGTTCGCCGCCTATGCGCTGTTCGCGATGGGCTATATCGGGTACATGACCTTCGTGATCGCCTGGATGCGCGGGCAAGGCGCCGACACCGGCATGGTGTCGGCGGTGTGGTTCGTGCTGGGACTGGCCACCTTGCTGGCACCGCTGGTGTGGCGCTATCCGGCCGAGCACTGGCCCGGAGGACGGCCGCTGGCGGCGGTGCTGGCGGTGCTCGCGCTCGGGGCGGCGCTGCCGCTGATGTCGGCACGCTATCCGGTGCTGCTGGCCTCGGCGCTGCTGTTCGGGCTGGCGATGTTCAGCGCCCCGTCTTCGGTGAGCAGCTTCATCAAGCGGGCACTGCCCAAGCCCGCCTGGGGCAGCGCGATGGCCACCTTCACCGCCCTCTTTGCCGCCGGCCAGATCGCCGGCCCGGTCGCCATCGGCTGGCTGGCGGACCTGACCGGGTCGCTGCGCCTCGGGCTGGGCGTGTCGGCGGGTCTGCTGGTGGCCGGCTCGCTGATCGCGCTGGCGCAGCCCGACCGGCGGGCCTGAAGCTCAGGAACCCTTCTGCGCGAAGGTGTCGCAGGCGCGCAGCGTGCCCTGCTGTTGTCGCTTTCCCGTTGGCCGTTCCAGCGCATCCCTGCCTCCTGGCAATTCATCGGTCGGACGATCCGGCTGAATTTCCGGGCGCCGGACGCCCTCTACAATGCCGGTCATCATGGAAAACGTCTCGCCGTCCGCGCCGCATCCGGCCCCGGTGCGCGCCCTGTCTCCCGGGGCGGCGCTCGGCTGGATGGCGCGCGGCTGGCGCGACTGCCTCGCGTCCCCCGGTCTGAGCGTGTTGCACGGCGCGGCCTTCCTGCTGGGCGGGCTGGCGATCGGCGTGATCGGCCATGGCCGCCAGTCGCTGCTGGCGGGCGCTTTCTCGGGTTTCCTGCTGGTGGCGCCGCTGCTGTCGGCCGGGCTCTATGCCCTGAGCCGCCAGCGCGAGGCGGGCCTGGCGCCCAGCGTCGCCACGGTGGTCGCGGCCTGGCGCGGCGCGCGCGCCGCGTTGTGGCGCCTGGGTCTGCTGCTGGCGGTGCTGGGCTCGCTTTGGGTCGCCCTGTCGGCCCTGATCGTGGTGGGCTGGGCGGGGGTGCGCGGCGGCGGCGTGCTGCCCTTCCTGCGCGACTTCGTGCTCGCGCCCGACTGGCGACCGTTCGCGGTGTGGCTCTTCGCGGGCGGGCTGTTCGCCGCGCTGGTGTTCGCGATCGGCGCGGTCTCGGTGCCGATGCTGCTCGATCGCCAGGTGGGCGTGCGCTTCGCGCTGCTGACCAGTGCGCGCGCGGTCGGCTCCAACCCGGCCGCGATGCTGCTGTGGGCGGCGATCGTGATGGTCACCGTGCTGGTCTCGCTGGCACTGGTGCTGCCGATGCTGGTGCTGATCCCGGTGCTGGGTCACGCCACCTGGCACGCCTATCGCGACAGCGTCGAGGCGGGCGATCTGCCCGCGCGTCCCTGATGTTCGGCTTCACCGAAGAACAGGTCTCGGGCTTCGGCATCACCGTCGGGCTGACGCTGTTCATCGGCTACATGCTGTTCATCATCTACGACCTGGCCCGCCAGTCGAAGGCCGGCCGCATGGGCACCTTCGTGCTGTTCTTCGTGCTGGCCTTCGGGATGATCGGCTTCATCGCCAAGGCGATCATCCAGAAGCTGCTCGGGCTGTAGGCTTGGCTATACTCGCGGCGATCGGGCCGTTAGCTCAGCTGGTCAGAGCAGAGGACTCATAATCCTTTGGTCGTTGGTTCAAGTCCAACACGGCCTACCAATCCAATCAAAGACTTAGTCCGCCATGACGGTGGGCTTTTTTCTTTTCCGGCCGTCCGTGTAGCCGCCTTGCAGGCATCGTGACCCAACGCAACGCCTGCACCAGCGCACGCGAAGCCCTGCAGGGTTGGCCAATGCCCCAGGCAAACAAGGGCGAACAGTCCGAACGAATGGGCGACGGGGCCTTTCTGATGGTCTACGGCAGCGTCTGGCGGACGCGTTTGCGGTAGTGCCTGCGATTAGCGCTGCCCCAGCAGTGGCGACCGGCCAATCTTCTCGACCTTCGTCGCGTTGATGGGCTGTGGGTCGGAGAATTTCGCCGCCGCGATGGTCTCGTGCAGGGACGGCAGGCTCCACGTCTTCTGAAGACGCAGGCTGTTCATCCCGTCGTTCCAGGCATGCAGCATGCGCTTGCCCGTCTCGTCAAATGCGGGGTACTGCTCGGTGGCGGCGACCACCTGAGGCGTGACACGCACGATGGCCTCGCAGATGCGCTCCACGCGTTCGAGCGCTTGCGCCGGCATCACGTTGCACCGCGTCTGCAGAAATCGCTCCAGGGCCCTGCCAGGCATCCAGGTGCTGCGTCCATCGACAGGCATGCCCGGTGGATTCTTCGCATAGTCGTCGTAGACCGTGAGGGTCAGCATGTCGTAGACGGGCGCCAACTCGATGCGGTCGCGGGAGCTGTAGAGCAGGGCGATGTTCTTCGTGTGGCAGTCGGCATTGCGCAACGCGTAGGTCAGCAGCAGCAGGTCGGCAAGGTGCGAGAGCGCGGCGTTCTGTTGTTCAGCCCGAGGGGTGACGTCCTTGATGCGCCCGACAACGCGCTCCCACGTCGACTCGTACTTCTGCTCGGGCCGCAGCGTGAGCAAGCTGCACAAGTCCTCCATGCCCTTGCGTGTCGTGCCGTCGTCCTCGAAGTCGAAGCGATGCACCACCAGGGCTTGTCCGTCGTCGGAGACCTCGGTCGTCGCCGTCGGGAACCCAGCCTGGCGCGACACTTCCATGCACAGGTGCTCATTGAGGGCGACGCCGGGCAGCCGGGCTGTCGTGCCTTTGATGATGTAGCGCTCGGTGGCCAACGAGCCCTTGCCGTGCTCGCCGAGTGCATTCGGCGAGAGGAACTTTGGAACGACGCCGGACACGCCAGATGCCGCATGCCGGCGCACCAGGTCAACAAACGCTTGTTCCGAGTTGTCGCCCCGCAGGATGCCGTTCAAGTCGAACGGTACCGGCGGCTGCGTTGGGTCCGCACCGGGTGTGGCGACCTTGACCCGTCCGATGGCGTTGCGCCCGACGACAGAGAGCAGGTTCAGTGGCGATGCGCCGACGTGCGGGCCGAGTTGCTCTTGCAGGATGGAGAGCAGGAAGCCCTCGGGGAGGTTCATCCGGAACATCGGATGCAATTCCGGATAGGCGTAGGACTCCGTGCGCACGGGCATGAGCAGGGAGACGAACTGCTCAGGTCGCAAGGCCGGGTGATACGTCATCACATGCCGGAAGCCGTCTGTCGACTCCAGCGTGGCGACCGCTTGGTTGTGGACGTAGACGTGCAGTTTCATCGCCAGGAGCGCCCTGGGGCGTTGATCTCACTGGGATCCTGAGCCTGACGCTGGCGTTCCGCCAGGGCATCGTCCAGGGTGAAGCTGCTGCGCTTGGGCGTGAACGACAGCTCCTGACCCAGGACCTCGAGCAGGCGAAGCAATTTGCGCGAGCCGAACTCTGCGACGCCCCCCGTCTCAAAGCGGGCGAGGGTCGACTGACCCAGGCCGCAAAGCGCCGCGAGCTGCTTCTGGGTCATCCCTCGCTCCTGCCTGAGCTGCGCCACCGCTCGGCCGAGGGAATAAAGGCTGTCCATATGCTGTATGTGCTATCAAGGTGGTGGCATGAAGCGCTCTCACCACTGGGCGAGAACGTTTCTTGTATTCCTGACTATAGCAAATAAGGCATTCTTTACGCAGGTGGTGCAACAGAGCGTCGTCTTGGCGTGCGCCTCGTCGTCGAATGCATGGCCAGCCTTGCCGACGACGAGCCATCTCAAGAGAATGGCGCATGGTTCCAGCTGAATAGCGTCTTCCGGCTGATCGTGACCGGTCGGTCCGGTAACGTGACCGCCAGCAGACCTCACGGTGTCCGTTGTCCGCGGACCCGATCATTTCCGCAGCACGGCGACCACGCGTCCGCGCAGCTCCCTTCTCCAGTCCGGATCGAGCGCCGCTTCCTCGGTATCGAATGCCACCTCGATCCGAGCCAGCAGCTCATTGAGGTGGCGTTCAGCCTTCGGTCGACTGTCGAACCCAAACCGAGCGGCGTCCGCCAGGACGGATTCCCGGCTGATGTCGAAGCGGCCGGCGCTCAACTGCATCGCCAGGCGCGCGGGCATCTCCGCTGTGTTGGGTACTGCATCGAAGGCCGGCGCGAGCCGCCATCGCCCCTCCTGCGCCCGGTAGACCACCGCATGGTTGCGCACATGGTCGTCGTCGTTGCCACAGACCGCGTTGAACACCATCCGCCCGAAGAGCTCCATCCGGTCCTCCAGGGGCGCGCCGATGCGCTGCAGTTCTTCCGCCAGGCGCGGATAGCTCCAGCGTGAAGTCTCCCCGGGTGCGCCCCCGGGGTACTCGGTCTGCAGCAGCGTGGCCGCGCTCACGCACATCAGGCGCCGCTCGCCGTCCCGGTCGAAGCGCAGCACGCGCAGCGCGCTGAACTCGTCTCCCGAGTGCAGCACCGTCTGCGCGAAGTTCAACCCGCAGGCCGTGCCCCAGAGACGGGTGGCGTGTTCGAGCCGCGGCACATCCGCGGTGTCGGAGGCGAGTCGGGGCTTCACCAGCCATGCCCGCCCTTCGTCGTCGCGAATGGTGGTCTTGGGCCGGGCGCCGCCCAGACTCGACGTGTGGATGAGCCGCTTGCGCAACGTGCCAACGATGGCGGGCCGTCCTTCGGCCATCGCGCGCAGCTCTCTCGACAGCGCGTCCAGTTGGGTGAGCCTCGGCTTGCGCAGGGCGGCAACCGAAGGCGTCTTCGAGGTGCCGACCGCAAGCGCTCCCCAGCGCTCGTCGTTGCCTGCGAGCATGAGGTAGCGCACCGGCGGTGTGCCGGCGGGCAGCCCGTGTTCCCTTTGCAGCACCGTCTGCCCCCATGAATCCGGGCAGGCATCGCGCAGCGCGTCGTGGAGCCCGCGATATCGGGGCGCGTTCCAGCGCCTGTCCGGATGGAAGGGCAGGCTGACCGGGTCGATGGACCAGGTGTGGCCGGCCGCGACATAGCTCGGCGCATAGCGGAATTCGCCCGAGGTCGAGCCGTCGGCACCGGTCGCCCCCTGGTACCGCCCGACGGTGACCCACTCGCCCGAGTCGGGGCGTTGCAGATAGACGTAGAACCGCTCAGAAATCATCGTCGTCCACCGCGCGGCGGCGGGCGTGCACCACACGACGCACCCCGGGCTCGGTCCAGAGCGTCTCTGGCGGGGAGGGCGCGAGATCGTCCAGGAGCCCCAGCACGAAGAACGCGCGCAGGTAGTTGGCGGCCGATGCGCCGGGGTCCCCGCGTTCGAGGCGCTGCAGCGTCGCCCGCGAGATGTTCATGCGCTGCGCGAGATCGGGCGAAGTGATCCGCTGCGACAGCCGCTGGGCGCGAATGCATCGGCCCCACAAGGTCAGGCGCTCCTGCAGCAGTGTCGGTACTGCCTCGACGGGGGTCAGTTTCTTAGGCATTTGGAGATTCTCATAGATCGGTCATTGTAGTGATTAATGTCTGATCTATGAATTTATTTTATCTATAAAATTAATCATAGATAAGACATTGTCAGCGTTAATGACTGTTCTATGATTCTTTCTTTCCGGATCGGTGTCGTACCCGCCTCGCCACCTTGGGCACGCTTCAATACCGCCATGATCGGGCCCGAATTCGACTTGGCAGCGGGACATCATTCCCCACCGTGCTACCGTTGTGCTTCCATTGCGATCCGGGAGGATGATCATGGAAGTTGCAATCCGCAAGATGGGCAACTCGCAGGGCGTCCTGATTCCGAAGCCCATTCTGGCCCAGGTGGGACTGGAGGGCACTGCCGATCTGCAAGTGCGCGACGGCGTGATCGAGATTCGTGCGGTCCGCCGCAATCCGAGAGAAGGCTGGGCTGACGACGCGCGCCGGATTGCAGACCAGCGCGATGACGCGCCGGTCTGGCCGGCGTTCGCCAACGATGGCGACAGCGATCTGGTCTGGTGATGAAGACGGGCGATATCTGGCTGGCCCAACTGGATCCGACGGTTGGCGGCGAGATTCAAAAGACGCGGCCTTGCGTCGTGATTTCGCCCGACGACATGAACGCGCACTTGCGCACCGTCATGGTGGCGCCGATGGCGACGGGATCGCGGCCAGCGCGCTTCCGGATCGCGCTCACCTTCCAGGGGAAGCAAGGCCTGATCCTGCTGGACCAGGTTAGAACTCTCGATCGTGCGCGTCTGGTCAAGCGAATGGGTGCCCTGCGGCCGGTGACGCTGGCGGCGACCTTGAAAACCCTGCAGGCCATGTTCGCGCCATGACCTGTCAAATGGTCGTGCGATTGACTCGGCTGCAAGACGCCTGGCCCGCAAGACATGCGAAGCGGCCAGGTCATCGAAGGACAACTGACGATTCGAAACCCATTCGAGCCCTCACCAACTAGTCCTCCGAAGTGGGTGTCCTTCCTGTGTTGGCAACGAAGGCCGCGCGTGCCTGCGCAGTCGGAACAGGCGTTCGGCCGCTACTGTCGTCTGTCGTCTGCCGTCTCCAGCCGGTTGCGTCCCGCGCGCTTGGCTCGGTACAGCGCCTCGTCGGCAGCCTGGATGAGGTCTTGCGGGCTTCGATGGGATGGATGCCTCATCGCCAGGCCGATGCTGACGGTCACGTGGGGCGCCGTCGCCGAAGTCGGGTGCTCGATGCCCAACGCAGACACGCCGCGCAGCACACCCTCGCCGATCCGAAGGGCATCCGCGCTGCCGCACTCTGGCAGCAGCAGCACGAACTCCTCGCCGCCGTAGCGCGCCGTCAGGTCTGGCAATCGACGCAGATGGCGAGCCAGTTCGAGGGCCACGCGCCGCAGGCGGTCGTCACCCGCGACATGGCCGAGGGCATCGTTGTAACCCTTGAAGTGGTCGATGTCGCAGATCATCAGCGCGAGCGGACCGACGCCGCGCCCGCTGCGCGACCATTCACGTTCCAGCGCGATGTCGAAGGCGCGCCGGTTGGACACGCCCGTCAAGCCGTCCACTGTGACCAGTCGACGCAGCCGATCACCCTGCCGCTTGAGGGTAATGTAGTTCCTCACCCGCGCCCGGACAATGTCGGGGTCGACCGGCTTGTGGATGACGTCTATCGCCCCTGCGGTCAGCGCGCGGGCCTCGATCGGCGCGTCGGTGTGGAGGGTGATGAACAGCAGCGGCGTGTCGACCAGGTCTGCATGGGCCTTGATCTGCCGGCACACCTCGAAGCCGTCGGTATCGGGCATTTCGATGTCGAGCAGGATCACGTCAGGCCGAATCGCCTCGGCCAGTTCCAGCGCCTGGTTGCTGCGAGTCGTCACGTGGATGGCGCCGAGCGGCTCGAGCAGGTGAGCCATCAACAGCAGCATGGACGGATCGTCATCGACAATGAGGATATGGGTTGCAGTGTCGGCGTCTTCGGTCATGTTGCCCCGTTCAATTGCCGCAGCAAGCGTGCGGCCTCGGTGAAGTCCAGCGCCGCCATCGCAGCGAGCAGGGGCTCGCGCAAGCCGGCGCCCGCGCGTGCCTCGATCGCCGGCTGGAGGTCGCGCCAGCACTCCAGTGCCTTCACGTCGTGCACCTCGAGCAGCGCGAGCAGCGCTTGCAGGGCGGCCGTGTCGGGTGCCGCAGGTGTTGCAGGCGTTGTGATGTCGCTGGCCGCGGCCTGGGTGTCGCGAGGCGCGGCGAGGGTCTGGCTGGACAGGGCTCGGCGAATGGCGGCGGTCAATGCGGTGACCGCCTCCCCGAGTGCGCCCAGGTCGGGTATGGTCGGGTCGGGGCTTCTCAGGGTGGATTCGGCCAGCGCCGCGAGCGCTCCCGCGTCGCGGGCGCCCAGGTTGTACAGGCTCCCGCGCAGCGCGTGGACCTGGCTCGCCGCCCCGGCGTGGTCGCCGCGCAGCACCGCAGACCGGGCGGCATCCATCTTGATGGGGAGGCCCGTGCTCGCCGCGACCAGCAAGCCGTTGAAGAGGGTCGCGTTGCCCAGGAGGCGCTGGGCTGCGTCTTGCCGGTCGATGCCGGCAATCTCGGGAAAACCATTGCCCAGGGATGCCGCTGCGGCGTCTTCGGGATCGGGTGCAGCGGGCGCGACGCGGGTGGAGGGCAGGGATGCGGGCACACGCGGCTTCACCCAGCGCAGCAGCGCATCCAGCAAGGCGGTGGGATCGACGGGCTTGGTGATGACTGCCGCCATGCCCGCTGCCGCACAGTCCTCCTGGTCTTTCGGCAGAGCGGCCGCCGTCATGGCCAGTACCGGAACCTCGGCCAGTTCCCGGCGCTCGCGGATCAGCCGCGTGGCCTGCAGCCCGTCCATCACCGGCATGTGCACATCCATCAGGATGATGTCGACAGCCGTGTCTTGAAGCACCGCCAGGGCCTTGAGGCCGTTGTCGGCCACTGTCACGCGCAGGCCCATGCGCTCCAGCATGTAGGTTGCGACCATCTGGCTGTTTTCGGTGTCCTCCACCAGCAGCACGTGCGCGCCTGCGATGGGGGTGGCACGCCGGCGCAGCGTTTGTGATGTCGGCTCGGAGATCTGCGGGGAGCTTGATCCGTGCGATCCGCAGAGGATGTCCAGGTGCCGGGATGCGGTGATGGGCTTTTGCAGCAGTTCGTCGAGCTTGAGGTCGCCCGCCTTGCGGCGCAGCTGTTCACGGTCGAACGCCGAAACCATGATGATGGCCGGCGCGCGGGGCAGGTCACCCTGGGCGGCGGACTGCTGGATCCAGCGCGCCACGTCGAGTCCATCCACCTCCGGCATGTCCCAGTCGAGCAGCACAAGGTCGAAGGGCTTGCCGGCTTCGCCACGCGACCGCGAGATCAGATCGATGGCCTCGCGCCCTCCCCCGGCCTGCACGGCATCGACCTGCCAGTGTTCGAGCACATCCACGATCATCTGGCGCTCCTCGGCCAGGTCGTCGACCACCAGCACCCGGTGGTAGAGCAGCCGCGACCGATCGAGCGCCGCCGATCGCTCCCCGGCGATCGGCAGTTCCAGATCGAAGCTGAAGGTGCTGCCTGCGCCGGGCTGGCTGACGACCTGGATGCGGCCGCCCATCAACTCGCACAGACGCTGGCTGATGACCAGGCCCAGGCCGCTGCCGCCATAGCGCCGCGAGATCGACTCGTCGGCTTGCGAAAAGGGCCGGAACAGCCCGTCGATGTTCTCGGGGGCGATGCCGATGCCCGTGTCCCGCACCGCGAATCGCAGCGCGACGCCGCGGGCTTCGCGGTCGTCGCCTGGGGGCCGCCGATGCACGCTCAGGCAGACATGGCCCGACGCGGTGAACTTGATCGCATTGCCCAGCAGGTTGTTGAGGATCTGGCTCAGCCGGTGGGCATCCCCCACCAGGACCCTGGGCAACGCCTGATCGATGTCGATCACGATCTGCAGGCCCTTCTGGGAGGCGATCAGCGCAAACAGGTCGGTGCTGGCCTCGATCAGCGGCTCGAGCTCGAACGCCTGGGGGTCCAGTTCCATCTGCCGGGCCTCGATCTTCGAGAGGTCGAGGATGGTGTCGAGGATGCGCATCAAGGCCATCGACGACTGGTGGATCCGGGTCATGTAATCGGCCGCCCTTCGCGGCATGTTCGGTAATTCGATGCCCATCGCCGACAGGCCGATCACCGTGTTCATGGGGGTGCGGATCTCGTGGCTCATCCTGGCGAGGAAATCGGACTTGGCCAGGTTGGCTTCGACGGCGATGCGAGTGGCCTCCCTGAGCGCCTCCTCGTGGGCGATCTGATCGGTCACGTCGACGTTGATGCCGATCATGCGCACCGCCTGGCCATGCTCGTCATAGGTCGTGTGGGACCCGGCCTTGATGAAGTGGGTCGAACCATCGCTCGGCCAGACCACCCGGAACAGGTACTCGTACTCGCGCTCACCGCGCAGGGCCGCCTGAATGGCCGCCTCGGCACCGGCCCGATCATCGGGATGTACTGCGCTGGTCCAGGCCTCGAAGGCGCCATCGAAGTCTCCTGGCTGCAGTCCGTGGAACTGGTACATCACCTCGTCCCAGACGAGCACGTTTTGAGGCACATACCAGTCCCACACCCCCACGAGGCCGTCAGATGAGGTGGCCTTGAGCCGGTCCCTCTCCGTCTGTATCAGCAACTCCAGGTGCTCGGTGGCGGCCTGAATGGCCTGCTTCTCCCGGGACACATCCTGCAGGACGCAGATGAGGGCAGGGCCCTCCTGCCGGTCGGGATCGGTGTCCGCACGATGGCGGAACCAGACCGCACGGCCGGCGACCTGCATGCGCACCTCGACCTCGAAGCGCCCCCCGTCGAGACCGTTCCGGGCCTGTTCGCAGGCATTGCGCAGCAGGTGCCGGTCCTCGGGGTCGCACAGCGCGACAAGGCCGTCCAGCGTGTTCGGTGGCGCGCCTTCAACGCCCAGAAGGCGGCAGGCGTTGTCAGACAGGGTGACCTGTTCCCCCGTCATGGGCATGTGCCAAGCGCCAATGCCAGCGATCCGCTCGATGATGGTGTGCATGAAGCCCTGCTCCCCGGAGGTTTGCTGACCAGTCTGCCATGGGGCAATACCGGCGGATAGTAGATTCAGGTGCATGAGGCCAGGATCCGCCGCCCATCAAGGCGACTCGCCCGATCGCGCGGCAATACCGCGGGGGCCCCGGCTGCCGATATAGTCCGGCAGTCGGATTTTCCCCGCCCCCTTCATGAGAGATGCGATGAACGTTTTGGATGCCATACGGAACCGCCGCTCGATCCGAGCCTTCCGGCCGGACCCGGTGCCCAGAGAAACCATCGACCAGATCCTGCAGATCGCCCAGCGCTCCCCGAGCGGCACCAATACCCAGCCCTGGCATGTGTATGTCTGCGCCGGTGCGGTCAAGCAGGCGATCACCGATGATGTTCTCGCGCTGGTGCGCGCCGGCGGTGGCGGTCGCTACGAGGACTACGACTATTACCCGACCACCTGGAAGGACGAGCACCGCGACCGGCGTCGCGAGGTGGGCTGGTCGCTCTACAGCCTGGTGGGCGTGCCCAAGGGCGACCGCGAAGGCAGTGCCCGGCAGAGCGCGCGCAACTTCCGGTTCTTCGATGCGCCGGTCGGCCTGTTCGTGACCACCGACGCCTACCTGGGGCGCGGCAGCTGGGCCGATGCGGGCATGTACCTGCAGACGATCATGCTGGCGGCCAAGGGCTTCGGGCTGGACACCTGCGCGCAGGCCGCCTGGATTCCCTATCAGAAGCCGGTGTTCGAGCACCTGGGCATTCCGGCGGATCAGTGCCTGGTCTCGGGGATGAGTCTGGGCTTCGCGAATCCGGATGCGATCGAAAACACGCTGGTGAGCGCGCGCGAGTCCCTGGGCAATGTGGCGCACTACCGGGGCTTTCGCTGAAGGGACTGCGTGCGGCCATCTTGATGCGGCGGAGATTGACGACGCCGAGCAGGCGCTGCGGCGGTTCAGCGAGCCGCAGTACCGGCGGGGCACGTACCCGCCCGCGGATGCCCTTGTGGCGCGATTTCAGTCGGCTTACAATTTACGCTCATGTAAGGAATCAACATGCCTGAAGCGACCCTCACCAGCAAGGGACAGATCACCATTCCGGCCGAGGTTCGCAAAGCCATGGGTCTGACCGCGGGCGAACGCGTCGTCTTCACTCGACTCGACGATGGCACGACGGTGATGCGCGCAAAGTCGCGCTCGATCTTCGAACTCCAAGGCCTGCTGACCCCTGTGGTCAACCAGCGCAAGGTGCCGATCGATGACATGAATATCGGACGCGGGTGATGGCGGGCCTGGACACGAATGTGCTGGTGCGTTGGCTGGTAGCCGACGACCCGGTCCAGACGGCGCAGGCGCGGGCGCTGTTCGAGTCGGGCCGTCTGCAGGGCAATCCGTTCTTCGTGCCGAGCACCGTTCTGCTGGAGCTCGAGTGGGTCCTGCGCTCGCGTTATGGGCTGGAAAAGCCGGCCATTCTCGCCGTGTTCAGCGCCTTGCTGGAAACGCAGGAAATCGACATTCAGTTCGAGCCTGCACTGGAACGCGCGCTCAATCTCTACCGGACGGGGCGCGCCGAGTTTGCGGATTGCCTGCACGCCGGTTTGTGCGCTGCGGCTGCCCAGGCGCCCCTGCTCACCTTCGATGCCAAGGCCGCGCGCCTTGCGCAGGTGGAGCTGATCGGCAGTTGAACACGGTGCGCCGGCGCCGGCTCACCGCCGTGAATAAACTGGCTTCGATCGTGGCCATCATCCAATGGGCCAGCCCCGATGGCCTTTTTGGCCAGTCAGGATCGCCGGGCCAGTGCAGCAATCGGCACTCACGGCAGGTCAGTCACCTTGGCCACGCCCTGATTGGCAGTGAAGTACCCCGTCGGGCCGTAAAGGGCGATCCCTTACGGGGGCGGGATCGGCCTGGGCAGGGCCCCTGCGAATGTCAGCATTGGCGGCCTCGCAGGATGCCTGGCGTGCGTCTCCCCAGATTCCCGACGCCAATCTGCGCGAATCGGCAGATTCGTGCACACTTTTGCCGTCCCCACCTGCCTTTCCACGAGAGGAAATCGATGAGTACTAGCACTGTCAAGAGCGCGCTGGCCCAGAAAAGCGGCGCCCTGATCCAGGTTCGTTCCAGCGACATGGTCGTCACGGTTCTGCAGCAGATGCGCGACAACCGTGTCCGCTCGGTGCTCGTCATCGACGACGGCGTGCTGGTGGGCATCGTGACCCAGGGCGACTGCGCCATCAAGGTGCTGCTGCCGGGGCTCGATGCGAAGGCAACGATGGTCAGCCAGGTGATGACGCGCAACCCGGTGACAGTCAAGCCGGAGGATCTGCTGGAAGCCTGCATGAGCCTGATGGCCGCCCGCGGTTTTCGCCATCTGCCGGTGATGAGCGAAGGCCAGGTCGTGGGCGTGATCTCCATCGGGGATGTCGTGAAGGACATCGTGCGCGACCTGCAGCGCAACGTGGGCGACCTGATGGGCTACATCATGACCGACAGCCCCGGCGGCTGAACACGCCGGCAACTCCCCGGTGGCCGGCATGCCCAAGGTGGGCGATCATCGCGCCTTCGACCCCCACTCATCGGATCCGCAGGCGATGGTCAATACCCACCCGCTCCACAGCGAGTTGCACGACGAAGTTCATACCCGGTCGCGGCTGTCCGTCGCCGTGCCGCAGGCCGTCGCGCATGCGGCGGTCATGCATTCGCTCCAGACACTCCAGTACCCGCAGCCCCTGCTCGACTGGTGCAGTGCCAATGGCATCGAGCCGCCGGTGACCGGCAAAGGCCAGTTCACCGCTTCCGTCGGGTCCTTGCGGATTCGATGGGAATGGCACGGCGAGTTTCACGAATACACCGCCTACGCCCCCGACTGTTCGGCGCTTGATCCGTTTGCCGCCAATGCGGCGGACCGTCTGCTGGCTCAGTGGCTGGCGCTCGACCCCAACCCGATGATCGCCGGCATTCGCGTGGCGGTGCTGGCCGGCGCGGAGCCGGCCGCCGAAGTCGGTCGCGCGCAAGCGGCCTTCGGCATCGAGGCCGGCAAGGGCTTGGGCACGCTGGTCGGCGCGCACATCAGCGATCAGGCGGTCAGTCTCTACGCCACCTTCAGGCTCGACGACGCCGGCTTCGGGCGCTTTCTGGTGATCGAGCGCGACAGCGAACCGGCTCAGCTCGGTCGCACCGTGCAGCGGATCATCGACATCGAGGTCTACCGGATGATGGCGATGCTCGCCTTTCCGGAGGCACGCGAACTCGATCAGGCGCTGCGCGCCATCGAACCCGATCTCGCCGGCCTGGTGGCGCGCCTGGACCTCGCGCCCAACAGCGAAGAGCCCGAGATGCTGCACAACATCACCCGGCTCTCGGCCGACATCGAGCAGTTGTCGACCTACAGCGCCTACCGGCTCGATTCCAGTCGCGCGTATCACCGGCTGGTGGGCCATAACCTGAGCGACCTGCGCGAATCCCGCCTCGATCGGCTGCAGACACCGAGTCAGTTCCTGCAGCGACGCTTCGAGCCGGCCATGCACTATTGCGAGGCCATCAAGGGACGGCTGGAATCGGTGTCCGCGCGGATTGCGCGCGCCAGCGCGTTGCTCGGCACCCGGGTCGAGATCGATCGCGAGCGCCAGAATCAGGCGCTGCTCAACGCCCTCAACGAACGCGCGGCCCTGCAACTGCGGCTGCAGCAGACCGTCGAGGGCCTGTCGGTGGCCGCGATTTCCTACTACGCCATCGGTCTGATCGGCTACGTCTTCAAGGCCATCGAGAAGGCCGGTGCGCCCGTCAAGGCCGAGCTGGCGACCGGACTCGCGGTGGTGCCGGTCGCGCTGTGCGTGTGGTTCCTGCTGCACCGCGCGCAGCGGCACTTCAAGGGCGACGACTCGCCGAAGTGACGTGCCGCTGCGCGGCGATCACGACTTGGGGACCCGCCACGCCTGCCCGGATCGGTCTGGGCGACGTGGGCAGCCGGGTGAGCGCCTGACGCGAACGGTGTTTTCCGAACAGGTCCATGCCCGCGCCGTCTGTACGCCGAGTACCGGTCAGCCCAGAATGGGGCCAGACCCGGAACCATGCGCAATCTCGAGAGTTCGCCTCCCCCCCTCACCGGCAGCCAGCTGGTTCTCGGCACGATCGGGCTGTCCACCGCCTCCTTCATGACCATTCTCGACACCGCTCTCGCGGGCGTGTCGATTCCTGCCATCGCCGGCGACTTGGGCGTCAGCCCGGCGCAAAGCACCTGGGTGGTGACTGCCTTCGGTGCCGCCAACGCGATTGCGGTGCCGCTGGCGGGCTGGTTGTCGCAGCGCTTCGGGCAGGTCCGGCTGCTGGTCACGCTGCTGCTGATGTTCGTCACCTCGTCCTTTCTGTGCGGGCTCGCGCCGACGATCGAGGTGCTGATTGCCATGCGTGTGGTGCAGGGCCTGTGCGTCGGGCCGATCATTCCGCTCTCGCAGACCCTGCTGCTCGGCAGCTATCCCACCTTCAAGGCCGGCACCGCACTGGCGGCCTCGTCGGTCACCGTCATGGTCGCGCCGGTCATCGGTCCGGTGATGGGCGGCTGGCTGACCGACAACCTGTCGTGGCGCTGGGTGTTCTTCATCAACGCGCCCATCGGCCTTGCGGTGGCCGCCCTGATCTGGGCGATCTACCGGCACCGCGAGATCGCACCCCGGCGCGTGCGGGTTGATTTCGTCGGTCTTGCCCTGCTGGCCGTCTGGGTCGGCTCCTTGCAGATGATGATCGGGCTGGGCCGCGAGCTCGACTGGTTCGATGCCTGGGAAATCGTCGCCCTGGCCATCTCCACCGTCGTCGCGTTCACCCTGTTCATTGCCTGGGAGCTGACCGACGAACACCCGGTCATCGATCTGCGTCTGTTCATCAACCACAACTACGCCCTGGGCACGATCGTGCTGGCCTTGGGGTTCAGTCTGTTCATGGCCAATTCGGTGCTGATGCCGCTCTGGCTGCAGCAGCACATGGGATACACCGCCATGCTCTCGGGCGCGACGGTGGCGCCGGTGGGCATTCTCTCGATCCTGCTCACGCCCTGGGTCGGTCGCCATCTGCACCGCTACGACGCCCGGGTATTCATCGCGCTGGGGCTGGGTTCGTATGCGCTCGCCTTCTGGATACGGTCCGGCTTCACGCCCCAGACCGAAATGGCCACGGTCATGCTCGCCTCGTTCGTGCAAGGGGCGTCGAGCTCGTTTTTCTTCATCCCGCTGCAGGCCACGATGTACCAGGGCCTGAATGCGGGGCGAACGCCGGGCGCGGTCGGGCTGGCCAGTTTTGTGCGCCTGCTGGCGGGCGCGGTGGGTGCAACCGCCTGCGTGAGCCTGTGGGAAGGTCGGGCCACCATGCACCGGGTGCACCTGGTGGAACAGCTTTCGGCCGACAGCCTTGCCCTGCTGCAGGCGCAAGGCAGCCTGGGTTCGGTGGGGCTGGCCGCCAGTCAGCAATCTGCCATGATCAGCCGGATGATCGACCAGCAGACATTCACCCTGGCCGCCGCCGAGATCAGCTTCGCCTCGACCATCATCTACCTGCTGCTGATCCTGGTGGTCTGGCGGATGAAGGTCGGGAGCAACCCGCAGCCTGTCCGGCCGGCGCCGGGCGACAAGCCGTCGCCGCCGGCGGGTGGCCGTGAGGCCCGCGCCGGCTCCACCTGAACCCTGCCCGAATCCCCGATACGCTGCCGTCGACTGCCGTCTCCCGAACAACATCCTTTTCCAGAGAAATCCCATGACCGTTCCGAACCTGTTCACGCCGCTCACCATCGGCGCCTGCGCGCTGCAGCACCGCGTCGTGATGGCGCCCCTCACCCGCATGCGCGCAACCCGACCGGGCGAATGCGCCAATGAGCTGATGGCCCGTTACTACGCCCAGCGCGCGAGCGCCGGTGGCCTGATCATCGCCGAGGCCTCGCAGGTGGGCGTGGGCGCCAGCATGGCGCCCAGCACGCCCGGCAGCTACACCGCCGCGCAGGTCGCGGGCTGGCGATTCACCACCGACGCGGTGCACGCCAGGGGCGGCTCGATCTTTCTGCAGCTCTGGCATGTGGGTCGGCTGTCGCCGGTGTCCATGCAACCCGGGGGCGCCGCGCCGGTCGCGCCCTCGGCGATCGCCGCGGTCGGCAAGGACACGCCGCGCGCGCTCGAGACCGCCGAGATCGCCGGGCTGGTGAACAGCTATGCGCAGGCGGCGCGCAACGCACTCGATGCCGGCTTCGACGGGGTCGAGATCCACGGCGCCAACGGCTATCTGCTCGAACAGTTCCTGCAGTCGCGCAGCAATCAGCGCACCGATGCCTATGGCGGCTCGATCGAGGGCCGGTGCCGGCTGATGCTCGAAGTCGTGCACGCGGTGACGCAAGTCTGCGGCCCGCAGCGGGTCGGCATTCGACTGTCTCCCTATGGCCGGGCCAACGACAGCGGCGAAGCCGAGCCGATGCCGCTCTACAGCCACCTGATCGGCGAGCTCGACAAGCTCGGTCTGGCCTATCTGCACCTGATCGAGCCGCGCGCCAGCGGCGCCGGGCAGGGCGAGGTCGACCACCAGAACGTGCCCTCGGCCGCGCAGCTCTTTCGGCCGCTGTGGCGCGGTGTGCTGATCGCCGCCGGCAACTTCCGCGGCGACAGCGCCAACGCGATGCTCGCGGCGGGTCATGCGGACGCGATCGCCTTCGGCCGTCTGTTCATCTCCAATCCCGACCTGCCGGAGCGCCTGCGTCAGAACGCGGAACTGACGCCGTACAACCGGGCGACGTTCTACACCAGTGGCGAGCAGGGTTACCTGGACTACCCCCGCCTGGGCGAAGCAGCCGGCGCCTGAACACCGCGGCCGACGCCTTGTACGGGCGTCGGTCGGGAACAACCACGATCGTCACCCCAACCCACAGAGGCAACCGATGGATCTGAAACTCAAGGGCAAGCGCGTGCTGGTCACCGGCGGCTCCAAAGGCATTGGCAAGGCCTGCGCCCAGCTCTTCGCCGAGGAAGGCTGCGTGGTCATGATCGCCTCGCGCGACGCCGCATCGCTGCAATCGGCGGCCGACGAGATTCGCGCGGCCACCGGCGCGAGCGTGACTTTCAAGGCGGTCGACCTGTCGCAGCGCGGCGCTGCCGAATCGCTGGCGCAGTGGGCCGGTTCGCTCGACATCCTGGTGAACAACGCCGGCGCGATCCCGGGCGGCGACCTGCTGGCGGTCGATGAGGACACCTGGCGCACTGCCTGGGATCTGAAGGTGTTCGGCTACATCAACCTGTGCCGCGCGGTGTACCGGAACATGAAGGCGCAGGGCCATGGCGTGATCGTCAATGTGCTGGGCGCAGCGGGCGAGCGGCTGACCGCCTCCTACATCGCGGGCTCGACCGCGAACGCCGGTCTGATGGCGTTCACGCGCACGCTCGGCGGCGCCTCGCCCAAGGACGGCATCCGCGTGCTCGGCGTGAGTCCCGGACCGGTCGCGACCGAGCGGCTGGTCAAGCTCTTCAAGCAGCGCGCCGCCTCGCAGTTCGGTGACGAGAACCGCTACGCCGAGCTCTACGAAGGGATGGCCTTCAACCGCCCGGCGAGCTCGGAGGAGATCGCCAACACCGTGGTCTTCGCCGCCTCGGAGCGGTCGTCTTACACCACCGGGGTCTACATCAGCATCGACGGCGGCTACGCGGCCGCGGGGTGACGGGTTTGGACCCGCCGCCGGGGCGCCTGCTGATCGGATCATCGGCAAGGCGGGGCAGCGTCAGCACCCAAAATGACTAAAAAGTCGAAAAATAAACGTAAGAATCTTTTTGTGACTTAAAGGTTTACAACAAGAACTGATCAGTTCAAAATGGATCTGTCCGGTCGTCGATCGGGCGTGTCAGCGCCCGGCGGCGCCGATTCATCCACCCCTTTTCTTGTTGGAGACCCTCACCATGATCAACTGGCTCAAGCGCCTCGGACTCGTGGCCACCCTGTGCAGCGGTATGCTGCTGACCGCCTGCGGCGACGAACACCACGCCCCTCTGAACATCGTCGACACGGCCAAGGGCGATCCGCGCTTCAGCATCCTCGTCGAAGCGGTCACCGCCGCTGACCCGGCGATTGCCACCGCGCTGTCCGCCCCCGGTGCGCTGACGGTTTTCGCGCCCACCAACGATGCGTTCGCCGCGCTGCTCGTCGAGCTGGGCGTCACCAAGTCCCAGCTGCTGGCCAACACCGCGCTGCTCAACGCCGTGCTGCGCTATCACGTGCTGGGCAGCAAGGTGCTGAAGGCCGATGTGCCCCTGGGCAGGAAGATCACGCCGCTGGCGGGCGGCATCTTCAAAGTCGACGCAGCCGGTGCGGATCTGGTCGTCAATGACGGCCGCAACCGGAAGTCGAAGATCATCGTCACCGACGTGGGTGCGAGCAACGGCGTCATCCACGCCGTCGACAAGGTGCTGCTGCCGGCGGACAAGAACATCGTGCAGACGGCGCAGGCCCTGGCTGCCGGCAACCCGGCGCAGTTCACCGTGCTGGTCGAGGCGGTGGTCGCTGCCGATCTGGCCGCCACCCTGAGTGGTCCCGGTCCGTTCACCGTGTTCGCGCCCACCGACGCCGCCTTCGTCAGCCTGCTGGCCGAGCTGGGCGTCACCAAGGCCCAGCTGCTGGCGAACAAGCCCCTGCTGACCCAGGTGCTGACCTATCACGTGGTGTCGGGTACGGTGCTCAAGGCCGAAGTGCCCCTGGCCACCGCCATCGCGACTGTGCAGGGCGAAACGCTCAGCGTGAGCGCCGCCCTGGCCATTGCCGATCAGCGGGCGCGTCTGGCGAACATCATCGCCACCGACACGCTCGCCAGCAACGGCGTGATCCATGTGATCGACAAGGTGATCCTGCCCAGGCCGTGAGGCTGGCGAGCGTCATCGTCCGGCTGGCGCCGGACGATGTTCAGCTGATCGCCGGCGCGCCGCTGCCCACGAACTGGAGCCGCAGCTCGCGCTTCAACACCTTGCCGGTGGCGTTGCGCGGCAGCGCCTCGATGATCGCGATGTCGTTGGGCACCTTGAAGCGGGCCAGGCGCTCGCCGCAATGGCCCACCACCGTCGACTTGTCCAGGGTCTGGCCGGGTTTGAGCACCAGCACCGCCAGCCCGACCTCGCCCCATTTCTCGTTCGGTATGCCGATGACCGCGGCTTCCGCCACCTGGGGCAGCTGGTAGAGCACGTTCTCGACCTCGGCCGGGTAGACGTTCTCGCCGCCCGAGATGTACATGTCCTTCCAGCGGTCGACGATGAAGACGAAGCCTTCCTCGTCGGCGCGAGCCGCGTCGCCGGTCTTGAGCCAGCGGCCTTCGAAGCTCGCCGCGGTCGCGTCCGGGCGGTTCCAGTAGCCCGGCGTGATGTTCGGGCCGGCCACCCAGAGTTCGCCGATCTCGTTCGGGCCGCAGTCGCCGCCATCGTCGTTGACGATCCGCATCTCGGTGTGCATCAGCACCTTGCCGGTCGAGCCGAGCTTGCGGATCGCATCGGCCGGGTCCAGGAAGATGCAGGCGGGGCTGGTCTCGGTCATGCCGAAGCCCTGCATCAGCAGCACGCCGCGGGCCGCCCAGGTCTGCAGGATCGTCAGCGCGCAGGGGGCGCCGCCCACGCCCGCGCTGCGCAGCCGCGACAGGTCGGTGGTGACGAAATCGGGGTGCTGCATCATGAACTGGTAGGGGGCCGGCACCGCAAAGAAATGGGTGATGCCGTGCGCCGGGTCGCCAATCACCTCCAGCGCCCGGCCCGGGTCGAAGGTGCGCATGATCACCACCGTGCCCCCGGCGTGCAGCACCGGGTTCGAGTAGCAGTTCAGCCCGCCGGTGTGGAACAGCGGCAGCACCGACAGGTGCACCGTGTCCAGGCCGACGCCCGACGGAATGCCCAGGTTCGTGCAGTTCCAGAAGTTCATCCCGTGGGTGATCATCGCGCCCTTCGGGTGACCGGTGGTGCCCGAGGTGTACATGATGGTGCTCACGTCATCATGGGTCAGTTCCGCGCGGGGGGCGGCCTGGCCCGCGAACGCGGCGAGGGTCGCCTCGTAGGGATTGGTGGCCGGCCCGCTCCCGGCGCTGGTGTCGATGCACAGCAGGCTCGCGATGGCGCACCGGCGCTGCAGCTCCTGCGCCGCCTCGGCGAACGCCACGTCATGGATGAGCAGCCGGGGCGAACTGTCGTTCAGGATGTATTCGAGCTCGGGCACCGTCAGCCGCCAGTTCAGCAGCACCGCGATCGAGCCGATCCGCGCGCAGGCGAACTGCAGATCGAAGTACTCCACCCCGTTGTGCGCGAGCAGGGCGACGCGGTCGCCGCGGCCCACGCCGATCGACGCCAGGTAGGCGGTCAGCGCATCGATGCGGCCATCGAGGTCGGCATAAGAAAAGCGGCGCCCGCTGGCGAGCTCGCGAACCGCTTCCTTGTGCGGGCGATTGGCCTGGTGATGGGTGATCCAGTCATAGGCGCGCACCGGGCCCCAGCTGGCCGGTCGCGAACTGCGCATCGCAGTGACCGCCTGCGGGTCGGGAACGAAGGGAGTGCCGTCGTGTGAGGCGTCGTGGCGGGTCCGGGGGGCGTTGGGCATGGTGGGTGTCTCGCGCAGGGCCCCCGGCGCGATCGCGGCGGATCACATCGGCGGCAGGTAGGGTTCGTACTGGAAGCCATTGGTGATCGCGCCGATCACATTGGCCTGGTTCTCGGGCGACTCCGAGAATTGTGCCAGCACGAAGGGTCGCGAGAAAACCGCACCGTCGAACTCGCCGCGACCGTAGAGCGCGTCGAGCCAGAAGTAATAGCCGCTGTCCGGCGCCCGGTCCATCACATTGGCGTACAGCCGTGTCATGAACTGCTCGTTGGTCGGGTTCGCGCCGTACAGGCTGGTGAACTCGGTGCTGGTCATGAAGTTGGCCGCCGCATCGACCAGGCTGAGCCCGCGGTCGATGGAGTACATCCAGAAACCCACCCCGCCCTCGTCGGGCACCCGGTCGAAAGCGGCCTGATAGAGCCGATACGCCTGGCCGCCGGTGCCGGCGATGTCGAAGCCCACCGCCGTGGTGCCGAACACCGCGCGCTCGATGTCGTGCAGCGTGTCCACCCCTTCGGGTCCGCTGACCTGGATGTCGTCGTTGGCCAGGCGCACCAGGGTGTTGGCCGATCGTGCCGAGGTGTAGCGCGCCTCGTCCAGGCCGCTGCCCCCGTCCAGGCGATCGTCGCCCGCGCCGCCGGTGAGCGAGTCGTCGCCTGCGCCCCCGCTCAGGGTGTCGTCGCCGGCGCCGCCGCGGCGGCTGTCATTGCCCGCGCCGCCCACGTAGGTCTGGTTGTCCGGATCGGCCAGCGTGGTGAAGTCGTGGATCGGGGTGCCGGTGTAGTCGTTGCCCGACAGGTCCTTGATCGATCCGATCGCGAATTCGACGCTGTAGGACTTGCCATAGCGCAGGTTGCCCGACGGATCCAGGGTGAGGGTGTTGCCCGCGATCGAGAGGTTGCCGCTGGTGGCGGCGTCGTATGAGGCGAAGGCTGCGCCGCTGGCCTCGCGGATCACGATGGTGCCGGCGCCGCGCTGGATCGGCTCGCTGAAGGTGAGCACGATGTTGCTCTCGCGCGCCACGTCGGTGGCACCGTCGGCCGGACTGAAGGCGGTGACGGTGGGCGCGGTGGTGTCCTGCGCCACGGCGAAGGGGCTGACCCGCACGGTGAGGGTGGCTGCCGTGCCGTCCAGGGCGTAGACCTGGAACGCCTCGTTCACCGTCTTGTTCTGGTCGATGATCTCGGTGCGCCGGCCGTTGAAGAGTTCGTAGTGCCACGCGCCGTCTTCGGTGAGGGTGAGTGCCCCGGCGCGCCCCGGCAGGCCGGTCACCGCCTGCAGGCCCTTCTCCCCGGTGTCGGTGTCCTGGACGCTGATCCGGCCGTCGAGGCCGTTGGCCGCCGAGGCATTCAGGCTCATCGACAGGTCGCCGTCGATCGCGGCCGGGTCGTTGGTGCCGCGCACCACGACATCGATCAGCCCCTGCACAAGACCGCCGTCTGCGCTGACGGTGAAGGTGTCATGGAACGATGCGCCCAGGGGCATGGCCTGGACCGACGCCAGGGCGTTGATCAGGTCGTAGCGCCACACCCCGGTGCTGGCCAGGGTCAGCGTGCCGTAGAGACCCTCGACGGTGCCGGCGATGAAGGGGGCGCCGGCGCTGCCGCTGGCGACGAACACTTCCCCGATCGCGCGCAACGCGGTGTCCTCGGTCACCAGGCCGGACAGGTTCCCGGCGATTTGAGCGTTTGCCATGGTGTGTCGATTCTCTGGTCAGATCAAAGGGTGAACGCGTCAGCTGCCGCGTAGTTCACCTGGTAGCCGAGGTCGGCCAGCGCGCCCACCGTGATGATGCTCAGGGGCATCGGTGCTGCCGATTCGGCATACCCGGTCATCAGTTCCCGATCGAACACCGACTCCAGCCAGTGCGAACCGGCGATGCCGGCGCCGCCGTTGGTCTCCAGCGGCACCGAGGTCGGCGTCGCGGGGGTGAGCGAATCGTAGGCCGCCACCGCGTTCGCGCCGGTGTAGGACGACGGGTTGGCGCCCGACACCAGCCCGCGCTGCTGCCAGAAGAAGGGTGTCAGACCCAGCACATGGCCCATCTCGTGGAGCACCGCGCTGGCGAAGGTCCCGTTGCTCACCATCGCGGCGATGTCGGCCACATCGAAGCGCATCAAGCCCAGATAGGGCAGTCCGCCGCTGCGCACCGCGGTGGCGCTCGCCTGCGCGAGCACCTGACCGACGCCGTCGAGGGTGGTCACGCTGGCGTCGATCATCAGGTCGTCGATCAGGCCGCGAGACGAGGCCACGTCCGGCAGATCGCCGGTGATGACCTGCGCCCAGCGCTGTGCGGCCTCCTCGAAGAAGTGCTGGTAGCCCGCATGGCCGCTGTAGTTCACGGTGATGGAGAAACTGCCTGGCGCCGGCGCCGTCACCGGGTCGGCGCTCAGCGTGTAGGCGCCCAGGCCGGTGCCGTAGTGGCGGGCCTCGAGGTAGTGGGTCCCGCCGATGCTGGGGGAGTAGGTGATCAGCGAATTCGGGTTGCCCGGGTCGATGTCGTCATTGGATCCGACGACCGCGCCGCTGCTGTTGTAGAGCGTGAGCAGCGGATCGGACAGCCCGCCGCCGGCCGCCCCGTTCAGCCGCAGGGCATAGGTCTCGCCGACGTTCAGGGTGACGGCGAACCAGTCGCGGTCGCCGCTGGTCTCGATCAGGCCGCTGGTGCTCGAGCCCACCGTCGTCCGCCCGGCGGTGGCGCTGGTGGCCGCGAAATCATCGCCGCTGGCGGCTGCCACGGTGGTGAACTGATAGCGGGTGGTGCCCGCAAAGGCATTGCCCGCAAGGTCGCGGATGTTGCCCGCCGAGAACTCCACCCGATAGCCGCTGGCGTTGCCCAGCGGGGCCGTCGGGTCGACGGTGAGCGTGCTGCCCGACAGCGCGAGCCGGGCACTGCTGGCGGCGTCGAAGGACTCGATCACCGTTCCCGCTGCCGTCTTCAGGAGCACCGTTCCTTCACCGCGCTGGATCGGCTCGCTGAAGGTGAGGGTGATGTTGCTGCCCACCGCCACCGCGCCGGCCTGGTCGGCCGGGCTGAAGCTCACCACGGTCGGCGCGACGGTGTCGAGCGCCGTGGTGAAGTCGTAGCTGTCGGCGCTGGCATAAGCGTTGCCGGCCAGGTCGCGGACAGTGCCTGCCGCGAAGGCCAGCCGGTAAGTGGTGCCGTTGGCGAGAAGGGTCGCCGGGTCGACGGTGAGCGTGCTGCCCAGCACCGACAGCCGGGTGCTGGTGGCGGCATCGAAGGACTCGATCACCGTGCCCGCCCCGTTCGTCAGGTTGATCGTGCCGGTGCCGCGCGCGATGGTTTCGCTGAAGGAGATCACCAGGTTGCTGCTGATCGCGACCCCGCTGGCGCCGTCGGCCGGGCTGAAGCTGAACACCGTGGGCGCGGTGGTGTCGGTGATCGCGTTGGCCTGTGCGCTCAGCGTGTAGTTGCCGGTGCTGCTCTCGTAACCGCTGGCCTCCAGGTAGTAGGTGCCTGCGCTGCCCGGCGCGAAGCTGAGCAGCGAGTTGCGGCTGCCCGGCGTGTCGTCGTTGGCACCGAGCAGGTTGCCGCCGGCGTCGTAGAGCGACAGGAAGGGATCGTTCAGGCCGGTGCCACCCACCGCGTTCAGGCGAAACGCGTACGACTGGCCGGTGGCCAGCGTCATCGCGAACCAGTCGCGGTCGCCGTTGGTCTCGATGGCGCCGTTGACGCTGCCGCCTGCGGTGAGGCTGCCGGTGGTTCCAGCGGCAGCCGAATAGTCGTCGGTGCTGTTCGCTGCGGTGGTGAACCGATAGTCGGTGGTGCCGGCATGGGCGTTGCCCGCCAGGTCGCGGACGTTGCCCGCTGCGATGACTACCTGGTAACCGGTGGACACGGACAGGTTCGCGCCCGGGTCCAGGGTCAGCGTGGCGCCCGACACCGTCAGCCGGTCGCTGGTGGCGGCGTCGAAGGATTCGATCACCGCGCCCGTCGCGTCCTTGAGCAGGAGGACGCCGGTCCCGCGCTGGATCGGTTCGTCGAAGGTGAGCACGAGGTTGCTGCCCACCGCGACCGCGCCGGCCTGATCGGCCGGGCTGAAGCGGATCACCGTCGGGGCGGTGGTGTCGCCCGCGGTGGTGAAGTTGAAGCGATTGGTGCCGGCAAATGCGTTGCCTGCCAGGTCCCGGACGGTGCCGGTCGCGAAGCTCACCTGGTAGCCGGCGGCACTGCTCAGGTCGGCGCTGGGATCGACGGTCAGCGTGCTGCCCGAAACCGTCAGCCGGGTGCTGGTGGCGGCATCGAAACTCTCGACGATCGCGCCGGCGGCTGTCTTCAGATGCACCATGCCGAAGCCGCGCTGGATGGCCTCGCTGAAGGTCACCACCACGCTGCTGTTCACCGCGACCGCGGTGGCCTCGTCGGCGGGGCTGAAACTCACCACCGTGGGGGCGGTGGTGTCGGTGACCCCGGCGATCTGAGCCGACAGCGTGTAGGCGCCGGCGCTGCCGGAGAAGCCGCGCGCCTCCAGGTAGTGGGTGCCGGTGACGGCCGCGGTGTAGGGCAGCAGCGAGTTCAGGCTCGCCGGGGCATCGTCGTTGGCGCTGAGCAGGTTGCCGCCCGCACTCAGGATCGACAGATAGGGGTCCGACAGGCCATTGACCGACGCCGCATTCAGCCGGAACAGGTAGGGCTGGCCCGCGATCAGCGGGATCGCGAACCAGTCGCGATCGCCGTTGATCTCGATGGTCCCGGATGCGCTGCCACCGACCGACACCTGGCCGGTGGTCGCGGCGACGGACTGGTAATCGTCCGCCTGGCTGGCAGCGGTGGTGAAGCGGCCGGCAACCGCGCCGGCACTGGCGTTGCCGGCCAGGTCGCTGACGCTGCCCGTGCCCAGTTCCACCCGGTAGCCGGTCAGGTTGTCCAGCGTCGCGGTGGGGTCGATGGTGAGGGTGTCGCCGGACACCGTCAGCCGGGGGCTGGTGGCCGCGTCGAAGGACTCGACCACCGCACCGGCGGCGGTCAGCAGCTGGATCGTTCCGGTGCCGCGCTGGATTGGCTCGCTGAAGGCCAGTCCGATCTGACTCGTGACCGGAACCGCGACGGCCTCGTCGCCCGGAGTGATCTGGCGCACCGCGGGTGCGGTCAGATCGAGCGTGAGAGGGCGGGGCGTGCTGAACGCGCTGGTGAGGCCGGCCCCATCGGTGACCGTGGCGCGGAAGGTGTGCAGGCCGTCCGCCAGGGCGGCCGAGGTGAACCGGTACTGGCCGGGCGTGTCCTCCCCGGCGGTGCCGAGCAGGGTGTCGCCGTCGTAGACGCGCAGGGTCTGGCCGGTCACCGCGGTGAACAGCAGCGTCGGCGTGGTGTCGTTGGTGACGCCATCGGTGGCGCTCGCGCCGGTGTCGTCGGTGATCCCGGTGATGACCGGAGCGGGCGCGGCATCGTCATTGACCAGGGTGGCGGTGCCCGTGTCCCGCCCGAGGGTGGCCGACACCGGGTTCGACAGGCGCAGCTGGAAGGTTTCGGAGGCTTCGTGCAATCGATCGCCGGTGACCGGCACCTGCACCTGGCGGGTGGTTTCGCCCGGCTGAAAGCTCAGGGTTCCGCTCACGCGGGTGTAGTCGCCCGGCGCGCCGGCCGTGCCATCGACGGTGACGTAATCCACCGTGGTGGTCACCGGCGAGGCAAAGCTCAGCGTCACGGTGAAGGTGACCAGCCGGCTGCCGGCTTCGCCCTCGCTGATGCTCACATCGCCCACCGACAGGGCGGGCGGCGCGTCGTCGTTGATCACCGTCGCGGTGCCCGCGCTGCGCTCCAGCGTGGCATTGAGCGGGCTGGACAGGACCAGCTGAAAGGCCTCGCTGGCTTCGTAGTTCGAATCGCCCGTCACCGGCACGATCAGCGACTTCACCGTCTCGCCCGGCGCGAAGACGAGCGTGCCGGTGATCGCCGAAAAGTCATCGATCGCCATCGCGCTCTGGCTGGCGGTGCTGTAGCTCACCTCCACCGGCAGCGGAGAGGCGGTGTTCAGGCTTACGGTGAAGGTCGCGTTTGCGGCGCCCGAATCGCCTTCCTGCAGCGTCAGGTCGTTCACCGACAGCGCCACATCGTCATTCAGGATGGTCCCCACGCCGGTGGTGTTGCCTGTCCGGGCCAGGCCCTGCAGATTGGACAGGACCAGCCGGAGCGTTTCGTTGGGCTCGGCCAGCGCATCGCGCATGACCGGCACGAGCACTTCCTTGGTCGTCTCTCCTTCGGCGAAATACAGGGTTCCGCTGCGCATGATGAAGTCGACGGCCGGGGTGGCGGTGACCCCGCTCGTCGCGTAGTTCACCGTGACCCCGCCGGTGGTCGGGCGGGCCAGCGTCACCAGGAAGTGCAGGGTGCTGTTGCCCGTACCGGTGCCTTCCGACTGGAACACATCGGACACGTACAGCGAGGGCGGCGGTTGCGTGTCGTCGTTGCGGATGGTGACGCTGCCGCTCTCGTTCGTGAGTTCGGTGCCGACCGGATTGGACAGCACCAGACGAAACGTCTCGTTGGGCTCGAAGGCCGTGTCGCCCTTGATCGTGACGGCAACCGTCTTGCTGGTCTCGCCGATCGCGAAGGTGAGGGTGCCGGCAGTGCCGATGTAGTCGGACCCGGCAGTGGCGGTGCCGTCGGCGGTGGCGTAGTCGACCTGGATCGGCTCAGCGGCCGCGGTGCTCAGGTTCACCGTGAAGGTGACGGTCTTCGTGCCGGTGTTGCCCTCGTCCACGGTGGCCGGGCTCGTCACGCTCAGGCCGTCGTCGTTGCGGATTACGCCCGCGCTGGTGCCGTTGGCGATCCCGGTACCGACCGCGTTGCTCAGTTGCAGCGTCACCGTCTCGCTGGCCTCGGGCAGCACATCGCCGATGACCGGCACGGTCACTGTCCGGGTGGTTTCGCCGGGCGCGAAGGTGAGCGTGCCCGACACGCCGGTGTAGTCAACGCCCTCGGTGGCGGTGCCGGCCACCGTCGCGTAGTCCACCGTGACGCTGCCGGCCGAGGCGGTGGACAGCGTGACGGTAAACACCAGGTTGGCGGTGCCGGCGTCGCCTTCGACCACGAAGGTGTCGGCAACCGACAGGGTGTCGTCGTTGCGGATGGTGCCGGTGCCGCTGTCATCGGCCAGCGCGGCGCCGGTGGCGTCCGAGAGCACCAGCAGGAAGGTTTCGTCGCTCTCGGCCTGGGAGTCCTTGTTCACCAGCACGGTGACCTGCTTGAGGACCTCTCCCGCCGCGAAGCTCAGCGTGCCGCTCAGCGGCTGGAAGTCGCTGCCCGAGGCGGCGCTCAGGCCCGTGACCTGATAGTTCACCGTGGCTGCCGAGCTCAGGGGCGACAGCAGGCTGACGTTGAACACGAAGGCGGTGGTGCCCGAGCCGCTGCCCTCGAACTGCGCCACATCGTTGACCGCGAAACCGTCGTCATTGGTGATGGTGCCCACGCCGGTGTCGTCGGCGATGACCGTGCCTACCGCACCGGAGAGCAGCACGCGGAAGGTCTCGCTGGCTTCGGTCAGCGCGTCGCGCGTCACGTTCACCGAGACGCTCTGGCTGGTCTCGCCTGGCGCGAAGCTTACCGAGCCACTGCTGCTGGTGAAATCGACATCGGCGTCCGCGGTGCCCGCCTGGGTCTCGAAATTCACCGTCACCCGGGAAGTCGAGGCCTTGAGCAGGCGCACGGTGAAAACCGCGGTGGTGGTCCCGGTTCCGCTGCCTTCGACCACCGTGACATCGCTGATCACCAGGCCGTCGTCGTTCACGATCGTGCCCACCGCGAGGTTGTCGCTCACCACCGCGTTGACCGGATTGGTCAACACGACGCTGAAGGTCTCGTCGGCCTCGGTCACCGAGTCGCCGATGATGTCGACCGAGATCGTCTGCCGGGTCTGGCCGGCGGCGAACACCACCGTGCCGCCGACCGCGTTGAAGTCGCCCGCCCCCGCGGTGCCGATCTGGGTGTAGTAGTCGACCTTGACGACCTGGCTGACCGGCGCCGACAGGATCACATCGAAGGTCATTACCGAGGTACCGGGGCCATTGCCCTCGACCTGGGCGATGTCGACGATCGAGATCGCGATGATCGGCGTGCCGCTGCGCACGCCGAACACCCACTTGCCGGTCTCCCCGACGTTGCTGCTGTTTTCGAGCGCCAGGATGCCCGCCTGGTTGCCCGATTGCGGCAGTTCGAAATAGTTGAGCCCGTCGCCCGACGAATAGCCGGCGCGCGCCACCGTGCCGCCCAGGCCGCCGGTGCCGCCGCTGGCCGAGCCGGTGGTCCAGTTGACGTCCTCGTAGCGAAAGACGATGTCGAAGTCGGATTCGCCGACCTTGATCAGCTGCAGCTGGAAGGCGTTGAGCTTGTCGGACGCGCTGTTGTAGTAGCCGACGTCGTCCCAGGTGACGGTGAACGTGCCCGTCGCCGAATCGAGGTCGTACCACATCAGGTTGGTGCCGGTGGACGTGCCGCCGGGGGTGATGCCACCGGCCGTGCCGCGCGTGTCCACATCGCCCCAGAACGGCGCAATGATCGGGTTGGAGGTCGTGCCGGTGATCTGCGTCGGGGTGAAGGTCCCGGTGCTTGCCGCGAAGGTGATGTTGCCGTTGTTGTTGATGTAGACGCTGGTCCACACCACCCCGAAAAAGTTCAGCCCCTGCGGAAAGACCGACCGGATGTCGATCAGCGCGGTCGAGCCGTCGTCGTTCCTGGGCAGGAATGCCTCACCGAAGCCGGCGGTGCCGCCCAGGTTGTTGACGAGATTGCTGCTCATGCTTTTTCCAGTCGGGTGGTGATTGGCTTGGTCAGCGGGTCGGCCCGGGCGTGCGGTGGCGAGCGGCGCGCGGGCGAGCGTCGGCTGATCGGGTCAGTCTAGGCGCGCGCCGCGGGCGGGCGGGAGGCAGGGCGATGAAAGGGCGGAAAGGGGGGGGTGATCGGCGCGGGTGTTGGTTTCGGGGGGATTACCTCTCCCGTGACACCCCTCCCGCCTCATGGCAGCATGCGTCTCGCCGCTTCCACCCCGGGGCGGACCCTACCCAAGAGAGCGAACCATGAGCAGCGTCGATCAGCACGGCAACCCGGTGTCGTTCACGCATCAGCCGGCGATCGACGCGCTCGACAGGGCGTTCGGGTTGCTGCACGCCTACCAGGCCGATCCGCTGGCCGCGGTCGACCAGATCCTGGCGGATCACCCTGACTTCCTGATGGCGCACGCGTTTCGCGCCGGCATGCTGGCCACCGCGACCGACAAGGCTTTCGAGCCGGAGCTGGTGCGCAGCGTGCAGGCCGCCGAGGCCTTGCTGTCGCAGGGCAATGCGCGTGAGCGCGGGCACGTGGCCGCCGTGCGGGCCTGGCTCGATGGCGACTGGGAGCGCGCCACCGAGCACTGGGGGCGGGTCTCGATCGCCTATCCCCGGGACCTGCCGGCGCTGCAGTTCGCGCATGTCGGTGATTTCTTTCTGGGTTCCTCGCACCTGTTGCGCGACCGGGTCGCCCGCGTGCTGCCGCATTGGCACGCGGACGTTCACGGCCATGGTTTCGTCGAGGGCATGTACGCCTTCGGGCTGGAAGAGGCGGGCGACTACGCGCAGGCCGAGTCTCGCGGCCGCGCGGCGGTCGAGCGCAATCCGCAGGACGGCTGGGCAGTGCACGCGGTCGCGCATGTCATGGAAATGCAGGGGCGCGCCACCGAGGGCGCCGCTTTTCTGGCCGACACCGCCGACGGCTGGGCGCCCAACAGCCTGTTCGCTTTTCACCTCTGGTGGCACAAGGCGCTGTTTCATCTGGACGGCGGCGATGCCGACTCAGCCCTGCGCCTGTTCGACGAGAACATTGCCGCGGGCGGCTTCGGCCAGGCGCTGGAACTGCTCGACGGCTCGTCGCTGCTGTGGCGGCTGTCGCTGCTGGGGTGCCCGGTCGGCGAGCGCTGGAACGGCTTGTCCGAGCGATGGGCGACTCGCCTCGACGACGCGTATTACGCCTTCAACGATGTGAATGCGATGCTGGCCTTCGTCGGCGCCGGCGATCGCCCGGCGCAGGCCCGCCAGCTCGATACCGTCCGGCGGGCGGCCGCGGGTACCGGCACCAATGCGCTGATGAGCCGCGAGATCGGCGTGCCGGCCTGCGAGGGCCTGGTCGCTTTCGGTCGCGGGGACTATGCCCTGGCCATCGACCGGCTGCTGCCCTTGCGTGCCAAGGCCAACCGCTTTGGCGGCAGTCATGCGCAGCGCGATCTGTTCTCCTGGACGCTGACCGAGGCCGCGATCCGCCTGGGCGACCGGCCGTTGGCCGATGCCTTCGTGGCCGAACGCCTGTCCTGCAAGCCCGCCAGTCCGCTCAACCGGGCGTGGGCCACGCGGGCGCAGGCGCTGGCGACGCCGGGCTGATCCGGCGTCGGGCGGGTCAGGCAACGCGCGGGTCAGGCAACGCGCGGGTCAGGCAACGCGCGGGTCAGGCAACGCGCGGGTCAGGCAACGCGCGGGTCAGTCGACGCGCGGGTCAGTCGACGCGCGGGTCAGTCGACGCGCCCCCCGTTCCGCCGGCCGTCACCGCGCCCTGGCCCTTCGCTCAGGCCGATGCAAAGAACGGATTCGCCGGGCGGCTCAGGCCGATCACATCGCGCAGCGTGCTGCCGGGGTAAGCGGTGCGGAAGATGCCGCGCCGCTGCAGTTCCGGGATCACGAAGTCGACGAAGTTGCGCAGGCCCGCGGGCTGATAGCCCACGTGCACATTGAATCCGTCGCAGGCGCCGCTGCGATACCAGTCTTCGATCACATCGGCGACCTGGGCGCCGCTGCCCTTGAGCACGACATGCCCGAACGAGGGCAGCATGCGTTCGTAGGTCTGGCGCAGCGTGAGGCCCTCGGCGCGGGCCAGGCCGGCGATCGCGTAGCGCCGGCTCGACCCGCCCACGCCATCGGCTGTCAGTTCGGGGAAGGGGGCGTCCAGCGCATGGCCGGTGAGGTCCATGTCGCAGTAGTGCGACAGATGCCGCAGCCCGACCGCCGGGTCGATCAGCGCCTGCTGTTCCTCGAAGTCCTCCTGCGCCTCGGCTTCGGTGCGGCCGACATAGACGACGCAGCCGGGCATGATGCGCAGGTCCTGCGGTTGGCGGCCATGCCGGGCCAGTCGGCCCTTCATGTCGTTGTAGAAGTCGATCGCCTGCCGCTGGGTGGGGGTGGCGGCGAACACGCAATCGGAGGTGGCCGCCGCCAGTTCACGCCCCTGCTCGGACTGGCCGGCGCTGAACAGCACCGGGTAGCCCTGCGGCGGGCGTGCCGCGTTCAGCGGGCCCTTGACCTTCAGGTGCTTGCCCTGATGATCGAGGACATGCACCCGGTTCAGGTCGAAGTACTTGCCGCTGACCTTGTCCTGCACGAAGGCGTCGTCGGCCCAGGAGTCCCACAGGCCCTTGCAGACCTGGACGAATTCCGCGGCACGCTCGTAGCGGTCATAGCGCGCCAGGTGTTCTTCCTTGCCGAAGTTCAGCGAGTCGACCGCGTTCGACGAGGTGACCACGTTCCAGCAGGCGCGGCCCTTGCTGATGTGGTCCAGCGAGGCGAACTTGCGCGCCAGCGTGTACGGTTCCTCGTAGGTGGTGGTGGCGGTGGCGAGCAGGCCGATCCGCTGCGTGTGCATCGCGATCGCCGACAGCACCGTGACCGGCTCGAAGACAGCCGGCTTGAAGGTCAGCGCATTGGCCTCGAACAGTTCGGGCCATTCGAGGCCGGCCACGCCATTGCCGTCGGAGATGAACAGCATGTCGAACAGCCCGCGTTCGGCCGTCTTCGCGATGTCGATCATCTGCTCCAGGTTCATCACCGTGTCGGTCCAGGCCTTGGGATGGCGCCAGCCGGCGGGATGGTTGCCGACGGGGTGCAGACCGGTGATCAGGCTGAGCATTCGGGCGCCTTCAGGAAGGGAGGGAGGTTGGCGTCGGGTTCCGCAGCGCCGTCAGGTCGGGCCGGGCGAAGGGGCGTGCCTGCTCGATCGCTCGGGCGGCCCGCAGCACCAGCGCATCGCCATACAGCGGACCGACCAACTGCATGCCCACCGGCATGCCCTCGGCGGTGAGCCCGATCGGCACCGAGGCGGCCGGCTGGCGGGTCAGGTTGAAGGGCGAGGTGAACGGCGCGAGCTCGGTGAAATGCCGATAGCGCGGGTCGACCGGGTCGCCGGAAGAGGCCGGGTGGCAGGGCGGTGAGGTGACCGGCGTGACCAGCAGGTCGAAGCGCTCATGCAGGTCGCGCATGCGCGCGCCGAGCTGCTCGCTGGCCTCGCGGGCAGCCAGGTAATCGAGCAGCGGCAGCGCCGCGCCCTGGGCTGCCGAATCGACCAGGCGCGGCAGCATCAGGGCCTTCTGGGCATCGGTGAAGCCGAAGATCCGGAAGGCATTGGCCAGACCGGGCAGCATCAGGTTGCGCAGCGTCGCGCCGGGCGCCTCGAAGACCTTGTCCAGCACCGTGACCTGCGCGCCCAGGGAGCGCAGCAGATCGACACCGTTGGCCACCAGCGCGGCGACCTCGGGATCGACATCGGCCCAGCCCAGCGTCGGGCTGTAGGCGATGCGCAGCCCGGCCACGCCCTGGTCGAGCCCGTCGAGGAAGCTTTTTCCTGGCGGCGCCAGTGCGTAGGAGTCGCGCGGATCGGGGCGCGAAATGATGTCCATCATCATCGCCGCCTCGGTCACCGTGCGCGTCATCGGGCCGACGATCGCCAGCGTGCCCAGGTAGGAGGACGGATAGTCGGGCACCCGGCCGTGGGTCGTCTTCAGTCCGAAGATGCCGCTCATCGCGGCCGGTGCCCGAATCGAGCCGGCCGCATCCGAGGCCAGCGCCAGCGTGCCCATGCCGGCCGCCACCGAGGCGGCTGCGCCGCCGCTGGAGCCGCCGGGGGTCATCGCCGGGTTCCACGGGTTGCGGGTCACGCCGCACAGTGCCGATTCGGTGACCAGCGAGGCGCCGAACTCGGGCACGGTGGTCTTGCCCAGCAGCACCGCGCCGGCCTCGCGCAGGCGTGCCACCGAGGGGCTGTCCTCCAGCCAGGGCCCCTGCGCCGGAATCGCCGCGCTGGCCCGCCGGGTCGGCCAGCCGCGGGTGACCGACAGGTCCTTGACGGTGGCGCTGACGCCGTCGAGGGCACTGAGCGGGCTGCCCTGTCGCCAGCGCGCCTCGCTCTCTCGCGCCGATTGCCGGGCGCTCTCCTCATCGAGCCAGCAAAAGGCATTGAGGACCGGGTTCAGGGCGGCGATCTGCGCCAGCACCGCCTCGGTCGCCTCGACCGGCGAGGCGTCGCCCGAGCGGAACAGCGCGACGAGGTCGGGGGCGGACATCAGCGCAAGATCGGCAGTCATGTCGGACTTTCAGGTACAGAAGGATCGGGTTGCCGTGCCACCACGCTCAGCAGGTTGCTGCCCGGGCGACCCTGATGCTCGGCGCCGGCACTGGCCAGCAGCAGGGTGTCCTGGGCGATGGCGGCCACGGTGGCATGCGCCACCGCCTTGGCCAGGTGACCGGGGTAGGCGGCCAGCAGATCGGTGTGCAGTGTGTGACGCCGACCCAGGCAGTCGGGCAGCGCGTCGGCACCGGCGTTCACGAAGACGGCGGCCACGCGCTTGCGCTCGGCGGGCACGACCATGCCGTCCTGGAGGGTCAGTCCGGCGTCGCGGAAAGCGGCCTGCGCGCCAGCCAGATCGAGAGCGTGGGCCATCACGCCGCGGCCGGCCCGAAACGGTCCCGGGGCGCCGGCGACATTGCCCAGCACCACCACCTGTACCGCCGTCTGTTCCTGGCCGGACGAGGCCGAGCCGCGCTCGGTGAAGAGCCCGGTGTCGTGGCCGATCGCCGCCTCGGTCAGTGCCTCGTCGGTCACTTCGCCCAGCGCGAGGGCTGCCCCCAGGGCACTGGCGCCGCGGCTGCGGGCCGGGCTGTCGGGCGATTGCGCCGACTGCGGGCATTTCATCTGCACGCAGGCCACCGAGTCGGGATCGTCGAGGCCGGCATCGGCGATGGCCGCGCGCACCGCTTCGGCGACCAGCCGGGTCTGCGCCAGCGTGCCCAGCTCCTCGGGTCGCAGGTCGCGGGTTCGTGCCACACCGATCGCCAGGCGGGGTGGGCCTCCTGGCACTGCGCCGGCCGGTCGGCGGACGAACAGCGTCACATGGGGGCACATCAGTCCCGCGGTACCCCCGATCATCAGCATCGGTATCCGTTCGCGCACCGCCTGTTCGTCCAGGCTCAGGCGTCTGGCGAAGAACAGCCGCAGGCTGAGCGCGCAGAATCCCCGGGCATGACCGTCGCCCTCGGTCTGCGCGATCAGCGCCACCACCTCGCGCGGGTCCACCGCGCCGGTGTCCAGGAGCGCCGCCAGCGCGCTCACATCGTCGGGGGCCGACATCGGCAGGGTGTGAATCCGGGCCTCGAAGCGGGGCGGGTGGCGGGGCGCGGTCATGCCGGTTGATGGCTGGCGGTCGATTGCGCACCGTTCGCGGGGCGATGTGCCTTGCCGGTGCGCGAAATCGCACCGGTTTGGGCGTTGCAGGTCTGGCATGGGGGCGTCGGCATGAGTGCTCCGTCTGACGCAGGAAGCGTGCCATTGCGGGTATCGGGTGCGGTGCCGGTTCGCCCGCGCCGCGCCCGCCTGCTGCGGAAAGTCCCCGACTGAAACGATCTTCTTTGACTGCGCTGCGCTTCGGCAACAAACTGGTCCGACCTTGCCCCGCCCTTGCCCCGCCCGTCTTCAGGAGCCATCGTCATGTCCAGCCATTTCCCCCGAATCAACCGCCGCGCCGTGGTGCTGGGTCTTGCCGGCGCTGTCGCCGCGCCCGCGGCTGTGCGCGCGCAGCCCAAGTGGAAGCCCGAGCGCCCGATCACCATCTACAACCCGTTCGCTGCCGGCGGGGTCACCGACATCCAGCTGCGCTTCATGGGCGAGAAGGTCAGTCGCCTGCTCGGCCAGCCAGTGCTGATCGAGGTCAAGGCCGGCGCCGCCGGCACGCTGGCGCCGGCGCAACTGATGTCGGCGCGCCCCGACGGCCATGCGCTGGCCTGCATGAGCATCAACAGCCTGCGCTATCCGCACTATCAGCCGGTGCCGTGGCATCCGCTGCGCGATTTCACCTACATCACCGGGCTGTCCTCCTACACCATGGGCATCGTGGTGCGAGCCGACGCGCCCTGGAAGACCATCGAGGACCTGATTGCCGCCGGCAAGCGCGAGCCCGAGAAATACACCTACGGCACCAGCGGGGTGGGCGGCAGCGGCAATCTGATGATGATCGAGATCGATCAGGCCACCGGTGCGAAGTTCACCCATGTGCCCTACAAGGGCGGCGCGGAGTGGATGCAGGCGCTGCTGGCCGGCCACATCAATTTCCTGGCTGACGCGGCGCAGTGGGCGCCCTTCGTCGACAACGGCCAGTGCCGGATCCTCGCGATGGCCACCGAGCAGCGCATCGCCAAGTATCCCGACGCGCCGACCCTGAAGGACCGCGGCATCAATGCGATCGCCCACAGCCCCTACGGGCTGGTCGGCCCGAAGGATCTGCCGCCGGCCATCGTCCAGGCGATCCACGAGGCCTTCACCGAGGCCACCAACGACCCCGGCCTGCAGCCGCTGCTCGACCGGTTCATCCAGGTGCCCTGGCGCAAGAACCCGGCCGAGTACCGTGCCTATGCCGAGCAGTATTTCAACACCATCAAGCCGCTGCTGATCAAGGCCGGCCTGGCCAAGGCCTGAGGGGTCCGATGAGCATCGACATTTCGCTCGCGGGACGGGTCGCGCTGGTCACCGGTGCGAGCCGCGGCATCGGTCGCACGATCGCCCTGCAGCTGGCGCAGGCCGGCGCCGATGTGGCGATCAATTACCGGCGCGACGAGGCGGCCGCGCGGGAGACCGTCGCCGCCATCACCGCGCTGGGACGACAGGCCCGCGCCTATGCCGCCGCGGTCGAAGACCGCGAGCAGGCGCAGCGCATGACCGCTGATGTGCTGCGCGATTTCGGCGCGGTGCACATCCTGGTCAACAACGCCGGCATCAGCAGCCGCGGGCAGAAGGTGGTCGACACTGACCCCGGCGAGCCGCTTCGGGTGCTGGGGGTGCATGTGATGGGCTCGTTTCACCTGTGCCAGTTGCTGATCCCGCAGATGCGCGAACTGGGGCGCGGTGACATCGTGATGGTCTCCAGTGTGGCGACCCGTCGGTTTGCCGCCGGCGGTGCACCCTATTCGATGGCCAAGGCGGCGATGGAGGCCCTCGCCCTCACCCTGGCCAAGGAAGAACGCATCAACGGCATTCGCACCCATGTGGTCAGCCCCACGCTGACCGATACCGAGATGGGCCGGCGTCTGGCCCGGGCCCGCGGCAGCGCCGACATCCGCACGCTCGATGCGTCCTCGCCCTTCGGCCGGGTCAGCCGTCCGGAAGACGTGGCGGCGGTGGTGGCTTTCCTGGTGTCGGATTTCAATGCCTATGTGAACGGGCAGAACATCGCGGTCGACGGCGGTGGCTGACTCCGCGGCGCCCCAGTCGGCGCCACCGATGCCTGCCTTCGCCCTCGGACCTGCCCTGGATCTGGCCGGGATGGCGATCGCCATTCACCCGGCGATCCACGCCGCCGCCGATCAGATCGAACGCGAGCGTCGACTGCCCCCCGCGCTGCTTGATCAGCTGCACGAAGCGCGTCTGTTCCGGATGCTGCTGCCGCGCTCGGTGGGCGGGCTGGAGAGCGATCCGCTCACTTTTTTCAAGGTGGTCGAATCGATTGCCCGGGCCGATGCCTCGGTGGCCTGGTGCCTGAGCCAGGCCGGCGGCTGCGCGATGGCCGCGGCCTACCTGGATGCACCCGCGGCGCACACGATCTTTGGGCAGGACCCGCAGGCGGTTCTGGCCTGGGGCCCCGGTCCGAAGGTCAGGGCGGTGCAGGTCGAGGGTGGCTATCGCGTCACCGGCCAGTGGAACTTCGCCTCCGGTGGCCGTCATGCGACCTGGCTTGGCGCGCACTGCCCGGTCGTTCGGCCCGATGGCGAGCCGCTGACCCATGCCGATGGCCGGCGGGTCGAACGCACGATGCTGGTGCCAGCCGGTGCGGTGACCTGGACCGACGTCTGGGAGACGGTCGGGCTGCGCGGTACGGCGAGCGACCAGTTCGCGCTGACCAATCATTTCGTGCCCGCCGCGCACTCGATCACCCGCGACTTCGAGCAGGAGTGTCGCGAGCCCGGTCCGCTCTACCGGCTGTCGGCCAATGCCTGCTATCAGGTCGGCTTCGCCGGGGTGGCACTGGGTGTTGCCCGTTCGGCGCTGGACATCTTCATCGAACTGGCGCGCGACAAGGTGCCGCGTGGCCAGCGCGGCGCGCTGCGCGACAACGCAGTGGTGCAGTCGGGCCTCGCTCAGGCCGAGGTGGGCGTGCGGGCGGCGCGCGCGCTGCTGCTGGAGACCGTGGGCGAGATCTGGCAAGCGATCAGCGAGCCCGGCGCCCGCTTCACCCGCGAGCATCGCATGGCGCTGCGCATGGCCTCGACCCACTCGATCCACCAGGCGCGCGCCGCGGTCGACGTCGTCTACAACGCGGCCGGCGCCACCGCGATTTTCCATACCCATCCGCTGGAGCGCCGCTTTCGCGACATCCACACCGTCACCCAGCAGGTGCAGGGGCGGCTGTCGCATTTTGAAACCGTCGGCGCCTGGATGCTGGGCGCGGATGCCGATTTCACCTTCGTCTGAGGAGTCACCGTCATGCCACTGGGCGTCCTGCAGCACTACACGATCGAGCCCGCCGACCTGGAGCGGACCCGCGACTTCTATTGCGAGGTGCTGGGACTGGAAGTGGGTGAGCGCCCGCCGCTGGGGTTCCCGGGCTACTGGCTGTATTCGGGTGGGGTGGCCACGGTGCACTTGCTGGGGCCGCGCAAGCCGCGCGAGGGCATCGTGGTGCGTGGCACCGAAAAGCACTTTGCCGACACTGGCCGTTTCGATCACATCGCGTTCGCCGCGACCGACCTGCCCGCGGTGCGCGAGCGCCTGCAGTCGCGTCAGGTGGCGTTTCGTGAGCAGGTGATCCCGCGCAGCGGCGCGGCGCAGATCTTCCTGTTCGATCCGGACGGGGTGGGGGTCGAATTGAACTTCCCGCCCCCCGAGTCCGCCTGAGCGCGGGGGCGCCGGGTCCGCGATGCTGCTGTCCATCGAGATCGACTCGATCGAGCCGCTGGCCGACGGGGTGGCGTTCGGCCAGACCGGCGCCTGGGAGCGCCTGAGCGGCACTGCGTGCGGCGAGGTCGACCCGGCGCATCCGGCCAACCGCGGCATCGCGCTGCTCGACGAGGCGCCGCGCAATGCCCGGGGCTGCGTCGACTACCGCACCGCCATCTACCTGATGCGCCCGGCCGATCCGGCCCGTGGCACGGGTCGGCTGCTCTACGAGGTCAACAACCGCGGCCGCAAGCTGCTGTTCAGCAATCTGGCCGACGGCCCCGCGGGGGTGAACGATCCGCGCACGACGGCGGACCTGGGCAACGCGTTTCCCCTGCACCTGGGCCACACGCTGGTCTGGTCGGGCTGGGACCCGGGGGCGCCGCGCGCCAAAGGCGGCCTGGCGCTGGACGCGCCGATCGCCACCCGCGCCGGCCACCCGATCACGCAGCGGGTGCGTGACGAGTTCGTCTCCGAGACCCGCAGCGGCGTGCTCGAGTCGTTCTCGCTGTCGCACGAGGCGGCCAGTCTGGAACAGTCGCGGGCGCGGCTGACGGTGCGGGCCCGCCAGGCCGACGAACCGCGTGTCCTGGCGCCGCACGAGTGGGCGTTCGTCGATTCGCGCACGATTCGCCTGTGCGCACCGATGACCCCGCAGCCGGGCTGGCTCCATGAGTTCCACTACGAGGCCACCGGTCCGCGCGTGCAGGGGCTGGGGTTTGCCGCGACCCGCGATGTGGTGAGTTACCTGCGCCACGATCCGGCGGCGCTGGCGTTGACCGGGCGGGCGATGACCCACGCGATGGCGATCGGCATTTCGCAGGCCGGCCGCTATCTGCGCGACCACATCGGCCAGGGTTTCAATCGCGACGAGCAGGGGCGGCGCGTGTTCGACGGGGTGCTCAGCCACACCGCCGGCGCGGGCCGCGTGTTTCTCAATGCCCCGTTCGCGCAGCCCGGGCGCACCCGCACCCAGCACGAGGATCACGGGTTTCCCGAGAACGAGTTCCCGTTCTCGACTGCCTGGCTCGCCGATCCGCTCACCGGTCGCGAGGGGTCGCTGCTGCGCGGCGATGCGACCGATCCGCTGCTGATGGAGACCAACACTTCGACGGAGTACTGGCAGAAGGGCGCCTCGCTCCTGCACACCGATCCGGCGGGCCGGCGCGATGTGGCGCTGCCGGCGAACTCGCGCGTCTACCTGATCGCCGGCACCCAGCACGGCGCGCGGGTGGGCACGTCCGCGCAGCCCGGGCCGGCGGTCAATCCGCGCAATCCGCACAACCCGATGCCGGTGCTGCGGGCTTTGCTGGTGGCGCTCGATGAGTGGGTCACCACCGGGCGTCCGCCCCCGGACAGCCGCGTGCCCACGCTCGCCGACGACACGCTGGTGGAGGCCGACCAGACCGGTTTCCCCGAACTGGCCGGTGTTGCCCAGGTGCGCTTCACCAACCGTGTCACCCCGCCGGGCGACTGGGTGGATCCGATCCCGGCGCAGCAGGCCTACGGCACGCTGGTGTGCCAGGTCGATGCCGATGGCAATGAAGTCGCCGGCATCCGGCTGCCCGATGTCGCGGTGCCGCTGGCCACCTTCACCGGGTGGAACGTCTATCGGCCGCCCTTTCCCGCCGGCGAGATCGCCGATCGCGATGGCAGCTGCCTGCCGCTCGCGCCCGACGCGGCGACCCGGCTCGCGGCCGCGGATCCGCGGCCCTCGATCGCCGAGCGCTATGCCGGCCGGGCCGACTATGTCGCCCGCGTGCAGGCGGTGGTCGACGAACGGGTCCGCGAGCGGCTGCTGCTCGCCCAGGATGCGCAGGCGCTGGTCGAGCGCGCCCGCCAGGAGGCGCGCGTTGCGCCCTGACGAGCCGGTGCCCGACGCTTGCGGGGTGGCGCCATGAGCCGGTCGGCGCGTCTGTTCCTCGTGCTGGGCGCGCTCATCGCGGCGCTGGGCGTGATCCTGTCGGCGTATGTCGCCCACGCGCCCGGCCTGAACGGTGGCGGCATGGTCCAGACGGCGCTGGCGCAGCAGCAGTTCCACGCGCTGGGCCTGCTGGTCGTGGGGCTGGGTCTGGATCGGCTGGGCCGCTCGCGCTGGCTGATCGCGTCGGGCTGGCTGATGGTGCTCGGGGTGGTCCTCTTCAGCCTGAACATCCTGGCCCGCGCGCTGTTCGGATTTGACGCCTTGCGCGCGCTGGTGCCCTGGGGTGGTACCGCTTTCATACTGGGCTGGCTCGCGATGGCGGCCGGCGTGCTGTCGGCCAGGCACGACCTGGCCCCCTCTCGAGGAAGCGACCGATGACCGTCAACAGTGCCAACCGGATCCCCGATCCCGCGGCAGCCGACCTGCCGCTGAACCCGCCCCTGCACCGGCTGTTCGCCCGCCTGCTGGCCGAACAGGGCGCGCCCGAGGGCGCCGACTGGGATCCGCGCGAGGGGTCGGTCGACGCCTCGGTCTACCGCGATCCGGCGTTTCATCAGCGCGAGCTCGACGCCATCTTCCGGCGCATGCCGCTGTGCCTGGGACACGCGGACCAACTGCGCGAGCCGGGCAGCCTGATCGCGCGCGAACTGTTCGGGTTGCCGCTGCTGATCGTGCGCGACCGTCAGGGCGAGATCCATGTCCTGCTCAATGTCTGCCGCCACCGCGGCGCGCGGCTGGTCGCCGAGCAGGAGTCGGTGTGCCGCAAGGCGAGCCTGTCGTGCCCGTATCACGCCTGGAACTACGATCTCGACGGACGCCTGCGCGGCGTGCCCGGCGCCGAAGGCTTCCCGACCCTGGACAAGGACGGACACGGGCTGCGCCGGCTGCCCGCGCAGGTGCGGCACGGCCTGATCTGGGCGATCATGGATCCGCAGGGCAGCGACATCGATGTGGCGGGTTTTCTGGGCGGCATCGACGATGACCTGGCGGTGCTGGGCCTGGGGTCGCACCGGTTCTTCAGCCAGCATTCGCGCCGCGGCGCGGCCAACTGGAAGCTGATGATGGATGCCTTCCAGGAGGTCTATCACATCCGCCGGCTGCACTCGTCGACCATCTCGCCCTTCTTCCCCGATCCGCGCGCCACCGGCGAAGGCGAGGGGCTGCACACCCGCATCCTGGTGGCCCGCGACCGTCTGCCGGAAGCGGCGGCGCTGTCGCCCGCGCAGTGGGATGTGCGCCAGCACGCCACGCTCACCCATGCCATCTTCCCCAACAGCCTGCTCATCTATCACCCCGACGCCACCAGTCACATGGCGATGTTCCCGATCGGACCCGACCAGATGCAGTTCGTGCACACCCTGTTCACGCCGCACGAGCCGCGCAACGACAAGGAACGCGCCCACTGGGCGCGCACCTTCAAGCTGATCGACGAAGGGGTGTTCGGGTCGGAGGACCTGTTCATTTCCGAGCAGATCCAGCTCGGGCTGGCCAGCGGCGCCAATGCGCGATTCACCCTGGGCCGCTTCGAGCAGCACCTGCGACGCTTCCATGAAAACGTGCGGACGGTGATCGATCGGGCCGAGGGGGCGGCGGCATGAGCGCCGAGCGCGAATCGGCTGGCATCGGCGCCGAGCGCGAATCGGCTGGCATCGGCGCGGAGCGCGATGGCCCGTGCCCCGCCGGCTGCGAAGCCACCGTCGAGCTGCGCGATTTCCGTTTCGAGTCCGGTGAGGTCCTCGACCGATTGCGCATCGGCTACATCCAGTACGGGCGCCTGAACGCCGCCCGCGACAATCTGATCATGGTGCTGCCCGGCACCAGCAACACCCGCCTGAGCGTCGAGGGCTACATCGGACCCGGCCGGGCGTTCGACACCGACCGGTACTGCGTGGTCAGTTCCGATTCGATCGGTGCCGGCCTGTCCAGCCAGCCGGGCGATGGTCTGGGCAGCGCCTTCCCGCGCTATGGCATCCGCGACATGGCCCGCGCGGCGCAGGCGATGGCCAGCCGCGGTCTGGGCCTGGGCGACACGCCGGTGGCGGCGGTGGCCGGCGCGTCGATGGGCGCCTTTCAGGCGCTCGAATGGGCGATCCACCACCCCCACACCTTGCGCGCGGCGGTGCTGCAGGTGCCGGCGGCGCGGGTCGGACAGGTGTTTCGCCAGGCCACCCGCCGCATGCGCGAGATGATCGAGCTCGATCCGCGGTGGTGCGGCGGTGCGTACCGGGAATCGCCGCTGGACGGGCTGCGGCTGGCCGGTCGCCACTACTACGCCTGGACCGTGACGGACGAATTCCTGGAGTCGGCGGGCGAGGCGGCCGAGCGCGACAGCCAGGCCACCGGCGAGCGCTTCGCGCAATGGGACGCGTGGAGCCTGATTCGCCGCTACGAGGCCTCGAGCGGCCATGACGTGGCTGTGCCTTTCGGCGGGAACCTCTCGCAGGCGCTGGCGCAGGTCCGCGCGCGGGTGCTCTCGCTGCCCTGCACGCAGGACCGTCTGCTGGGCGTCGAGAGCGCCCGCCAGATCGCCGCCGGCGTGCGCGACGGGCGCTGCGCCGAGATCGATTCGGCGCGCGGTCACATGGCCTGGCGGGCGGTGCCCGGATCGGCGGAAACCGACTTCGTCACGCGCCAGATCCGCGGCTTCCTGGGCTGAGCGCGCGTCCCGCTCAGTAGGTGTGCACGCCCTCGACCGGGAACGAGCCGTCCTTCACCGCCGTCACGTAGGCCGCCAGGGCGTCTGCCAGGCCGGCCTGGCCCTGCATGAAGTTGCGCACGAACTTCGGTACGTGGCCGGGGTTGGCGCCGATGGCATCGTGCAGCACCAGGACCTGCCCGCTGGTGTGGATGCCCGCGCCGATGCCGATGGTGGGAATGCGCAGGCTCTCGGTGACCTCGCGCGCGAGCGCCGAGGGCGTCATTTCGAGCACCAGCAGGGTGGCGCCTGCCTCCTGCAGGGCCAGCGCGTCGGCGCGCAATTGCGCGGCCCGCGCTTCGTCGCGCCCCTGCACGCGATAGCCGCCGAGCGCGTGCACCGTCTGGGGCGTGAGGCCGATGTGTCCGCACACCGGGATGCCGCGTTCGCACAGCGCCCGCACCAGCGGCACCGTCCAGCCGCCGCCTTCGAGCTTGACCATGCGCGCGCCGGCTCGCATCAGCGCGGTGGCGCTGGCCACCGCCTGCGCCACCGACTCGTGGTAGCTGCCGAAGGGCAGGTCGCCCACCACCCAGGCGCTGCGCGCGCCGCGGGCCACGCAGCCCGTGTGGTAAGCCATCTGCTCGATCGTGACCGGCAGCGTGCTGTCGTGCCCCTGCACCACCATGCCCAGCGAGTCGCCAACCAGGATCACGTCGATGCCGGCGGCATCGAGCAGGCCGGCGAAGCTGCTGTCGTAGGCGGTCATCATCGCGATGCGTTCGCCGCGCTCGCGCATGGCCTGCAGCTGGATGAGGGTGACCGGCTTGCGGCTGCCGCCGGTGGGTGGAGAAGGATGGGCGCTCATGGTGGCCAATAGGAATTGTGCGTTGCAATAACCGGCCGATACTACCCGGCTTGGCTGCGGACAGGAATCTCAGACGCCCTCACCGAGGTCCGGTACCGCTCGGGGGCTTTCATCGAATTGTCATTTATGTATCCAACCATCGTTGAACGCGCCGGATGCGGGCGCGTGCCGCACCCGCAGGTCTCCCGATGCCCATCGCCGCGCCGAGCCGCCCGTTTCCTTCCCGTTTTCGCGGTCAGCGCCGGCTGCTCGCGATGCTGGGCATGGTGCTGCTGGCCGCCTGTGGCGGCGGTGGCGGTGGGGGCGGCAGCCCGGGAACCGCGACGAGCAACACCGGCACCACCGGAACGGCGCCCGCCGGTGGCACGCCCGCTCCCGTGGTGCTTCCGGCCCCGGTGCTCAGCTTCAGCGACACCGGTGTGAGCGTCTCCGACGGTCTCACCTTCAACGGCAAATGGTCTGTCTCGTCGCTGCTCGACGGGCTGGGCTGGGAGTACTCGCTCGACAGGGGTCGCACCTGGATCCGCGGCGAGGGCGAGGGCTTCGAGGTCGCCGGCGACGGCCGAAAGACCATCTGGGCGCGGTCGTTCGACGCGTTCGGCAACACCTCGGCGATCGTGATGACCGCCTGCACGCTGGACACCACCGCGCCGATGGCGCCGCAGGTCGGTACCGCGAGCGCGGCGATGCTGCCGACCCTGCGCATCGAAGGGCTCGAGGCGATGGCCACCTGGGAGTACTCGGTCGACGAGCAGCTGACCTGGAATCCCGGTCGGGGCACCACGCTTGCGTTCGCGGGCAACGCGGTGCGCCGGGTCTGGACGCGCCAGCGCGATGCCGCGGGCAACCCGTCGCCCGCGGTGGCCACGGTCATCGACGACCCCGCGGCGGGCGGATGGCTCGAGGCCGCCGGCATGGCGATGATGCCCAGCGCGCTGCCGCTCTGGAGCGGCACGCTGGTGCTGCACGGCGAGGTCTCCCGGCCGGACACCGATTTCGTGCGATTCGAGGTGCCCGCGGGCCAGCGGCTGCGGGCGCTGCGGCTGGTGCACTATGCCTCGCCCGATCTCGTCGCCTTCTACGCCCTGCAGCGCGGCCCGGTCTTCGATGCGGGCACCGATGTGCAGCGCATGATCGCCTGGAAGCACCTGGGCCCGAGCGATCGCTCGGTCAACCTGCTCGAGGCGGTCGACGCGCAAGCGCTCGGCGCCGGCTTTTTCGTGCTCTGGGTCAATCAGACCGGCATCGACCTCACGAAATACGCGATCGAGATCGAGATCGGCGTGCCGTGAGGGCGGGGCTTTCTGCGTGCGGACCGGTCGACGCCCGTTGAATTCGGTCGACTGGCGCACGGGACTCCGGCGCCGGCCATGCCGCCGGGGCAACGAACGGAATCTTCAGTTCCTCGGCCGCTCGCGGCAGCTGGATGAAGTGGGCCACATCGTCCTCGCCGGGGTGGCCGCCGGTCAAGCGATCGGCGGGCCGATCTCAATGCGCAGGGGGCGCTCCGGGCGGCAGTTGCAGTGCCGCGGCCGCCGAGAGGGCGAGCGCGCCGGCCATGCAGGCGAACACCATCGAGAAGCCGGTCACCAGCGACGCGCTGGCCGCGCCGGCCTGGCGCACCAGCAGCGCCGCCGAGCCGCTGCCGTCGGTGCCCAGCGCCGAGAACAGCACCGAGGTCAGGATCGCCAGGCCCATCGCGCTGCCCAGCGAGCGCGCCAGGCCCAGGAAGGCGGTGGCCGCGCCGATGCGGGTGGGCGCCACCGCGACCTGGACGGCGACGATGCCGGGCGGCAGCGAAATGCCGATGCCCAGTCCGAGCCCCAGCATCGCCAGTCCGACCGGGATCGGCGACTCGAACGACAGCAGCGCCAGCGCGCCGGCGCAGGTCGCGCCGAGCAGCGCGCCGGCCACCATGTTGCGGCGAAAGCGCATTCCGCGCGGCATCATCCGGCCGCTGAAGAAGGCCCCGCACGGCACTGCCAGCGCATGCATCAGCATCTTCAGCGCCACCTGGTCGGGCGTGTCGTGGGCGATGGTCTGGAGCGCCAGCGGCAGCATCACCGCGCCGCCGATCAGCGCGAAGAAGGCCAGCGCCGAGGCGAGGCTGCCCCACAGCACGCGCGGGTTGGTCAGCAGGTCGGGCGCCATCACCGGACCGGCCACCCGGAACTGGCGGCGCAGAAAGACGATCAGCGCCAGCGCGGCGCCGGCGAACAGCGCGAGACTCGCCGGCTCGGCGAGCCGCGCGCCCTGCCCGATGCGCGTCAGCGCGATCAGCAGGCCGGTCAGTCCGACGGCGAGGATCAGCACGCTGGGGTAATCGAGCGCGTGCACCCGGGTCGGGCGCGGCAGCCCGCCCAGGATGCGCCGGGTGAGTACCAGCGCAATCAGCGCCAGCGGCAGGCTGACCGCGAACACCGAGCGCCAGCCGAACCAGGCGGTCAGGTAGCCGCCGGTGATCGGGCCGGTGAGGGCGGCCAGCGCATAGGTCCCCGAGAGCCAGGCCTGGTAGCGGCCGCGCTCCACCGGGGGCACCACATCGCCGATCGTCGATTGCGCGAGCACCACCAGCCCGCCGCCGCCCAGCCCCTGAAATACCCGCAGCACCAGCAGCTGGGTCATCGACTGCGCGAACAGGCAGCCGATGCACGACAGCATGTAGACGATGATCGCGATCGTCATCATGCGCTGGCGCCCGTGGATGTCCGACAGGCTGCCGTAGACCGGCGTGGCCACGGTGGCGGCCACCGTGTAGCCCGCCACCACCCACGCGATCAGGCTGGCGCCGCCCAGGTCGCGCGCGATCGACAGCAGCGCGACCGAGACCAGCGTGGAGTCGAGCGCCGCGACGAAGATGCCGACCTGCAGACCGCTCACCACCTTGCGCTGCTCGGCGGGCGGCAGCACGCTGGCGCCGACGGCGGTCATCGACGGCGTGACGCCGCCGCGCCGGTGGGCGTGGCCGGGCGGCGGGCGGTGACGAAACGGGGCTGCGGCCGGTGCAAGAGGTCTGCCTGCGGAAATCGATCCAGGGCCGGCCAGAGCCGGAACCTCGGCAGTTTCCCATGCAGGCCGAGTCCCGATCGCGTGTCCGGTTCCGATCGATGAGAGGGCCGAAGGCCATGGGATACTGCGGCGCATCCCCGCTTTCGCTCACCCGGTCGATCATGCGAACGATGCGCTCACGCTTGTTTCTGCTGCTGACGGTGGCTCTGCTGGCCGCCGCCTGCGCGACGCCGCCCGAGATGCCGGCGCGCGCGGCCTCGTCGTCGTTGACCGAGACCGGCGACACCCGGCTCGGAAAGGCGATCGATCCGCAGGTCCGCCGCCAACCCGGCCTGGCTGGCGTGCTGGCGCTCGCCGAGGGTCGGGAGGCCTTCGCGCTGCGGGTGCTGCTGGCCGACGCGGCCGACCGTTCGATCGACATCCAGACCTACATCTGGCACCCGGATGCCACCGGCCTGCTGGTGCTCGATGCGGTGCGGCGGGCCGCTGGGCGCGGCGTGCGCGTGCGGCTGCTGATCGACGACAACAGCACCGCCGGGATGGACGCGCTGCTGGCGATGCTCGATGCCCACCCGTCGATCGAGGTCCGACTGTTCAATCCGTTCGTGCAGCGCGATCTGCGCGCCCTCGGCTACCTGACCGAGTTCTCGCGCCTGAACCGGCGCATGCACAACAAGTCTTTCACCGTCGACAACCAGGCGAGCATCGTCGGCGGGCGCAACATCGGCGATGAGTATTTTGCCGCCGGGCAGCAGGCCAGCTTCGCCGATCTCGATGTGTTCGTGGCGGGCAGCGTGGTGCGCGAGGTCTCGACGGTGTTCGACAGCTACTGGAACAGCGCCTCGGCCTACCCGGCCGATTCGGTGCTGCGCGGGCGGGCGCCGTTGACCGAGGCCGCTTTCGAGGCGGATATCGCGCGGATCCGCTCGGCGCCCGCCACCGCAGCCTATGTGGGCGAGCTCGCGCGCACGCCGATGGCGCGGGCCCTGCTCGAGGGCGCACTGCCGCTGCAGTGGGTGCCGGGTCGGGTGATGGCCGATGACCCGGCCAAGATCCTCGAGCGCTCGCCGCGCGCCGAGGGCTACCTGGCCCCCGATCTGGCGGTCGCGCTCGGCGAACCCCGGACGTCGGTGGATCTGGTCTCACCGTATTTCGTGCCGGGCGAAGCGGGTGCGCAGGCGCTGGCAGCGCTCGCGCGCCGGGGCATCCGGGTGCGGGTGCTGACCAACTCGCTGGCGGCCACCGATGTCGCCGCGGTGCATGCCGGCTATGCCCGCCGGCGCGAGGTGCTGCTGCAGGCGGGCGTGCAGCTGTTCGAGCTCAAGCCGGATGCGGCCGCGCGTGCGCCGGGTCCGGTCGGGCGTCTCGGCAGCGGTTCGCGCGCCAGCCTGCACGCCAAGACGTTCGCGGTCGACGGCCAGCGGCTGTTCGTGGGCTCGTACAACCTCGATCCACGCTCGAGCGGATTGAACACCGAGATGGGTCTGGTACTCGAAAGCCCGGCGCTGGCCGGCGGGCTGGCGACGGTGCTCGATGGCATCGCGCCGGGCAGCGCCTACAAACTGACGCTCGATGAACAGGGCCGGGTGGTCTGGCTGGATGGAGGCAAGCCGCCGCTGCGGGTGGAGCCGGGTTCCAGCCTGCTGCGGCGAATGGCGGTGCGGGTCCTGTCGTGGCTGCCGATCGAATGGATGCTGTGACCGGGTGGCTGGCACGGTCGGTGCTTGGAAGGGATGTTCTCGCCTTTCATCCGCCCGGAGTCCTGTCATGTCTGTCACCCCTCCCCGATCCCAGCGCCGCCAGCTGGTCAAGCTGACCGCCGCCGCCGGCGCGCTCGCCGCCCTGCCGCGGCTGGCCGCCGCCCAGGAAGTCACCCCGATCCGCTTCGTCCTCGACTGGAAGCTCCAGGGCGTCCATGCCTGGTATTTTCTGGCCCAGGACCGGGGCTACTTCGCCGCCGAAAAAATCGACCTCACCATCGACCAGGGCGACGGCTCGGCCTCAGCGGTGACCAAGGTGATGGCCGGCGCCTACCAGGCGGCCTTCGGCGACGTCAACGCCATCATCCAGAACGCCGCCGCCCGGCCCGGCACCGCGCCGGTGATGGTCTACATGATCTACAACCGCGCGCCGTTCGCGCTGGTCACCCGCGCCTCCAGCCCGATCCGCACCCTGAAGGATCTCGAGGGCCGCAACCTGGGTTCGCCACCGGGCGGCGCCGCGTTCAAGATGTTCGCCGCGCTGGCCGAGCGCAACGGGGTCGATGCGGGCAAGGTCCGCTGGACCAACATGGCGCCCAATCTGCAGGAGCAGATGCTGCTGCGCGGCGAGGTCGAGGCCTCGGCGGTCTTCTCGGTGACCAGCTACATGAATTTCATCGCCCAGAAGCTCGATCCCGACAAGGATCTGCGCTGGTTCCACTACGCCGATCACGGCATCGAGCTCTACGGCAACGGCGTGATGGTTTCGCAGGCGCTGCTCAAGGATCGCCCGCAGGCGGTCGGCGGGCTGGTGCGCGCGATCCACAAGGGCATGCGCGACGCCATTGCCGATCCCGACGCCGCGATCGAGGCGCTGGTCAAGCGCGAGCCGCTGCTCAACCGCGACATCGAGCGCCGCCGGCTGATCTACGCGCTGCGCGGTTCGGTGCTGACCACCGAAGCCCAGTCGATCGGGGTCGGCGATCTCGACGACGCACGGTTGAAGCGCGCCATCGGCCAGCTCGGCTCGGCCTTCGATTTGCCGCGCCAGCCGGCGCCCGCCGAAGTTTTCGATCGCCGCTTCCTGCCGCCCCTGGCCGAGCGCCGGCTGGCCCTGAAATGAGTACGCTGGACGTGGCCTGGCTGCTGGCCGATCCCGGCAGCGAGGCCGCTCGGGCGCAGGTCAGGGTGCGGCTGGACGGGGGTCGGGTCGCGTCGATCGAGCCTCTGGGTGCGCCGGGCGGCGGAGCGGTTTCGCCCGGTGCCGGTGCGCCCGACGGCGGGACCGCATCGACGTCGCCGCGCCGCCTGCTGTTGCCGGCGCTGGCCAACGCGCACGACCATGCCCGGACCTTTCGCAGCGCCTCGATCGGCGCCTACGGGCAACCGCTGGAGACCTGGCTGCCCTACCTCGGCCTGCTGCCCGGGGCCGATCCCTACCTGTGCGCGGCAACGTCGTTTGCCCGCTCGGCGCGCCGCGGGGTTGCCAGCCTGATGGTCCACTACACCCGGGTGCAGGGCGGCATGCCGTATGTGGAGGAGGCGCGGGCGGTCGCGCGCGCCGCGCGCGATGTCGGCCTGCGGATCGGTTTTGCGGTGGCGATCCGTGATCGCAACGGGATCGCTTATGGCGACGATGCGTCGGTGCTGCCGGCGCTGCGCCCGGGCATCCGCGACGCGGTGTCGCGCCGTCTCGGGGTGCCCCCCTCGGCGGTCGCCGATCACCTCGCCCGGGTCGATGAAGTGGCGCAGATGGTCGCCGATGAGGGCTTCGGTGAGCACGTTACCGTGCAATACGGCCCCACCGCGGTGCAGTGGTGCACCACGCCCTTGCTCGAGGCGGTGGCGCGCGCCAGTGCGGACACCGGGCGGCCGGTGCACATGCACCTGCTCGAGACGCGCTACCAGCGCGAATGGGCCGACCGGGAGCTGCCCGGGGGCATCGTGCGGCACCTGGACGAGATCGGCCTGCTCGGGCCGCGCCTGACCCTGGCGCACTGCACCTGGGCGCGCCCCGATGAACTGGCGCTGATCGCCGAGCGTGGCGCCACCATCGCGGTCAACACCAGTTCGAATCTAGCCCTGAAATCGGGCATCGCACCGGTCGCCGAGATGCTGCGCCAGGGCTGCCGGGTGGCGATGGGCCTGGACGGGCTGGGCTTCGATGAGGACGACGATGCCCTGCGCGAGATGCGGCTGGCCTACTCGCTGCACCGCGGCTGGGGTTTCGAGACCGAGATGAGCGCGGCGCAGTTGTGGTCGTTTGCGGCCCGGCACGGCCGGCGCAGTGTCTCGGGCGTCGACGGCGGCGGGCTGATCGCCCCGGGCGAGCCGGCCGACCTGCTGGTGCTCGATCACGAGGCGCTTGATGACGACTCGCTGTTTCCCGACATCGACCCGCTGCACCTGCTGCTGGCCCGCGGCAACGCCGGCCATGTCGACCGCCTGCTGGTGGGCGGCCGCACGGTGGTTCGTTCAGGCCAGGTGGTGACGGTTGACGAGCCCGCCCTGCGCGCCGAACTGCTGGCCCAGGTGCGCGCGCGGCTGGCGGCCGACGCCCAGGCCGGCGGCTGGCGCGACACGCTGTCGGCGCTGGCCGAGGACCTGGGTCCGTTCTATCGGCGCGGCGGGCATCCGGGCTGCTGCTGAAGTCCGCTCAGACCTGATCGCCGCGCGCGCGGCGGGCTGCCAGCGCCGCCTCGCGCGACCAGCAGCGCTGCAGCCAGACGCAGACGCCCGGATACGCCGCCAGGTCCATCAGCAGCCCCCGGTACATCACGGCCGCCACGTTCAGGTCGGCCACGGTGAAGCGGTCGCCGACCAGGTAGTCGCGCCCCTTCAGGCTCGTTTCCAGCGCCTGCAGGGGGCGCTGCAGCGCCGCCAGCGCGGTCTGGGCGGCGGCCGGGTCGCGTTCGCCTTCCGGCTTGAGCCGCGCATTGACCACCCAGGTGGTGATGTCGCGTTCGATCTCCGTCATCACCCAGAACGACCACTGGGTGGCCAGTCCGCGCTCCTCGGCGCTGGCGGGCGCCACTGCGCCGCCGAAGCGGTCGGCCAGGTAGAGGTTGATCGCCATCGATTCGTAGATGGCGAAGCCGTCGACCTCGAGGGCCGGGATCCGGCCGTTGGGGTTGACGTCGGTGAACGGCGCCTGGCGAAGGCGCTCATCAGAGAAGCTGATCGGATCGTGCTCATAGGGCAGACCGAGCTCGTTGAGCATCCAGATCACGCGCAGCGTGCGCGAGGCGGCCAGGCCGTGAAGCTTGATGGTCGTCATGGGGTCCTCCCTTGGATCCGCCCGATGGATAATGCGTGTGGATCGTCGCCGGCAATCCGCTCGCCGGCCCGATTTGCATTTTCATCGTACAACCAGAACTCAGGAGATACCCCGTGATTCGTTTTTCGCCAATGCGCAAACTGTTGGGCGCCGCCTTGCTCGCGCTGATGCCGCTGACGGCGGCTGTCGCCCAGCAGGCCTGGCCCGTGCGCCCGATCAAGCTGATCGTGCCTTACCCGCCCGGTGGGCAGACCGACATCGTCTCGCGCTATCTGGCCGAGAAACTGGTGCCGGTGCTCGGGCAACCGGTGATCGTCGAGAACCGCGCCGGTGCGCAGGGCATCCTGGGCATCACCGCTGCCAAGCAGGCCGCGCCCGACGGCTACACCTTCGTCTACATCAATTCATCGAACTTCTGCATCAATCCGTTCGCCTACACGAAGCTGCCGTATTCGCCGATGGAGGACTTCGACATGGTCACCCAGCTGGGCGAAGCCGCGCTGGGCATGATCGTGCCCTCGACCAGCGGGATCCGCACCGTCGACGAGTTCGTGGCCTATGCGCGCAAGAACCCCGGCAAGACCACTTTCGGTTCGTTCGGGATGGGCAGTTCCTCGCACCTGTACGGCGAGATGCTCAAGAACGCCGCCAAGCTGGACACGGTGCATGTCGCCTACAAGGGCGCGGGGCCGGCCACCCAGGACATCGTCGCGGGCATCGCTTCGATGGGGGTTCACGATTTCGCCACCACCGGCCCGTTCATCCAGTCCGGCCGCGCCACGCTGCTGGCGGTGACCGGCACCCGGCGCTGGCCGCTGTTTCCGAACACGCCGACGTTTTCCGAGCAGGGCTACCCGCTCGATCTGGTCGGCTGGAACGGCATCGTGACCGCCAAGGGAACGCCCAAGGCGGCGGTCGACCGGATGAGTCAGGAAATCAACAAGATCCTGCAGTCGCCCGAGGGCCGCAAGAAGATCCTCGACCTGGGGCTGCTGGCCACCGGCACCACCCCGGCCGAGTTCACCGAGATCGTGCGCAAGGACACCCCGCGCTGGGGCGAGGTGTTCAAGGCGTCCGGCGTCGCGCCGCAGTAAGGCGCGTTGCAGTAAGGCGCGCCGCCGGTTCGCAGCCCCCCGCGGGGGGCTGCGCGCTCACTCGGTGTCGTCGTGGCCCAGGCGGGCCAGCGTCGATCCGGGGCCTTGCGAGAGCAGGCCGGCGCGGGTGTAGACCCGCAGCTTTTCCCGGGTGTCGATGATGTCCAGGTTGCGCATCGTGAGCTGGCCGATGCGGTCCTGCGGCGAGAACATCGACTCGCCCTTTTCCATCGTCAGGCGTTCGGGCTTGTAGGTGAGATTGGGCGAGACGGTGTCGAGCAGCGAATAGTCGTTGCCGCGGCGCAGTTCGAGCGTGACCTCGCCGGTGACGGCGCGCGCCACCCAGCGCTGCGCCGATTCGCGCAGCATGATCGCCTGCGGGTCGAACCAGCGGCCCTGGTAGAGCAGTCGCCCCAGGCGTCGGCCGCTGTCACGGTACTGCTCGATGGTGTCTTCGTTGTGGATGCCGGTGAGCAGCCGCTCATAGGCGATGAACAGCAGCGCGAGGCCGGGCGCCTCGTAGATGCCGCGGCTCTTGGCCTCGATGATGCGGTTCTCGATCTGGTCGCTCATGCCCAGGCCGTGCCGCCCGCCGATCCGGTTGGCCTCCAGCAGCAGATCGACCTGGCTGGCGAAGGTCACGCCATTGAGCGCCACCGGCTCGCCTTCCTCGAAGCGGACGGTGACCTCTTCGCGTCGGACCTCGACCTCGTCGCGCCAGAAGGCCACGCCCATGATCGGCTGCACGATGCGGATGCCGCTGCTCAGGTGCTCCAGGTCCTTGGCCTCGTGGGTGGCGCCCAGCATGTTGGAGTCGGTCGAGTAGGCCTTTTCGCTCGACATCTTGTAGGCGAAGCCCTGCTGGCGCATGAACTCGGACATCTCGGTGCGTCCGCCCAGTTCGTCGATGAAGGCCTGATCGAGCCAGGGCTTGTAGATCTTGAGCGCCGGATTGGCCAGCAGTCCGTAGCGATAGAAGCGCTCGATGTCGTTGCCCTTGAAGGTGCTGCCGTCGCCCCAGATGTTGACCGCATCCTCCTTCATCGCGGTGACCAGCATCGTGCCGGTGACTGCCCGGCCCAGCGGGGTGGTGTTGAAGTAGGTGACGCCAGCCGTCGAGATGTGGAAGGCGCCGCACTGCAGCGCGGCGATGCCTTCGGCGGCCAGTTGCGTGCGGCAGTCGATCAGCCGTGCGTTCTCGGCGCCGTACTGCATCGCGCGGCGCGGGATCTCGTCGTAGTCGGGCTCGTCGGGCTGACCCAGGTTCGCGGTGTAGGCGTAGGGGATGGCGCCCTTCTGGCGCATCCACAGCAGCGCGGCGCTGGTGTCGAGGCCGCCGGAAAAGGCGATGCCGACCTTCTGGCCGACGGGGAGGTTCTGGAGGATGGTTGCCATGGCGGGAGTCGGGGCTCGGGGCCCGGTTTGCGGATGAACGTCGCGCATTGTAGGGCGTTCGGGCCGCACGCGACTGCGCGTGGTGCTGTGCGCAGGCGCTTGCCATCGGCGGGGGGACTCGCTGGCGTGGCAGCGGGGCTGCGTGGCGGCGGGGCTGCGGTGAGCCCGAGCGGTTCAGGCGCTGGTGAGTCCGACTCAGGCGCTGGCGTGTCCGGCGACCCAGGCTTCTTCTTCGCCGGGTTCGGGCAGGACGCGGCCGCCTTCCAGGATCCAGGACGCGGGCGTGCTCGAGGTGCGCATGGTGATGTCAGCGGGCGCGGCGCCGGTGACCCGCGCGACGGCGGCGATGCAGCGCGCCACCAGCGCGTCGGCCAGTTCCCGGTCGCGGCCGGCGCGGATGCCGGCATGCAGCGCGAAGCGTGCGGCGCCGTCGGCCGGCGCCCGATGGTGGAACTGGACGTGCACGAAGGTGCGCGGCGCACCGGTCAGGTCACAGTGGATGTCGGTGAAGGCGGTGGCGAGGGCGGCGCGCTGGGTGTCGTCGAGCGCGTCCGCGGGGCTGGTGCATCGGTACAGGGGCATGGTCCTTGCCTTTCGCGTGAGGGGTTTCGCGGGGGCGCGCCCGACGGCTCAGCCGGGTGGGCGGGGGTCGGCGGCCACCACCATCACATCGTCATAGGGCGCACCGGTGACGTCGCTGAACAGGCGGCAGACCGCGGCCATCAGTTCCACCCGCGCCTGCTGCGAGGTGCCGGCGGGCACGCTGCCCAGCACCATCGAGGCCCGCGAGGGCTTGCCCCCGGTGAACCACAGGCCGGGCGTGACTTCGGTGAATTCGACCTGGAGGTCGGCTGCGGTGGTGCCGAACCGCTCGGCATGGATGCGCACCAGGCCGGCGGCGACCTGCTCGCGGGTCGCCTCGGCGATGGGTCCGTTGACCAGACATTTGTAGGTGATCATGCGGTTGAGTCTGCGCCGGGGCGCGGGCGAGTTCAAGCCCCGGGGAGGGGGCGGCAGATCGTTTTTCCGCAAGGAGCGGGATCGGGATCGGTACTGGCGTCGCCGATCCGCTGACGCCGATGCGACACATCCGCGTCAATCGCCTGTCATCGCCGGCCGGCAGGCTCGGGCCTTCCTGCCCTTGCCTTCCGAAAGCCGCCATGAACTCCGCATCCCCCCGTCGCCGCTTCGTCTTCAATGTCGGCTCTGTCTCGGTGATCGCCACCACCGCCGTCTGGCTGCAGGCCTGCGGCAGCGACGGTGAACGCCAGGAAATCGTCTTCGCCCATGGCGTGGCGAGCGGCGATCCACTGGCCGACCGCGTCATCCTCTGGACCCGCGTCACGCCCAAGCTGAACGAGCCGGTCGATCTGCTGTGGCAAGTCGCCAATGACAGCGCTTTCACCGACATCGTGCGCTCGGGCACCGTGCGGGCCACGCCGGAGGCCGACTTCACCGCGAAGGTCGATGCCGCGGGCCTGGCACCGGGCCGCGCCTACCACTACCGGTTCTCGTTCGGCGACACGCGATCGCCGGCCGGCCGGCTGCGCACCCTGCCGGCGGCCGGCGCTGCCCAGGTCCGCCTGGCGGTGTTCTCCTGCTCGAACTATCCCGCAGGCTTCTTCAACGCCTATGCGGATGCCGCCCGGCTCGGCGATCTCGATTGCGCGCTGCACCTGGGCGACTATGTCTACGAATACTCGAAGGAGGGTTACGCGTCGGCGCAGGCTGCGGCCATCGGTCGGGTGTCGGAGCCGGCCAATGAGCTGATCACCCTCACCGACTACCGGCGCCGTCACGCGCAGTACCGCACCGACCCCGACCTGCAGGCCCTGCACGCGGCGCTGCCGATGATCGCGGTCTGGGACGACCATGAGTTCGCCAACGACGCCTGGCGCGAGGGCGCCGAGAATCACACCCCGGCCACTGAAGGGCCGTTCTCGGCCCGCCGCGCCGCGGCGCTCCAGGCGTATCACGAATGGATGCCGGTCCGGCTGCCCGACCCGGCGCGGCCCGACCGCATCTACCGGTCGTTCGACTTCGGCGACCTGCTGTCGCTGCACATGCTCGACACCCGTCTGATCGGCCGCGACCAGCAGCTCTCGCTGGCCACCTACGCGGGCGCCGGCGGATTCGAGGCGGCGCGCTTCGCCGCCGACGTGGGCAATCCGGCTCGCCAGTTGTTGGGTGCCGAGCAGACCGCCTGGCTGCAGCAGACGATGGCCGCCTCGCGCTCACTCTGGCAGGTGCTGGGTCAGCAGGTGCTGATGGCGCGCATGCTGGTGCCCGCGCCGATCGTGCTGCAGACGGTGAGCGTCTCGCAGTACGCCGCGATCGCCGCCAAGGCGCAGTCGGCGCCGCAGACGCTGACCCCGGCCGAGCTCGCGGTGATCACCGCGCCGAGCATTCCCTACAACCTCGACGCCTGGGACGGCTATGCCGCGGCGCGCGAGGCGGTGCTGGGCATGGCGGTTGCGCAGGACCGCAACCTGGTGGTGCTGGCCGGGGACACCCACAACGCGTGGGCCAGCGACCTGCGTGATCTGTCGGGTCGCGCGGTCGGTGTCGAGTTCGGCACCCCGTCGGTCAGCTCGCCGGGCTTCGAGTCGATCTTCACCAACGAGAACCCGGTTCAGTTCGCTGGCGCGCTGGAGCAACTCATCGATCCGCTCGTCTACGCGGACACCAGCCGTCGCGGTTATCTGATCGTCACCGCCACCCGCAGCGAGATGCGGGCCGACTTCCGGTTCGTCAGCACCGTGTCCACCCGCGTCCACACCGCGGCGGTGGGCCGCTCGCTGCGCACCCTGCCGGGCGCGGGCAACCGCAAGCTGGTGGCGGTGGTCTGAGGGCGGTGCGCTAGCATGTCCGGATGAGTAGCCAATATCAGAGTGTGCTGTCCCCCTCGCTCTACCCGGATGCCTTCCAGGTGGCGGCACCGGTGCCCCTGCCGCAACGCAACGTCTGGCCTCGTCAGCAGGGCGTCTTCATCCGCCGGGTGACGCCGCTGGCGGCCGAGCCGGCGGGCGAGCCGATGAGCGGGTCGATGGGCGGGTTGGCGGCCGAGCCGGCGCCGACCCCCGGCAAGGGTCTGCGCGAACTCGTCGCGGGGCAGTTCGGTTTCGTTCCCCACTGGGTCAAGTCGGCCTCGGATGCCCGCCTGCGCGCGACCAAGCTGGTCAATGCCCGTTCGGAAACCGTCAGCACCTCGACCCAGTTCCGGGATGCCTGGCTCAAGGGGCAGCGCTGCATCGTGCCGATGATGGCCTTCATCGAGGACGACTGGCGCAGCGGCAAGGCGGTGCCCACCCGCATCGCCCGCATCGACGGCAAGCCGATGGGCGCGGCCGGCCTGTGGGAAGTCTGGTCCAAGGACGGCGAGCAGATCGTGAGCTTCACGCTGCTGACCGTCAGCGCCAACAGCCACGCGCTGCTGCACCGCTATCAGCAGGACGGCAACGAGAAGCGCATGCCGGCGATCCTGGGCGAGGGCGCCCACGACGCCTGGCTCGACGCGCGGCCGGAGAAGGCCCGCGAGTTCATGCGCGCGTATCCGGCCACCAGCCTCACCGCCAATCCGGTGGAGAAGTAGGCGCGGGTGATGCCGGGTCGGCGCGGCGCCCGGCAGGCGAGCGCCTCAGCCTGGAGCGGGCGCGATGCCCCGGCGAATGTCATCGACGATGTCCAGGAAGCTGGCGATCAGCGGCACCGGGCGACGTTCGGCCAGACAGATGACATGCGAATGGGTGTGCAGTCCTGCACCGGCGATCGGCAGCGGCACCAGACGCGGATCGGCCACATAGGCGGTATCCGCAACCACCCCGAGGCCCAGGCCCTGCGCCACCGCTTCGCGCACCGCCTCGCGGCTGCCGATCTCCAGCGCGATCTCCACCTCGACCCCGGCCTGCGCCAGTCCTTTTTCGAAGACGTCGCGGGTGGTCGAGCCGTGCTCGCGCATCACGAAGGCCTGACCTCGCAGGTCGGTGAGGCGCACCGCGCCCCTCGCGGCCAGCGGATGGTCCCGATGAGCGAACACCATCAATCGCTGGCGCCGGTAGGGCACGCAGTGGACCCGCGGGTCGCTGATCGGATGCACGAGCACGCCGACGTCGCCCCGAAAATCCAGTATCCGCTCGACGATCTGGCGTGAGTCGCCCACGGTGACCGACACGCCCACGCGCGGCCAGCGCTGGCGAAAGCGGCTGATCATCGGCATCACGTTGTAGGGGCCGACCGCGCAGATGGTCAGGCGCCCCTGATAGTGGCTGCGCGCGCTGGCCAGCAGCGCCAGCGCATCTTCTTCCGCGCGAAAGATGCGATTGGTCGCATCGCGCAGGGTGCGCCCGAATTCGGTGAGCTCGACCCGCCGGCCCCGTCGAAAGAAGAGCTCCACGCCCCAGGCCGATTCCAGATGCGCGATGTGGGCCGAGATGGTCGGCTGTCGCAGGCCCAGCAGGCGGGCGGCCGCCGACATGCTGCCCGCGCGCGCGGTCGCGTCGAAGGCCTTCAGTTCGGTCAGCGAGGGTTCATGCATCGCGGCTCCATAGACCAGGCCTATAGGTTGCAGCGTTTGCATGACGGCTTCGTTAATCGGGATGACATGGCCGCTGCCTAACCTGAGCGGCTGATGTCAATCGCCACCCCAAGGAGTTTTCGATGACGACTCGACGCTGTTTCCTGGTCAGCCAGACCGCGGTTGCCGCCTGTGCCACCGCCACTCTGGCGATGCCGTCGCTGGTGCGCGCGCAGAAGCGCCCGCTGATCAAGATCGGGCTGGGCCCGCAACAGCCCACCCAGGCCGACACCCGCAAGGTGTGGGAGCCCCTGTACCGGATGGTGTGCGACCAGATCGGCGCCGACATGGAACTCACGGTGGCCAACGACTGGGCGGGCATCGCGGTGGCGCTGGCCAGCCAGCAGATCGATGTCGCCCAGATGGGTCCCTGGGGCTACGTGCTGGCCCGGCAGAAGGGCGACGCGCAGGCGATCGCGATGCTGCTGATCCAGGGTCGCAACTACTACAAGGCGATCGTCACCGCGCGTCCCGGCCTGGAGATCAACCGTTTCCCCGAGGATGCCAAGGGCCTGTCGATGCAGATGCTCGACTCGGGCTCGACATCGGGATGGCTGGTGCCGACGCACTTCATGAAGAGCCGCGGCATCGACCCGAAGACCTATTTCGGTCGCTATGCCGAGGGGGCCTCGGCCGCCGCGGCGCAGATGACCACCGCCGGCGGGCAGGTGGATCTGGCCACCGGTTGGGACACCCATCGCAACACCATGATCCGCAACGGCCAGCTCAAGCCCGACGCCAACCGCGTCGTGTGGGAGTCTGAGCCCCTGCCCAATGAACCGGTGGTGGTGCGCCGCGGCTTCGATCCCGAAATGGCGCGGCGCCTTCAGGCGGCGCTGGCCGCGGTCGCCCCGGCCCAGGCGCGCGAGATGATGCCCTGGCCGTACACCGGCTTCGTGCCCACCACCCATGAGCCCTACGCGCGGCTCGAGGTGATGGGTCGCGATCTGGGTGTGCTCAAGAACTGAACGAGGCGCAGCCGTGCGGATTCCGATCGAAAGTGCCGGCGGCTATCGTGAGCCGCCGATCGACTGGCGCTCGCCGGCGATGCTGGGGCGTCTGGCAGTCGTGCTGGTCGTGCTGGCCTTCGTGGCCGCCTGTTTCGTCACCGCACGGGTCGATCCGGTTGCGCTGGTGCGCGGGATGCCGCGCCTGTTCCAGTGGGCCGCGACCGCGTGGCCGCCGCAGCTCCAGGAGCTCGACACGGTGGCCTTGCGGGCCTTCGAGACGGTGGCCATTGCCACCGTGGGCACGCTGATGGCGGCGCTCATCGCCGCGCCGCTGTCGATGCTGGTGGCGGCGAATGTGACGCCGGCCCCGCGGGTGGGGCTGGCGCTGCGCTGGTTCGCCAATGCCTGCCGGGGCATCGACACGGTGGTGTTCGCGCTGCTGTTCGTGGCTGCGGTCGGACTGGGCCCGTTTGCCGGTGTGCTCGGCATGATCGTTCACTCGATCGGTGTGATCACCAAGCTCAACAGCGAGGCGATCGAGACCTTGGCGCGCGCGCCGCTCGAGGCCGCCGCGATGTCGGGCGCCGATCCGGTGCGCATCATGTCGCACGCGGTGTTTCCGGCGGTGCTGCCGAACCTGGCCTCGGTCTCCCTGTACCTGTGGGAGGCCAATGTGCGCACCTCGACCGTGCTGGGCATCGTCGGCGCGGGCGGCATCGGCATCGAGATCAAGTCGGCCATCGACCTGCTGGATTTCCAGCGCCTGTTCACCCTGACGGTGGCGGTGCTGGTGATGGTCACCCTGATCGACCAGCTGAGCGCCTGGCTGCGCCGGCGACTGGTATGAGCATGACCGCCCTGCGGCTGGAGTCGGTCGTGCGCCATTACGGTGCGGTGCCGGCGTTGCGCGGCGTCAGCCTGTCGGTGGCGCCCGGCGAGTTCGTGGCGCTGCTGGGGCCCAGCGGCGCCGGCAAGTCGACGGTGTTCCGGTGCCTCACCGGGCTCACGATTCCCGATGCCGGCACGGTCTCGGTCCTGGGTGAGCGCATCGATCGGCTGCGCGGTCGCGAACTGCGCGCACTGCGTGCGTCGATCGGCCTGGTGTTCCAGCAGCACAACCTGATCGGGCGGCTGTCGGCGATCGACAATGTCCTGACCGCACGCCTGGCGGCGACGCCGCTGTGGCGGGTGCTCGCGCGCCGCTTCCGCGATGCCGACCGGCAGCTTGCGCTGGCCAGCCTGCATCGCGTGGGTCTGCTGGAGAAGACCTACCAGCGGGCCGATTCGCTGTCGGGTGGCCAGCAGCAGCGGGTCGCGATTGCGCGGGTTCTGGCGCAGCAGAGCCGGGTCCTGCTGGCCGATGAGCCGGTGGCCAGCCTGGATCCGGAGTCGGCGCGGCAAGTGCTGAGAACCCTGCGCGGGATCGCCCGCGACCAGGGCATCGCGGTGCTGTGCAGCCTGCATCAGGTCGATCTGGCCCGCGAGTTCGCCGACCGGCTGGTCGGCATGCGCGAGGGGCGGGTGGTGTTCGACGCGGTCCCGGGGCTGCTGGGCGCCGACGCCGAGCAGGCGCTGTATGGCGATGCCCCCGCCCCGCAGGCAGCGGGCGCCGCCGCGCGCGCCGATCACGCCCCGTGCCATCTGGCCGGTGCGCCTGAAACCCTCCTCTCGGACTGACCCATGGCATCGCTGGGCGTATCGGATATCTGCAAGTCCTTCGGCACGACGACGGTGCTCGACCATGTCCATCTGGACATCCGTGATGGCGAATTCCTGTCGCTCGTCGGGCCCTCGGGTTGCGGCAAGACGACGCTGCTGCGCATCATCGCGGGGCTCGACCATGCCGACAGCGGCAGCGTGTCGATCGCTGGCGCGCCAGTCGATCAGCTGCCACCGAAGCGGCGCGATGTGGCGATGGTCTTTCAGAGCTATGCGCTGTATCCGTACATGACCGTGGGCGGCAATCTGTCGCTGCCGCTGGTGATGCGGCGGCTGTCGCGCTGGCAGCGGATGCCGCTGGCGGGGCGCTTCTGGCCGGGCAGCGCGCGAGTTCGCCAGGCCATCACGGCCGCCGTGGCCGAGGTGGCCAGTCTGCTGGGACTGTCGGGGCTGCTCGATCGCCGCCCGGCCCAGCTGTCGGGCGGGCAGCGCCAGCGGGTGGCGCTGGGGCGCGCAATGGTGCGCCAGCCGCAGGTTTTTCTGATGGACGAGCCGCTGTCGAATCTGGACGCCAAGCTGCGTGCCGCCACGCGGACCGAGATCGCCGAACTGCACCGGCGCCTGCAGGCGACCTTCGTCTACGTGACCCACGATCAGGTCGAGGCGATGACGATGTCCGACCGTGTCGCGATGATGATGGACGGGCGCATCCTGCAGCTGGCCACGCCGCAGGAGATCTACGACGACCCCTGCGAGCTGCGGGTGGCCGAGTTCATCGGTACACCCCGGATCAACACGCTGGGCGCGACCCGCAGCGGTGACGCCTTGCTGGTCGGCGGGCAGCGCTGGCCGCTGGCCGTGCCGGGCGACGACGGCCGGCAACTGACTGTCGCGATCCGCCCGGAGTGGTGGACGATCCGGGACACGGGCCTCGCGGGCGATGACGCGCGCTGCGTGGCGTCGGGACAGGTGCGTCATCTCGAACTGCTGGGTTCCCAGACCCTGGTGCATGTGAGTGTGGACGGTCACCCCCAGGGACTGGTCGCGACCGTCGAGCCCGAGCGCGCCCGTGGCCTGCGGATCGGCGCGGCGATCGCGCTCGCCGCGCCGGATCGCCGGGTGCTGGTGTTCGATGCGGCCGGTGTGCGCGTGCGCCTGCCGGCCCCGAGCGCGCGTCAGCCGCGGGCGCTCGCCGATGGCTGATCCGGTGCGCGCCGGCGCACGCGCCGAGGCGTTGGCCGCCTGGATGCTCGCGGGCCCGGCGGTCGCGCTGATGTGGCTGATGCTGATCGGCCCCGCGGTGATGGTGATCGGTTTGTCGCTGACCGACTGGACCTTCGGTGCGCCCGAGATCGCCTGGGCGGGGCTCGCGAACTACCGCGAACTGTGGGGCGACCGCGTCTTCTGGATCAGCCTGCGCAACACGCTCGCCTACGTCGCCTTCACCGTGCCGGCGTCGGTGGCGCTGGGGCTGGCAGCCGCACTGCTGATCGAGTCGGCCGATTCGCTCAAGGGTCTGTACCGCACCCTCTTTTTTCTGCCGGTGACCTCCACCCTGATCGCGATGGCCCTGGTGTTCCAGTTCGCGTTTCATCCGAGCGCGGGACTGGTCAATCAGGCCCTGTCGGCGATCGGATTGCCCACCACCGACTGGCTGCGCAATCCCGACACCGCCCTGTATGCGCTGGGCACCATCGGGATCTGGCAGGCGGTGGGCCTGAACATGGTGCTGTTCATGGCCGGCCTGAAGGCGATCCCGAAAGACCTGTACGAGGCGGCCGCCATCGACGGTGCCGACAGTGCGTGGGCGCGCTTTGCCCGCGTGACCTGGCCGATGCTGGGGCCGGCGCTGGTGTTCGTGGTGACGATCACCGCGATCCGCTCTTTCCAGGTCTTCGACACGGTGGCGGTGCTGACCGAGGGCGGCCCGAACAAGGCGACCTCGGTGCTGCTCTACCAGATGTACCAGGAGGGATTCTCTTTCCTGCGCTCGGCCTATGCGGCGGCGCTGACCTGCGTGTTCCTCGCCTTCGTGCTGCTGATCACCTGGGCGCAGACCCAGCTGCTCGACAAGCGCGCCCATTACGGCTGACCCCACCATGCGCGCGCCCTCGATCCGCTTTCAAGTGCTGCGACACCTTCTGCTGGGCAGTGCTGCCTTGCTCATGGTCCTGCCCTTCGTGCTGATGGTCTCGATCAGCCTGAAGTCGCCAGGCGAGATCTTCTCGCCCGACTTCCACCTGCTGCCCAGGCAATGGCACCTGATCGAGAACTACTCGATGGCCTTCAGCCGGCAGCCGCTTGGGCGTTTCCTGCTCAACGGGCTGTTCGTGACGCTGTGCATCTTCCTCGCCCAGGCCGTGTTTGCCCTGCCCTGCGCCTATGCGCTGGCCAAGCTGCGCTGGCGCGGGCGCGAGACCGCGTTCGTGTTCGTGCTGCTGGCGCTGCTGGTGCCCCCGCAGGTGCCGGCGATTCCGCTCTACATCGGCCTGTGGAAGCTCGGGCTGCTCGACAGCTATTCGGCCCTGATCCTGCCCTCGTCGATCTCGGTGTTCGGGATCTTTTTGATGCGTCAGTTCTTCCGCACGGTTCCCGATGACCTGCTGGCCGCGGCGCGGCTCGATGGGCTGGGCGAGTTCGCGATCGTCTGGCGGATCATGCTGCCCACCGCGATGCCCGCGCTGATCGCCTTCGGCCTGCTTTCCCTGGTCTGGAACTGGAACGACTTCTTCTGGCCGCTGCTGGTGATCCAGACCGAGACGCTGGCCACGCCACCGCTGGGTGTCGTGTTCTTCAACAACGCCGAAGCGGGCACCCATTTCGGCCCGCTGATGGCCGCCGCCACCATCGTCACCGCCCCTCTCGTGCTGGCGTTTCTTGCCGCGCAGCGCTGGTTCATCGACGGCGTGACGATGACCGCGGTCAAGTGATTTTCCTTCCCCCCGATCGATTCCAGGAGACCCTCCGATGATCCGACACGCCCGCCGACAGTTCACCCGCCAGGCCGCCGCTGTTTCAGCGCTGGCCATGCCCGCCTTCGTCCGCAGTCAGACGAGTCCGGTCGACATCAGCGTCGCCTATTCGATTCCGGTGCTGTTCAAGGACCTGATGGAAAGCCTGGCGCGCGAATTCATGGTCAAGCATCCGAATGTCCGGGTCACGCTGCGCGCACCCGAGGAAGGCTACGAGCAGATCCTGCAGCGCAACCTGCGAGATGCGATCACCAGCACCCTGCCCGATGTCGCCTTCCACGGCCTGAACCGCCAGCGCACCCTGGCCGAGCGCAACATTCCGGTCAATCTCAAGCCGTTCATGGACGCCGATCCGCAGACCCGCGAGCTCGGTTTCTCGCCGTCGCTGCTGTCGCTGGGCCAGGTCGGTGGCGCCCAGACCGGCATCGGCTTTTCCCTGTCGACCCCGATCCTCTACTACAACGCCCAGATGGTGAAGGAAGCCGGTGGCGATCCCGCCCGGCTGCCGTCGAGCTGGGACGAAGTGATCAAGCTGGCGGCGGCGATCAACGAGCCTTCGCGCAATCGCGGCGGGCTGTTCTTCGACTGGACGATCACCGGCAACTGGTCCTGGCAGGGCCTGGTCTTCAGCCACGGCGGCAGCATGATGAATGCCGATGAAAGTCGGGTCGCCTTCGCCGAGGCGCCCGGTCAGAGCGCGATGGCCGTGCTGCGCCGGTTCGTCGAGGAGGGCCGGATGGCCGACATCCAGCCGGCGGCGATGTTCCAGGACTTCTTTGCCGGGCGGCTGGGCATCTCGATGCAGTCGACCGCCCAGTTGGGCCGCTACAACCGCGAGATCGGCGGACGCTTTCCGCTGGTTTGCGCGCGCTATCCGCTGTCGGCGCCCGGCGCCCGGCTGCCGGCCGGGGGCAATGTGGCGATGATGTTCACCCGCGACGGCGCCCGCCAGAAGGCGGCCTGGGACTTCATCAAGTTCGCCTGCGGTCCGGTCGGCGCGACGATGATGGTCAAGGCCACCGGCTACATGCCGGCCACCACCCTCCCGGCGCAGCGCAAGGACATGCTGGCCGATTTCTATGCCCAGAACCCCAATCATCAGATCTCGATCCGGCAGCAGGACGTGATCACCGGCTGGTATGCGTTTCCGGGGCAAAATGCGCTGCGCATCACCGATGTCATCAACGATCACCTCCAGACCGTGGTCAGCCGCAAGGGGGCTGCCGATGCGGTGCTCACCAAGATGGCCGCCGATGTCCAGGCACTGATTGCGCGCAAAGGCTGACCGTCGTGCTCAAGTTCATCCACCTCACCGATACCCACCTGATCGCCGCCGGCCGCGCCCTGTACGGGATCGACCCGGCCTGGCGCCTTCGCCAGGCGATCGAGAGCATCAACCGCGAACAGCCGGATGCCGCGTTCGTCATCGTTACCGGCGACCTCGCGCACTGGGGTGAGCCGGCGGCCTACGAGGCCTTGCGCGAGGAACTGGCGCGCCTGACGATGCCGGTTCGACTGCTGATCGGCAACCACGACGACCGCGGGCATTTCCTGCGGGCGTTCGCCGACACGCCGACGATCGAGGGCGGCTACCTCCAGTACGCCTTCACCGCCGGGGGCATTCATCATGTGGTGCTGGACAGCAACGAGCCGGGGGTGGCCTGGGGGCAGTTCTGCGCCGCGCGGGCGCGCTGGCTGGACCGGGAGCTGGCCGCCAGCGGTGATCTGCCGGTGCATCTGTTCATCCATCACCCGCCGTTCGCGGTGGGGATCGGCGCGATGGACCGCATCTCGCTGCGCGAACCCGGCCCCTTGCGCGAGGTGCTGATGGCGCATCGCGGGCGGGTGCGCCACCTGTTCTTCGGGCACCTTCACCGGCCGCTGGCGGGCAGCTGGCTCGGCATTCCGGTGTCGACCGTTCGCGGCACCAATCACCAGGTGGCGCTGCACCTGGGCGATACCGAGCGGATCGGCGGCAGCTTCGAGCCGCCGCAGTACGCGGTGGTGCTGGCCGATCATGAGCAGACCATCGTCCACCTGCATGACTTCGCCGACAGCTCGGTCCGATTCCCACTGTGAACGCCGCCGCCCTTCTGTGTGCGAGTCCGGCCCTGGTCTTCGATCTCGACGGCACGCTGGTCGATACCCTGCCGGACCTGACCGATGCGCTGAATCAGGCGCTGCGCGAGCACGGTCGGGCGCCGGTATCGTCAGAGCTCGTCCGCGGGTCGCTGCATGGCGGCATCGAGACCAGCGTCGAGGCAGCGCTCGGGCGGCCCGGTGAGGCCGATCCCGCGCTCGCCGGCGCGGTGCTCGCGCGTTACCAGTGGCTGCTCGATGACCAGCCGGTCCGGCTGTCGCGGCCCTACCCGGGCGTCGCGGCGCTGCTGCAGCATTGCCGCGCCCGGGGTCAGCGACTGGCGGTCTGCACGAACAAGCGCGAGGCGCAGGCGCGTCGGGTACTGAACGAACTGGATCTGGCGGATTTTTTCAGCGTGGTGGTGGGCGCGGACACCTGCAGCCGCCGCAAGCCGCATGCCGAGCCCTTGCTGCACGCCATCGCCGGACTCGATTGCCTGCCGGCTCAGGCCGTCCTGGTCGGTGACAGCCCGGTTGACCAGGCGTGCGCGGCAGCGGCCCGGATCGGGTTTCTGTTTTTCACCGGCGGCTACGGTGGGTCGCCTGCCGGCTTTGCCGGCGGGTCCGGACCGATGCCGGCATTCGGCAGCTATCCGATGCTGCTGGCCAGCCTGGATGGCTGAGCCGGTCCGAGCGATGCGAGGTCTGTCGGGTGCGCTCAACGCCTGGCGATTCGCGTTCGCCTGGCTGCTGCTGCTCGCGGTGCCGTTTCAGGGGTTCGCCGATGCCTGGCTGCAGACCCAGGGAACGGCCCATACGCATGAATGGCATGCGCACGAGTTGCCAGCCAGCCATTCGGCGGTGGAACGCCATCAGCACCCTGCCGACGATGCGTCGGTGGTGATCGCCCACAGCGACGAGCATCAGCACGAGGATGCGGCTGCCCAGGACGGGGGCACCGTGTCCGGCCATCCGGCGCTGGCGCAGGCGCCCTGGATCCTCCCGCCCGCGCTGGCGGAGCCAGCCCCTGCAGGGCAGGACCGGCGGTTCTCGAGCAGGACGCCCGCCAGGCTGGATCGCCCGCCGATCAACGGCGCCGGCTGACCCCGGTCGGGGCGGGCGCTGTGCGGCGCCCGCGTCCGGCCCTCATGCCGCATCAGCAATGTCTCCGATCGGACCCTTGTCCGCTCGGGGACATTGCCGCTTGCGGCGCAGCGCCTTTTTCGGAGAACCCCATGCCCTCGAATTTCCGTGGTCGCCGGGCCACTTGCGCCGCGCGCGCAGCCTGGCTTGGCAGCGCCCTGGTGCTGGCGCCCGCCGCGCGCGCCCATACCCCGGGCGACCCGACCCAAACCCTGCCCGAGGTGGTGATCTCGGGCCATTACGACAACGCTGTCGGCACCTCGAATGCCGCCTCGCAGGGGACGATCAACTCGAAGCTGCTGGTCACCCGTCCGGCCCTGCGGCCCGGCGAAGTGCTGGAGTTCATCCCCGGCATGATCGTCACCCAGCACTCGGGCGATGGCAAAGCCAACCAGTACTTTCTGCGCGGCTTCAACCTGGACCACGGCACCGATTTCGCGACCTTCATCGCCGGGATGCCGGTGAACCTGCCCACCCATGCGCACGGCCACGGCTACACCGACCTGAATTTCCTGATCCCCGAGTTGATCGATCGAATCGAGTATCGCAAGGGCCCGTATTTCGCGGCCAACGGCGACTTCTCCTCGGTCGGCTCGGCGCAGATCGACCTGCGCCGCAGCCTGGCGGCGGGTTTCGGCCAGGCGACCATCGGTCCGAACGGCTATCGGCGGATGCTGGCGGCGGACTCGCTGGTCCTGGGCAACGGGGGGCGGCTGCTGGCCGCACTCGAACTGCAGGGGGCCGACGGTCCCTGGGAAAATCCGCAGAACCTGCGCAAGCACAACGCAGTGCTCAGCTACTCGGCCGGCACCCGGGCCGATGGCTTCGCGGTGACGCTGATGGGCTATCAGTCGCGCTGGAATTCGACCGATCAGGTCCCGCTGCGCGCGATCGAGTCCGGTCTGATCGGGCGTTTCGGTGCGATCGATCCGACCTCCGGCGGCGACACCTCGCGCACCAGCGTGTCGGGCGAGTGGCGCCGACCGCTCGAGGATGGTTCGATGAAGGCATCGGCCTATGCGATCCGCTATCGGCTCGGCCTGTACTCGAACTTCACTTACGCACTGGACAATCCGGTCGACGGCGATCAGTTCCTGCAGCGCGACAGCCGCAGCGTCTTCGGCGGACAGCTGGCGCGGGTCTGGTATTCGCGTCTGGGCAACCTGCCGATGACCACCGAACTGGGCCTGCAGACGCGGTTCGACCGCATTCAGGTCGGGCTGTTCGACACGGTGGCGCGCGAGGTCACCGCGACCACCCGGGATGACCGCGTCCGCCAGGGCAGCGTCGGTTTCTACGCCGAGAACGGCATCACCTGGACCGATTGGTTGCGCACCGTCGCGGGCGTGCGGGTGGACCGCCTGCAATGGCAGGTGGCCAGCAACCTTGCGGCCAACAGCGGCAGCGAGTCGGCCTCGCAGGTATCGCCCAAGTTCAGCGCGATTCTCGGGCCCTGGCACAAGACCGAGATGTTCCTGAACTGGGGGCAGGGCTTTCACAGCAACGACGGGCGCGGCACCACCATCCGGGTCGACCCGTCCACCGGCGATCCCACCCCTCGGGTCACTGGTCTGGCGCGCACCACCGGCTACGAGATCGGCCTGCGCAGCGAGCCGGTTCGTGGGCTGCAGAGCTCGCTGGCGATCTGGCGCCTGACCATCGGCTCGGAGCTGCTGTTCGTCGGTGACGCCGGTGCCACCGAGGCGGGCCGTCCCAGCCAGCGTCAGGGCATCGAGTGGAGCAACCGCTACATCGCTGCGCCCTGGCTGCTGTTCGATGCCGATCTCGCCCTGTCGCAGGCGCGCTTCACCGATGGCGACCCGGCCGGTGACCGGGTGCCCGGCTCGGTCGCGAAAGTGGGCTCGGTGGCGGTGACGGTGCGCGACCTCGCCCACTGGTCGGCGAGCCTGCAGGCGCGATTCCTGGGCGCGCGGCCCCTGACCGAGGACGGCGCCCAGATGGCGGCGTCGACCACGCTGGTGAACGCGCGGGTGGGTTACCGGGTCAATCGCCAGGCCGAACTGTCATTCGACCTGTTCAACCTGTTCAATCGCCGGGTCAACGACATCGAGTATTTCTATGCCTCGCGCCTGCGCGGCGAGGCCGCGCCGGTCGGCGACCGGCATGTGCATCCGGCCGAAGCGCGCGCGCTGCGGGTCACGTTGCGGCTGACGATCTGAGCGGGCGGGCCGGCTCAGTGCGGGCCGGCTCGGTGCACGTCCGCCCGGGCTCAGCCCACCGGATGCAGGTGGGTGTCCATCGCGTGTAGGCTGTCGAAGGTGACCGTCGCGTCGCCGACCGTCAGGTCGGTGGCCGACGGATGTTTCAGGTCGGGCCGCTTGAGCCAGACCGCCTGCAGGCCGGCGGCGCGCGCTGCTTGCACATCGAGTTGCCAGTCGTCGCCGATGTGCAGGGTGGCGCCCGGCTCGGTGCCCGCCAGCCGGCAGGCTTCCTGGAAGATCCGCGGGTCGGGCTTGGAAAAGCCGATCCGATGGGCGCTGACGCAGCCGGCAAAGTAGGCACCCAGCCCGACCGCGTCGATGTCGGCGTTGCCGTTGGTGACCGCGATCAGGCGGTAGCGCTGCGCCCAGCGCGCCAGCACCGGCGCCACGTCGGGGTACAGCGTGACCCGCTGGCGGGCGGCCAGGAAAACCTCGAAGGCCTGATCGGCGAGGTGCTCGGCATCGCCGGCCTCGCGCATCGCCCGGCGCAGCAGCTCGCGGCGCAGCCAGCTCATGTCATGGGCGTGTTCGGGATGGTCGGCCAGCAGCTGCCGGCGGATCTTCTGGCGGTTCGGGGCGGTGAAGTGGCTGGCGGTGGCCGGTGCCTGGCTGGCCAGCCAGGTGGCCAGGGTTTCCTCGGCGCGCAGCAGCGTGGGCAGCACGGGCCACAGCGTGTCGTCGAGGTCCAGCGTGATGGCGCGAATGGCGGTCGGAATCAGCATGCCCGCAGTCTATCAATCCGGGACCGGGCGGCGCCCGATGGCCGCGCGCGGCGGTGTCACTCCGGCTCGATCCGCCAGCGTGCGCCCGTTCAAACGGCAGCGCGAGGCCGATGCTAGAGTTTCCGGTCCCCGACGCGTTCGCGTCCCCGTTTTTCGATGCTTCCTCACCCGGCGCTGCCCACCTGCCATGTGTGCCAACTACGCCCCGACCCGCCCCGATCGCCTGCTGGCCGTCTTCGGGGTGTCGCCCGCGCGTGACGACTATGTCGAGGATGCCTATCCGGGGCATGTGACTCCGATCATCGTGGCTGGTGACACTGCCCGGCGCGCCGAACTGGCGGTGTTCGGGCTGATTCCGCCGTGGTCGCGTGACGGGCGCAATTTCCGTCAGTGCTACAACGCCCGCGCCGAGACGGTGGCCGAGAAGCCCAGCTTTCGTCACGCCTGGAAGACGCGCCAGTGGTGCGTCGTGCCGGCCGACGCGATCTACGAGCCCAGCTATGAAACCGGCCGCGCGGTGCGTTGGCGTCTGGCGGGTGCGCAGGGCGAGCCGCTGGCGATCGCCGGCCTCTGGGAGCGCTGGCGCGCGCCCAACGGCGAATCGGTGGCTTCGTTCTCGATGCTCACCATCAATGCCGACGGGCATCCGCTGATGAGCCGTTTCCATGCGCCCGGCGACGAGAAGCGCTCGGTGGTGCTGCTCCAGGCCGCGCAGATCGACGACTGGCTGGCAGCCGATGCGCAGCAGGCGGTGGCGATGCTGCGGCTGTTCGATGAACGGGCGCTGCGCAGCGCGGCCGCCCCGCGTGCGCCGCGCCAGCCGAAACTCAGGCCCTGAACGAGGCGAGCGTGGCGCGCTGACGGCCCTGCGCATCGAAGTTCGCGGGGGCCAGCCACTGGTCGAAAGCGGCCCGCAGCGTCGGCCACTCGGTGTCGGTCATCGCGAACCAGCAGGTGTCCCGGTTCGCGCCCTTGAGCACCATGTGCTGGCGGAACGTGCCCTCGAACTGAAAGCCGAAACGGCGCGCCGCGCGGATCGAGGGTTCGTTGTGCGAGTGGCATTTCCACTCGAAGCGGCGATAGCCCAGGGTTTCGAACACGTATTGCGCGAACAGGTACAGGGCCTCGGTGGTCACCCGCGTCTGGGAGATGGCCGGGCCCCACAGGATGCTGCCGATCTCGATCACACCGTGCTCGGGGGTGATCCGCATCAGGGTCTGGCGACCTTCGCAGCGTCCGCTGGCCCGGTCGATGACCGCGAATGCCAGCGGGTCTTCGGCGCTGGCCGCGCCGGCGATCCAGCGCTCGAAGGTCGGTCGGTCACAGGGCGACTCGAAAAGGTAGCGGAAACGGGCATCCGCACCCGGCGCCATCGAGGCGGCGAACAGGTCGTCGGCATGGCGTGCCGGGTCCAGCGGCTCGAGCCGGCAGTGGGCGCCGGTGAGGGTCACCCGCTCGGGTCTCGGGCAGGCTTGCCAGTGAGCCAGGTCGGTCATGAGAGCGCTTCCTTCAGGGACTGCACGATGGCAGCCAGCTCGGCCCGCAGGATGGCGATCTGCGCCCGCCGTTCGGCAGGCGGACGGTGTTCGCGGCACAGGGTCTCGAGCTCGGTGGCCAGGTCCTGGACACGGTTGGCGCCGATGGCGGCGCTGGTGCCCTTGAGCGAATGCGCGATCTGGCGCCAGTGCCGCTCCGGATCGTCGGCATCGGCCGGATCCGGGTCCGGCAGGCCGGCCGCATAGAGACCGATGAACCGGGCCGCGACCTTCAGGTAGAGCTCATGGCGCCCGCCGAATCGCCGAACCGCCTCCGCCAGCTCGAGGCCATCGATCCGGGCGATCCGGGCGATCGGGGTCGGCGCGTCGATGGTTCCAGAGGGATCGGCGGCTGGCGCCCGGGCGACGGCCTGCTGCTGCGCCGCGATCACCTGCGCGTGGGCCGCCGGGGTTGGCGCGGCGGCGTTCACCGCCAGCTGGCCCGCGCTCAGCCAGCGCTGAACCGTCTCATAGAGATTCTGCGGATCGACCGGTTTGGCGATGTGATCGTTCATGCCGGCTGCCAGGCAGTCACGGCGGTCTTCATCGAAGGCGTTGGCCGTCATCGCCAGGATTGGCACCGGTGGCGTGCTGGTGTCGCGGCGAATCTCGCGGGTCGCCTGCAGGCCGTCCATGCCGGGCATCTGAACATCCATCAGGATGAGCTGGTAGCGCCCGGTCCGGGCCATCGCCACCGCCTCCAGACCGTCGCGCGCGACATCGACCTGCAGCCCGACCGAACCGAGCATTTCGACCGCGAGTTCCGCGTTGAGCAGATTGTCTTCGGCCAGCAGGATTCGCGCGCCGCCGTGGGCCATGCCCAGTGCCCGGGCGGCCGGCGCCCAGTCGAAGGTGTGCACTGCCGGCTCGTCGCCCTGCATCGGATCGGCCGGCGCCGGCTCGAGCCGTGCGGGATCGATCCGCGCGGGATCCAGTTCGGCGGTAAACCAGAAGCGGCTGCCCTGCCCGAGCTGCGACTCGCCGCCGGCATCGCCCCCCATCAGCCGCGCCAGGTGCCGGGTGATCGTCAGGCCCAGTCCGGAGCCGCCGAAGCGCCGGCTGGTCGATTGATCTGCCTGTTCGAAGGCCGAAAAAAGCGAGGCCATCTGCTCGGGGGTGACGCCGATCCCGGTGTCGCGGACTTCGAAGCGCAGCCGCACCCGTCCTTCGCCCAAGGCCACCGCGCTGACCTGCAGGGTGACGCTGCCACGCTCGGTGAACTTGATCGCGTTGCTCAGCAGGTTGAGCATCGCCTGCGAGAGCCGGGTGGGGTCGCCACGCAGCCAGCCTGGCAGACCCTGGGCCTCGACGGTGAGCATCAGGTCCTTTTCGCGGGCCTGGTCGGCGACCATGGTGAGGGTGCGCGACAGCAGTCCGGCCAGCTGGAAGTCGATTGCCTCCAGGCTGAGCTTGCCGGCTTCGATCTTCGAAAAGTCGAGCACATTGTTCAGCACCCCGAGCAGGTGCTGGGCGGCTCCGTCGAGCTTGGCCAGCCGCTCCTGCTGAACCGGTTCGGTGCTGTCTCGCATCAGCACTCGGGTCAGGCCGGTGATGGCGTTCAGCGGCGTGCGGATCTCGTGGCTGATGCTGGCCAGGAAGTCGCTCTTGGCCCGGTTGGCCTGCTCGGCGCGATCGCGTTCCAGGCCGAGCGCGGTGTTCAGTTCCTGCAGCCGCTGCTCGGATCGGCGCAGTTCGCTCACATCGGTGGCGAAGAAGAAATAGCCCTGGACCCGGCCCTCGCGGACATCGGGCAGGCGCAGCGCCCAGAAGTGACCGTGGCGCCCGCCGGCACCGGTCATCTCATAGGTGCTCGCGATCTGTTCGCCCCGCAGGACGCGCTCGACGTTGCCCTGCTGATGGCGAAAGAACGACTCGCCCAGTACCTCGGTCACGCTGCGGTCGAGGACGTCCTCGCGTTTCTTGCCGAACCATTCCAGGTAGGCGCGATTCACGAAGCGCAGCCGCAGGTTGCGGTCCCAGTAGGCGGTGAGGGTGGGCTGATTGTCCGACAGGATGCGGGCGAACTCGCTGAGCTCGTCGCGGGCAGCGGAGGTGCGCGCCAGGTCCTGGGCCGTTTCCTCGGCCAGCTGGCGAAAGCCGGCTTCGCTGTCGGCCAGTTCCCGCTCGACGCGGGCGCGCTCCCGGTCGGCCCGCAGCATCGCCAGCAGGAAGCCGCCCAGCAGCAGCGCCGAGAGGAGTAGCGCCGCGCGAAAGGCCATCTCGATGCGGCCCCGCGCCGCCTGGTAGATCGCGCGTGCTTCGACGCCGATCTGATCGGATTGGCCCGACAGGCTGTGCATGGCGTCGAGCATGGCTTGGCGGGCCGCACTGTCGGCGGGCGCCGGCCTGGCGGCAAACTGCTGCAGTTCGTCGAGAAAGCCGCTCATCGCGTTGCGGCGCGCCTTGTCTTGCGCTGAACCGACGCCCATCACCGCAGCCGTCTGGCGGTAAGTCTGAAGCGACACGCGCAACAGGCTCACTCCCTCGTCGCGCAACCACTTCGATTCGCCGATGCCGTCGAGCCCCAGATGCAGAAACGCCTGGGTCAGCGCTTCCTGGGCACGATCGAACTCGCGCATCTGGCTGCTGGCCTGTTCCTGGCGGTAGTGCCGGTAGATGTCGAGCGCCGCGATCGCGGCGCTCAGGGCCAGGGCGAATGCCAGCGCGACGGTGAGCCAGGTGCGCCCGCGGCGGCTGGCGTTGGCGGACCTCGAAGTATCGGCAGGCATGGCGAGAAGGTACATCAAGCGGACAATGCCTGTCGCCGCGGCGGGGGCGCAACGCCGGGCGCTTCGGAACGCCGGCGTGGAATCGGCGACCGGGCTGGCGTACTCTCGCGGCTTAGCCAGACCCTGCGGCCGTCTGGGCCGCCCGACCGGAGATTGCGCATGACCCGTCAAGCCGCCATCGATCAGGCCATCGGCACGCTCGATTCGGGCGAACTGTTCGAGATTCTTTCGCGCCGCATCGCGATCCCCACCGAAAGCCAGAACGAGCAGCGCGGCCCCGAGATGCAGCGCTATCTCGATGATGAAATGATCCCGGCCTTCGAGGCGCTCGGCTTTTCCTGCCGGGTGCTGCGCCATCCCCTGTCCGCCAGCCCCTTTCTGATCGCACAGCGCCACGAGAGCGACGATCTGCCCACCGTCCTGGGCTATGGCCACGGCGACGTGATCCGCGGCCAGGACGACCGCTGGCGAGAGGGTCTCTCCCCCTGGCGCCTGACCGAGCGCGACGGCATCTGGTTCGGGCGCGGGGTGGTCGACAACAAGGGCCAGCACACCCTCAACCTGCTGGCCCTGCAGTCGGTGCTGGCGACCCGCGGACGGCTCGGCTTCAATGCCCGCTACCTGATCGAGATGGGCGAGGAGACCGGCTCGCCGGGGCTGCGCGAACTGTGCACCGAGCACGCCGACCTGCTGCGCGCCGACCTGCTGATCGCCTCCGACGGGCCGCGCATCGCGCGCAACAAGCCCACGCTGTTCCTGGGCTCGCGCGGCGGCCTGGGTTTCGACCTCACCATCGAGTCGCGCGAGGGCGCGCACCACTCGGGCAACTGGGGCGGCCTGATCTCCAACCCGGGCGTGCTGCTGGCCCACGCCATTGCCTCGATGGTCGGTCCCAACGGCCAGATCCGCGTGCCCGGATGGGTGCCCGACCACATTCCCGACTCGGTTCGTCAGGCGGTGGGCAAGCTGGCGTTCGAGCCCGGACCCGGCGACCCGACGATCGAGCCCTGGTGGGGTGAGCCGGGGCTCACGCCCCAGGAACGGGTCTTCGCCTGGTGCAGCCTGGAAGTGCTGGCCTTCGAGACCGGTAACCCGCGTCAGCCGGTCAACGCGATTCCGCCGCGCGCCTGGGCGCGCATGCAGCTGCGCTACGTGGTGGGTGTGGACCCCGACACGCTGCTCGACAAGCTGCGGGTCTTCCTGGATCGACAGGGCTTCCCGATGGTGAAGATCGCCCCCTCGCGCGAGACGATGTTTCGCGCGTCGCGGATCGATCCGGCCCATCCGTGGGTGCAGTGGGCCGCCGCGTCGCTGCAGCACACCACCGGCCAGGAGCCGGCGATCCTGCCCAGCCTGGGCGGCTCGCTGCCCAACGATGTGTTCACCGAGGTGCTGGGCCTGCCCACCCTCTGGGTGCCGCATTCCTATCCCGGGTCGGCCAACCATGCGCCCAACGAGAACGTGCCGCTGACGGTGGTGCGCGAAGGGCTCTCGATCATGGCCGGGCTGTACTGGGACCTCGGCGAGGCGCCCGCGCGCCATCTGGCCGATCACCCGGTCCCCATCGACTGCCGCTGAATCCGGAGCGCCCATGGCCCGCCAGAACATGCTCGAAGGCATCCGCGTCACCGATCTCACCACGGTGTTCTTCGGCCCCTATTGCACCCAGACCCTGGCCGATCTCGGGGCCGAGGTGATCAAGCTCGAACCCGCCGAGGGCGACACCTCGCGCCTGGTGGGCAATCCGCCGCAGACGCCCGGCATGGGACCGGTGTTCATGCGCCTGAACCGCGGCAAGCGGATCGTCGACTGGGACCTCAAGAGCGAGGAAGGTCGCCAGGCGATGCACCGGCTGATCGAGACCAGCGACGTGCTGATCCACAACATCCGCAGCGATGCCGTCCAGCGCGCCGGGCTGGGCTACGAGGAAGTGCGCCGCCTGCGCCCGGACATCGTCTATGTCCACTGCACCGGCTTCGACGAGCGTGGCCCCTACGCGGGCCTGCAGGCCTACGACGACATCATCCAGGCCGCCTCCGGCATGGCGCAGCTGCTGCCGATGGTTGATGGCAATCCGCAGCCGCGCTTCCTGCCGGCGGCCATTGCCGACAAGGTGTCGGGCCTGCACGCGGTCTACGGCGTGCTCGCCGCGATCATTCACAAGTTGCGCACCGGCGAGGGCCAGTTCGTCGAAGTGCCGATGTTCGAGTCGATGGTCAGCTTCAACATGCTCGAGCATCTGTGCGACAACACCTTCAAGCCGGCGACCACGTCACCCGGCTACTACCAGCGCCAGCTCGATCCGACCCGCCAGCCGATGCGCACCCGCGACGGCTTCATCGCGTTCGCGCCTTACCTGGACGATCGCTGGGTCCGTTTCTTCGAGGCGGCCGGCCACGCCCATGTGCTCCGGGAGCCGCGCTTCATCGACAAGCCGACGCGGCGCGCCAACATGTCGCAGATGTTCGAGGTGATGGCGGCGATTGCGCCCGAGCGCACCACCGACGAGTGGCTCGCGCTGATGAAGGAGGCCAACGTGCCGGCGATGCGGGTCAACCGCATCGACGAGCTGCTCGACAACCCCCAGCTGCTCGCCAGTGGCCTGCTGCGTGAGCGCGATCATCCGACCGAGGGCCGTTATGTCGAGGTGGGAATGCCGGTGCGGTTCTCGGCCCACCAGCCCGCGCCGCCCAGCCACGCGGTCGGCCCCGGCGAGCACTCCGAGTCGGTCGCGCGCGAGCTCGGCGTGGTGCCGGCGCCGCGCAAGAAGCCCGGCTGACCGGCCCTCAGGGGAAGCCCGGCTGACCAGCCGTCAGGGCTGATCGGCTGGCGCCGGGTGCTGCGCGGCCCAGTGGCGGGCCACATCGACGCGCCGCGAGATCCACACGCCCTCGTGGCGCAGCACATGGTCGAGGAACCGCTCGACCCCGGCCGAGCGGCCCGGGTGGCCCGAGATCCGCAGGTGCAGGCTCACGCTCATCATCTTCGGCGCGGTCGCGCCTTCGCGATACAGCACGTCGAAGGTGTCGCGGGCCCAGGTGAAGAAGTCATCCGAGGTGCCCCACCAGCCGCGCGCGTACTTGTTGTCGTTGGTGGCGAAGGTGTGCGGCACCACCAGGTGCGGGCGGCCGGCGGCGCGCGTCCAGTAGGGCAGGTCGTCGTTGTAGGCGTTGCTGTCGTACAGGAAGCCGCCTTCCTCGGCGAGCAGCCGGCGGGTGGCCAGGCTCGGGCCGTAGCGGCAGTACCAGCCCAGCGGGCGCGCGCCGACGGTGCGCTGCAGGCTCGCCACCGCCAGTCGGATGTGCTCGCGCTCCTCGTCCTCGCTCAGGTTGAACTGTTCGACCCAGCGCCAGCCGTGGCACAGCACTTCGTCGCCCGACTCGCGGATCGCGGCGGCCAGCGCCGGATTGCGCTCGAGCGCCAGCGCCGATCCGCTGATGGTGATCGGCATCGCACGTTCGCGAAACAGCCGGAACAGGCGCCAGAACCCGACCCGGGTCCCGTATTCGAAGAACGACTCGGCCGCCAGATCGCGACCGCGCACGCCGGTCGGTCCCATGCCCGCATCGGTGAGCGTGGTCTCGGAGCGGCCGTCGCCGTTTTCGAAGCTGTACTCCGATCCTTCCTCGACGTTAAGCACCAGGTTCAGGGCCAGGCGTGCGCCGTTGGGCCAGCGCGGGTTGGGCGGGGTGGCGCCGTAGCCGGTGAAGTCGCGCGGATGCTCTTCCATGGCGATGCTCCTTCAGGCCGGCGCCAGCCAGGGGCCGTGCACATCGACCAGCACCCGGTCGCCCGGCGCGGCCGGCGCATCGGGCCACAGCGCGTGCGGCTCGAAGGCCAGCAGGTACACCGGGATTGGCGGCGCGTCACGCCGGCCCTGCGCCAGGGCACAGGGGTCGGGGAAGTCGCCCCAGTCGCGCACCACCACACCGCGGCGGCCTTCGATGAAGCCGGGCACCCGATGGTGGCCGGGCGCGGGCGGCGACAGCACGCGCAGCACCGCTCCGGGTCGCCAGCGCGGCTGCCCGCTCATCGGTAGGCCCAGGTGGTGAAGCGGCGCTCGACGATCGCCATGACCGCGTAGAGCACGATGCCCAGCGCGGCCAGCGCCAGCAGTCCGGCGAACACCAGCGGCACCTGGAACGCAGCCTGCGCGCTGAGCATCAGGTGGCCCACGCCCTTGTTCGACCCCACCGTCTCGGCCATCACCGAGCCGACGAAGGCCAGCGTGATCGCGACCTTCAGCGAGCTGAAGAAGTAGGGCATCGAGCGCGGCAGGCCGATCTTGCGGATGATCTCGAGGCGGCTCGCGCCGAGTGCGCGCAGCACGTCGCGCAATTCCGGCTCGGTGGTGGCCAGGCCGGTGGCCACATTGACCACGATCGGAAAGAAGGAGATCAGGAACGCGGTGAGCACCGCCGGCAGCGTGCCCACGCCGAACCAGAGGATCAGCACCGGGACGATCGCCACCTTGGGCACCGAATTGAAGCCGATCATCACCGGGTACAGCGCCTCGTAGATGCCGCGGCTGGCTCCGATCATCACGCCCAGCAGCAGTCCGACCACCGTGGCGATGCCGAAGCCCACCAGCGTGGTCCACAGGGTCACCGCCGAGTTGTCGATCAGGGTCGCGCGGAAGTTCCACATCGACTGCGAGATCAGCAGGGGCGAGGGCAGGAAGGTCGGCGGAATCGTGAAGGCCCGGCAGGCCAACTCCCAGATGCCGAACAGCCCCAGTGTGAAGAGCAGGGGCCAGACCACGTAGGACGGAAGTTTTTTCATGGCGACGCTCATTCGGACTGGTGGCGGATGTGGCTGCGCAGCAGCTGCACGGTCTCGGCGAACGCCGGGGTGTAGGTGAGCGGCAGTTCGCGCGGTCGCGGCAGGTCGACTTCATGGCGCAGCACGATGCGCCCGGGGCGCGGCGAAAACACATAGACGGTGTCGGCCAGGAAGGCGGCTTCGCGCAGATCGTGGGTGACCAGCATGACGGTGACGCCGCGCTCGGCGTGCAGGTCGCGCAGCGTGCACCACAGGTCCTCGCGGGTGAATGCATCGAGCGCGCCGAACGGTTCATCGAGCAGCAGGATCTCGGGCTCGTGGATGAGCGCGCGGCAGATCGAGGTGCGCTGCTGCATGCCGCCCGACAGTTCCCAGGGAAACTTGTTGCCGAAGCCGCCCAGGCCGACCCGACTGAGGAGCGCTTCGATCTTCTCGACATAGGCGGCGCGCTCGCGGCGCAGCAGGCGCTTGTGCGGTTCGACGACCTCCAGCGGCAGCATCACGTTGTCGATCGTGTTGCGCCAGGGCAGCAGGTTGGACGCCTGGAAGGCCATGCCGACCGATTTCAGCGGCCCCGCGATCTCGCGTCCCTCCACCAGCGCGACGCCGTCGCTGACCGGCACCAGGCCCGACAGGATCTTCATCAACGTGCTCTTGCCGCACCCGGACGGACCGACCACCGCGACGAACTCGCCGCGCCGGATGTTCAGGTCGATGCCGTCGATGGCGAGCGTGGAGCGATCGCCGGCGCCATAGCGCAGACTGACTTTTTCGAGTTGGACCAGATTGGCTGTGCTGCTCGAGTTCACGGTTTCCTCTCGTTGGCTTTGCGCATCTGACATGCAAGAGCCGTGCCTCCCGGCGCGGACTCGCGCTTTGGCATGCGACTTGCATGCCGAAGGCGCAGCAACTGCCCCTCCGACATCGAAAGGATTCAACCGTGATTCGACCCCGACTGTTATCGCTGCTGGCTGCGGCCCTGCTGACCCTGAGCGTGCCCGCGGGCGCCCAGACACCCGTCAAGTTCTCGCTCGACTGGCGCTTCGAGACGCCCAACAGCGGCTTTCTCGTGGCGCTGGACAAGGGCTTCTACAAGGCCGAGGGACTGGATGTGACGATCGATCCGGGCAATGGATCGGTCGATGGCATCAACCGGGTCGCCAGCGGCTCCTACAACCTGGCGATGGCCGATGTGAATTCGCTGGTGCGCTTTCGCGACAATCCCGCCAATCCGCAGATCAAGGCGGTGTTCATGGTGATGAACTCACCCGCGTTCGCGGTGACGTCACTGAAGAAAAGCGGTATTGCCAAGCCGAAGGATCTGGAAGGTCGGCTGGTCGGTGCACCGGCGGCCGATGGTGCCTATGCCAACTGGGCGGCGTTCATCAAGGCGTCGGGCGTGGATGCCTCGAAGGTGCGTATCGAGAATGTCGGCTTTCCGGTGCGCGAGCCGATGCTGATGCAGGGCAAGGTCGATGCGATCGTGGGCTTTGCCTACAGTGCGATTCCCTCGCTGCAGGCCAACGGTATCAAGCCCGAGGACATCTCGGTGATGTACATGCGTGACTTCGGGCTCGAGCTGTTCGGTAACGCGCTGCTGGTCGGCCCCCAGTTCCTGAAGGACAACCCCGACACGGTGCGCAAGTTCATCCGCGCGAGCATCCGCGGCTTCATGGAGGTGGCGAACAACCCGGCCGAGGGCATGGCCTCGGTGCTCAAGCGCAACCCGGTGACCACCGAGGCGGCCGAGAAGGCCCGCCTGTCGATGTTCATGAACGACAACTTCTTCACCAGCGAGATCAAGGCCAACGGGGTCGGATTCGTTGACCCGGCCCGGCTGGCACGCTCGATCGATCAGATCGGCGAGTCGTTCAAGTTCACCAACAAGCCCCGGCCCGATGATTTCTACACCGATGCCTTCCTGCCCCCGAGGGCGGAGCGTCAGGTGCCGGCGGCGATCGCGGCGCGGCGCTACTAGGCGAGTGCGGCGCGGTCCGCGGCCGGATGCGGCTGCGGACCGTCTTCGCGGGGGGAATCCCCCCGCGGGTTCATTTCAGTGCGTCCTCGCGGAACACCACCGCCACCATTCCGCCCCCTTCCGGTGCCTGGTGCACCGAGTCGGCCGACACGAAAAAGCGCAGGTGGCCGAGCAGGCTGCCGAACACGCCAGAGGCGGCGGCCCGGATGTGCGACTCCGGTGCCCAGCCGCTGCTGTAGACGGTGGTGCGCGAGCCGCGCACCACCCCGTCTTCCGGCACCATGGTCTTGGCGATGAGCGCCTCGATGCGCTCGCCATCGAGCAGGTCGCCGAATGCATCGAAGCGAAATCCGTTGTCCGCCAGCAGCGCGCGGATTGAACGCTGGTCGAGCAGGTCGCGGGTGTGCGTCGAGTCGATCCGCAGGTCGCCCCCGGCACCCGGCCGGTTGCCCAGCGCCACCGCTTCGACGCGATTGATCTCGGCGCCGGTGATTCCCTGGACATGGCGCGTGTACAGCGACAGGTCGCGCGCGATCGAGGCGTCGGTGAGCTGCGCGCGGTCGATCTCGCCCAGTGCCACGCCCCCGCCGAGTGCGGAAATCGCGCGACCGCGGTGCATGGTGGTGTTCGCCGGCGTGGCCGCCGGGTGACGCGCCGGCAGCAGCGGCGATTTGATGAAGAGCAGGCGCACTTGCGAGGCCTCGAGTCCGGCGTCACGCAGGGCGGCGCGCGCGGTGTCGGCCACCCGGTCGATCAGGGCCAGCGTGCCGATCTCCCCGACCGGCACCGGCGCGCTGCGCGCAAAGCCCAGTGTCAGCCGCGCGGGCAGGTCGTCGCGGGCGGCGCCCGCTGGTGGCCGGTTGCCATCACCGGCGGCGAGCGTGGCCTCTGCGGCGGCGAGCGTGCCCTCTGCGGCGGCGAGCGGGCTGTCCTCGTGGGTCTGTGCGAAGGCGAAGCCCTTGGGCGAACCGACGCCCTCGCTGCCAATCGCGAGCATCGAGATCGCGCGGTCCGTCAGCCCGTGGCGTTCAAACAGGCGCTCGAGCTGCAGCTTGAGCAGGTCGCGCGAGAAGTCATTGGGCGCGTGGTGGCCCTCGGTCTTGGCGAACACCACCAGACGGCTGATCGAGTCGCGCGGCAAGCCGGCGAGCCAGGCGTCGAGCACCGAGACATCGCCGGCCCCGGCCATGTCGAAACACATTACCTGCGCAGTCATGAATCGCTTTCCCAGAGAGCCGTCCAGAGTTCGGCCAGCGCCAGTCCGCGGGGGGCGGCCTCGGCGCACAGTTCAAGGTCCTTGCGCAGCCACTCGAAAGTGCGGCTGGCGTTGTTGTCGGGTTCGCTGAGGGTCGCGCGCAGCCGCTCGAGCTGCACCGAGGCGGCGCTGCCGCGCGCGAGCACATCGAAGACCTGCGCCGGATCGAGCCCGGCGGCGCGGCTGAAGGACTGCGCCTGGGCGAGGCCCGCGGCCACGCCGGCGATCGCGATCTGATTGGCCATCTTGCACAGCTGGCCCGCGCCGGGCGGCCCCAGGTGCAGGCAGCTGGCGGCATAGGCCGACATCAGTCGGATGGCCGGATCGGCATCGGCCGGATGGGCGCCCAGCATCGCGACCAGTTCGCCGCGCCCGGCGCCGGCCGCGCCGCCGCTCAGCGGCGCGTCGCAGTAGCGCAGGCCGGCGGCGCGGGCCCGCGCATCGGCCTCGCGGGCCCACCGCGCCGAGGTGGTGCCGTGTTCGATCACCAGCGTGCCGGGGTGCCAGTGCGCGATCCCCTGATCGAAGACCGCCTGCGCGGCCGCTTCGTCGGTCACGCAGATCAGGACCGCCTCGGCCGGCCCGGGGGGCGCGGGCGTGGCGCCGAACTCGCGCTGCCAGCGGTGTTGCGTGTCGCTGTTGCGGTCGATGCCGGTCACCGCATGCCCCTGGCGCGCCAGTCGCCCGGCCATCGGATAGCCCATCGCGCCCAGGCCGATGAAAGCGATGGTTGCCATCAGCCGGCCTGCGGCGCGCGCGGCACCGCCACGCCGATCAGGCAGTCGCGGGTGACCAGGGCGGCGAGGTCGACCTCGTCCAGGTGGTCGGTGCCGGCAGGCCGGCGAGGCAGCACCATGTAACGCAGGTCGGCGGTGCTGTCGAAGACATCGATTCGCATCGACGGCGCCAGCTCGAGTCCGAATTCGGCCAGCACCCCGCGCGGGTCACGGATGGTGCGGGTGCGATAGGGTTTGCCGATGTACCAGGCCGGGGGCTGGCCGAGCAGGTTGCGCGGGTAGCAGGAGCACAGGGTGCAGACGATCACGCAGTGGACCTGCTCGGTGCTCTCGACGATGGCCAGCCGGCCGTCGCGAAACGGGATGCCGAAAGCCTCGCAGGCGACGCGGCCGTCGTCGAGGATCGCGCGCCGAAAATCATCGTCGACCCAGGCCCGCGCGACGATGCGCGCGCCCCAGGCGGGCGTTGGCGCATCGATGCGTTCGATCGCGACGCGAATCGCCTCGCGGGTCAGCAGGCCGCCGTCCACCAGCAGTTCGGTCAGCGCAAGGGTGCGCCACTGCGCCTCGGCCGGTGGCGTGTCGCGCGCTGGCAGGTAGCCGCTGCCGCCGTAGGGGTCGGGCTGCACGCCGGCCGCCGGTGCGCAGGGATCGCCGCTGCGATCGGCGAGCCGGGACAGCCATCCGGCATCGGCCTGCCAGCGCTGCTTGAGTTCACCGACCTTCGCCGACAGGGCCGCGGGATCGATCACACCCTTGCGCTGCAGGATCAGCGTCATGCTGGTGAGCATGCGTTCGAAGAACGAGAGGTCGTTGTAGAGCGTCTCGCCGAAGGTCTCGAAGGTGTCGCGCAACTCGTCCAGCGGCACCAGACCCGGTTCGCCCAGCAGCACGCGGATCGCCGCGCACTGGCGCTCCCACTGGAACAACTCGCGTTCGCTGCGGTCGATCGGTCCGCTCTCGCCCCAGCCCGGCGTGTCGGTGCGCCCGCCGATGTCGTGGTAGCGGCGCGGCTCAGTCATCGCAGGCCGCCTCCAGCCCCGCCACCGGCGCCACCCAGCCGAAGAAGCGTTCGACGTTCCACAGCGTGGCTTCGCGCAGGTACGCGGGCCCGGCATGATGCGTCGCGTCCTCGATCAGCAGGCAGAAGTATTCCCGGTGGTAGGCCTCGCGCAGGGTGCTCTCGACGCAGACGTTCGCGGCCACGCCGCACAGCACCAGGTTGCGCACGCGACGCGCCCGCAGCACCTGATCCAGTGGCGTGCCGGCGAAGGCGCTGTAGCGCGACTTGCGCACCACCAGTTCGCCATCGGCCGGCGTCAGTTCATCGACCAGCTCGTAGTCCCAGGTGCCCTCGGTGATCAGCTGGTAGGCCAGTTCGGGGCGCTCGCGCATCAGCACCTGCGCCTCGGACTTGTGCCAGACCGGCGCGCTCGGTCCGCCCACCACCAGGTGCTTGGCATCGAAGCCGCTCTGGATGTAGACCACCAGCATCCCGGCGGCGCGCGCCGCCGCGACGGTGCGCTGCACGCGTTCGATGGTGCCGGGCGCATGCGCCAGGTCGTAGCCCACCTGATCGAAATAGCCCCCCGGTTTCAGGAAACCGTTCTGCATGTCGACCACGATCAAGGCGGTCTCGCCGGCCTGCCAGTCGATGGCGGACGGCCGGGCCTGCGGCAGGCTCAGGGTGCGGGTCGGTGCGCTCACGGTCAGCCCGCCTTCATCAGGGTCACCGGGCTGCGCTCGAGCACCTGGTCGAGCACCCAGTTGTCCAGCGCGTGGACGATCTTCTCCTTCACCGAAAAGCGGCCCGGGCTGGCGTGGTGCGATTGCAGGCCGCGCTGCTGCAGTTCGGAGATGTCGTTGTCCTCGCGCACCACGATGTCCTGGCGGCGGTAATAGCGGGCGGCGACCGCTTCGAAGTCGTCACGCTCAAAACGCTGCGCCGGGAAGCAGGCGGTCAGCACGATCCGGGTGCGGGTCGCACTGACCGGGTGCGCCTCGAAGGACCACATCGTGTCGTTGGCGATCGCCAGCATCGTCGACGGATAGATCAGGATGAAGCGGCTGCCCTGGCTCGAGTCGCCGCTCAGGGTCTCGATCGGTCCGAAGCCGACGTCGTCGTTCAGCAGGGCCCGCGTGCCCTCGTGGCGTTCGTAGATGGCGGTGTATTCGCCCGGTCCCGGATCCTCGGGGATGTTGATCGCCTTCTGGCGCGACAGCGTCGAGCGGTGCACGGTGGGGATGTGGTAACCCTCCATGAAGTTCTCGACCCAGACCTTCCAGTTGCAGGCCACGTCGTATTCGACCCGGCGCCCGGTGCGCATCCGGTCGAAGCCGTACATCGCCAGCCGTTGCGGCAGGTCACCCAGCCAGTCGGTGAGCGCCGCGGTGGTGGGCGACAGGCACACGAAGACGAAGCCGCCCCAGGTCTCGAGCCGCACCGTGTGCAGCGGATAGTGCGCCGGGTCGAAGTCGCGCGATTCCTTCATGCCCGGTGCGCCCAGCAACTTGCCGTCCAGCCCGTAGGTCCAGGCGTGGTAGGGGCAGGCGATGGTGCGGCAGTTGCCCGTGCCCTCGAGCAGCGGCGCGCCGCGGTGCCGGCAGGCGTTGCCCAGGGCGTGCAGCCGGTCCTGGTCGTCGCGGGTGATGATCAGCCGGTAGCGGCCGAACTCCGCGGTGAACCAGTCGCCGGCGCGGGCCAGCCGTTCGGTGCGGCCGACCATGACCCAGCCGCGCTCGAAGATCGTCTGCATCTCGCGCTGGTAGAAAGCTTCGTCGTGATAACAGGCTGGCGGCAGGCCTTCGGCCTCGTCCAGCGGCTTGCGGACGTTGCGGTACAGGGCAGGGTCGAACAGGTTCATGGCGGGGTTTCCGTTGGGGAAAGACAGGACGGCAGTTCGGCCCAGTCGCGGGCGCCATGCCCCGCGCGCTCGGCGGCGGCCAGGCGCGCGTGTACGGTGTCGGCCAGGGGCATCGGCCAGTCACGCGCGCGGGCAGCGTCACGCGCCAGGGTGAGATCCTTGAGCCCCAGACGCACGGTGAAGCCGGGTGCGATCTCGGGGGCGTCCGTGGCGGCGTCGGCGACCACGCGGCCGGTGGCCTCGTACACTGGGCCGCGGAACAGTTTTCCAGTGATGACTTCGTGCACCAGGGCGGGCGGCGCGCCGTGCCGACGGGCCAGCCCGAAGGCCTCGGTCATCGCGGCGATCGCACTGCCGATCAGCAGGTTGCCGGCCAGCTTGACCGCGCAGGCCGCCTCGGGCGAGCCGGTCTCGTGAATGCGCGGCGCGACGCGCGCGAGCACCGCGCGGGCCCGCTGCACCACATCGGGCGGGCAGGTGGGGTCGGCGCCCAGTACCGCGGTCAGGTCACTGGCCCAGGCCTCCTCGGGGCGGCCGAACACCGGGCTCGCGATGAAGTACTGCCCCGCGGCCCGATGGGCGGCTGCCAGTTCGCCGGCCAGCGCGACGCTGATGGTGCCCAGGCACAGGTGCAAGGCGCCCGCCGGCATCACCGCCAGCAGGCCGCCCGCTTCATGCACCAGGGCGTGCAGGCGGTCGTCATCGGGCAACAGCGTCACCACCACGTCGGCGCGGGCGGCCTGCGCCGTTCCGCCGGCCGCCTGCGCGCCGTGTTCGCAGGCCAGCGCGACGCGGCCCGGGTCGCGGTCGTGCACCGTCACTGCCGCGCCATTCGCGGCCAGGGCCGCCGCCACCGCGAGCCCGAGCTGCCCCAGTCCGATGACCGACAGCGTCGCCACGGGGGCATCGCTCCGGTCCATCGGGGGGGGCCGGTCCGCCGGCTGGCGCAGCGGGTTCATGCCACCCGCAAGGCGGGTGAGGGGTCGGGTGATGCGCTGGGCGCGGCGCCCTGTGCCGGGCCAGGGCGCAGCTCCGCCTCCTCGTAGTCGTGCAGCGCCGGCAGCAGCGCATGGGCCTGCTCGGCCATCAGCGCGCCGGTGATGCCGCCCACCAATCGCGGTATCGAATGCTTGTGGCCGCTGGCCGAGGTAGTGTGCGGACCCATGCTGACGATCGATGAGAAATTGAAGGCCCTGACCCGTTTCACCCACCCGTCGCGCAGCGGGTCGAGCGGCAGGTATTCGAAGCCGGGGCCCAGGTACGGGTATTCGCCCAGGGTGTCGCTGCGCTCGTCGGCATCCGGGGTGAAGGCATGGCGCCAGCGCCGGATCAGCGGACCCAGCGTGCGCAGTTCGCCGCGCGCCTGGTAGTCGACGACGGCGCCGGTGGCGCAGATCACATGGTCGAAGGAGAACCGGGCGTGCGGCGTGCGCACGTGCACCTGTCCGCCCTCGTCGCGGACCTCGAGCCAGGGCGAACCGGCATGCGCCCGGAACTGGGCAAACGAATGGGCGCGGTCCCAGCCGTTCTGGGTGGGCGGCTGGTCGTGCACTTCGAAGAACCGGTTGGTGCGCCAGCGCACCTGATCGTCGAGATCATGGAAGTGCTTGAGGAATCCGGCGAATTCCAGACGGCGGTGCGGATTGATGGTCGGGATGCGTTCGCGTCGAAAGCACACGTCGACCGAGGCCGCGCCGTGTTCGAGTGCGATGCAGGCGTTGTCGAAGGCCGATGCGCCGTGCCCGAGGATGCCCACCCGCCGTCCGGCCAGGCTCGCGAAGTCGATCGGTTCGTTCGAGTGGTTCAGCCGCTCGGGCGCCACCGCTGCCGAGATGGCGGGCGGTACCTGCCAGACGCCGCAGCCGTCGAAGCCGGTGGCCAGCACCACCTGGCGCGCCAGCAGCCGGCGCGGCGCCTGGGCACCCGTCTGCACGGTGAGTGCGAGCAGTTCACCTTCGGGCTGCAGCGACTGGCAGGCGGTGTCGTTGCAGACCTCGATCCCGGCGGTGGCCCGGAACCAGCGCAGGAAAGCCATCCAGCGCGGTCGCTCGATGCGTTCGATGTCGGCCCAGGCCTGCTCGCCGTAGGCGGCCCGGTAGAAGGCCGGCGCCGACAGGCTGGGGATGCCGCCTTCGATGCCCACCGTGCCCTTGGGCGTGCGCAGGTGTGTCATGCGGGCGAAGTTCTCCCAGACGCCTTCGCGGCCGGCCGGCAGCCCATCGATGACCAGCAGGTTGGAGATGCCGTCGCGGCGCAGCGCCAGTGCGGTGCCCAGACCGGCCTGTCCGGCGCCGATGATGATCACGTCATGGACGGGCTGCCCGTCCGGGCGCGTCACCGGCAGCACCCAGTCGCGGTTGGGGTAGGCGAGCAGGGCGAGTTCCGCCCGGACCTGCTGGGTCAGGGCCTGGAGTGCAGGGGTCATGTGGGCGCTCATGTTGCGTAGGCGCCGATCGAGTCGGCGATGAATCCGCGCAGCACCGAGTCTTCGCGGTTGAATTCCAGGGCCGCATCGAAGTGCGCCGTGTCGGGGATCTCGAACCAGCGGGCCGGCCGGTGCGCCTGCAGCGCCCAGTGCAGCGCCCGTGACTGGCGCAGGAACTCCGGGGTCTCCTGCGCGCCCGCCGCCACCAGCGTGGGCGGCAGCGTCAGCCGGTGGCCTTGCGCCTCGGCGAGGTCGAGGCTGTAGAGTGGGCTGCACTGGCGGGCTTCATCGGCGGTGAAGCCCAGCGCACGCTGGTGCGAGGTCAGGCGCAGCGGCGCCAGGTCGTAGAGTCCGCCCAGCAGGAGCAGCCCGCGCAGCCGGGCGACCCACGCGGGCGCGGCCTGGCCGTTGCGCGGCAGCAGGCTGGCCAGAGCCAGGTGCGCGCCCGACGAGTGCCCGGCCAGCACGAAGGCATTCGGGTCCAGATCGAATGCAATCGCCCGCTCCATCAGCGCACCCACCGCCACGGTGACGTGATCGATGACCTCGGGCAGTCGCGCCTGCGACAGCGGCGGGAAGTTCAGCCCGGCGAACGCGAACCCCATCCGGGCGCAGGCCCGCGCCCAGAACGCGGTCTCCCGGCTGGTGTTCAGCTGCCAGCGCCCGCCATGCACGAACACCAGGGTCGGCCGGCTGCAGTCGCTGTGCAGCGGGCCGATCAGATCGACGAAATCGGTGGCGCCGGTGCCCAGGTGAATCCGCTCGCGGCGCAGGTCGGCGGCGCCGAAGGCTTCGGCACTGATCGCCTGCAGCGCCTTCAGGTCGGCCTGATTGCGCGCGCTGCGATTGTTGTCGTAGAGCTCGCCCAGGTGCTCGGGATCGTGCACCGGCGAGATGGCATGGGGGTTGATGCTGGCGTTGGTGTTCATGGCCATCGATCGTTGCAAGGACCATGCCATCCCGGCGGACGTGGCACAGCTCTTGCGTCGCTTGTGGCCATCGCATTCCCCAGAAACCGCGAACGCCACAGAAGGCCCTGCCGATGTCACTGCCCGAGAGCCCGACCCCCCCCAGCGGTCTTGCCGACCTGAGCGCGCGCGCCCAGCACGACCTGGCCTGCCTCTCCTACCCGGCCAAGCCCTGGGTGCGGGCCAGCCCGGCCGGCGCCGATGTGCTGAACTGCGCGATCGTGGGCGGCGGCCAGTACGGACAGAGCCTCGCCTTCGGCCTGCTTCGCGAACGCGTCGACCGGGTGGTGGTGTTCGACGCCAACCCGGCCGGACTGGCCGGGCCCTGGATGACCTTCGCGCGGATGATCATGCTGCGCACGCCCAAGGACCTGACCGGCCCGGACCTGGGCGTGGGGAGCCTCACGTTTCGGGCCTTCTACGAGGCGGTGCACGGCGCCCAGGGCTGGGACAGCCTGTTTCGCATCACCCGGCCGGACTGGCAGGCCTATCTGAACTGGCACCGCGAGGTCACCGGCATCGATGTGCGCCCGGCCAGCGTGGTGACCCGGGTCGCGCCGACGGCCGACGGGCTGTTCGAACTCGATGTGTTGAGCGGCGGGCAGACCCGGACCTGGCGCGCCCGCACGGTGGTGCTGGCGACCGGGGCCGAGGGCAGCGGTGCGCGGGTGGTGCCGCCGATGATCCGCGACGGCCTGCCCGGGTCTCTTTGGGCGCACACCAATGATCCGATCGACTTCACCCGGCTGGCCGGTCGGCGGATCGGCATCCTGGGCGCGGGCGCGTCCAGCTTCGACAACGCCTCGGCAGGCCTGGAGGCCGGGGCGGCCAGTGCCGAACTGTGCTTCCGGCGTCCCCAGCTGCCATTGTCCAATCCACGCCGCTGGATGGAATTCGCCGGTTTCCTCGCCCACTACCCGGAGCTTCCCGACCTGCAGCGCTGGCGCTACATGAAGCGCCTGTACGACATCAGCCAGCCGCCGCCCGAGCCGACCTTCCGGCGCGCGGTCGAGATGCCGGGCTTTCGCCTGCGACCGGCCACGCCCTGGCTGGCGGTGCGCGAGCACGCGGGCTGCGTGCGGGTCGACACGCCCTCGGGCACGCTCGAATACGATTTCGTGATCGCCGGGACCGGCCTGTCGGTCGATCTCGCCCAGCGCCCCGAACTGGCGGCGATCACCCCGGGGGTCGCCTTGTGGGGAGACCGTTTCCAGGCGCCGACGGGCGAGACCGATCCGCGCCTGTCGGCATTTCCCTACCTGGACCGCTGGGGTGCGTTCTGCGAGCGCGAACCGGGCAGCGCGCCCTGGGCCTCGCGCCTGTTCGCCATTTTTCGCGGGGCCACGCTCAGTCTCGGGCCGAGTTCCGCGTCCAACAGCAACATCCGCTACACCGCGCCGCGCATCGTCTCGGGCATCACCCGCCAGCTCTTCCTGGCCGACGCTGACCGGGTGTTCGATGAGTTCATGGCCCAGGAGCACCACGAACTCGCTGCGGCAGCGGTGGCGGGCGTCGGCGGGTAAGGCGTCGGCGACGCGGCGTCTCTCAGGCGACGATGCCGGGCGCCAGCCCCGCGACGTGGCGGGCGATGTCGCCCGGGCGGGTGAGCCAGACCTGGTCGCGGTGCGCCGCCAGGTGCCGCAGGAAGCGTCTGAACGGCCGCAGGCGGAACGCGTGGCCGATCAGGTACGGGTGCAGGCTGAGGTTGAAAACCAGCGGCCGCTGCTGCGAGCTCTCCAGCATGTCATCGAACGCGTCGAACAGGGTGTCGACCCAGACCCGGGGCGCCATCTTCGCGCCGTGCAGCATCGCGATGTCGTTGGTCGGACGGGCGTAGGGCAGTGCCAGCAGCGGGCGTGTGCGGGTCTTCAGCCAGATCGGCTGATCATCGCAGGGCCAGTCGAGCAGGTAGTCGAAGCCGGCGGCCGCGAGCAGGTCGGGCGTGGCGGGCGACTCGTTCACCCAGGGGCTCAGCCAGCCGGTGGGCGCATGGCCTTCCTCGGCGCGAATCCGGTCGACACAGGCGCGCACCATTGTCGCCTCCGTCTGCTCATCCATGTCGCATTGCCGTTCGGCATTGGTGCGTCCATGCCCGACCACCTCGTCGCCCCGCGCGCGCACCGCCGCGGCGATCGCGGGATGCAGGTCATAGACGGCGGTGTTCATCAGCGCCGCCGTTGGCAGCGCATGCTCGTCGAGCGCGTCGAGCAGGTTCCACACGCCGACCCGGTTGCCCCAGTCGCGCCAGGAATAGTTGACGATGTCGGGCTCGGGTTGACGCGCATTGAGGTCCGGCCCCAGGCCCTCACCGAAGGGGAAGGTCTCGAGGTTGATCGCGATGTAGACCGCCAGCCGCTTGCCGTCGGGCCAGTCGTAGACCGGACGCTCGACGATCGGCGAGTAGGGGTAGCGGTCGTGCTGGCGCAGCGGCGGCGGCGTCACGACTCGAACCGGAAGGACAGGCCGAAGCGCTGGTCGAGCAGGCAGTTGTGGTGGTCGACCTGGTTCGTGTCGGCCAGTTCCAGGTTGAAGAAGTCCTGAGTGGGCGCATCGAAGAAAGGGCCGGCATGCCAGGTGGCCCGGTGCAGCGCGACCGCCACCGTGCCCGGCACGCGAAACGCGCGGATCGCCGCCGGATCGGGTTCGCCGTCGGGGTTGTCCGGATCGCTCGGCGGGGCCACCGCCAGCAGCCAGTCCTGGCCGCCGACGGCCGCCAGGCACTGCGTGACCGACAGATGCCGCGTGATGTGGGTGAAGGCCTTGTCGCGTCGCTTCAGGCGCATCACGTAGAAGCGCGGCGTGCCGCGGGTGAGTTCCAGGCTCGCTTCATCGGGGCCGAAGGGCTTGCCGTCTTCGGCCGGCTCGATGAGGGTGCCGAAGGGCGCGAAGGCGGCCGCGCTGATCGGCTCGACCGGCAGGCCGATCAGACGGGTGTCGGCGCGCGGCGCGGCGTCGGGATGCATGGTGTTGTCTCTCCGGTGGAACGGTATCGGGGTGGGCCGCGGTGTCGCGGTGGATGGCCGTGCGAGTGATGCAACTGCCGTGCCACGCGCCGCATCGATCGCCGGAGAGCCCGTCACGCGCTCCCCCGGCGACACCGGCTGGCATGGCCCTTGCGGTTCTCAGGCCATCGTCTTCTGGAGAGCAGCATGCGCATCGCGATCGTCGGCGTCGGGGTGGCGGGGGGTGTGATCGCCACCGGTCTGGCCGGCCTGCCCGGGGTTCAGGTCCTGGGCTTCGAGCGGGTCGGACCCGAGGACCATGCGGTGGCCGGCAATGGCCTGAATGTCGGCCCCAATGCGCTGCTGGCGCTGGATCGCGCCCTGCCGTCGCTGGCCGCCCGGCTGCGCGAGGCGTCGCTGCCGTGGCGCCAGTGGCGGGCGGCGACGGTGACCGGCGAGCCGCTCTACGAGGTGGCCTTGCCGTCGGTGGCGGCCAGCGATGGGCTGCGCATCCGCTGGGCGGAGCTCTACCGGGCCTGTCGCGAAGGCGTCAGCGCCTCGGTCCGCTACCAGGCGACGCTGGCGTCGGTCGAGCGCCCTTCCGATGGCGGGCCGCTGGCGCTCACCGTGGTGCGCCCCGACGGCGAGCGGCTGCGCGTGGGCGACATCGACCTGCTGGTGGCGGCCGACGGGCGCTACAGCGCGGTGCGCGAAACGCTGTGCGGCGCGCCGTCGATCACTCACCTGGGCGTGGCCAATTTCCGGGTCCTGCTGCGCGATGACGGTGCCTGGCCGATCGATGATCTCGAGCAGTGGTTCAACGGGCCGCACCGGCTGCTCGCCTTTCGGCTGCGCGATGGACTGGTCTATCTGTCGGGCAACCTGCCGATCGGCGTGGGGCAGGCAATTCCCGAGGAGCAGCGCGGTGCCGACTGGCTCGAACGCTGCTTCACCCCGCTGGCCGGCGCGATGACGCCGGTCGCCCGCGAACTGCTCGCGGGTGCCTGCCGCGCCGCCCGGGCCGGCGAACTGCACTGGTCTCGGCTGCAGGAGATCGATGTGCGCTGGCGCGATGACGGTGGTCGCGTGCTTTATCCGGGCGATGCGGGCCACGCGATGGTGCCCACGCTCGGGCAGGGCGCCACCACCGCGATCGAAGATGGGGCGGTGTTCGTCGAGATGGTGCGCCAGGCACTGGCGCAGGGCTGGGATGCGCCGACCCTGCTCGCGCGTTTCGAGGCACGCCGGCGCGACCGGATTGATTTCATCCGCGCGTTTTCATGGGAGGCCAGTGATGTGATCCTGGCCGACCGCTTCAGCCTCGACGGGGTGCGGGCCAAGGGCGCGCCGCCCTATTGCGAGAAGCTGCGCCGGCTCTATGAGCCGGGTTGACCACCGGGCCCGGCGGCTCAGGCGGTCTTCTGTTCCGTCAGGCCCAGCCGCCGGATCATCGCCTCGCGCATCACGAACTTCTGCGGCTTGCCGGTCACCGTCATCGGCAACTCGGTCACGAAGTGCACGTAGCGCGGAATCTTGTAGTGCGCGATCTGGCCGCGGCAGAATTCGCGGATGTCCTCCTCGGTGGCACCCTGGCCGCCCTTGAGCACCACCCAGCACGCCACCTCCTCGCCGAACCGGGCGTCGGGCACGCCGAACACCTGGACGTCCTGGATCGCGGGATGGCGGTACAGGAATTCCTCGACCTCACGCGGGTAGACGTTCTCGCCGCCGCGGATGAGCATGTCCTTCACCCGTCCGACGATGTTGCAGTAGCCCTCGGCGTCGATGGTGGCCAGGTCGCCGGTGTGCATCCAGCCGTCGACGATGGTTTCGCGGGTGCGCGCTTCGTCGTCCCAGTAGCCCTTCATCACCGAATAGCCACGGGTATAGAGCTCCCCCTTGATGCCGACCGGGCAGGTGTTGCCCTCGGCATCGACCACCTTGACCTCGAGATTGGGCAGGATGCGGCCCACCGTGCTGACCCGTTTTTCCAGCGGATCGTCGGTGGCGCTCTGGAAGGACACCGGGCTGGTCTCGGTCATCCCGTAGGCGATGGTCACTTCCGACAGGTGCATCCGGGCGACGACCCGCTTCATGGTCTCGATCGGGCAGGGCGCGCCGGCCATGATGCCGGTGCGCAGGCGCGACAGGTCGAATCGGTCGAACTCAGGGTGATCGAGTTGCGCGATGAACATGGTGGGCACGCCGTGCAGCGCGGTGCAGCGCTCGGCCGAGGCGGCGGTGAGGGTGGCCAGCGGATCGAAGCCCTCGCCCGGGAACACCATGCCGCTGGCCGACGCCACGCAGGTGAGCACGCCCAGCACCATGCCGAAGCAGTGGTACAGCGGCACCGGGATGCACAGCCGGTCCTGCTCGCCCAGCCGCATCGCCACCGCGATCGCGCGGGCGTTGTTCACCACGTTGGTGTGGGTGAGCGTGGCGCCCTTCGGATTGCCGGTGGTGCCGCTGGTGAACTGGATGTTGATCGGCTCGTCGGCATCCAGCGAGGCGGTGATGGCGTCCAGTCGCGCCCGCTGCGTCGCACTGGCCAGCGCCAGCACCTCGCTGTAGTTGAACATGCCCGGGGTGCGCTCCTCGCCCATCCGGATCACGGTGCGCAGCTGCGGCAGCCGGGCGCTTTGCAGCTGGCCGGGCGGGCAGGTCGCCAGTTCGGGCGCCAGCGTCTGCAGCATCTCGAGGTACTGGCTGGTCTTGAAGCGGTTGGCGGTGACCAGGACCTTCATCCCGACCTTGTTCAACGCGTATTCGAGCTCGGCCAGCCGATAGGCCGGGTTGATGTTGACCAGCACCGCGCCGATGCGCGCGGTGGCGAACTGGGTGACCAGCCACTCGAAGCGGTTCGGCGACCAGATGCCCACCCGGTCGCCCTTGTCCACGCCCAGCGCCAGCAGCGCGGCGGCGAACTCGTCGATGCGCTCGGCGAAATCGTTCCAGCTCCAGCGGATGTGCTGTTCGCAGAACACCACCGCTTCGCGCGCGCCGCCGCGGGCGACCGCGTGTGCCAGGAAGGCGGGGATGGTCAGGTGGACCGGGGGAGTCGAGGTGTCGCCGATGACATGACTCAGGCCGTCGCGCGGGATGCGGCGATCGACGGCGGCGGTGATGGCGGGAGCGGGGCTGGGAGCGGCTGGGGTCATGGCGGGTGAGTCCGGCGGGGCGTGGCGATGGAACCCGCATCATGCCCACTGGCCGGCCTTCGCTCAAGCCGGCGGACGGGTCAGCGCACGATCGACGGCATGTGCTCGCCCCAGCTCTGCAGGGGGCCCAGCGGGTTGCGGATCACCTCGTGTTCGAGGATGCGCGGCTGACCGCCGAACACGGTGAACACCACCCGGTCGTCGACCACGATCACCAGCGCATTGAAGGTCCAGCCCGACACATTTGTTTCGCGCCGGAAGTTCAGCGAGTCGAGCCAGAAATTGCCGACCCGGTCGCGCCGGCCGCGCCGCGCGGCGATGGCGTAGCCGGTGCAGCGCTTGCCTGCGGCCAGGCATTCGCGGATGCCGCGATCGAGTTCCTCGGGTCGCACTGCCGTGCCGACCGCGAAGCGCTGGACGATGTCGGTGTAGGTCAGCAGCGTGACCGCCGGGTTGACGTAGGGGTCGATGCCCTCGGCCGCGAGCTGCTCGAGCCGGGTTTCGTAGGGTTTGATGCGTTCGATGGCATCGCGGGCCTGTTCGAAGGTTTCCCAGGGCACCTGCGTCTGCGCCGAGGTTTCCGGCAGCAGGGACTTGCAGCCGGCGAAGAGGGTCGACAGCATCAGAACAAGCGCGAGGCGTGTTGCGTGACGGTTCATGCCGCCAACCATAGCCGATGACAGGTCGCGTCGCTTTGCCAATTGTCGTTGTTGTGCGTCAGAGCAGTCGGACATCGGCGGGGCAGGGCGTCTGTCCGGCGGCGGCCAGGCGCGTCCGCAGCAGGCGGTAGATGTCGGGTTCCAGGGGCGGCAGGCCGCCGGTGTCGTCGGCGTGCCCTGCCGGACCGGCGCCGGCGGGTTCATCGCAGGAGGCCGCCAGTGCCAGGGCTTGGGTGCGCGAGTGCACCGAGCCCAGGTGGCGCCAGTGGTGAAACACGTGCCAGTCGCCGGGCTCGGCGTCGTCCGTGCCTTCGCCACTGGCGATCGGCAGCGCCGCCCGGGTGGGCGGTGCCGCGGCCGCTTCGAACAGCGCGATGGGTCTGTCCCAGGGCCAGGGCGCCATTTCATGGTCCCGCAGGGCTTCGGCGAGCGCGGCGGCCGGCCCTCCGGCGGGTGCCAGTCCGACGCAGGCGCCGCCGCAGCGCCCGAGCTGGCGGCGAAAGCAGGGCTGTCCGGCGGCTCGTCGCTCCAGCCCCAGGGTGGCCAGGCACAGGCCGTTCCGGTCGGCGGTGTCGAGCAGGACGGCCCGGGCGGCAGCCCGCGAGGCGAAGGGGCCGAAGCAACCCGCAGGCAGGCGCGGCCCGAGGCTGTCGGCGCGGACGATGCGCGCCCGGGTGTCGGCGGCGGCGATCTGGATGAAGGCCGGCTGGGTGCGCCGCTGCGCGATGTTGTAGCTGGGTTGACGGGTGCGGATCCACTGCCCTTCCAGCAGCCGGGCGCCGAGTTCGCCGGCGGTCTGGTGCCATTGCAGCCGGTGGGTTTCGGCAGCCAGGCGAGCGGCGCGCTCGCGGGTCGGGTCGGCGCTGAAATGCGTCGACACCCGGCGGCGCAGGTTGCGACTGCGTCCGATGTACAGCGGCTGGTCATGCAGCCCCAGCATCGCGTAGACACCCTGCGCCTCGGGCAGTGCGGCCAGCGCGTCGGCGCCCAGGTGGGCGGGCAGACCTGGGTGCTGCAGCAGCCGGCTGGCGGCCTGGCGCAGTTCGGTTTCCGAATGCCGGCGCATCAGCGCCTGAACGAATTGCCAGAGGGCGCGGGCATCGCCCAGGGCCCGGTGCCGCTCGATGTCCGCCAGGGCGTAGCGGGCGATGATCGCGTCCAGGGAATGGGGCGCGCGGTCGGGGTCCATCAGGCGCGACAGGCGCACCGTGCACAGCGTTCGCGCGCTGAAGGCATGGCCCGCGCGTTCGAGTCCGGCCCGCACGAAACCATAGTCGAAGCGCGCCAGGTGGGCGACGAACACCGCCGACTGCAGGCGGGGCAGTATCTCGGGGACAAGGTCGGCGAACGACGGCGCCTGCGCGACCATTTCATCGGTGATGCCGGTGAGGAACCGGATCTCGGGCGGGATCGGCTGGCCGGGGTTGACGAGCGAATGCCACTCGCTGGCCTGCCACCCCTGGGGGCCGCACTCGACCGAGACAATGGCGATTTCGGTGATGCGGTCGTGACCCGGCGAGGTACCGGTGGTTTCGACATCGACGAAGGCAATGCGGGGCGCGAATGGCATGCGCAAGCCCTCCCCTGAAAAAAAACTGTTCGAATGAACAGTATATCCGGGCCAAGCCGCCGGTTTGCGTCCGGGCTGGAATGCGCCACAATAGTGGGCTGACCGGACGCCTGACGACCGGTTGGCACTGAAACCCTCTGCTCGTCCCCCTTTTTTGCGGGCCCTGACCGCCAACCGGCCCCCCATCCATTGAACACCACTCCCAGCGCAGCCACCTTCCACGACTTCGGTCTGGCCGAGCCCATCGTTCGCGCCGTGATCGAACTCGGCTACACCGAGCCCACCCCGATCCAGGTTCAGGCGATTCCGGTCGTCATCCAGGGTCGCGATGTGATGGGCGCCGCGCAGACCGGCACCGGCAAGACCGCCGGCTTCGCATTGCCGATCCTGCAGCGCCTGATGGTCCATGCCAACACCAGCGCATCGCCGGCCCGCCATCCGGTTCGTGCCCTGATCCTTGCGCCGACCCGCGAGCTGGCCGACCAGATCCACGCCAACGTGCGCCAGTACGCCAAGTACACCGGCATCCGGTCGGCGGTCGTGTTCGGCGGGGTCGACATCGCGCCGCAGATCGCCGCCTTGCGCCAGGGCGCCGAGATCCTGATCGCCACGCCCGGCCGTCTGCTCGATCACATCGGTCAGCGCACGGTGTCGCTGGCCACGGCCGACGTCTTCGTGATGGACGAAGCCGACCGGATGCTCGACATGGGCTTCCTGCCCGACATCCAGCGCATCATCAATCTGCTGCCCAAGGTTCGCCAGAACCTGATGTTCTCGGCGACCTTCTCCGGCGAGATCCGCAAGCTGGCCGAGTCCTTCCTCGCGCAGCCGGTGTCCATCGAGGTCGCGCGCCGCAACGCCGCCGCCGAGAATGTCGAGCAGCTGGTCTACCGCCTGCCCGACGCCGAAAGCAAGCGCCTGGCAGTGGCCCACCTGGTTCGCGAGCGCAAGCTGGCGCAGGTGATCGTGTTCACCAACACCAAGATCGGCGCCGGCCGGCTGGCCCGCCTGCTCGAGCGCGACGGATTGAACGCCAGTGCCATTCACGGCGACAAGAGCCAGCAGGAACGGCTGGCCACGCTCGAGGCGTTCAAGAAGGGCGAGATCGCGGTCCTGGTGGCCACCGATGTCGCCGCGCGCGGTCTCGACATCGCCGAACTGCCGGCGGTCATCAACTACGACCTGCCCTACGCGCCGGAAGACTACATCCACCGCATCGGCCGCACCGGCCGGGCGGGTGCCAGCGGTGTCGCGCTGTCGCTGATGACGTCGGCCGACGAGCGCCAGCTCGACGGGATCCAGAAACTGCTCAAGCGCGAGCTCGCCCAGTTGCCGCTGGCCCTGGAGGGCGTGCCCGAGGCCCGCGAGGGCGCCGGTCCGCGCGAGGCTCGCACGCCCCGCGAAGGGCGTGGCGCGCGCGAGGGTCGCGAGGCCCGCCCGGCGCGCGAGCCGCGTGAAGTTCGCGAGCCGCACGGCGCCAGCGGGGCGCCCGACGCCAGCGAGCCGAGCGAGGCGATCGAAGCACGTGAACCGCGCGTGCCGCGGGAGCCGCGCGAAGTCCGGGAGCCGCGTGAGTCCCGCTCCCGCGAGGCGCGTGACGGGGGTGCCGACAGTCGGGATTCACGTCCCTCCTCGCGGCGCGACAGCCGGCCCGGAACCTATGCACCGCGAGGCCGTCTGCCGGGGTTTTCCGACGATCCCTTCTTCTACAAGCCCTACGAGCCGCCGATACCGGCGCCCGGTGCGGCGCAAGCCGGCGCCGATGCGCAGCCCGGCTCGACGGTGCCCGGCCGGCGGCGTCAGCCGCAGCGGGCGGTCGCTGCCCTGCTGGGCGGCAAGAAGGGCTGAAGGCGGGGTTGAACCGCGCCTGACCGCCTCTGGTCAGGCGTCGCGCATCCAGCGCGAACGCCGCCACTGCTCGACCGCCGCGCGCCAGAAGCCGCTCACCGTGGTGGCTTGCGTGGCCCGCAGTCCGAGGTGCACCAGCGCCTGATCGAGCGCCTCGATCGCCCGATCCGCCTGGCGGCCATCGAGCGCCGGCGCGCCCGTCTGCTTCGACAGTTTTTCGCCTCGGGCGTCCACCACCAGCGGCAGGTGCAGGTAGTGCGGCCGGGCCAGGCCCAGGCACTGCTGCAGATGGATTTGTCGCGCGGTCGACTCGAAGAGATCTTCCCCGCGCACGATCTGGGTGACGCCCTGCCAATCGTCATCGACGACCACTGCCAGCTGATAGGCCCACAGGCCGTCGGCGCGGCGCAGCACGAAGTCGCCCACACGCGTGGCCAGTTCGACACGGATCGGCCCGTTGCGCGCCCGGTCGTGCCAGTCGATCACCTGCTCATCGACCCGTATCCGCCAGGCCCGGGCCGACCGGTCGGTTCGCGACCCGTGGCGACAGGTGCCGGGATAGACCCGCTCCTGATGGCGCAGGCGGGCCGCGTCCGGCGGCTGCAGCGAATCGGCGATCTCGCGGCGGGTGCAGGTGCAGGGGTAGACCAGACCCTGCGCCTGCAGGCGCTCGAAGGCCGCCTGGTAGGCCGCCAGCCGGGTGCTTTGCAGCACGATGTCGCCGTCGGGCTCGAAGCCGAAGGCGCGCAGCGTTTCGATGATCGATCGGGTCGCCCCGGGGACCTCGCGGGGCGGGTCGATGTCCTCGATCCGCAGCAGCCAGCGTCCGTCGTGCGCCCGCGCGTCCAGGTAACTGGCCAGCGCGGCCACCAGCGAGCCGCTGTGCAGCGGGCCGGTGGGCGAGGGCGCGAATCGGCCGATGTGGCTCATGGACGGGTTTTCGCGGGTGGGCCGGCCAGCAGCCCTTTGCGCACCCGCGGCAGGTCGAGCTGGGCCAGCCACCAGGCCTGCGCCTTGCCGCGGGAGGCGCGCCGCCAGGCGTAGTGCAGTGCTTCGGGCGGCTCGCGGCGCGTGGTCTGACGCTCGACGAGTTCGCCGCTGGCCAGGTAGGGCCGGGCAAACGGCTCGGGCAGATAGCCCGCGCCCAGCCCGCTCACCTGCATCGCGATCTTTTGTTCGAGCGTGGCCACGGTGAGTGTGTCCTGCCCCGAGATCAGCCCCGCCGAGCGGGGCGGCAGCTCGCGGGCGCTGTTGGCCACCGCGATGGCGCGGTGCTGCACCAGCGTGTCGGCCTGCAGCGGCTCGGGCAGGCGCGCCAGCGGGTGGTGCGGCGCCAGGCAGTAGACGAAGCGCATCTCGCCCAGCGGGCGCGTGCTGTGCAGCCCGGAGGCCGCTGCTGCGGCCGTGGTGGCGCCGCCGGCGCCGATCGCCAGGTCGGCGCGGCCGGCCAGCAGTGCGTCCCAGCCGCCGTCGAGGACCTCGTAGGAAAAGCGCAGCCGGGTCGGCGCGCCGACCCGGTAGAAGCGCTCGATCAGCGGGCGAATCCGGTCGAAGTCGATCATGGCGTCGAGCGCGATCCGGAAGTCGACCTCCCAGCCGCTGGCCACTTCCCTGACCCGGCAGGCGATGTCGTCGGCGGCGCGCAGCAGCAGTCGCCCCTGCTCGAGCAGCTCGGTGCCGGCGGGGGTGAGCTGCGCCCGGCGCCCGCGCCGGTCGAAGAGCAGGACATCGAGGTCTTCCTCGAGCTTTCGCACGGTGTAGGTGAGCGCCGAGGGGACCTTGCCCAGCTCGGCGGCAGCCGCCGCGAAGCTGCCCCGACGGGCGATGGTGTCCAGTACCGCGAGCGCATCCAGCGTGAGACTCATGTTCAGAAAATTTGAATGCAACAGACGAATCCTAGCGCACCGTTCGACGATCCGGATCAATAGAATCACGGTCTCGGGTGCTGATTCAGGCATCGTTACCCCTTCTTTCAGGAGCAGACATGGTCGAGATCCGACCCGCTGCCGGACGCGGTCATGCCGACCACGGATGGCTCAATTCATTTCACAGTTTTTCATTCGGCAGCTATCACGATGCCACCCGAATGGGGTTCGGCCCGCTGCGGGTGATCAACGACGACCGGATCGCGCCGGGCAGCGGCTTCGGCACGCATGGCCACCGCGACATGGAGATCATCAGTTATGTGCTCGAGGGCGCGCTCGCGCACCAGGACAGCATGGGCAACGGATCGGTGATCCGGCCGGGTGATGTCCAGCGCATGAGCGCCGGGCGCGGCGTGATGCACTCGGAGTTCAACCACGACAAGGCCGGACAGACGCACTTCCTGCAGATCTGGATCGAGCCGTCCGAGCGCGGCATCGATCCGGGCTATGAGGAGCGGCATTTCGACGCCGCGGCGCGGCGCGGCCGGCTGGCGCTGATCGCCTCGCCCGATGGTGCGCAGGCGTCGGTCCGCCTGCACCAGGATGCGCGGCTGTTCGCGGGTCTGTTCGATGACGACGAGTCGGCCGAACTGGTGATCGCCCCCGGGCGCCGCCTGTATGTCCACGTCTGCCGTGGTTCGCTGAGGGTTGATGGCCAGCGGCTGGCTACCGGCGACGCGGCCGCCATCACCGACCAGACCCGGATCGCGCTGTCGGCGGGTCACCAGGCCGAGGTGCTGGTGTTCGACCTTCCCTGATGTCCCGATCCTTCCCCCGCCTTTCCCCATCAGGAGTTCTCTCATGACACACGTCGTCGTTGCCTATCACTCGGGCTACGGTCATACCCTCAAACTGGCCGAGGCGGTCACCGCCGGCGCGGCCGCGGTCAGCGGCGCCACCGCCCGGCTGCTCGATGTGGCCGCGATCGACGAGGGCGGCTGGGCTGCCCTGGCGAGCGCCGATGCGATCGTCTTCGGCGCGCCGACTTACATGGGCGGGCCGTCGGCGCCGTTCAAGGTGTTCGCCGACGCCAGCGCCAAGGTCTGGTTCACCCAGGGCTGGAAGGACAAGGTCGCCGGCGGCTTCACCTGCTCGCTGAACCTGTCGGGCGACAAGTTCTCGACCCTGATGTATTTCGCGACCTTCGCGATGCAGCACGGCATGGTCTGGGTGGGCACCGGGACCCATGCGTCGGCCAGGCCGGGCGATCCGAACGGCGTCAACCGGCTGGGCGGCTTTCTGGGCGTGATGGCGCAGGCCGACAACGTGCCGCCGGAGCAGAGCCCGCCGGCGGGCGATGTCGAGTCAGCCCGCGGGTACGGCCGGCGGATCGCGGAGAAGGCGCTGCTGCTGCGCCGCTGAGCGGCGCTCCCCCGCTCAGCCCTCGCCCAGCAGGCGCCTGGCCAGTTCCTCGAAGCCGGCCCCGTGCGCCAGCCGGGTGATCCAGGCCGGCGCCACCGGCAGACGGGCCAGCGCGGGCGCGATGTTGGCCACGCCCACGCTCAGTGGAAAGGCTTCGAACATCGACGCGTCGTTGGGTGCGTCGCCCACGAAGAGCCACTCTTCGCGGGCCTGGGCGGCGTCGATGCCCCAGACCTCGGCCAGGCAGCGCAGCGCCATCGGCGCCTTGTCGAAGTGGCCGGACCAGGCGTTGATGTGGACGCTGCTGGCGCGCGCGCGGTAGCCGGCCTGGTGGAAGCGTGCGATCGCCTGCGCGACCGCGTCCGGCGCCACCGGCGCGACTTCCTCGCACCAGTCGATGGCCACATCGACCTGTCGATAGACGTTGTCGCTGGCGGGCGCCAAGCCCGGCGTCTCGTCCATGATCCGGTGCGCCAGCGCGAGCACGCCGGCGCGCTCGCGCGCCACTTCCTGCGGCGCGGCGTGCATCACCTGGCGCAGGCGCCCGCTGACCGGCTCGCGCGCCAGGTACAGGCCGCCGCTTTCGGCGACCACCGCATCGACCGGCCAGGTCTTCAGGATCATGTGCGCCCAGCCGGCCGACCGGCCGGTGACCGGCACGATCTTCAGGCCAGCTTCGTGCAGCCGTTCCAGCGCCCGATAGGCCGAGGCATGCAGCCGGCCTTCGGTGGTCAGCGTGTCGTCGATGTCGGTCAGCAGGCCGGTCAGGCGCACGGCCGGCATCTCGGCCAGCGGACGCGGGCGCGTCAGGCCGGTCATGGCGCCACCGTGCGCGTCGGGCCGGTCATGGCGCTACCGTGCGCGTCAGGCCGGTCATGGCGCCACCGCGCGCGCCGGCGAGCCGCGGCTCAGCCAGGCATTGAAGGCCAGCGCGGCCAGCACCAGGAGACCGCCCTGAACAGTGGCCGGCGCCATTGCCTCGCCGGCCCCCAGCCAGGCCCAGATCGGCCCCAGCACCATCTCGAGCAGTCCGATCAGCGCGATCTCGTGCGGTGCCAGATGCCGCGCCGCGCGCACCATCAGCAGGCAGGGGATCGCCAGCTGCGTGACGCCCAGCAGGGCCAGGATGGCCAGGTCGCCCGGCGTGGCCGACAGCGGCCAGGCCACCGGCAGGCTGACCACGCAGGAGATCACCGCGCCGGTCAGCACCGCCGGCGCCAGATCGGCTTGCGCGTGCATTTTCTTCAGCACCACCAGATTGATCGCCGCGGCGATCGGCACGCCCAGCGCGATCAGCATCCCCAGCAGGCCCTGCGTCGACACGCCGGCATGCACCATCCAGACGATGCCGATCAGCGCGGCCGCGATCGACACCCAGGTGCCCGCGCGCACGCGCTCGCCCAGCACCGCCCAGGCCAGCAGCGCGGTGAGCAGCGGCGACAGTCCGACCACCAGCATGGTGTTGGCGGTGCTGGTGCGGGTCAGCGCGACCATGAAGCAGGTGAACATCACCGACCACATCACGCCGGAGATCAGGCCCGGCAGGCCCATCCGGCGCACCACCTGCCAGGCGTTGCCGCGACCCTGGAAGGCGATGGCGACCAGCACCGCCAGCAGGCAAAAGAAGCTGCGCCAGAAGGTCACCTCGAAGCTTTCGGCCCGGGTGAGCAGGCGGGTGAAGACGCCGGCGGTGCTCCAGAGCAGCGCGCAGACCATCAGCAGCAGCACCGCGCGGCGGTGGTCGGTGATCATCGGGCCTGCTCCGGTGCGCGGGCCTGCTCCGGTGCGCGGGCCAGACCGGTTCGGACAGCCGGCTGCACGACGCCGGCGGCGCGCAGCGCGAGGACTTCGCGGGCGATGGCTTTGGCCATCACCTGGTGGGCGGGTGGATGCATGTGCACATGGTCCCTGAAAAAGAGGGCAGGGTCGGGATTAACACCGAAAGCGCGGGCGGGATCGAACCAGACGACCCGGTTGCCCAGGGCCGGTTCGAGGATCGTTCGCAGCCCCTGGTCGTCGAAGTCGACCGGCGTGTGCGTCGGCTCGATCTGCACCCGTGGCACCAGCAGCACCGGCACGTCGCGCGCTGCCGCCATCGCCAGCGTGCGGGCGGTGACGGCCTCGAACTGGCGCCGCCAGGCGCGCACGCGCGCCGGGTCCTGGCCGGCCAGCGCCTCGACGTCGCCGTCGTTGACCGCCGCCTGCCGGCGCACCTCGTCGGGCAGCCATTTGGTGAACAGCATCTCGTGCTTGAACTCATAGAACCGGCGCACCAGCCATGATTTCATCGGCCAGTGGCGCGGATGCCAGTCCTGGAATTCACGAGCCCGGGCGAGGTCGCGTTCATCTTCGAATTCGTTGGACATCCCGACCTGCAGGATCAGCAGGTCGGGCGACCAGTTCAGCGCCTGCTCGACCAGCAGCCGCTTGCGCTCGGCACCGTAGCCGGCGATCGACAGGCTGATCGCTTCGGTGGCCACGCCCTGGGCGCGCAGTTGCTGGCCGACCAGCCACGGCCACGACTGTTCCAGGCTTGCGCCGCGCGGGATCGAGTCGCCCACCGTGATGATGCGCAGGCCCTGCGGCGGGTGCGCGGCCGGGAATTTCTGCGGCCAGAACTTGCGCGCGCCGGTCCGCGCCAGCGTCACCTCGCCGTTGGCTTCGACGATTCCGCCGCGCGGGTGATATCCGTACTCGAAGCGGCCTTCGAAGAAGTCGGTCATGCCCAGGCGCAGCGCGAGTTCGATCCCGGCCAGTCCGAGAAGAACGACCAGGAAGGATCGGGTGACGAGTCGGCGCATCGGCAGTCGGGGGCTAGAACTGGAAATAGAGGAACTCCTGCTCGATCAGCGCCGACGACGCGAGCAGCAGCACGAGGATCATCCAGGCCAGCGAGCGCTGCGGCCAGCCACGATGGGCCATCGGCGCATCGGCCGCGGCCGCGGGGTCCCGGGCGGCGCGCGCACCGCCCATCATCGACTCCAGCAGCGCCAGCGGCACGACATGCAGCGCCACCCAGGCGGCCGGCCCCTGCCAGTCGTTGGCCGGCGTCCCGGCGAGCGACGCGAGCGCGTGGCCGATGAAGGCGGCGTCGGGGGCCCGGAAGATCAGCCAGCCCACCAGCGTGAACAGGAACATCAGCGCGATCGCCGGCACCCGCGGCCAGCCGCCCGCGCGCTCGAGCCGGCCCAGCGCCGGCACCGACCGGTACAGGATCAGCAGCGCCGCATGCCAGGCGCCCCAGAGCACGAAGGTCCAGGCCGCGCCATGCCACAGGCCGGCCAGCAGCATCGAGACCGTCAGGTTGCGCACCGTGCGCGCCGCGCCGCCGCGGTTGCCGCCCAGCGGGATGTAGAGGTAGTCGCGGATCCAGGTCGACAGCGAAATGTGCCAGCGCTGCCAGAAGTCGGAGGGTCCGCTGGCCAGGTACGGCAGGCGGAAGTTCTCCGACAGCCGGATCCCCAGCAGGCGCGCCGAGCCGCGCGCGATGTCGGTGTAGCCCGAGAAATCGCCGTAGATCTGGAAGGCGAAGGCCACGCAGGCCACCACCACCCAGCCGGGGCTGGCATGGCCGTCGCCCTTGAAGAAATGGTCGGCGACCAGCGCGCAGTTGTTGGCCACGAAGACCTTCTTGAACAAGCCGGTCAGGATCAGCGCGATGCCCTGCCACAGGAAGGCCGGGTCGAAGCGGGTCGGGCGGGCCAGTTGCGGCAGCAGTTGCGAGGCGCGCTCGATCGGACCGGCCACCAGCTGCGGAAAGAAGGCGATGAAGGCGGCGAACAGCAGCGGGTCGCGGCAGGCGGCGACCCGGCCGCGGTGCACATCGACCGCGTAGGCGATCGACTGGAAGGTATAGAACGACACGCCGACCGGCAGCAGGATCTCCAGGACGGTGAAGTCGCCTCCGAGCCCGGCGGCGGTCAGCAGCGCGCGGGCCGACTCGACGAAGAAGCCGAAATACTTGAAAAAGAACAGGATCGCCAGGTTGTAGCCGATCTGCAGCAGCAGGAAGGCCCGGGCCCGGTGTGCCGCCGGCAGGCGCCAAAGCGCGGTGTACAGCGCGGCGAAGCCGATCGCCGCGGCCACCGCCAGCGCGAGGAACATCGGCGGCACCGGCGCAATCCCGGCCATCGGGCCGATCGCCAGCGCGACCAGGAAGAACCAGGCGACCGGCAGCGCGCACAGTCCGGCCAGCGTGGCCAGCGGCTTGCGTTCGCCCTCGATGGCCTGTGCGCAGAGAAAGTCCATCGCGGTGCTGGCCGCGATCAGCGACAGAAAGCGCAGGTCCCAGACGCCGTAGAACAGGTAGGACGCCGCCAGCAGCAGCACCAGCCGCCCGCGCGGCGGCAGACGCCAGAACAGCAGCGTCACGATGCACAGAAAGAAAGGGTAGTACCAGGCGGTGAACGACAAATCGGGCGGAAGGCTCGCCGGACGGGTGTGTCAGGCCCGAGTTTCAGGTCTGATACACGCCGGCCGCGGACGCGGGTCTCGGATGGAAAGCGCCGATTGTACGATCAGCCGCCGGACCGCCGCCGCGCGCAACGGTAGAATCGGGCCATGTCCGAGCCGAGTTTCGTCCACCTGCGGGTGCACACCGAGTATTCCATCAGCGACTCGATCGTGCGCATCGACGCGCTGGTCGACGCGGCCCTGGCCGATCGCCAGCCGGCGGTGGCGATCACCGACCTGAGCAACCTGTTCGGCTGGATCAAGTTCTACAAGGCGGCGCGCGCCAAGGGCATCAAGCCGCTGCTCGGCGTCGACGCCTGGCTCACCAACGAGGCCGAGCGCGACCGCCCGTTCCGGTTGCTGCTGCTGGCCACCAGCGCCCAGGGCTATCTGCGGCTGTGCGACCTCATCTCGCGATCCTGGCTAACCAACGAATACCGTGGCCGCGCCGAGATGCTGGCGCGCTGGTTCGACGAACCCAATGACGGCCTGATCCTGCTCTCGGGCGCCCAGCACGGCGATGTCGGGCAGGCGCTGCTGGCCGGCAACCCCGAGGCGGCCGCGCGGCTCGCCAGGCAGTGGGCGGCGCGCTTTCCGCAGTCGTATTACCTCGAGGCCCAGCGGATCGGCACCCGCGACTCCGACACCCAGACCCGCGAGGCGGCGCATCTGGCGGCCGCGCTCGGGCTGCCGCTGGTGGCCACCCATCCGGTGCAGTTCCTGATCCGCGACGAGTTCCGCGCGCACGAGGCCCGGGTCTGCATCGCCGAGGGCGAGATCCTCGCCAACCCGCGGCGCACCCGCAAGTTCACCGACGAGCAGTACTTCCGGTCGCAGGCCGAGATGGCTGAGCGCTTCGCCGACCTGCCCCAGGCGCTGGCCAATTCGGTGCAGATCGCGCTGCGCTGCAGCGTCCCGATGACGCTGGGCAAGCCGCGCCTGCCGCAGTTCCCCACGCCCGAAGGCATCACGCTCGACGACTTCCTGCGCCAGTGCGCCCGCGAGGGTCTGGCGCTGCGGATGGTCAAGCTCTTCCCGCACCCCCAGGAGCGCGAGCAGCGCCGCGCGCAGTACGAGGCCCGCCTGGTCTACGAGTGCGACACCATCGTCCAGATGGGGTTCCCGGGCTACTTCCTGATCGTGGCCGACTTCATCAACTGGGCCAAGCAGAACGGCGTGCCGGTCGGGCCGGGCCGCGGCTCGGGTGCCGGCTCGCTGGTGGCCTTCGCGCTGGGCATCACCGACCTGGACCCGATCCCCTACGCGCTGCTGTTCGAGCGCTTCCTGAATCCGGAGCGGGTGTCGATGCCCGACTTCGACATCGATTTCTGCCAGGACAACCGCTACAAGGTCATCGAGTACGTCCGCAACAAGTACGGCGAGCAGGCAGTGAGCCAGATCGCCACCTTCGGCACCATGGCCTCCAAGGCGGTGATCCGCGATGCCGGGCGGGTGCTCGACATGGGCTACAACTTCTGCGACCAGCTCTCCAAGCTGATCCCGGTGGTGCAGAACAAGCCGGTGTCGCTGGCCAAGGCGCGCGAGACCGAGCCGCTGCTGGCCGAGCGCGAGAAGAAGGAGGACGAGGTGCGCGCGCTGCTGGCGCTCGCCGAGCCCCTCGAGGACCTGGCGCGCAACGTCGGCATGCACGCGGGCGGTGTGCTGATCGCGCCGGGCCGGCTCACCGATTTCTGCCCGCTGTACAAGGCGCCCGGCACCGATTCGGTGATCAGCCAGTACGACAAGGACGACGTCGAGGCGGTCGGGCTGGTCAAGTTCGACTTCCTGGGGCTGCGCAACCTCACCATCATCCAGCTCGCGGTCGAGTACATCAACGCCCGCCGGCCCGAATCGCCCATCGACCTGGCCACGCTCGCCTTCGACGATCCGCGCGCCTATCAGGTGCTCAAGGACGCCAACACCACCGCGATCTTTCAGGTGGAAGGCGAGGGCATGAAGAAGCTTCTCAAGAAGCTGGCGCCCGACCGCTTCGAGGACATCATCGCGGTGCTGGCGCTGTACCGTCCCGGGCCGCTGGGCTCGGGCATGGTCGATGACTTCATCCTGCGCAAGAAGGGCCAGCAGAAGATCGATTACTTCCACCCCGACCTGCAGCAGTGCCTGGAGCCGACCTACGGCGTGATCGTGTATCAGGAACAGGTGATGCAGATCGCGCAGATCATCGGCGGCTACACGCTCGGTGGCGCCGACCTGCTGCGTCGCGCGATGGGCAAGAAGAAGGCCGAGGAAATGGCCGAGCACCGCGGCCTGTTCGTCGAGGGCGCGCTCAAGAAGTCCTACACCGCCGAGCTGGCCAACAAGCTGTTCGACCTGATGGCGATGTTCGCCGAGTACGGCTTCAACAAGTCGCACACCGCCGCCTATGCGGTGGTCACGTACCACACCGCCTGGCTCAAGGCGCATTACCCGGCCGAGTTCCTCGCCGCCACGCTGTCCTCCGACATGGACGACACCGACAAGGTGCAGCTGTTCGTCTCCGATGCCAAGGGCAACGGCGTGTCGGTGCTGCCCCCCGACATCAACCGGTCGGGCTTTCGCTTCGAGCCGGTGGTGGTCGAGCCGACCCGGGCGGCCAAGGCCGATCGCGCGATCCGCTACGGGCTGGGCGCGGTCAAGGGCACCGGCGAGTCGGCGGTGCTCAACATCCTGAAGGTGCGCGCGGCCGGCCCCTTCGAGAGCCTGTTCGATTTCTGCGGTCGGGTCGACCGCCGGGTGGTCAACCGGCGCTCGATCGAGGCGCTCGCGCGCGGTGGCGCCTTCGATGCGCTGGACCCCGATCGCGCCCGCGTGCTGGTCAATGTCGCCCAGGCGATGGAAGCGGCCGAAGCGCGCGACGCGGCGATCGACCAGGTGAGTCTGTTCGGCACGGGTGACGGGGCGGGCGATGCGCCGATCCGCTGGCAGGCCGCGCCGGCCTGGGGCGAGCGCCAGCGGCTGCAGGAGGAGAAGGCAGCGCTCGGCTTCTTTCTGACCGGTCACCTGTTCACCGGCTTTCAGGACGAGGTCCGGCGGTTCGCGCGCACCCGCCTGGTGGACGTGCAGCCGGGCCAGCAGCCGGTCTGGCTGGCCGGCATCGTCGCCTCGCAGCGCACCCAGATGACCCGGCGCGGCAAGATGAGCGCGGTCATGCTCGACGACGACTCCGGCAAGATCGAGCTCGCGGTCTACAACGAGCTGTTCGAGCGGCACCGCAGCCTGATCCGCGACGACGAGCTGCTGATCGTGCTGGCCAAGGTCAGCAAGGACGAGTACAGCGGCGGCATGCGGGTGGTGGCCGAGCGGGTGCTCGACCTGGCCGGTGCGCGCCAGGAGTTCGGCAAGCGGCTGCGCATCAGCCTGAACGGGGTCGCCGATGCGATGGCGCTGCGCGGCGCGATCGAGCCCTATGCGGGCATCTCCGAGACGCCGCTGCCGGTGCTGGTCGAGTACGGCAACGCCGACGGCCGCTGCGCGGTCGAACTGGGTGAGCGCTGGCGGGTCTGCCCGCGCGAGGACCTGCTGGCCGATGTGCGCCGGCGCCTGCATCCGCTTGCCGTCCAGGTCGAGTATTGAGACCGCTCTCGATCGCCATCGTGCGGGCCCGCTACAACCCGTTCGGCGGGGCCGAGCGCTATGCGCAGCGGGCGATGGCCGCGCTGGCGGCGGCCGGCGTCAGCCTGACCGTGATCGCGCGGCGCTGGCCGGCCGGCGCGCTCGAGGGCCTGCCGGTGCGCCTGTCGCTGCTGCGGGTCGATCCCTTCCATCTGGGGAGCCTGTGGCGCGACTGGTCGTTCGCCCGGGCGGTGCGCCGTCTGCTGGGCGGGTCGCGCTTCGATCTCGTCCAGAGTCACGAGCGGGTGGCCGGGGTCAGCGTCTATCGGGCCGGTGACGGCGTGCACGCGGCCTATCTCGAGGCGCGCAGCCGGGTGCTGCCGCCCTGGCGCGCGGCGCTGATGCGCCTGGATCCGCATCACCGCTGGGTGCTGCGCGAAGAGCGCCGGATGTTCACCCACCCGGCGCTGCGGGCGGTGATCTGCAATTCCACTGCGGTGCTCGAGGACATCCGCCAGCGCTTCGGCGTGGCCCCCGAGCGGCTGCATCTGCTGCGCAACGGCCTGGACCTGCAGCGTTTCCAGCCGCCAGTGGCCGGGCAGCGCGAGCAGGCGCGCGCCGGCTTCGGGCTGAGCGCCGACGAGCCGGTGTTTGCCTTCGTCGGCTCGGGTTTTCAGCGCAAGGGGCTGGCTGCCGCCGTCGCGGCCCTGGCCGCCACACCGGGCGACCCGGTGCTGCTGGTGGCCGGCACCGACCGGCATCTGCGGCAGTACCGCGCCCTGGCCGAGCGGCTCGGCGTGGCCGCGCGGGTGCGCTTTCTGGGCGGGCTCGACGATGTCCGCCCGGTGCTGTGGGCGGCCGATGCCTTCCTCGCGCCCGCGCTCTACGACCCTTTCCCCAATGCCGCCCTCGAGGCGCTGGCCTGCGGGCTGCCGGTGATCGCCAGCCCGGCCTGCGGCGTCAGCGAGCTGATCGAACCGGGCCGCAACGGGTTCGTGCACGACGCGCTCGATGTTCCCGCGATCGCCGCGTCGATGGCCCGGCTGGCGGTCGAGCGCACCGACGACCGCTGGCGCCGGGCGGCTCGCGAGGCCGCGCTGCCGTGGTCGCTCGACGCCGCCGCCCAGTCGCTGCTAGCCCTCTATCGCCAGCTGCTGGCGCAGGTTTCCACCCCATGATCCAAAGTCTGGTCATCTACCGCCGGCTGATGGGCTACACCCGGCCCTATCTGCGCGGCTTCGCCCTGGCCCTGGTCGCAATGGTGATCGCTGCCGCCACCGAGCCGCTGTTCCCGGCGCTCATGAAACCCCTGCTCGACCGCGGCTTCGTCGACAAGTCGGGCATCCAGCTCTGGTATGTGCCGGTGGCGATCATCGGCATCTTCGTGGTCCGCGGCATCGCCACCTTCACCAGCAACTATGCGCTGTCGTGGGTCGCCAACCATGTGCTGGCCGACATGCGCCGCGAGATGTTCGCCCACATGCTGCGCCTGCCGGCCGACGACTTCGAGCGCGAAGCCTCCGGGATGCTGATCTCCAAGATCGTGTTCGAGGTCAACAACGTGACGGTGGCCGCCACCCGTGTGCTGACCACGGTGGTGCGCGACAGCCTGGTGATCGTCGGCCTGCTGGGCTGGCTGCTCTACCTGAACTGGCAGCTCACGCTGGTGGCGATCGCGCTGATCCCGGTGATCGCCATCGTCGTCACTCTGGCCAGCCGGCGCATGCGTCACCTGAACCGCCAGAGTCTGGAGCACACCGGCGAACTCACCCGGGTGGTCGAGGAGGCGGTCCACGGCTACAAGGTCATCAAGGTGTTCGGCGCCTACGAACGCGAGACGACGCTGTTCGGGCGTACCGTCGATCGGCTGCGTGGGTTCGCGATGCGCCACGCGGTGGCCAGCGGCGCGACGGTGCCGATCACGCAGCTGTGCGCCGCGGTGGCGGTGGCCACGGTGGTGTCGATGGCGCTGGTGCAGTCGATCAACAACGAGACGACGGTGGGCGGCTTCGTGTCCTTCATCACCGGCATGCTGATGCTGCTGGCGCCGCTCAAGCACCTGGCCGACATCAACGGCCCGCTGCAGCGCGGCCTGGCGGCGGCCGAGAGCGTGTTCGAGCTGCTCGATCACGTCGCCGAGCCCGACACCGGCACCCGGCGGCTGGCGCGCTGCGAGGGCGAGCTGGTCTTCGAGCAGGTGCGGCTGCGCTATCCCGGCACCGAGCGCGATGCGCTGGCCGGCATCGACCTGACGATCCGCCCGGGCGAACTGATCGCGCTGGTCGGCGGATCGGGCGGTGGCAAGACGACGCTGGTGAACCTGCTGCCGCGCTTCATCGCGCCCACCAGCGGGCGCATCCTGCTCGACGGCGTGCCGCTGGCCGACCTGACGCTGGCCAGCCTGCGTGAGCAGATGGCGCTGGTGAGCCAGGACATCGTGCTGTTCAACGACACGGTCCGCGCCAACGTCACTTTCGGCGTGGCTCGGGCGGTCGATGATTCCGAGGTCTGGCGGGCGCTCGAGCAGGCGGCGCTGGCCGACTATGTGCGCTCGCTGCCGGCCGGTCTGGACAGCGCGGCCGGTGAGCGCGGCGCGCGGCTCTCGGGCGGTCAGCGCCAGCGGCTGGCGATCGCGCGCGCGCTGCTCAAGAACGCACCGATCCTGCTGCTCGACGAGGCCACCTCGGCACTCGACTCGCAAACCGAACACGATGTGCAGCAAGCGCTGGAGCGCTCGATGAGCGGGCGCACGACGCTGGTGATCGCGCACCGGCTGTCCACCGTCGAGCGGGCCGACCGCATCGTCGTCCTGGAGGGCGGGCGCATCGTCGAGCAGGGGCGGCACGCCGAGCTGGTCGCGCGCGACGGCCCCTATGCCCGGCTGCATCGGGTGCAATTCACCCCGCTCGAGACCTGAGCCCCACCCCGGCGAGACCCGCGATGCGCATTCTTCACACCGAAGCCTCCTGCGGCTGGGGCGGCCAGGAAATCCGGATCCTCGACGAGGCCGCCGGCATGATCGAGCGCGGCCACGAACTCTGGCTTGCCTGCCCGCCCGAGGCGCCGATCGCCCAGGCTGCGCCCGGGCGCGGCCTGCGGGTGGTGACGCTGCCGATCGGGCGCAAGCGCCTGGGCGGCGTGCTCGCGATGCGCACGCTGCTGCGCAACGAGCGCTTTGACATCGTCAATGCCCACAGTTCCACCGACAGCTGGCTGTCGGCGCTGGCCTGCGCGAGCCTGGCCGACGCGCCCCCGCTCGTGCGCACCCGCCACATCTCGGCGCCAGTGGCGCGCAGCGCGGCCAACCGCTGGCTCTATGCCCGCGCGAGCCGCTTCGTGGTGACCACCGGCGAACGTCTGCGCGAGGAACTGATCGCCGGCCTGGCCTGCGATCCGGCCCGGGTGGTGTCGATTCCCACCGGCATCGACGACCAGCGGTTTCGCCCGGTCAGCGGACCGGACGAGCGACGCGCGCTGCGCGCCGGGCTCGGGCTGCCCGATGACCGCTACCTGATCGGCATCGTGGCCACGCTGCGCAGCTGGAAGGGGCACCGCTTCCTGATCGAGGCAGTGGCTGCCCTGCCGATGGCCGCCCAGCTGGTGATCGTGGGCGATGGTCCCCAGGCCCCGGCGCTGCAGGCGCAGGCGGCCGCGCTGGGCCGGCCTGATCTGGTGCGTTTTGCCGGGCAGCAGGAAGAGGTGGCGCCCTGGCTGCGCGCCTTCGACGCCTTCGCCTTGCCGTCGTATGCCAACGAGGGCGTGCCGCAGGCGCTGATGCAGGCGATGTTTTCGGGGCTGCCCTGCGTCACCACCGCCGCCGGGGCGATCGGCGAGATCGCGTTGCCCGGCGCGACCGCGGTGGTGGTGCCGATGCAGGACGCCGCGGCGCTGGGCCAGGCGCTGGCGGGCCTGTATCGCGACCCGGCCTGGCGGCGGGCGCTGGGCGAGCGGGCCCGGGCGCATGTGCTCGACGGCTTCACCCGCGAACGCATGATCGACCGGATGCTGGGCGTCTTCGAGAGCGCACGGCGACGATGAACTCCGTCGCTTGGCCGGTCTCGCGCACCGAGCGGTTTCTGCTGGCGGCGCTGCTGCTGGTGGTACCGCTGCTGGAAGTACCCAAGCACCTGTTCTGGGTGGCCTGGGTCGGTGTGTCGCTGACGATGCTGTGGCGCGGCCGTGGCCTCGGCGGTCCGGCGCAATCGGGCTGGCAGCCCTGGGACGCGCTGCTGGGCGCGGTGCTGGTGGCGGCCCTGCTGGCGGGCGCCGGATTCGCCGATCCGGGTTCCTCGCTCGCCGCCACCGGCGACACCCTGCGGCTGGTGTCGGTGCCGTGGCTGATGGCCCGGCGCGGTTACCGGGTGGCCGACTGCCTGCCGCTGCTGTGGGCGGCGCTGGCCGGCACCGTACTGGCGACCGTCTGGGGCTTCATCGACATCTTCCGGGCCACGGCCCCGATGTTTCTCGAGCTCAACTCGGTGGGTCACGTCAACCATTCCTCGATCTATCTCGCGATCGCGTTCGGCTGCGCGCTGGGGCTGGCGCTGGCGGATCGCGCCCAGGGGCGCGGTCTGGCCCTGGCGGCCGCGCTGCTGCTCGCCGCGGCGCTGATGGCCACCGGCAGCCGGGCCTCGGCGGGTGCCGCGGTGGGGTTCGTGCTGCTGCTGGGCTGGAGCGCGCCCTTTTCCGGGACCGATCCGGCCAGGGCGGCCCGGCGCCGGTTGCGGTTTCGCGTCGGTCTGCTGGTGCTGGTGCTGGCCGCGGGCGGCGTCTATCGGCTGGCCACCGGCCTGAGCGACAAGCGCCTGCAGCCCGAAGGGCAGGGACTCATCGAGAAATTCGTCTTTCAGGCGTCGGTGGGGGCGCCCACCTCGCATCGCGATGGCCTGCTGCGGCTCGCGCTGGCCGCCGCCGGAGCGCATCCGCTGGTCGGGCTGGGCAACGGCGGCTTCCGGCGCCTGACGCCCGAGCGGGTCTGCGCCGAGATCATCGTGCCGCCCGCGGGACAGCCCTGCGACACCGCCCGCTACTTCTTTTCCTCACACGCCCACAGCCTGTACGCCAACACGCTGGCCGAGCGCGGCCTGGTCGGTCTGGCGGCGTTGCTGGCGCTGCTCGGCGCCTGGGCGCTGCGCTTGCGGCGCACGCTGGACTGGGCGCGCGCCGATCACCGGCAGGCCGGCATCTGGGTGGCCTCGCTGGCAGGGCTCAGCGTGACCGCGTTTGCCGGACTGCTGAACACGTCACTGCACCATGAACACGGACTGCTGGCCATGGCCACGCTGGGCATGCTGCTGGCGGCCAGCGCCCCGCCGCGGGGTGCTCCGGCGTGAGCGTGTGCGGCTCAGCGCCCGTCGGCGGCGCGTGTGGCTCAGCCCGCGCCGCCGGCCCGCGCCGCTCAGCGCCCGTGATATTCCCGGAACCACTTCACGAAGTGGGCGAGCCCTTCGGTCAGCGGCACCTCGGGCAGGCGGCCGGTGGCGCGCGCCAGCTTGGTGGTGTCGGCGAAGGTCTGTCTGACATCGCCCGGCTGCATGCCCAGCTCGCGGCGGATCGCGCACTTGCCGGTCTGCCCCTCGAGCAGGGTCAGCAGCGCATTCACCGAGACCGGGTCGCTGCGCCCGATGTTGTAGACCTCGAAGGGGGCCCAGCTGGTGTCGGGCGAGGTGGCCGTCCATTGCGCGGGGTCGGTGCTGCCGCTGCGGGTCGGGGGGCGCGCCAGCAGGGCCACGGTGGCCGCGGCGGCGTCCTCCACAAAAGTGAAGTCGCGCTGCAGTTCGCCGGCGCCATAGACATCGATCGGGCGTCCGGCCAGCAGCGCGTCGGTGAATTTCCACATCGCCATGTCGGGCCGGCCCCAGGGTCCGTAGACCGTGAAGTAGCGCAGCATCGTCACCGGCAGGGAAAACAGGTGGGCGTAGCTGTGGGCCATCAGTTCGTTGGCCCGCTTGGTGGCCGCGTAGAAGCTCACCGGGTGGTCGACCGGATCGGTCTCGGCGAACGGGACCCGGGTGTTGCCGCCGTAGACGCTCGAACTGCTGGCGAACACCAGGTGGCGCACCGCATGACGGCGGCAGTTCTCCAGGATGGCGGTGCTGCCGACCAGGTTCGAGGAGGAGTAGTCGAACGGATGCTCCAGCGCATGGCGCACCCCCGCCTGCGCGGCGAGGTGGATCACCTGGCCGGGGCTGGTGCGCTCGAACACCGCCGCCACCGCCGGCGTGTCGGCCAGGTCGATGCGGTGGAATTCGAAGTTCTCGTTGGGCCGCAGTCGCGCCAGGCGCGCCTCTTTCAGGGCCGGGTCGTAGTAGTCGTTGAGGTTGTCGATCCCGACCACCCGATGGCCCTCGGCCAGCAGGCGCTGGCAGACATGCATGCCGATGAAGCCGGCGGCGCCGGTGACCAGGACAGTGGGAGACATGGGTGAGTCGCGCAGGCCATAAAATGTCGAGGATACCAGCGCGTCCTGGCGCCAGTGCCGCGCCAGGGCCTTCGAACGGCCGGCCGGCCCCGGCTGGCGTCGCGCGCCGGGTTCCCGTGCAAGGTCTGCTCCCCTGATGTCCGATCCCCTGCTCAGCGTCACCGTCATCGCCTGCAACGAGGCCCATCGCATCGAGCGCTGTCTCGGCTCGGCGGCCTTTGCCGACGAGCGGGTGGTGCTCGATTCGGGCAGTGTGGACGACACGGTGCAGCGCGCGCGCGCCGCCGGTGCACGGGTCATCCAGACCGACTGGCCGGGCTTCGGCCCCCAGAAGAACCGGGCGATCGACGCGGCCACCGGGCAGTGGGTGCTGTCGCTGGACGCCGACGAGGAGATCGGTCCCGAACTGGCGCAGTCGATCGCGGCGGTGCTCGCGCGGGCGGCGCGCGGCGAGCCGGTGGCCGATGCCTACTGGATCACCCGCAGCTCGCGCTATTGCGGTCAGACGATCCGTTTCGGCGACTGGCGCAACGACCGGGTGCTGCGTCTGTTTCGCCGCGGCCGTGCCCGCTTCAGCGACGAACTGGTCCATGAGCGCCTGGTTTGCGAGGGCAGCGAGGGCCGGCTCTCGGGCACGCTGCTGCACGACAGTGTCGACTCCGCCGCCGATGCTCGCGAGAAAGCCGAGCGCTACGCCCGGCTCGGGGCCGAAAGATTGCGCGCCCGCGGCCGCGGCGGCCTGTGGCCGGCGCTCACCCACGGGTTCTGGACCTTCCTGCGCGGCTATCTGTTTCGCCTGGGCCTGCTCGACGGCCGGGCGGGTCTGGCCATCGCCTGCCTGAATGCCCGCAGCACCTACATTCGCTACCGACTGGCCGGTCTGCCGGCCACCGCCCCTTCACCGACTGCCGGAGATTCCCGATGAGTGCTGCCCCCGAACGCTACCCCAACGCCGAGCTCGCGAACCTGCCCGAGGACATCCGCGAAAAGATCCTGGCGATCCAGGAGAAGTCGGGCTTCGTGCCCAATGTCTTCCTGAAGCTGGCGCGCCGCCCCGACGAGTGCCGCGCCTTCTTCGCGTATCACGACGCGCTGATGCTGCGCGAGAACGCCCTGACCAAGGGCGAGAAGGAAATGATCGTGGTCGCCACCAGCGGCGCCAACGCCTGCCTGTACTGCGTGGTCGCGCACGGCGCGATCCTGCGCATCGTCGAGAAGAACCCGCTGATCGCCGACCAGCTGGCAACCAACTGGCGCAAGGCCCCGCTCAGCGCGCGTCAGCAGGCGATGATCACTTTCGCGATGAAGGTGGCCACCGCCTCGGGCGACCTCGAGCCGGCCGACTTCTCGGGGCTGCACCTGTACGGCTTTTCCGACGAGGATGCCTGGGACATCGGGGCGATCGCGGCGTTCTTTGCGCTGTCCAACCGCATGGCCAATCTGTCCGGGATGATGCCCAACCCCGAGTTCTACCTGATGGGTCGCGTGCCGCGCGAGAAGAAGGCCTGAGCGGTGTCGCGCGGCGCCGCCGGGACGTCGTCGGACGATGGGCGCCTGCGATTCCTGGTGCTGTTCTCGGCGGTGCTGCTGCCGATGTTCCTGGCCGCCGTCGACCAGACGGTGCTGGCGCTGGCCTCGCCGGCGATCGGGCGCGAGTTCGGTGACCTGAACGGCATCTCCTGGCTGGCGGTGGGTTATCTGCTGGCCTCGGTGGTGATGGTGCCGCTCTACGGCCGGCTGGCCGACCGCTATGGCCGGCGGCGCCTGCTCGGGGTGGCGATCGGCGTGTTCGCCGCCGGTTCGCTCGCCTGCCTGCTCGCGCCGACGCTGCCCTTGCTGATCCTGGCCCGCGGTCTGCAAGGCGCGGGCGGCGCCGGCCTGATGAGCCTGTCGCAGGCCCTGATCGGCGAGGTGCTCCAGCCGCGCGAGCGCGCCCGCTACCAGGTCTATTTCGCGGTGCTGTTCGCCAGCGCGAGCCTGGTCGGGCCGCTGCTGGGCGGTCTGGTGGTCGAACTGGGCAACTGGCGCTGGCTGTTCGCCGCCAATCTGCCGCTGTGCGCGCTGGCGGGCTGGCGGCTGTCACGCCTGAATCACGTGCCCCCGCCGCTGGAGACGACCGGCCGAGTCGATGTCCGCGGCGGCCTGATGTTCGCCGCCACCGCGGCGCTGTCGCTCTGGCTGCTGTCGCGCACCGGTGGCGTCTCGGTGCTGTCGGGCTGGAGCGCGTGGGCGGTGCCGGCGCTGGCGGTCTGCGCCTGGATCGCGCTGTGGCACCTGATGAGCCGCAGCCCGCGGCCCTACCTGCCGCTGGAGTTGCTGCGCCTGCCGGTGATGCGGCATTCGGCGATGGCCACCGTCGCCTATGCCGCGGCGATGTTTGCTCTGGTGTTCTATCTGCCGGCCTATGTGCAACTCGCCTTCGGCAGCACCGCCACCGAGGCGGGCGTGCTGCTGCTGCCGCTGACCGGCGGGATGATCGTCGGCTCGACGCTGGCCGGGCGGGTGGTGCTGGTCACCGGGCGCACCCGCGAGCCGCCGCTGTTCGGCCTGCTGCTGGCCGCCGTCGGGCTGGCCTGCCTGGGGTTGCTGACGCCTTCGCGCACACTGGTGATGGTGCTGGGGGGCGGCAGCGGCATCGGCCTGGGCATGGTGATGTCGGTCACCCAGATCATCACCCAGGTGGCGGCCGGGCCGCAGAAGCTGGGCGCCGCGGCGGCGGTGATCTCGCTGTCGCGCAACATGGGGGCAGCGACCGGCGCCGCGGCCTTCGGCGCGATCGCGTTCGGCTGGTCGGCACGCCTTCCCGGTGTGGCGGCCGGCACAGAAGGCGTGGCCGTTGCAGGCAGTGTCGCCGCCGCGGGCAGTGCCGCCGTTGCAGGCAGTGCCGCCGTCGTGGGCAGTGCCGCCGGCATCGCCGGCTTTCACGCGGCTTTCCTGGTGACCGCCGGCGTGTGCCTGGCCGGCGCGTGGGCCGCCTCGCGCCTGCCGTCCGAGCGGCTCGCCCAGGACCGCAAGCCCGCCCCCTCCTGATCCTGATCCTGATCAAGCCGCACGCCCCGCTGTCGGCGCATCCTGTCTCAAGGGCGGCCGCTGGCTGGCAGCCTCGCAGCCGGAACAGGATCGGTGACGCTTGACTCAGAATCGCACACGGCGCAGCCCCGATGGCCGATTTCACCGTCGTCCGCACGGTCGGTCGGGTGGCTCGCCGGCTGCCTGCTGCTGCTAATGGCCTTGTCGTCCGTGGCCCCCGGCGCCGCCGCCCAGGGGGCAGCCGCGCTTCGCGCGCGCCACACCGCACTGCGCGAGGCGCTGGCCGCGAGTCCCTTCCAGCGCCCGCTGGTGCTGGAGTCGGTGCAGGTCGGCGATGCCCTGAAGGGCGAGGTGCACGCGGTGGTCGCGCAGCCGTTCGCGGTGGTGAGTCACGCGTTGCAGGGCGTCGATCACTGGTGCGACATCCTGATCCTGCACCTGAACGTCAAGCGCTGCCGGGCGATCGCCAGGCCGGCCGGCAGCGTCCTCAGCGTGGCCATCGGCCGCAAGCACGAGCAGCCGCCGGACGAAGCCTTCCAGGTCGAGCTGGCGTATCGGCTGCTGGCCCGCAGCGCCGATTTCCTCGAGGTCCGTCTCGATGCGCCGCAGGGGCCGCTGGGCACCCGCGACTACCGGATCGTGGCGCAGGCGGTCGCCCTCGAGCCGGGCGTGAGCTTCATCCGGCTCTCGTATTCCTATGACTACGGGTTGGCGGCGCGCCTGGCGATGAAGGCCTATCTGGCAACCCTGGGGCGCGACAAGGTGGGCTTCAGCATCGTCGGCCGGCAGACCGACGGCTCGCCGGTCTATGTCGGCGACGTGCGCGGTGCGGTCGAGCGCAACACCATGCGCTATTACCTCGCGATCGAGGCCTATCTGGATGCCTGCCGGTTGCCGCCGGCCGAGCAGCCGCTGCACCGTCTGAAGGCCTGGTTCGATGCGGTCGAGCGCTATCCGCGACAGCTGCACGAACTGTCGCGCGAGGAGTACCTGTCGATGAAGCGGCGCGAAGCCGCTCAGGCAGCGGCGCCGGCCGGCTGCTGAGCGGTGTCGTCGGTGCGCAGGCAGCGCGCGAGGTGATCGTCGGCGATCATCACCGGCGCCGGCTGTTCGGTTCGGCAGGCCGCTTCGGCGAATCCGCAGCGTTCGGCGAAGGCGCAGCCCGGGGGCAGCGCGGCAAGGTCGGGCGGCGATCCGGCGATGGTGAGCAGGCGCGCGCCACGGGCCAGCGAGCCCTGGGCGCGGCTGGCCAGCAGGGCCATGGTGTAGGGGTGGCGCGGCTCGCGCATCAGCGTGCGCACCGGGCCCTGCTCGACGATGCGTCCCGCGTACATCACCGCGATGCGGTCGGCGATCTCGACCGCCGCGCCGATGTCGTGGGTGACAAAGACGATGCCCAGGCCGAGTTCGCGCTGCAGTTCGCGCAGCAGCAGCAGGATCTGGATCTGGACGGTCGCGTCCAGCGCGGTGGTCGGTTCGTCGGCTAGCAGCAGCTGCGGCTGGCAGGCGAGCGCCAGCGCGATCATCGCCCGCTGGCGCATGCCGCCCGACATCTCGTGCGGGTAGGCGTCGAGCCGGCGCTCCGGGCTCGGGATGCGAACCCGCTCGAACAGTGCCAGTGCCCGCTGGCGGGCCTGGGCGGCGGGAATCCGCTCGTGGCGCAGGATGGCTTCGGTGATCTGCGCGCCCAGCGTGTAGACCGGGTCGAGCGCGAGCAGGGGCTCCTGGAACACCATCGAGGCGACCGCACCGCGGAACCGCGACAGCTCGCCGGCGTTCATCGTCAGCACTTCCTGACCGGCGACCCGGATGCTGCCCTCGACGCGCGTCTGGCGCGGCGGATGCAGGCGCAGGATGGTGCGAAGCGTGACGCTCTTGCCCGACCCCGATTCGCCGATCAGCGCGACAGTCTCGCCGCGCGCCACGTCCAGATCGACACCGTTGACCGCCCGAACCGGGTTCGCGCCCTTGCCGAAGGCCACCTGCAGGTCGCGGATGCGCAGCAGTGGATCACCGCCGCCGTTCGATGCGCCTGTCGATGCGACGTTGCCGGCGCGGTTGTCTTGCGATGCGTTCGCCGTCATGCCGGTGCCTTGGAGTGGGCCGAGCCGGGCTGCAGCATCAGGCAGGCGGCCGGATGCCGACCGGGCGGGGCGACCAACAGCGGCTGCATCGCCGAACAGGCCGCTTCGGCGAATTCGCAGCGGGTGTGAAAGCGGCAACCGGCCGGCGGATCGATCGGGTTCGGCGGATCGCCCGCGAGCGGCGCCTCCTCGGTGCGACGATCCGGGTCCATCGAGGGTATCGACGACAGCAGTGCCCGCGTGTACGGATGCAGCGGGTCGGCGAAGATCGACTCCGACGGCCCGACCTCGACCGCCTGACCCAGGTACATCACCATCACCCGGTCGCTCAGATAGCGCACCACGTTCAGGTCGTGGCTGATGAAGAGATAGGTCAGCCCGAACGCTTCCTTCAGGTCGAGCAGCAGATTGAGCACCTGCGCCTCGACTGACTTGTCCAGCGCCGACACCGCCTCGTCCAGGATGACCAGCCGGGGTTCGAGCGCGAGCGCCCGCGCGATGTTCACCCGCTGGCGCTGCCCGCCCGACAACTCGTGCGGATAGCGCGCGGCGAAGCGGCGCGGCTCCAGGCCGACGCGCGCCAGCAGGTCGCGCGCGCGGGTGATGGCTTCGCGGTGGGGCGTGCCGTGGACCTGCGGGCCGAAGGCCACCGAGTCCTCGACGGTCAGCCGCGGATTGAGCGACGAATAGCTGTCCTGGAACACCATCTGGACCTGCCGGCGGAAGTCGCGCAGCGGCAGTTGCGCCGACCCGACCCGCTTTCCGTCGAAGATCAGTTCACCGGTGTCCTGCAGGATCAGCTGCATCAGCAGGCGCGCAGTGGTCGACTTGCCGCAGCCCGACTCGCCGACCACGCCCAGCGTCTCGCCCTCGTAGACCTCGAGGTCGATGCCGTCGACCGCGCGGACCACGCCGCCGCCGCGTCCAAGCGCGCTCTTCTTGAGCGGAAAGTGGCGCACCAGGCCGCGCGCCGACAGCAGCGGCCGGCGGCTCTCGCCCGGGGTGGAAACCAGGGGGGATTCGGTGACAGGCAGGGCGGGCATCGGGACCGATCAGCTCTTGACGTCCATTGCCGAACGCAGGCCGTCGGACAGGAGATTGAAGGACACCGAGGTGATGAAGATCATCATGCCCGGCAGCGCCGCGACCCAGGGCTGGGTGTAGATGGCGGTGCGCAGCGTGTTGAGCATGAGGCCCCATTCCGGCTCGGGCGGCTTCACGCCCAGGCCCAGGAAGGACAGGCCCGAGGCCAGGATCATCGACACCGAGATCAGGCTGGTTGCATAGACGAAGATCGGTCCCAGCACATTGCCCAGCACATGCACCCGCACGATGGTGAACGCGCGTGCGCCCGAGGCGCGTGCCGCCTCGACGAAATCGCGGTTGCGCACCTGGGTGGTGACCGCCTCGGCGACCCGCGCGATCGGCGGGATGAACACCACGGTGAGCGACAGGAGCGCGTTGCCGATGCCGGCGCCCAGCGCGCCCGACAGCGCAATGGCCAGCAGCACCGACGGGAAGGCATAGAACACGTCGATGGTGCGCATGATGACGGTGTTCACCCAGCCGCCCGCATAGCCGGCGAGGATGCCGATCGCGCTGCCGGCGATGAAGGCCATGATCACCGGCGTGATGCCCATGAACAGCGACAGGCGAGCGCCGATCATCAGCCGCGAGAGCATGTCGCGGCCGAGTTCATCGGAGCCCAGCGGCAGCCCGGGGGTGCCGATGGGTTTGAGGCGCTTGAACATCGACGACGCGTAGGGGTCGGCCGGCACCAGCCAGGTGGCCAGCAGCGCCATCAGGATCAGCACCAGCACCACCGCGGCAGCGACCATCGCAGTCGGATCGCGGCTCAGGCGCCGGGCCACCGAGCGCCAGTAGCCCGGGGAGCGTTCGAAGACGGCCGCCGGGACGAGGCGGGCGGAGGGATCTGCGGAAGCGGCGACGGCCATTGGATCAGCTGCGTTGGATGCGCGGATCGAGTGCCGTCTGCAGCACGTCGACCAGCAGGTTGAGCAGCACGAAGAACAGCGCCAGCACCAGGATCGTGCCCTGGAGCAGCGGCAGGTCACGCTGGAAGATGGCCGAGTTCAGCAGGAAGCCGGTGCCCGGCCACGCGAACACCGTCTCGATCAGGATCGACCCGCCCAGCAGGTAGCCCAGCTGCAGCCCCATCACCGCCAGCGCGGTCGGCGCGGCGTTCTTGACCACGTGCAGGAAGACACCCAGGTCGTTCAGGCCGCGCGCGCGCAGGCCGATCACGAACTCCTGGGCAAGAATTTCGGCGACCAGCGCGCGCACGGTACGCGCGATGATGCCCATGGGGATGACCGACATCGTGACCGCCGGCAGCACCAGGAAGCGCAGGTGCTCCCAGTCCCAGGCGCGGTCGCCCGAGCCGGTCGGCCCCGCACCGGTGGCCGGCAGCCAGTTCAGCTGCGACGAGAAGACGATGACCAGGACCATGCCCAGCCAGTAGTGCGGCACGCTGACACCGAGCACCGACAGCGCCGAAGCGGTCTTGTCGACCCAGGAGCCGCGGAAATAGCCGGCCACGAAGCCGAACAGCCCGCCGAAGAAAAAGCCGATCAGGGTCGCCACCGACGCCAGGATCAGCGTGTTGGTGACGGCCTTGAGCACCTCCGGGGTCACCGGACGGTTGGTGGCGATGGAGGAACCCAGATCGCCTTGCAGGGCGCGCCCCAGCCAGCGCAGGAACTGCTCCGGATAGGGCCGGTCGAAACCGTACAGCTTGATCATCTGGCGCTGCAGGTCCTGCGAGGCGTCGGGCGGCAATACCGAGACCAGCGGATCGCCCGGTGCGATGTGAACCAGTGCGAAGCAGAACAACGCGACCCCGAGCATGATCGGGATCGTGTAGGCCGCACGGCGGGCGAGGTAGGCCAGCATCGGTGTCGGGGATCAGTCCATCGACATGGTGGCGATGTCGATGAACCAGCTCCGGGGCTGGACCACGCCCTTGACCTTGGCCGACATCGCGCGCGGACCCACGTCATGGGCGATCCACACGAACGGTGCTTCCTCGACGATGCGCGCGTGCAGCCGTGCCAGCGCCGCATCGCGATCCTTGTCGACGAAGGCGGTGCGCGCCTTGGCGATCAGGTCGTCGAATTCGGCGTTGCCGAAGTAGCCCCAGTTGTTGGACACCGGCGGGAAGGCCTTGGTGCTGGTGAAGCGGACCATCGCGAAGAAGGGGTCCATCGCCGCATAGCTCACGTTGATCGCGTTGGCGCCATTGGCCGTCGGATCCTTGGCACCGCGGCGCCAGTTGGTGAACAGCGTGTTCCACTCGATCACGTCGAAGGCGACGTCGAAGAAGCACTCCTTCAGGTTCTGCTGGACGAACTCGTTCATCGGCAGCGGCTGCATCTGGCCCGAGCCCGACGCCGAGATCTGCACCTTGACCTTGAGCGGCTTGGCGGCCGAATAGCCGGCTTCCTGCATCAGCTTCTTGGCGGCAGCGGTGTCGTACTTGATGTCGAACTTCGGATTGCCCCACCACGGATGGCCGGGGGGCACCGTGCCCTTGGGCTCACCCATCATGCCGCCCAGGAACTGCTTGAGTTCGCCCCGGTTCACGCACAGGTTGGCGGCGTGACGCACCCGCTTGTCGAGCCACGGCGAGCCTTCGGCGAACGACAGCTGCCAGGGCCAGACGTGGGGCTGCGGATTCGAGTACAGGTTGAAACCGCGGCTCTTGATCTGGGCCATCGCATCGGGCGCGGGCGCCTCGATCCAGTCGACCTGGCCCGAGAGCAGCGCGGCGGTCCGGGCATTGGCCTCGGGCAGGGGAATCATCACCACGCGGTCGATCTTCGGCACGCGCTTCGGATCCCAGTAGGCGGCGTTCTTGGCCAGCTCCAGACGCTCGCGCGGCACGAAGCGGGTCATCTTGAAGGGGCCGGTACCCGAGGCGTCGGCAGCGAACGCGGTCCAGGCCTGCTTGGCGCGCTCGGGCGCTTCGGTCACGGTGGCGGGCACCGCAGCGAGCTTCTTGGCCCAGTGCGCGGGCGAGGCCATGAACAGGTTGGTCAGGTTCAGGGGCAGGAAGGAGTCGGGCTCGGAGGTGGTCAGTTCGACGGTGAGGTCGTCGATCTTGCGGGCCGAGCGCAGCGTGGGCATGCGCGAGGCGGTGACACCGACCTGGCTGGCGTCGAAGTGCGGGGCCGTCTGGTCGAGCACCTTGCGCACATTCCAGACGACCACATCGGCGTTGAAGGCCGATCCGTCATGGAATTTCACGCCCGGGCGCAGCTTGAACACCCATTTGGTGCGGTCCTTGTCGTCGACCTTCCAATCGGTGGCCAGACCCTGGATCAGGACGCTGGCGGCGTCGGACTTCGACAGGTCCCATTGGGTGAGCGCGTCGTACATCGGGATCCCGGTGAACCGGTTGCCCTCGAATCCCTGGTCGGGCTGGCCGAGCGTGCGCGGAATGTCGGCGGCGGTCATGCCGATGCGCAGCACTTTCTCCTGGGCGGTGGCGCCGGCGGTGACGCCCAGCATCAGTGCACTGCCGACCATCGTCGAAATCAGGGCGCGTCGCGCCGAGTGAAGGATCATGCGGATCTCCGGGGTTTAATTGCTTTGGGAGCAGGGGTAGTAGCGAAACTTGTGCCAGCCCAATGCGGGGCATGTGCACCGAGGGCGTGCATCTTGGGCTGAAACGGTGCGTTTGCCAACCGGGTCAGCGACCCGGTGGCCTTGCGCCGGTGCGTCGCTCTCAGGGCAGCAGCGCCTCGCCCTCGATTTCCACTTTGGCAGCAGGGTCGATGAGGCCCGAGACCTGGACCAGCGTCATCGCCGGGAAGTGCTTGCCCAGGGATTCGCCCCAGGCCTTGCCCACCGCAGCGCCCGCCCGGTTGAATTCACCGATGTCGGTGACGTAGGCGCGCAGCATGATGAGGTGCTCGGGCCGGCCCCCGGCCGCGCGCAGCACGGTGACCAGGTTGGCCAGCGCCTGCGCCCACTGGGCGCCCATGTCGGCGTCGGCTGCGACCGCGGGCTCACCCCGCACCACTCCGATCTGGCCGGCGATACGCACCTGGGTGGCGCCGCGGGCGACCACTGCGTGCGAGAAGCCCCGGGGGCGCGGCCAGCCATCGGGCAGTACGGTCTGGTAGGCAATGTCGCTCATGGTCTGTGTTCTCCGGTGGGTGACGGCGCCCCGCGCCGCGCGGTGCGACGATACCGCACCGGCGATCAGCCTGGCGACTCGAATTCGTCGAGGACTTCGCGCAGGTGGGCAATGGTGCGATCGGCCGCCGCCGACAGCGGCGCCGCCACGCCATAGCCGATGGTGCGCAGCCCGGCGCGCCTGGCGCTGCGCAGACCGGTCAGGCTGTCCTCGATCGCCAGCAGACGATCCGGCGCCATGCCCAGCCGGCCGGCGGCGAGCGTGTACGGGGCGGGATCGGGCTTGCCCGCGGTCACGTCATCCAGGCTGATCGAGAACAGGAGGTGGTCTGCCAGGCCGGCCACCGCCAGATTGGCCTGCACGACCACCCGGTGCGAGTTCGAGACCGCCACCTGCAAGACCCCCCGGCGCGACAGTTCCGCCACCACCGCGACAGCGCCGGGCATGGGCGCGAGCCGGCTGGCCGCGCGCAGGTAATGCTGGTTCAACTGCGCGAGCCATTGCACCCGAGTCAGGCTGCCGGCAAAGCGCGGCGCGAGTGCCTGCCAGACGTCGTCGACGTGCACGCCGATGAAGTGCGTGTCCGGCAGGTCATCGATGGCGACGCGGTGGTCCCGGCAGACGGATTGCAGGGCCAGCAGATGAACCGGCTCGCTGTCGATCAAGGTGCCATCGATGTCCCAGGCGACGGCGAGCGGGCTCGGGGCATGCGGCGCGCTCATGCGTGCCGGCGCGCTCATGCCTTCCAACGCGCTCATGCCCGCACCGCCTTCGGGATGGCCGCCAGCGCCTCGTAGCTGGCCCGATAGCGCTGATAGCCCGCGTCATGCACGCGCGCATCCGCGACCCGGGGCTCGTACACCGCCCCCGCGCTGACGAACGCGCTGACGCCGGCCCAGTCGCGGGTCAGTCCGCTGCCGATCGCCGCCAGCCAGGCCACGCCCAGGCACGAGCCCGGATGACCGGTGAGCGTCTGCACCGGTGCGCCCAGGACATCGGCGCAGATCTGCATCCACAGCGCCGATTGGGCGCCGCCGTCGGAGGCCAGGAACCGGGTGGTGGGCAGTCCGATGTCATTGAACACCGCCACATGGTGGCGAAAGGCATACGCAAAACTCTCCAGCAGCGCCCGCCAGACGTGCCGGGTGTCGTGACTCAGGCTCAGGCCCAGCAGTGCGCCACGGGCGGCGGGATCGTGAATCGGGGTCTTTTCCCCCAGGAAGTGGGGCAGCACATGGACGCCATCGGCACCGGCTGGAATGGGTGCGGCGAGCGCGTCGAGGTGCGCATGGGCGCTGCGGCCCTCGGCGTGTGCCTGGCTCGCCTGCGCGGCCGCGAAATGGCGGATGAACCAGTTCAGCGCCGAGCCGCCGTTGGCCATGCAGCCGTTGGGCATGAAGAGCCCCGGCACCAGGTGATGGTCCAGGAACAGGCGGCGATCGGGGCGCGGGATGGTCGCGGCCAGCAGGATGTCGGTCGAGCCCCCGAACTTCAGCAGGACATCGCCCGGCGCCAGCACACCGGCGGCGTAGGCCGAGGCCACATGGTCGGCGGCCCCGCCGATCACCGGGGTGTTCACCGCCAGACCGGTCTGGGCTGCGGCCGCCGCGGTGACCCGGCCCAGCAGGGCATGCGAGGCGATCTTCGGCGGAATGACGCGCGGCGACACATGGCCCAGCGCGATCAGCTCGTCGCTCAGCGCCATCGTGCCCAGGTCGACGAACCCGGCCTCCAGCGCCCAGTTCTGCTCGATCGCGCGTTCACCGGTGAGCCGCCAGTTGATGAAATCGTAGGAGCCGAAGACCGTCCGGATGCGGGAGAACACCGCGGGTTCGTGCTGTTCGACCCACCGCAGGCGGCTCGCCACGAGTTGCTGGTTGATGCCGTTGCCGGTCCGGGCGAGGAAGGCCGCTTCGTCGATGTCGGCGGCGATCGCCTGCACCTGTTCGCCGCAGCGCGCATCGCTTTGCTGGATGGAGGGACGCAGCAGGCCGCCGTCGGCGTCGAGCAGCACCATCGCGGGCAGCATGCCGGTGACCCCGATGGCGCGAATCGCGCTGGCCGGCACGCGCGCCTGGTCCAGCACCGCCGGGATCAGGGCGCAGACGTTGCCCCACCATTGCTCGGGATCTTCCTCTGCCCACCCCGGGTGCAGGGATGACAGGGTGACGGGGCGCGAGGCGAGCGCCAGGGTGCGGCCGTCGGTGTCGATCAGGATCGCGATCGTCGAGGTGGTCCCGATGTCGAGACCGAGCACGCAGGGCATGGCTATTGCCGGATCGACTCGACGGTGTCCATGAAGCGCCGGACCCGGTCGGGGTCGACCGAATGCCAGGTGTTGCCGTCGACCTTGAAGTGCGTGCCGACGATGCAGCCGCTGGCCATCGACAGAACCTCGCGGACGTTGTCCCGATTGACGCCGGTGTTGGCAAACACCGGCACCTGATCGCCCACCGCCTGGGCCACCTTGCGCAGGTCGCCGGCATCGGCCGCCTGGCCGGTGATCGGTCCCGACACCAGGATCGCATCGGCCAGCGAGGAGAAGACGGCCGAGCGGGCGCGCAACTCGATCGGCCGCTGATCGAGCGACCAGGCGAACTCCGCATTGATGTTGAACAGCATCTTGAGGTCGGGCCGATGCAGGTCGCGCCGCATCCGCGCGGGCGTCGCGCAGTCGGGTGCCCACACGCCCATGTCGGACGCGAAGACGCCGGTGAAGATCTCGCGCACGAACTGGGCGCCCGTGGCCACGCCAATGGCCATCGATGCCGCGGGATCCCACAGGTAATTGACGCCGAACGGGACCGACAGCACCGGCTTGCAGGCCGCGACCACCGCGCTCATGGCCGCGATGCCCGACAGCGAGCCCTTGAGCAGGTAGGGTCGGTCGTTTTCATTGCCGAACAGGATGGCATCGACCCCGCCGGCCTGCAGTTTCTCGATCTCGCCGCGCGCATCGTCGATCAGCCGTTCCATCCCGCCATCGGCGTCATAGAGCGGCGCACCCGGCAGGGCGCCCAGATGACACATGGCGATGACGGCCTTTTTCTTGCTGCCCAGGAAGTCGAAGATCATGCGAAGGAGTCCCGAAAAAGGTGAGCGCGGCCGGGCGCAATCCGGCGCTCGCATCTTGCCAGAGGATCGGCATCGCCCGGGCGGGCGGTGCCGGGGAGGCGGTCGAGGAGACCGTCGCGAGAGGGGCCGTCGCGAGCGGGGCCGCTTTTTCGGTCCCCCGGGGATTGATCGTTTGGGCGCGAAGGCCGACGCTGCGGGCTGACCCCCACTCGAGGAGACCCCCGATGCAGCATTCCTATGAAACCGTGACGGTCGAGGTCCGTGGCCAGGTTCACTGGCTCACCCTGAACCGCCCCGAATCGCTCAACGCGATCACCACCCAGATGGCCACCGAGCTGTCGGACTATTTCGGCGGCCTGCAACGCGACCGGCATTGCCGCATCGTCGTCATGCGCGGCGCCGGGCGGGCCTTTTGCGCCGGGCTCGACATCAAGCGCCGCGGCGAGGGCGAAAAGCCCTTCGGCGGGGGGTTCGGCTTCCAGGGGCTGCTGTCGGATGTCTACGTGAAGATGCACCACTGCCCGCAGCCGATCATTGCGCTCGTGCACGGGGCGGCCAGCGGCGGCGGTTTTGCCTTCGCGCTGGCGGCCGACATCCGCATCGCCGCCGAGAGCGCGCGCATGAATGCGGCGTTCATCAAGCTGGGCCTGTCGTCCTGCGACATGGGCGTGAGCTACTTCCTGCCGCGGGTGGTGAGCCGCTCGGTGGCCGCCGAGCTGATGCTCACCGGGCGCTTCATCCATGCCCAGCGCGCGCTCGCCACCGGTCTGGTGAGCGAGGTGGTGCCCGACGGTCAGCTCGAGGCCGCTGCCCAGTCCTACATCGACGAGATGCTGGCCACTTCGCCGATGGGGTTGCGCCTCACCAAGGAGGGGCTGAACCTGGCCACCGATGCGCCCAGCCTGGAGGCGGCGGTCGCGATCGAGAATCGCAACCAGACGCTGTGCGCCCGCAGCGAAGACTTTGCCGAGGGCCTGCGTGCCTTCCTCGAGAAGCGCCCGCCGGTGTACAAGGACGCGTGAGCGCGGCGGGAGTCAGGGGGGCGATCCGCGGGGTGCGCACGCAGGGCCCGGCCGGTGGACAATGCGGGACCTCGTCACTGAGCAAACGAGCAAGCGAGAAACCGAGCAAGCGATGCGCATCGAAGAAGCCCGCTGGATCCAGTCTGTCCTGAGCCGCCACCTGCTGGCTGGCGCACCGGGCGGCGTCGTGCCGGGCCTGCGCGGCGTCGCGCTGAACCTGGGCAGCGGCACCCGCAAGGCGCGCGAGGTCAACAAGCCCTGGATCCATCAGATGACCCTGCGCCCGCTGGCCGACGCGGGCCTGCGGGTGGTCAACAGCGACCTGGTCGATGGTGACGGCATCGACATCGCGGGTGACCTGTTCAACACCGACATCCAGGACCGGCTGCGCGGCCTGACGCCGGCGCTGGTGATGTTCTGCAACGTCATCGAACACCTGCCCGCCCCGCTGCTCGATCGCGTGCCGGCGGCGCTCGACGCCATTGTCGCGCCGGGCGCGCTGCTGCTGGTGGCCGCGCCGCGCTCCTATCCCTACCACCCGGACCCGATCGACAACCTTCACCGTCCCTCCCCCGAGCAGATCGCCGCGATGTTCCCGGGCTATCGGGTGGTGGAGTCAGCGGTGGTCGACAGCGAGGGCTACCTGCCTGAGTTCCAGCGCGCCGGCGTGCTCAAGCGGGTGCGCAAGTTCCTGCGGTTGCTGTTCCCCTTCGTGCGCCCGCGCCGCTGGTTCTCGCACGCGCACCGGATGCTGTGGCTGTGGCGGCCTTATCAGCATTCGCTGGTGTTGTTGCGCAAGGAGGGGTGAGGCGGAGCGTTGGTGGACGGGGGGAACCCGGGGTTCCACCGGCTCGTCAGACGCCGGGGCTTCTCGCGGACTTGATGCCGAGACTGAAGTCCGGTCCTCAAATGGGCGCTTGCCGTGCTGCCACAGCAAACGACGAGCGGCCTGCCCAATTCATCAAATGGGTGGATGCGCGCGCGGTGCTGTCGAGTGCACAATGAACTCGATGACAGCGAGCGGCGTCTGAGTGACCCGGAGAAGGAACCTGACGGTTCGCTCCATCCGACCGTCTTCGGTAGCCGCTGAACCCGAGTGTCATGCAAAGCGATCGCGCTCAACATCCGAGGGTTTCCAATGACTGTTCGCCACCTCTTCGTGATCGACAGCCGCCTCCCCGATGTGCAGACCCTGCGCGCGGCCCTGCCGCCCGACAGCGACTGGGCGATCGTCGATGCCCAGGCCGATGGGGTCGCGCAACTGGAATCGATCACCGCCCGATATGCCGGGCTCGAATCGATTCACCTTCTTGCGCATGGGCGGCCCGGCGCGCTGTTGCTGGGATCCGGTTGGTTGACGGCAGACACCGTGCGGGATCAGTCCCCGGCGCTGGCGCGCATCGGCGCCAGTCTTGCGGCGGACGGCGACATCCTTGTCTACGGCTGCGAGACCGGCACTGGCACAGCTGGACAAAGGCTGATCGAGGCACTCGCCCAGGCCAGCGGCGCAGCGGTGGCGGCGAGCGTGGATTCGACGGGCGCCCAGTCCCTGGGAGGGAACTGGGCGCTGGAGCGGCGCGCAGGGGAGGTGTCGACCGCTGCACTCGATGCGCCGGCGTACCCGGCCTTGCTGGGCACCATGAGTTTTCCGGGGCTGCAGCACGAATACGTCATTGACGACACCGTGAGTCGATCGGGGATCCTGATCAGCGGGCCGGGCTCGTCAGAGACGTTTCTCGATGCGGACCTGCTTCCACGCGAATTGCCGCGTCTTCGCGAGTTGTCGGTCAGGTCGTACCCGCGCATCGAAGCGAACAGCCTCTCGTTTGCAGATGCGACGGTGAGCCTGGTAGTCGCTGATGAGAGATGGGTTAGCGACACCGACCTTTTTCATGCACCCTCGGTAGCCGCACTGGCCGGCGGTGAATGGATCGTCTCTTGGACCGCTACCAACTGGGACACCATCCAGTCCCCCATTTACGCGCAACGCTATGACAGTGTTGGCGCTACCGTCAGCGCGACGTTTTCGGTCAATTCCGATTATTGGATGCAGAAGGAGAACCCGTCGGTAGCCGCACTGTCTGACGGTGGATGGATTGTTGCCTGGCAGACCCGAGACGGGGACTGGCTCCCTGACTCCGGCATCTACGCTCATCGATATGGGGCCGATGGCGCTGCCGTTGGCGCTGAGTTTCAGGTCAATACCGACATCAATGGTGATCGACTCGACCCGTCGGCAGCCGCACTGTCTGACGGTGGATGGATCATTGCTTGGGCGTCCGAGGGCCAGGACGGCTCAGACGCCGGCATCTACGCTCAGCGCTACGGCGCCACTGGCGCTGCTGGCGGCGCTGAGTTTCGGGTCAACAGCTACACCAGCGGCGATCAGGCACAACCCTGCGCGGCCGCACTGTCTGACGGTGGATGGATCATTGCTTGGGCGTCCGAGGGCCAGGACGGCTCAGACGCCGGCATCTTCGCTCAGCGCTATGGCGCCAATGGCGCTGCTGGCGGTGCTGAGTTTCGGGTCAACAGCCACACCAACAGCGATCAGGCACAACCCTGCGTGGCCGCACTGGCCGACGGTGGATGGGTCATCGTTTGGGAGTCCGAGGGCCAGGACGGCTCAGGCGCCGGCATCTTCGCTCAGCGCTATGGCGCCAATGGCGCTGCTGGCGGTGCTGAGTTTCGGGTCAACAGCTACACCAACAGCGATCAGGCACAACCCTCCGTGGCCGCACTGGCCGACGGTGGATGGGTGATCTCCTGGTTTTTGAGCTTAATGGTCCCGAACGGGCAGGCCTCTGTTGTGAAACTGGAGCCCGGCTGGTATTCCGGTATTTATCAGCAGCGCTATGGCGCTGATGGTCAGCCTGTCGAGCAGGTAATCCGCTCCATCACCGGCGATGCCACCGCCCAATCCCTCGTGGGCGGTGCTGGCAATGACATCATCTACGCACTCAGCGGTGACGACACCCTCGAGGGCCGCGCAGGCGCCGATTCGCTGTTTGGCGGCCCCGGTAACGACACCTACCTCGTTGACAGTACAAGTCAAGACGCCATCTACGAGCAGTCTGGCGAGGGGACCGACCTGATCGTCAGCACCGTCACCACATGGCTTCCCAGCGACGTCGAGAACCTGACCCTGTCGGGCACCGGTCATTTGGCCGGCGACGGCAACTATCTGGACAACACCATCACCGGCAACAGCGGCAACAACATGCTCAACGGGTACTGGGGCGATGACACGCTCCTGGGTGGAGAAGGACTCGATACGGCGATCTACGATACGGCGATCTACAGATCCCAGGGCGTGCAAAGCAACATCGTGCGTCTGCCCAACGGCGACATTCAGGTTGACGAGACTCCTAGCTGGGGTGTGGGCGACACGCTCCATGACGTCGAGCGCGCGGTTTTTCTCAACGGCGCAGTGGGTTTCGACATCGAGGGTACCGGCGGTCAGGCCTACCGTCTGTATCAGACCGTGTTCGACCGGGTGCCCGACGAGACCGGTGTGGGTTTCTGGATCGACCGCATCGACCGCGGGTTCAGTCTGGTCGACGCGGCGGACATCCTGATGACGAGCGCCGAGTTCAAGGACCTGTACGGTGAGAGCCCGAGCAACGAGCACTTCATGTACCTCCTGTATGCCTTTGTCATGAACCGGGCACCTGATCCGGGCTACTACTTCTGGCTCGATGCGCTTTACGGGCGCGGCCAGTTCGAGGGCACGGTGTTTTCGCGCCCCTTCGTGCTGGCGCAGTTCTCGGAGTCGCCCGAGAACCAGGCCAATGTGATCGGCGCGATCACCAACGGGTTTTGGTACGAACCATTGACGCCTCAGTGAGCAGGTCGCGGGCAGTCGCGGGATCGGACCTTGCCGTTCGCCTGAATGACTCCTGCGGGCGCCCACGAATCGCGCGGGGGTTCAAACCGGAGTCTCACCCATCGTTACCCACCCCATGCCCCCGCATGAACGACCGGATCTGCCGCATCACCACCGCAATCCGCTCCGCCGGTTCCTTCCAGGGATACATGCTGACCTCCGACTGCGGCGCCAGCATCACCGTCTCCATCGCCACCGCGTAGGGGTGCGCCGGGATGTCGTCGGGCAGCACCAGCACCGGCGTCTGGCAGCCGCGAACGAAGTCGCGGCTCACGGTGAAGACGAAGTCGTCGTTGGCGCGATACATCGTCGCGAGGAAGCGTTCGATCATCGCCGGCGTGACCTCGGGGCGGCGCGCGGTGAACGCCGGTCCCCAGCCCTTCAGGTTGGCCTGGTAGAAGAAGTCGCGCAGTTCGGGGCGCGAGCCGCTGGGCTGCACGATCACCGCCGCCGGGATGCGCTCGGGGGCGCGCTTGAGCAGGTTCCAGGTCATCGGGCCGCCGATGCAAAAGCCCATGACCATGAACTGCCGGATGCCCAGGTGGTCCATCAGGCCGAGCTGGTCGTCGGCGAAGGCGTCCCAGGGGCGGTCGATCTCCAGGGGGCCCGACGACTGTCCGCCGTTGGCATTGCGCAGGTCGCTGGTGATGCAGCGGTACTCCCCGCTGAACGCCGCCATCGGATCGAACGGGCCGTTTCGCAGGAACGACATGTCCGAGTTCAGCCCGCCGCCCGGGATGATCAGCAGCGGGAAGCCGGTGCCGCGCTCCTCGTAGTGGATGCGAACGTCGCCGCGGTCGTAAAAGGGCATGGCACAGCCTCCAGTGGGGGTCGGTCGGATTGCGTGTTCGATGCTAACGCGTCGCGAGCGTGGCTGCCGGAGAGTGTCGCGACGGTTGCCGCGCTGGACGGCATGGCCCCGTGCGAGTGCTGATCTGTCTTGGGCCAGAGTCCGGATGTCCATCTTTGACATTTATTGACATAATGAAGTCTGTCTTGAATCGAAAGATGGCAGCCCATGGGAATGAACGTCAATCTGACACCGCAGCTGGAGGAACTCGTCCGCGCGAAGGTGGCCTCCGGCCTTTACACGTCAGCAAGCGAGGTCGTGCGTGAGGCGCTACGCCTGATGGACGAGCAGGACCGGCTCCGGGAGGCAAAGCTCGATCAGTTGCGCAACGATGTCCGCCGAGGGTTGGCTAGCGGTCTGAGCGAGTCGTGGGATCCCGAAGCGGTCAAGCGCCAAGCGCGCGCGCGACGAACGGCCAGACCAGCGGCCGCATGAATGCTGCGGGTAACGCGTCGCCCGCTTGCGGACACCGATATCCTCGAGATCTGGGATTTCATCGCAGACGGGACAGTGTTCTACGTGCCGCTTGACGGCGGGATCGATGTCGTCCGAGTACTGAACGGTGCGCGAGACATCGACGCGGTGTTCAGTCCGGAGCCGTAAGCGCCAGCGATGTCCTCGCAGGGTAACTCTGGGGGTAACCGGTGGAGCGAAATGGGCGTCGGGTCGGACTCCGGTTCGATGCGTGTACACAACCGTGCACCTTCGATCACGCCGCGCGATTCTTGCGCCCGCACTTCCTCGGTGCACGAACGCCCGCCGTATCCGGGTACGCCTCTTGCTTTGTCCTGGACAACCATTTGCCCAGGAGGCTCTGATGTCCCGTCGTCAGTTCCTCTCCCGCACCGGTGTTGCGGCCGCCGCCACCGTCAGCCTGGCCGCGCCGGCCATCGCCCAGACAACGCCCACGGTGCGCTGGCGCCTGACCTCCTCGTATCCCAAGTCGCTGGACACGGTCTATGGCGGGGCCGACATGCTGGCCGACCGGGTGCGCAAGCTCACCGACGGCAAGTTCGACATCAAGGTCTTCGCCGCTGGCGAGATCGTGCCCGGCCTGCAGGCGCTGGACGCGGTGCAGAACAACTCGGTGGAGTGCTGCCACACCAACTCGTACTACTACATCGGCAAGAACATGGCGTTCGGTTCCGAGACCGCGCTGCCCTTCGGTCTGACGACCCGTCAGCAGAACGCCTGGATCTATTACGGCGGCGGCATGGAACTGCTGCGCGAGTTCTACAAGGACTACGGGGTGATGAACTTCCCCGGTGGCAACACCGGCACGCAGATGGGCGGCTGGTTCCGCAATCCGTTCAAGACCCTGGCCGATCTGAAGGGCCTGAAGATCCGCATCCCGGGTCTGGGTGGGCAGGTGTGGCTGCGCATGGGCGCGGTGCCGCAGAACATTCCGGGCGGCGACATCTACCCGGCGCTGGAGCGCGGCACCATCGACGCCACCGAGTGGATCGGGCCTTATGACGACGAGAAGCTGGGCTTCTACAAGATCGCCAAGCACTACTACACCCCGGGCTGGTGGGAGCCGTCGTCGCAGTTCTCGTTCTTCGTGAACAACGGCGAGTGGGCCAAGCTGCCCAAGACCTATCAGGAGGCCTTCTCGGTGGCCGCTGCCGAGGTCAACCTGAACATGATGGCCGAGTACGATGCCAAGAACCCGGTGGCGCTCAAGCGCCTGATCGGCTCGGGCGTCACCCTGCATCGTTACCCGACCGAGATCCTGCGCGCCGCGCAGAAGATCGCCTTCGACATGTACGAGGAAGAGTCCACCAAGAATCCGGCCTTCCGCAAGATCTACACCTCTTGGAAGAAGCATCGCGAGGACGCCTACACCTGGTTCTCGATCGCCGAGCAGGGCTACGAGAATTTCGCCTACGCCAAGGGCTGAGCGCGACAGGCGGCACGCGCCCCGAGGCGGTCTCGGGGCACTGTGTGCACGGGGGACGGGGATAGAATCCGGAGGCGGGCGTGCCTTGCCCGCGCCAACCGTCTCGCGGAGTCTGTGGTGGAAATCTTCGATTACGACAACATCCTGCTGTTGCCGCGGCAGTGCCGCGTCGAAAGCCGGTCCGAGTGCGACACGCAAGTCGAGTTCGGACCCCGGCGCTTCCGGATTCCGGTGGTGCCCGCCAACATGAAGACGGTGATCGATGAGCCCATTTGTGAATGGCTCGCCGACCACGGGTACTTCTATGTGATGCACCGCTTCGATGTCGACAACGTGGCGTTCGCGCAGCGCATGCGCGCGCGCGGCAGCTATGCGTCGATCTCGCTCGGGGTGAAGCAGGCCGACTACGAGGTGGTCGACGCGCTGGTGAGCCTGGGGCTGGTTCCCGAGTACATCACCATCGACATTGCTCACGGCCATGCCGACAGCGTCCGGAAGATGATCGCCTGCCTGAAGGCGAAGCTGCCCGGGGCGTTCGTGATCGCCGGCAATGTGGCCACGCCCGAGGCGGTGATCGACCTCGAGAACTGGGGCGCCGATGCCACCAAGGTGGGCGTCGGCCCGGGCAAGGTGTGCATCACCCGGATGAAGACCGGATTCGGTACCGGCGGCTGGCAGTTGTCGGCGCTGAAATGGTGCGCGCGGGTGGCGACGAAGCCGATCATCGCCGACGGCGGGATCCGTGAGCACGGCGACATCGCCAAGAGCATCCGCTTCGGCGCGACCGTGGTCATGATCGGCTCACTGCTCGCCGGTCACGAGGAGTCGCCGGGCCAGACGGTGGAGGTTGATGGCCGCCTGTACAAGGAGTACTTCGGCTCGGCGTCCGACTTCAACAAGGGCGAGTACAAGCATGTCGAGGGCAAGCGCATCCTCGAGCCGATCAAGGGCCGGCTCGCCGACACGCTGACCGAGATGGAGCAGGACCTGCAAAGCTCGATCAGCTATGCCGGCGGCACCAAGCTGATGGATGTGCGCCGGACCAATTACGTGATCCTGGGCGGTGACAACGCGGGCGAGCACCTGCTGATGTGATCGGCCGGCGCGCGCGCCTATTTCAGCCGGCGCGCGCGGTGGCGCTCGCCGGTTGATCCGCGGTTGATGCCGACCAGCTGACGGGCCCCGGGGTTGCCGCCGATCCGGTCGTCGAGTCGCGCGCCGCCGGCGAGCAGGCCGCCATCGACGACGATGTTTTCCCCGGTCATGAAGGCCGCGCCCGCGCCGGCGAGAAATTCCATCACGCTGGCGATGTGGTCGGGTTCGCCGGCGTCCGGCCAGGGCTGCAGGTCGGCCATCGCGGCCGCGACGTCGTGTCCGCCGGACTCCGACAGCGGCGTGCGGATGACGCCGGGCGAGACGCTGTTGACGCGGATGCGCAGCGGCGCCAGTTCCAGCGCGGTGGCCCGGGTCAGGTTGATGACGGCCGCCTTCGCCGCCGAGTAGGCTTGCGGGCCGCTGCCCCCGGCCAGGCCGGCGATCGACGCGGTGTTGATGATCGAGCCGCCCCGGCCCTGCGCCTTCAGGGCGCGCACGCCGTGCTTGGTGCCCAGGAAAACGCCGCGCACCAGCACCGAGAAGGTCGTGTCCCAGTCGTCGACCTCGATGTCGGTGATCGGGCCGAACGCGCCGCCGATGCCCGCGTTGTTGATCACGCAGTCGAGCCGTCCGACCCGCTCCATCGCGAAGGCGACCGCGGCGGCGACATCGGCCTCGACGCTGACGTCGACGCGCAGGAAGTGAACCTGTTCGCCGTCCTGGCACAGCGCGGTCCAGCCGGGCAGCTGCGCGAGGCCGGCCGCCTCGTTGTAGTCGGTGGCGACCACGCTCCAGCCGGCGCGCAGGAAGCGTGAGCAGGCAGCCAGGCCGATGCCGCTGGCGGCGCCGGTGATGAGGACGCAGCGTTGTGACATGGGTGTCGTCTCCAGGAGGGAAAGGGGTTCTGGTTGGTGCGGCCTTGGGTCGGTGGCCGAAGCCGGCGGACCGGCGCGGATTCTACCGCCGGGCGCCAACAGGTCGGTCTGGGTCGTCGGCACCGAGGATGCGCGCCGCGAAGCGTTCGGTGGCCTCGCGCACGAACGCCTGCCTGGCCTGCGGTCCGGGCAACTGCTGACCCAGCGGGCCGTCGAGCATCAACATGGCCAGGCCATGGACCTGCGCCCAGTGCATCGCGGCGAGTCCGGCGTCGTCGGGCCCGCCGTGCACCAGGCGCACCTGGCGCTGCAGTTCGCCGTAGGCGCGTTCGCCGGCTGCCAGCGCCCGCGGAAACCGGGCCGGGTCGCACACGTCCGGCCGGAACATGATGCGAAACACCCCCGGATGGTCGAGCGCGAAGCCGACGTAGGCGATGCCGGAGGCGATCAGGATCTGGCGCGCCGGGCCCGGGTGGTCATTGGCCGCGGCGAGGCGCCGCGCGAGTTCGTCGAAGCCATCGGTCACCAACTCGGCCAGGATGCTCTCGCGGTCGGCGAAGTGGTGGTAGGGCGCCTGGTGCGTCACGCCCGCGCGGCGCGCGACCTCGCGCAGGCTGAGCGCCGCACTGCCTTGTTCGTCGAGCAGCGCGCGCGCCGTGTCCAGGATGCGCCGGCGCAGGTCGCCGGACTCGGCGGGGGGCTCTTTGCGGGTGGGGGCCATGGCGTTTTCCGGTGGGCGACAGGGAGCGATCGGAATGGCGGGCAAGCCGGTGCAAACAAGGCGGTACAGGCAAGGCGGAACAGACAAGCGGACTGTACTTGACAGTGTCTAGTCACCATCGTAGCATTCGCTTCACTAGACACTGTCAAGTAAACTCGAAAGCCCACCGAAAGGACGCTTCATGCTCGATCCCGATCTTGTGTTCCGACTGGCCAACACCGCCGCACTGCTCGGCTGGGTCGCGCTGCTGCTGTCCCCGGCCCGCGTGCGCTGGGCCGCCACCGTGCGACGCGTGACCGGTTTCGGCCTGCCGGTGGCGCTGTCGCTGCTCTATGTCGCGATGCTGGCGGTTCACTGGCGCGGGCAGGGCGGCTTCGGCTCGGTCGCCGAGGTTCGCGCGCTGTTCGAGGTGCCCGGCGCGCTGGTGGCTGGCTGGATTCACTACCTGGCCTTCGACCTCTTCGTCGGCACCTGGATCGCGAAAAGCGCCAGCGAGCGCGGCTGGTCGCACGCGCTCCTGGTGCCGGTGCTGCTCCTTACCTTCCTGTTCGGCCCGGCTGGTCTGCTGGCCTTTGCCCTGTTGCGCGCGGCCCGGCCGGCCGAGCGCGTGGAGATTTCCGCATGACTGCCCGCGTCCTTTCCGCCCCGTCCCGCCGCGCACCCGGTGGTCTGTCCGGCCTTCCGGGTCGTGTCTGGGGCGAGTTGCTGCACCGCCAGCGCACGCTCACCCTGTTCGCCGTTGCCATGCTGCTCGCGATGCTGCCCGCACTGGTGGCGCTGGGCCTGGACGACCGCCTGCTGCGCGGCGTGAGCGTCTGGGTCAAGCCGCTGAAGTTCATGTCGTCGGTGGCGCTGTTCGCCCTGAGTACCGCGTGGTTCGTGGGGCTGCTGCCGCAGGCCCGCCGCGGCAGCCGCGCGGTGCGCACCGTGGTCGGCATCATCGTGGGCTGCGGCACCGTCGAGGTGGCCTACATCGCCCTGCAGGCCGCGCTGGGTCAGGCCTCGCACTACAGCCGCGTCGATCTTCTGCATGTGATCGCCTACCAGATCATGGGCGCGGGGGCGTTGGCCATGATGGCGACCCAGTTGGTGCTGGCGCGCGAGATTGCTCGGCATTCGGCGCCGGAGGTCGCGCCGGTCTGGCGCGATGCGGTGGTGCTGGGCCTGGTGATGACCTTCGTGCTGGGGGTCGGCGCGGCCGCCCCGTTGTCCGCCGTGCAGCCACCTTCCGGCGCGGGTCTGCCGTTCCTCGGCTGGCACCTGGGCGGTGGCGACCTGCGACCGGCGCACTTCATCGGTTCGCACGCGCAGCAGTTCGTGCCGCTGGCCGGCTGGCTGATCGCGCGCCGCTGGCCGCGGCACGGGCGCGCGCTGCTGGCGATTGCTGCGCTCGCCTTGACCGTGCTGTGGCTGGCGGCGATGTGGCGGGGATTGCAGGGGGCGGTGTTCTTGCCGCCGGGTTGAGGGTGAGGCCTGTCCGGCTACGGCCCCCGGCTGCTCGCACGCGTGTCATCGGCGATGGTTCGAGCGCCAATGGCCACTGGGTCATGCATGGGGTGGCACGGCCGGGGGCAGGCCGCTCAAGAATGCTTCGGGGGTCATGATCGGACAGCGCCCCACGCGGGCCAGCGTCAGCAGATCGGCATCGCCGGTGACCAGGGCGTCGGCCCGGCCCGCGGCTGCCAGGTGCAGAAACGGCAGGTCGAACGGATCCCGGCAGACCGGAACGGACGGTGGTGGCTCAGGAATGCGAACGACCTCGGCATAGGGCAGGTAGTCGGCCAGCAACTCCTGCTGCTCTTGCGCCTCGAGACGGAACTTCGGATAGGACAGGACACGCACGAGTTCCCGCGCGGTGGCGGTGCTGACCAGCGGCAGGAATCGGCTGCCCTGCCAGGCGGCCCGCAGGCGCGCGGTGGTGCCCTTGCCGAAGACCAGCGCCGAGAGCACGACGTTGGTGTCGAGCACGACGCGGGTGGGGCTTGGGTCGGCCGATGGTGCGCCACGCCGGCGGGTACTCATGCTTTGCGCTGCACCTTGGCGCGGGGTTTGTGTGCGGCCTTGGCTGGTGTCTTCGGGCTCGATGATGCGCGTGCCCAACCCACGGCATCGCCGATGTCGGCCTCGGTCAGGTTCAGCTCAGCCAGCTTTGCCCGCACCGCGTCGCCGCGCTGGATGCGCACCGGCGTCAACACGATCTGCCCGTCGCGCGTCTGCACGTCGAAATACTCCGCCGGCCCGACAGCCTGCGTCACGCTCTTGGGCAGCGTGAGCTGGTTCTTTGAGGTGATCTTGGCAAGCATGGTGGCCTCATTGCGGAAAGTAAGGATTCATTACTTTAGCAGGATCGCCATCAGCCGATTCGGCGCCACGGTGCCAGGTGTGTGCTACCCAGCCAGCCACCCCATTCGGGTGGAGCCGGGTGAGGTGCCGCGAATCGCTACATCAGCACGATGTCGTACTGCTCCTGCCCGCGCCCCGACTCGACCTGCAGCGAGATCTGCTTGCCGATCGCGTCGCACAGGGCGGCCAGCGCCGGCGCTTCGTCTTCCAGGAACAGGTCGATCACGCCCTGGGTGGCCAGGATGCGGAACTCGCGGGGGTTGAACTGGCGCGATTCGCGCTGGATCTCGCGAAGGATTTCATAGCAGACGGTGCGGGCGGTCTTGATCTCGCCGCGGCCTCCGCAGGTGGGACAGGACTCGCACAGCACATGGGCGAGCGATTCGCGGGTGCGCTTGCGGGTGAGCTCGACCAGCCCCAGCGAGGTGAAGCCGCTGATCGAGGTCCGCGTGCGATCGCGCGCCAGCGCCCGGCGCAGTTCGGTCAGCACCGCCTCGCGGTGCTCGGTGCTGCTCATGTCGATGAAGTCGACGATGATGATGCCGCCCAGGTTGCGCACGCGAAGCTGGCGCGCCAGCGAATGCGCCGCCTCGAGATTGGTCTTGAAGATGGTGTCGTCGAAATTGCGCCCGCCGACGAAGCCGCCGGTGTTCACATCGATGGTGGTCAGCGCCTCGGTCTGGTCGATGATCAGATAGCCGCCCGACTTCAGGTCGACCCGGCGCGCCAGCGCGCGCTCGATCTCGCTCTCGATGGCGTGCAGGTTGAACAGGGGGCGCTCGCCGCCATGTGCACGCAGCCGCTCGAGCATCGAGGGCACATAGGTGCGCGCGAACTCGCGCAGCCGCTCCAGTTCCTCGGGCGAGTCGAGGATGATCGCGGTGGTGGTCTCGCCGGCGACATCGCGCAGGATGCGCTGCGTCGGCGACAGTTCCTGATACAGCAGCGACGGGGCGGGCTTGCGCCGGCTGCCCTCCAGGATGTCCTGCCAGCGCAGCCGCAGATACGCGACGTCGCTGGCGAGCGCGGCCTCGTCGCAGTCTTCGGCCGAGGTGCGGATGATGTAGCCCCCGCGTTCGTCCTCGCCCATCACCGCCTGCAGGCGCTGGCGCAGCGCCTGGCGTTCGGTCTCGTCGCTGATGCGCTGCGACACCCCGATGTGCGGGTCCTGGGGCAGATAGACCAGCAGCCGCCCGGCGATGCTGATCTGGGTCGACAGGCGCGCCCCCTTGGTGCCCAGCGGGTCCTTGATGACCTGCACCAGCAGCGGCTGGCCGTCGAACAGCAGTTTTTCGATCGGCATCGGCTGGCCGGAGCCGCCCTGCTGGGCGCGCGACTGCCAGAGGTCGGCCACATGCAGGAAGGCGGCACGCTCCAGTCCGATGTCGATGAACGCCGACTGCATGCCCGGCAGCACCCGCGAGACCTTGCCCAGGTAGACGTTGCCGGTGAGCCCGCGCGCGGCGGCGCGCTCGATGTGGAGTTCCTGGACGACGCCCTGCTGCACCACCGCGATCCGGGTCTCGTGCGGCGTGTGATTGACCAAGATTTCTTCGCTCATGGCTGCGGGTCCTGCACGGGGGGGAGGGGTGTCGATCCGCCGGGCGCCGCGGCGCGCGCCAGGGCCTTGTGCACCATGCGCGCGGTCTCGTGCAGGGGCAGGCCCATGATGCCCGAGTAGCTGCCCTCGATCTTTCGAACGAAGGCGCCGGCCGCCCCCTGGATGCCGTAGCCGCCCGCTTTGTCGAAGGGTTCGCCGCTGGCGACGTAGGCATCGATCTCGGCGGCGCTGAGCCGGGAGAAACTGACCCGCGACACCTGCACCACCCAGTCGGTGTGCCGCGCGTCGCCCACCGCCACCGCGGTCAATACGCGGTGCGTGCGTCCGGCCAGGCGGGCCAGCATGGCGGCCGCCTCGGTCGCGTCGACCGGCTTGCCCAGCAGCGTGCCGCCGATCGCCACCGTGGTGTCGGCCGCCAGTACCGGGGCGGGCGTCAGCCCCTGGCGCAGCAGGCGTGCACGCGCCGCGGCCAGCTTGGCCAGCACCACCCGCTTCACATAGACGGCGGGCGACTCGCCGGGTCGGGTGGCCTCCAGGCTTTCGGCGTCTTCACCGTCATCGGGCAGCAGCAGCCGGAATTCGATGCCGACCTGGCGCAGCAGCTCCTGGCGGCGCGGGCTCTTCGAGGCGAGATAGATGGCCTGATGCATGGGTGGGTCCGGGAAGCCTTCAGTCGCGATGGTAGGGGTGGCCGCTGATCACCGACCAGGCCCGATAGATCTGCTCGGCCAGCACGATTCGCGCGAGCGGGTGCGGCAGGGTCAGGCTCGACAGACGCAGTCGTTCGACACAGTCGCGCTTGAGCGCGGGGTCCAGCCCGTCGGGCCCGCCGATCAGCAGGGCCACCACGCGGTGTTCGTCGCGCCAGGCGCCCAGGCGGGCGGCGAAGCCCCGGGTGTCCAGATCGCTGCCGCGCTCATCGAGCGCCACGCACCGCGCGCCCTCGGGAATCGCGGCGCGCAGTCGTGTGGCCTCGCGCGCCATCCAGGCAGCCGCACTGCCGTTGCCGGTTCGGGGTTCGGCCTTGATCTCGCGCCACTCGACCCGCATTTCGGCGGGCATCCGGGCGGTGTAGTCGGCCACCGCGACGTCGACCCAGTCGGGCATTCGGGTGCCCACGGCGAGGATGCGGATCAGCATGGGGCAGGGGCATCACACAGATGGGCATGACACAGGGGCATGACACAGATGGGCATGACACAGGGCGGGCCCGCGCGAGCGCGGGCAGCGCGCCGGGTCAATCAGCTGGGGCGCGGGGTGCTGCGCGGGCGTGCGGCGCGGGGCTTGGGCGCACCGGCGGTGTCGGCACCGGCTTTCGAGGCGCCGGCTTTTGACGCACCGGCTTTTGACGCTCCAGCTTTCGAGGCGCCAGACTTCGACGCACCGGTCTTCGTGGCACTGGTCTCCGAAGCGCCCGCCTTCGAAGCACCGGCTTTCGAAGCGCCAGCTTTCGCAACCCCCGCCTTCGACGCGCCCGCCTTCGAAGCACCCGCTTTCGCACCTGCCCCCGCCCGCGGTGCGCGGGCTTTCGGCTTGGCGGTGTCCTCGGCCGGTGCCTCGGCGGCGGCCTTCGCCGCGCGAGAGCGCGCCGGCGCGGCCCGCACGGGCGCCGGGCTGTCCGGCTCGTCGTCGGATTGCGCCTTGGCCAGCCCCGAGGCGGCGCCCAGCTTCACGCGGACCGGCTTGGCGCCCCAGAGCTCTTCCAGGTTGTAATAGGCCCGGATGGCGGGCTGCATCACATGGACCACGATGTCGCCCAAGTCCACCAGCACCCATTCGCCGGACTCTTCGCCTTCGACCGAGATGACGTCGCCGCCGGCCGACTTGACCTTGTCGCGCACATGCGAGGCCATCGCCCGGGTCTGCCGGTTGGAGGTGCCGCTGACGATCACCACCCGGTCGAACAGGTCGGTGATCTGCTGTGTGTCATAGACACGGATGTCCTGGCCCTTGATGTCTTCCAGGGCGTCGATCACGATGCGTTGCTGTTTTTTCAGATCCATGCGCTCAGTCGTTGACGGACCCGGCGGAGCCGGTTCCATAGAGGTTTTGCCGTTCAATATAGTCGAGAACGGCGGGTGGGACCAGTTCGGCCGGTCGTTCGCCGCGCCGAAACGCTGCGCGCAGGGCGGTCGCCGACACCGGAACCGGTGGCATCGAGAACAGCACGATCGAGCCGGCGGGCGCGTCGGGCAGCGTCTCGCAGCCGACCCGGCTCACCAGTGCCTCGACCTCGGCCGGCAGGTCGGACAGCGGCACCTGCTCGCGCTGCGTGCAGGCGATGTGCGCGTAATCGGTCAGCTCCTGCCAGCGGCGCCAGGTCGCCAGGTTGCGCAACTGGTCGCTGCCCAGTATCAGAACCAGCGAGGTATCAGGACCGACTTCGGCGCGCAGTTCAGCCAGTGTGTCGATGGTGTAGCTGGGCCCGGCACGCTCGATCTCACGCGGGTCGGCGATCAGTCCGGGTTCGCCGGCCAGGGCCAGTTGCAGCATGGCCAGACGCTGGGCCGGCGAGGCGACCACGCCGCTCTTTTGCCAGGAAGCGCCGGTGGGGATCAGGCGCAGGGCGTCCAGGTGCAGCGCCGCGCGCGCGGTGCGGGCGAGCGCCAGATGGCCGATGTGCACCGGATCGAAGGTGCCGCCCAGAAGGCCCAGACGCGGCCGGCTCATCGCACCCGCCAGCGGTTCAAACCCAGTCCCGGGCGTGCAGGAAATCGGTGTACAGCCGGGCCTCCGGCGTACCGGGTTCGGGCTGCCAGTTGTAGCGCCAGTTGACCACCGGCGGCATCGACACCAGGATCGATTCGGTGCGCCCGCCCGACTGCAGGCCGAACAGCGTGCCGCGGTCGAACACCAGGTTGAACTCCACATAGCGCCCGCGCCGATAGCACTGGAAGTCGCGCTCGCGCTGGGTGTAGGGGTCGTCGCGGTGGCGTTCGGCCAGCGGCAGCCAGGCCGCGAGGAAATGCTCGCCGACGCTGCGCGTGAGCGCGAACGAGGTCTCGAAGCCGGGCTCGGAGAGGTCGTCGAAGAACAGGCCGCCCACGCCGCGCGGTTCGTTGCGGTGCTTCAGGAAGAAGTACTCGTCGCACCACTTCTTGAAGCGCGGATGGTAGTCGGCGCCGAAGGGCGCGAGCGCGTCGCGGCAGACCGAATGGAAATGCACCGCGTCGGCCTCGAAGCCGTAATAGGGGGTGAGGTCCATGCCGCCGCCGAACCACCAGACCGGCGCATCGGTGCTGCCGGCGGCCGGGTAGGCGATGAAGAAGCGCACGTTCAGGTGCACCGTCGGGATGAAGGGGTTGCGCGGGTGCAGCACCAGCGACACGCCCATGGCCTCGAAGGGCCGTCCGGCCAGCCCCGGCCGCTGGGCGCTGGCGGTGGGGGGCAGGGCGCCGCCGGTGACGTGCGAGAACAGCACGCCGCCGCGCTCGAGCACCTGGCCGTTCTCGATGACCCGCGACAGCCCGCCGCCGCCGCCCGGGCGATCCCATTGGTCGGTCTCGAAGGCGGTGCCGTCCAGCCCTTCCAGGCCGGCGACGATCGAGGCCTGCAGCGACAGCAGCCAGGCCCGAACCGGGCCGGCATCCACGGGAGTGTTCATCGGTGAAGTCCTCAGCGCTTGCGCGACAGGCCGCGGTGGCCAATGTCGCGGCGGTATTGCATGCCGGAAAAGCGGATGTCCTGCACCCGCTGGTAGGCCCCTGCCTGGGCCAGCCGCAGCGAGTCGCCCAGCGCGGTCACGCACAGCACGCGCCCGCCGCTGGTGACGATCCGATTGTCCTGGTCGGCGGTGCCGGCGTGAAACACCAGCGAGTCCTCGCGTGCGCCGTTGCCGTCGGCATCCAGGCCCTCGATGACATCACCGCGCCGCGGATCCTCGGGGTAGCCGGCGGCGGCCATCACCACGCCCAGCGCGGTGCGGCGGTCCCAGGCGATCTCGGCGCGGTCCAGATGCCCGTCGATGGCCAGCTCGAACACCTCGGCCAGGTCGCTCTTGACGCGGGCCATGATCGGCTGGGTTTCCGGATCGCCCATGCGGCAGTTGAACTCGAGCGTGCGCGGATTGCCCTGCTCGTCGATCATCAGCCCGGCATAGAGGAAGCCGGTGAAGACGATGCCGTCGCGGGCCATGCCCTGCACGGTGGGCTGGATGATTTCGCGCAGCACCCGCGCATGGATTTCGGGGGTGACGACCGGCGCGGGCGAATAGGCGCCCATGCCGCCGGTGTTGGGGCCGGCATCGCCGTCGAGCAGCCGCTTGTGGTCCTGGCTGGTGGCCAGCGGCAGCACCTGGCGGCCGTCGGAGAGCACGATGAAGCTGGCCTCCTCGCCGCTGAGGAATTCCTCGATGACCACCCGGGCGCCGGCGGCGCCCATGCGGTTGTCGGTCAGCATGGCGTCGATCGCCTCGTGGGCCTGGGCCAGGGTGGTGGCCACCACCACGCCCTTGCCGGCGGCCAGGCCGTCGGCCTTGATCACGATCGGCGCGCCGCGGGCGTCCACATACCGGTGCGCCAGGGCGGCATCGGTGAAGGTCTCGTAGTCGGCGGTGGGGATGCCGTGGCGCTTCATGAAGGCCTTGGCGAAGTCCTTCGAGGATTCCAGCTGGGCGGCCTGGGCGGTGGGCCCGAAGATGCGCAGTCCGCGCTCGCGAAAGCGGTCGACGATGCCGCCGGCCAGCGGACCCTCGGGGCCGACCACGGTGAAGGCCACCGACTGCGCCGCGGCGAAGTCGGCCAGCGCCGCCAGATCGGTGATGGGCACGTTCTGCAGGCCCGCTTCGCGGGCGGTGCCGGCATTGCCCGGCGCGACGAAGACCGTCTGGACGCGCGGCGAGCGCGCCAGCCGCCAGGCGAGCGCGTGCTCGCGTCCGCCGCCGCCGACCACCAGCACCTTCACGCGCGGGCCTCGTCGAAGACCGCGTTGCTGTAGACCTCCTGGACATCGTCCAGGTTCTCGAGCGCGTCGAGCAGTTTCTGCATGCGGCCCGCATCGTCGCCGGTGAACACCGTCTCGGTGGCGGGCTTCATGGTGATGCCGGCCACTTCGGCCTTCAGGCCCGCGGCCTCGAGCGCCTGGCGCACCGCCTGGAAGTCGGCCGGCGCGCACAGCACTTCGAGCCCGCCCTCGTCATCGGTGATCACATCGTCGGCGCCCGCATCGAGGGCGACTTCCATGACCTTTTCCTCGGAGGTACCGGGCGTGAAGAGGAATTGCCCGCAATGGCGAAACAGGAAGGCCACCGAGCCGTCGGTGCCCAGGTTGCCGCCGTTCTTGGACAGCGCATGGCGCACTTCGGCCACCGTGCGGGTGCGGTTGTCGGTCAGGCAGTCGACGATGATGGCCGCCCCGCCGATGCCGTAGCCCTCGTAGCGGATCTGTTCGTAGTTGACGCCGTCGAGACCGCCGACGCCCTTCTGGATGGCGTTGTGGACGCGGTCCTTGGGGATGTTGGCGTCGGACGCCTTGTCCATCGCCAGGCGCAGGCGCGGATTGGTGCCGGGGTCACCCCCGCCCAGCTTGGCCGCAACAGTGATTTCGCGGATGACGCGCGTGAACAGCTTGCCGCGCTTTTCGTCCTGGCGGTTCTTGCGGTGCTGGATATTGGCCCATTTGGAATGGCCGGCCATGACGTGATCTCCGTGGCCGCCCGCTTGCGTGACGCACGGGCGGCGTGTTCGAATGCCTGGTTGGGGAGGGTCTGATTCTACCATTCGGGTTTCGCCTCCCACGCCTGCGGATCGCCTGTCATGCCCGAACCCCTGAAAGTCGCGGTCACCCTGCCCGCGCGGCCCGATCAGGCGCCTCTCGAACTGTGTCTGCTGCCGGCGCTGGCCAATCGCCACGGCCTGATCACCGGCGCCACCGGCACCGGCAAGACGGTGACGCTCCAGGTCCTGGCCGAGCGGTTTTCCGAAGCGGGCGTCCCGGTTTTCATGGCCGACGTCAAGGGCGATCTGACCGGCATCGGCCGCCCCGGCGCGCCGAGCGCGCGACTGACCGAGCGTCTGGAGCGGCTGCGCCTGCCGGCCCCCGTCTTCGGCGCGGCGCCGGTCACGCTGTGGGATGTGTTCGGCGAGAAGGGCCATCCGCTGCGCGCCACCGTGTCCGACATGGGCCCGCTGCTGCTGGCGCGAATGCTGGGCCTGAACGAGACCCAGCAGGGCGTGCTGCAGCTGGTCTTCCGGATCGCCGACGAGCGCGGCCTGCTGCTGCTCGACGCCAAGGACCTGCGCGCGATGCTGCAGCTGGTGGGCGACAACGCGAAGGACTTCACCACCGAGTACGGCAACGTCTCGGCGGCCTCGATCGGGGCGATCCAGCGCGGCCTGCTGTCGCTCGACGCGCAGGGTGCCGACCGCTTCTTCGGCGAGCCGATGCTCAATTTCGAGGACCTGCTCCAGACCGACGCGAACGGTCACGGCGTGGTCAACATCCTGGCCGCCGACCGGCTGCTCAATTCCCCCCGGCTGTATGCCGCCTTCCTGCTGTGGCTGCTGTCGGACCTGTTCGAGCGGCTGCCCGAGGTGGGCGATGTCGATCGTCCGCGCCTGGTCTTCTTCTTCGACGAGGCGCACCTGCTGTTCAACGAGGCGCCGCGCGCCTTGATCGAAAAGGTTGAGCAGGTGGTGCGTCTGATCCGCTCCAAGGGGGTGGGCGTCTATTTCGTGACCCAGAACCCGCTCGATGTTCCCGACACCGTGCTGGGCCAGCTGGGCAACCGGGTCCAGCATGCGCTGCGCGCGTTCACCCCGCGCGACCAGAAGGCGGTCAAGGCGGCGGCGACCACCCTGCGCCCGAATCCGGCGATCGATGCCGAGGCGGCGATCACCGAGCTCGGCGTGGGCGAGGCGCTGATCTCCTTTCTCGACGAGAAGGGGCGCCCGGGCATGGTCGAGCGAGGATTCGTGATTCCGCCGCGCTCGCGGATCGGGCCGGTCGACGACGCCGAGCGGGCGGCGATGATGGCCTCGTCGGTGGTGGCCGGGATCTATGAGCAGGCCATCGATCGGGAGTCGGCCTTCGAGCGGCTCAAGGGCGGGCGCGCGGCCGGACAGGGGCAGGGCGGCCAGTCGCTGCCGTCGCCGTCCGCACCGGATGCCGGGAGCTGGATTCCCGACTCGATCAAGGATGCCCTCGGTGGCATGATGGGCGGCGGCTCGCGCCGCGATTCGGTCTTCGAGGCCGCCGCCAAGAGCGCGGCGCGCTCGATCGGCTCGACGCTGGGGCGCGAGATCATCCGCGGGGTGCTGGGCTCGATCCTGCGGCGAAAATGAACGCGGGCGCCGCGCCCCTCACGCGCGGCGCCACCGGTCGGGGCGTGCCGGGATCACCCGGCGCCGCACCCGGCAATACCTGACGACACAACCACCGGTGGTCACCGGTCACTCGGAGTGAATGAGCATGGATCTCGGCATCAAGGGCAAATGGGCGCTGGTCTGCGGCGCGAGCAAGGGGCTGGGTTATGGTTGCGCGCTGTCGCTGGCCCAGGAGGGCGCCAACCTGGTCATCAATGCGCGCTCCGAGCAGCCGCTGCGCGATGCCGCCGAGCGCATTCGTGGCGAGACCGGCGTCACCGTGCTGGCGGTCGCCTGCGACATCACCACCGCGTCGGGTCAGGCCGAGGCCCTGGCGGCCACCCCCCAGATCGACATCCTGATCAACAACGCCGGCGGCCCGCCCCCGGGCGACTTCCGCAGCTTCACGCGCGAGCAGTGGCTGTCGGCCCTGAACGCCAACATGCTCACGCCGATCGACCTGATCAAGGCGACCCTCGACGGCATGATCGAGCGCCGCTTCGGGCGGGTGGTGAACATCACCTCCAGCTCGGTCAAGGCGCCGATCGACATCCTCGGGCTGTCCAACGGCGCACGCTCCGGGCTCACCGGTTTCGTGGCCGGCCTGGCGCGCAAGACGGTGGTGCACAACGTCACCATCAACAACCTGCTGCCGGGCGTCTTCGACACCGATCGCCTGCGCGGCACGATCGCGGCCTCGGCCAAGGGTGCGGGCATCGATTACGAAGAGGCCCTGGCGCGCCGCGTGGCCACCGTGCCGGCCGGCCGGCTGGGCAATGCCTACGAGTTCGGCCAGGCCTGTGCCTATCTGTGCAGCGCCCAGGCGGCCTATGTCACCGGCCAGAATTTCCTGATCGACGGCGGCGCCTACCCGGGCACTTACTGAGCCGGGCCGGCGCGGCTTGCCGGCTTTCCTTCCTGACCCGCCGTCCGCATTTGCGCGGGCGGCTCTGACCCCCCACCCTGGAGACACTCATGCCCAAGGCGATTCGAATCGAGCAGACCGGCGGCCCCGAAGTGATGAAGCTTGTCGACGTCGAGGTCGGCCCGCCCGGCCCCGGCGAAGTCCAGCTGCGCAATCACGCGATCGGCCTGAACTACATCGACGTCTATTTCCGCACCGGGCTCTACCCGATGCCTCTGCCGGCCGGCATCGGCCTGGAGGGGGCGGGCGTCATCACCGCGGTCGGCGCGGGCGTGCAGAACTTCAAGGTCGGCGATCGGGTCGCCTATTGCGACCGCCCGCCCGGCTCATATGCCGAACTGCGCAACATGCCTGCCGCCCCGCTGGTCAAGGTGCCCAAGGGCATCGCCCTGGACACCGCCGCGGCGATGATGCTCAAGGGCATGACGGTGCAGTACCTGTTCCGGCGCACCTACAAGCTGCAGCGCGGCCAGACCATCCTGTTCCACGCGGCGGCCGGCGGTGTCGGCCTGATCGCGATGCAGTGGGCCAAGGCGCTGGGCGTGACGGTGATCGGCACGGTGGGCTCCGAGGCCAAGGCCAAGCTGGCGCGCCAGTTCGGCGCCGACCACACCATCCTGTACAACCAGGAGAACATCGTCGAGCGGGTGCGCGAGATCACCCGTGGCGAGATGGTGCCGGTCGTCTATGACTCGGTGGGCAAGGACACCTTCCAGGCGTCGCTCGATTGCCTGCAGCCCTTCGGTCTGATGGTGAGCTTCGGCAACGCGTCGGGTCCGGTGCCCCCGCTGCCGCTGACCGCGCTCAAGGGGTCGCTCTACATCACCCGTCCCTCGCTGATGGCGCACACCGCCAGGCGCGAGAACCTCGAGGACATGTCGGCTGACCTGTTCCGGATGGTGTCCAGCGGCAAGGTCAAGATCGAGATCGATCAGCGCTATGCGCTGGCCGATGCGGTCAAGGCGCATCAGGATCTGGAGTCGCGTCGCACCACCGGCTCGACGGTCCTCATTCCCTGATGCCACCCTCGGGCGCGCCCGATTCGCCCGATGCGGTGCCGTCCGCGCCCGATGACGACCGGGCGCAGCGCGCGTTCGGCGGCGTCGCCCGGGTGTTCGGCGACGCCGGTCTGGCGCGGCTGCGCGCCGCGCATGTGTGCGTGGTGGGGGTCGGCGGCGTCGGCTCCTGGGCCGCCGAGGCGCTGGCCCGCTCCGGCGTTGGCCACCTGACCCTGATCGACCTCGATCACATCGCCGAGTCCAATCTGAACCGTCAGGTGCACGCGCTGGGGTCCACGCTGGGCGCATCGAAGATCACGGTGATGCGCGAGCGTCTGCTCGACATCGCGCCCGACTGCCGGATCGAAGGGGTCGACGACTTCATCGATCCCGACAATGTGGCGCTGCTCGTGCCGGCGCAGGCGATCGTGGTCGACGCGATCGATTCGCCGCGCGCCAAGGCGGCGCTGATCGCGCTGTGCCGCCGGCGTTCGCAGCCGGTGATCGTGTGCGGGGCGGCCGGTGGGCGCACCGACCCGCTGAAGCTGTCGATCGACGACCTGGCGCTGATCCGCGGCGACGCGCTGCTGGCGGCGGTTCGGGCCCGGCTGCGTCGTGAACATGGCTTCACCCGCGAGACCGGCCGGGCGTTCGGCGTGCCGGCGATTCATTCTTCCGAGTCGCCGGCTGGCGGCGGCGGGCCCCGACCGCCCGGCGGCGGCGCCCCGCTGGCCTGCGCCGGCTATGGGTCGATGGTGACGGTGACCGCGACGATGGGCATGGCCGCGGCGGCGCACGCGATCCGGGTGGCCCTGGCAGCGGGCAGTGCCCGTGTCCCTCTCTGACGGCGCTGCTCGCCGCCTCTCGCGTTCTCATCCCCTGCCTGCTGCACCGTCCGCTGCCCGATTTGCCGGGTTGATTCGCGTCGCTGTTCGCCTGTCTTGTTGACATGGGAAAATTTCCCATGTAATGATGCGCCCATGGACGCGAGACAGGACACGGTGGCGGAGGGGAATACGGTGCTCCCCGAAGCGCTGACCATCGTCCAGCCGCTGGTCGACTGGCTGCTGCGCTCGGGCGTGGGCTATGCCGAGTTCGTCGCCGCCCTCAAGCCGGTGTTTCTCGCCCAGGCCAAGGCCGAGCTGGAACGGCTCGAGCGCAAGCCCACCGATTCGGCGCTGAGCCTGCTGTCGGGGCTGCACCGCAAGGACGTTCGCGCCTTTCGCGAAGAGGCGGTGCGCACCAGCGAGCAGGCCCAGGCCCGCGGCTCGGCCTGGGGCAAGCCCAGCGCCGCCAGCCAGGTGGTCTCGCGCTGGCTCGGCCAGGGTCACCCGGAAGACCTGCCGGTCCACGGCCCCGCCCCGTCTTTCGAGCAGCTCGCCCGGTCGGTCTCGACCGACTTCCATCCCCGCTCGGTGCTCGACGAAATGCTGCGGCTGGGGGTGGCCCGTCAGGAAGCGGGGCAGGTGCGCCTGGTGCGCAACGCCTTCGTCCCCGACCGCGGACATCGGGAGGCCCGCCAGCTGCTGGCAGGGTCGGTAGCCGACCACCTCGCCGCCGGCGTGCACAACCTGAGCGACGCGCCCGGGCGTCGGTTCCTGGAGCAAAGCGTCTTTGCCGACGGCCTGAGCGTCGAGTCCGCGCAGCGCCTCGAGCGTCTGGCCAGCGACCTGTGGAGCCAGGTGTTGCGCCAGGTGGTTGATGCCGCCGTGCCGATGTGCGAACGCGACGCGGGGACGCCTCGCCCCCGCCGCTTCAGATTGGGCATGTTCGCTTTTTCCGCGCCGGAATTCGGCGGCGCCAGGTCCGAGGTGGCGGCATGAGGTGCCATTGTCTGTCTGCGCGCATCGGCGCCGGACTCGCCGCGGCACTGCTCGCGCTGGTGCTGGTCGCCTGTGGTGAAAGCGCGCTGCTGGCGGGCGTGGGCAGCGGCGGAACCGGGATCGCCGAGGGCGCGATCAGCGGCTTTGGCAGCGTCATCGTCGATGGCGTCGAGTACGACGACTCGGTGGCGGCCAGCCGCGCCGAGGACGCCACCGGCGCCAGCGTCGCAGCCGAACTCAAGCTCGGTCAGCGGGTGCGCGTGTTCCGCTCGGCCGACGGAAGCGCCGAGCGTATCGAAGTGCTGGCGCAACTCATCGGGCCGGTCACCCGGACCCTGGCCGATGGCGAGTTGCGGGTGCTCGATCAGCGGGTGCGCATCGTGACTGACAGCGGTCTGCAGGACACCGCGACGGTGCTCGATGGCCATGCCGGCGTCGGCGCCATCACCCACGGCGACACGCTCGAGGTGCACGGCGTGTGGGCGGCGGACTCGGCGGGCGGGCCGCCGGTGCTGGTGGCCTCCCGCATCGAGAAGCGCGGCGCGGTGACCGACTGGCTGCTCAGCGGCGTGGTCAGTGCCCGCGTGGGCAGCGTGTTCACGCTGAACCAGTCGGCTGTGCGGGTCCAGGTGCCCGACGACCTGGCGTCCGTCACCGCGCCGGGTGCGTTCGTCCGGTTCTGGACGGCTGCGGGTGTCTGGCCGGCCCCGGTTCTGGTGGCCACCCGAGCCGCCGATGGCCGCCCGCAGCCCCGCGAGGGCGAGCCGCTGCGTCTGTCCGTTCAGACGTCGGGCGCCGATGTCCGCGACGGCGTGCTGAGCGTCCAGGGCCTGTCGCTGCGCATCAGTGCGGCGCTGGCGGCCTGGCTGCCGGCGCAACGCGCCCAGGTGATGCTGGAAGCGCTCGCCGATGCCCAGGGCCTGAGCGTGATCTCGGTGGGCACCCGCACCGACCCGGCGCAGCAGGGCGGCGAGATCCTGCTCAAGGGCGCCATCGTCTGGCAGCCCGGCGCCGCCTCGATCCGGCTGCGCCAGACGGTGGTGGCCGGTACCGACTTGCCGGGCGTCACCGACCCCGCCTGCCCGCGGGTCGCGACCGCCGAGCCGGTGTTCGTCGAAATCCGTGCCCGTCGCGCTCCGCCCGGGCAACTCCCGCAGGCGATCACGGTGACGTGTCGCCCCGAACTCCCCGCGGACGGGGTCATCCGCCGGCCGGCCACGCTGCTCGCCAGGGCCTCGGACCTGGGCTCGCTCACCGTGCTGTTCGGCGAATCGGCGACCACGCTGGTGCTGACCGCGGCATCGCTGCTGCCGCCCGAACTCGAGCAGTTGCTGCGCGATCGGGCCCCGGTCGAAGTGGAATACCAGCAGGTCGACGGCCGACGCCTGCTGCGCCAGATCAGGCCTCCTCCTCCTCCTCCTCCCTTCTAAGCGCGTTCCTTCTCCGGTGAATCCATGCTTCGTGCACTGATGGTCCTGACCCTGCTCTGCCTGTCCGCCTGCGGCGGTTCCTCCTCCAGCGATCCGGCCCCGGTCGAGAGCGCCGCCACCCAGCTGACGGTGGCCAAGGCGCTGTTCGAGGAACCGGCCCTGTCGGCCAGTGGCAGGCTGGCCTGCGCCAATTGCCACGCCGATGCGGCGGCCCACGCCGATCCGGCGGGCACCACGCTGCCGGTGGGCGGCCTCAACCTGGACCTGGCGGGCATGCGCAGCTCGCCCTCGCTGCGCTACCTGGACGGCAACAGCACCTTCCGGATCGATCCGGTCCGCGGTCCGCAGGGCGGCTTCACCTGGGACGGTCGCGCCGACAGTCGCGCAGCTCAGGCCGGTGGCCCATTGCTCAATCCCGTCGAGATGGCCAGCGCCGATGTGGCGGCGGTGGCGGCCCGCGTGCGCGGGTTGTCCTACTACGCTGACTTCCGGCGCCTGTTCGGTCTGGCCGATAACTCCGCCGACCAGGCGGTGTTCGACACGCTCAAGACCGCGCTGCAGTCCTACCAGACGCTCGACCCCGACTACGCCCTGTTCAACAGCCGATACGACCAGTTCCTGGACGGCAAGATCGCGCTCAGCGCCCAGGAGGCGCGCGGCCTGGCGGTGTTCAACAATCCGGCCACCGGCAACTGCGCTTCCTGCCACCCCAGCCAGCCCTCGCTCAACGGCAATCGGCCGGTGTTCACCAACTTCGGCTACGCCGCGCTGGGCGTGCCGCGCAACGCCGCGATCGCGGCCAATGCCGACCCGACCTTCTTCGACAAGGGCCTGTGCGGTCCGGTGCGCACCGACCTGGCCAACCGACTTGACCTGTGCGGTCAGTTCAAGATTCCGACGCTGCGCAACATCGCGCTGACCGGGCCGTATTTTCACAATGCCCGCGTCGCGAGCCTCGAGGACGCGGTGCGGTTCTACGCGACGCGCGATGCCGATCCCACCTGGTATGCGCCGGTGGCGCCGGGTGTGCTGCCCTATGATGATCTGCCGTTCGCGCTGCGTGCCAACGTCCAGCAGGGCGCGCCGTTTTCGCGCGGCCTGCCCACGCCGCGCCTCAGCCCCCAGGACGTCACCGACCTGGTGGCCTTCCTGCGCACCCTGAGCGACGACCCCACCGCGCCCGCGGGCGGGCCGACGGTGGCGCGTTGAGCGCAGCCGCCGCTGTTTCAGAAACCGGACCGGCGCGCGGCCGGCCCCGGGTAACCGCCCCGATACTCCCTCGTCCAACCTTGGGAGCCCCCGATGGCGAGCCTGCGCATTCTGACCCCCGCTGCACCCCTGCCCACCGGCAGCGGCGCCTACCGCCATGAACTGGAGGCGCTCGAGGGAACCGGCGCCGAGATCATCGAGTGCGAGCCGACCGAGGCGGCGTTCATCGCCGCCGCCAAAGGGGTCGACGCGGTCTACGCGAAGGGCATGAAATTCACCCGGGCGATGATCGACTCGCTCGACCGGTGCCGGCTGATCGCGCTCGGCTCGGTCGGGGTCGACTATGTCGACGTGGCGGCGGCGACCGCCCGCGGCATCCCGGTCACCAACTGCCCCGACACCTTCATCGAGGAGGTGGCCGACCACGCGATGATGTTGCTGCTGGCGACCCACCGGCGCGCCTTCGAGCAGGACCGGATGGTCCGCGAGGGGCGCTGGAGCGAAGGTCGTGCGCAACTCTATGAATTCCCGCGGCTGATGGGTCTGACCCTGGGCTTTATCGCTTTTGGCCGGGTGCCGCGCGCGGTCGCCCGGCGGGCCCGCCCGTTCGGTCTGCACCTGCTGGCTTTCGATCCCTTCCTCGACGAACTGTCGATCGCGGCGGCGGGTGCCGAGCCGGCGAGCCTGCAGGAGGTGCTCAGCCGCTCCGACTTCGTCTCGATGCATCTGCCGGCCACGCCGGAGGCGGTGGGGTTCCTGAAGGAGCACCACTTCCGCCAGATGAAGAAGACCGCGATCTTCATCAACACCGGCCGCGGGCCGACGGTCGACGAGTCCGCGCTCATCCGGGCCCTCGATGAAAAATGGATCGCCGGCGCCGGCCTCGATGTCTTCGAGGTCGAGCCGGTGAAGCCCGACAATCCGCTGATCCGCATGCCGCAGGTGATCCTGTCGCCGCACAACGCATCGGCATCGGCCCGCTTCGATCCCGCCCGCAAGCGCCGTGTCGGCCAGGAGCTGGCGCTGGTGCTCTCGGGCCGCTGGCCGATGTCCTGCGTGAACCCGACGGTCCTGCCGGCTTCCGGGCTGCGCCGCTGGCAGCCGGTCGCGATGGACCACGGACCGAACAGCTGACCCCGTCGTGCCCCGCGGGCACGGCGCGACTTCCCCGATCACTCACCCACCAGGCAAGGATCCGACACCATGAGCACCAACCAACTCAAGGCCCGCTGGAAAGCGGGCAAGGCGGCCGTCAACGGCTGGCTGGCCATTCCCTCGGGCTTCTCGGCCGAGGTCATGGCGCAGTGCGGTTTCGACAGCGTCACCGTCGACATGCAGCACGGGGTGCAGGACTACCTGTCGATGGTCCAGTGCTTCCAGGCGATGGACAAGCACCCGGTCACGAAGCTGGTGCGGGTGCCCTGGAACGAGCCCGGCATCATCGGCAAGGCGCTCGACGGCGGCGCCTGGGGCGTCATCGCCCCGATGATCAACACCCGCGAGCAGGCCGAAGCGATGGTCTCGGCCTGCCGCTATCCGCCGCACGGCACCCGCAGCAACGGGCCGATCCGCCACGGCACCTACGGCGTGGCCAGCAACTACCAGTCGATCGCCAACGACGAAGTCCTGGTGATCCCGATGATCGAGACCAAGCAGGCGATCGACAACCTCGATTCGATCCTCGATGTGAAGGGCATCGACGGCATCTACGTCGGGCCGAGCGACCTGGCGTTCTCGCTGGGCCTGACCCCGAAGCTGGACCATGAGGATCCCACCATCCTCAAGATCTACGAGCGGCTGATCGCCGAATGCGGCAAGCGCGGCATCCATGCGGGCATCCATTGCGGCAGCCCCGAGTACGCCGCCCGCATGATCCAGATGGGCTTTCGCCTGACGACGATCGCCAACGACGCCGGGCTGATGGCCAAGGCGGCGCTGGAGGCGGTCGCCACTGTGTGGAAAGTGGCCGGCGACAAGCGCTGAGCCTGCCTGCCCACCGTCTTCATCCCTCAGTACAAGGAGAGCATTCATGAGCGACCCCACCCTGTTCGATCTCACCGGCAAGGTTGCGGTGGTCACTGGCGGCTCGCGTGGCATCGGCCGGGCCATCTGCGAGCGCCTGGCGCAGCACGGCGCCAAAGTGGTCGTGTCGTCGCGCAAGCTCGACGCCTGCCAGGAAGTGGTCAAGGGCATCGAGGCGCGGGGCGGCACTGCCATCGCCGCCGCCTGCAACATCGGCCGCAAGGAAGAGTTGCAGGCGCTGGTGGATCTGGCGGTGAAGACCTGGGGTACGGTGGACATCCTGGTCTGCAACGCCGCGATCAATCCGCATTTCGGCCCCAGCGCATCGATGCCCGACGACATCTTCGACAAGATCATGGCGTCCAATGTGAAGAGCAACCTGTGGCTCAGCCACATGGCCGCGCCGCACATGGAGCGCGCCGGCTCGGGCGCGGTCATCATCGTCTCGTCGATCGGCGGGCTGCGCGGTTCGCCGGTGCTGGGCGCCTATGCGATCTCTAAGGCCGCCGACATGCAGCTCGCGCGCAACCTCGCCTGCGAGTGGGGCCCGAAGAACATCCGGGTGAACTGCATCGCCCCGGGGCTGGTGCGCACCGATTTCGCCCGCGCCCTGTGGGAAAACCCGGACATTTACCAGAAGCGCACCCGCGACACGCCGCTCAAGCGGATCGGCGAACCCGACGAGATCGCCGGCGCGGCGGTGTTCCTGGCCAGTGCTGCCGGCAGCTTCATGACCGGGCAGACCATGGTCATCGACGGTGGCGTCGTCGCCGGCGCTCCCGCGATGGACGAGTGAGGCCGGGCGGCCCCGCTGCGGCGGGGCCGCCCGCGGCCGCAACCCGCTACTGCGGCGCGGCCAGCCCGAACTCGGCGACGATCTTGCGCTCTTCCTCGTAGCGTTCGGCGGCGTACTTGCGGATGGTGTCGGCGTCCATGTAGATGGCCGCCTGATTGTCGTTGTCCAGCACCTTCTGGAAGGCCGGGTCGTACATCGACTTGCGCAGTGCGTCGTGCAGCGTTTTCACCACCGCCGGATCCATGCCCCGGGGGCCGGCGATCAGCAGCATCGGCAGCACGCTGACGTCATAGCCGAGTTCCTTGAGCGTCGGCACATCCGGCCAGGACGGCAGCCGGTTGGGCGTCATCATCGCGAGCAGCCGGACCCGGCCGGCGCGTGCCATCGTGCCCCAGCCGCCGTCGGGCACCACATCGATGTGTCCGCCGACCAGCGCCGCCATGAATTCGGCGGCGCCCTTGAAGGGCACCAGCGTCATCTTCATGCCGGTGATCCGGCTGACCCGTTCCATGGTCACATGGCCCACGTTGCCCCGGCCCGAAGTACCCATCATCAGCTTGCCCGGATTCGCCTTGGCGTCCGCGACCAGATCGGCGAAGGTCTTCCACGGCGCATCGGTGCGCACCGCGACGCCGAACGAATAGGCGGTGACGCCCAGGATCCAGGTGAAGTCGCGCAGCGGATCCCACGTGACCTTCGAGACGTGCGGCATGCGGAACTGCGCCGACGAGACGACCGAGAGCGTGTAGCCGTCGGGCGGTGAGGTCTGCGCCATCTGGGCCGGGCCCAGCGAGCCGGTCGCGCCGGGCCGGTTCGACACGACGATGGGCTGGCCGAGTTCCTTCGTGGCGATCTGCGCGAGCGCCCGAAACTGCACGTCGGTCACGCCGCCGGCCGGGAAGGGCACGATCAGGGTGATCGGCTTGTTCGGAAACGCCTGCGCCGACGCCGGGGGCGTCAGTCCGGCGGACAACAGGGCCGCGCCGGCGGCGGCGCCCAGGAAGCGGCGACGTCCGGTGGATTCGTCGGCTGCGTTCAGGTGCGCGTTGGCGGGGTGATCGGGTCGGTCGGCCATGGGGTTGTCTCCGTCTTGTGAATGGATCAGCGGGCTCCTGACCCGGGCCGGGCCGGAGTGAATAGACTATAGCCAGCGTGCGGGCCGGCACCGGTGCGCGACGCGAAAATATGGACGCCTGGATTTCAAGCCGGACGCCTGCGCTGCGCCCACCTTTGCATCACCCGCTTTCAGGCCACCGCTTTCAGACCATCCGTTTCCCCATCCCCTCGTTTCCCCATCCCCTCGTTTCCTCATCCCCCCGTTTTTCAGGAGCCCACCCATGACCCTTCCCGATCCCGCCCGCGAGTCCGCCTGCCCGGCCCTGACGCAGGTGTTCGCATGACCAGCCGGATGGCCGGCAAGACGGCGGTGGTGGTGGGCGCGGGCCAGTCGCCGGGCGCCAATGTCGGCAACGGCCGGGCGACCGCGCTGCTGCTCGCGCGCGAGGGCGCCCAGGTGCTGTGTGTGGACCGCGACGAAGCCAGCGCCGCCGAAACCGTGGCCCTGATCGCCGCCGCCGGCGGGCAGGCCTGGGCCTGGCGTGCCGACATCACCCGCCGCGAGGACTGCGAGGCGCTGGTGCGGGCGGCGCGCGAGCGCTTCGGGCGCATCGACGCGCTGGTCAACAATGTGGGGATCGGCGGTGGCGGTGACGGCCCGGCGCATCGGGCTGAAGAGGCGGCCTGGGATCGCATTCTCGCGGTGGATCTCAAGGGCATGTGGCTCACGATCCGGGCGGCGGTGCCGGTGATGCGCGAGCAGCCGGCCGGCGGATCGATCGTGAACGTGTCGTCGCTCGCCTCGATCGCCGGCGGGAACATGGTCGCCTACGAGGTCGCCAAGGCCGGGGTGAACCGGCTCACCACCAGCGTGGCGGCATCGAACGCGCGCCACGGCGTGCGCTGCAATGCGATCCTGCCCGGCTTCATGGACACGCCGATGGCGGTCGAGGGCGGCGCGCGGGCCAGCGGCCGCCCGGTCGAGGCGGTGCGCGCCGAGCGCAATGCGCGGGTGCCCCTGCGCGGGCGAATGGGCACTGGCCAGGACACCGCCTACGCGGCGCTCTACCTGTGCAGCGACGAGTCCTCGTTCGTGACCGGCGCGCTGCTGCCGGTCGACGGCGGGATGGGCACGCGGATCGGTTGAGCCCGGTTCGGTCGGCGTCGGCCGCGATCCGGTGTCGGTGTCGCGTCGGCGTTGACCGCGTCGTCCGGGCTGGTTGCGACCGCGCCCGTATTGCACAATGTTGGTGCGTTGTCGCGTCGCCTGCCCGAGGCTGGTGCCGCCGGGCGAGTCGGGCCGCCGCAACGCTGGGCACGCGGATTGCTTCCTTACCTCCCTGCGCCGGCGCGTCCGGAGTATCTTAACCGCCCCGTCCCGCTCCCGATGAACCGCCAGGAGACACCTCCGTGTCGATCCATGTCGCTCTGAACCACGTCACGCACTACCGCTACGATCGACCGGTCGCCCTGGGCCCGCAGATCGTCCGGCTGCGTCCCTGCCCGCATGCCCGCACGCGCATCCTGTCCTATTCGATGCGGGTGACGCCGGCCGGGCACTTCGTGAACTGGCAGCAGGATCCGCAATCGAACTACCTGGCCCGGCTGGTGTTTCCCGAGCCGGCGCAGGAACTGCGCATCGAAGTCGATCTGGTCGCCGAGATGTCGGTGCTCAACCCGTTCGACTTCTTCCTCGAGCCGCAGGCCGAGAAGTTTCCCTTCGCCTATGCGCCCGAGCAGGCGCTCGAGCTGGCGCCGTATCTCGAGCCCTGCGCGCTGTCGCCGCAGTTCGCCCGATACCTGGCCGCCGTGCCACGCGAACCGCAGGCCACGCTCGACTTCCTGGTGGCGCTCAACCAGCGGCTGCAGCACGATATCCGCTATCTGATCCGCCTGGAGCCGGGCGTGCAGACGCCCGAGCAGACGCTGACCAGTGCCGCCGGTTCCTGTCGCGATACGGCCTGGCTGCTGGTGCAGCTGCTGCGCCATCTGGGGCTCGCGGCGCGCTTCGTTTCCGGCTACCTGATCCAGCTCACGCCCGATGTGAAGTCGCTCGACGGACCGGTCGGCGCGGCCACCGACTTCACCGATCTGCACGCGTGGTGCGAGGTCTATCTGCCCGGCGGGGGCTGGATCGGGCTGGACCCGACCTCCGGACTGCTGGCCGGCGAAGGCCACATCCCGCTGGCGTGTTCCCCCGAGCCGTCGTCGGCGGCGCCGGTCAGCGGCATGGTCGGCCCGGCCGAGTGCGAGTTCTCGCACGAGATGAAGGTCGAGCGGGTCTGGGAGGCGCCGCGCGTCACCTTGCCCTACACCGAGACACAGTGGAGCGCCATCGAGGCGCTGGGCCACCGCATCGATGCCGATCTGCAGGCCGGCGATGTGCGCCTGACCCAGGGCGGCGAGCCGACCTTCGTGTCGGTCGACGATCGCGAGGGTGCCGAGTGGAACACCGATGCGATGGGGCCGACCAAGCGGCTGCTGTCGGGCGAATTGATGGATCGCCTGCGCCAGCGCTACGCGCCGCTGGGCCTGCTGCATTTCGGACAGGGCAAGTGGTATCCGGGCGAGCAGCTGCCGCGCTGGTCGCTGAACCTGTTCTGGCGCGCCGATGGCCAGCCGATCTGGACCGATCCGACGCTGTATGCCGACGAGCGGACCGACCACGGTGCCGATGCGGCGCAGGCCGCCCGCTTCCTGCAAGGCGTGGCGCAGCGCCTGGGGCTGGATCCGGCGCGGGTCTTCGACGCCTATGAGGACACCTGGTATTACCTCTGGCGCGAGCGGCGCCTGCCGGTCAATGTCGATCCGCTCGACGCGCGTCTGGACGATCCCCATGAGCGCGCGCGTCTGGGCCGCGTGTTCAGCCGCGGACTGGATGCGGTCACCGGCTGCGTGCTGCCGGTGGCCCGTGCCGAGGGCGCCGGGCCGCGCTGGCGAAGCGGTCAGTGGTTCTTGCGCGCCGAGCGCTGCTATCTGCTGCCGGGCGACTCGCCGATGGGTTACCGGCTGCCGCTCGACTCCCAGCCCTGGGTGACCCCCGAGGACTACCCTTGGGTGCTGCCGGCCGACCCGGCCCGCGCACTCGGGCCGCTGCCGCCGGTGCGTCAGCTGATGCACCGGGTGCAGACCGGGCCGATGACCGAGACGGCGCAGACCGCGCCGATGGCAGAGGCGACGCAGACCGGGCAGACCGGGCAGAGCGTCCCTTCCCCCGCGTCCGGGGAGACCCCGCCCGCCGCCTTCGAGTCGGCCGCCGCGATCACCCGCACCGCGATCTGCGTCGAACCGCGTGGCGGACGCCTCCATGTGTTCATGCCGCCGATGGCCGAGCTCGAGGACTATCTCGAGCTGGTCGCGGCGGTGCAGGCCACCGCCGCCCAGCTGGGCACGCCGGTGCTCCTCGAAGGCTACGAGCCGCCGCGCGACGCGCGCCTGACCGTCTTGCGGGTCACGCCCGACCCCGGGGTGATCGAGGTCAACATCCAGCCGGCCGCCAGCTGGGCGAGCCTGGTCGAACAAACCACCTTCCTGTATGACGCCGCGCACGCCACCCGCCTGTCGACCGAGAAGTTCATGGTCGACGGCCGTCACACCGGCACCGGCGGGGGCAACCACTTCGTGCTGGGCGGCGCCACGCCCGCCGATTCGCCGTTCCTGCGCCGGCCCGATCTGCTGGCCAGCATGGTCGCCTACTGGCACAACCACCCGTCGCTGTCCTATCTGTTCTCGGGCCTGTTCATCGGACCGACCAGCCAGGCGCCCCGTTTCGACGAGGCGCGAAACGACTCGGTGAACGAGGTCGAGATCGCGCTGCGCGAACTCGAGCGCCTGCAGACCGAAGGCGTCCAGCCCCTGGCGCCCTGGGTGATCGACCGGCTGATGCGCAACCTGCTCACCGACGTGACCGGGAACACGCACCGCGCCGAGTTCTGCATCGACAAGCTGTTTTCGCCCGATGGCCCCGCCGGCCGTCTCGGCCTGCTCGAGATGCGTGCCTTCGAGATGCCGCCGCACGCCCGGATGAGCCTGGCGCAGCAGCTGCTGATGCGCGCGCTGGTCGCGCGGTTCTGGAAGGAGCCCTACCGGCCGCAGCGCCTGAAGCGCTGGGGCACCGAGCTGCACGACCGCTTCATGCTGCCGCATTTCGTCTGGGAGGATTTCGGCGACGTGCTGGCAGAACTCGATGACGCCGGATACCGCCTGTCGCCGGCCTGGTTCGAGCCGCACTTCGAGTTCCGCTTTCCGCACCTGGGCGACTTCCAGGCCCGCGGGGTCGCGGTCGACCTGCGCCTGGCGCTGGAGCCCTGGCATGTGATGGGCGAGGAGGGCGGCGCGGGTGGCACGGTGCGCTATGTCGATTCTTCCGTCGAGCGTCTGCAGGTCCGGGTCAGCGGGCTGATCGACGACCGCCATGTGCTGACCTGCAACGGCCGGCCGGTGCCGCTGCAGCCGACCGGCCGGGTCGGCGAGTTCGTGGCCGGCGTGCGCTACCGCGCGTGGTGCCCGCCATCGGCGCTGCACCCAACCATCGGGGTTCACGCGCCGCTGGTGTTCGACCTGGCCGACACCTGGATGCAGCGCTCGATGGGCGGCGCCCAGTATCATGTCGCGCATCCGGGCGGTCGCAACTACGACAGCTTCCCGGTGAATGCCTACGAGGCCGAGGCGCGGCGTCTGGCCCGGTTCTTCCGGGTTGGTCACACGCCCGGCCGGCTCGAGACCCGGCCCGAGCCGCGCAATCCCGATTTACCCTTCACGCTCGACCTGCGGCGTGCGCCCGGATGATGCCGCGGGCCGCGGCGCCCCGGTCGCTCACGCAGGCCTTGTCGTCGACGCTTCCAACGAACCCCAACCGAGCGTTCACCCATTTCACGCGATGACCGCACCGGCGAGATGAGGCCCGACCTGCTGGCGGGCTACCCGGCCGCGCGCGCCCGCTTTGACGAGATGTTCGACGCGCCGGGACGGGTGCGTCCGCACTTCCAGCGGATCCTGCGGCTGCTGGCCGATTCGCCCGCCCACCTGATCGGCGAGCGCCTGGAGTCGGTCGAGCGACAGATCCGCGAGCACGGGGTCACCTACAACGTCTACGCCGACCCGCAGGGCCTGGACCGGCCCTGGGAGCTCGACGCGCTGCCGCAGGTGATTCCCGCGGCCGAATGGGAGACGCTGCAGACCGGTATCGCCCAGCGGGCCGAACTGCTCAATCGCATCCTGGCCGATCTCTACGGCCCGCAGGTACTGCTGCGCGAGGGCCTGATTCCACCCGAACTCGTCTACTCCCACGGCGGATTCCTGCGGCCCGCGCATGGCACGCGCCCGCCCGGAGGTCTGTTCCTGCACCTGTACGCGGCCGATCTCGCGCGCTCTCCCGATGGCCGCTGGTGGGTCCTGGCCGATCGCACCCAGGCCCCCTCGGGCGCCGGCTATGCGCTGGAAAATCGCCTGATCGTCTCGCGGGTGTTTCCCGACCTGTTCCGCGACCTGCGGGTGCTGCACCAGGCGAGTTTCTTCGCCGGCTTTCGCGACAGCCTGGCGCGGCTGGCGCCCCGCGAGGACGGACCGCCGCTGACCGTGCTGCTCACGCCCGGCCCCTACAACGAGACCTATTTCGAGCATGCGCTGCTGGCGCGCTATCTCGGCTTTCCGCTGGTCGAGGGCGCCGACCTGGTGGTGCGCGACGGTCGGGTCTGGCTCAAGACCCTGGAGGGCGGGCGCCGGGTCCACGCGATCCTGCGTCGCCTGGACGAGGACTACTGCGACCCGCTGGAGTTGCGGGCCGATTCCGCGCTCGGGGTCCCCGGCCTGGCCGACTGCGCGCGCCGCGGCTCGGTGGTGCTGGCCAACGCGCTGGGTTCGGGCGTGCTCGAGTCGGGCGCGCTGCTGGGTTTTCTGCCGGCGATCGCCGAGCGGCTGATGGGCGAGCGGCTGAAGATTCCGTCGGTGGCGACCTGGTGGTGCGGTGAGTCGGCTGCGCGCGAGGACGCCTTTGCCCGTCTCGATCGGTTGGTGTTCAAGCCGGCCACGCCGGCGCACCCCTTCGAACCCGTCTTCGGCCAGGACCTGGATGAAGCCGCCGCGCGGCGGTTTCGCGAGCAGGTCCGCGGCCATCCCGAGCGCTACGTCGCCCAGGAACTGGTCGATGTCTCACAGGCGCCGGTGCTCGAGCGCGGCGCGCCGATGCGCATCGGCGCCCGCTCGCTCGGCTTGCGGGTGTTTGCCGCGGCCACCGCCAGCGGGTATTCGGTGATGCCCGGTGGCCTGGCGCGGGTGGCGGCCAGCCCGTCGGTGCGGGTGGTGTCGATGCAGCGCGGGGGGGCCTCCAAGGACACCTGGGTGCTCTCGTCCGGGCCGGTCAATGCCTCGTTCACCCTGCTGCGTTCGACGGTCGGGCCGGCCGACCTGGTGCGCGCCGGTGCCGCGCTGCCCTCGCGGGTCGCCGAGAACCTGTTCTGGTTCGGCCGCTACGCCGAGCGCAGCGAGGACTGTGCGCGCCTGCTGCGACTGGGTCTGAATCACCTGCTCGAGGGCGCCGACGAGACGGCGGCCGAAGCCGAGGCGGTGCGGGTGCTGGCCCGGCGCTGCGGCATCCTCGAGAGCGCCGAACCCGCCGACCAGGACCTCCTCAAAGCCGCCTCGCGCGCCGACCAGGGGCCCGGCCTGGCGGCCAATCTGCGGCAGCTCTCGCGGGTGGCCCACAGCCTGCGCGACCGGCTTTCCGCCGACAACTGGCGCACCCTGAACCGGCTGACGCAGGACGGCGTGTTCGAGCGTCAGCCGAGCCTGCTCGAAGCCCTGGGCTGGGTCGACCGGGCGATCACCGGGCTGGTCACGTTGTCGGGCTACGCCTTCGATGGCATGACCCGCGACACCGGCTGGCGTTTCCTGTCGATCGGCCGGCGCGTCGAGCGCCTGGGCTTCATCTGCCAGGCCCTGGAGATCGCGCTGCACGAGGGTCGCGACGCCGGACTGGGCTGGCTGCTCGAACTGACCGATTCCAGCATCACCTACCGGTCGCGCTACCTGAGCAGCCCGGAATGGCTGCCGGTGCTCGACCTGATCGTGCTGGACGAGGGCAATCCGCGGGCGCTGCGCTTCCTGGCCGACGGCGTGCTGGACTTCCTGCGCAAGCTGCAGAAACGGTTCGGCCCCTGCGGTGGCGACGAGTTCGAGCGGGCGGTGCAGGCCTTGCGCGCGCTCGATCCGGCGACCGATCTGCAGCCCGACAGCGCCCATCTGGTGCGCACGCTGGGCGACTTGCGCCAGGCGGCCTTCGAGGTCAGCAATCACCTGGGCGCGCGCTTCTTCGGCCAGTCGGTCGCCATCCGCCAGACCCCGCTGTCGGTCTGAGGTCCGCCCCATGCCGCGCCGCTACCAGGTCATCCACGACACCGAATACCGCTACGAGCGGCCAGCCGCCAGCGCCTGGCAGCTGGCGCACCTGCGCCCGCGCTACAGCCCGCACCAGGACGTCACCCGTCACCACCTCGAGATCGAGCCGCTGCCCTCGGAGCTCGGTTCGGCGCTCGATTTCTTCGGCAACCCGGTGCAGCGTTTCGCGGTGCCGGTCGCACACGATCGCCTGCAGGTCCGCAGCATCGCGGAAGTGACGGTCCGCCCGCGCCTGACCCCCCTGTCGGCGCTGCCCTGGGAGCAGGTGGTGGCCGCCATCGATGACGGCGTGCCGGCACTGCGTCACGAACTGGTCCAGTTCTGTCTGGCCTCGCCTTTCGTGCCGATCGACGACGAGGCGGTCGCGCTGGCCCGCGCCGACCTTCGTCCCGGGCGCGACCTGATCCAGGCGCTGCAGGCGCTGGCTCACCGCATCTGCAGCGGCTTCCAGTTCGACCCGGACGCCACCCACGTCGGCACGCCGCTGTCGCAGGTGCTGGAAACCCGGCGCGGCGTCTGCCAGGACTTCGCCCACCTGATGATCAGCGGGTTGCGCGGCCTGGGGCTGGCGGCGCGTTACGTCAGCGGCTATCTGCTGACGCATCCGCCCCCCGGTCAGCCGCGCCTGATCGGCGCGGATGCCTCGCACGCCTGGGTGTCGGTGTGGTGCGGGCCGGCGGGGTGGATCGATGTCGATCCCACCAACGGCAAGCTGGTCGACGAGTCGTTCATCACCGTGGGCTGGGGCCGCGATTACGGCGATGTTGCGCCGCTGCGCGGCGTCGTCTGGGGTGGCGGGCGCCAGCAGCTGTCGGTGCGGGTGACGGTGACGCCGCGCTGACGGGTCGCGGTGCCCCGTCGCGCGCGGCC
>CAIZNI010000072.1 GCA_903934295.1 uncultured beta proteobacterium
GCAAGCACGGGCGGGGCGGGCGGGGCGGGCGGGGCGGGCGGGGCGGGCGGGGCAGGGGGCACGGGTGGTATCGCGACCGGTTCGGCGGGAGCGCTCGGCGTCATCGAGGCCAACGGCGGTGACTTCGCACCCGACGCGAGCCCCGCAGCCGCAGCGGGCTCGGCGTCGCCCGTGCGCGGCGGCACCAGCACGACCCGAAACACGGAAGGCTCGGTCCGACGATCAATCCCGGGCAAACCAAGGCCCGGCATGCCCGTTCCCCGGCCGCCGAACGTCAAGGTCAGCAACAGCGCGTGAATCAGCAGGGACCCCAGCAGCGCGACCGGCCGCTGCCAGCGATAAGGGCTCATGCGCCGGCCCGGCATCGGATCGCGCCGTGCCGCGCGCGCCGGATCACGCGCAGGGGGCGGTGTCCGCACGGCACGAGAACCTGGGAACGCGAGCGAGCTCCGTCGTCAACGTCTGGAATCCTTGCTCAGGGGCGCTGGCGGGATGGATCAAGCCTATCGGCCAGTCGAGGAGGGCTATCGATCGGCCCGAATGGTGTCCGCGCGATGGTATCAGGCGCGTCGCGGCGGGGGCGCGTCCAGTGCTGGTGGACGCGGCGCCCGCCACCGTTTCCGCCAAGCGCAGCGGCTTCGGGCCTGCGCATCAGGCGGGCCACCCTCTCAAGAAAAGGGAGCGCCAGCTCAGAACCGGGGCGGTTCAGGCTCGTTCACTGCCACCGAATCAGATGCGCGGGTTCAGCGCATCAACCCCTGAGCGCACGCGTCCGGTCAGCTCGTACGACGGCAGGTTCGCCGAGAGGTGATGCGTGAGGCAGCTCGCCTCGCGAAGCAGCCGCTCGAGCACGCCGCTGCGGCGGATCGCGCTGGCGCCGGCGGCGTCATAGGCCATGCGCACCACCTCGGCCGAGCGCTGCACAGCCGTCACCGCGGCCACGCGGGCGTTCAGACGCTGCTGCTGCGACAAGGGCTCGCCGCGCAGGGCGCTCTCCCACACGGAACGCAGCGCCTCGCGCAAACCGGCGCGGCAGGCAAACCACAAACCCTCGGCCGATTCCAGGCTGCGCTGTGTCGCCGGATGCTCCAGCACAGGTCGCCCGGAGTACCGCTCGAGCTTGCCCCGCATCTCGTTGCGGGCTTCGTCCAATGCGCGCCGCGCCAGGCCCAGGTAGGTCGCCGCCGCGCCATTTGAAATGAACCAGATGCCGGGAACAAAGACCCTGGCCGGGTAGTCCGCGTCCGTCGCCGGCGCCGCAGCCGGCCAGGCGAACGTTCGGTGGCGCGGAACGAACACGTCGTCGAAACGCACGTCGTGGCTGCCAGTGCCACCCAGCCCGATGGGATCCCAGGTTTCCACGATGGTGGCCTGGGCCACCGGCACCAGGGCCACCACCTGCTGCGGCAGGGCGCCCTCGCGCAGCGGGGGCAGTACCACCATGCCGCCCACGTGACTGGCCATCGTGCAGCCGGACACGAAAGCCCAGTTACCGGTGATCTGCAAGCCGTCCGCCCGCTCCTGCACCGTCACGCGCGGCAGATTGCTCCAGGAGACACAGGCCAGCGGGTCGGCAAAGAGCTCGTCGCGAAAGCGAGCCTCAGCGGAGGCACAGATCAAGCCAGCGCAGATGCCGGCATGGGCGCTGACCCAGGCCGTGGAGGCGTCGGCTTCGGCCAGTTGCATCATCGCTTCGAGCCAGTCGGGCAGCGAGCAGCCCAGCCCGCCCAGGGCCTGTGGCACCAGCAGGCGGGCCACACCCGCCTGCTTGAGCCGGTCGGCGAAATCCGGGGCGATCCGGCGCTCGGCTTCGAACCCGGCCCCACGCAACCGGGCTTCGGCGACGAGTGGCGCCATCCGTGAATCGAGCGCTTCGATCGACTGGACCGTCGGCATGGGTGATTCCTTTCGGGTTCGCGAGGGCAGGTGGGGTCAGCGATTCGCAGTGCTTACACCCGCAGCACCTCGCGCCGCATCGACCACAGCACGGCCAGGACCTCGTTGCGGGTGGCTTCGTCGATCCCGTTCTTCTGCAGCGCATCCATGGCGTCATCGATGACGGTCATGAACTCCTGCTCGTTGATGTTCATCCCCTTGTGCGTGGCCAGCATGTCCTGGCCGGTGTAGGCCTCGGGTCCGCCGGTGCCGGCGCAAAAGAACTCGACCGCACGGCGTTCGACGCGCTCGAGATCCTCGCTCTTCATGTAGCGGGCGTTGACCAGTGAATTGGCCAGGTGGTTCTTCATCAGGTCGGCGGTGATGCGGGTGATGCCCTCGCGGCGGCCCAGGCGCTCGTACAGGGTGGTGGTGGCTTGGCTCATGTCGACTTTCTCCTTTGAATGAGCAGGTCCGCCATCGGACCTGCGGGGTTGAAGGCCATTCAGCGCAGGTGCTTGGCCCACGAAGCGAATTCGGTGGCGCCGCGATCGGGCAGCCACGAGGCGTACTCGATCTCGGCTGTGTCGGACCCTGGCATGGCGCGTCCGGACGTTGCCCAGAGGCCGGCGCCAAGCAGGTCGCGGCGCAGCAGGCCCAGGGTGCCGCAGACGGCGTGCTCGACTTCGAGCAAGGCCTGCGGTGTCAGCGGCTGGGGCAGCGTCAGCAGGGCGGGGGCGGTGCCAGACACGGGGAGGTTGAGTTGCAGGCAGGTCATGGAAGCTCCTTGGGGGGGTCGATCCGGTGGAAATCACTCGGCATGGCTGCAGATTGCCGAGCCGGCGTTCCCGAATCGTTCCTGGCCGCTGAGGGGCTTGTGAAGGGGTGTCCGGGTGACTGACAATCGTCTGCATGGACATCACCCCACCCAACGTGCCACCCGGGGCACTGACCCGTCTCGACGCCGTCCTGCTTGGCCGCTTTGCAGTGGCCATCGACGGGGTCGAAGTGGCGGCCGAGCGCTGGCCCAGCCTGCGCGCCACGCAGCTGGTGCAACTGCTGTGCCTGCAGCCACACCAGCGGCTGACGCGCGACGAAGTGATCGACGCCCTGTGGCCGCAGCTCGATCCCGAGGCGGGTGCCGCCAACCTGCGCAAGGCAGCGCACCATGCGCGCCAGGCGCTGGGTCGGCACGACGGCATCGTGCTGCATGCCGGCGAGGTCCTGCTGTGGCCCGAGCGGCCGGTGGTGGTGGACGCACAACGCTTCGAGCAGCGCGCCGATGCCGCCATCGCACAGCGCGACCCCGCTGACTGTGCCGATACCGCCGCCACCTACACCGGCGACCTGTTGCCCGGTGCCCGCTTCGAATCGTGGGCCGAGGCCGCCCGCGAACGCCTGCGCGAACGCCATCTGCAGTTGCTGCGCGTCAGCGGCCAGTGGGAGCGGCTGGCGCAGATCGACCCCGAAGACGAAGCGGCGCATCGCGCGCTGATGCAGCGCGAACTGTCCGCCGGCAACCGCGCCTCGGCGCTGCGCTGGTATGCCCATTTGCGCGAGGCGCTGCAACAGGGTCTGGGCGTGCGACCCGACGCGCAGACCCAGGCGCTGTTCGAGCGCTGCATCGCCGGCCTCCAGTCGGTCGGACCCGCCTTCGTCGGGCGCGCCCAGACCTGCGCCCAGGCCGCCGCCTGGCTGGGCATGCCGGCGGCGCAGCGGCCCGGCGGCATCGTGTTGCGGGGGCCGGCCGGCATCGGCAAGAGTGCGCTCGGCCGCGAGATCGCCACGCAGGCGCAAAACCGCGGCTGGGCGGTGTGCCGCGTCGCTGCCTCGCAGACCGGCCGCACCTATGCAGTGATGTGCGCCATCACCGAACGGCTGATCCTCGACGACCGAGCCGTACTCGACCGCATCGGCCCACAGGCGCGCTCGGTCCTGGCCCTGCTCAGCCCGCAGGCGGGTCCGGCCGACACTTTGCCCGGCCCGCTGGGCAGGCATCAGGTCGTGGGCGCCATTCACCGCTTGCTGCAGGCCGCTGCACCGGACAGGACGGCCTTGCTGCAGATCGACGATGCGCACCTCGCCGACGATGCCGATGTCGATGTGATGACCCAGTTGGCGACCACCGGCGCCGGATTGTGCGTGCTGCTCGCCACCCGCCCGCCTGCCGCCGGCACAACACTGGCGCGGGCCCTGAGCCGGTTGCAGCGCTCGGGCGTGCTGCAGGTGCTGGAAGTGGAGCCGCTGCCTGACGACGAATGCCGCCGACTGGTGACGCGTGCGGCGCCCGCCGGTGTGTCGGATGAGGTGGTGGCCAGCGTCGTGCGTGCGGCAGACGGCAACCCGTTCGCGGCCATCGAGCTGGCCCGCTGTGCCGGCGCCAACGCCGACGTGCGCCTGCCCGGCGGCGTGGCCGACGCCATCACCGAGCGGCTGTGCGACGTGCCCGACAGCGCACTGGACCTGCTCAAGTGGCTGGCGCTGAGCAGTGACGAGTTTGACGTGCCGACCGTCGAGATCCTCGCGGCCGAAGCGCAACTGCCCAGCCTGGAGTCGCTGGACGCCGCATTGGCCGCTGGCGTGCTGTTGCCGCTGGCCAGTCGCTATCGCTTTCGTCACCACCTGGTGCAGCAGGCGCTGATCGAGCAGGTGCCGCCACATCGCCGCCTCAAGATGCACAGCCGGATCGCCACGCGCCTGGCCGAGCTCGACAGTCCGCCAGCCGACATCGCGCGCCACTGGCTGGCGGCCGCCCGCCCGCGCGATGCGATGCCCTGGTTGCTGGCGGCCGCCCGGGAGGCGGTTCGCCTGGCCGCCTTCAGCGACGCGCTGCGCCACCTGGAGTCACTGCTGGCGTTCCAGCCTGACCATGCCGAGGGCCTGCGGCTGCGCGCCGAATCACTGGATGCCATGGGTGAGCCAGCCGCGCTGGCCGCCTATCACGCTGCCGCCGACGTCGCGGGCGAACTCGAAAGCCACAATCTGCGCGCCAAAGCCGCGCTCGCCCAGGTGAAACTGGGCGACCCGAAGGGCGCGCTGCTGGTGCTGGCCGGGCTGACCCCCACCAGCGTCGAAGGACGCCTATGCGAAGCCCTCGCTTACAGCGGCGCGGCCGCGCTTGGCACGGGCGACCCCGCCGTCGGCACGGCCAAGGCGGCCGTGGCTCGGCAACTGGCCCTGCAATCGGGCGACACCACCTCGCTGGTCATTGCCTCGTGGGCGCAGGCCGCCGCAGCGCATGCCCGCGGCGAGTTGCACCGCAGCGTCTGGGCCGATCTGCACGAGACCAGCCAGGTGCCGCACCTGGCGCTGCGCGTCTTCGATGGCCACCTGTGCATCACCCAGCGCTTTCTTTACGGGGCGCGCCCTTATGCCGACGTCATCCACTTCGCCCAGGCGCTCTCGACCGAGGCACAGCGGCTGGGCGCGGCGCGCGGGCATGCCTTCGGCGTGACACTGCGCGGGGAGGCCGAGTGGCTGGCCGGCAACGTGGCCGAAGCCCGCGAGCACCTGCGCGAAGGCGCCCGGCTGCACCGCGCCATCGGCGGACCGGTGGGCGAGGCCCTGTCGCTGCAGCGGCTGGCCGAAGTCGCCCTGCACGAAGGCAAGCGCGACGAGGCCCGCGCGCTCATCGATGAAGCCCTGGACGTGGCGCGCCAGACCGACATCGGCTTTCACCTGCTCGACCGCATCTACGGCACGCGCATCAACCTGTTCGCCAACGACCCCGCCGCCGCCCTGCACGTCATGGAAGACGCCAGCGCGTCGGTGCGCGGGCCGCTCGAGACCTGCCCCGGCTGCCGCATCACCTTCGCCGTGCCGGCGGCCATCGCGGCGGCGCGTGCCGGCGAACTGTCGCTCGCCGAGAAGCACGAGGAACAGTGCGCCTACCTGGCCAACGTGGTGATGCGGCTGCCGGCGTGGTACGCCGCGCATGAAGAGGTGCGCGGGCACATCGCGGCGGCTCGCGGCACTGCCGAAGAGGCGCAGGCGCGGTTCATTGCCGCTGGGGCACGTTTTCGGGAAGCGGGACAGCCGATCGACGCCGACCGATGCGACGGGTGGGCAGAGCGGTCGGGGGCCCAGCGGGATCACCTCTCCTGAAAAGGCCCCGGCGATCAGGGATCCATTCGCGCGATTGCCTCGCGCAGTGTGCCGAGCGCCGAGATGTTCGCGCTCCGGATCTTGTCCATGCTGGGCGCCTCGCGGTCGATCGCGCCAAGCTCGGCTAGCACGGCATGCACTGTTTCATGGCCATCGACGCGCTTCATGTCGTCGAGCCAGCGGCGGATATTCGGGAAAGGCTCGAAATCCTGGAGATTCGTGAAGCACGGCTGCAGCTGCCCGATCTCCACATAGGCGGCGAAATCGGCCAACGTGAGCTGCGGCCCCGCCAGGTAGCGCGACTGGGCGAGCCAGCTCGACTCGAGCACCTTCAGTGCCCGGCCCAGAATCGATCGGGCGGCCAGCTGTGTGGCTTCGGGAATGTTCAGATCCTTGCGGATCTTCGGCGCCACCAGACCGATCGAGGCCTCACGCAGATTGCGGTGATGGAAGTGCAGGTACGCGTCGACCCTGGCCCGCTGGCGAGGCTCGGTCGGGTAGACATCGTGCCAGCCATGCCGGTTGCTCAGGTAGCACAGGATGGCGTGGGCCTCACCCAGCGTGAAGCCGGTGTCGGGCTCTTCAATCGTGGGAATCGTTCCCGCCGGGTTCTTCGCGAGGAATGTCGGATGGCGGGTGCCTGTCTCGCCCTTCGAGCCGGGGCTGATGAGCACCATGTCAAAGGGCATCTGCTTGTAGAGCAGCAACCACGCGACAGCGCGCACCGGCTGCGAGAAAGGCACGCCGTACAGGATCAGGGGTTGCATGGGATTCCTCTCTCCGGGGTGATCAGCTGTTTTCAAGCATCTCTTCGATCTGCCCGAGGCGTTCCTTGCCGAAGAAAATCTCGGTTCCGATGAAAAATGTCGGAATGCCAAACGTCCCGCGTTCAACAGCCTTTTCGGTGTTGTCGATCACGGCCTGCTTGATGGCCGGGTCCTGTGCTTTTGCAGCCAGGGACTGCGCATCGAAACCGACCTCGCTCAGCACCGCGGCAAGCGCGGCGGCATCGGAGACATCGAGCCCCTGTTCCCAGATCGCTGGCAGCATCGCATCGATGAACTTGATCTGGTCATCGCCCTCCAGCGACACCAGCATCCGCAGCAGGTTGACCGAATTGAACGGGAACTTGGGATTCATCTTGAATCGGTGGAGGTCGTGCTTCGCAATGAAGCGCCGCATTTCCAGGCTGGCGTAGGCGGTCTTGCCCTTCACGTCAGCATCGCGGATGAAGGGCGGCGCATTGCCGGTCAGCTTGTGCATGCCGCCAAGGAATGCCGGCGTGATCTTGATCTGCGCATCCTGCCGCGCAGCGAGCGCGCGCAGCGGCTGCCACACCAGATAGGCGTTGGGGCTGACGAAGTCGAAGATCAGTTCGATGGTTTTGGTCACACTCATTCTCCTATGGGTTTGATGAACACTGCCCCCTGCAAAGGCGGGCTGCGCTGGCGCGGCTACTTCAGATCCGGGCTGCTGGCGTGGTTCCACCACGCCAGGTCGGAATGCGCGCGCAAGTCGAGCTCGAAAGTCCAGGCCGAGCGGTGCTGGTGCGCCAGGTAGTAGTAGGTGTTGGCCACTTCGGCCGGCACCAGCAGGCCGTCGTTCTCCAGGCCTTTTTTCTGCCGCAGCGCCTGGAAACGCTCGGGTCCGAGCATTTTGCCCAGGGTGTCGGGCGCGTCCACCGCGCCATCGATCACGATGTGCGAGACGTGGATGCCTTTGCTCGCGAATTGCGCGTTCAGCGACTGGCACAGCATGCGTCGCCCGCCCATCGCCGCCGCATGCGAATGCTGGCCGGCATTGCCGCGCATCGCGGCGGTGGCGGAGGTGACCAGCAGCGCACCCTTGCCGCGCTGCTCCATGTAGGGGAACAGCACCTGTGCCAGCCGGAACAGGCCGAAGGTGGCCATGCGCCAGCCGACCTCGAAGGCCTTGAGCGTGGTGCTGGCCAGACCCCGGTCGCCGATCTGCGCGCCCAGGTTGAACACCGCCACCGCGATCGGGCCGATGTTGGCCTCGATGTGGGTGACCAGCTGCTCGATGCTGTTTTCCTCCACCGCATTGAGGATGAAGCCGCTGGCCGATCCACCCTCGGCCTCGATCTCGGCCACCAGCCGGTCGAGCCCGGCCTGGTCGCTGCGGCGCGCGAGGCAGGCGTGGTAGCCCTCGCGGGCGAATCGCTTGGCCACGTTACCGCCGATGCCGGCACCGGCACCGAGGATCAGACAGACGGGTTTGGTCATGAGAATTCCCTTTGCATGAAAGAAGGGCCGCCGGGTGGCGGGAGCACCGGCGCCTGCGGCTTGCGATTGTGAACCATTCAGTACAGAATGCAAGCATGGCGCGCCCCCCGGAGTTCGATCGCAGCAAGGCCGTGAACAAGGCAATGGCACTGTTCTGGCGCAAGGGCTATCAGGCCACCTCGCTGACCGATCTGCTGTCAGCGATGGACATCGGCCGCAGCAGCTTCTACGCCGCGTTCACCGACAAGCGCACCCTGTACATCGCCTGCATGGACCTGTTTGCGGCGCGCGTGACGGAAATGCTCGAGCGTGCTTGCCTCGAGAAGGCGCCGATCGACGTCTTGCAGCAGTTCCTCGAAGGAAACCTCGCCGGCGGGCGAGGCGCGCCCGGCGCACGCGCAGACTGGGGCTGCCTGCTGGTGAACTCGGTGCTCGAGATGGCGGGCGTCGATGAAGACCTGGTTGCACACGCCAGCAGTCATCTGATCAGTCTTCAGCGCTTCTTCCAGGTCTGCCTCGAGGATGCCGGCGCAACGCCTGCGCAGTCCGAGGAACTGGCCGCCATGCTGATGCTGCTCAACGAGGGCATTCGCGTGTCCAGCCGCCGCCGCTTGCCCGATGCGCAGCACCTGCCACCCATTGCCAGCACCTTTCGCCTCATCCGGAGCGCTATTGCATGACTTCAACCCCCGCCTTCTGGCTGGTCCTGCTGGCCGCGGCCGGCACCTTCGCGCTCACCATGGGGACGCGTCAGACCATGGGTCTGTTCCTGTCGCCGCTGAACACCGCCACTGGCCTGGGCCTGACCAGCATCAGCCTGGCCTTCGCAGTCGGGCAGCTGTGGTGGGGGCTCACCCAGCCCTTCGCCGGCGCCATGGCCGACAAGATCGGTGCCGGACGCGTGCTCTTCATCGGCGCGCTGCTGGTGGCAGTGGGCACCTTCATCACCCCCTACATGACCAGCACCTGGGGGCTGATTCTGGCCATCGGCGTCCTCTCGGCGGGTGGATCGGGCATGGCGGGTCCGGCTGTGCTGATGGCCGCCACCACGCGGCTGATTCCACCCGAGCGCCGCAGCCTCGCAGCGGGCATCGTCAACGCCGGTGGCTCGTTCGGCCAGTTCGCCATGGCGCCCATCGCCGCCACGCTCATCGTGAGCCTGGGCTGGGCATCTTCGCTGCAGGTCCTGGCCGTGCTGGTGCTGTTGTGCCTGCCAGCCGCCTTTGTCTTGCGAGGCAATTCGCTGCAGGCAGCACCGGCTGGCCAGAAGGTGCTGGGCACGCGGGAAGCCATCGGCCAGGCGCTTCGCAACCGCAGCTACCTGCTGCTGGGCGCGGGCTTTTTCACCTGCGGCTTTCACGTCGCTTTCCTGGCCACGCACCTGCCGGGTGTGGTCGCGTCGTGCGGCCTGCCCACCGTCTGGGCCGGCTGGACACTGGCGCTGCTGGGCCTGTTCAACATCATCGGCAGCGTGGCGATGGGCTGGGCCATGGGCCGCTGGCGGATGAAGTCGCTGCTGTCGCTGGTGTACGCCGCGCGCGCCCTGGCCGTGCTGATGTTCCTGCTCGCACCCAAGACCGGTCCCGTCATGCTCGCTTTCGCGGCGGTGATGGGGCTCACTTTCCTGTCCAGCGTCCCACCCACTGCGGGTCTGGTGGCGAAATTCTTCGGTCCGAGCAACATGGCCACCCTGTTCGGCATCGCCATGCTGACGCACCAGATCGGCGGCTTCCTGGGCGCCTGGCTGGGCGGCAAGGTGTTCGAGGCCACCGGGTCCTACGACTGGATCTGGTATGTCGACATTCTGCTGGCCGTGGGTGCCGCGCTGTTGCACCTGCCCATTCGCGAGGAGCCGCTGCGCCGTGCGGCACTGGCGGGTTCGCCCGCAGCCTGACCCAGACGCTGCCGTGACGGCGCCTGAACCCGATCGTCCGCTCACCCGGAGTGCCATCGCATGACCACCGCTCTGCCACCCAAGCAATTCACCACCGTCAACGGCCACCGCCTCGCGCATGTGGAGATGGGCCAAGGCGACCCCATCGTACTGCTGCACGGCAACCCCACCTCCAGCTTTCTGTGGCGCGATGTGATGCCGCCGCTGGCGGGCCTGGGCCGGGTGATCGCGCCCGACCTGATCGGCCATGGCGATTCCGACAAGCTGCCCGCCAACCTGGGCCCCGGGCGCTACACGCTGGAGGGCACATACGAGCTGCTCGCCGCCCACCTCGCCGCCCTGGGCGCGGACCAGCGCGTCACCCTGGTCCTGCACGACTGGGGCAGTGCGCTGGGCTTTCACTGGGCCCGGCTGCACCCGCAGCAGTTGCGCGGCATCGCCTACATGGAAGCCATCGTGATGCCCGTGCCATCCTGGGACGACTGGCCGGAGAAGGCGCGTGGCATCTTTCAGGGCTTTCGCTCGCCCAAGGGCGAAGACCTGGTGCTCAAGCGCAACCTGTTCATCGAAGCCGTGCTGCCCAACTCCATCCTGCGCCAGCTGTCGGACGAGGAGATGGCGGCCTACCGAGCGCCGTTCGCCAATGAAGCGGATCGCCAGCCGATGCTCAACTGGCCGCGGCAGATCCCGATTGCCGGCGAACCGCCGAATGTCGTCGCACTGGTGCAGGATTACGCCGAGTGGTTGAGCACCAGCCCCGTCCCCAAGCTCTTCGTCAATGCCGAGCCGGGCTCCATCCTGGTAGGCAAGCAGCGTGCGTTCTGCCGCACCTGGCCCAACCAGCAGGAGGTCACCGTGCCTGGCCTGCACTTCATCCAGGAAGACGCCGGCGAGGCCATCGGCCAGGCAGTGGCGACCTGGCTCTCCCGACTCGATTGAGATTGCACAGCCCACCACAGGAGAGACCCGGACATGGACTACCAATTCATGAAGTTCGAGCTGCGCGACCACGTGGCCTGGATCACGTTCAACCGGCCGGCGGCGTTCAACGCGATCAACTTCCAGTCGACCCACGAGTTCTACGACATCGTCAATCGCTGCAGCGTCGATCGGTCGATACGCGCCGTGGTGTTGACGGGCGCGGGCGATCGGGCGTTCTGTGCCGGCGGCGACGTGGCTGAGTTCGCGCAGCGCGGTGATGCGGTTGAATTGATGCTGCGCGAGATGACGACGCTGCTGCACACCGGTGTTTCCCGGCTGGCGCGTCTGGGGGCGCCGGTGATCGCGGCGGTCAACGGCGTGGCGGCCGGCGCAGGACTGAGCTTCGCGGCCTGCTGCGATCTGGCCATCGCCGCTGACACGGCCAGGTTCACCAGCGCCTACACGCAGATCGGCCTCACCCCGGATGGCAGCTCCACCTACTTCCTGACGCGTCTGGTGGGGGAGCGTCGCGTCAAGGAGCTGTACTTGACCAACCGCGTGCTGACGGCACAGGAGGCCCTGGACTGGGGCCTGGTGAACCGCGTCGTGCCGGCGGCCGATCTGATCGCGGAAGTGACCAAGCTCGCCAACCAGCTCGCCAAAGGCCCGACTCAAGCCTACGACGGGGTCAAGAAACTGGTGATGATGTCGGGCAACGACACGCTCGAATCGCAGATGGAGCGTGAGACGCGCTCCATTGCGCAGATGAGCAGAACCCGGGATGCGCGCGAGGGGTTCAACGCCTTCGTTGAAAAACGCAAACCTAACTTTGAGGGCGAATAGCGCCATGCTCACCCTGAAAAAGGCATTGGTCATCGGCGTGGGCGCCGAGAAGGGCCTGGGCGCCACCATCAGCGCGCGCTTTGCACGCGAGGGTTTGCACGTGTTCGTGGCCGGGCGCACGGCGCAAAGTCTTGAACAGGTGGTCCAGCAGATCCGCTTCGCGGGTGGGACCGCCACTGCGGTCGTGGCCGACGCCACCCGGGAAGCCGACGTGCAGTCGCTGTTCGATCAGGTGTGCGCCGCTGAGGGCAGCCTGGATGTCGCCGTCTACAACGCCGGCAACAACACACCCGGGGCGGTGACCGACATGGACGCCGACTACTTTGAGCGCGCATGGCGGGTGTGCTGCTTTGGCGGCTTCCTGTTCGGCCGAGAAGCGGCGCGCCGCATGCTGCCACAGGGCGGTACCTTGCTGTTCACCGGCGCCAGTGCGTCGCTGCGCGGGCGGGCGGGCTTCGCCGCCTTCAACTCGGCCAAGGCGGCACTGCGCAACCTGGCGCAGGCCATGGCGAAAGAACTGGGACCGAGCGGGCTTCATGTCGGGCACGTCGTGGTGGACGGTGGCATCGACGGCGACAAGCTGCGCAAGGGTCGGCCCGAGATGGTCCGGAAAATGGGTGAAGAGCGCCTGATCGACCTGAACGGGCTCGCGGATGCGTACTGGTTCCTGCATCAGCAGCCGCCACGCGCCTGGACTTTCGAGCTGGACATGCGCTCGAGGGTCGAGCCGTGGTAGCGCTTTCACACGTGTCCGACGCTGTCGAATCAGCCACCCCTCGAGCCTGTGCGTTGACCCGAAGGAAGCACAAGACATGACCGCTCCCGCAGCATCGCCGCTTCTGACCGCGCCGATCGGGCCCACGATCATCCGGCTGGCAGCGCCCAACATGCTCGCGATGGTGGTGAGCATGGCGACCCTGATGGCCGAGGCCTGGTATGTCGGCCAGCTCGGCACCGAGGCCCTGGCAGGTCTGGCGCTGGGGTTCCCGATGATGATGTTGATGATGATGCTATCGGCCGGGTCGTTCGGCGGCACGATCACCGGGGCGGTCGCGCGGCGGCTGGGGGCTGGCGACCGATCCGGGGCCGAAGTCGTGGCGTTCCACGCGGTGTTGCTGATGGTGTTGCTGGCCGGTGCTTGCACCTTGGTCTTTCTGATCGGCGGTCCCTGGATCTACCGCTTGCTCGGCGGGCAAGGTCCGGTGCTGGCGCATGCGCTGGCCTACTCCGATGTGCTGTTCGCAGGCTGCGTCAGCCTGTGGCTGACCAATGCGCTGGCCGCCATCGTGCGTGCCACCGGACACATGAAAGTCGCCGCCAAGAGCCTGTTGGCCGGTTCGGTGCTGCAGGTCATGGCGACAGGCGTTCTGGTGTTCGGCCTGGGCCCGTTTCCCACGATGGGCATCGCGGGCGCCGCGGCCGGTATCGTGATCGGCAATGCGCTGGCGGCAATGCTGCTGCTGTCTTTCTTGACGACCCAATGCGCCGAGCTTCGATTGCGGTTCTCCGGCATGAGCTTGAAGCTGGCGCCGCTGGCAACATTGCTGAAGCTGGGTGGCCTGGCCGCGATCAATCCGTTCTGTACACTCGCCGCGGTCATGGTCATCACCGCCTTTGTCGCGCGCCTCGGGGTCGATGTGCTGGCGGGCTACGGCATCGGCGCGCGACTGGAGTTGCTGCTCGTTCCGATGATCTTTGGCTTTGGCGCCGCGTCTACCACGATGGTCGCGGTGCACTTTGGCGCGCACGCGATCGAACGGGGGCACCGTGCAGGCTGGACTGCCACCTTCTACAGCGCGGGCCTGAGCGCCCTGGTCGGCGGGGTGGTCGCGTTGTTTCCAGGGCTCTGGGCCAACCTGTTCACCGAGTCGGATTCGGTCCGGGCGGCCTGCCGGGCCTATCTCCAGATCGTTGGCCCCTTCTATGCCTTCTACGGACTGTCGCTGTGCCTGTACTTCGCATCGCAGGGGGCCGGACGCGTGCTGTGGCCGGTGATCGCCAGTCTGCTGCGGGTGCTGTTGATCGTGTTGGGTTGCGTGGCTCTTGTCCGAAACCCCGACGCAAGCGCCGAGCATTTTTTCTGGTTGATCGCTGCCGGCCTGGCCGTTCAAGGCCTGGTCACGGGCGCGGCCATCCGGCTCGGGGCCTGGACCCGTGGTCTCAAACCAAACGCCGCTCAGCGGTAACGGCTATCGCTCGCCTTTAGGGCCCTTTTTTCACCCTCGCTCAGGAGTCATCATGAAGACCCGCATCACCGAACTGTTCGGCATCCAGCACCCCATCATCCAGGGCGGCATGCACTACGTCGGCTTTGCCGAGCTCGCGGCCGCCGTCAGCAACGCCGGTGGCCTTGGCCTCATCACCGGCCTGACGCAGAAAACGCCCGAGCTGCTGGCCAACGAGATCGCCAAGTGCCGCACGCTCACCGACAAGCCTTTCGGCGTGAACCTCACCTTCCTGCCCACCCTGAGCAGCCCCGACTACCCGGGCTACATCAAGGCCATCATCGACGGCGGCGTCAAGGCGGTCGAGACCGCTGGCAACAACCCGCAGAAGTGGTTGCCGATGCTGCACGAGGCCGGCGTGAAGGTGATCCACAAGTGCACCAGCGTGCGCCACTCGCTCAAGGCCCAGGCCATCGGCTGTGACGCGGTCAGCGTCGACGGCTTCGAGTGCGGCGGTCACCCTGGAGAAGACGACATCCCCAACTTCATCCTGCTGCCGCGCGCCGCCGATGAACTGCGGATTCCGTTCGTGGCCAGCGGCGGCATGGCCGACGGCCGAAGCCTGGTGGCCGCGCTGGCGCTGGGCGCCGAGGGAATGAACATGGGCACCCGCTTCATTGCCACCCAAGAGGCGCCGGTGCACCAGAACGTGAAGGACGCCATCGTCGCCGCCAGCGAGCTGGACACGCGACTGGTGATGCGCCCGCTGCGCAACACCGAACGCGTGCTGCGCAACGAGGCGGTCGACCGCCTGCTCGAGAAGGAAAAGGCCCTGGGCACGAGCATCAAGTTCGACGACATCATCGACGAGGTGGCCGGCGTCTACCCCAAGATCATGCTGGACGGGACCATGGACGCCGGTGCCTGGAGTTGCGGCATGGTGGCCGGGCTGATCCACGACATCCCGACGGTGAAGGAACTGATCGACCGGATCATGGTCGAGGCCGACGCGATCATCGCCCAGCGTCTGGCCGGATTCGCCCGGGTCTGAGCGCCACAGCCTGCCGCAAAGCCGCGCCGAAGGAGGAGAACAGGGCGCGGTTGACCACGCTCGTCTGCGGATCGAACTCGGCGTGCCACTGGACGCCGAGCGCGAAACCCGGGGCGTCGGCAATGCGGATGGCCTCGATCGTGTCGTCCTCCGCGACGCCCTCGATCACCACCCGCTCGCCGGGCTCGAGGATCCCCTGGCCGTGCAGCGAATTGACGCGGATCGTCTCGCAGCCGAACAGGTTGGCGAAAACACCGCCAGGGACGAACCGGACTTCGTGGCGGTCGGCGAAGAGAACCTCCGGATCCGGATGGATCTCGCCGGTGAGCAGGCGTGGCATGCGATGGTTCATGCGACCGGGCAGGTCGCGGATCTCGGGATGGAGGGACCCGCCGAAGGCGACGTTCATCTCCTGAAAGCCGCGGCAGATGCCAAGCACCGGCACGCCCATCTCGACGCAGGCCCGGATCAGCGGCAGCGCAACCGCATCGCGGCTCAGATCATAGGGTTCGTGGGCCGGATGCGGCTCGGCCCCGAAATAAGTCGGGTGAACGTTCGCTCGCGCGCCGGTCAACAGGATTCCATCCACCGTGTCGAGCAGCGCCGAGAGATCCGTCACATCCGGCAGGCCAGGAAAGATCAGCGGCAAGGCGCCGGCGACATCGGCGACCGCGCGCAGGTTGCGCTCGCCCGTCGTTTGGACATCGAAGCGGTTCTCGATGCGATAGGTGTTGGCGATCACGCCGACCACCGGCTTCCTCATACCGACCCTCCTTGCAAGCGATTCCCGAATTCGCCGCCGATCCTACTCTGCTGAGGGCCGGCACGCCAGGAAACCGTCGCCGCGCGCAGGCAAGAGAGGATCGCCGGTGCCCGACCCACCCATGCCAGCCGCTCGGCACCGTGGCGCGAGGTGGTCGAGTTCCTGGCGCCGGCGGGATCGGCGACAATGGCGCCTCCCTCCCACGACCCGAGTGATTGCCGATGGACAACTTTTCCAATTCCCAGACCGTCCGCAAGCAGGTCGTGGCCACCCGGGGCGGCGTGGTCGCGGCCCAGCACCGGCGCGCGGCCGAGGTCGGCGCCGCGGTGCTCGAGGCCGGCGGCGATGCGGTCGATGCGGCGGTGGCCGCCTCGTTCGCGATCGGCGTCGTCGAGCCCTGGATGAGCGGCCCGGCGGCCGGCGGCTGCATGACGCTGTGGCGCGCCGGCGAGCAGCGTGCCCACGTCATCAACTACGGCATGCGTTCGCCGCGGGCGCTCGACCCGGCCCACTACCCGCTGACCGGCGACGGTCGGGTGGCCGATCTGTTCCCATGGCCGGCGGTGGTGGACGACCGCAACGTTCAGGGCGCCAGCGCGGTGGCCGTGCCCGGGGTGGTGGCGGGCATGGCGCTCGCGCATCAGACCTGGGGAAAGATGCCCTGGCGCGACCTGGTGACGCCGGCGGCGGATCTGGCGCAGGAGGGCCTGATCGTCGACTGGTACTCGGCGCTGCTGACCGCGTCGACCGCGCGCGCGCTGTCGCGCGACCCGGACGCCGCGGCAATGTTTCTGGACGACGGCTGCTGGCCGCCGATGAGCGGCTGGACCACCACGCAGCAACGCCACCTCGACCAGAAGGCCTTCGCCCGCACCCTGCGGCAGATCGCCGAAGAAGGGCCCGACGCCTTCTACCGGGGCGACATCGCCCAGGCACTGGTGCGAGACGTGCAGGCCAAGGGCGGCTGCCTGGGCCTGGACGACCTGGCCCACTATCGCGCCGAGCGCGTCGACCCGCTGGTCCTCGACTACCGGGGCGGGCGCATCTACGCCGCGCCGGGCCTGACGGGGGGACCGACGCTGGCGGCCGCGCTGGCGCAGCTGTCGGGCGCGGCGCCGGCGCGCGGCGCACCCGGCCCCGCCAGCTATCGCGCGGTCGCGGGCGCGCTGCACAGCGCCTTCACCGCGCGGCTGGAGGGCATGGGCGACCACGAGTCGCCGTCGGCGCCAGGCTGCACCACCCACTTCAGCGTGGTCGATCGTCAAGGCAATTTCTGTTCGGTGACGCAGACCCTGCTGTCGATCTTCGGCTCGCGCGTGGTCTCGCCATCGACCGGGCTGCTGCTGAACAACGGCATCATGTGGTTCGACCCCGAGCCCGGCAAGGCGAACTCGCTGGGCCCGGACAAGCGCTGTCTGGCCAACTACTGCCCGGTGGTGGCCAACACGGCCGATGGCCGCCGCTTCGCGGTGGGTGCCTCGGGCGGGCGCAAGATCCTTGCCGCGGTGCTGCAGCTGAGCGTGTTCATGATCGAGCACGGCATGAGCCTGGAAGAAGCTTTCCACCAGCCGCGCATCGACGTGAGCGGCAACCAGGGCGAGGTGATGGCCGATGCGCAGTTACCCGCCGAGGTGCTGGAGGCCCTGAGCGCCGAGTTCCGCACCGCGACGACCCGCCGTCACGTCTACCCGTATGCCTTTGCGTGCCCGTCGGGCGTGCAACGTGACGGGGATCTGAACAGCGGATGCACCGAGATCATGTCGCCCTGGGGGGATGCGGTGGCCGAAAAAAGAGCCGACTGATTGTCGTTGCGCGTCCCCGGCGGCGACTGCAAGAAGGCCCTCGATCGCGAGGCGATCGCCGACCGCCTCTTTTGATTCACCTGAGGGAAGCATTGGCCATCTTCCGCATTTGCCGCCCCATCTGCCCGGAGTCATCTCATGAAGACGTATCGCATCGCCACCATCCCCGGTGACGGCATCGGCAAGGAAGTCATCCCCGCCGGCAGGCAGGTGCTGGAAGCGCTGGCCGCCACGAGCAGCACCTTCGGATTCGCGTTCGAGAACTTCGACTGGGGCGGCGACTACTACCGCCAGCATGGCGTGATGATGCCGGCCGACGGACTGGACGCGTTGCGCGACAAGGACGCGATCCTGTTCGGCTCGGCCGGCGACCCGCACATCCCCGACCACATCACGCTGTGGGGCCTGCGGCTGAAGATCTGCCAGGGCTTCGACCAGTACGCCAATGTGCGGCCGACCCGGATACTGCCCGGCATCGACGCGCCGCTCAAACGCTGCCAGCCCGAGGACCTGGACTGGGTCATCGTGCGCGAGAACTCCGAGGGCGAGTACTCCGGTGTGGGCGGGCGCGTGCATCAGGGCCACCCGATCGAGGCGGCCACCGACGTGTCGATCATGACCCGCGCCGGCGTCGAACGCATCATGCGGTTCGCCTTCCGGCTGGCCCGGTCACGCCCCCGCAAGCTGCTCACCGTCGTCACCAAGAGCAACGCCCAACGCCACGCGATGGTGATGTGGGACGAGATCGCACGACAGATCTCGGCGGAGTTCCCGGACGTCACCTGGGACAAGGAACTGGTCGACGCGGCGACCGCGCGCATGATCAACCGGCCGCGCTCGCTCGACACGATCGTCGCCACCAACCTGCACGCCGACATCCTGAGCGACCTGGCCGCGGCGCTCGCCGGCAGCCTGGGCATCGCCCCGACCGGCAACATCGACCCCGAACGGCGCTATCCGTCGATGTTCGAGCCGATCCACGGCTCGGCCTTCGACATCATGGGCAAGGGTCTGGCCAACCCGATCGGTACCTTTTGGTCGGTGGTGATGCTGCTGGAACACCTGGGCGAGTCCGAGGCGGCCGCGCGACTGATGCGCGCGATCGAAGCGGTCACCGCCGATCCGACCCTGCACACGCGCGACCTCGGCGGCCTGGCCACCACCGACGAAGTCACGCTGGCGGTCTGCGAGCGGGTGGGCACGGCGCGCCCGAGGGCATGATCGCGGCTTGAGCAGCGGGCGCCAGTCGAGGCCTCAGGGCCGCAGCTGGCGCTGGTAGAAGACAGCCACGCCGTCGAAGGCCTTCTGGCGCAGTTCGCCATCGAAGCCGGGCTCGGGCATCCCCCCGCGCGCCTGCTGAGCGGCTGCTGCGAGCGCCAGCGCCGCAGGCCAGGGCCCCAGGAGATCCATGTGCCCGGCGCCCGCCAGATGGGCGATCGGCTCGCAGGCGCCGCAGTGGCGCAACAGCCGGTCGCTGTGAAAGCGCGGCAGCAGCATGGTGTCGCGTCCCGCGCTGATCACGCCCACCGGCACACGAATGCCCTGCAGGCTTGCCTCGCTGAACAGCGCCGCCACCGGGACCGAGACGGTGACCGCGACCACTCGCGCATCCGGGCGGCTGCCCAGGCCAGCACCATGCACCGTGGTCAGAAAGGCTGGCAGGTACGACTCCGGGACTCCGCGAGCGCGCTCGAAGCTCGCGCGCCGTTCATTCTGCCGCTGAGGGTCGGGCAGTCCGTTGAAGCAGAAGCCCGGATCGTCGTCGAGATGGGTCTGGCAGTGATTCACCAGATCGAGCACCCGCCACCCGGCGCCAGCCATCGTCAGCGCGGTCGCACCGCCGGCCGACATGCCGTGCACGCCAACGCGGTCCACGTCCAGCAGCCGATTCCACTGCGGGTGTGCTGCCAGCGCATCGAGCGTTCGGGTGATCTCTCGCGGTCGGCTTTGCCAGGCATCGGGGCCGGCGCGCGAGCTGTCGAGGTGGTTGTCGCCCTGATGCAGCGGCTGCGCCACCACGAAACCGGCGCGCGCCAGCGTCGCGGCGAGCTGATGATCGGCCAGCGGGCTGCCCCCCGTCCCGTGCGAGAGCACGATCAGTGAGCGGCGCCCGGTGCCGCCATCGTTGCGCGGGGCCGGGGGCGAGTCGAGGGCGACGACGACCGGAAACGGTCCGATTGCCTGGGGAGTGGCCGCCAGCAGGGTCGGGTAGACCAAGGTCACCGACAGCCCCCCGCTCTGGATTTGGGTCATGCCGACCTGGGCGGCTGCAGGGGTCAGCACGGCGGCAGCGGCCATGGCGAACAGGATCCGGCGCCAGGCGGTGCCCAAACGCAGCCATCGTTTCAGGGGCAGGGGGCGGGGAAGTCGCATCGGGTTTTCCTGAAATGGAAGCGGCGGGCCGGTCGGCAGTGCCACGATGCTGAGCACTGTGCGCGTCCGCGCCGGGTCGGGCCATCGCGATGCGATGAAACGACGGTAGGGGTCGCGAGAGGTCGATTTCGCGGCGCGATCCATCATCGGATCGACGGCGTTGCACGCTTCGGGCGACTTGGCGACGCGGAAACCGTCGCCGGCGCGCAGTCGCCTGCCCCGGCAAACGTCGCCGGCGCCTGGCTCAGCGCACAGTGCCCGCGCCGTTCGACCGGAGCAAAGTCGCTCGTTCCTGCGACACGGGCATCCTCTCGTCACGCGCATCCGGGTGCCAGCCGGTGCGCGCGCTCACAAAGCTGGCGATGCGCTGCAGCGCACGCACCGACTCCGGCAGGAAAGGCGCCATCTGAAAGACGTGGGGAGTATCGGGCCAGAGCTCGAGCTCGACATCGACGCCGGCCGCGTGGGCCTTGTGCGCGGCGCGCACCGACTCATCGCGCAGCATCTCGGTGCTGCCTGCCTGCAGCAGCAGCGGCGCGAATCCGCTGAAATCCGCGAACAGCGGGGACACGTCGGGATGCGTGTAGAGGTGCGGCGACGCGACATAGTGGCGCCGCAGCACCAGCAGATCGCTGAGCCGCAGCATCGGATCGCGGCCCTCGTTGTCGACCATGCTGTTGCTGCCGAACGTACAGTCGACCGCCGGCGACAGGAGCACCGCACAGGCGGGCTGCGGTTCGGCGGCCTGACGCGCGCGGTGCAGGGTGACCAGGGCCAGACCGCCCCCGGCCGAGTCCCCGACCAGCACCAGACTGTCCGGCGAGTGGCCGCGGCCCAGCAGCCAGCGGTAGACGGTGTGGCAGTCATCGGGGGCAGCGGGGAACGGATCCTCGGGCGCCAGTCGGTAGTCGGGCACCAGTGCCCGAGCCCCCAGCAGCCGGCACAGACGGGCGGCAAACGCCGCATGCGTGCTTGGAAAGCGGAAGGCGAATGAGCCGCCGTGCAGATAGAGCAGGATCCGGTCGGGACGGCTCTCGGGAACACTGATCCACTCGGCGGACACGCCGTCGCATTGCACCGATTCGCGCACCATGCCGGGCACCGCGGGCGCGTGCCGCGCATCGAGCACCTCGTAGCGCCGCCGCAGCGCCCGGATGTCGGCGTCCTGCTGCAGACGCCGGGACGACGCCACCCGAAGCAAGGTGCTGAGCGCGCGACTGCGCCAGCTGCTGCGGCCCTCGATGATGCGAATGCGTGCTGTTGCGGCTTTCATCTCTGCGGCAGGGCCGGCATCGGGGTCCGGCTGTCGGGGCCGGTCGGCAGGCAAGCGCAGTCGCCCAGGGCGGCAGCCGCGATCGGATGCTGGTTGGCCTGCCTTCGGGTCATCATCATGGCTCCTGCCGGATTGACGACGGCAGGCCCTGAACCGGACCGCCGCCGGGGCCGATTCATCCGATCCCCAGGGCAATGATCCGTTCCGCGCGCCCGCTGGCCATTGAGCGCGCGCTATGCGTGATCAACCAAGACGCCCCCCGCTCGAATCCGCCAGCAGATCGGCCGCGGTGCCGAGGCCGCGCGAGGCTTTCGTCCACCACTGGGAAAACGAGCGGCAGTGGCGGGCCACCGGGGGGAAGAGCGCCGGCGCCGCCCGGCACTCGGCCCAGCGCGACAGCCAGGGTGCCAGGTGCGGCTCCTCGACGCCGACCACCCGGCGAGCGCCCGCCAGCGCGGCGCCGATCGTCTCCGAGTCGGCGTGCCAGCGCTGCGGCGCGAGCTCGGCCATGCGCTCGCCCACGAACCGCCAGCGGCGCTCGCTCCACGGCCAGGCGCGATGAAACTCGTCGACGAACAGGCCCACTACCCGGGTACCGGCGGGCAGCGCCGGCAGCGGACCCAGGTTCCAGGGATGCACGAGCCAGACGTCGGCATCCCGGACCTGCACGGGATCGGGGGCACCCGCGCCCAGCGCCGGCGGCGGCACGCCCAGCAGTCGCGGCGCCTCACCCGACGACGCCGGGGTCGGCGCACGGTCGGTCGGCGCACGGCCGGTCGACGCACGCACGGTCGGCGCCGTACGCGCCAGCCGGTCGAGCGCCTCATAGGACGTGTCGATCACGCTGCCCGGGCTGTGCCAGGACTCGGGTGCGTAACGGGCGACGTTCTCGGCATTGAACAGATAGGGCTTGTGGCTGCCGGTCCCCGCCACCCATTGCCAGGACAGGTGGTTGCTCGCCAGGTCGCCATCGAGCAGGTGGCCGTAGAGCCAGTCCGCCCCGCATCGCCAGTGCACCTTGCGGACATGGACCACATAGCTGGCCAGCCACATCCGGGCATGGTTGTGCAGCATCCCGGTCGCGTACAGCGCCCGCACCGCCTGGTCGATCACCGGCACGCCGGTGCAACCCTCGCGGATGTCGGCCGGCAGCTCGGTGGCGTAGGCCGAGTCGGGCAGGGGCCCCTCGTGCAGCGACTGCAGGATGCCGTCGCCGCAGTGCGCCCAGACGTGGCGGAAGTACGCGCGCCAGCCCAGCTCGAACACGAACTTGTGCTGCACCGAGAGTTCGTGGCGCGCGGCCACGCCGGCCAGCACCTCGGTCAGGGACACGAGTCCGTGGGTGATGTAGGGCGACAGCGTGCTGACCGCCCCGTCGATCGCATTGCGCGTGCGGGCGTAGGCCGCGGGCCGGACCGCGGCGATGCGCGCATGGGCGGCGCCCGGGGTGGGGATGAACGACTCATCCATGAGACGCCGTCCCGACCTCGCCGCGACGAATCGCGCCGGCGCGCTCGGCCACCGCCTGGCGTTGAACGTCGGTCATCCGCGCCAGGTTCTTCACCTGCAGCGACATGCGCGGATTCTTTGCCATGGCCGTCTCGTGGCGAGCAAGAAAATCCCAGTACAGCGTGGTGAACGGGCAGGCCTGCGCGCCGCTGCGCAGGGCCGGGTCATAGCGGCAGCCCTTGCAGTGCGGACTCATGCGCTCGATGTACTTGCCGGTGGCGATGTAGGGCTTGCTGCCCATCAGTCCGCCGTCGGCATACTGGCTCATGCCCAGCGTGTTGGGCAGTTCGACCCATTCCACCGCGTCGACATAGACCGCCAGGTACCAGGCGTGCACCTGGCGCGGCGCCACACCCAGCATCAGCGCAAACAGTCCGGTCACCATCAGCCGCTGGATGTGATTGGCGTAACCGTGGGTGAGCGTCTGCCCGATCGCGTCCCGCAGGCAAGCCATGTCGGTGGCGCCCGTCCAGTACCAGTCGGGCAGGTCCTGATCGGCGCCCAGCGTGTTCAGTTCCAGGTAACCGGGCATCTGCGTCCAGTAGATGCCGCGCACATACTCGCGCCAGCCGATGATCTGGCGCACGAAGCCCTCGACGCTGGCCAGCGGCGCGTGGCCCGCCGAATGGGCGGCCACCGCCGCCGCGACCACCTCGCGCGGGTTCAGCAGCTTGAGGTTGAGCGCGGCTGACAGATGGGCGTGATAGAGCCAGGGTTCGCCCGGCCACATCGCGTCCTGATAGCGCCCGAAAAGCGGCAGGCGTGCGCGGACAAAATCGGCCAGCGCCTGCAACGCCTGAGCGCGCGTGACCGGCCAGGCAAAGCCGGCCAGACGCCCCGGGTGGTGGGCGAACCGGGTCTGGACGAGCGCGATCACCTCGCGCGTGATCGCGTCGGGCTCGACGGTGCTGCGCGGGGGCAGGGCACCGGGACCGGTGGCGGGGAAGGCCTCCCGGTTGTCGGCATCGAAGTTCCATTGCCCGCCCAGCGGCGCGCCCGCGTCATCGGGCTGCATCAGGATGCCCAGACGCTTGCGCTGCTCGCGATAGAAATACTCCATCCGCAGCGACTTGCGCCCGCGCGCATGGGCGGCGAACTCGCGCACGCTCACCAGGAAATGGCGGTCCTCGCGCACCTCCAGCGGCAGGCCGAGCGCCTGGGCCAGCGCGCGGATCGCCTGGAGCACACGCCAGTCACCGGGCGCGGTCATCACGAGTGCGTCAGGCCGCAGCCGCTCGATGTCGGCCTGCAACTGCGCGGCGAGACTGCCGCGGTTGTCGGGCGCATCGAGCCGGACGTAGTGAAGCGGGCGACCCGCCGCTTGCAGTGCGACGGCGCAGTGGCGCATCGCCGCCAGGAAGATCGCGATGCGCGGCTGGCTCGACGTCACATGGGTGGACTCCTCGTCGACCTCGGCCATCCAGACGACATCCCGGTCCGCCTCAAAGCCATCGAAGGCCGATGCGTCGAGATCGAGCTGATCGCCCAGCACCAGCACCAGGTTGCGCAATTCGGCCAATGGAGTCCTTCCGGCGCGACCGGGCGCGCAAATGGGGTGGGGGATCGCAGAAAGCGACCGCGAGACTCGCCGGACTTTACTGGAATCCGCTGCGCTGGCCGGCCGGACGACGGCGCCAGCGGGACCTCGCTGGTACGGCATGAAACCCATCGGGTATCCTCCCGGCCACGAAGACGGCGCGCAGTAGAGCGCCGCCAGGGCGCGCAAGCGCTGTCCATCGAATCGGGGAGATTTCGAACATGTCAGTCAGATCAGATCGGCGCAAGCTCCTGCAATCGGCCAGCCTGGCCGCGCTCGCGGGCATTGTCCCGACCCTGGCGAGGGCACAGAAGATCCCCGGGGGAACCCTGCGCATTCTGGTCGGCTTTCCCGCCGGCGGGGGCACCGATGTGATGGCCCGATACATCGGCGAGAAGCTGCGTGAACGCACCGGCGCCAATGTGATTGTCGAAAACCGTGCCGGCGCCAGCGGCGTGATCGCGATCGACGCGCTGCGCAAGGCACCCCTGGATGGCAGCGTGATCATGTACGGCACCGCGGCCACGACCGTGGCGCTGACCGTGACGCGCAAGGCGCCGGGCTTCTCGCTGGACAAGGACCTGACGCCCATCGGGCTCACCGGTCTGACCTCGACGGTTTATGTGCTGTCGCCCAAGCTCGGCTTGTCCAGCCTGCGGGAGTACAACGACTGGCTCAAGCGCAATCCCGACAAGCGCAACTTCGGCACCACCGCGCTGGGCAGCAACACGCACTTCTTCGGTGTGCTGCTGGGCAACGCCATCGGCAGTCCGCTGGAGGCGGTCGGATACAAGGGGGCCGCGCCGCTGCTGGCCGACCTGATGGGCGGCCACATCAGCGCCGGCTGTGGCGGTCTCACCGACTTCCTGACTCACCACCAGGCCGGCAAGGTGAAGATCATCGCGCTCAGCGCCTCGCGCCGGCTGCCCTTCGCGCCCGATCTGCCCACCGTCGCCGAGCTCGGCTACCCGTCGCTCGGTTATGAGGGTTTCTACGGTTTCTACGGCCCGCCCGGCATGCCCCAGGGCCTGGTCGACGCCTGGAGCCAGGAACTGAAAGCCTGCACCGAGTCGCCCGACCTCAAGCAAAAGCTGTACAACACCGGTCTGGATGTCATGACCTCGGGACCGGCCGAGTTCGCAACGCGACAGACCGCGCTGGTCCAGTCTTTCGCGGAAATGATGAGAAAGGCGGGTTACGCACCCGAATAGGCCGCCACGGCGAAGCGGGCGCGCAACGCTCCCTTCGCCCCGACAGCGGTGCTCGCCATGGCGCTGCGTCATGTCAGACTTCATCCGTTTTCCCGTTCACCACCGACAGGTCATCCGCCGTGCACGCCATTCAACGCCGCCTTGCCGTCTTCGCCACCGCGCTGCTTTGCAGCGCGACTGCCTTCGCGCAGACCTTTCCGACCAAACCGATCCGCGCCATCGTGCCTTTCGCGCCGGGCAGCGCCACCGACCAGATCGCGCGCGCCTTCGCCGAAAAGATGGCGCAAACACTCGGTCAGCCGGTCATCATCGAGAACAAGCCCGGCGTCAACGGGATGCTGGGCGCCGACGCGGTCGCCAAGTCGCCCGCTGACGGCTACACGATCCTGGTGGGCACCAACAGCACCAACGCGGCGCTGAAGTTCCTGATGAAGAAGCTGCCCTACGATCAGGACACCGCGTTCGCGCCGGTCGCCTACATCGGGTCGGTGCCGCTGATGATCGCGGTGAACAACGACGTGCCGGCCAAGACGCTCAAGGATTTCGTCGATCTCGCCAAGGCGCGGCCCGGGCAGGTGAACTTCGCCTATGCGAGCACCTCGCAGCAGGTGTCCTCCGAAATGCTCGCCAGCATGGCCGGCATCCGGATGAACCCGGTCCCCTACAAGAGCGGCCCCGCGGCGATGACCGACCTGATCGGCGGCCAGGTGATGATGTTCACCGCCGACTTCGCGGTCACCGTGCCCCAGTACAAGGGCGGCCGGATCCGCGGCCTGGCTGTCACCTCACTGCGTCGCTCGCCGGCGGTACCGGAGCTGCCCACCGTCAACGAGGCACTCGGTCTGAAGGACTATGAGCTGACCGCCTACTTCGCGATCTTCGCACCGGCCGGGACGCCGCGCGACGCGATCCTTCGCCTGAACCAGGCGGTCAATGCCGCAGCCGGCAACCGGGAAGTGCTCGACAAGTTCGAACCCAATGGCTTCAGTGTCGAGCCGGGCACGCCCGAGGCGCTGGGCCAGCGCAATCGCCTCGAGACCGCCAAATGGGAAAAGGCAATCCGCGAGGCGCGCATCGAGCAGCAGTAAGACGCCCGGTTCAGCGGCTGAATCGCCGCAGCACGTTGTCCAGGATGCGCGAGATGTCGTTGTCGAAGTGATTCACCGGCAGTGACCCGCAGAAGGTGATCGAGCCGACCGAGAAGACCTCGCCGCCGCCCGGGCAGTCGAAATAGGTCATGTCGGCCCGGATCAGCTGCTTGTGCGTCTGGCCCGGGATGGTGGTGATGTGCGTGAGCTGCTCCTCGGGCACCAGCATCCAGGGGGCCTCGGGTGGGTGGTCCTCGGAGGCGGCGACCACCACCGCGTTGGCCGGTGAACCCAGCCGTTTGTCGACACGGTCGAGCTCGAAGCCGGCCGCCCCGTGACCCGAAAATCCCTCGCCGCCGACGGTGTCGGCGGTCACCCCGTCGAAGATCCAGCTGACCCGCGGATCGGTGCGCGCCGCCGGATTGATCCGGTAGTGGGAGCCGACGAAATTGCCCTGAGCGGTAAAGCCCACGCCGACCAGCTTCTGGGGCGGGCGATCGTTGCGCCGCCACAGGCCACCGTACTGGGCATCGAACTGGTTGTAGTACTCGCCGGGCTCGGCGGCCCAGGCGCGGATGCCGCCTTCGCCGCGCCGGATCTCGACGATGCCCTCGCGCGACGGGTCGAGCGCGATCTTCCAGTAGAAGCCGTTGCCGCCCAGATAGACGAGCCGCCCGCCGGTGTCGCGATAGCTTTGCAGGGCGTCGAGCATCTGGGTGGTGTGGTATTCGGGATGCGAGCCGGTGACCACGACGTGATAGGGCTCGAGCAGCGCCGCGCCTTCGCGATCCAGTTCGACATCGGTGATGAGATCGACCGCATGGCCCTGATGGGCGAGCCACATCAGCAGGTGGCTGTCGGCCGGATAGTGGCGCAAGCCCGAGCCGCGGATTTCCGGGTAGGGATAGGTGAAATAGCCCACGCGCAGATTGAGCATCGGGCGGCGCCAGCTGACCAGTCCGATCCCCGACCCGTCGGTGTGATAGTTGTAGGTCGAGAGCCCATAGTCCCGATGCTCGCCGGGGTTGTAGGGATACGCATGCCAGGCCCGGGTCTGAGCGATGTGCGCTTCGCGCCATCGCGGATCGGTCATCCACTCCGGCCGGGCGTGGTTGCCGTAGACGGTGTAGGTGAAGGTGGACACCAGCACCGCGATCTTCGCGTGGGCCTTGCCCCGGGGCGGCACGACAAAGAAGGGGATGTTTTCCTCGACCTCGCCCGCCTTCAGGATCAGGGCGTAGGCGTCCGAGGCGAGCCCATCGGGCAGCGTGATGGCGTGCGTGGCCGGCCAGCGGCAGTCGTCCAGGTCATCGTCGTGGAAATGAATCGCGCCGTACTCGTTCGGCGCATGGCGAAAGCAGTGCTCCTGCCCGGTCCAGCGCGCGCCGCGCACCGCGCGCGTGGGCGTGTTCACGAGTTCGCCGTGGTGCTGGCCAGGACCGGTGTCGACCAGTCGCTGGGTGTGCATTTCCCGCGAGAAATCCCAGGCGCCGAGGCAGCCTTCGATGGGGGCTTGCGTCGCCGCCAGATCCGCGGGCTCACCGCGCAGGGCGCGTGAAACCAGCACAGGATGTTCCAGCCGGCCGTTGAAGGTGTCCACCGGCGCCTTGTCGCTGGCACTGGCCAGGCTCAGTCGGCGTGACCCGGCATCCAGGAGCGCAGGCGCCGTCAGTGCGATCGAGACCGACTCGGTCGCTGCCGGGACGCCCAGGGCAATGACCGACAGGTGCAGCGCCCCCCCGGTGGAATCGACGGTCAGCGTGACCTGGGCCCAGGCGTGGAGCGACACCGGCGACCCGGTCTCGATGACCGCCGTGCCGCCAGCAGTACCGATCGAGGCACGCAGCGTGAGTGCTGGCGTCAGTTCGAGCTCCATGCCGCGCCCGCCCTCATCGAGGCAGGACAGGACGACCTGGCGGCGCGCCAGGGCCAGCGTCGGTTGGATCCGGATCGAGAACGTGCAGTCACTGACCCCGCTCAGCAGCCCGGCGCTGCCGAGCACGCCATAGGAGCCATTGGGAACCCCCTGCGGCGCCGGCTCGGTCAGGGTGGTGACGGCGATGGCCACCGGCTCGGTGTCGACGCCACCGATCTCGGGGTTGGGATCCGCACAGCGAACCCGCACCACGCTGGCGACGACGGGGGCGCCAGTGGCATTGGCGACATGGAACCGAAGCGTCTCTCCCGGTCGGGCGGACAGGCGTTCGGCGTAACCGGTGAGCGGCAGCATGGCTGACTCCGTAACAGATCGAATGGGGTGTATCGGTGCCGGCAGGGGCGTCGGCGCTGGCGGGTGTGGCGGCGCCAGCGGGTGTGGCGGCGCCGGCGGGTGCGATGGTGCTGGCATCTGCCGGGCGCGGTCAAGGCGGGACAGAAGACTGGCCACCTCGATCCCGGCCCCGGCGATCCGTTGGCGGTAATATCGCACGCACGAAACCCGGACAGACCGACCCGCCGGTGCGCCGACCCTCAGCCCCCTCCCGCCATGACCATCCACACCATCCTCAAGATGGGCGACCCCCGCCTGCTGCGCATCGCCCAACCGGTGCTCGAATTCGACACGCCGGCGCTGCGAACCCTTGTCGACGACCTGTTCGACACCATGGCAGCGGCCGACGGCGCCGGCCTGGCCGCGCCACAGATCGCGGTCGACCAGCAGGTGGTGATCTTCGGATTCGCCCGCAGCGTGCGGTACCCCGACGCCCCGCCGGTGCCGCGCACGGTGCTCATCAACCCGGTGATCGAGCCGCTCGATGACACGCTGGAGGACGGCTGGGAAGGCTGCCTGTCAGTGCCGGGGCTGCGCGCGATGGTGCCGCGCCACCGGCGAATCCGCTACCGCGGCCATGACGCCCAGGGGCGCCTGATCGAACGCGAGGCCGAGGGCTTCCACGCCCGGGTGGTCCAGCACGAGTGCGATCACCTGATCGGCAAGCTCTTCCCGATGCGGGTGCGCGATTTCAGCCGCTTCGGTTTCACCGAGGTGCTGTTCCCCGGCCTCGACGCGGCCGCGGACGACTGACCGGCCGCCCTCAGGAGACACCACCGATGGCACAAGACAGCAGCATTTTCTGGAAGAAATCCCGGGTCGAACTGCGGGCTGCCGGCTTCGAGCCGGACCGCGCGGCCCGCACCAATGCGGTGGTGACGATCGCCAGCGCCTACACCAACGCCCACCGCTGCAACAACCGGGTGCGCACCATCGGCGACCTGCTGGTCGAAATCCTCGACGCACGCGGCGGCCAGGGCCTGATCGTCGGCGCCCCCGCGGTCTCCGACGCGCTGACCCAGGGGACCCCGACCGCCGGCTACAGCCTGGTGTCGCGCGACGTGGTGGCCGACTGCTTCGAGATCGGCCATTACGCGCATCACGGCGAGGCGATGATCGTGATCTCGGGCTGCGACAAGACCGGCGCCGCCGCCCTGATGCCGCTGGCGCGCACCAACGCGTTCGGGCTCGTGCTGTACCCGGGCACCAGCTCGCCGGGCCGGGTGGCCTTCGAGCCGTGGGCGAGCAAAGGCACGAACCTGACGATCATGGATTACGCGGAGGGCAGGGCGGCCCGCGAGGCCGGGCGGATCTCGGCCGAGGAGTTGCTCGAACTCGAACGCAATGTGATGCCGGGCAGCGGCACCTGCGGGGCGATGTTCACCGCCAACACCATGAGCACCATCGCCGAGGCGATCGGCATGATGCTGCCGCGCGGCGCCTCGCACCCGGCCGACCACGACGCCGCCAGCGACATCCATGAGGACGTGCGCGCCCAGGCGCATGCGTCCGTCGATGCGCTGTATCGCCTGATCGCCGCGGGCATCCGGCCGCTCGACATCATGACCGAGCGGGCCTTCGAGAACGCGATCGTCACCGTCTATGCGATGGGCGGATCCACCAACATGTACCTGCATCTGCTGGCGATCGCCCGCGAGGCGCAGGTGCCGATCACCATCGAGCGCATCCAGCAGGTCGGCGAGCGGATACCGCTGCTGGTCAATCTTCAGCCCCACGGCCGCTATGCGATGGCCAGCCTGCACGCGCTGGGCGGCGTGCCGATCGTGATGAAGGAGCTGCTGCGCCACGGTCTGCTGCACGGCGATGTGATGACGGTGACCGGCCGCACGCTCGCCGAGAACCTCGATGCGGTGCCCACGCTCGATCAGCTCGGCGCCCAGGACGTGGTCTTTCCGATCGCCCGCCCGATCGCGCCGCCCAACAACCACATCAGCGTGCTCACCGGCAACCTGGCCCCCGAAAGCTGCGTGCTCAAGCTGTCGGGCAAGACACTGGAGAAGGGGCAGTTCCGCGGCATCGCCCGTGTCTTCGAATCCGAGGCGGACACGATGAAGGCGATCCGGGCCGGCGAGATCGTGGCCGGCCAGGTGGTGGTGGTGCGCAACGTCGGCCCGGTCGGCGGGCCCGGCATGCCCGAGATGGTGATGCTCACCATCCAGCTGCAGGGGCGCGGTCTGGCCGAGGATGTCGCGCTGATCACCGACGGCCGGTTCTCCGGCGTCTCCCACGGCATCCTGATCGGCCACATTTCGCCGGAAGCCGCGCGTGGCGGGCCGATCGCGGCGGTTCGCGACGGCGACACCATCGTCATCGACCCGGGCGCGCGCACGCTGAACCTGCTGGTTGCGGACGAGGAGATCGCGCGCCGCATGGCCGACTGGCGGGCTCCCGATCTGTCCGGACGGGTGCGGCGCGGATCGGTCCACGACAAGTACATCCGGCTGGTTTCGTCGGCGCACCACGGGTGCGTCCTGTGAGCCGGCCCCGGTGCCGGCACGGCAGGGACGCGTCGTGACGCGCGTGCGCTGCGTCACCGAAATGGGCATGGGGGTCGATGTCCATGGCGGCGACGCCACCAAGGCGGCGTGCCGGGCCGTGTCCGACGCCATTCGCCACAGCAGCCTCGGGTTCTTCCGCCTGCTGGGCAAGACCGCTCACGACATGCACGTCGACGTCACCATCGGCGTGCCGCATCCCGAAACGGTGGACATCGCGGTTGTGGCGGCCGAACTGCCCTATGGCACGGTGACCGTGACCGCCATCCTGGGCGGGCTCGAGATTCCCGGCACCGACGGCGTCGACGCCATCCTCATCGCCAATGCCGCAATCGTGGTCAGCCTGGACAATGACGCGGCGACCGCGCGGCGGGTCGGGGACACGGGCACCCCAGATCCGGATGTCGGTCAGGGCGCGCAGCGATGACCCGGCCATTCGACCTGATCGTCTTCGGTGCCACCGGGTTCACCGGGCGCCTGGTGGCGCAGCACCTGAACACCGCGCATGGCGTGGGCGGTGCGTTGTCCTGGGCGATCGCCGGGCGCAGTGGCGAGAAGCTGGCCGGAATCCGCGACCGCATCGGGGCGCCGGCGAGCCTGCCGCTGCGGGTGGCCGACGCGTCGGACCCGCGCGCGCTGGCGAGTCTGGTCGCACAGACGCGGGCGGTCATCACCACCGTCGGACCCTATCTTCGGCACGGCGAAGCGCTCGCGACCGCCTGCGCGCACGCCGGCACCGACTACCTCGATCTGTGCGGAGAGCCGCTCTGGATGAGGCAGATGATCGAACGGCTCGACGCGCCGGCCCGCGCGAGCGGCGCGCGGATCGTCTTCTCGTGCGGCTTCGACTCGATTCCCTTCGACCTGGGCGTGGTGTTCCTGCAGACGCAGGCGCAGCAGCGCTTCGGGGCGCCGCTGGTCCGGGTGAGCGCCCGGGTCCGCGTGATGAAGGGCGGCTTTTCGGGCGGAACCGCCGCCAGCCTGCTGGCCAGCCTCGAACAGGTGGCCGGGGACCCGGCGCTGGCTCGGGTGCTGGCCGATCCGTTCGCGTTGACCCCGGGTTTTCGGGGCCCGGCCCAACCCGATGGCGAGGCTGCCGCGCGCGACGGGCGCACCGGTGCCTGGAGCGGACCCTTCATCATGGCCTCGATCAACACCAAGAATGTGCACCGCACCCATGCCCTGCTCGGGCACCCCTGGGGTCGCGACTTCCGCTACGACGAACGCATGCTCACCGGCGAGGGGCCGGCCGGCGAACGGCGGGCCAGGGCGCTGGTGCGCCGTGCTCGGGTGCAGGCAGCGCTGCTGGGCTTTGCACCGACCCGGGCGCTGTTGCGCCGCTTCGTGCTGCCCAAGCCCGGCGAAGGGCCGAGCGCCCATGAACGGGAGACCGGACGGTATGAGCTGCTGTTCACCGGCGAGACCGCCGACGGGCGCGTTCTCAGCGCCCGGGTCGAGGGCGACCGCGACCCGGGATACGGCTCAACCTCGAAGCTGGTGGCCGAGAGCGCGCTTTGCCTGCTCGACGAGGTCGATCGGTCGAAGACGGCCGGGGGCGTCTGGACGCCGGGCGCCGCGATGGGAATGACGCTGGCGCACCGCCTGCAGGCGCGCGCGGGCTTGCAATTTTCGATCATCGATTCGGCCGCCGAGCCGGCGGGGAACTGAGATGGCGCCTCCCATCGTTCGCCGTGCCGGAACAATCGGGCTACCCGCGCGATCGGGGCCATCGGAGCCCTCGAAGCCATCGGGACCGGCTGGGTCATCGGGACGGTCCGGATCGGGACCGGTCGGGCTGCGCCGTCCACCGGATCAGCCCGGACAGCGCCGGGCCGCGTCGACGCAGGCCGGTCGCGGCCTGCTGGCCGCATCGCCCCGCAGCGCCGACCCCGAGCGCCCCTCCACCCACGCGAACCCGGACGATCCGAGGCTTTCCAAGCGGATGAGCGAACTCGGGCTGTGTTCTCGGCGCGAAGCCGATGAATGGATCGGCAACGGATGGGTGAAGGTCGACGGCCAGATCGTCACCGCGCTGGGTACGCGCGTGCCGACGACGGCCCGCATCGAGGTCGACCGGGCGGCATCGCAGCATCAGGACGAACAGGTCACCATCCTGCTGAACAAGCCGATCGGTTACGTCTCCGGTCAGGCCGAAGATGGCTACGAACCGGCGGTGGTGCTGATCCGGCCGCAGAACCGCTGGGCCGCCGATCCGTCGCCGATCCGCTTCAAGCCGGGCCATCTGCGCGGGCTCGCGCCGGCTGGCCGCCTGGACATCGATTCAACCGGCCTGCTGGTGTTCACCCAGGACGGACGGGTTGCCAAGACGCTCATCGGCAGTGACTCGGCGGTCGAAAAGGAATATCTCGTTCGCGTCGAAGGCCACCTGTCCGAGGCCGGCCTGAAACGGCTGCAGCACGGCCTGGAACTCGACGGCGTGCAGCTCAAGCCCGCGCAGGTGACCTGGCTGAACGACGATCAGTTGCGCTTCGTGCTGCGCGAGGGCCGCAAA